>NZ_CP036455.1:1431048-2862096 GCF_004323735.1 Streptomonospora litoralis | reverse complement strand
GCGGCGGCGGGCTGAGCCTGCGGTCATCGGGCCGGGTGCCCGTTGGTGCTCGCCGGTGGCGGCGGCCGGCGGCTCGGGTCTGCTGGGCGGCCTTGTCGGCCTGCCGGGTATCGGGCGGCCATATGGAGAAGCGGCAGCGAGGACGGCGAAGGGCCAGCCCGCGAGCGTCGGTTCCGGTGCCGGCCGGTGACCCGCGCGACGGGGTCGGCGAGGACGCGGGGGATCCGGGAGGCGCCCGTGTGTCCGTGATGTCGCAGGGCGGCGGGACGATGGTGCCCGTATGACGAGATCCAGCGGCGTTCTTTGGGATTTTCGCCACGGCCGCCACGATCGTCGCGGCCGACTCCGGCGCGTCGGATATAGCGGGCGCGGGGGCTGGGAGGCGGCGCCGCTGTGTTCCGACAGGGCCCGCGCAGGCCGGAAGCCGCGCGGCGGGGCGGGGTCGCGGGCGCTCGCACGGCCCGAGGGGTGCGGGGGGGGTGACGACACGTCGCTCGTTGCGCCCGGGCGTCACCTCCGGGAGTCCACCGCCCGATGGGATGGATTTTTGGGGGTCTATGACCGTTTTGCGGGTGGCCTCGGCGGGCGCGGCGGCCACGAGACGCACGAAAAGTTGATGTCGGGGGCGCTTTCGCGCCATTCGGTGCGCCTCGTGCGCTACCGCCGCCGCGGCGCGGGGGCGAACCCACCGAGGAATCGGGCATTGGTGGGCATAACGACCCGCGTTGTTTCGCATCGCGAACTCACGGTGCGAGGACGGCACCTCGGAGCAGCGCCGCGGCGAATACCGGCGCACGTACGTGCATCTCGTGGCCCCGATCCGGCTGCATGTCGGCCGCCGGCTACCCCGCGTCGGGCTCGCGCCGACAACCGGGTGGCGGCCCTCCGCCGCCACCCGGAACGAGCACGCAACGTGACTTTGCTTGGTTTTCGCAATGGGCGAGATCGGATTTTCGGGCGTCCTCAACTGCGTCGCACCACCGTTCGAGGCGACGAGACGACGCAGTGCACGACTACGAAGCGTGTCTACTATGCCCATTTAGCGGCAAATGTCGCTATGGTGCATGCTCAACTCCCCGTGGAGTCGCGTCGGACGGCGCCGCATGCGCGGGGCACCCGATCCCCGGGGGGCCAGTCGGCCCCGGCCGCGCGGTGCCGTGCCTGCCCGCCGCCACCTACCTACCTGAGGAGAAGACTCGTGCGACATTTCGTGGGATTCGTCGTCGGCCTGGTGCTGGCGCCGGTGCTGATGCTCGGCACCGGTTGGCTGCTGCCGCGCTTCGTCGACCTCGACGAGACCGGGCAGTCGATCGCCACCGTGGACGGTGCGGTCGCCGTGGGCGCCGCGGCCGTCGTGGCGCTGCTGGTGACGCTGGTGCTGGTGCCCCCGCGGCTTACCCCGCTGCTGCCCGGCATCACCGGACTGAGTCTGGTCGCGGCCACAGCGGTGCAGGTGCTGCGCCCGGCGCTGGTGGAGCGGGTGCCGGGGCTGCCGGGTGTGGAAGGAGCGGTGACGCTGCTGTCGATCGGGGCCTACCTGCCGCTGGGGCTGGCCCTGTTCATCCCGATGCTGGTGCCCTCGCGGTGGGCCCGAAAGGAGCGACCGCAGGGCGTGACCGAGGAGGAGTACTTCGACGGCCTCTACGACGAGGACTACGAGGAGCGGGATCGCTTCAGCGGCGCCGACACCGAAGGTGGGCCGGGCCACCATCGGCGCACGACCCGGGCGTGACCGTCCCCGGATCCGCCGGCTCCCCGTTCCCGGCGGATCCGCTGCGGTTAGGGCCGCGTTGTGGCGGAGGGTTGACAGGCGCCTTTACATTGTAGATTTTCTACTCGGGCCGGGGCGGCCTGCATCCACGGGTCTCCCCCAGCGTGCCGCCGAGGAGCCGAAGTCTGCCTGGGGTGGCTAAGCGCCGTTTAAGAAGGGTTGGATCGGTTCGGCTCCCATGGGCGGTAGGTGACAGGGGCGGCGCCCGCCGCCCCGTCGACTGCGCCACCGGCGGGCACCGTGTCCCGCGGGCGCGGGCCCGGCCCCGCTTCCGGCGTCGCCGCCGCTTTCCCGTCGAGTCTGCCCGACCCGGCAACTCCCATTAGGCCGCCCAGCAGACCGGCGTTCTTAAACACGGCTTAGAGCCAGTCGGGGCCCCAGGCCGAGCTGTCGGACACGCCCTTGGGCAGCGGCGGCAGGAGAGGATTTCGCACCGATTCCTCGGCGGCGGCCTCGTCCGCGGCGGAATCCGGCCCATCGGAGCCGTTTCCGGGGTCTGCTCCCCCGGCGTCCGGGTCGGTGGCGGTCTCGGTGGCGGAACCGCCGACCGTCGACTCGCCGTCGAGGGCGGTGCCGGTGGCGGGGGTGTCCTCCGCCCACGGCGTGGGTACGACCGGCTCGGCATCGCCGGTGTCCGGCGCCTCGCCAGGGGGATCCGCAGCGGTGGTGTGCGCCGGATCGCGCTCCTCGTCGGGGTGCGTCGGTGCCGAGGATTCCGGGCTCGGCGCAGCATGGTCGTCGGCGCCATCGGCCTCGGGCGGTTCTTCGAGGTGCCGCCTGCCCGGCGCGTCGCTTTCGCCGACGTCTGCGGGCGGTCGGGAGCCGGCGGCCGCGCCCAGGTGCGGAATCGCCATGGTGGGAGCGCCCGCGCTCGGAGCGGGGCTGTCCGCCTCCCCGCCGCCGAAGGCTCCGGGCGTTTCGGCGTCCGGCGAAGCCCGGCGATCCCGGTCGGGCGCAGGCGTCGGATACTCCGCAGGGGCGCCCGGCGGGACCTGCTGCGCGCGTCCGTGCTCGGCGGCGTCGGCGAGGGCGGCGCTGGGAGCGTTCCCGGAGTCGGCCGCGGACGGGTGCGCCGGTTCTTGTGCGGCGGTGGAAACTCCTGCCGCGCCGGCGGATTCGGTCGTGGATTCGGCAGGACCTGTGGCGCCGTCGGCGGTGCGGTCGGGGGCCGCGGCGCGGCGGAGGACGCCGGCATCGGCGGCGGATTCCCCGGTTGCCTGGGCTTCCGGATCGGCCGCGGCGGTGTCGGGGCCCCCTAGCGCGAAGCCGTCGAAGGGTGTCTTGGGGCGAGCGCCCGCGCCGCCATCGGCGGCCTCGGGCCGCTGCGGGCCGGAGTCGGCGGATGCGGTTGCGGCGCTTGCGGCGCCGGGGCTCTCGTCCGCGGCGTGGCGGCGGTCTTGTGCGGCCCCGGCCGCGGCGGCGCCGCCCGGCTGCGGGTCCGGAGTGTCCTGCGCCCACGCCGCCGGAGGAGCCGCGTCGGCGGACGGAGGTGCCTCCTGGGGGGTGGGCCGCTCCTCCGGGGCCGGTTCGCGCACCTCTCCCCCGGTGGCCGGCTGCTCGGGACCCGCCAGCTCCGGCGCGGCCTCCGGGGCCCCTTCGGCGGCCGCGGGCGACGGCCGGTCGGGGGTGCCCGGCGCCACCGAGGCGCGGCGCCACCAGGTCGCGGTCTCCTCGGCCGAGACCTCCTCCTCGACCTCCAGCCAGCCGCTCACCTGCGGGTGGCGCCGCCCGGCGTTCCAGGAGCGGGGGTAGGGCTGCCGGCCCAGCACCAGCACGTGCTCGCCGTCGACGGTGGGGATGTCGGCGGGCACCCCCTCGTTCCAGACCCAGGCCCCGTCCAGCGCCGCCAGGTTCCACCAGCCGTGGACGACGCGGGCCTCGGGGTCGGGCTGGGCGTCGCGGAACGCGGCGACCCACCGGGGGTCGGGGCGCTCCCCCGGCAGGCCGCGGCCTTCGTCGCCGATCAGCGCGTCGGCCAGCAGGGTGTGCAGCTGGAAATTGTCGCCGATGCCGTCGAAAAGCACGCGGAAGGCCCGACCCGAGGCGCTCTCCAGGACCAGCGCCGAGGTGGCCTCGGCCATCCGGAGCAGGGCGCGGATCTCGCCGAACTCCGACAGGGCGCCGCTGAGCTGGTTGGCGATGGCCACGAGTTCGGCGCGCAGTTCGGCTTCGGAACGCACGGCGCTGCGCACCTCGGCCTGGCTCAGCATGGTCTTGGCGGCCAGCCCGAAGCGGCGGATGGTCCACCAGCACACGGTGGCTGTGGAGGCGGCTTCGCCGAGTTCGGCGGCGAGGCGTTCCTCGGCGGTGGCGCTGACCTCGTCGGGGTCGGGCAGGCGCCCGCCGCCGGTGCGCTCCCAGGCGTAGAGGAAGACGGCCGCGCCCTGGCCGAAGCTGCGCAGCAGGCGCACCACCTCGGGACCGGCCGGTCCGGGCGAGGCGCCCATCTCGACGAAGGCGCCGGCGACCAAGGCCAGGTCGGCGCTGATGCCGGGCGCGGTGTGCCCGCCGCCGAGGAACGGACCGAGCGCCTCCAACGCGAGTTCGCGCTCCTGCGGGGGAACCTCGGAGGCCAGGTGGTACACGCTCTGTACGGCCGGAGGAAAGCGCCCGGTGTCCGCCGCGACGGAGGCGTCGATCAGCTCCTGAAACGCTGCACGAAACTCATCGATCACGCACGCATCTTGACATATATCGGACTCGAGTTGATCACAGGCCCAAACGGGTCACGGCATTGTCCTCAAGCGGACTCGCGGTGCGGATGTAGCCGTGCACCGTGCGGGGATTGCTCCACCGGCCCTGGCGCATGATCTCCCGGTCGCCCGCCCCGCCCATCGCCGCCTGGGTGGCGAAGCCCGCACGCAGCGAGTGGCCGGAAAAGGCCGCGTCGTCGAGTCCGGCGCGGCGGCTGTAGCGCTTGACGAGGTCGGCCACCGCGCGGTCGGAGACGCCTTTGTGCCCGATGTGTCCGTGCCGGTCCACGCGTGGGAACACCGCCCGGCCGGTGCCGTCGGCCAGGTCGGTGCCGGTGTAGGTGTGGCAGCGGTGCCCGCCGGGAGGTGCGGCGGGCGGGTGGGCCAGCTGGGCGGCCACGGCCTCGGCTCCGCCGTCGCGGCGGGATTCGAGCAGGTCGGCCCAGTCGGCGAAGGCGCAGACGGGGCAGGTGTGCGGGCGCCTGCCGCGCGGCAGGGCCACCTGCTGCTCGGCGCGCGCGTCCTGGTCGGTCTTGGTGGCGCCCAGGCGCACCACGAGCATCGGGTCGCCGGTGCGGTGGTCGGCGGCAAGGGCGACGGCGTCGAAGGTCAGTGCCGCCAGCTCGCTGCGGCGCAGTGCCCCGGCGAACCCGGTGAGCAGCAGCAGGGCGTCGCGGCGCCGTGCGACGCCCCCGACGGGGTCGGCGGCGTCGGGCAGTTCGGCCAGCAGTGCCTCCAGGGTGGGCAGCAGGAGGGGCCGCTTGCGGGTGGGGACGGCGCGGCGCCGGCGCCGGATGCCGCGCAGGGTCATGCGTACGACGTCGCTTCGGGTGGGGGCGGAGAGTCCGTGGGCGCCGTGGACGGCGGCGATGGCGGCGGCCTTGCGTTCCAGGGTGGCGGGGGCAAGGGCCCAGCGGTGGGGGTCGTCGGTGCGGACGGTCTCGGCGGCTGCCGCGAGGTAGACCGCGACGTCGACGGGGTCGGCGGGCAGCGACCGGCGGCCCTCGGCCAGGCACCAGGCGCTGAAGGCGGTCCAGTCGGTGCGGTAGGCGCGCAGGGTGTTGGCGGACTGGGCCGAGGACAGGTAGCGGCCCAGGGCGCCGGCCTGCTCGTCGTCGAAGCGGCGGCGTACCGCCTCCAGGGCGTCCTCGTCGACCAGGACGCTGCGGGTGCCGCCTACCAGGCGCTCGCGGACCGGGGCGGGGACGATCTCGGCGACGCCCGGGGCGGGGGCGTCCTCGTCGTGGGGCGGGGCTTGAGGGGTTTCGTCGTCGGCCACGACCGCCATGATGGCCCATCGCCGATGCGCGCCGCTGCCGGGGCGGCGGCGTGGCGCCCGACGCGGCGGCGGGTCCGGTGCCGGGCGGGTCAGCCGGCGGTGATGCCGTTGGCGACGGCCTGGGCGATACCCACCGGGGAGTCCAGGGAGAACAGCAGCGCAGCCGAGAGCGCGAGGGCGACGGCGAAGAGGATCGCGGCGATCCTGCGGCGCAGCAGCAGCGCCCACACGGCTCCGGCCAGCGGCACCGCCAGCGCGCACACCACCAGGCCCAGCAGGTACCAGGCGGCGGTGTTCATGCTCGCGAAGCCGGAGTCCTGGTTGCGGCCCTGCGTGCCCATGAGGGCGAAGCCCTCGGCGAGGAACAGTCCGAAGAACACCAGCGAGCCCAGCGCCCAGAGGCAGGTCAGCGCGATCCACACGGCCACGGGCCAGCGGCGGCGGTCGTCGAGCACGACCGGGGTGCGGCTGACGCCCGCAGGGGTGGCGCCGCGGGCGGCGGAAGCCTCGGGCGGCGCGGTCGGCGTTGCGGTCCCGGCGCCGCGGCCGCTCGCTTTCGTCCTGGTGCGCTTCTTCTTGGGCGACACGCGTCCCTCCCTGGAGTCCGGCGCCGACGGGGCGGGTGCCTCCGCCCGCGGTCCCAACGTAGTGGTCGCGCGGCCGTGCCCGCTCCGCGGCGGTGCGGCTCAGGCCGCCAGGGCCAGGTGGATCGCGATCACATAGACCACCGGCCAGCCCAGCAGTGCCACCGACCACAGCGCGGCGCGCCGGTCTCCGGCGACGGTGGCGATGGCGGCGGCCAGCAGCGGCAGGCCGACCGAGACGCCGAAGCCCAGGGTGTACCACTCGGCGGCCGACCCCTCGCTGGCCGCGATGGCGCGCAGGTAGCCGATCGGTCCCAATACCAGGCTGCCCGCGCCCAGTAGTCCCGCGGTGATCCGGACTCCCAGTGGATGCCGGGTGTTGCGGATCTGCCGGTCTCCGTTCTGTGTAGGCGTCAACGGGGGAACCTTCTCCCAACGAAACGGCCGCCGGGGGCGGCGCGGGGCGTGCGGGTATCGGGACGCGCCGGCGCGGTGCCGGTCGGGCCGGTCGGCAGGCTACCGCCGCCGGCGCGGCGCGGGCACGGCGGATGCGGGCCCGCGCAGACGATTCTCCGCCATCGGCGGAGTGCGTCGGGCCGAGTCGGTGCCATAGTCGCCATCCAACTCGGCTTGGGGCCGATGATCAAGCGGTGTCCGGGGCCGAAGCCGGTGCCCGCCGGAGTGCGGTGCCTGCATGGACGGGCTGGGCGGCCGCCCTCCGGTGATCTCGCGCACAGGCCTCGCGGCGCTGCGGCGCGCCGGCCTACGGGTGCGGACGGCCCGTCTCGGGCCAGGGGCGGGCGGCTGCGCGCAGGCCCGCGAAACCGGCCAGGGCGCGCAGTTCGGCGACCGAGCGCGGCGCCGAGGCGCCCAACCGGGGCGAGTGGACCAGCGCGGCGACGGTCTGGGCGCGCGAGAGGGCCACGTTGAGGCGGTTGCGCGAGAGGACGAAGTCCAGGCCGCGCGGGGCGTCGGCGGCGCTGGAGACGGTCATGGAGCAGATGACCGCCGGTGCCTCCTGGCCCTGGAACCGGTCGACGGTGCCCACGCGCACCTCGTCGAGCCCGGCGGCGTCCAGTGCCCGGCGCAGCGCGCGCACCTGCAGGTTGTAGGGCGCGACCACCAGGACGTCCTCTCCGGTGATCTCGCGTTCGGCCACGGCGCCGGGTTCGCGGAAGCGGCGGCCCACCAGATCGGCGGCGATGCCGACGACCGCGTCGACCTCCTCGGGGCTGTGGGTGGCACGGCCGCTGTGGTCGACCTCGCGGCGGTAGAGCCCGGCGTCTACGCCGCTCATCGTGCGTTCGGCGGCACTGGGGTGGGCGCGCAGCATCCCGCGGTAGGACAGTTCGGAGACCGGGGCGCACACCTCGGGGTGCATGCGGCGGGTCTGGTCCAGGAAGTAGCCCAGGCGGGGGTCGATGATGTCGGCGCCGCCGGCGAGGTGCTCCAGGGCCGAGGCGGCGGCGCCTTCGCCGTGGGTGCCCTGGACCACCTGGGGCAGCTGCTGGGGGTCGCCGAGCAGGACGAGGTCGCGGGTGGCGGCGGAGACGGCGAGGGTGTCGGCCAGCGCGAACTGCCCGGCCTCGTCGATGATGAGCACGTCGAGGGGGTCGGCGACGACCGCTTCGTTGGCGAATGTCCAGGCGGTGCCGCCGACGAGGTGGCCTGTGGTGTGGCGGGTGCGCCAGGCGGCCAGGTCCTTGGTGCTCTTGGGCTGGTCCCAGGGTGCCTCGGCGGCGGGTCGGCTGCCGGGCGGGCGTTTGGCGCAGGGCAGTTCGGCGCCGGTGATGCGGGCGGCCTGCACGGCGGCGGCGAGTACGTTCTCCACGGCCTTGTGGCTGGTGGAGCAGACGCCGACGCTGCGGCCGCGGGCGACGAGGTGGGTGATCAGCTGCGCGGCGAGGTAGGTCTTGCCGGCGCCGGGCGGGCCCTGCACGGCCACGTAGGAGCAGTCGAGGCGCCCGACGGCGGCGATGGCGGCGGCGACGGGGTCGTCGCCGTGCTCGGCGGTGCCGGGCAGGCCCGAGCCCTCGCGAGTGCGCGGGGGCCGGCGGCGCAGCACGTCGATGCCGGCGCGGTGGGGCAGGTCGGGCAGGGCCGCGACGGCCTCGTCGGCCACGGTCCACAGGGCGTCGTCTTTGGGCGTGGAGCGCACGGGGGCGCCGGGCAGCACCGCCGAGGGTGCGCGTGCGTAGGTCTCGGCGGGTGCGGAGGTCTCGACGAGGGTGAGGCGTTCGGGGGAGGCGGCCTCGACGGTGGCGCCTACGGTGTCGGCTTCCTGGCCGGGCGCGCCGGCGTACAGCAGCCGGACGGAGTCGCCGGTACTGAAGGGGTGGGGGCGGGCGGGGTCGGCGCGCAGTTCGACCTCGCGGCGGGCGAGTTTCTGCCGGCCGGTGGGCTCCTGCCACTCGCCCAGCCGCGCGCGCAGCGGGACCAGGCACTCGTTGTCGGCCTCCAGTTCCTCGACGGGGGCCGAGACGCGGCGGAAGTAGTCCCACCAGGAGGGGTTCTCCTCGCGCCGGTAGTAGCCGGCCAAGGCGGCCAGCAGGGCGCGGGTGTCGTCGTGGGCGCTGCGGCGGGCCGGGTCCTCGGCCACGCCTTCCAGCAGCGGGTCGGTCAGGGTGCGCAGGCGCGCCTCCTGCTCCTCGCGGCGGCGGCGCCGTTCGGCGGCGCGCTCGTCGGCGTCCTCGGCGACGAGTTCGCTCTGGCCGGCGGGGCGGGCGGTGATGCCGTGGTCGGCGCGCAGCCGCTCCAGCCACGAGCGCAGGCGGGCTGTGGAGGCGCAGTCGTCGCGGTTGTAGTCGGCGATGGAGTCGGCGACCTTGGCGGCGCGGTCGGTGTCGCCGGCCTCGGCTGCGGCGAGGTAGTCGGCGTAGGCGTCGATGCTGGAGGCGGCGGTGGTGACCTCGCCGCTGCGGTTCGGGGGCTGGTAGAGGGGTTCGAGGTACTTGATGGAGTAGGAGCGCTGGGAGACGCGCAGGCTCTTCTTGACGGCGGTGTAGAGGTCGACCAGGCGGCGGTGGCGCAGCAGTTCGTCGACCTCGGCCTCGCGGGTGCCGAACGCGGCGGCGAGGAGTTTGAGCCGGTCGGCCTCGTAGGAGGCGTAGTGGTAGACGTGGGCGCCGGGGTCGGCGTCGATGCGCTCGCAGACGAAGTCGACGAAGCCCTCGAAAGCGCGCTTCTCCCGGGCGCGGTCGTGGGCCCAGAAGGCGTGGAACTCCTCGGCGGTGTCGGGGCCGTCGGGGTCGGGGGCGTGCGGGGCGGCGGGGTCGGCGAGGGTGACGGCGCCGAAGAGGTATTCCAGGCCGCGGCCGTCGGCGCCGTCGTAGTAGGGGTAGCCCTCCATGTCGAAGAAGACGTCGCCGGGGCTGGGGGCGGGCAGTGCGGCCAGCCCCTCCTCGGCGTAGACCTCGGCGATGACGGTGCCCTGGGGGTCTGAGGCGGTGCGGGTGGCGTCCTGGCGGACCTGGAGCGCGGCCTGGTCGCGCAGCCGGGCGAAGGAGCGGCGGGGCATTGCCGGGGGGCGGTCGCCGTCGGCGGCCCGGGCCAGGGCGTCGATGGTGGTGAGGCCGCAGTCGTCGAGGCGTCGGGACTGGTCGGTGCGGATGCCGGCGACGAGCGAGAGGTGGCGGGCCTCGGCGCGGCCGGCGGTGCACAGCGCGTTGTAGCCGCAGCCGTCGCAGGCGGGGCGGGGGGCTCCCCACAGGGGGTCGGGTAGCGCCGGGGGCTGGTCGAGGGCCTCCAGCAGGCGTTCGCGCACGCCCCGCAGGATGGGCAGGAACTCGGCGACGCGGTGGGTGTGGGTGCCGTGGTCGCCGGTGATCAGGTGCATGTGCTCGCCCCGGCCGGGGCCGTGGGCCTCCAGCGCGGCGGCGTAGGCGGTGAGCTGGAGGACGGCGGAGGGGCCGGGGCGGCGGGCGAGTTTGGTGTCCCAGGGTTCGTAGCGGGTTTCGGCGCCGGGGCGGTGCCGGCCGGTCGCGGGGTCGACGGCGGTGGAGATCAGGAAGTCGGCGCGGCCGTGGAAGGCGATGCCGGGGGCGATGGGCTCGTAGAAGCAGCCCTGGTAGACGACGGGCGCGCCCGCCGCCATTGCCTCGGCGGTGGTCCGGGCCGCGGCGCGCATGGCGGCGTCGGTGGGCGCCGGGTCGGCGACGGCGACGACGCCGTCGCCGAAGAGGGCGCGCAGCCGGTCGAGCTCCGCCTGCTCGTGGGCGGCGCCCTGCTGGGCGATGAGCGGGTCGATGTCGGTGGGGGCGGGGGCGCCGGGGACCTCGGCCGCCGCGGCGATGCGCAGGGCGCTGCGGTGTTCGCACTCCAGGGTGTCGACGAGATCGGTCGGCGAGATCACCCGCTGCGACTCGGTGCGGAACACCGGCCTCACCCTTCCCCGCTGTCAGCCTTCGCGCATTGTGCCACGTCGGCACCGGTGGGCGCGGCCCGATCCGCGGTTGCGGGCGCGGCGGTGCCGGTGCCGGGGGGTGTGGGCGGGCTGTGCGGGGCCAAAAGGCCGCCTCAGCTGACGACCTGCCATTCGACGTCGACGACGCCGGCGCTGGCCGAGGCGATCTGCTCGAAGGAAGCCGTGGACAGGTCCAGGCAGCGCCCGGCGATGTAGGGGCCGCGGTCGTTGATGCGCACGGTGACCGACTGGCCGTTGGCGGGATTGGTGACCTGGACCATGGTGTCCATGGGCAGTGTCTTGTGGGCGGCGGTCATGGCGCTGGGGTCGAATCGCTCGCCGCTGGCGGTGGGCTGGGGCTCGCTGTACATGGACGCTTCGCAGGAGCCGCCCTGGCCGGTGGGGGTCATGTCCGATCCGCCGCCCGATCCGGCGGAGGAGGAGCCGGAGTCGGAGCTCTCCTGGGTGGGTTCGGGTTCGGGTTTCTCCTTCTCGGAGGTGGTTCCGCTGAAGGACTGCGTGGCCGCCTGGCGGGCCTGTTCGCGCTGTTGGCGAGCCTGGTCGTGGTCCTGGCCCTGCTGCGCCCCGGCCGACTGCGTCTGCTGGGGCGCGGGCCGGGCGTCGGCGGTCTCGGCGGCGGGAAGGCGAACCTCGCTGGAGGCGGCCTCGGGGCCGGCGGTCAGTCCGCTGACGGTGGCGGCGCCGGCGGTTCCGGCGGCGATGAGCACGGCGCCGGTCGCGGTGATGACGACGATGGAGCGGTTGGCTCTGAGGCGTTCGCGCAGGGAGGCGCGGGAGGGCGCGTGATTGCCCACGGCGGATGGTCCTTCGAACGGGGACTGCGGTCAGCCGCGCATGCGACCGGAATAGCTGGGGCGGTCGGGCCTTGCGCGGCGGCGCCACCCAGGACAGGGGGGTGGTGGCAGCGGCCTCGGGGCACGGGGGCGGTAGGCCGCGGGGGTCTACCGGGTGCCGAGGACGAGATTATTCATCACAAGAGGGTAACGCGTCCAGTAGGTGAAGGTTTGTGCAGTTTGTCACCTGAGGTGGCTGCATAGAGCTGCGGGTCGGATGCACGGAGGCGACACAGGGGCGCCCTGCGCCGTCATCATGGGCGTTTCACCTGCATAACGCCCTATTTGTGGCATCTTCGAACGAACCGCTCCCGTGTCTACCCGCCGCCCCGGTGGGGGTCAACCGTTCGCAGGAAGGACAGCGAGGACGGCGCCCGCGCCGACCGGGCCGGGTGCCCGCCGTCCTCGATGCCGCCGCTTTTCATTCAGGACAGCTGAACCCCGCCCGGTGCCACGACCGCACAGTGCAGCGCAGGCGCCGCCGCAGGCGGCTCCGCCGGCTCAGCGCGCGGCATCGGCGCCGCGGCGCGGAGGCAGGCCCTCGGGGAACAGTTCGGCGGCGGCGTCTGAGAGCTGGACGCCGTTGAGCGCGGCGGCGGTGCGTGCCAGCTCGGGGTTGTCCAGGTGGCCGCCGACCTCGGTGATGACGGTGCGCAGGGCTTCGCGCACGTCGGCGCCCAGGCTGCGGGCGGCGTAGTGGGCGGCCACCGCCGGGGTGCGCGACTGCCCGGCCGCGCAGTGCAGCAGCACCCGCTTGCCCTCGGCGCGCAGCGCGGCCACCGAAGCGGCGGCCTCCTCCAGCACGAAGTGCAGGTTCGGGTTGACCGCGGGGGTGTCGGCCAGCCACACCTCGACCCGGTCGGGCGCGGGCACGCCGTCGTGGACGTCCTCGGGGCCCAGGCGGTTGAGCGAGACGATCGCGTCGACGTCGTCGGGGCGTTCGCGCAGGTGGGAGAGGTTTCCCAGCAGCACACCGGAGTCGTGGGGGTGCGGAGTGCGGAAGGGCGTGTAGATGCCGGCGGAGTCGCCGGTGTGGTAGCCCGACCGCTCCGGCCAGCCGCCGGGGTCGCTGCCGCGGGCCAGCACGACGGCGCGCGCGATCAACTCGCGGGGTTCGACGGCGTCGGAGAGCCGGCGCTGGGCCTCCAGCGGCACGCCGGAGACGCCCCACCGGGCTCCGGCGAGCGCGCCGGCGTACATGGCCGCCTCGTCGCCGCCGACGGCCGAGGCCCGCCACACCGCGTCGACCAGGTGGGTGCACGGGAACACGCGGCCCGCCGAGTCCAGCGGCGGCACCGGGGTCTCGGAGACGGCGCGCCAGGCGGCGCCCATCACGTCGCCGTCGGCGGCGGTCTCGGCGTCGGGGACGCGGCCGGTGGCCGCCGCGGCCCGCAGGGCGCGGGCGAAGGCCCGCTCGGGGGCCGAGCCGGGGGCGCTCTCGATGCCGGGCTCGTCGAGGGCGGCCAGGGCCGACTCAAGCAGGCGGGCCAGTCGGGCGGGCACCGCATCGGCCTCGCCCGAGGGCGCCAGCAGTCCCCGGGCCACGGCCGCGGGCGCGCCGACCATGCATGCGGCGGCCGCCGCGCCCACCCATGCGCCCGCCGCGCGGTCGTGGCGCGGATCGTCGCGCTGCCAGGCGCCCGGCGCCGCGTGCCCGCTGGCGGCGGAGGCGGGCGTGCCGGAGGGTGTGGCCGGGGACAGGTCGGAGGGCATGGCTCTCCCAGCAGATCGGGGTCGAGGGGTACCGCCGGCGGCCGCGATCGGCGGGAGCCGCTTCGATCATGCCCGGCGACCGACTACCGTAGTGGACCTTTGGCGCATGCGGCCACCGGCCTCGGCCTCCCGTGCGGCGGGTGCGCCCGCTCAGACCGCCGCGAGCAGCGCAGCGGCCTGGTATCGCGCGGCGACGGCGGCGGCCACTCCGGCGTCGGGCAGCAGCGGCCGGGCCACGGAGTCGGCTCCGGCCTCGGCCAGGCGCTGGTGGAACAGTCCCGGCGCCAGCAGCCAGGAGGCCAGCGCGACGCGGCGGTGCCCGCGGGCGCGCAGCCGCCGCACCGCCTCGGCGACGGCGGGTTCTGCGGTGGCGACGTAGCCCACCTCCACGCCGGCGCCGCCCAGCCGCCGCGACAGCCGCTGTGCCGCCTGGTCCACCTGGGCGCGGGCGTCGGGATCGGAGGAGCCGGCGGCGGCCAGCACCACGGCCTCGCCGGTGCGCCATCCGGCGCGGCGCAGGCGGCGCACGGCGGCCTGCAGCAGCCGGTCGTCTTCGCCCAGGGCGCCGGTGACCACCGCGTCGCCGCGGCCGGCGCGGTGCAACTGGGCGGGGATGTCGACGCGGACGTGGTAGCCGGCCGCGAGGAAGGCGGGCACCACCACGACGGGGCCGTCGATGCCGGCGGCGACCTCGCCCACGTCGGGGGCCAGGACGTCGGCGAAGCCCAGTCGCACCGGAGCGCCGGTCAGCTCGGCGACGGCGCCGGCCAGGCGCCGCGCGGCGGCGCTGCCGCGGGGTTCGCGGGTTCCGTGCACGGCCAGCAGGAGGGTGGGGAGGGCCATCAGTCTCCTCTGGTCGCGCATTCGCCGGTGTCCAGCGCGAGGCGGTAGCCGCGCTTGACCACGGTCTGGATGATGCGGGGATCGCCCAGCGCGCCGCGCAGCCGGGCCACGGCGGTCTCCACCGCATGGGCGTCGCCGTCGCCGCCCAGCGAGGCGAGCAGGTCGGCGCGGTCGCGGACGGCGCCGGGGCGGCGGGCCAGCTCGCGCAGCACCCGCATCAGGGCGGGCGAAAGGGGGCAGACCACGCCGTCGACGAGCACGGCGTGCCCGCGCGGTTGCAGCCGGTGTCCGGCCACCGGCAGGTTGGGGAAGCGTTCGGGAAGCTCTTCGGCCAGGCGTTTGACCATGGCGCCGATGCGGGCGCGGTCGGGCCAGGGGGTGGGGATGTCCTCGGCCATGAGGGGGCGGGCGGTGACGGGACCCACGCACATGGCCATGGTGTCGCCGCAGAGGCGGGAGACCAGGCCGCGGTGCAGGCCCAGGTGCCCGGCGCGGTCGAGCAGGCCCGCGGCGGCGGGTGCGCTGGTGAAGGTGACGGCGTCGACGCCGCCGCCGGCGACGTCCTCGATGAGCCGGTCCAGCCCGGCGGTGTCCTCCGGCTCGGTCCAGCGGTAGACGGGCACCTCGACGACCTCGGCGCCGGCCATGCGCAGCGCGGCGCAGAAGTCGGGCAGCGGCTCGCCGTGCAGCTGCACGGCGACGCGCAGCCCCGCCACGCCCTTCTCCAGCAGGTAGTCCAGCACCTCGGCGGAGGACTCCGAGGGCGGGGACCACTCCTCTCTCAACCCGGCGGCGCGGATGGCGCCCTTGGCCTTGGGGCCGCGGGCCAGCAGGCGGGAGGAGCCCATCGCGGACACCAGCGCCTCGGCGCTGCCCCAGGTGTCGCACGCCTCGACCCAGCCGCGGAAGCCGATGCCGGTGGTGGCCACGACCACGTCGGCGGGGCGGCGGGTCAGCTCTTGCGAAGCGTGGGCCAGGCGCTGGTCGTCGCTGAGCGGGACGATGCGCAGCGCCGGGGCGCTGAGGACCTCGGCGCCCTTGCGGCGCAGCAGCGCGGCCAGCTCGTCGGCGCGGCGGGCGGCGGTGACGGCCACGGTGAACCCGGCCAGCGGGGCCACGGTGGCGTCGGTCGGGGCGTCGGTGTCGTCGTGGGCGCGGGCGGCGGGCACGGTCGGTGGCGTGGGTGTCATGTCGCTGCCTCGTCCGGTCGGGTGCTGACGTCGATCACGCCCTCGCGCAGCCGCACGGCGTAGGTGGCGAGCCCCGTGTCCGGCTCGTCCAGGCACCGTCCACTGCGCAGGGAGAACACCTGCTTGAGCATGGGCGAGGCGACGGTGGGCTCGCCGGCCCGGTCGCCCACGATGCCGCGGGAGATCACCGCCGCACCGCTGAAGGGGTCGATGTTTCCCACGGCGTAGAGCACGTCGTCGTGCGTGCGGAAGACGGCGGCCTGGGAGCCGTCGGGAAGCAGGACGGCGACGCCGCGTTCACGAGTGAGCCTATCGGAGTCGCAGGCGGCGACCCACAGCCGGTCGGGGCTTGCGGGCAGTGGCAGTGTCGGCGTCGGCGTCGGCGTCGGCGTGCTCATATGCGGCACCTCCAGGTGGGCGGGGGCGGTGGCGGCCCGGGGCGTCGGGGGCTCAGGTCGGTGAGCCGGCCGGTTCGGGCGCCGGGTCCGGGGCGCCGCGGCGGGTCGGCATGCCCAGGGCCACCGGGCCGGCCGGGACGGGCTGGTCGCGTTCGGTGTCGAAGGCGATGGTGGGGTCGGGCGCTTCGGGGGCGTTGGCGAAGGAGACGAAGCGGGCCAGCTTCTCGGGGTCCTCCAGCACGCCGCGCCACTCGTCGGAGTAGCCGGCGGTGTGGCGGGCCATGGCCTCCTCCAGTTCCGCGGCGATACCCAGGCTGTCGTCGACGACGACGGCGCGCAGGTGGTCCAGGCCGCCGTCGAGCTGCTCGATCCAGGCGGCGGTGCGCTGCAGGCGGTCCGCGGTGCGGATGTAGAACATCAGGAACCGGTCGATGTAGCGGATGAGGGTGTCGTCGTCGAGGTCGGCGGCCAGCAGTTGGGCGTGGCGGGGGGTGAATCCGCCGTTGCCGCCGACGTAGAGGTTCCAGCCGTGCTCGGTGGCGATGACGCCGAAGTCCTTGCCGCGGGCCTCGGCGCATTCGCGGGCGCAGCCGGAGACGGCGGACTTGAGTTTGTGCGGGGATCGCAGGCCGCGGTAGCGCAGTTCCAGTCGGATGGCCATGCCCACCGAGTCCTGGACTCCGTAGCGGCACCAGGTGTCGCCCACGCAGGACTTCACGGTGCGCAGCGCCTTGCCGTAGGCGTGCCCGGACTCGAAACCGGCTTGGACCAGGCGGCTCCAGACGGCGGGCAGCTGTTCGACGCGGGCGCCGAGCAGGTCGATGCGCTGGGCTCCGGTGATCTTGGTGTAAAGGCCGAACTCCTCGGCGACCCGGCCGATGGCGATGAGCCGCTCGGGGGTGATCTCGCCGCCGGGCACCCGGGGCACCACCGAGTAGGTGCCGTTGCGCTGGATGTTGGCCAGGAAGTGGTCGTTGGTGTCCTGCAGCGCGGCCTGTTCGCCTTCGAGGATGTGGCCGCCGCCCAGGGAGGCGAGGATCGAGGCGACGGCGGGTTTGCAGATGTCGCAGCCGCGCCCGGTGCCGTGCCGCTCGATGAGCTCGGAGAAGGCGGTGGTGCCGGTGGCGGTGATGATCTCGACGAGTTCGGCGCGGGAGTGGTCGAAGTGCTCGCACAGCGCCGTGGACTGCTCGATGCCGGAGTCGGCGAGCAGGGTCTTGAGCATGGGCACGCACGAGCCGCAGCTGGTGCCGGCCTTGGTGCAGGACTTGAGGGCGCCGATGTCGGTGCTGCCCTCGTCGATGGCGGTGCGGACGGCGCCCTTGGTGACGGCGTTGCAGGAGCAGACCTGGGCGTCGTCGGGAAGGGCGGCCACGCCCGCTCCCCCGCCGGCGCCGCTGCGGTCGCCGGCGATGAGGTCGAGGGGGTCGCCGGGCAGTTCGCGGCCCACCAGGGGGCGCAGCCCGGCATACGCCGATGCGTCGCCGACCAGGATGCCGCCGAGCAGGGTGGTGGCGTCGTCGGAGACGACGAGCTTGGCGTAGCGGCGGCCGGGGGCGTCGTTGAGTACGACCTCCAGTGCGCCGTCGGCGGTGCCGAGGGCGTCGCCGAAGCTGGCCACGTCCACGCCCAGCAGTTTGAGTTTGGTGGAGGTGTCGGCGCCGGTGAAGGCGGCCTCGCCGCCGGCGATGCGGTCGGCGGCGACTTCGGCCATGGCGTTGCCGGGGGCGATGAGCCCGTAGACGGTGCCGTCGGCGCTGGCGCATTCGCCCACGGCGTAGATGCGGGGGTCGCTGGTGCGGCAGGCGGAGTCGACGGCGACGCCTCCGCGGGGACCGATGTCGAGTCCGGCGGAGCGGGCGAGTCCGTCGCGGGGGCGCACGCCCACGGAGAACACCACGATGCCGGCGTCGATGCGGCGCTGCTCGGGGCCGTCCTCGCCCAGCAGCACGTGCAGGTTGCGCCCGTCGGGGGCGGTTTCGATGCCGGTGAGCCCGGCGGCGGTGTGGCAGGTGACGCCGGTGTCGGCGATGAGGCGGCCCAGGACCGCTCCCCCGCCTTCGTCGACCTGGCGGGGCATCAGCCACGGCGCCATCTCCACCACGTGCGGTTCCATCCCCAGCAGGCGCAGCGCGTCGGCGGCCTCCAGGCCCAGCAGGCCGCCGCCGATGACCACGCCGGCCTGGGCGCCGCGGGCGGCGGCGCTGCGGGCGGTGGCGGTGATGTCCTCCAGGTCGTCGATGGTGCGGTAGACGTGGCAGCCGGGCAGGTCGTGTCCGGGCACCGGGGGGACGAACGGCGATGAGCCGGTGGCCAGCACCAGCGCGTCGTAGCCGAGTACGCGGCCGGTGGAGGTGGTGACGGTGCGCCCGGTGCGGTCGATGGCGGTGGCGGGCTCGCCCAGCAGCAGTTCGACGCCGGGGCGCCGGGAGAGGTCGGCCAGGCGCAGCTGCTCCTCGCCGGCTCCGTCGAAGTAGGCGGAGAGCGCGACCCGGTCGTAGGCGGGGCGCGGTTCCTCGCCGAGGACGGTGATGTGCCAGGCGGTGTTCGTGTCGGCGCCGGCGCCGGCGTCGGCGCCGGCGCCGGTTCCGGTGTCGCGGCTGAGGACGGCCTCCACAAGGCGGTGTCCGACCATGCCGTTGCCGATGACCACGAGCTGTCTCATGTTCGGGTTCTTCTCCTCGCTTGTGGGCGGGGCGCCGAGCGCGGGCGGCCGCTGCTCTGTGCCTTTCAGGCAACCCGGAGCGTGTTTCGCGACCGTCAGCCGTCCGTGAAGGAGATGTTTCGTTTCCCTGTCACCGCAGGCGGGAGCCTGGTGAGTGCGCTGACCCGGGGTTTCACGGGCGCCCGGGCAGGGGCCGGGGCTCTGCGCACCGGCGGGCACGCGCGGGCCCCGCCGCCCGGGCAGGCGGGCGGCGGGGCCGGGCGGCGCTTCAGGTGCCGATGAAGTCGTCCAGGCGCACCGGCAGGCTGCGTACCCGCACGCCGGTGGCGTGGTAGGCGGCGTTGGCCACGGCCGCGGCGGTGCCCACGATCCCGATCTCGCCGATGCCCTTGGCGCCCAGGGGGTTGACGTGGGGGTCCTCCTCGTCGATCCAGTGCGCCTGGATGTCCTCCACGTCGGCGTTGGCGGCGATGTGGTATTCGGCGAGGTCGCCGTTGACGGTGTGGCCGAAGCGCGGGTCGAGCACGCTCTCCTCGTGCAGGGCCATCGACAGCCCCATGGTCATACCGCCGAGGAACTGGGAGCGGGCGGTGCGGGCGTTGACGATGCGTCCGGCGGCGAAGACGCCGAGCAGCCGCGGCACCCGGACCTCTCCGGTCTCGGCGTGGGTGCGCACCTCGGCGAACTGGGCGCCGTAGGCGTACATGGCGTACTCCTGGGCGGCGGGGTTCTCCGGCAGGTCGGACTCGGCCTCGGCGCCGGGCTCGGGCGCCTCGCCGTGGCGGCCGCGGAAGGCGCCGGCGGCGGTGTGGACGGTGGAGCCCCAGGACATGAGTCCGGTGGAGCCGCCCGCCACGGACGCGTGCGGCAGCGCGCTGTCGCCCAGGCGCACCCGCACCCGCTCCAGCGGCACCCGCAGCGCGTCGGCGGCGATCTGGGCCAGTGCGGTCGCGGCGCCGGTGCCGATGTCGGCGGCGCCCAGGGCGACGAGGTAGCGCCCCTCACCCTCGTAGCGGATGCGGGCGCGCGAATGGGCGGGCGGCGGCACGACGGGGTAGGCGGAGGCGGCCACGCCCAGGCCCACGCGCCAGCCGTTCTCGGTGCGGGCGGCGGGCGCGGGCGCCCGGTCGGCCCAGTCGAACCGGCGGGCGCCCTCGCGCAGGCAGGCGGCGAGGTTGCGGCTGGAGAAGGGCTTGTGCGTGTGCGGGTCGGTCTCGGGTTCGTTGCGCAGCCGCAGCTCGATCGGGTCGAGGCCCAAGGCCCAGGCGAGTTCGTCCATGGCGACCTCGGGGCCGAACATCCCCGGGCATTCGCCGGGGGCGCGCATCCAGGTGGGCACGGCGACGTCGAGGCGCACGGCGCGGTGGCCCATGCGCCGGTTGGGCGCGGCGTACATGGACTTGGCCGGCAGCGCCGCCTGTTCGACGAAGTCGGCGATGTGGGAGCTCTGGGAGGTGGAGACCATGTCGATGCCCGACAGGCGCCCGTCGGCGGCGGCGCTGAGCCGCACGCGCTGGATCGTCGGGCTGCGGTAGCCGACCAGGGCGAACATCTGCCGCCGGGTCAGCGCCAGTTTCACCGAGCGGCCGGGCAGGGCGAGCGCGGCCAGCGCGGCGAGCACGGTGGGGGCGTGCAGCGGCCCCTTGGACCCGAACCCGCCGCCGACGTAGGGCGCGACGACGCGGACGTCGGCGGGTTCGAGGTCGAGCAGCGCGGCGACGGTGCTGCTGACCAGGGGCGCGCCTTGGGTCGACTCGTACAGGGTGAGCGCCGCGCCGTCCCAGTGGGCGATGGTGGAGTGCGGCTCCATCGGGTTGTTGTGCTGCATCGCGGTGGTGTAGGTGTGCTCCACCACGGCGTCGGCGGGCTCGGCGGTGTCGACGTCGCCCTGGAGGTGGTCCTCCTCGGGCGCGAAGAGGTCGCTGCGCTGGTCGGAGAGGTCGGTGTCGTGCGGGATCTGCTCGTAGCGCACGGTGACCAGTGCGGCGGCGCGGCGGGCGGCCTCGAACGTCTCGGCGACGACGGCGCCGACGAGCTGGCCGCGGTAGGCGACCTCGGCCGACTGCAGCACGGCCAGTTCGGCCGGTTTCTGCAGCGGGTCGAGTTCGGCGTCGGTGTCCAGGCGGGGCGCGTTGCCGTGCCACAGGACGGTCAGCACCCCGTCGACGGCCTCGGCGTCGGCGGTGTCGACCTCCAGCACGCGGCCGCGGGCCACGGTGGCCTGCACGGGTGCGATGTAGGCGGCGTCGGCGACCTCGTACTCGTAGGCGTAGCGGGCGGTGCCGGCGGCCTTCTCGGGGCCGTCGGAACGGGGTGCCGCCGCGCCGACGGCGGTCGCGGTGTGGTTGACGGTTGTCACCGCTCCCCCTCTCGCGGGTCGTGGCCGTCGGAGCGGCCGCGCAGTCCGGTGCAGACGTCGCGGAGGGTGGCGGTGACGGCCGAGCGCACCAGCGGGACCTTGAACATGTTGCCGGGCAGCGGGCGGGCTTCGGAGAGTTCGGCCTCGGCGGCCGCGGCGAAGTTCTGCTCGGTGGCGGCCGCGCCGCGCAGCGCCTCCTCGGCCAGCAGGGCCCGCCACGGTTTGTGCGCCACGCCGCCCAGTGCGATGCGCACGTCGGCGACGGTGCCGTCGTCGGCGAGTTCGGCGGCCACCGCGGCCGAGACCAGCGCGAAGGCGAAGGAGGAGCGGTCGCGGATTTTGCGGTAGCGGGAGTGGAGGGCCATGGGCATCTTGGGCAGCTCGACGGCGGTGATGAGGTCGCCGTGGGAGAGCACGGTGTCGTGCTCGGGCGCCTCGCCGGGCAGCCGGTGCAGCCGGGACAGCGGGATGCGGCGCTCGGCGGCGGCGTCTTGGACCACCACGTCGGCGTCGAGCGCGGTCATCGCCACCGCCATGTCGGAGGGGTGGGTCGCCACGCAGTCGGGTGAGGCGCCGAAGACGGCGTGGTAGCGCTGGTAGCCCTCCAGCGCCGAGCAGCCCGACCCGGGTTCGCGTTTGTTGCAGGGCGTGGTGGTGTCCTGGAAGTAGACGCAGCGGGTGCGTTGCAGCAGGTTGCCGCCGGTGGTGGCGGCGTTGCGCAGCTGGCCGGACGCGCCCGACAGCAGCGCCTGGGAGAGCACGGGGTAGCGCCGGCGGATGAACGGGTGGGCGGCGGCGTCGCTGTTGCGTACGTTGGCGCCGATGCTGATCCCGCCGCCGGGCAGCGGCTCGATGCCCTCCATCGGCAGGTGGGTTATGTCGACGAGCAGGTCGGGGGCGGCCACCCCCAGTTTCATGTGGTCGACGAGGTTGGTGCCGCCGCCGAGGAACGCGGCTCGGGGGTGGTCGGCGACCAGGGCGGCGGCGTGTGCGGCGTCGTCGGCGCGGCGGTAGTCGAAGGGTTTCATCGCGCACCTTTCTGCGGGGCGGCGCCGCTGTGCACGCCGCCGGCGCCGGAGGCGGCCGCCTGCTCGACGGCGGCGACGATGCCGGCGTAGGCGCCGCAGCGGCAGAGGTTGCCGCTCATGCGCTCGCGGATCTCGGCGGCGGTGAGCGCGGGAGCCGCGTCGGCGCCCTCGTCGGGCGGTGTGGCGGCGCTGGGCCAGCCGGCGGCGGCCTCGTCCAGCATGCCCGCCGCGGAGCAGATCTGGCCGGGTGTGCAGTAGCCGCACTGCAGGCCGTCGTGGTCGAGGAACGCCTGCTGGAGGGGGTGGGGGTGCTCGGCGTCGCCGAGTCCGGCGGAGGTGGTGACCTCGGCGCCGTCGGCCGCGGCGGCCAGGACGAGGCAGCTGACCACGCGCCGGCCGGCGAGCAGCACGGTGCACGAGCCGCACTGGCCGTGGTCGCACCCTTTCTTCGGGGCGGTGTTGCGCAGGTGTTCGCGCAGGGCGTCCAGCAGTGTGGTGCGGGTGTCGACGCGCAGGGCGCAGTCGCGCCCGTCGACGGTGAGAGTGATGTCGGCTTCCATGTGCTCCTCGCCGTTCGCGCGGCAGCCGGGCTATGCCGCCCCGCTGACCTCGGCGGAGCGGGGTAAACACGCGCGGTGCGCGCCGGCCCCGGTGCGGCGGCGGGAGCGGTGGGCTCAGGGCGCGGGTACGGGCCGGGCGTCGTTCCAGCCGGACAGCAGGGCGTCGACGTCGCGGGTGCAGCCGCCGCACCCGGTGGTGGCGCGGGTGGTGCGGGCGATGTCCTCGCGGGTGCGGGCGCCGTCGAGCCAGGCGGTCTCCAGGTCGTCGCGGCTGACGGCGTTGCAGCGGCACACCAGCGGCGCGGGGCCCGCCTGCTCGGGGGCGGGTGTCGGGCGGCCGGTGAGCAGCGCGAGCCGGTCGGCGGGTACCGGGGCGCGGCTGTCGAACATCTGGGCGACGGCCGCGGCCGGGTCGGGGAATCCGAGTAGGACGGCGCCGGCGATGCGTTCGTCGCGCACCGACAGTTTGGCGTAGCGGCCGCCGTGGGGGTCGGCGATGGTGACGGTCTCGGCGGTGTCGTCGGCCTCGGTTTCGCCCATCGCGGTCAGCTCGATGCCTTCGGCTTTGAGGCGGGTGACGGGGCGGGCGCCGGTGTAGCGGGAGGCGGGGCGGGTTCCGGTGAGCAGGTCGGCCAGGACGGCGGCCTGCTCCCAGCCGGGTTGGACCAGCCCGGATCCGCCGCCGGGGTGCTGGGCGCAGTCGCCGATGGCGTGCACGCGGGGGGCGCTGGTGGCCAGGGTGTCGTCGACGCGGACGCCGTGGTCGACGTCGATTCCGGCGGCGGCGGCCAGTTCGGTGTCGGCGCGCACCCCGGCGGTGACGACCAGGGCGTCGCCGGGCAGCACCCGCCCGTCGTCGAGCTCCAGTCCGGTGCCGGGGATCCAGCGGGCGGCCACCCGCCAGGAGTGGACGGCCACGCCCAGGCGGGAGTAGAGCTCGGCGAGGATGCCCGCGGCCGGGCGGTCGATCTGGCGGCGCATGATCCAGGGGGAGGATTCCACCAGGGAGACCCGCATGCCGCGTTCGGCCAGGGCGCGGGCGGCCTCCAGGCCCAGCACGCCGCCGCCGAGGACGACGACGGGGCCGCCGGGGCGGGCCAGGGCGGACAGCCGGCGGCAGTCGGCCGCGTCGCGCAGGGCCGTGACGCCGTCCTCGGGGGCGCCGTCGGCCGCGGCCAGGCCGGGGATGGGTGGGAAGGCGGCGCGGGCGCCGGTGGCCAGGACGAGTTCGTCGTAGTCCAGGCCGGTGCCGTCGTCGAGTTCGACCCGGCGGCGGGCGGTGTCGAGGGAGCGGGCGGCGGTGCCGGTGCGCACCGCCACCGCGGGGGTTTCGGGCACGGGCAGGCGGATGTCGGCGGGCGAGTAGCGGCCGGCGAGGACACCGGGCAGCAGGACGCGGTTGTAGGCGGGTTCGTCCTCGGCTCCCACGAGGCTCACCCGGACGCGTTCGCCGGCGGGGTCGCGGCGGGCGACCTCCTCGGCGAAGCGGGAGCCGGTCATGCCGTTGCCGATCACCGCGATGCGGCGGGCGGGGTGTGTGGAGTGTGTGGGCATGTCGTATCGGTGCCGGAGGGCGCTGGGCGCGCCGGGCGGCACCGGCCTCCCTTCGTCGACCTGGGGCGTGCTGCCGGGTGGATGGTGCGGCTCGTCTTTCGCGGCGGCTCTGGAGTAGGTGGTGCGGGCGGCGGCGGGTGCGTGTCGGCGGCTTCGGGACCGGCGCACGCCGTCAGGCGGGCGGGGCTCCGTCGGCCTTCTCCAGGCGCACGGCGGCGAACTTGAACTCGGGCATGCGGCTGAGGGGATCCAGTGCGGCGTTGGTGAGGTTGTTGGCGGCTTGGGCGCCGCCGTAGTGGAAGGGCAGGAACACGGTGTCGGGGCGCGCGTCGGCGCGGCGGCGCACCCGCGCCAGGGTGGTTCCGCGCCGGGAGACCACGTGCGCCCACTGCTCTTCGGCCAGTCCGGCCCGTGCGGCGGTCTCGGGGTGCACCTCGACGTAGGCTTCGGGTTCGGCTGCGGCGAGTTCGGCGATGCGCCGTGTCTGGGCGCCGGACTGGTAGTGGCCCATCAGCCGCCCGGTGGTGGCGATCAGCGGGAAGTCGGCGTCGGTCTCCTCGGCGGGGGGCCGGTGGCCGACCGCGGCGAAGCGGGCCCGCCCGTCGGGGTGGGCGAAGGCGTCCAAAAACATGCGCGGTGTGCTGGCGGCCGGGTCGGGAACGGGCCAGAACACCTCCTCGCCGGCCTCCAGCCGCTCGGCGCTGACGCCGGAGTAGTCGGCGGCGCCGCCGCCGGAGGCCCGGCCGAGTTCGTCCAGCACCGTTCCGGCGTCGGCGGGGAAGCGGTGCTCGGGCTGGCCGATCCGCCGCGCCAGCCCGGAGATCACCTCCAGGTCGGTGCGCACCCCGGCCGGCGGGGCCAGCACGGCGCGGCGGCGCAGGAGGCGGCCCTCCAGGTTGGTCATCGTGCCCTCTTCCTCGGCCCACTGGGCGACAGGGAGGACGACGTCGCCCATAGCGGCGGTTTCGGACATCACGAAGTCGCAGGTGACGAGCAGATCCACAGAGGAGAGCCGGTTTCGGACGTGTTCGGCGTCGGGCGCCGACACCGCGGGGTTGGAACCGAACACCAGCAGCGCGCGCGGACCGGTCTCGCTGCCGAGGGCGTCCAGCAGCTCGACGGCGCTGAGGCCCGCGCCGGGCAGGTCGGCGGCCTCGACTCCCCATATGCCGGCGACGTGGGCGCGGGCGGCGGGGTCGTCGATGCGGCGATAGCCCGGCAGCTGGTCGGCCTTCTGCCCGTGCTCGCGCCCGCCCTGGCCGTTGCCCTGGCCGGTGATGCAGCCGTAGCCCGAGCCCTCGCGGCCGGGCAGGCCCAGCGCCAGGGCCAGGTTGATCCAGGCCGCGACGGTGTCGGTGCCCTTGGCGTGCTGCTCGGCGCCGCGCCCGGTCAGCACGTAGGCGCCGTTCGCGGTGGCCAGCAGCCGGGCGGCTGCGCGGACCTGCTCGGCGGGCACCCCGGTGACCTGCTCGGTCTGCTCGGGCCAGAAGGCGGCGGCGTGGCGCCAGGCCGCCTCGAAACCGCTGGTGCGCGCGGCGATGTAGGCCGTGTCCAGCAGGCCCTCGGTGCGGGCGGCGTGCAGCAGACCCAGCGCCAGCGCCGGGTCCGTACCCGGGCGCGGCGCGAGGTGCATGCCCCCGCGTTCCAGAGCGGATTCCGCGGTGGCCGAGCGGCGCGGATCCACCGCGATCAGCCGGGGACCGGCCAGGTGGCCCATCAGCGGGGGCATGGTCTCGGCCGGGTTCGCCCCCGCCAGCAGCACGACCTCGGCCCCGCCCACGTCGGGCAGCGGGAACGGCAGTCCCCGGTCCAGGCCGAAGGCCCGGTTGCCCGCGGCGGCGGCCGAGGACATGCAGAACCGGCCGTTGTAGTCGATGCGGGAGGTGCCCAGCGCCAGGCGGGCGAACTTGCCCAGCAGGTAGGACTTCTCGTTGGTCAGCCCGCCGCTGCCGAAGACCGCGACCGAGTCGGGGCCGCGCTGCTCGCGCAGC
Source organism: Streptomonospora litoralis (assembly GCF_004323735.1). Classification (GTDB taxonomy): domain Bacteria; phylum Actinomycetota; class Actinomycetes; order Streptosporangiales; family Streptosporangiaceae; genus Streptomonospora; species Streptomonospora litoralis. Next base: position 2,836,212 of record NZ_CP036455.1, on the reverse strand, counting down.
CGCATCAGCCGTTCGGCGACGAAGTCCAGCGCGGTGTCCCAGTCGGCCTCGGCGAAGGCCGAATCGCGGTCGGTGCGCAGCAGGGGGCGGGTGAGGCGCTGCGCGGAGCCCAGCAGTTCGGCGGCGGTCCATCCTTTGCGGCACAGTCCGCCGCGGTTGGTGGGGAACTCGGCCGGGCGGGTCGCGGGGGCGCCGCCGGGGCCGGTCTCCACGTGCATGGCGCACTGCAGCGCGCAGTAGGGGCAGTGGGTTCGGGTGGCGGCGGGGGTGCTCACGGCGTGGCCACCCTGCCGGTTTCGGCGCGCTCTCCCGCCGGGGCGGCCTCGGCCGCGCCGGCGCGGTCGGCGGCGCCCGGTGGGCGGCGCAGGTAGACCCGGTAGACCACCGCCGCACAGGCCAGGTAGAAGACGAGGAAGGCGACGTATCCGGGGATCGCGTCGCCGAAGCTGATGAACGACTGGCGGAACACCAGGTTGATGGCGACCCCGCCCAGCGCGCCGGCCGCGCCCACCAGGCCCAGCACCGCGCCGCTGATGCGCTTGTTCTCCGCACGGGCCTGCTCGGCGGGCACGCCGGCGGCGATCCGGTTCTCGGCTTCGGCGGCGTAGATGGCCGGGATCATCTTGTAGGTGGAGCCGTTGCCGATACCGGTGAGCAGGAACAGCGCGATGAACCCGGTGGTGAACAGCGTCAGCGACCCCATCAGCGAGGCCGCCACGATCACTCCGGTGCCGGCCGCCATGGCGGCGAAGTTCCACAGCGTCACCCGGGCGCCGCCGAAGCGGTCGGCCAGCCGCCCGCCGAGCGGGCGGATCAGCGAGCCGAGCAGCGGACCGAGGAAGGTCACCGCGGCGGCCTCCAGCGGCGTGCGGTCGAACTGGTTCTGCAGCAGCAGCCCGAAGGCGAAGGAGAACCCGATGAACGAGCCGAAGGTGCCGATGTAGAGGAAGGACATGATCCAGAAGTGGCCATCCCGCGCAGCGGCGATCTGGGCCCCCGCGTCGGCGCGGGCGCCGCTCAGGTTGTCCATGCGCGCGTAGGCCACGGCGGCGGCCAGCAGCAGCAGGGGGATGTAGAGCACGGCCAGCAGATAGCCCTGGGCCGCGCCGAAGGCGGCGATGACGCCCAGCCCGGCGAGTTGGACGGTGGCCACACCGATGTTTCCGCCCCCGGCGTTGAGCCCCAGCGCCCAGCCCTTGCTGCGCTCGGGGAAGAAGGAGTTGATGTTGGCCATGGACGAGGAGAAGTTGCCCCCGCCCAGTCCCGCGGTGGCCGCCAGCAGCACGAACAGCCAGAAGGGGGTGTCGGGGCGCTGGATGAGCACCGCCGCCAGCGCGGTGGGCACCAGCAGCGCGGTGGCCGAGATCAGCGTCCAGTTGCGGCCGCCGAGCTTCGGCACGGCCAGGGTGTAGGGCACCCGCAGCACGGCGCCGACCAGGGACACGACCGAGACCAGCAGGAACTTCTGCGCGGGCGTGAAGTCGAAACCGGTCTCGGGCGTCATGAACAGGGTCAGCACCGACCACAGGCTCCACACCGAGAACCCGATGTGCTCGGCGAAGATGGAGGCCCACAGGTTGCGGTTGGCGATCCGCCGCCCCGAGGCGTTCCAGAACCCGGTGTCCTCGGGGTCCCAGCGGTCGATCCAGCGCCCGCGGGTGCGGGGCGGCGTGGTGCTCTGTGCGGTCACGGCCTGGCCTTCCTCGATCGGCGTCGGGGTTCACGCAACGCGATCGACGGTAGGCAGCCGGAGTTGCCTGGGCGTGTCTGGCCGTAACACCCGGGAAACGGAGCCCTCACCCGGCGCGGGCGGGCGCGGTGAGATCGCGCGGCGAAGCCCCCGCGGCGCGGGGGTCGGCGGCCGGGGTCGGGCTCAGGCGGCTCGCGTCGCGGACCGGCGCAGGCGCCGAGTGAGCACGCCCTGCTTGGGCGAGAAGAGGTAGGCGAGTGCGAAACCGGCGGCCTGGGCGACGACGATGGCGCCGCCGGTGGCGATGTCGGCGTGGAAGCTGGCATAGGTGCCCAGCACCGAGGCGCCCGCCGAGACGGTGGCGGCGATGACGAGCATGCGCTCGAAGCGGTCGGTGAGCAGGTAGGCCGTCGCTCCGGGGATGACGACCATGGCCACGACCAGGATGATGCCCACCGCCTGCAGCGCGATGACCACCGTCACCGACAGCAGGGCCAGCAGCAGCGCCTCCAGGCGGCGCGGCCGCAGGCCGATGGCGTGGGCGTGGACGGGGTCGAACGCGTACAGCGTGAGGTCGCGGTGCTTGAGCAGCACGATGCCGATCGTCAGCGCCGCCATGGCCAGCACCTGGATGATCTCGGAGTCGGATACGCCCAGCACGTTGCCGAAGAGGATGTGCATCAGGTCGGTCTGGGAGGGCACCCGGGAGATCAGCACCACGCCGATGCCGAACATCGCGGTGAACACGATGCCGATTGCCGCGTCCTCCTTGACGCGGGAGGTGCGGTGCACCACCCCGATGAGGGCGACCGAGCCGGCGCCGAAAACCAGCGCGCCCAGCGCGAAGGGCAGGCCCAGCAGGTAGGACAGCACGACGCCGGGCAGCACCGCGTGGGAGACGGCGTCGCCCAGCAGCGACCAGCCGGTCAGTGTCATCCAGCACGACAGCAGTGCGCAGACGACCCCGGCCACGACGCCGACCAGCAGTGCGCGCTGCATGAAGTCGAACTGCAGCGGCAGGACGAACCACTCGACGACCGCGGTCACGCCGCCCTGCCCTCGGGGCGCGGCGCGATACCGAAGGCCTGCGCGAGCAGCTCGGGCGAGAGCACGTCCTCGGGTGCGCCCTGGGCGAGGAGGCGGCGCTGCAGCAGCACCGCCTCGTCGCACAGCCGGGGCACGCCCGCCAGGTCGTGGGTGGAGAGGACCAGGGTGTGCCCCTCGTCGCGCATGGCCGACAGCACCTCGACGATGGCGGCCTCGGAGCGCTTGTCCACGCCGGCGAAGGGCTCGTCGAGCAGGAAGACCCGCGCGCCCTGGGCGATGCCGCGGGCGACGAACGCGCGTTTGCGCTGCCCGCCCGAGAGCGCCCCGATCTGGCGGTGGGCGAGTTCGATGAGCCCGGTGCGCTCCAGGGCCTCGGCCACGGCCGCGCGGTCGGCGCGGCGCGGCCGGCGCGCCGGGCCCATGTGCCCGTAGCGGCCCATCATCACCACGTCGCTCACGCGCAGGGGGAAGGCCCAGTCGACCTGCTCGGACTGGGGGACGTAGCCGAGGAGTCCGCGCCCGCGGGCGGCGTCGGGGCCCAGGCCCAGGATGCGCACGCTGCCGCTCTGGACGGGTGTGAGGCCCATGACGGCGGTGAACAGGGTGGACTTGCCCGAGCCGTTGGTGCCCACCAGGCCGCAGATCCGGCCCTGGCGCACCCGCAGGCCGACGTCCTCCAGGGCGACGACGTCGCCGTAGCGCACGGTGACCCCCTCGACCTCGACGGCGGGGACCGCGGTCTCCTCGCGCGGCTGCGGCGGTGTCTCGGTCGCGCTCACGCGTCCTCCTCTCGGGTGAGTCCCTCGGAGATGGCCTCGGTGTCGTAGCGGAGCAGGTCCAGGTAGGTGGGGACGGGGCCGCCCGCCTTCGACAGGGAGTCGACGTAGAGGCTCCTGCCCAGCTCGGCGCCGCTCTCGGCGGCCACCTGGCGCTGGGATCCGTCGTTGACCGTGGTTTCGCAGAAGACGGTGGGGACGTCGTTGGCACGGACGAACTCCACCACCGAGGCGATCTGCTTGGGCGTGGCCTGGGTTTCGGCGTTGACGGCCCACAGGTAGCGCTCGGTCAGCCCGGCGTCGCGGGCCAGGTAGGAGAAGGCGCCCTCGCAGGTGACCAGGGCGCGGCGGGAGTCGGGCAGGCCGCTCAGCTCGGCTTCGAGGTCTGCGCCGATGCGCGCGATGCGCTGCTTGTACTGCTGGGCCTCGGCGGCGTAGTACTCGGTGTTGGCGGGGTCGAGCTCGCCGAGTTCCTCGGCGATGTTGTCGACGTAGACCTGCGCGTTGTCCGGAGACATCCAGGCGTGGGGGTTGGGCTCGCCCCGGTAGCCCCCCGAGGAGATCGGGATGGTCTCGACGCCGTCGGAGAGAGTGGCGGTGGGGGCGTCGATGTTGTCGGTGAACTGGGTGAACCAGGCTTCGAGGCCGAGTCCGTTGGCCATGATCAGATCGGCGCCCTCGCCGCGCACGAGGTCCTCGGGAGCGGGCTCGTAGGTGTGGATCTCGGCGCCGGCGCGGGTGATCGAGGAGACCTCGACCCGGTCGCCGGCGACGTTTTCGACCATGTCCGCCAGCACGGTGAAGGTAGTCACGACGGTGGGCCGGCCGCTGTCTGTGGCCGCGCCCGATGCGGAGCAGGCGGCGGTCGCCGCCAGCAGCGCCGCGGCCGCGATTACGCCCGAGCTGCGGGTTGAAGAAAGGCGATCTCCAGTGTTCGGCACGCCTAACTACTACCACAGCCGCGCCGATCCACGCATCGAGGCGCGTCCGAAAAGCATCGGGCGCCCCCGGCCGGAGCGCGCACCGAGGGTGCGGCCGCGGCGGGGGCGCCCGATGGGACCTGTGGAGCGCCCGGGTGGAGCGGGACGCCCGGCTGATGCGGTCGGACGGTCCTAGGCCTGGGGGGCGGGATCGGCCTCGCCCTTGGCGGCGGCGGCCAGGCGCTGGGAGAAGCCGTCCATCACCCACGGGATGGTCAGCGGGTTGGGCGTGGAGATGGCCATCGACTGCTCGGGGTCCTCGTAGGCGATGTAGCCGCCGTTCTGCACCGCGTCGACCTGCTGGAAAACGGTGTTGTCGGCCAGCCGCTTGCGCTCCTCGGCCGAGTTGAACCACATCACGAGCACTTCGGCGTCGATCTTGTCGGCGTTCTCCAGGCTCAGCGTCCCGTAGAACTGCCCGTCGGCGACGGAGAGGTCGTCGACGAAGCCGGCCGGCGTGAAGCCGAGCTGCTCCATGAGCACCGGGCGCGCGTCTTGGCCGACGTAGAAGCCGAACTCGCCGGTGGAGGGCATAACGGTGCCCACGGCGTAGTCGGTGCCCTCGAATTCGGAGTGGTCCTCGGCCAGCCCCTCGATGTAGGCCATGGTGTCGTCGGCGATCCGCTGCGCCTCCTCCTCCATGCCCACGGCCCTGCCGATGGTGACCGTCTGCTTCTGCCACTCGGTCATCCAGGGCTGGTCCAGGTAGGGGATGGTGGGGGCGACCTCGGAGAGCTGCTCGTATTGGGCCTCCTCCATCCCCGACTGCACACCCAGGACCAGGTCCGGCGCGAGGCTGGCGATCTTCTCGACCGGGATGCCGTCGTCGGTGTTGATCAGCTCGGGCTTCTCGGCGCCCAGCTCCTCGATCTTCTCCAGGTCCCAGGGGAGGTAGCCCTCCTCGTCGCCGGCGTAGGTGGAGGCGGCCATGCCCACCGGGACGATGCCCAGTTCGAGCAGCGTCGCCTCGTCGGACCAGCCGACGGTGACGATGCGCTCGGGCTTCTGCTCGATCTCGGTCGAGCCGTAGGCGTGCTCGATGGTCACCGGGGACCAGTCGCCGCCGGAGGCGCCGCCGCCCTCGGGCCCGGAGCCGGATTCGGGGGCTCCGCAGCCGGCGGCGACCAGGCCGGCGGCCGCGATGAGGGCGATACGGGCAAGGGGGGCCGAGGCCCTCGTAAGCGAAGGCATGGATGGGCCTTTCTCAGGTCGGGGTGGAAACAACCGGACATGCACACCTAGGTGAGGCTAGCCTAACTCACGTTTCAGCCGGTTTGTCACCCCGGGCGCCGAAGGCACACCCGCGCGACCTGCCGGATCGCCGCCGAGGTGAAGCCGGCGACACCCGAAGGGTCACCGGGCGGCGGCACCCGCCGCACACCGCGACCACCCGCGGCACCGGATGCACCGCGACGCGCCCGACCACCGCAGGCATGGCCGAAAACGGACAGCGCACGCCCCTAGGTCACGCTCGGCAACCGGGCTATGGTTACCTTTACTCAGATTTCATTAGTCCCGAAAGGGACAAATCTCCCCTGTCAGGACGCCCCATATGATCGACCACTTCGCCTACGGATGGACGACACCCGTCATCGCCTACGTCGTCTCGTTCCTCGGCTCACTCATCGGACTGCAGGTGGCGAGGCGTGCACGGCACAGCTCGGGGGCCACCCGGACCGGGTGGCTCCTGCTCGCGGCGTTCACCCTCGGCGCCGCCGCCATCTGGGCGATGCACTTCATCGGGATGATGGGCTTCTCGGTGCAGTCGACCACGATCCGTTACGACGTCCTTCTGACGGTACTCAGCGGGCTGCTCGCCATCGCCGTCGTCGGCATCGGCCTGTACTGGACCACCCTCTCGCCCGGTTGGGCCTCCGTGCTGGGCGGCGGTGCCATCATGGGCGTCGGCGTGGTGTCGATGCACTACATGGGCATGGCCTCGATGCGGATGCAGGCCGAGATGCACCACGACCACCGCTACATGGTCGCCGCCGTCGTGATCGCCCTGGTCGCCTCCACCGTCGCGCTGGTCTTCGCGGTCCGGCTGCGCGGTCTGGCGGCCACCCTCGGGGCCTCAGCGGTCATGGCGGCCGCCGTCTCGGCGATGCACTACACCGCGATGTTCGGCATGCACGTGCGCGCCCTGCCCGAGACCCCCTTCGACGAGCCCGCCACCGGCGCCACCATGATGGACTTCTTCATGCCGATGTTCGTGGGTCTGGGGCTCCTGCTGATGATTCTGTCTCTGATACTCATGCTCTCGCCCGTCGAGGACGATCAGCGGGGAGGCCGAGCGGCCGACTCCCCCGCGCCGAAGCCGCAGGACTCGGTATTCACCAGGAGGCACTGACCATCGCAGCGGTACCGGACCCCGCACTGCGCACCGCACTCGCCGACGTCGGCTCCGTCAACGCCTTCTTCGCCGTCGAGTCCGCGGCCGACGGCGGCGGACTCCCGCTGGAGGAGTTGTGGCGCCGCGGCGACCTGCTGGCGGGCGAGGTCGCGGCCGTCCGCGCCCGCCTGGCCGCGGTGGCCGGGCGCCCGGTCGCCGACGTCGAGCAGCGGGTCGCGGCCTCCGTCTGCTACCAGGGGCTGGCGTCGCGACTGCTCTCGCCCGCGGTGGCCGCGGCCCTGTGCCACGGTGTCGTCGCTCCCGTGCGGGCGCTGCGGTGGCGGGTGGTCCAGGGCCGGCTGCGCCCGGCGCTGGGTGCGGGCGCCGGCGCCGGCGCCGCGGTGGCCGCCGAGGGCCCCAGGACCGAAGCGGCCGCCGATGCGGTGGCCGAACACGTCCTCGACGGCGCGCTCGCCCCCCTCGCCCGCGCCATGCGCCGGCAGGCGCGCCTGGCGCCGCGCCTGCTGTACGGAAACGCCGCCTCCTCGCTGGCCGGGGCCGTCCAGGCGCTGGCGGCGGCGCGCCCCGCGCACGCCGCCGACGCCTGGTCGCTGGCGCAGCTGCTGCTGGAGCGGGCGCCCCTGCGCGGGCTGGGCGCCTTCGCCGCCGCGCCGACGCCCGAAACCGCGGCCGCCGCCGCGTTCACTCGCACCACCTGCTGCCTGTACTACCGCGTCCCCGGCCAGGCCATGTGCGGCGACTGCGTGATCGCCGCCCGCACACAGCGCGCGTGACGGCGCGGCCGAAGAGGCGGCCGGGGCTCAGGAGCCCCGGTTCTCCCCCAGCTCGTCCTCGATGGGGTTGACCGGACCGGTGTCCTTGGCGCGCTCGGACACGCCGGACTTGGTGTGGTGCCGGCGCTGCTGCGCGCGGTCGGACTCGTCGCGCTGCTGTCCGCCCAGCTCGTCCGTGGGCACGGCCCGCAGCACCTCGTCGGGCTGGTAGTAGTCGGCGGGGGGCATCGCCTGCAGGGCGCTGAGCAGGTAGCGGTCGGCGCCCTGCTCCTGGGCGTACTCCACGATGCGGTCCTTGCCCACGGGGAAGTCCAGCCCGGACAGGATCTGCTTGAGGCCCTCGATGTCGTGCAGCACCGCCATCGGGCGCTCCTCTCACTTCTTCGCGTTCCCCGGCGCCGCGGCGAGGCGGCCCGCGGCGCCTGGGCCGCGAGTCCGCCCAGCTCAGCGGCGCCGGGCGTGCACCCGCCGACTACCCGGGCCGCCGCCGGTCCAATCGCGGCGCCCACCGAACCGCGCCCGCGCGGCCGGGGCTCAGCGGCCCGCCGGGACGATCGGCGCGGCCTGCTCGGCGACCCGGCCGAGGAAGGCGGGCGCACCCTCCTCGTCAGTGGCGCCGGTGCAGATGGCGTGGTCGACGCCCAGTTCGGCGAGCCGACCCAGGTTGTCGACCACCTGGTCGACGCTGCTCTCGCGGTCGACCATGACGATGGCAGTCTTCTCGATGTCCTCGTAGGGCCGTCCCTCGTCTGCGCAGTGCCCGCGCAGCACGTCGAGCTTGTGCGCCAACTCGGGGCCGGCGAAGAGGTTGCAGGCGTCGGCGTACTTGGCGACGAAGCGCAGCGTCTTCTTCTCGCCTCCCCCGCCGATGAGGATCGGCGGGTGCGGGCGGCTCACCGCGGCGGGCGAGTTGAGGGGGCGCTCCAGCCGGTAGTGGCCGCCCTCGTAGGGGCTCTCGTCGTCCGACCACATCCGGTGGGCGATCTGCAGCGTCTCCTCCAGCCGCTCGAAGCGCTCGGCCGTGGGCGGGAACGGCAGGCCCAGCCCCCGGGCCTCGCCCTCGAACCAGGCGGCGCCGATGCCCAGCCAGGCGCGGCCGCCGGAGAGCACGTCCAGCGTGGTGACGGTCTTGAGCAGCGCGCCGGGATGGCGGTAGACGACACCGGTGACAAGCGTGCCCAGGCTGATGCGCTCGGTCACGGCGGCGGCGTAGGACAGCGCCGAGTAGCCCTCCAGCATGGGCTCCTCGGGCGCGCCCACATACTCGATCTGGAAGAAGTGGTCCATGACCCACAGGCTGGACAGCCCGGCCTGGTCGGCCTCGCGCGCGGTGCGGGCGAAGGCCGGGCCGATGTGCTCGGGGCCGCCGGCACCCGTGAAGCGGGGGATCTGGATTCCGATGCGCATCAGGGCCTCCTCGTCGACGCACCCGCGGGTGCGGGGGCGAATGTGGATCTCGTCCGCGCCCATCGAACCAGCCGCACGGCCCGACGCAAAGCGTTCGGAGGTGCGGCACGCGCTCGTTCACGCGGTGTTCGCAGTTTCCCGCGGGCCGACGCGCGGCGGGGCGGCGCCGGACATCCGGCGAAGGTGCGGCCCTACTCCGGCTTGGGCGGCGCATCCGCCCGGTCCGCGCCCGTGCCCGGCGCCCGCTCGTGCTCGTGGCCCGGGGCGACCCACAGTGCTTCGGCGGCGACCAGGCCCAGCGCCTGCTCCCGCCGCTCGCCGGCAGAGCCGATGCGCACCACCAGCGGACCGCCGAAAGGCCGTCGCTCCACCAGCTCGATGCGCATGCCGATGCCGATGTCCTCTTCGGCGAGATGGCGCAGCAGGTCGGGGTCGGAGTCGTTGACGCGCACGATGACGCCGGTCGTGCCCTCCTCGGCCGCGGAGAGCAGCTGCGTGTCGCGCTCGGGGACGCGGCCGTCGCGGGTGGGGATGGGGTCGCCGTGCGGGTCGGCGACCGGATCACCCAGATGGGCGGCGATGCGGTCGACGAAGCGGTCGGAGACCACGTGTTCGAGGATCTCGGCCTCGTCGTGGACCTCGTCCCAGGAGTAGTCCAGCGCCTCGACCAGGTAGGTCTCCAGCAGCCGGTGGCGGCGCAGCACGGACAGCGCCGCCTTGTCGCCGGTCTCGGTGAGCCGGACGTCGCCGTAGCGGCGGTGGGCCACCAGCCCCAACTCGCCCAGTTTGCGCAGCATCCCCGACACCGAGGAGTTGGACACCGAGAGCCGCTCGGCCATCGCCGAGATGGTCACCGGGCCGGAACCGCGCTCCTGCAGGTCGTAGATGACCTTCACGTAGTCCTCGACCGAGGTGGACGGCCGCTCCGATGCGCTCTCCATGCTCGCCACGGTATCGCGTCCGGACCGTCTGCGGCGCTTCGGCCGCGTCGCCCGCCGCCGCCCGAAACCCCGGCCGCCGCAGCGCCGACTAGCGGCAGGCGGAAAACCACTGCGACTCTTTTACGCAGGTCATGGTTCCAACCATGATCATCTATGCGATAGACTTCGTACAGAAGTTCGATTTCGGCCTGTCTTCCCCGGGCGCGGCGACCGCCGCCTTCGCCCTGGCCGCGGCAACGGGGGGAAGCCAATGGCCGCAACGCTCGTCGCAACCGCGGCGCGCCCGGGAGGCCGCCGCTGATGACCGACGCATTCGCCCATCTCGACACCGCCTCCTCGGCGTCGATGCGCCACGGCACCGCTGGTCCGCACGAGCTGGTGGAACGCGCGGCCGAGCTGGGCATGGACATGCTCGCGCTGACCGACCGCGACGGCCTCTACGGCGCCGTCAAGCACGTGCGCGCCTGCCAGGAGGCCGGCGTCCGCCCCGTCCTGGGCGCCGATCTGGCCGTGGCCGCGCCCGAGGGCGGGCGGGTGGTCGTGCTGGCCCGCGGCCGGCGCGGCTGGGCCTCGCTGTGCCGGCTGGTCAGCGCCGCCCACGCCGCCGGGGAGCGCGGGGTGCCCGCCGTGTCCCACGCGATGCTGGCCGAGCACGCCGAAGGACTGGTCGTGCTCGTCGGGCCCGGCTCCGACGTCGGCCAGGCCGCGGCCGAGCACCACATGGAGCGCGCCCGCCGGTGCCTGGCCCGCTGGCGCGCATCCGCCGAGACCGCCGTGGAACTGGTCGACCACTACGGACCCGGCCAGCACCGCCGGGCCACCGCGATGCTGCGGCTGGCCGAGGAGACCCGCACCCTGGCGGTACTGGGCAACGCCGTGCGCTACCCCCGCCGCTCCGGCGCCGAGGTCGCCCGCGTCCTGGACGAGGCGCGGCGCTGGCTGCCCGGCGGCGGCCCGCCGCCCGCTCCCAGCGGCTCCGAGGCCTACCTGAAGAGCACCGCGGAGATGACCGCCGTGGCCGAGCGGATCTGCGGCCCCGACCGCACCGCCGTGCGCCGGCTGCTGGCCCACACCCGCGCCCTGGCCGCCTCCTGCTGCCTGGAGCCCGGCACCGATCTGGGCATGGACCGCCACCACCTGCCCGAGATCCCCAGCGCCCGCGACCGGCTGTGGCTGACCTGCCGGGAGGGCATGGCCCGGCTCGGCCTGGAGAACGACGGACGCGCCCGCTCCCGGCTCGCCCACGAGCTGGAGATCATCGAGCGCAAGGGGTTCTCCGCCTACTTCCTGACCGTCGCCGACATCGCCCACCGGATCCGCGAGCAGGGCATCCGCTGCTCCATCCGCGGTTCGGGCGCCGGCAGCCTGGTCAACCACCTCATCGGGATCTCGGCGGTGGACCCGCTGGCCCACGGGCTGCTGATGGAGCGCTTCCTCACCGACAGCCGCACCGGCCTGCCCGACATCGACCTGGACGTGGAGTCGGCCCGCCGGCTGGACGCCTACCAGGTGATCCTGGACGCCTACCCCGACGCCGCCTGCGTGTCGATGATGGAGACCTACCGCGCGCGCAGCGCCATCCGCGACGTCGGCTCGGTGATGGGGATCCCCCCGCACGAGATCGACGTGCTGGCCAAGGCCTTCCCCCACATCCGCGCCCGCCAGATCCGTTCGGCCTGCGCCGACCTTCCCGAACTGCGCTCCGGCGGGCTGGCCGACTACCCGGTGGAGACGCTGTTCCGGCTGGCCGAGCGGCTGGACGGGCTGCCGCGCCACATCGCCCTGCACCCCTGCGGGATCGTCGTCTCCGACGCCTCGCTGCGCGACCGCGCGCCGCTGGAGCCCAGCCGGATCGGCTACGACATGGTCCAGTACGACAAGGACGACGTCGAGGAGATGGGACTGATCAAACTCGACGTCATCGGGGTGCGGATGCAGTCGGCCATGACCCACGCGCTGGGCGAGGTCGAGCGCACCGAGGGCCGGCGCGTCGACGTGGACACGCTGCCCGCCGACGACTCCGCGACCTATGCGATGATCCGCGCCTCGGCCACTCTGGGCTGCTTCCAGATCGAGTCGCCCGGCCAGCGCGAACTCGTCAGCCGGCTGCGCCCGGCCGGCATGGACGACCTCATCGCCGACATCTCGCTGTTCCGCCCCGGGCCGGTCAACAGCGACATGATCACCCCCTTCATCGCGGCCCGCGACGGCGAGCGCACCCCTGAGGCCCCCACCCCCGTGCTGTCGGACGTGCTGGCCGCCACCGGCGGGGTGGTCGTCTTCCACGAGCAGGTCATCGCCGTACTGCACGCCATGACCGGCTGCGGGCTGGACCAGGCCGAGGCGATGCGCCGCCGCCTGGGCACCGACGCCGGCAAGGAGGAGGTGCGCGAACGCTTCACGGCCCTGGCCGGCGAGTGCGGCCACAGCGACCGGGTGATCGAGGAGGTCTGGCGGATCCTCTCCGCCTTCGGCGCGTTCGGGTTCTGCAAGGCCCACGCGGCGGCGTTCGCGCTGCCCACCTACCAGTCGGCGTGGCTGAAGCGGCACCATCCGGCGGCCTTCTACGCCGGTGTCCTCACCCACGACCCGGGCATGTACCCGCGCCGCGCCGTCATCGACGACGCCCGCCGCTTCGGCGTGCCGGTGCTGGGCGTCGATGTCAACCGCTCCGGGCGCGAGTGGCGGGTGGAGCGCACCGCCGAGGGCAGGGCGGGCATCCGCGCCGCACTGGCCGACGTCAAGGGCATCACCGAGGCCGAGGCCGACGCGCTGGTGGCCGGGCGCCCCTACGCCTCGCTGAACGACGTCGCCAACCGCGCCCGCCCCTCCCGCGACGTGCTGGAGGGACTGGTGCGGGTGGGTGCCTTCGACTCCCTCTACGGCATCGGTTCCGGACGCGCCGACGGCCTCACGCGGCGCGACCTGCTGCTGCGGGCGAGCGCGCTGGAGCGCACCACCCGCCGCTCGCTGGGCGGAGGACAACTGCCGATCGCGCTGGAGGCGGCCGCCGAGGAGCCCCGCGACCCGGGTCTGCCGCCGATGGCGCCTGCGGAGGAGGTGCAGGCCGAACTGGAGGTGCTGGGCTACGACGCCTCCCGGCACCTGCTGGACTGCTACGCCGAGCCGATCGCCGCGCTGGGCGCGCTCTGCGGCGCGGTGAGCGCGCGCGATCTGACCGCGGTTCCGGCCGGGGCGGAGGTGCTGGTGCTGGGGGTGAAGGTGGCCACCCAGACCCCGGCGGTGCGTTCGGGCCAGCGCATCATCTTCACCACGCTGGACGACTCCACCGGGCTGGTGGACCTGACGTTCTTCGAGTCGGTGCAGGAGCGCTGCGCCGCCACCGTCTTCGGTTCCTGGCTGCTGGCGGTGCGCGGGAAGGTGCGCCGGGTCGGCTCGGGTATGGCGACGGTCAACGCCGCCCGCGTCTGGGACCTGGAGGAGCTGGCGCGGATCTGGCAGGAGGGCGGCGAGGAGGCCGCGGCGGGCTTGCGCGAACGGCTGGGCCGGCAGAGCCGGCACGTGCCGGTCAGCGGGGTCGGCGGGCAGCGGATCCGCTACGCGAACGGATACGAGCTTTCCACCTACGCCGATATCGCCCCGGCGGGGTCCGCGGGGGCACCCCGCAAGCTCTGGCACGCCAGCCCGGGCAGCGCGGGCCGCTGAGGACGGCCGCCCGGGGCGGGTCACCGACTCGCCCCGGGCCCGTCGGGCGGCCGCGGGGTAAGCGCCGCGGCGACGGGCTAGAGTGCACAACCGGGCGGGCAGCGCGCCCGGTACCGCCCATGCCCCAGACGCGCGGAGGACGGATCCCGTGATCACCCTGGCACACATCAGCGACCTGCACGTCGACGGCGGATCCCGCGCCCGGGAGCGGGTCGAGCAGGTGATGGCCTACCTCGACGCGGTCGCCGACTCCGTCGACGCGCTCGTGGTGACGGGCGACCTCACCGAGAACGGCACGGTCGGCGAACTGGAGGAGGCCCGCGCCCTGCTGTCGGGGCGGCTGCCGGCGGTGATCTGCCCGGGCAACCACGACGTGGTCGAGGGCCGGGCGCCCTTCCGCCGGGTGATGCTGGGCTCGGAGGGCGGCGAGAAGGGGGACCCGGGGGAGGCGCCCGTCAACGCGGTCCACCGGGCCGACGGCGGCGCCGTCGTGCTGTGCGACTCCACGGTGCCCTCCGAGGATGGCGGCCTGCTCTCCGAGGAGACGCTGGACTGGCTGGAGGACACCCTCGCCGACCTGCGCCAGACGCCGGTGGTGCTGGGCTTCCACCACCACCCGGTGAAGCTGCACACCCCCTACGTCGACCACATCGCCATGCAGGGCGCCGACCGGCTGTCGGTGCTGCTGGCGCGCCACCCGCAGGTGGCCGGCCTGCTGTGCGGGCACGCGCACACGGCGGCGGCCACCGCCTTCGCGCAGCGGCCGCTGCTGGTGGCACCGGGGACGGTCTCGGTCGCGCCGCTGCCCTGGGAGGACGCCGAACAGGTCTACGCGGCCCACCCACCGGCGCTGGCGTTCCACATCCTCGACGACGAGGGGCGGATGACCACGCACTTCCGCACCGCCCCGGCCGGGAGGACGTGAGTTCCGCGCAAGCCCGTGTGGCCGTCGTGCCGCGGGACCGCGGGATGATCGTGGCGCTATGGCGGGCTTCGGCGGCGCGCCGTAGGACATCCCCGCATGGGCACCGCCACGGGCTCAGCGTCCGCCGGCGGCGATGCGGGCGTTGACCGCCTCGGGCGCCAGGACCGTGTCGAGCACCATCGCGGCGCCGCCGCGCAGTCCCGCCTCGTCTCCGCTGCGGTTGGGCACGACGCGCAGCCGGCGGGTGGCCAGGGCGGTGGAGCGCTGGAAGACCACCTCGCGCACCCCGGCCACCAGGTGGTCGTGGGCGTCGCCGAGCAGCCCGCCCAGGACGACGACCTCGGGGTTGAGCAGGTTCACCGCACCGGCGAGCACCTCGCCCAGGCGCCGGCCCGCCTGGCGCACCAGCCGCACGGCGTCGGGATCGCCCTTGCGGGCCAAGGCGGCCAGTCGGGCCACGCCCGGAACACTGCGCCCCAGTTCGGCCATGCGCGCCACCAGCGCCGGACCTGCGGCCACGGTCTCCAGGCAGTCGGTGTTGCCGCAGCGGCAGGGGATTCCGCCGCCGTCGCGTACGGGGATGTGCCCGATCTCGCCGGCGGCTCCCAGCGAGCCGCGCAGCAGGGCGCCTCCGGCCACGACGCCGGCTCCGATGCCGGTGGAGACCTTGACGAAGACCAGGTCGCCGACGTCGGGGTGCACGGCGCGGTGCTCACCCAGCGCCATGACGTTGACGTCGTTGTCCAGCAGGACCGGCGCGGCGAAGCGCTCGGCCACCAGAGGGGCGATCTCGATGCCGGCCCAGCTCGCCAGCACCGGCGGGCTCTGGGAGCGGCCGGCGGCGAACTCCACGGTGCCGGGGACGCCGATTCCGCTGCCCGACACGTCGCCGGCGCCGCGTCCGCAGGACGACAGCAGCCGCTGCCAGGTCTCCAGCAGCCAGGGCAGTGCGGCGTCGGGGCCCTGTTCGACCTCGGGTGATCCGCTGTCCTGGGCGAGCAGCCTGCCGCCCAGGTCGTAGACGGCCGCCTGGCTCGCGGATACGCCCAGCGCCGCGGAGAGCACGACGCCTCCGGCGGCGTTGAACTCCAGGGTGCCGGGCGGCCGTCCGCCGCTGGAGGGTGCGGCGGCGCCTTCGGTGATCAGGCCGTGGTCGAGCAGATCGGTGACCCGCAGCGCGACGGCCGGGCGGGACAGGCCGGTGACGCGCCCGATCTCGGTGCGGGTGACGGTCTCGCCGGTGCGGATCAGCTCCAACACGTGTCCGCTGGAGGGAGCGGCGGATGCGGCCTTGCTACGGGGCATGCCTCATTCAAACACGCTTTCGCACTTCCATCAGCCGAACCGGGAGACTTTTGTAATTAAATATTCAAAAGAGGGGCTTGTCGGGCGACAGAAGTTGCCGCTATGTTTCCAGAGGTCTCGCAGGCGAGCCCGGCGGCCCGGACCGCACCCCCCGCTCCCCTCTCGCCCGAGCCGCCAGCGGGCCTGCCCCACCCGCACACCGGCCCCGGCCCCGCCATCCGCCTTCCCCCGCCACCCGCCCTGAAGTGGAGTCCGCGCCATGTCCCCGTCCCCGCACCCCCGCATAGCCGAGGTCACCCGACAGATCGCCGAGCGCAGCGCCGCCACCCGCAGCGCCTACCTGGAGCGGATGCGCGCGGCCGCCGCCGAGGGCCCCGCCCGCGCCGGGTTGGGCTGCACCAACCTCGCCCACGGCTTCGCGGCCTGCTCACCGGCCGACAAGCTGTCCCTGGGCCGCTCGAACAAGCCCGACATCGCCATCGTCTCCGCCTACAACGACATGCTCTCGGCCCACCAGCCGCTCGCCGACTACCCGGCGCAGCTGAAGGAGGCCGTCGCGGCGGCCGGCGGCGTCGCCCAGTTCGCCGGCGGCGTTCCGGCGATGTGCGACGGCATCACCCAGGGCCGGCCCGGCATGGAGCTGTCGCTGTTCAGCCGCGACATCATCGCCATGGCCACCGCCGTCGCGCTGTCGCACGACATGTTCGACGGCGCGCTGATGCTGGGCGTGTGCGACAAGATCGTGCCCGGCCTGCTGATCGGCGCGCTGTCCTTCGGCCACCTGCCGGTGGCGTTCGTGCCCGCCGGGCCCATGCCCTCGGGCCTGCCCAACAACGAGAAGGCCCAGGTCCGCCAGCGCTTCGCCGAAGGCAAGGCCGACCGCGCCGAACTGCTGCAGGCGGAGTCCCAGGCGTACCACGCCCCCGGCACCTGCACGTTCTACGGCACCGCCAACTCCAACCAGATGCTGATGGAGGTCATGGGCCTGCACCTGCCCGGCGCCAGCTTCGAGCCGCCGGGCAGCGAGCTGCGCACCGCACTGACCGCCGAGGCCGGGCGCACGGTCACCGGCCTGACCGCGCTGGGCGAGCACTACACGCCCATCGGCGAGGTCGTCGACGAGCGCGCGATCGTCAACGCGGTGGTGGCGCTGCTGGCCACCGGCGGCTCGACCAACCACACACTGCACCTGGTGGCGGTGGCCCAGGCCGCCGGAATCGAGCTGACCTGGGACGACTTCGCGGCCCTGTCGGAGGTCGTGCCGCTGCTGACCCGGATGTACCCCAACGGCGCCGCAGACGTGAACCAGTTCCACGCCGCCGGCGGCATGGCGTTCCTCATCGGCCGACTGCTGGACGCCGGACTGCTGCACGAGGACGTCGCCACCGTTGCGGGCCGCGGTCTGGCCGCGTACCGCCTGCGCCCCGCTCTCGGCCCGCAGGGCCTGACCTGGGGCGAGGAGCCCGAGGAGAGCGCCGACACGAGCGTGCTGCGCGGCACCGACGACCCCTTCAGCGCCGACGGCGGACTGCGCATGGTGCGCGGCAACCTCGGCCGCGCCGTCGTCAAGGTCTCGGCGGTGGCACCCGACCGCCACGTCGTCGAGGCGCCCGCGCGGGTCTTCGACAGCCAGGCGCAGCTGCAGGAGGCGTTCGCCGCCGGCGAGCTCGACTGCGACGTGGTGGCCGTCGTGCGCTTCCAGGGACCGCGCGCCAACGGCATGCCCGAGCTGCACAAACTCACCCCGCCGCTGGGCGTGCTGCAGGACCGCGGGTACCGGGTCGCCCTGGTCACCGACGGCCGCATGTCGGGGGCCTCGGGCAAGGTGCCCGCCGCCATCCACGTCTCCCCCGAGGCCGCGGCCGGCGGCCCGCTGTCGCGGGTGCGCGACGGCGACACGGTCCGGCTGGACGCCGCGGCGGGTGTCCTGCAGGTTTCGGCCAGCGAGTTGGAGTCGCGCCGGGCCGCCGAGTTGAGCGTGGACTCCTCCGCCGGCACCGGCCGCGAACTCTTCGCCGCCTTCCGCGATGCGGTCGGGCCGGCCGAGCGCGGCGCCGGCGTGTTCGGGGCGCTGCAATGAGCCGCCCGCAGCCGCCCTCGGCCGGGCGCCCCTGGCTGGTCGGCGACATCGGAGGCACCAACGCCAGGTTCGGCCTCGTCGCGGGACCCGGCACGCGGCCGGTCGCCGTGCGCCGGCTGGAGGGCGCCGAACACGCCGACCTCGGCGCGGCGGCCGTCGCCTACCTGGAGCAGGTCGGCGCGTCCGACCCCGGCGCGGCGTGCGTGGCCGTGGCCGGGCCGATCGACAGCGACCGCGTCCGGCTGACCAACTCCCACTGGGACTTCTCGGTGACCGCCACGCGCGAGCGGCTGGGCCTGGACCACCTGGAGGTCGTCAACGACTTCGCCGCCCTGGCCCTGTCGCTGCCGCGGCTGGGCGAGGACGACCTGCTGCCGCTGGGCGGGCCGACTCCGGTGCCCGGCCGCCCGATGGCGGTGCTGGGCCCGGGCACCGGGCTGGGTGTGGCCGGGCTGGTGCCGACCGGCGCCGGCTGGGTGCCGGTGGCGGGAGAGGGCGGGCATGTGGACGCCCCCGCCGTGGAGGAGCGCGAACTGGATGCGGTGCGCGTGCTGCGCGCCCGGCAGGGGCCGGTCACCGCGGAATGCCTGCTGTGCGGGCCCGGCCTGAGCCGCCTGCACAGCGCACTCGCCGAAGTACGCGGCGAGGCGGCCGCGAGCCTGTCGGCAGCCGAGATCTGCGCCGCCGCCTCCGGCGACCGGCTGTGTGCCGAGGCGCTGGACGTCTTCTGCTGCCTGCTGGGCGGCTTCGCGGGCAACGTCGCACTGACCCTGGGGGCCACGGGAGGCGTGTTCCTGGGCGGGGGGATTCTGCCGCGTATCATCCCCATCGTGCAGTCCAGCGGATTCCGGCGCCGCTTCGAGGACAAGCACCGCATGGCCGACTACCTCGAAGGCATCGCCACTACGCTGATCGTGGCCCGGGACCCGGCCCTGCTGGGCGCGGCCGCCCGCCTCGACCAGCGTCTCGAACCCGTGCAAGGAGAAGCCCATGAACCCGCGCAGCAGTGACGACCTCTTCGCGCTGGCGCCGGTGATCCCGGTGGTGGTGCTCTCCGAGGCGCAGACCGCCGTTCCGCTGGCCCGCGCGCTGGTCGCCGGCGGCCTGCCGGCCGTGGAGGTGACCCTGCGCACCGAGGCCGCGCTGGAGGCCGTCGCGCGCATCGCCGCCGAGGTCCCCGAGGCCGTAGTGGGCGCGGGCACGGTGACCTCGGCCGAGCAGGCCGACGCCGCCGCCGAGGCCGGGGCCGCGTTTCTGGTCTCGCCGGGCTGCACCCCCGGCCTGTACGAGGCGATGAGCCGGACCGGGCTGCCCGCGCTGCCGGGCGTGGCCACGGCCTCGGAGGCGCTGGCGCTGCTGGAGCTCGGGGTCACGGCGATGAAGTTCTTCCCCGCCGAGGCGGCGGGCGGGCGCCCGTATCTGAAGTCGCTGTCGGGCCCGCTGCCGCAGGTGCGGTTCTGCCCCACCGGCGGCGTCACCGCCGAATCCGCGGCCGACTATCTGGCGCTGCCCAACGTCGGCTGCGTGGGCGGCACCTGGCTCACCCCGGCCGACGCGGTCTCGGCGGGCGACTGGGACCGTGTGGAGTCCCTGGCACGCGCGGCGGCCGCGCTGCGTCCCGCCGGATGAAACGGTAGGCAGCGGCCCGCCGCCCGCCGCATGGCCGCGGCGGGCAGACCCGCGCCGCCGGCGGCGCGGGTCTGCCCGCCGGGATGCCCGGCATCGGCCCGGAACCCGGCCGCCCGGGCTCTTCGGTATCCGAAACACCGGTCGCGCGCCCGAAGACACGGCCGACGAACCGGGTCAGACCTCCACGACGCGCGTTTTGGTCATCCGGTCCAGCGCGGACCGGCGAACGGGCTCGTCGGTGAGCAGCAGGATACCGCTGGCGACCTGACCGAGCAGGCACGGCACCAGCAGCAGCAGGTGCAGGGCCGCGCGGGCGGCCGCGCGGCCCGTGGTCGCCAGGTGGCCGGTGTCGGCCGCGACCACGCGCATGCCGAAGAGCCGTTTGCCCAGCGTCTGGCCGCGGCGGGCCAGCGGCAGCCAGTGGTAGCAGACGAGCGCGGCCGCGTCGGCGGCGACCACGACGGTCGCCGACACACTGACCGACACCAGGTTGTCGGGCAGCCCCAGCCCGGTCACGACGCCGTAGGAGGCGGCCATGCCCAGCAGGAACAGCACGTAGAACAGCACCAGCGTCAGGACCAGGTCCACGGCGAAGGCGAGCATGCGCCGTCCCGGATCGGCCGGGCGCGATCGGGGCGCGTCGGGGGCGGAGGGCGGAGGGTACGGGCCGCCGCCGGGGTGCCGGGGGTCCTCGGGTTCGGGCATCGGTCGTCCTAGTACGTGTCCGTTGGAAAGCGAACAGTATTGTGCCATCCGCCTCGCGGACGGGCACCGCGCGGGTCAGCGGCCGCTGAGCGCGACGGCGGCCTTGAGGAGCATCTCGGCGTACTCCTCCTGCGGATCGGAGTCGAGCACGACGGCGCCGCCCGCGCCCACCGTCAAGGTGCCGTCGTGCGCGACGGCCGTGCGGATGACGACGCTCAGGTCGGCGGTGCCCTCGTGGGAGAGGTAGCCCAGGGCGCCGGAGTAGACGCCGCGGGCGGAGTTCTCCAGCCGGTCGATGATCTCCATGGTGCGCAGCTTGGGAGCGCCGGTCATGGACCCGCCGGGGAAGCAGGCCCGCACGGCGTCGACGGGGTGCGCCCCGGCGCGCAGGCGGCCGCGCACGGTGGAGACGAGCTGGTGGACGGTGCTGTAGGACTCGGTGTACATGAACCGCGGCACCTCCACGCTGCCGACCTCGCACACGCGGCCGAGGTCGTTGCGCAGCAGATCCACGATCATCAGGTTCTCGGCGCGGGTCTTCGCGCCGGTGCGCAGCTCCTCTGCGCGGCGGGCGTCCTCGGCCCGATCGGCGGCGCGCGGCGCCGTGCCCTTGATGGGCCGGCTTTCCGCGGTGCCGTCGGCGCCGATGCGCAGGAACCGCTCGGGCGAGGCGCTGTAGACCGCGGTGCCGCCCAGTTGCAGCAGCGCGGCGTAGGGGGCGGGGGCGGCGCGGCGCAGTCGCCGGTAGTAGGCCAGGCCGTCGGCGGGGGCGGGTACGCGCAGCCGGTCGGTCAGGCAGATCTCGTAGCTCTCGCCTTCCTCCAGGCGGGCCAGGCACTCCTTGACGTCGGTGAGATAGCCCTCCCGGTTGCGTTCCAGCAGCGTTTCCAGGTCGCCGCCGGGGGCCGCCGCGGCGGAGGGAGCAGGCGCCGGATCGAGCGCGGCCAGGGTGCGGGCGGTCTCCTCGGCCCAGGACCGGGCGCCGGCGCCGCGGGCGACGAGGTAGGTGCGGTCGTTCGCGTGGTCGACCGCCACCACCCGGTCGCAGCGCAGCCAGACGGCGTCGGGCAGGGGCGAGCGGTGGGCCGCGGCGCCGCCGCAGTCGGCCTTGAGCTCGTAGCCGAGGTAGCCCACGTAACCGCCGGTGAAGTCGAAGGGCAGTCCGGTGGGTGCGGCGGGGCGGGCGGGGGTGCGCCGCCGCAGGGCGTCGAAGATCGTGCCGGGTTCGCGCCGGATCGGGGCGCCGGCGGGCGGCGCGACGTCGACGGCGCCCTCACCGACGCGGTAGGTCAGCACCTCGCCGTCGTCTCCGCCGGCGTCGCCGAGGAAGGAGAACCGGCCGGTGCCGCCGGTGCGGCTGCTGTCCAGCCAGAACGCATACGGGCTCGCGGCGTGCAGCCGCGCGAAGGCGGCTTCGGTGTCCACGGCGCGCTCCAGGGTGCGCACGTGCGGCGGTGGCGGGCGCGGCGCGGTCGCCGGGCGCGCTTGGCCGCCGCCGGTTGAGCAGGACCGGGCGGCGGCCGACCCGCCGGCGCCGGGGGCCGCGCCGTGGCGGCGCCGCGGGACCGCGCCGGCGAGGTGCCGGAAGTTGGCGAGGAGGTCGCGCCCGTACTCGCCCGCCACCGATTCGGGGTGGAACTGCACACCCCACCGCGGCAGCTCGGTGTGCTCGGCGGCCATGACGACGCCGTCCTCGGCGAAGGCGGTCGCGGCCAGCTCGGCCGGCAGCGGACGGCGGGCGGCCAGCGAGTGGTAGCGCACGGCTGTGAAGTCCTGCGGAATGCCCGCGAACAGCCCGCGGGCGCGGTGGCGGATGCGGCTGAGGTAGCCGTGGCGGGGGCGCGGTGCGGCTCCGACGTCGCCGCCGGCGAGGTGGACGAGGGCCTGGTGGCCCAGGCACACGCCCAGGACGGGCACGTCGGGGGCGCGGCGCAGCGCGTCGGTGAGCAGCCCGAGATCGCGCGCCCGCGCGGGGTGCCCCGGACCGGGCGAGACCACGATCCAGGGCCGAGCGGACAGTCCCCGTCGCGCCAGGCGCGGGTCGTCGTTGCTCCATACGTCGGGTTCGGTTCCGGCGACCTCGGCGATCAGCTGGAACAGGTTGTAGGTGTAGGAGTCGTGGTTGTCCACGAGCAGGGGGCGCATGCTGCTCTCAACGCTCGGAAGGAGGGGATGTTCCAGCTTAGGGCCCGCCTGCCCGCACCAAGGGGAGAGGGGCGCCCCACACCCTCGCCCGGGTGCGCAGCCGCGGGCGCGGCCACGGAGGGGACCGGTTTCGGTCCGGCCGCCGACCCGGCATCTGTCGTATCCGATACCACGGTTTCGGCGGGGTGCTGCGACACTGGTCCCATTCCCGCATACCCCGGAAGGACCTATGCACACCCCCTCCCGCCTCTACGGCCACCTGGTGGCCCTGATGCACGCCTGCACGGATGCGGTCGTCGCCGTGTCGCCCGAGGGGAGCATGCGCGTCTGCCCGCGCGGCGAGGTCGGCGCGGCCGAGTGCGCGGCTTACTCCCGCGACCTGCTGCTGGCCGAAGGCGTGGTCCCCACGCCGGCGGCGCTGCAGGAGGTCGCGGCGCGCATCGCCGCCGAACTGGGCCACGAGGGTCTGGACCTGGTGGCCTGAGGCGGCCGGCCGGCACCGCGCCCCGGTGCCGGCCGGCCGCCGACCCGCGCTCACGCCGATGTGCGCTCGTCGCGCCCCATGGACTCCAGCGTCTTGCCCTTGGTCTCGGCGACGAACCGCCACACGAACACGAACGAGATGACCGCGAACGCGGTGTAGATCATGTACGTGCCCGGCAGGCTCCAGTCGCGCAGGCTGGGGAAGGTGACGGTGACCAGCCAGTTGGCCACCCACTGGGTGGCGGTGGCCACGGCCATGGCGGCCGCGCGCACCCGCAGCGGGAACATCTCCCCCAGCAGCACCCACACGACCACGCCCCACGACAGGGCGAAGAACAGCACGAACGTGCTCGCCGAGGCCAGCGCCACCGCGCCCCAGGCGAACGACAGATCGGCCTGGCCACCGCCGCCGCTGACGGTGGCGTGGCTGAAGGCGTAGGAGGTCGTGCCCAGCGCGACCGCCATACCGGCCGATCCGATGAGCAGCAGCGGCTTGCGGCCGATCTTGTCGACCAGACCGATGGCGATGAAGGTGCCGATGATGTTGACGATCGACGTGAACAGGCTCAGCAGCAGCGAGTTGCTCTCCTGCACGCCCACCGACTGCCACAGCGACGCCGAGTAGTAGAAGATCACGTTGATGCCGACGAGCTGCTGGAACGCCGACAGCGCCATGCCGATCCACACGATCGGCAACAGCCCGAACTTCCCGGTGACGTCGCGCAGCCGCGGCCGGGTCTCGCGGCCCAGCGCGTTGTGGATCTCGCGGATGCGGTACTCCACGTCGCCGCCCTCGACTTCGGCGAGCACCGCGCGCGCCCGGGACTCCCGGCCGGTGCGCACCAGGTAGCGCGGCGACTCGGGGATCACCACGCTCAGCACCAGGTAGAGCAGCGCCGGCACCAGTTCCACGCCCAGCATCCACTGCCAGGCCTGCAGGAACCCGAGCTGGTTGCTCGCGCTCCCCCCGGCCGCTGCCGCCAGTACGAAGTTGACCAGCTGGGAGATCGCGATCCCCAGCACGATGGCCAGCTGCTGCAGCGAGGCCAGGCGACCGCGGTAGGCGGGCGGCGAGACCTCGGCGATGTAGGTGGGCGCGATGACCGAGGCGATACCGATCGCCACGCCGCCGATCACGCGCCAGAAAGCCAGGTCCCACACGGCGAAGGGCACGGCCGAGCCGATGGCGCTGATCGCGAACAGCACGGCGGCCACCTGCATAACGCGGATGCGGCCGAACCGGTCGGCCAGCCCGCCGGCGATCATGGCACCCACGGCCGACCCCAGCAGGGCCGCCGCCACGGTGAACCCGGTGACGGCGGAACCGACGCCGAACGCCTCCTCGATCGCCGGGACGGCACCGTTGATGACCGAGCTGTCGTAACCGAACAGGAAACCGCCCATCGCCGCCGCGGCGGCGATCAGCGTCACATGGACGATGTTGACCTCTCCGGCGGACTTCGCCGCATCGGGGTCCGGATTCGTCACACTGCCTCCTCGTCGGGCGGCCCGCGGACCGCGGAGCCGCCCTCGACGCCTGCAGACGGGAAACGCTTGCCATGCCGGCGCGCCGGCCGGCCGATCGCGGCTACGGCACGGGCGGCCCCCTCCCGCACACGCTCCCCGCAGCCTCCGGCGCGGCGGAGGCGACCCGTTCGCCGGCACCGGCCGCTGCGCAGGTGATTGCCGGGCCCTTCGGGCGGGTAGGCACCTCCACCGCCCATGCCACCCATGCCACCGACCGAGGGGGAGCGCGATGACCGATCTGCTGGAGTTGCACGGCCAGGCCATGGCGGAGTTCGACCGCAGAGTCCGCGCCATCCAGGTCACGCAGTGGGCCGACACCACGCCCTGTACCGATTGGGACGTCCACGACCTGGTGAACCACCTCACCGGTGAGCAGCTGTGGGTGCCGTTCCTGCTCTCGGGCGGCGGCATCGAAGAGGCGGGCGACCGCTACGAGGGCGATGTCCTCGGCGAGGAACCGGTGGCGACCTGGGAGGTCGCCTCCCGCGAGTCCCGGTCGGCCTGGCTGCAGCCGGGCGCCCTGGAGCGCACCGTGCACCTGTCGTTCGGCGAGGCCGCGGGCGAGACCTACCTGTGGCAGATGACCTTCGACCTGGGCGTGCACGCCTGGGACCTCGCCCGCGCCATCGGCGCCGACGAGAAGCTCGAACCCGGCCTGGTCGAGGCACTGCTGGACTGGCTCGGCGGCGAGGCGCCCGGAGTGGGCGCGCTGTTCGACCCGCCGGTCGCGGTAGCGGAGGGCGCCGACGCCCAGACCCGGCTGCTGGGCCTGACCGGGCGCCGCGCCTGAGGTCTGCGGCCTGGCGCGCCGGTGCGCGTCCACAGCGAGCACGGGCCGCACCGGCGCGCCAGGCCGGACGAGGCCGCAGTGCGCCACGGCGCACGGCGCGGCGGCCGCGCCGCAACGCCCCGCACGACCGCCGCGATCCGGTCGCCTGCGGGTACCCCTGGTGGGGCCGTCTGGCCCGTCCACACCGACTCACCTCCGTTCACAGCCCGCCGCCTCCGAAGGCGACACGTGCCCCCGGCCGTCTCCCCGGCACCCACTGCCCAACGCGCACCGTCCATATCGCCGGACCCGGCCGCGGACCGCCGCACCACGCCGCGGCGGGCACCGCGCAGCCGGACAGCCGTCGGAGGGCGGGCGGTACAAACCCGCCGCCCGAGATTTGGCCGATTCCCCGGCTGCCCGCGGGCCCCGCCCTGCCGCAGGATCGGGGCCATGGCCCGATCCGAACACCGGCCGCATGCGGCCGATCTCGCCGACGCGGCCCTGCGCCGCGAGCGCCCCTCCCGCGACGACCTGCTGACCGTGCTCGCCTGGCCCGACGACCGGCTGCTGGAGCTGGTGGCCGCCGTCGGAGGCGTCCGGCGGCACTTCTTCGGCGACCGCGTCAAACTCAACTACCTGGTGAACCTCAAGAGCGGGCTGTGCCCCGAGGACTGCACCTACTGCTCGCAGCGCCTGGGCTCTGCGGCCGACATTCTCACCTACACCTGGCTGAGGCCCGAGCAGGCCCGCGACGCGGCCGCCTGCGGCATCGCGGCCGGCGCGGCGCGGGTGTGCCTGGTGGCCAGCGGCCGCGGCCCCACCGACCGCGACGTGGCCCGCATCCGCCCCGCCATCGACCGGATCAAGCAGCAGTACCCCGCCGTCGAGGTGTGCGCGTGCCTGGGACTGCTCTCCCCCGGCCAGGCGGAGCAGCTGCGCGACGCCGGCGTCGACGCCTACAACCACAACCTCAACACCTCGGGTGAGCGCTACGCCGACATCTGCAGCACGCACACCTTCGCCGACCGCGTCGAGACCGTGGGCAGGGCCGAGGAGGCGGGGCTCTCGCCCTGCTCGGGCCTGATCGCGGGCATGGGCGAGAGCGACGGCGACCTCGCCGATGCGCTGGAGGAGCTGCGCGGCCTCGACCCCGACTCGGTGCCGGTGAACTTCCTCATCCCCTTCGAGGGCACCCCGCTGGCCGGGCACTGGGAGCTGACCCCGCAACGCTGCCTGCGCATCCTCGCCGCGGCGCGGCTGATGTTCCCCGATGCGGAGGTCCGGCTGGCCGGCGGCCGCGAGATCCACCTGCGCAGCCTGCAGCCGCTCGCGCTGCACCTGGCCAACTCGATCTTCCTGGGCGACTATCTGACCAGCGAGGGCCGGGCCGGTGCCGCCGACCTGGAGATGGTGCGTGACGCCGGATTCCGCGTGCAGGGAGCCCAGGAGCCGAGTCTGCCCGCCCACCGCCTGGACCTGGTGCGCACCCGCCGCCGCGGCGCGGGCACCACTCTGCCGCCGAACGCCTGAGCGCGGCATCCACCGCGGTCCGCCCCGCGCCGAAAGGAGGAACGCGCACCGGGAGCCCGGCCGGAGGCGGCCGCGGCCAGGAGCGGCCGGAAAGAGCCGGCGGCCCGGCCGCGCCGGTGCCGTATCCGGCCGGGGGGTGCGGGTAGGCTGCGCGGCATGGAGGACGGAGTGAGCCTGCGCACGTCCCGGCTGCTGCTGCGCCCCTGGCGGGCCTCCGACCGGGCCCTCTTCGCCGAACTCAACGCCGACCCCGCCGTGATGGAGCACTTCCCGGCGGTGCTCAGCCGCGAACAGTCCGACGCCGCGGCCGAGGGCATCCAGGCCCGCCTGGCCGAGAACGGATTCGGGTTCTGGGCGGTCGAGGTCGTCGAAACCGGCACCTTCATCGGGTTCGCCGGACTCTCCCGGCCCCGCTTCGACGCCCACTTCACCCCGGCCGTCGAGATCGGCTGGCGGCTGGCCCGCCACGCCTGGGGCCACGGCTACGCCACCGAGGCCGCGCGCACCGCCGCCGCCTACGCCTTCGACCGGTGCCACCTGGCCGAGATCGTCTCCTTCACCTCACGCACCAACACCCGCTCCCGAGCGGTGATGCGGCGGCTGGGCATGCGCTACGACAGCGCCGACGACTTCGACCACCCCGACCTGCCCGAGGGGCACCCCCTGGCTCCGCACGTCCTCTACCGGCTGGCCGCCGACGACGTGTGAGGCGGGCGTGTGACGAGCACGACGCGACCGCGGCCGCCACCGGCGCCGGCACGGCGGCTACGTTGGGCGCCGTGCGCATCGAGATCAGCGAAGCACCCTGGGAGGACCCCGTCGGTGTGCGGCTGCGCCGCGACCAGGAGCGGGAGACGGTCGAGCGCTACGGCGGCGACCTGGAGCAGGGTGAGAAGCCCTCGGCGGCGACCACCGCCGTCTTCCTGCTGGCCACCGAGGCCGCGAGCGGGGAGGTCGTGGGCTGCGGCGGGCTGCGCCGGCTCGACGGGGACACCTTCGAGCTGAAGCGGATGTACGTGGTGCCGGCCTGGCGGGGGCACCGGATCGGGCAGACGCTGCTGCACGCGCTGGAGGAGGCCGGCCGCGACCGCGGCGCCGTCCGGATGCGCCTGGAGACCGGCTGGGAGCAGCCCGAGGCCATGCGGCTCTACGAGCGCTGCGGATACCACCGGATCCCGTTGTACGGGCCCTACGTCGGCTGCGCCGCCAGCGTGTGCTTCGAGCGCTCTCTGCGACGCGAGCCCGCACCCGCCGACGCCTGAGCCGCGCACCCGGATGCGCGCGGTGCCCGTGGGGCACGGCGCCCTGGCAGGGCGGTCGAAAACGGCACCGTAAGGAGGCGGCGTACCCCCGCCGCCTCCGCGGTCGGCTGCTCCTCAGACGTTCTCCGTCTTGAAGGGGTCGTGCTCGGCCAGCAGCTTGTCCAGCCGGGCCTGGTCGACGCGGCCCGAGACGGTGCTCTCCTCATGGCGGTCGCGGATGCATTTCGCCAGGGTGAACGCCGAGGTGACCACGTAGAGCAGTCCCAGGGAGAGGAACGCGCGCATCCAGGCGTCCACGGGCAGGAAGGCGATGCCCGTGGCCACGGCGACCGCCGAGACCCCGAAGGACAGCGCCGACTGTACGAAGAAGGCCGAGGTGGTAGTCGGACGTACCTGTGAAGTGCTCATGCCGCCATGGTGGCCGCCGCGGCAGCGGAGACGCCCGAGTACGGGTACTCAGTTACTCAGACCGCCGCGCCGCGCCCGCTGCGGTTCGGATGTGCCTGTGCGGACGTGCGATCCGCGCGCGGCCCGAGGGAGGTCCGCGAGCGCGGGGCGAGGCCCCGCTCCCGCCCGAACCTCCCAGGCGGGGGCGGAGCGCCCGCTCACCGGCCGTCGAGGACCGGTGCCGCCGCCTCCTCCAGTTCCGGCGCCAAGAGCCGGGAGTAGGTGGCGGTGAGATGGTGGCTGTCGCGGTAGACCAGCACGTTGCCGATCACCGGAGGGCAGGTGTCGCCGGTGCAGAACTCGTCGCTCAGGTCGACCAGGCCGGCATCGGCGTCGGTCTCGCGGGCGGCGATCACCTGCGGGTCGGTGTCGGCGAAGGCCTCGCCGCGGCCGTGGGCACACGTGCCGGGCTCGTCGCTGTGCCGCGAGACGCACTCGGGCAGCCGCGGACGGGTCTGGGGCGTGTCGCGGATGGCCACTACATCGCTGCCCGCCTCGTCCAAGGACTCCCACAGCTGCGCCATGCCCGCGGCGATCTCCGCGCGGTCCTGTGCCTCGGAGGACGCGCCGTCCTTGGTGGCCAGCACACTGGAACTGGTGAAAACGACGTCGGGCCGCAGGTCGGTGGTCAACTCCTCCAGGAGCGCTCGGTTGTACTCCGCGCACTCGGTGAAGGCGCGCCCCTCGTGCGGCATCGCCAGTGTGGCCGCGGTGAACCCGCAGGAGGACTTGGTGTAGGTCTTCAGCCGCCACCCGCGCTCCTCTGCGATGCGCTGCAGCGCCGGAACCCAGTGGGCGGCGTGGGAGTCGCCCACCACGGCGACGGTCGTATCGGCGTCCTCGGGACCGTAGACGCAGGGATCGAGCCTGGTGCTGTGCTGGGATGCCTGGCAGCCGTCCCGGTAGGGCGACGGCAGGTCCTCGCCGGCGGCCACCGGCGAGGGATAGACGGGCTCCTCGGGCGACCCCTCGGGGTCGGAGGTGCCCAGCGCCTGGGGACCCACATGCACCCGCGAGTCGAACTCCACACTGCGCAGCCACTCGTAGCGGGCGTACTGGCCCGCGGCGATCAGCCCCACCACCAGAGCCGAGGCCAGGGCGAAGACCCCCGCCGGCCGCCCGGCGCGCAGCCACCCGAACCGGCGCACCGGATCCTCCACCGCCACCTTGGTGAACCAGGCCAGCAGCACCGAGACCACCACCGCCAGCCCGCCGGCCAGCGCAGACAGCTCCTCGGAGGCGGTGGCGGCCAGCAGGAACACGATCACCGGCCAGTGCCACAGGTACAGCGCATAGGAGACGTCGCCGCCGAAACGCGCCAGCGCACTGGCCAGCAGCCCATAGGACGACCACCGCTCGCCGTTGTGCCCGGCCGCGATCACCGCGGCCGCGCCCAGCACCGGCACCGCCGCCGCGGCTCCGGGAAAGGGAGTGGCGTCGCTGTAGGACCAGGCGGCCCAGCCCACCGCGGCCAGCCCGGCCCAGCCCAGCCACCAGCGCACGCGCGGCCCGAGGGCGCCGCCGTAGCGGCTCAGCGCCACGGCCAGCACGCCGCCCGCCGCCGGCTCCCACATGCGGGTCTGGGGCAGGAAGTAGGCCGGCTGCGGATCGGACGCGGTCAGAACGACGGAGCAGACGAAGGAGATCGCCAGCACCGCCGCGGTGGCCGCGAAGACCACCCGCAGGCGGCGCGCCCGCGCCCCCATCACCGCCCATCCGGCGAACAGCAGCGGCCACAGCAGATAGAACTGCTCCTCCACCGCCAGCGACCAGAAGTGCTGCACCGGACTGGCCGCCGCCTCGGCGGCCAGGTAGTCCACCGACTCGGCCGCCAGGAACAGGTTCTCCACATAGAACGCACTGGCGGCCAGCTCGCGCGCGGTCTCGGCCAGGCGCGGCGCCGGCAGCAGCCAGAACGCCGCCGCGCCCGTCACCGCCAGCACCAGCCCCGCCGCCGGCAGGATGCGGCGGATCCGGCGGATGTAGAAGGCGGCCAGCGACACCCGCCCGGTCTCGCGCGCCTCGCGCAGCAGCAGCGAGGTGATCAGGAAGCCGGAGATCACGAAGAAGACGTCGACGCCGACATAGCCACCCGGCAGCAGGTCGTGGTCGACGTGGTAGACGAGCACGAGCCCGACCGCTACAGCACGCAGCCCCTGCACCTCGGGCAGAAAGCGGCGGGACGCGCCGGACGCGGTGCCGGTTGTCACGACCGGGGGGCTTTTGGGCGCGGTGAGTGTTCGAATTGCCACGGTATGCGTTTCGTGACGGGAGTACAGGGCCGAAAGGGGGCGGGCACCCGGCCCTCCGAGGGAGGAGCGCCGGTACCACTCATCGTGCCGTGACATCCTCGTTACAAACAAGATGCCTGGACGACATTTCTGAGAATCCTCTCAGGAAAGCATAGACATGCTTATCCTCCAAGCACGAAACGAAGCAAGGCGAACACATAAGGCGGCGCCGCCACGGCTTCAAGCGGTCCGCTTCCTCGCAGGCCAGACCCGAAACAGGCGCTGCCCGACGAGACCCGCCCCTGGGAGGCCCCCGACGCGCAGTGGGGATGATCACTCTTGCCGACCAGCGGGGAGACGGTCCGCTTCCGCCGCCGGCCCGCGCGACGGCACCGCGGTTCCCGTCGGCGTTTCGGCCGCCGCACCCGGCCCGGCGGCGCCTCCGCACCGGCCGCCCGGCTCGCCGGAAGACCCCATGGCCTCCGGGCCGCGGTGCGCGCTACCGTGCGCCGTCGGCGCGGCGAGCGCGAGACGCATCCCCCGCCGCGCCGCGTGACCCACTGCGGGCACCTTGGAACGGCACCGGAGCGCGCATCGGGCGGGAGCGCCCGCACCTCTGAACGCGGTCTCGCATAATGAGATTTGTATATCGGATTATGAGACGACCCGGTATGTTGCCGACATGCCAGTACAGCAGTGGAACCCCCGCCTCTACGACGACCGGCACTCTTTCGTCGCCCGATACGGCGGCGACCTGATCGACGAACTCCGCCCCGAAGCGGGCGAGCGCATCCTCGACGCCGGATGCGGTACCGGCGACCTGGCCGCGGCTCTGGCCGAAGCCGGGGCCGAGGTCGTCGGCGTCGACTCCAGCGCGGAGATGATCGACCGCGCCCGCGAACGCTTCCCCCACCTCGACCTGCGCGTCGCCGACCTGCTCACCCTGGAGCCCGACTCCGGCTACGACGCCGTGCTGAGCAACGCCGTCCTGCACTGGGTCCCCGATGCGACGGCGGCCGCCCGCGCTCTGGCCCGAACGCTGCGTCCCGGCGGGCGACTGGTGGCCGAGTTCGGCGGCTCCGGCAACATCTCCGCCATCCTCGACGGCGCCCGCGCGCTGCGCGCCGAGCTCGGACTGCCCGAGGCCGCCCAGGAGTGGTACTTCCCCGGCGTCGACGAATACTCGGCGGTGCTGGCCGACGCCGGCCTGGAGGTCACCGGCGCCTGGCTGTTCGACCGCCCCACCCGCCTCGATGGCGAGGAAGGCCTGGCCGCCTGGCTGCGAATGTTCGGCTCGCCGCTGCTGGCCGACGCCCCCGACCCCGACGGGTTCGTGGAGCGGCTCACCGGCCGCCTGCGCCCGGTGCTGCACCACAGCGGCAGCTGGTGGGCCGACTACCGCCGGCTGCGCGTCACGGCCCTCAAGCCCGCGGGTGACCGGCGGCGGGCCGAGTCAACTTGACCCGGGCCCTGAAGGGCCCTGAAGGGCCGGGCTTGGAGGTAGCCGCCCGACCGGCCGGCGGGTGGGCTCCTCCGTCCAGACACCCCCGCTACGGGGCGGCAGGGACGCGTGACGCACGCCCCGCGTTCCACGCAGCCTCGCCCCGGCGGGCGAGGTTGCGGGAAGCGTTGCGGTCGGCGTGGGCAACGACCCCGCACGACCGGCACACGAACCGGGCCCGATCCAGGCGGTTCCTCGTGTCGATGTGATGGCATTCGGCGCATTCCCGGCTGGTGTAGGCCGGATCCACCGAGACCAGCGGCACCCCGGCCCGCTTGGCCTTGTAGGCGATGAAGGCGGCGAGCCGGGCGAAGGCCCAGGAGTGCAGCGCGACCCGTTGGGGCGTGCGGAGCCGTACCCTCTGCCGGATGCCCGTGAGGTCTTCCAGGGCGATACCGGATGAGGTGCGTTCAGCCTCGGTCACGATCTGCTTGGCGATGGTGTGGTTGGTGTTCGCGGCGTGGCGCGCTTCCCTGCGCCGCCGCTTCTTCAGCCGGCGTTTCGCCGATGTCGTCTTCTTGGCCTGGAGTTCGGCCCGCAGGGCGGCCTGGCGCCTGCGGTGGCGGTTCAAGCCCCGCCCGGCCGCCCGGTAACCGGTGGAGGTGGTCGCGATGCTGGCGATGCCCAGATCCACACCGATGAACCCGTCCGGCGCATACTGCTCGGCCTCGGCCACTTCGCAGGTGGCCATCAGGTAGAACACGCCGCCGCGTTCGACCAGATCCGATTCGCCCTGCCGGTGCTCTACCAACATCTTGAGCGCCTCCGGTGCGCAGGCGAAGCCCACGTTCTTCAACCGGCCCGCGGTGGTCCAGACGGAGACGGTCCGCTGGTCGTAGCGCCGGCTCGAACACCGGTCGTCGAAGGGGTGGGCGGCCTCGGGCCGGAAGGCGACCGGCGCGGACTCGGCCTTTCGGCAGCGCTTCGAACCGGGTGTGCCGAGGTGGCCGGCCCGGATATCGGCCGCCAGCGTCGTGTAGGCGTCGCGGACCTTCTTGATGGTGTGCTGGGCCGCCTGGGCGCCCAGACCTTGCGAGCGCAGGTCGGCGTAGGTGTGCTTGCGCAGCTCGTACTCGCGCGGCACACCGAGCTCGAAGGCCACCGCCGAGACCCGGTTCGCGGCCTCGTTGAGAGTGCGCAGGGTCGCTGACAGCGCGGACGCCTGTGCGGCATCGGGCACCAGTTTGGCCTGCACGACGAGCTGCACAGCGGCGATCCTACGATCACCGCCGCCCCGGCGGGGGGCGAACGCCGATATCCGCAGGCGTGCTCGTATTCGGGGCGGGGCCGTGATGAGAAGCGATTCCTCCCGGCTCTGCAGAGCCGGGGCTCCTCGCTAGAATCGACTGAACCGGCTCCGCCGCGGTCGCGGTCCCACGAGGCCGCGGCCCCGCACCGCAGGCGGTGCGCGCCCTCTCGCAACCGCCGTATCCGCTGCCGACCCGCACGCACCCCGCGGCCCTCGCGCGGCTCCCGGACGCAAAACCGTCCGCCGCGCCGCTCCCCCGCGTCTCGGCCCCCCGACCGCCGCCTCCTCCACCTTGGAGCCCGCCGGTTTACCCGGCGACGTGGCCGCTGCCGGTCGTGGCCGTCGCGGCGTTCGCGCTGCGGCCGCCGCCGCGCGGGCCTAAGGTGGTGCCATGGTCTGGCAGCGAGAGGTCGATCTGGTGGTCCCCCTCTGGCAGGGGGGCGACGACGTGCGCGTCGCCGCAGGTGCAGGGCAGCTCGCCCGGCTGGCGCCCACCCACGCGGGACGGCTGCACATCGCCGTCTCCGAAGGGCCCCGCGCCGCCCGCGACGGCATCCGCAACCTCGACACCGTCGCCGAGACCACCCGGCGCATGCGCGATCGCCTGGCTCGCCGCGACCCCGCACGCATCCTCACCCTCGGTGGCGACTGCACCTGCGACATCGCCGCGGCTCAGCACCTGGCCGCCCGCCACCCCGACATGACCGTCTACTGGATCGACGCCCACGGCGACCTCAACGTCCCCGCCCAGTCACCCAGCGGCCTGGCTCACGGCATGGCGCTGCGGATCCTGCTGGGCGAGGGCCATCCCGACCTCGTCGGGCCGGCGGGCTCGGCGATCGCGCCGCACCAGGTCGTGCTGGCCGGCGTGCGCGACCTCGACCCGCCCGAGCGGGCCTACATCGCCGCCAACGACGTGGCCGCGCTGGGCCCCGACCACCTCGCCACCCGGCCCGAACAGGTCACCTCCGGCCGCCGCGCGGGCTCGCCAGCCTATGTGCACCTCGACGTCGACGTGTGCGACCCGCTGGAGATGCCCGCGGTCTCCCTGCCCACCCGCGGCGGCCCCGGTGTCGCGGCTGTGGCCCGCGCCCTGGCCGCCGTTTCGGCCTACCACGAGGTCGTGGGCGTCGCCGTGACCGAGTACGCACCCGTGATCGAGCACGACGAGGACCGCGTGGCCGCCCTGCTCGACGGCCTGGACCTGCTGGAGCGGGCGCCTGCCTGACGCCCGCCGGCGGCCGGGGCGCCTATCCTGCGGGGATGGACCTCATGATCGTGTGCCAGGCGTGCCAGGGCAGCGGACTGCGCGTATCGGTCGTCGGCTACTCCGGCAGCGACATCACCGGCGAGATGGTGGTGCCCCGCCGGTGCCGCGAATGCGCCGGGGCGGGCCGCGTCCGCACCGCCGGGTGGAGTACCGGGGCCGACCCCGACGACTCCCCGCCGTCGGGGGGTTAGCGCCGCTTGCCTAGGGCAGCCGCAGCCATCCCGTGCGCACCTGCCAGTGGTGTCCGGCACGCAGGTGCTCCACCGCCGCCTTCTCCAACCGGGTACGCCGCGGCGCCCGGTCGAGGTCGACGTCGGGGAGCCCGAACACGAACCGGAAGACGTCGGCGTCTCCCGGCGCGTCCCCTTCCACCAGGGTGAACCGCCGCTGGAAGGCGAGGATGTTGGAGGTCTCGGGAAGGTACTCGGCCAGCTGCGGGTCCAGCAGCCACGACGAGCACACGGCCACCGGGTAGTCCGCACCGAAGCACGCGGCGAAGAAGCCCCGGGCCCGCGCCAGGGACCGCTGAACCCGCGCGGGCTCCAGCGGGCCGTCGGCCGGGATGTGCAGGCACAGCGCCGGAGCGCCCCACGCGAACTCCGCGCCCATGGCCGCGGCCTGCTCGCGCCCGTACCAGCGCATCTCGTCCACGTCGCGGATGCGGTCGGGCTCGTACTGCAACCGCCCCAGCTCGTAGAGGCCGCCGCGGAAGTGCAGCGCCGTCCAGGTCGCGGTCTCCAGGCCGATCCGGCCGAACATGGCGCGGGTCTGGGCCATGTGGCGCCCGGTGTCGGCCAGCGTCGCCGCGCTGACCGAGGCGGGCACGCCCCGCCGCGCGTGGTGGGCCAGCACCAGCGGCACCGCGGCCGCCAGGGCCACCGGCATGGCGCACCGCACCCGGGCGTCCTCGGCATGCACGAGCACCGGCCACTCGCGCCACTCGGCGAGGTCGTCGGCCAGATCGGCGGCCAGGCGCGCATACATCCGCTCGACCACCCACATCAGCTCCGCGGGCCAGGAACCGTCCGGCCACAGAGCCACCAGCTCGTCCTCGTCGGCCGCCTCCAGCCCCAGCGGCGCCAGCGCCCGCCGCGCGCCCGACGGCGGCGGGAGAACGGGACCGCCCGCCGACGGCAGTTCGGCGGCCTGCGCGAGCCACGTCCGCGCGTCCTCCCCGAGTCCCAGGCGCCGGGTCACCTCGTCTGCGTCCATGCACCCATCGTCTCCGCGGAACTGCGGCGGCACCACCCGAGGGCCCCGGCGAAGGAGCGGGGCGCGGGGCGCCCGAAGCGGATGCCGTGGCCATGGTTGGGAGTCACGTCACAGCAGGGGACGTAATCTGGTACGAGAATCCGTCCGACTCGACCCACCACCGGACAAGGGGACGACCTCCGATGCCCGACCCGGCGCAGCAGGTACGCGACTGGCTGGCCACATACGACGCCCCATCGGCTTCCGTGGCAGACCTCCTCTGCGACCGCCACCCTCGCGACCACGTCGCCCTCACCGAGATCGGCACCGACCTCGCAGCACGCGACACGACCTTCGGCGAGCTCGCCGACCGCTCCGCCGCACTGGCGGCGGGCATGGCCGAGCTGGGGGTGGGCCGGGGCGACCACGTGGCGACCATGGTCGGCCGGGGCACCGACGCCGCCGTGTGCGCACTGGCGGTGTGGCGCCTCGGAGCGGTACTCGTCCCGCTGCTGACCGCGTTCGCGCCTTCGGCGATCGCCCACCGCCTCACCAGCCCGGCCACCAAGCTGTTCATCTGCGACGACGACCAGCGCGCCAAGCTCGACGCCGGGCCCGACCTGCCCGCCGAGGCGGGCTGGCCGGTGGCGACCACCGGTACGGCGCCGCTGCGCGACGGCGACCACACCCTCGCCGGGCTCATGGAGGCGGGCGCGGTCGCCCCGGCGGCCGCGGTCGCCGTCGGCGGCGACTCCCCGTTCGTGCTCATGCACACGGCCGGCAGCGCCGGACCCGCCAAGGGGATCCCGATCCCGGTGCGGGCGCTGGCGGCCTTCCACGCCTACCACCACTACGGGCTCGACGTCGCCGACGACGACGTCTACTGGAACACGGCCGACCGCAGCGGCGCCTACGGCCTCTACCACGGACTGATCTCGCCGCTGCTGGCCGGACAGCGCACCCTGCACCTGAACGCCGGCTTCGACCCCGAGCTGTTGCTGGACGTGCTGGCCATCCACGAGGTGACCAACCTCGCCGCCTCGCCCACCGTCTACCGCTCGCTGCGCGCGACGCTGAAGACCCTGCCGCCGGAGATCGCGGTGCGCAACCTCTCCAGCGCGGGCGAGCCGCTGGGCACCGACATGCTGGAATGGGCGCGCGACGTGTTCGGCGTCCCGGTGCGCGACCACTACGGCCAGCCGGAACTGGGGATGTGCGCGGGCCATCCGGGACACCCCGACCTGGCGGCCGAGCCCCGCACCGACTCGCTGGGCACGGCGCTGCCCGGATGGCGGGCCACCGTGCTGGAGCCCGTGGCCGACGAGGAGGCGCCGCCCGGGGCCTTCGGGCGCATCGCCGTGGACGCCAAAGCCAGCCCGCTGATGTGGTTCACCGGCTACGACAACGCGCCCACCTCCACCGCGGCGCGCTTCACGCCCGACGGCCGCTGGTACCTGACGGGCGACACCGGTACCCGCGACCGCGAGGGCAGCCTGTACTTCTCCTCACGCGACGACGACGCCATCCTGACGTCGGGCTACCGGATCGGCCCCTTCGACGTGGAGTCGGCGCTGCTGGAGCACCCCGAGGTGGAGGAGGCGGCCGTCTACGGCGTTCCCGACGACCTGCACGGGCAGCTGGTCGCCGCCACCGTGGTGCTCCGCGAAGGCACGGTCGGCGACGACGAGCTGGCCGAAAGCCTGCGCGAGATCGTGCGCAACCGGTTCGCCACCCACGCCTACCCGCGGCGCATCAGCTTCGCCGACCAGCTGCCGCGGAGCCCCTCGGGCAAGATCCGGCGCTCGCGGCTGGGGCCGCCGCGGGCCTGAGACGCGGCCGCCTGCGCCGGGCGCCGGGGCAGCGCCCGGCCGTCGGCGGGGCGCTGCCCCCACCGGGTCCGATCAGCCGGTCTCGTCCTTGGCGAGCGCGTCGGCCACGAGTTCGTCGATACGCGCGGCCAGTTCCATGTCGGCTTCGGTGAGGCCGCCCAGCGCGTGCGTGGACTGGTGGAAGGTGATCCGGTTGTAGCGGATGTCGACGTCGGGGTGGTGGCCGGCCTCCTCCGCGGCGTGGGCCACCGAGGTGACCAGGTGGATCCCGCTCATGAAGTCGGGCATCTTCACGGTGCGCCGGATCGTGGACCCGTCCTCGCGCTCCCAGCCGTCGAGCCGCTCCAGGCCCTCGGTGATCTGCTCGTCGGTGAGTAGCGCCATCGGTCAACTCCTTGGCGTAGGCGGTCGTGGGTTTGCGGTGAGGGTCCTACCGCGCCGGCGGCAGGGCCAACCATGCAGGTCGGGATCGAATCTCCGCCTTTACGTTGTAGATTTCCTACGGGTGCCGAGAGCACCCAAAAAGGCCGCCGCTCTGCGGGGGCGTTTCAGGCCTGGTCGTCGGGGGCCAGCGGAACGCCGCCCGGCGGGTAGTCGTCCTCGTCCAGCTCGACGGTCGGCACGTCCTCGCTCGGCGAGGACTCCGAGGTGGGCTGCGGGCTCGGGGTCTGCTGCCCCGGCTGCTCGCTGGGCTGCGGGTCCTGCGAGGGGCTCGCCGGAGACGACCCCTCCTCCGACGGAGGCGGGGGCTCGGGCGGACGGCTCGCCTGCACCGAGTAGTTCTGCAGCAGCAGGAACAGCATCACCACCAGCACCGCGAACAGCAGCAGCGCCACCACCAGCGCCACCACCACCGGCCAACTGGCGCCCGCCGGGGCGCCCGCGCCCCGCCGGATGCCCACCGATGCCCACGACCAGGCCGCCGACGCCGGCGCCGCTCCCCCCCGCCCGGCCGACCAGTACGGGGCATAGGAGGGAGCCCCCGAGGTGCCGCCGGCCCCGGCGTCCGCGGCGGTCACCGCCTGCAGGAACGCCTCGGCGCCGCGCGGGCCGCCGTGGCGCACGGCTACCCAGGAGGCGGCGGGGCTGGAGAGGCTGGACGCCAGCACCTCGGGCGGGTTCTCGACGCCCTTGCCGCTGCGCACCGCCGCCGCGAAGCGGTCGCGCGCGGCGGGGTCGGCGGCGGCGCCCGCGCTG
This sequence comes from Streptomonospora litoralis, assembly GCF_004323735.1. GTDB lineage: Bacteria > Actinomycetota > Actinomycetes > Streptosporangiales > Streptosporangiaceae > Streptomonospora > Streptomonospora litoralis. The sequence goes on along the minus strand of NZ_CP036455.1, from coordinate 2,797,301 downwards.
AGCATGGCCACACTGACCTTGCGCCCGCGGGAGTCGCGGGCGAGATAGACGACGCCGTCGGCGCCGGCGCCGACCCGGTCGCTCAGCCGGAACGGCCCGAGTTGGCGCGGGTCCGCCTCGTGCAGGGACACCCCGGGCCTCCTCTCCCCCTCGGTGCGAGAGTGCACACATCGGCACCGATGCCCCACGACGACCGGTTCCTCACGGTCCAAGCGGGTAGCATCGCCGGTGCGTGACCATCAACGTACCCGGCGGCGGGGCCGTGGTGCCCCCGCCGCCCCTGGAAGGGTTGGCGACATGGCCGAATCCGAACTTTCGGGCGGGCACGGGGAGGACACCGGGCCGCGCCCCGGCGGCGGCGAGTCCACCGGCGAGCCCACGCGCCTGCTGCGCGCCGCCCTGCAGGAGGTCTCGACCGTCATCGTCGGCCAGGACCAGATGGTCGAGCGCGGCATGGTGGCGCTCATCGCCCGCGGGCACTGCCTGCTGGAAGGCGTACCCGGGATCGCCAAGACGCTGGCGGTGTCCACCCTGGCCAAGGTCACCGGCGGATCGTTCTCCCGCGTCCAGTTCACCCCCGACCTGGTGCCCTCCGACATCGTGGGCACCCGCATCTACCATCCCTCCACCGAGCAGTTCGACGTCGAACTGGGCCCGGTCTTCGCCAACTTCGTGCTGGCCGACGAGATCAACCGGGCGCCCGCCAAGGTGCAGTCCTCGCTGCTGGAGGTCATGGCCGAGAAGCAGGTCTCGCTGGGCGGCACCACCTACCCGCTGCCGGATCCCTTCATCGTCATCGCCACCCAGAATCCGGTGGAGTCCGAGGGCGTCTACCCGCTGCCCGAGGCCCAGCGCGACCGCTTCCTGATGAAGGTCACGGTGCCCCACCCGCGCGCCCACGAGGAGATGGAGATCCTGCGGCGGATGAGCGCCCGCCCGCCCGAGGCCCACCAGGTGCTCGACCCGCTCACCCTGCAGGAGCTGCAGCGCGACGCCGAGCGCGTGCACGTCCACCAGCTCATCGCCGACTACGTGGTGCGCCTGGTGATGGCCACCCGCGAACCGGAGAACTACGGCGTGGCCGAGCTGGGCCGGGTGCTGGAGGTGGGCGCCAGCCCGCGGGCCAGCCTCGGGCTGGTCGCGGCCGCCCGCGCGCTGGCCCTCATCCGCGGGCGCGACTACGTGCTGCCCGAGGACGTCCGCATGCTGGCCCGCGACGTCATGGCCCACCGGCTGGTGCTCACCTTCGACGCGCTGGCCGACGGCGTCACCACCACCCAGATCATCGACCGCGTGCTGGCCACCGTGCCGCCGCCGCGCGTCATCTGGGACGACCCGCCCAGCGGCGACCACGCCGCCGTGGCCGCGCGGTAGGCACGGCCATGGCCCAGCGCCCCATCGCACCGGCATTCGACCCGCGGATGCACGAGGCCCTGCACCGGCTGGACCTGCGCATCGTCCGCCGGTTGGAGGGCCTGCTGCACGGCGAACACCTCGGGCTGCGGGTCGGCCCGGGCAGCGAACCCGCCGAAGCGCGGCCCTACCAGCCCGGCGAGGACGACGTGCGGCTGATGGACTGGTCGGTCACCGCGCGCACCACCGAGCCCCACGTGCGCGACCTGGTCGCCGACCGCGAACTGGAGAGCTGGACCCTGCTGGACCTCTCGGCCAGCATGGACTTCGGCACTTTCGGCGAGCACAAGCGCGAGGTCGCCGTCGGCGCGATGGCCGCCGTCACCGTGCTGACCCAGCGGGTGGGCGACCGCTTCGGCGCCCACTTCCTGCACCGCGGGCGGATCCGGCGCTGGCCGGCGCGCTCGGGCAAGGCCGCGCTGGTGTCGCTGCTGTCGACGGTGGCGGCCGCCCCCGAAGGCGGTACCGCCGACGCCCGAGGCGCCTCCCTCGCCGACGCGCTGGACGATCTGGCCCGCACACGCACTCGCCGCGGACTGCGCGTGGTGGTCTCCGACTTCCTGGACACCCCGCCCGAGGCCGATTCGGCCGAGTCGCCGGCGCCGTGGGAGCGGGCCATGCGCAGCCTGGCGACCCGCCACCAGGTGCTGGCGGTGGAGGTGGTGGACCCCCGCGAACTCGACCTTCCCGACATAGGATTGGTCACGATGCAGGATCCCGAATCCGGGCGCACCCGCGAGGTGCGCCTGACACCGCGCGTCCGGCGGGATTACGAGCAGGCCGCCCGCCGGCAGCGCTCCGCCGTGCAGGCGGCGCTGCGGCGCTGCGGGGTTCCGCACCTGAGGCTGCGCACCGACCGCGACTGGGTGGTGGACATCGCGCGGTTCGTGGTCGAGCAGCGCCGCACCGCACACCGGCTTTCCCGGCACACACCGGCCATTCCACGCTGATGCCCCTTCGTCGGGTGCGCGAACGCGAGGGGGCGCGGGCGCACCGGCCACCGCCAGAGCGCGCCGTGCGGCGCGCGGCCAGGCACGAAGAAAGGACGACCGGGTGAGTTTCCTATCGCCAGGATGGCTGTGGCTGCTGATCGCCCCGGCCGCGCTCGTCGCCGTCTACGTCGTGCTGCAGCTGCAGCGCCGCCGGCACACGCTCCGCTTCACCAACCTCGCCCTGCTGGACCGGGTGGCGCCGCGGCGCGCCGGATGGCCGCGCCACATCGGGGCGGCGCTGTTCTTCTGCGCCGTCGCGGTGCTGGTCGGGGCGATGGCGCGGCCGGCGATGCCCGTGGAGGTGCCGCGGGAGCGCGCGACGATCATGGTCGCCATCGACGTCTCACCCTCCATGGCCGCCAACGACGTCGACCCCAGCCGACTCACCGCCGCCAAGGAGTCCGCGCGCGGGTTCGTCGACTCGCTGCCCGACCGCTTCAACGTCGGGCTGGTGGCGTTCTCCTCGACCGCGAGCGTGGTCTCCTCGCCCACCCAGGACCACCGGGCGGTGGCCGACTCCATCGAGACCCTGCAGATGTCGCCGGGAACCGCCATCGGCGAGGGCGTGTTCACCTCCCTGGAGTCGATCAGGTCCTTCGACGAGGAGGCCGGGGAGAACCCGCCGCCGTCGGCCGTCGTGCTGCTCTCCGACGGTGAGAACACCAGCGGGCGCCCCATCACCGCGGCCGGCCGGGCCGCCGCCGACATCGGGGTGCCCGTCTCGACGATCGCCTTCGGCACCGGCGCCGCGATCATCGAGATCAACGGGGAGCCGGTGGAGGCCGACATCGACAAGGGCGCCTTGGAGCGCCTGGCCGCCGACACCTCCGGCCACTTCTACGAAGCCCAGTCGGAGTCGGAACTGAGCGACGTCTACGACGACATCGGCTCCTCGCTGGGCAGCGAGACCGTCGACCGCGAGATCGTCACCCGCTTCGTGCTGGCGGCGCTGGTCCTGTGCGTCGCGGGCTTCGCCGCGTCCATGCTGTGGGCCCAGCGGGTGCCCTGAGTCGCCGGCCCGCTGGCCGCATCCGGCCGAAAGGGAGCCGCTCCGAACGCCGCGCCCGGTCTGATCGAGAGGCGGTGCCGACGGGCGCCGACGCCGCCAAGCACCCGGCCGATACCGCGTTTGCGCAGTTCGCCCGGTATCGTGGGAGTATTTGCGGCTGGCCCATCCAGGGACGACGGAAAAGGAACGATGCCCCCAACAGCACCCGCGCCCGAGGCGATCTTCTTCGACCTCGACGACACACTGCTCGACGACCGCTCCGCAAGCTCGGCGGGGCTCCGCACAGTCATGGAACGCCTCGGGCACCCGGACTTCTCCGCCGCCCGGCGGTTGTGGGACGTCCAGACCGACATCTCCTTCGGCGCCTACATCGCCGGCCGCCTCACCCTGGAGGAGCAGCGCCGCGAGCGCGTGCGCGCACTGGCCGTCCAGGCCGGGCACGCCCAGATCTCCGACGACCACTGCGACGAGCTCTACGGCCTGTACCTGTCGTCCCACCGGTCGGCGTGGGCACCCTTCGGCGACGTGGTGCCCGTGCTGGGTGAGCTGTCCCGCGCCGGGCTGCGGCTGGGCGTGATCACCAACGGCATCGAGCAGCTCCAGCGCGACAAGCTCGCCGTGCTCGACGTCGCCGGCTTCTTCCCGACGGTGGTCTGCGCCGACTCCGCCGGTGCCGGCAAGCCCGACGCCCGCATCTTCCAGACCGCGTGCCGGCTCATGGGCGTGCCGCCCGAGCGCGCCTGGCACGTCGGCGACCAGCTGCGCGCGGACGCGCTCGGCGCCGTCGCAGGCGGGCTGCACCCCGTGCTGATCGACCGGCACGAGCGCGACGAGGGCGCCGGCCAGGACGTCGCGACCATCACCGGCCTGGAGGAGCTGCTGCGGATGGTGCACGCCGCGCGCACGCCCGCCTCTCCCGCGCCGCACGCGCCGGGACCGCAGGCGTCGCCGCCGCAGGGCGGCCGAACCGCCGACGCGGGGCTGTGAGCGCGGCGGGCGCCGCCCGGGGCGGCGAGCCGGGCGAGGACGCCGGCACCGGCGGCCGAAGCGGGAGCGGGGCGCGGCGAGCGCGCCGGATGAGCGCGCACGTCGCCCTGCTGGACGGCGACGGGCGCGCGGTGCTGCCCGCCGGTGAGGAGCCGGGCGACGAGAGCCTGCCCGGCGCCCGGGTCGGCTTCGGCGACGACCCCGCCGAGGTGGCCCGGGCCGCCGCGGGGCTGCCCGCGCAGGTGGCGCCGGTGCCCTGCGACGTCCGTGCCGAGGCCGCCGTGGCCGAGGCCGCGGGCGGCCTGGTCGACGTGCACATCGACCGGCTCTACTACACCGCTCCCCTGGCGGGGGCGGACCCCGCGCCGCGGGGACGCCGCGTTCCGGTGCGGGCGGCGCTGGCGCTGCCCGCCCGGCCGGCGGCGGCCGAGCTCGCCGAGGAGGAGCCCGAGCGCCCCGGCCCCTCGCTGCGCCGGTTCTCCAGCTACGGGGTGGTCACCGACCCGGCGGGGCGTATTCTGCTCTCCCGGATCGCACCGGGGTTCCCCGGCGCCGGCACCTGGCACCTTCCGGGCGGCGGGGTCGACCACGGCGAGACGCCGCAGGCGGCGCTGCGGCGGGAGGTCCACGAGGAGACCGGCCAGCGCTGCGGCGTCGGCGACCTCATCGCGCTCACCCACCACCGGCGCACGCGCGAGCCGGGCCCGGAGAGCACGGAGACCGACATCTACGCGGTGTGGGCGTTCTTCCACGCCCACGTGGCGGATCCGGGTCCGCTGCGGGTGGTGGAGGTGGACGGCTCCACCGAGGACTGCAACTGGTTCGGCGCCGCGGACCTGGCCCATATCCCGCTCTCGACGACGGCCCGGCGGGCCTTCACCGAACTGTCGCGGATCGGCGCCCCGACGCGGTGACGGCGGCGGAACGCGTCGCGGCCGGACAGGGATTCGACCGATCGGCGCGGTCGGGCACACCGGCGGCGAGGGCGGCGGTGGGGCCTGCGGTCGCCGGGCCGGGTGCTCGCCGGTGGTGGTGGCGGGCGAGGCGGGGCGGGTTTGCTGGGCGGCCTTGCTGGTCTGCCGGGTGCCGGGCGGCCTGGAGGAGAAGCGGCGGCAACGGGGGCCCGCGGTCATCGCAGCGGGTGTCCGCCGGTGGCCCTCCCGACGAGGGCGGCGAGGCAGCGGCGCGGGGCCTTCGGGCCAGGCTCCTACGAGGTCACGCCCGTCGGGCCGGTGGCGGCCCGGGCCTCACAGCTGGATTCGGCGCCGAATCCGACTCCACAGACACCCTCGGTGCGACTGCGGTCGTCCAACGCGCGGAAATCACCGGATCCGGGCCGTTCTCTGACGAAAACCGCGCGCTCGGTGAGCCCGCCGGCCCGCCACGGGCGAGCACCCGGTGCGGTGGACGCGCGGGCCCGGCCCCGTTGCTGCCTCGCGGCCCCGTCGGGCGCGCCACCGGCGGGCCCCCTGCCCGATGAGCGCGGGCCCGGCCCCGCCGGCGTCGTCGCTGCTTTCCAGTCGAGTCCGCCCGTCACCGGGCTGCCCAACAAGGCCGCACAGCAGACCGGCGTCCTTCGACACGGCTTAGGCGGAGCCGCGCCGTTCCAGCGCTCTGCGCAGTGCCCAGATCCCGGCGCCCGCCGCGATGACGGCGGCGCCGGCGACCACCGAGATCAGGGGCAGGCTGAAGGCCAGCACCACGCACCCCGCCAGGCCGAATACGGGGACGAGCAGCGGCGGGCGGTTCTCCTGGGGACCCAGCCGCAGCGCCGAGGCGTTGGTGATGGTGTAGTAGGCCAGCACGCCGAAGGCGGAGAAGCCGATGGCGCCGCGCAGGTCGACGGCCAGTACCACCAGGCAGACCAGCGCGCCCACGGCGACCTCGGCCCGGTGGGGGCCGCCGAAGCGCTCGTGGACGGCGGCGAAGTAGCGCGGCAGGTGGCCGTCGGCGGCCATCGCCGCCACAGTGCGCGACACGCCCAGGATGAGGGCCAGCAGCGCGCCAAGGCTGGCCAGCGCGGCGCCGGCCACCACCACCGGCACCAGCTGCGGCCAGCCTGCCGCCACGACGGTCTCGGCCAGCGGTGCGCTGCTGTCGGCGAGTCCCTCGCGTCCCAGTACCGTCAGCGCCGCGGCCGCCACCAGCAGGTACACGACGAAGACGCCGGCAAGGGCGATGCCGATCGCCCGCGGAATGGTGGTTTCGGGCTCGCGCACCTCGCCGCCGAGCGTGGCGATGCGCGCATAGCCCGCGAAGGCGAAGAAGAGCATCCCGGCCGCGCTGAGCAGCCCGAAGGATCCGGGCCAGCGTCCAGAGACGGCCAACTGGGCCGGGTTGGCCTCGCTGCCGCCCAGCCCCACGGCGACCACGGCGGCCAGCACCGCCAGCACCGCGGCCAGCAGCAGCCGCGCCAGCCCGGTCGACTTCCGCAGGCCGAGGTAGTTCACCGCGGTCAGCCCGACGACCGCGGCCACCGCCAGCGGGCGGCTCCACTCGGGCGCGGCGTAGGTGCCGAACGTCAGCGCCATCACCGCGCAGGAGGCCACCTTGCCCACGGTGAACGACCAGCCGGCCACGTAGCCCCACAGCTCGCCGAGGCGTTCGCGGCCGTAGACGTATGTGCCTCCGGACTCGGGGTGCCGCGCCGCCAGGCGTGCCGAGGAGGTGGCGTTGCAGTAGGCCACCGCGGCGGCGATGACCAGCGCCACCCACAGCCACGAGCCGGCCTCCTCGGCCGCCGGCGCGAAAACGGCGAACACCCCGGCACCGATCATGGCCGCCGCACCGACGGTGACCGCGTCGGCGGTGCCCAGCACCCGCGAGGGTCTGGCCTGTGGTCCAGAAGAGGTGGTCATAATCGCAGAGTCTGCCCCAGCATGATCACGCCTCAGTGAACTTTCGCTCCGTGCCGCGCGACCACATCCGGCCGCAGGCCGTAGGGAGGCGGAGACGTTGGGTCGCCGCACCGCCCGGCGGCCTCGCCGACACGGGCGTGTCGGGCGGCGGGCCCTCGGCCCGGTGGCGGCCCGGCGCCTGCTGCGTTCACCCGCTCCGATGAGCGCAACGTCACGGCAAGAGGCTATCGCCGCGGACGATCGGTAATAGGAGGTGTCGGAGCACCCGCCGATACGGCGAAGGTGCCCGGATTCCCGCCGGACCACGCGCGACGCCGCCGAAACAGCACATTGCGGCAACGGGGCATGAACCGCGAAGCGCACTCGACCCCATTGCCGCCACCTCTGCGCGACCCGCCCGCGAAGGTCCCGAGGGGTTCCTCCGCGGCCCGCGGCCAGACCGCAGAACTCCGATGCAGGTCGAAGTGGTCACCCCACTGCGGGCCCGGGCGCCTCGACATCGCCTGCGGCTTCGGGCACGGGACGACCGCTGCCTTGGGCACCGCACTCCGCCCAAGCTCCGCCGTGCGGCGGCTGCGGATCCGGGCGCATCCGCAGCCGGGGCTACGGCCGCCAGGGCGTGCCGGTCTGGTCGCCGATGTCCTCGGCCGCCACCTGGCGGAGTTGGCGGGACAGATCGGCCAGCGCCCGCGAGACCGCGAGCTCGTCGCCGATCTCGGGAACGTCGGAGTCGGCGGGGTGCTTGCGCGCCATGCCGTGGCCGCGCAGACCCGAACCGTCCGCCGAGTCGATCCCCGCCTCGCACCAGGTGCGGGCGGCGTCGCCCTCGGTTTCCTCTGACAGCAGGATGTCGATGTTCCACCGCTTCGTGGTGTGCATCGTCACCCACCTCCAGCGTGTACCGCCGGCCGGGTCACCGCCCGTCCGGGTTTTCCTCGATGTGGGCGTCCGGTCCGGGATAGACCAGCGACTCGGTTCCGGCGTCCTCGTCGATCCACCGGACCTGATAGGGCGGTGCGCCCTGGCTGCCGCGGACCTCCGTGACGACTCCGGTGCGGCGGTGGAGGTCGTCACGGGGGCGCTCGACGACGATGCGGTCTCCGATCCGAGCTTTCATCGCTCCTCCTCGACACGGGGCCGTGCGAGCATCCTCACCTGGGGACTACCCCCATCCTCCGCCTGGTCACCACCGATTTCAATGCCCGGTTCCGCCCGGGTACGCGGTCGCCTCGCAGGTGGGAGCGGGTGCACGGCACGGCCCCGGTCTAAGCGGCGCGGCTACTCCACGCCGGCGCTGAGGGTGCGGCCGCCGTCGAGCGTGTGGGTCTGCCCGGTCACCCAGGAGGCCTCGTCGGAGGCGAGATAGGCGATAGCGGCGGCGATGTCCTCGGGGGCGCCGAGGCGGCCCAGCGGGTAGCTCGACGCCGTCTTCTCCTCGTCCTCGAACAGGGCCTCGGCGAACTTCGTCTTGACCACCGCCGGGGCGACCGCGTTGACGCGGATGCCCACGTTGGCAAGCTCGTAGGCGAGCTGCTCGGTCAGATTGATCAGGGCGGCCTTGCTGGCGCCGTAGATGCCGATGCCCGGCGAGGGGTGCTGCCCGGCCAGCGAGGCGACGTTGACGACCGCGCCGCCGTGTTCGGCCATCCAGGCGTGGTGGACCGCGCCGACCCAGGCGGCGGCCGCGATGACGTTGATCTCGAAGATCTTGGCCATGGCGGCGGGGTCGACGTTGACGATGGCGTCGAAGACCGGGTTGGTGCCGGTGTTGTTCACCAGCACGTCGATCCGGCCGAACTCGGCGAGCGTGCGCTCGATGACCGCGTCGCGGTGCGCGGCGTCGTGCGCCTTGCCGGCGACGCCCAGCGCCTTCTCCGCGCCGCCCAGGTCGCCGACCGCCTTCTCCAGCGCCTCGGCGTTGCGCCCGGTGATGACGACCCTGCCGCCTTCGTCGACGATGCGCTGCGCGGTGGCCAACCCGATGCCGCGGCTGGCTCCGGTGATGATGGCGACCTTCCCCGAAAAACGGTGCACGAGCCTGCGTCCTTTCGTCCGTGACTTGGCGGAACAACACTACCGACCAGTCGGATTGTGACGCAGACCGCCTCGGTCCGCACACGCCCTGCCCGCCGCGTGCGCACCCGGGCGCCGGCCCTCGGACGCCGGGAGCGGCGGCTCGAACGGCCCCGCCTGGTAGCGTTCGCCCGTGGCCGGGGGCTCCGCCGCCACCGGCCGCGCCCGGGCACCACGCGGCACCCGCGGCCGCGCCGCACGCAGGCCCGATCCGGGCGCTCCCGGCGCGGCGCGGATCCGGATGGCAGCTCCCGGCGGGGCGCATGGCGATGGGAGGCGACCCATGGACTGGCGCGACCGGTACGAGCAGGACGACGGCACCGGCGGTCCCGGCGGCGGACACGGACACGGGCGCCCGCAGCACTACTTCGCCGCCGATCCCGCCGCCGCCAGCCGCCCGGCGTCGGTCGAACTGGTCCTGCCGGACGTGCACCTGCGCCTCGCGACCGACCGCGGCGTCTTCTCCGCCGACCGCGTCGACCTGGGCACGCGCGTGCTGCTGGAGTCGGTGCCCGCCCCGCCGCCGGACGGCCGCCTGCTCGACCTCGGCTGCGGCTACGGCCCGATCGCGCTGGCCATGGCGGCGCGCGCACCGCGGGCCGCGGTTCTCGGGGTGGACGTCAACGCCCGTGCATTGGAACTGGCGCGGCGCAATGCCGCGAAGAACTACCTTTACAACGTAGATTTTCAACTGGCGGATCCGGACGGCTCGCCTGCCGCACCCGCCGCGCAGCCCCCCGCCGGCCCGGCGCTGACCGGCCCCTTCGACGCCCTGTGGAGCAACCCGCCCATCCGCATCGGCAAGCCGGCGCTGCACGCGCTGCTGCGCACCTGGCTGGCCCGGCTCGCCCCCGGCGGTCAGGCGCACCTGGTCGTCCAGCGCAATCTCGGCGCGGACTCGCTGCACCGCTGGCTGGAGCAGGAGGCCGGCCTGGCGGCCGAGCGCGCCTCGTCCCGGGCCGGGTACCGCATCCTGCGCGTACAGACCCCTGCCTGAGCCTCGCTGCAGGCGGTATTGCGCCCCGCTCTACCGCGGCACCCGCCCGCCGGGGTGCTCGGCCGCTGCGCGGCGCGCCACCACCCCCTCCACGGCGGGCACGGATACCGCTATCGTGGTGAGCGGACCGTTCGAAGACGCCCCACCGATTCGTATACGAGGAACGCACCGCAGGTGAGCACGCAGCTGCGCCCCACCGACGTCAAGCGCCTGAACCGCCACTGGCGCCGGCGCACCGAGGGCCGGATCGCCCTCATCGTCGAATCCGTGACCCAGCCCTTCAACCTGGGCTCCATCCTGCGCACCTGCGCCACGTTCGGTGTGGAGACCGTCTGGCTGGCCGGGAACTCCGCAGACCCCACCCATCCGCAGGTGGGCAAGACCGCGCTGGGCACCGAGCACAAGCTCCACTGGGAGAAGGTGCCCCAAGCCGCGGAGGCCGTCGCCGCCGCGCATGCCGGCGGGTTCCGCGTCGCGGCGATCGAGCTGGCCCGCGGCGCCGTACCGCTGCACGAAGCGCCGCTGGAGGGCGACGTGTGCCTGGCCGTGGGCGCCGAGGACCACGGCTGCTCACCCGCACTGCTGTCGAAGGCCGACACGCTGGCCTACATCCCGCAGATCGGGCGCGTCGGCTCGCTGAACGTGGCCGTCGCCGCCGCCGTCGCGATCGCCGAGACCCGGCAGCGCGAATGGCGCGACCTGCCCGCGACCGCCGAGGACGCCGATGCCGCCGAGGCCGCCCGCATCCGGTGAGGGCAGCGCCGGGGCACCGGTGACGCGGCCGCGCCCAGACGGTAGGTTGGCCCGACCGCCGTCGCGGGAGGCTGCCGAGCATGCCGCCGACCGCGGGCCGAGGCGGGGCGCCGGGGGAATTTTTCCAGCTCCGCATTCGTATCCATCCACGAAACGAGACGAGAGAGGACACGTGGACCCGTCCCGAAGTACCGGCAGCGTCCGCAACGGACGCTGTGCCCCCGAATCCGACGAGCCGCCTTCACCAGGTAGCGCGCGCACCGGAGACCTCCGCTCCGAGGCGGTGCGTGCGAAATGAGCGTCGTTGTGAGCATCCTCCTCGGAGCGCTGGTCATCCTGGTCCTGATCGCGGCGAACGGCTACTTCGTCGCCCAGGAGTTCGGCTTCATGGCGGTCGACCGCTCCCGCCTGAAAGCCCGCGCCGCCCGGGGCGACTCCGGTGCCAGGCGCGCGCTGAACGTCACCGGCCGGACCTCGTTCATGCTCTCCGGCGCCCAGCTCGGCATCACCGTCACCGGCCTGCTGGTGGGCTACGTCGCCGAGCCGATGGTCGGCGGAGGGATCGGCGAGCTGCTGAGCTGGAGCGGAGTGCCGCTGGCGACCGGCGTCGCGATCGGAACCGTCTTCACCCTGCTGTTCTCCACCGTGGTGCAGATGGTCTTCGGCGAGCTGTTCCCCAAGAACCTGGCCATCGCCCGCCCCGAGCCCGTGGCCCGCTGGCTGGCCCTGTCCACGGGTATCTACCTGCGCCTGTTCGGGTGGCTGATCTGGCTGTTCGACCAGGCCGCGATCGTCCTGCTGCGCGCGGTGCGCATCCAGCCGGTCGAGGACGTGCAGCACGCCGCCACACCGCGCGACCTGGAGTACATCGTGGAGGAGTCGCGCGAGAGCGGCGACCTGCCGGCGGAGCTGTCCACCCTGCTGGACCGCACGCTGGACTTCCACGACCGCACCGCCGAGCACGCCATGATCCCGCGGCCGCAGGTCTCGACCGTGGAGGTCGGTGAACCGGTGAGCCGGGTGGTCGAGCTGATGGCCTCGGGCCACTCCCGCTTCCCGGTGCTGGGCGACGGCGTCGACGACATCGTGGGCGTCATCTGCCTGCGCGATGTGCTGGCCCTGGGCGACCGCGCACTCGATGCGGTCCCGGTCTCCGACGTCGCGCGCACGGCCGTGCTGGTTCCGGGCTCGCTGCCGCTTCCCGCGGTCCTGGAGCGGCTGCGCGAGTCCGACGACGAGTTCGCCTGCGTCGTCGACGAGTACGGCGGCCTGGCGGGGGTCATCACCACCGAGGACATCGCCGAGGAGCTGGTCGGCGAGATCGCCGACGAGCACGATCCGGAGGACGACGGCGAAGTGCGGGTGACCGAGGACGGCAGCTGGCTGGTCCCCGGCGCGCTGCACGTCGACGAGGTGGAGCGGCTCATCGGCCACGACCTGCCCGAGGGCGACTTCGAGACCATCGGCGGTCTGGTGATCACCGAGCTGCGGCGGCTGCCCGAGCCCGGCGACAGCGTCAGCGTGGCACTCCCCCGCCACGCGGGCGCAGCCGAGGACGAACCGCTGCGGACCGTCGACCTGGGCGTGCGCACCGTGGACCGCCACGTGCCCGAGACCGTGCGCCTGGAGCTGCGTGAGACCCCGGCGGATGCGTCCGCCGAGGAGAACAGCGAGGTGAGCGCATGAGCGACATGAACCCGGTGCTGGCGATGGCCGCCACGGTCGCGATCATCGCGCTGAGCGCCTTCTTCGTGGCCATCGAGTTCGCGCTGGTGGCCGCCCGCCGGTACCGGTTGGAGGAGGCCGCCGAGACCAGCGTCTCGGCCCGGGCCGCGCTGAAGAGCTCGCGCGACCTGTCGCTGCTGCTGGCCGGATCCCAGTTGGGCATCACGCTGTGCACGCTGGCACTGGGCGCCATCACCAAGCCCGCGGTGGAGCACATGCTGCACCCGCTGTTCGACGCCTGGCTGCCGGGCGCCGTCGCGACGGTGGTCGCGTTCGTGCTCGCGCTCGTCGTGGTGACCTTCATCCACCTGGTCGTGGGCGAGATGGCGCCGAAGTCGTGGGCCATCTCCCACCCGGAGCGCTCGGCGACGCTGCTGGCGCTGCCGATGCGGGCGTTCATGTGGCTGACGCGTCCGGCGCTGGTCCTGCTCAACGGGCTGGCGAACTGGTCGCTGCACCGTGTGGGCGTGCAGGCGGTGGACGAGGTCGCCGGCGGCCACGGTCCCGACGACCTGCGCGAGCTGGTCGACCACTCCGCCAAGTCCGGGGCGCTGGACGAGGACCGGCGGGACCAGCTGGCCACCGCGCTGGAGGTGAACTCGCGCCCGCTGCGCGAGATCACCACCCCGCGCGACGAGCTGGCGGCCGTCGCGCCGGAGGCCGCGCTGGAGGAGATAAAGCGGGTCTCCCGCGAGTCGGGGCACCTGCGGCTGGTGGTGCGCGAGCGCACCGAGCCGGTGGGCGTGCTGCACGTCCGCGACGCGCTGACCAGCCCGGCCGGGACCACGGCCGCCGACCTGATGCGCCCGGTGCTGACCCTGGACGGCGACACACCCATCTACGCGGCCCTGGGCGTCATGCGCGAAAGCCGCACCCACCTGGCGCTGGTGGAGGAGCAGGGCCGCCTGGCCGGCCTGGTGACCCTGCAGGACATGCTGGACCGGCTGCTCCTGCTGGACTCCGCCGCCTGATCGCGGCCGCTTCGCAGGCGCCTATGAGCGGCCGCCGCCCCACGCGTGGGGCGGCGGCCGCCGTCGTTCGCGCCGGGGGTCGGATGGGCCGCGGAGGCGCCGCGGTCCCGGCACCGCACCGGGCGGGCGGGAATCGGTGCTGCGGGGCCGATGTCGTCCGTTGTCGTGCGCTTTGTCTCATCGGCCGGGTTGCGGCCGGAGGCGGGGCGCGGCCGTCGAGGCGGTGTCACTACGGTGGGGCTCGAACCGACGGTCACGGCGACGACGGGAATCGGAGACGGCCACGTGGCGCAGCAGACAGGCGGAGCGGATCGGATGTGGGCGGTGGCGCTGGCCGCCGGCATGTGGGGGACCTCGGCGCTGATGCGCGATCCGCTCGCGCAGGTGCTCCCGGCCCCCACCATCGTCTTCTACGAGCACGCGGTCATCGTGGTACTGCTGCTCCCGTGGCTGGTACCGGCCGTGCGGGCCCTCGCGGCCGCGGGGCCGGCGGTGATCGCGGCCGTGGTGGTCATCGGCGGCGGATCGTCGGCGCTGGCCACGACCCTGTTCACGCTGGCCTTCACGGTCGGCGACCCGATCACACCCCAGGTGCTGCAGAAACTGCAGCCGGTCTTCGCCATCGTGCTGGCGGTGGTGCTGCTGGGTGAGCGGCTGACTCCGCGCTTCGCGCTCTACGCACTGCCCGCTGCGGCGGGTGCGTGGCTGCTGGCCTTCGCCGACCCGCTGGCGGTCGGCGTGCGCGACGCCCAGGGTGCGGCACTGGCGGTGGGCGCGGCACTGCTGTGGGCCGCCGGAACGGTTCTGGGTCGACTGGCCGGCGCCCGGCTGGCGTTCATGCACGTCACGGCGCTGCGCTTTGCGGCGGGTCTGCCGGTGGCGCTGGTGATCGCGCTGTCTTCGGGGGCCTCGCTGGCCGTGGGCGCGGGCCAGGTGCCGCTGCTGGTGCTGTTGGCGCTCATCCCGGGCCTGCTGGCGCTGACGCTGTACTACTGGGGGCTGCGCCGCACCGCGGCGAGCCGGGCCACGCTGGCCGAGTTGGCCTTTCCGCTGGTGTCGGCGATCGTGGGCGCCGGGCTGCTGGGCGCCGAACTCGCCTGGAGCCAGTGGGCGGGCGGAGCCGTGGTGCTGACCGCCGTCACGGCGATGGCGCTGAGCCGGTCGCGAACGCGGCCCTCCGGTGTCCGCGTGCCCGAGGACAGCCCGGCTGCGCCGGCGGCGCGCTGATCACCGGTTCGCGCCGCCCCTGCACGGTCGCGGGGCACGGCCGTTCGCTTCGGCGGCGCGGGTCGCCCGCACGCCTCGGACGCGGCGGCGCTGCGGATCGGGGCGCGGGCGGGGCTCGGCCGAGGGCGGTGAGCCCGGACGGCGCGGGCGTCGGCCGGGCGGGGATTGGGCGCACGGCGGGGGCGCGTGTCTCAGACCGAGGCCAGCGAGGCCGTAAGGGCGGTGACGAAGGACTGGCGGGAGCGGGGGTCGCAGTGGGCGGCCTCCAGGACGCGCAGCTCGCGGTCGGGGTCGGGGCCCGCCTCGTGGTCGGTGCCTTCGCCCGCCGCGACCTCCATCGAGGAGGAGCCGTCCCAGCCGGGCATCGACGGGTAGGTGACGTCCAGGACGACGCGCTCGCCGCCCAGCTCGACCAGCAGGTAGCGGTGCACGTCCCAGAGGCCGTCCTCGGGTACCGCCGCGGCGGCTTCGTCGCCGAAGCGCTCGCGCGCGTGCTCGGGCGTGCAGCGGTGGACGCGGTGCACCAGCGTCGGCCGGGTCTGCGGCCAGCCGCGCTGCAGGGCGGCGGCCAGCAGCTCGTGCTTGGTGGTGCCGGTCCCCCGCCATTCGTCCAGGGTGGCCTGAGCGCTCGGGGCGCTGGGCGGACCGAAGGGGATGCGGTGGACGGCGTCGACCACCTGGGCGAGCGAAGCGTCGGCGGGCAGGGCGGCCCGATCGATGAGTGGGTCCAACATGGCGGCCAGCGTAACGAAGCTCCGCACCGCCGCGGTAGGCGGCGACGCGGCCGGCACGAACGGTCCCACCGGCGCCGGCCCCGTGCCCGCAACGCGGGTCGGGGCCGGCGCCGCAGCCGGATGCTCAGCCGTTCTTCGTGGTGAGGGTGACCTCGATGTTGCCGCGGGTGGCGCGCGAGTAGGGGCACACCTGGTGGGCGGCCTCGACGAGCTTCTGCGCCTCCTCCTGGGACTTGCCCGGGATGGTGACCTGCAGCTCCACCGCCAGGGTCAGGCCGTCTTCGGCGCTGCCCAGGCTGACGGCGGAGTCGATCTTGGAGCCGTCGGCGGAGTCGCCGGCCTCGCGGGCGACCTTCTTCAGGGCGCCGTGGAAGCAGGCGGCGTAGCCGACGGCGAACAGCTGCTCGGGGTTGGTGCCCTGGCCGTCGTCGCCGCCCATGCCCGACGGAACGGAGAGGTCGACCTCCAGGCGTCCGTCGTCGGTGCGGCCGCGGCCTTTGCGCCCTTCGCCCTCGACCTCGGCTTGAGCGGTGTACATGACCTTCATCGCGCTGTCTCCTTCTCGTATGGCGTGGCGCCCGCGGCCGTGGTGCCGCGGGTCGCTGTCCCCGCCGTGCGCCGCCGTACGGTCACCGCTGCTCGCGGAGTTCGTCGGCGGCGAGGGCGGCGGAGTCGGTGATGTGCTCCAGTACCGTGCGCAGCTGCGCGGCCTGGGCCGCGGAGACGCCGGTGGCGTCCAGTACCCGAGCGGGGATGGCGGCGGCCTGCTCGCGCAGCTCGGCGCCGGTGCCGGTGAGGGTGACGCGTAGGACGCGCTCGTCGCCGCCGGTGCGGCTGCGCTGCACCAGCCCGCCGGCCTCCAGCCGGCGCAGCAGGGGCGAGAGCGTGCCCGAGTCGAGCTGCAGGCGCGCGCCCAGCTCCTTGACGGTGAGGCCGCCGTGCTCCCACAGCACAAGCATGACCAGGTACTGGGGGTAGGTGAGGCCGAGCGGGCCGAGGAGCTCGCGGTAGAGCCCGGTCAGCGCGCGCGAGGCCGCGTACACGGCGAAGCAGAGTTGGCGCTCCAGGGCAAGCGGATCGGACTCGGACGTGTCGGTCATGGCGCGGGAATCCCTCCTCGGCACCGTTCAATTTAGCACAATCGAATTGTGCACAATCAAATACCGACACGGCGAGCCGCCGGTGGATTCACTACCCGTCGGCCTGTGCGCGGCGCAGCTTGCCGGCGATGTCGCGCAACAGGTGCAGCTCCTCGGTGGTCAGAGCGCGGCCCACGTACCGTTCGATGGCCCCGGCGTGGGCCCGGCCGACGCGCTGCAGCACCTCGCGGCCGTAGCGGGTGAGCCCTACGACCGTGCCCCGGCGGTCGCCGGGGTCGCACTCGCGGGTGACCAGACCGCTTTCGGCCATGCGCTCGACGAGGCGGCTGATGCTGGGCTGGGTGAGCAGCACGTGCTCGCCGAGGTCGCGCATGCGTGAGCCGGCGGGGCACCGGGAGAGCGTGAACAGCACGTCGTACTCGTGCATGGTGACCTCCCAGGAGCGGAAGTCGTCCTGGAACCGCCGCATCAGCGCGATCTGCGCGCGGGCGAGTTCCTCCCACGCCTCTTCGGCGAGCTCGTTCCTAGCCATGTCTTCGTCTTCGCCTTCCCCTGCCGTGCGCGTGCGCTCGGTGCCGCAGGCGCCCCGCGCCGGAACCGGCGGAGTCGCCCGTCCCCATGATTTCACCGACCGGGCGAAGCGGGGTTGCGCAAGGGGCGCTCGCACCGCCGGTGAGGCCGGGCGGCGGCGCTTGCGGCGGGGCGCGCCCCGCCGCCTCAGATCGCCTTCCAGCGCTGCAGCAGGTGGAACGCCCCCCACCCCGGCAGCACCGGGAACCAGAACGTCAGCAGCCGGTAGAGCAGCACCGCGGGCAGGCCGACGGCCGCCGGAACCCCCGCGACCGTGGTCAGCCCGCCCAGCAGGGCCGCCTCCACCGCACCGAGTCCGCCGGGGGTGGGCGCCGCCGATCCGATGGCGTTGCCGGCCAGGAACACCACCGCCAGTGCGGCGATCTCGGCCTGCCCGCCGAACGCCGCCACGGAGAACGCCAGGCAGGCCACGAACGCGGCGGTCAGCAGCAGCGTGCCGCCCACGCCCATCACGAGTCGGCGCGGGTGCTGCAGCAGGTCCAGCAGCTGCGGCAGAGTGCCTCGGAAGTAGGGGCGCGCGCGGTCCAGCACCGCCCGGCGCAGGGCGGGCACGAGCAGCACCAGCGCCACCGCCACGGACAGGCCCGCGGTAACCGCGATGAGGGTCACCGACGGAGAGAAGTCGGCGAGGTAGGAGGTTCCGGTCAGGTAGGCGCACACCAGCAGCAGCGGGACGTGCAGGACCAGCCCCACCGCCTGGGACAGCCCGACCGCCGAGATGGCCAGTCCGGCCGAGGCGCCCATCCGGGAGACGTAGCGCGTGTTGATCGCCAGCGAACCCAGGCCCGCAGGGGCGGCGATGCGCACGAACGATCCGGCGTACTGCACCAGGACCGTCGGCCACAGGGGCAGCCGGATGGGGACGAAGCCCATCAGCGCCATCGCGGCCGCCACCATGCACAGCGTCGAGGCGCCGAACGCGGCCGCCGCCCATCCCAGGTTCGCCTCCGAGATGGTGCCGAAGTCGACTCCGGCGAGCTGGTAGGCCAGGATCAGTCCGACCGCGGTGGCGGCCACCACGCTGACCACGGTGCGCGGCCGCATCCGCTCCAGGCGCGCCGGCCGGGCCGGGGCGTCGGGCACGGCCTCGGTGATCCGGGAGCGAATGGCGCCCAGCGTTCCGCGGTGGGCGCGCAGCCGCCCGCGCAGCGCGAAGGGCATCCCGGCCGTCTGCAGGAACGGCAGCGCGGCCGCGACGCTCTCGCCGCCCAGCACGCGGATGGCCGAGTCCACGGCCCGGCGCTCGCCCACGCGCAGCGCCAGGACCGTCATCAGTGCCGCCACGTCCAGCGACGCCTTCAGCGGGGAGGCGGCGAGGGTCCCGTTGGCCAGCCCGGTGAAGACGACCCGCCCGTCGAGCCGCCGGCCCACGGTCGAGCCGTCGATGCCGCCGTGGGTGACGCGGCTGCGGTGCAGCAGGGCCAGCTCGGCGAAGACCTCGTCGAGGGCGGCGTCGGTCAGCTCGCCGGTGTCGGCCTCGTCGAGGGTGCGCAGCGGAACATGTTCGGTCACCAGCGCCAGGGTGCCCAGCCCCAGCTCGCCGATGGCGAGCACCCGCGGCACCGCGGCACCGGCGGCGCGCGCGGTGAAGTCCATCAGTGCGGCGTGTTCGACGCGGCGCTGCACCCCCAGCAGCACCGAGGGCGCCGCCGGCCCCCGCAGCATCACCGCCGCCAGCAGCCGCTTCCACACCCCGCTGGTGTCCTCGGAGCGGAACAGCACCACGTCCAGGCGCCGGTCGACGGTGTCCACCGCGTAGCGCTGGTTGCCCTCGGCGTCGACGCCCAGGGGGCGGTGGCCCAACGGCTCCCAGCCGAATCGGCGCAGCTCCCGTACCAGTCGTCCGGTGGCCGGAACCGGTCGCGACATCCCCACGGCATAGGAGGCCACCGCCGCGCTGGTCCAGCCGGCCAGCACGGTCAGCACCAGCGACAGTGTCGTGGTGACGCCGGCGAGCAGCACCGAGGCCGACGTCGCGGCGACCCCGACCCACATTGCGGCCCGCACCCGCGGCACGTGCCCCAGCGGCAGCGCGCGCACGTAGGCGACGGCGGCGGCTATGTAGGCGTGCAGCGGGGAGGTGAACACGCTCTGGGACTCCGGTGCCATCAGCACCTCCGGGAGCCCCTCGGAGGGCGTGAGCGCCTGCACTGTGGCGTTGAGCGCGCCGGCCAGGCCGTAGCCGAAGGCGGACGCCGCCAGGGCGCGCACGATCTGGCGGAACTCGCGGCGCAGCAGCCGCTCCACCGCGGTGATGCCGATCAGCACGATGACGGTCAGGTTGGCGACGCCGGCGACCAGGGCGAGCACCGACGGCGGCAGCAGAGTGCGCAGCTCGGCCGGGTAGGCGGTCTCCTGGCCGTCGGTGGTGATGCGCACGACGACCAGGACGGCGGCGATGACGAGCGCGCCCACTGCGGCGACCACCAGGTCCACCGGTCTTCGCGCAGTGGACCCGAGCGCCGCCTGTCGCTCGATTCTGCCCCGTTCCGGGTCGGCTCCTGGTGATTTCACACTTCCAAGACTGCCCGAATCGCAGCAGTGCCCACGTTCAGCCCCGGCGCGTGTCCGCTCCGGCCCGGGGCCGGTTGCGGCCGCGGCCGCGGTTACCGGACGTGGCGAGCGTCACCGCGGGTTGTTACCGCGTTGTCACCGCCGGTCGATCCCGCGCAACGCGGAGCGGGCACGGTCGAAGCCATGGGTCACGTGCGGTCAGGCGTCGAGGCGGGACGACGGGCGGAGCGGGCACACCGCTCACCCGCCCCGCGGGGATTCTTCGGTCAGGAAGCGGTGGACGTGGGCAGCCTGCTGCTCGCGGCAGGTGCCGCGCATCTGCTGGTGCTGTCGCTGGGGCACAGCGACCACGGGGGCTACCTGTTGGCGGCCACCGGGGCGGCGCTGCTGGCCGCCTCCACCCTGCACCGGTGGAGGTCGCACCGGCGGCCGCACCGCCGCCGCCCGCCCGGTGCGGCGCCGCCGCAGCCGGCGGCGGGCGCCGCTGCGGCCCCGACGGAGGTCCGGGCGGCGGCCGAGGCCCGACGGGAGCGGTTGTGGCGGATGCGGGTCGCCGTCGACGACGTACCCGGCGGACTGGCCGCGCTCACCGCGCAGATGGCCGGCTGCGGCGCGGACATACGCCTGATGCAGGTGCACCCCGGCGGCGGCGAGGCGATCGACGAGCTGTATGTGACGGCGCCCGCCGAGCTGGGCGCCGACCGGTTGCGTGAGGCGGCGGCGCGCGCGGGCGGCCGCCATCCGGTCGTCGAACCGGCCGATGTCCACGACCTGAGCGATACCACGGCCCGCGCACTGTCTCTGGTGGCGGCTCTGGCGCGGGGCGAGGCGAGTCTGGCGGAGGCGCTGACCGCGGTTTCGGGGGCCCGCGGTGCACAGCACCGCGCCGCGCCGCCGCCGGGCATGGAGCGAGAGGACCTGCGCGGCGCGGTGATGTCGCTGCCCGCGCCCGAGGGCGGCGTCCTGCTCGTGCACCGGCGCGGAGTGCCCTTCACACCGGTGGAGTTCGCCCGGTGCCGGGCGCTGGTGCACACCGCCGCCTGCCTGGGCGCCCGGCTGCGCGGCGATGTGCTGCCCGAGGGGTGAGCGCGCCATCTGGTGCGGCGGGCGCCGACCGCGGACGGAATCGGTGTGTTGGGCCGGGCCGCATCCGGGTAGCAGAATCGACAGCCGGTCCGATAGGGCCCGAGGTCCGTATCCGGACACCCGGGCCGCACCGGCGCAGCAGATGCGGTGAGAACACCGTGCACGCGGGGCGCCGCGGTGCGGCTGCGGCGCCCCGCGTCCGTGAGACCCGGTCGGCGCGGCACCCGGACCTCCTGCCGCGTCGGCCGCCTCGCATCCGCGCCCGCCGTCAGAGGAAGCTGACTCCCTGGGCCAAGGGCAGCCGGGTGGAGTAATTGACCGTGTTGGTGGCGCGGCGCATGTAGGCGCGCCAGGCGTCCGAGCCGGACTCGCGCCCGCCGCCGGTGGCCTTCTCGCCGCCGAAGGCGCCGCCGATCTCGGCTCCGGAGGTGCCGATGTTGACATTGGCGATGCCGCAGTCGCACCCGGACGCCGACAGGAACAGCTCGGCCTCGCGCTGGTCGCGGGTGAACACCGAGCCGGAGAGTCCCTGGGGGACGCCGTTGTGCAACTCCAGCGCCTCCTCGAAGGTCCGGTAGGTGAGCACGTAGAGGATGGGCGCGAAGGTCTCCTCGCGCACGATGCCGCTCTGGCGGGGCATTCTCACCACCGCCGGTTCCGCGTAGTAGGCGGCCGGGGCCTCGGGCTCCAGGCGGCGCCCGCCACCGGTCAGCAGCCTGCCTCCCTCGTCGGCGGCCGTCTGCAGCGCCTGGCCCATCGACCGGTGCGCGGACTCGCCGATCAGCGGCCCCACCAGGGTGTCCTCGGCGAAGGGGTCGCCGATGCGGTCGCCGAGCTTGCCGTAGGCCTCGGCGACGCGCCCGGTGAAGTCCTCGGCGATGTCCTCGTGCACGATGAGGCGCCGCTGGGTGGTGCAGCGCTGCCCCGCCGTGCCGGCGGCGCCGAAGACGACGCCCTGCAGCGCCAGGTCGGTGTCGGCAGAGGGCGCCACGACCGCGGCGTTGTTGCCGCCCAGCTCCAGCAGGTAGCGGCCCAGGCGCGCGGCCACGCGCGGTGCCACCTCGCGGCCCATGCGCACCGATCCGGTGGCGCTGAGCAGGGCCACCCGCGGGTCGTCGGCCAACTGCTCGCCGATCTCGCGTCCGCCCAGCAGCACCTGGTGCACCTCGGGCGGTGCGCCGACGTCGGCGGCGGCGCGCATGAGCAGCCCGTGGCAGGCCAGAGCGGTCAGCGGCGCCTGCTCGGAGGGCTTCCACACCACGGTGTCGCCGCAGACCAGCGCGACCGCGGTGTTCCAGGACCACACCGCCACGGGGAAGTTGAAGGCGGTGATGACGCCGACGACGCCCAGCGGGTGCCAGGTCTCCATCAGCCGGTGCCCCGGCCGCTCGGACGCCATCGTGCGTCCGTACAGCTGCCGGGACAGTCCGACGGCGAAGTCGCAGACGTCGATCATCTCCTGGACCTCGCCGGCCGCCTCGGAGCCGATCTTGCCGGCCTCGACGGTGACGATGTCGGCCAGATCCCGCTTGTGCTCGCGCAGCAGTTCGCCCAGCCGCCGCACGAGGTTGCCGCGTTCGGGGGCGGGGGTGTCGCGCCAGGTGCCGCGGAATACCGACTCGGCGGTGGCGACGGCGCGCTCGGCGCCGTCGGCGCCGTGGGGGGCCAACTCCAGCAGCGGTTCGCCGGTGATGGGGGTGCGGGCCGTGTGTCCGGCGCCCCCGGCGGCGTCGGGGTCGGCGCCGCAGCGCCGCAGGGCGTCGGTGGCGCGCTCCAGCAGGCGCTCGGTGGTGGGAAGGGCTGGCATGTCCTTCTCTCTTCGTTGAGAGGCGGTTGCGGGCAGGGGACTTTTTCCCGCGGCCGCCGACCGCTAACCGCGCGCCCGCCCGGGTTGGGGGCTGCGGGGGCCGCCGGCTGTGGGAGGCTGGCGGCCGGAGCCCGCTGCCCGGCCGCGGCGCCGCCGACGCCGCGGGCGGGGACCGGGGTGACCGCTTCGGCACGAACCCGGCGACCGCGCTATACCTGGAAGGAGGCGCGGCGTTTGCCCCGGCACAGCCGGGGGCCGCACGCCGCAACGACGCACATGAGGGCCACCGCCATGACCGTCGAGGAGTCCCGTACCGCCTTCGCCGTACCGCAGGCGATTCTGCGCCGCTCCGGCTTCGCGGCCGCGGCTCCCCTGTTCGCCGCCGACCTGGCGTCGGCCCGCGACGCGCGGGAGGCCGAGGGCGTCGTCGCCTCGCACGGCCGGCGGCTGTGGACCGAGGCGGTGCGCCAGAGCGACGGCGTCCCCGACGACCGCTACCTGTACTGGGCGCGGCTGACGCTGAGCGCACGGCTGCGCGAGTGGGTCCCCTCTTTCGAGCTGGGCGAAGCGGGACGCGCCGCCCTGGCCGACCGGTTGGAGGGTGCCTCGCGGGGCCACGACGACCTGGTGTTCCCGCCCGACGACAAGCTGCTGCGGGTGGTCGTGACCGGCTTCGACCCTTACGGGCTCGACGAGGACGTGCGCCGGTCCAACCCCTCGGGCAGCGCCGCGCTCGCGCTGCACGGCTCGGATTTGGACGTGGGGGGCCGCCGCGCCGCCGTGCGCTCGGCCGTGTTCCCGGTGCGCTGGCGTGATCTGGGCGCGGGCATGGTCGAGCGGGCGCTGGCGCCGCACTATGTGCCGGGGGCGGGGGCGGTGGCCGCCGACGCGGTGATCACCGTCGGCCAGGGCCGCTCCGAGCACTTCGGCCTGCCGGTCTACAACGCCGGGCGCCGCGGCGAGGACCCCGACAACGAGGGGGTGCGGGCGCCGGGGCCGGTGCCCGCACCGCGCGAGGCGCCCACACTCGACCCGATGCCGGAGTGGACGTCGTCGACGCTGCCGCGGCAAGCGATCCTGGAGGGGGCGGGCGGGCCGTTTGCGGTGGACGGCGGAACCGGCGTGGTGGAGGTACCCGCGGCCCAAGACGCACCGCAGCACCGCTCCGGCGGTCCCACGCCCGGTTCGCGGGGGCGGGCCGGCGGGAGCGGCGACCACGTGGCCAACGAGGTGGCCTACCGCAACACGCTGCTGCGCGACGCCACCGGCCGCGCCATCCCGGCCGGCCACGTCCTCACCCCGGTGCTGGAGATCGACTCCGCGGACCCCGAGGCGCTGAGCGGCCCGGGCTTCGAGCGGGACCGCGCCGCCATCGTGGACCAGCTGCGCGCGATCGTGCGGGCGGCGCTGGAGGTCCCGGAGGGCTAGGGCTCCGGCCTGGGCGGCCGCTGCGGAGAACGGCCGGAAAGCGAAGCGCCCTCGGCTCGGTGCGCTGCCGAGCCGGGGACGCTGAGGGCGGCCGCGGCGCTGCTGCGTGTGGCGCCGGTGCGGCTCCTACGGCATGGTATTCGTCGCGAACATGTCGGGGTAGACGAAGATCCACGCGAAGATCCCGATGACGGCGCCGACACCGAAGCAGATCCAGGAGATCAGCGTGAGCATGCGCGCCGACTTGGGGTTGCTCTCGATCTGATTCAGCGCGATGATCGCCAGGATCAGGCCGACGATCCCGAACAGGCAGTTCAGGCAGATGCCGAAGATGTTGGCGACCAGTGCGCCGATGGCGCTGCCCTTGCTGGCGGGCGGCTGGCCGTAGTTCCCGCCGCCGTAGGGGTCCCCGGGCGGGGGCGGTGGGCCGTAGCCGCCGCTGGGGCCGCCGTATCCGCCGCCTCCGGGCGGCGGCGGGGGCGGGCCCTGGGGCGGCTGCTGCGGAGGCGGCGAACCGTATCCTCCGCTGCCGTAGGGCGGCTGACCCCCGGACGGACCGTAACTCATGCTGTTTCCTCCCCGGAAATGTCCACGGGCGCGCTCGCCGGCGCCGCTGGGATGTCGATGGTGCTGCCGTTCTGATGCGCACAAGACCGCCGCGGTTCCGTCGGCCGACTCGTTCCTGCTCCCGATGAGGAGGGCGATCGGCCGGGTTCGGGACATGCCCGATACCGGTCGGGGCGCGCCGGACCTCGATGTCCGCTAGGGCAGCATACGATGTTCCGCCGCCGTCCCCGTCCGCCCGCCCGCCGCGGTCCGAACACGGCCGACGGCTCCGGTGCGCCCGCACGGCGGCGTTTCCGCCGCCGCGCAGCTGAGCATCCGGCCGCCGCCGGGGCTACGCGGGGCCGCACCGGCGGCCGGACCCGGCCGCCGATCGTGATCCAACCGCAACGGCCGCGGGCGGGTGCCGGGTCGGACGCGGCAGCGGGTCGGCGGCCGGACACGGAAGCCCCCGGTCTCAGCCCTCGTCCTCCAGGATCCCGTCGACGATGTCGCCCAGCACCAGGGCGCGGTCGTCGCCGGTGAGGTTTCCGGTCTCGGCCAGCGCACCGGCGGTCTCCACCCGGTCTCCGGCACGCCCCTCGACCACGCACAGGCGCGCGACTTCGCGGGTGGGGATGTGCAGGAAGCGCAGCTCGTCGGGCGGGGCGAGGTCGTAGAGGTTGACCGGGTAGCGGGAGTGGCGGTTGCGCCACTGCTCGGCGCGCTTCAGCACGAAGCCGTGCAGCAGCGATTCCAGGATCGCGGGGTCGGCCAGCGCCTCGGCGTCGCCGTGGGCGCGGCACTCGGCGCAGTTGGCCAGTTCGGCTTTGAGCAGGCGCCGGGCAGCGGGGTGGGTGACGTGCTCGGCGTTGAGCTTGCTGGGGTGTCGGTGCGCCATGGGCCCACCTTAGGGCGCGGACGGCGCCTACGGCCGCGCATGTGCCGGTCGCGGGCGCCGCGGCCCGCGACCGGCACCCGCCGGCGTGCGCGGGAGTGCGCGGGAGTCGCGGATCACCGCGACGGCACGTCGCATCGGCTTTCCTCGCGGGTAGGCGCATCGCCCGAGGGAAAGAAAGGGGTGCGAGATGAGCGAGAACGTCTTCGTGCTCGGTATGGACGAGCACAACCGCGAGACCCTCCGCACCATCCCCCATGTCCGGTTCCATCGACTGCTGAGCCTTGAGCGGCTGCACGATCCCGAGCTGGACTTGGCCGACGTGCTGGAGGAGGCCCGAGCGGAACTCGACGCCTTCGACGGGCGCATCGACGCGATCATGGGCTACTGGGACTTCCCCGTCAGCACCCTGGTACCGATCCTGTGCGCCGAGCGGGGACTGCCCGCGCCGTCGCTGGAATCGGTCGTCAAGTGCGAGCACAAGTACTGGAGCCGCCTGGAGCAGGCGGAGGTGATCGACGAGCTGCCCGGCTTCGCCGAGGTTCCCTTCGACGCCGAGCGCCCACCCGAGTACCTGAACTACCCGATGTGGCTGAAGCCGGTGAAGGGCTTCTCCTCGGATCTGGCCTTCCGCGTGGAGGACGAACAGGGCTTTCGGGACGCGCTGGGCCGCATCCGCGAGGGCGCGGGCGAGCTCGGCGACCCCTTCGAGTGGGTGATGGACCGGATCGAGCTGCCCGAGGCGGTCGCCCGCGCAGGGGGCACGGCGTGCCTGGCCGAGGAGGAGGTCTCCGGACGCCAGCTCACGGTCGAGGGCTACGTCTACAAGGGGGAGGTGCACGCCTACGGCGTCATCGACTCCCTCAACTACCCCGGAACCCCCAGCTTCCTCCGCTACCAGTATCCCAGCGATCTCCCCGGCCACGTGCTGGAGCGGGTCCGCGACGTCTCCGTTCGCGTCGTCGGCCGCATGGGCCTGGACGACACCACCTTCAACATCGAGTTCTTCTGGAACCCCGACAGCGACGAGACCTGCCTGCTGGAGGTCAACCCCCGCCACTCCCAGTCCCACACCAAGCTGACGTCCTACGTCGACGGCCGCCCCAACCACACCTACCGCGTCGATCTGGCGCTGGGCCGCGAGCCCGAACTGGAGCAGGGCGGCGGGGAGTTCGCGGTGGCGGCCAAGTGGTTCCTGCGCCGCTTCTCCGACGGTGTGGTGCGCATCGCCCCCGACGAGGACGATGTGGCGGGCATGGAGCGGGATATCCCGGGCACTTCGGCGGAGATCCTGGTCGAACCGGGTACGCGGCTCTCCGAGATGTTCGGCCAGGACAGCTACAGCTACGCGGTAGCCGTCGTCTACACCGGCGCCGCCGACACCGAGGAACTCCAGCGCGCCTACGAGCTGTGCCTGGCCCGCCTGCCGTTCGAGGTCGAAGAGGGGCCGGCCGCAGGCGGCGAATGATACGAGAGAAGGGAGAGCCGCATGCGCCACGTCACGGCACTGCCCCACAAGGTCGTCGAGGAGCAGGGGATCATGATCCCCATGTCCGACGGCACCCGGCTGGCCGCGCGGATCTGGCGGCCCGACTCGGCCGAGGAGCCGGTCCCGGCGGTCCTGGAGTTCATTCCCTACCGGCAGCGGGATTTGACCGCACAGCGCGACTCCACCATCCACCCCTACCTGGCCGGCCACGGCTACGCCTGCGCCCGCGTGGACCTGCGCGGCAGCGGCGACTCCGAGGGGGTGCTCCAGGACGAGTACCTGGAGCAGGAGCTGCGCGACGCCGAGGAGGTGCTGGCCTGGCTGGCCGCGCAGCCGTGGTGCTCGGGCACCACCGGCATGATGGGTATCTCGTGGGGCGGGTTCAACGCGCTGCAGGTCGCCGCGCGCCGCCCGGAGAGCCTGGGCGCGATCGTGACGCTGTGCTCGACCGACGACCGCTACGCCGACGACGTGCACTACATGGGCGGGTGCCTGCTGGGTGACAACCTCTCGTGGGCCTCCACGATGTTCGCCTACACCTCGTGCCCGCCCGACCCGGCCGTCGTCGGCGAACGGTGGCGCGAGATGTGGCAGCAGCGCCTCGACCACAGCGGGCTGTGGCTGGACACCTGGCTGCGGCACCAGCTGCGCGACGACTACTGGCGGCACGGCTCGGTGGGTGAGGACCTCTCCGACATCGAGGTGCCGGTGATGGCCGTCAGCGGCTGGGCCGACGGCTACTCCAACGCGGTGTTCCGGCTGATGGAGGGGTTGAGCGTGCCGCGGCTGGGGCTGATCGGCCCGTGGTCGCACAAGTACCCCCACCTGGGGGTGCCCGGACCCGCCATCGGGTTCCTGCAGCAGTGCGTGCGCTGGTGGGACCGCTGGCTCAAGGGTGTGGACAACGATGTGATGGACGAGCCGATGGTGCGGACCTGGATGCAGGAGAGCGTACCGCCCTCCACCTCCTACGAGGAGCGGCCCGGCCGCTGGGTGGGCGAGCCCCGCTGGCCCTCGCCGCGCGTGAGCCGCCGCACCCAGCCGCTGGCCCAGGACGGCATCGCCGACGCCGGCGCCGACGTGGCCACCGCCGCCGCGTCGGTGGAGTCGCCGCTGACGGTGGGCCAGTACGCCGGCAAGTGGTGCTCCTACAACGCGCCTCCGGACCTGCCCTACGATCAGCGCGAGGACGACGGCGGGTCGCTGGTGTTCGACAGCGACGAGCTCACCGAGCGGCTGGAGATCCTCGGCGCCCCCGTCGTCAACCTGGAGTTCACCGTCGACCGGCCGGTGGCGATGGTGTGCGTGCGGCTGTCGGACGTCGCTCCCGACGGGCGCGCCACCCGGGTGACCTACGGCCTGCTCAACCTCACCCACTCCGGCGACCATGCCGACGCCGAGGACCTGGAACCGGGCAAGCTCTACCGCGTGGCCGTGCCGATGAACGGCGTCGCCCAGGCGTTCCCGCCGGGGCACCGGCTGCGGGTGTCGGTCTCGACGTCCTACTGGCCTCTGGCCTGGCCGCCGCCGGAGCCGGTACTGCTGACCGTTCTGCTGGAGGGCGACAGCTCGCTGGTGCTGCCGGTGCGCCCCACCGACAGCTCCGACGAGGTCGCACCGCAGCCCTTCGGCGAGCCGGAGGGGACCCCTCCGCTGGAGACCAGCCACCTGACACCGGGCGAGCAGGAGTGGAAGGTCGAGCGCGACCTCGTCGACTACGAGTCGTCGCTGAAGGTGGTCAAGGACCTGGGGACGGTGTACTTCGAGGACACCGCGCTGGAGGTCACCCGGCGCGCCGACGAGGTCTACTCGGTGCGCGGCGACGACTTCTCCTCGCCAATGGGCACCGCCGAGTGGCACATGCGCTTCAAGCGCGGCGACTGGGACGTCGAGACCGTCACCAAGACTGAGCTGACCGCGACGCCCGAGGCGTTCCACCTCAACGCGACGCTGGACGCCTACGAGGGCGGCGACCGGGTGACGGCGCGCACGTGGAACACGGTGATCCCGCGCGACCACGTCTAGCGGGGCCGCGCGGCGTTCGCGGCCGCCGCCCGTACCGCGCCGGGCGGCGGCCGCGAACGGGTACGCCCGCTCAGAAGCCGGCGTCGAAGTTCTCGTGGTAGGTGAGCCGGGTGCGCTCGGTGTGCTCGTTCATCAGCCGGGCGGCCTCGTCGGCGTCCCCGGCGGCGACGGCCTCGATGATGCCGGCGTGCTCGTCCCAGGAGGCCATGCCGCGGGAACGCGCGATGGGGGCGTAGTACCAGCGCACTCTGCGGTCGACCTGGGATGCCAGCTCGGCCAGCACGCGGTTGCCCGACGCCTCGATGACACCGCGGTGGAAGTCGGCGTTGGCGGTGACCACCGAGTCGACGTCGGCGTCGTCCACGGCACCGACCCCGGCGCGCCACAGTTCGCGCAGGTACTCGACCTGCGCCGGCCCTGCGGTGCCCGCGGCCAGGCGGGCGGCCTCGGTCTCCAGCACGGCGCGCACGGCCAGGAGCTGGTCGGCCTCGCTCTCGGTGGGTGTGTGCACGAAAGCCCCGTAGCCGGGGCGCAGGTCGACCCAGGCTTCGTTGCTCAGCCGCTGCAGGGCCTCGCGCACCGGCTGCCGGGAGACGCCGAGCTGCTCGGCGAGTTCGCTCTCGACCAGGTGCCGGCCGGGTGGGAACTCCCGGGTGATGATCAGGTTGAGGATAGTCTCGTATACCGCCTCACGCAGTGGGACAGGCCGTTGCACCCGCCCACTCAGCGCGGCTTTCAACGGCTGTGTGGTCATTGCGCCGCTCCTGCCCGTCGCACGGTGATGCCTATCGGATGATCGGCATGGTGTAGACAGTCTACGAAATCCACTGCGGCGGCGCAGTCCGAGCGGCGATCGCGGGCCCGCGGACGGCTCGCGGCCCGCGATCGCACGGATGGGCACCCGGCGGGTGCGGCGGCCGGCGAGGCCGCGCACGCCCCCTGCGGGCGAGGACCCGGTGGCGGAGAAGAACTCGGGAACTTGCTGTTCGCCTGCATTCACCCGTTCCTTTTCCGCAGCCACCCCCTCGCCACATGCACCGACATCAGCATACTGTATACAAAATCGTTCGGGCGAGAGAACGGAGTGCAGTATGAGAATCGCCATCCTCGGCGCCGGCGCGATCGGCGCCTACGCCGGCGCGGCCCTGCACCGCGGAGGGGCCGACGTCCACATGATCGCCCGCGGCCCCCACCTGGAGGCCCTGCGAGCCCGCGGCGTGCGCGTCCTCAGCGACCGGGGGGACTTCGCCGCGCGCCCCCACGCCACCGACGACCCCCGCGAGATCGGGCCGGTCGACATCGTCTTCCTGGGGCTCAAGGCCCAGCACTACGCCGGGTGCGGCCCGATGCTGCGCCCGCTGATGGGGCCCGGCACGGCCGTGGTCGCCGCGCAGAACGGCATCCCCTGGTGGTACTTCCACGGCGTTGCGGGCCCGCTGGCCGAGCACCGGGTGCACACGGTCGACCCGCAAGGCTCGGTCAGCCGGGCGATCCCGGTGGAACGCGCCATCGGCTGCGTCGTCTACGCCGCCACCGAGATCGAGGGCCCCGGCGTCATCCGCCATCTGGAGGGCACCCGGTTCTCCATCGGCGAGCCCGACGGCTCGATCTCGCGGCGCTGCACCGACTTCGCCGACGCCATGGTCGCCGGCGGGCTGAAGTGCCCGGTCGAGCCCGAGCTGCGCGAGGACATCTGGGTCAAGCTGATGGGCAACATCACCTTCAACCCCCTCAGCGCGCTGACCCGCTCCACCATGGCGCAGATCTGCGGCGACCGCTCCTCGCGTGAACTGGCGCGGGCGATGATGAACGAGACGCTGGAAGTCGCGGCGCGCCTGGGGATCCGCCCGGAGATCTCCGTCGAGCGCCGCCTGGCCGGCGCCGAGCGCGCCGGGGACCACCGCACCTCCACCCTGCACGACGTGGAGCGCGGCCGCCCGATGGAGCTCGACGTCATCCTCACCGCCGTGGTGGAGCTGGCGGATCTTGTCGGGGCCCAGGTGCCCACCCTGCGCACCGTGGACGCCGTGGCCCGGCTGCTCAACGCCCGGCTCGTCGACGGCTCGGTGGCGAGCCGGATGGCCGCCGGCGCCGCTGCCGCCGCCCCCGCACCCGCAGCCTGAGAGGGGCCGAAGGGGCGGCCCCCTGCCCGTCGCCCCTTCCCCGCGGCCGCACCGCCCTTGTCCGCTTCCCCTTGCCTGCGGTATAGGCGTCGCATACTGTAGACAATATTTCCTGCGGTCCACCGCAGTGGCCACGAGACCCAAGCGAGGCCCCAGAAGATGCGATCGGACGATCACCAGCCCAGCAGCTACGAACGCCTCACTCGCCCGCTCGTGCGCGAGGACGGCCGACTGCGCCCCGCCTCCTGGGAGGAGGCACTCGACCGCGCCGCCGCCGGCTTCCGCACCGGCGTGGAACGGCACGGCCCCGACGCGTTCGGCATGCTCTCCTGCGCCCGGGCCACCAACGAGATGAACTTCGTCGCCCAGAAGTTCACCCGAGTCGTCATGGGCACCAACAACGTCGACTCCTGCAACCGCACCTGCCACGCCCCCAGCGTGGCCGGCCTCTCCGCCGCCTTCGGCTCGGGAGGGGGCACCTCCTCCTATGCCGAGGTCGAGGACACCGACCTGGTCATCGTGTGGGGAGGCAACCCGCGCGCCGCCCACCCGATCTTCTTCCAGCACGTGCTCAAGGGCCTGCACAACGGCGCGCGGATGTTCGCGGTCGACCCCCGGCGCACGTCGTCGGCCCAGTGGGCGGACCGCTGGCTCGGCCTCAACGTCGGCACCGACATCCCGCTTGCGCACGCCATCGGGCGCGAGATCATCCACGCCGGGCTGGCCAACGAGACCTTCATCCGGCGCGGCACCTCCGGATTCGAGGAGTACCGCGAGCTGGTGGAGCCGTGGACGCTCGCCGCGGCCGAGGCCGAGACGGGCGTGCCCGCCGAGGCCATCCGCGAGCTCGCCCACGCCTACGCCACCGCCGAGCGAGCCCAGCTGTGCTGGACCCTGGGCATCACCGAGCACCACAACGCCACCGACAACGTCAAGGCGCTGATCAACCTGGCGCTGCTCACCGGGCACGTCGGCCGCCACGGCTCGGGACTGCAGCCGCTGCGCGGGCAGAACAACGTCCAGGGCGGCGGCGACATGGGCGCCATCCCCGACCGCCTCGCCGGGTTCCAGGACATTCTCGACGCCGAGGTCCGCACCCGGTTCGAGTCGGTCTGGAACACCTCGATCCAGCCCAGCAAGGGCAAGACGCTCACCCAGATGTTCGAGTCGATGGACGGGGGCGAGCTGAAGACCCTCTACATCATCGGCGAGAACCCGGTGCAGTCGGAGCCCGAGACGATGACCACCACCCGCCGCCTTGAGCGGCTGGACCACCTGGTGGTCCAGGACATCTTCCTGACCAAGACCGCCGAGTTGGCCGACGTCGTGCTTCCCGCCAGCGCGTCCTGGTGCGAGTCCGACGGCACCTTCACGAACAGCGAGCGCCGGGTGCAGCTGGTGCGCAAGGCGCTGGACCCCCCGCCGGGCGCGCGCGACGACATCGCCATCATGTGCGACCTCGCCCAGCGCCTGGGCCACGCCTGGCAGCAGCCGAGTGCCGAGGAGGTGTGGGACGAGCTGCGCAGCCTGTCCCCCATCCACCGCGGCATGACCTATCAGCGGCTGGAGGAACTGCACGGCATCCAGTGGCCGTGCTACTCCGAGGACAGCCTGGAGCCGCCGTTCCTGCACTCCCGACTGTGGTCGACCGACCCCGGCAAGCGGGGCGAGGCGGCCCCCTTCGGCATCGTCGGCCACTCGCCTCCGGTCGACCTGCTCGACGACGACTACCCCTTCCGCCTGACCACGGGCCGCCGGCTGGACGACTACAACACCGGTGTGCAGACCAGCGGGTTCTCCTCGCCCATGCGGCGCGGCGAACTGCTGGACATCTCGCCCGAGGACGCCGAGCGGCTGGGCATCGCCGACGGCGAGACCGTGCGCGTCTCCTCGCGCCGGGGATCGGTGCTGGTACCCGCCTCGATCGCGACGGAGATGCGTGCGGGGCTGGTGTTCATGACCTTCCACTTCCCCGACCAGGTCGACACCCAGCTGCTGACCATCGACGCCACCGACCCGGTGGCCGGCACCGCCGAGTACAAGGCGGCGGCCGTGAACATCGAGAAGCTGATCGAGGGCGCGGCGCCCGCGGGGGCCGCCGGAGCGGCTCCTGTACCGGCGTCGCCCTGACGCCGTGAGCCGCGCGGTCCGCGGCCGGGATCCACGCGGTCCCGGCCGCATGCCCGGGTGCGCTGTTCGCCACCCGGCACCCGGGCGCGGACCGCGCTGCGCGGCGGGCGGGCGGGGGGCCGGTGATGCGCCCCGCCGCGGCACACGCGTGCCGCCCGGCGCGCATCCGGGGCGGCCGCCCGTACGGCGCCCGGGCGGCCGCTGCCGGCACCGCGCCGGCACGATCGAGGGCGCTGCGATCCGCCGCGGCCTGGTCGGCGCCACCCTGTGCGCACCCCCGGCCACCGGTGCTCGGTACCGCCGAACACGCAAGCGACCAGGGGTTGCCCACGGTAGGAATGAAGCATACTGTAGCCCGTATACAACGTCTGTGACCTGGCTTACATGATTCGAGGTGACCGGGGACGTGGACCTGCACTTCCTGGATGCTGTGCCGGAGCCCGCCGAGCGGGAGGCCGTGGACGCCGTCCTCGGCCCGCCGGAGTCGGGGTGGGACGGCGGCACGCGCCAGGCCTCCGATCTGCGATTCGCCGAGGGCGGCCACGTCGCCCGCGGCCGTCGCGACCTGCTCCTGCCGGCCCTGCACGCCGTCAACGACCGGGTGGGCTGGATCAGCCCCGCCGCACTCGACTACATCTGCCGCCGGCTGACGATCCCGCCTGCCGAGGCCTACGGCGTCGCGACCTTCTATGCGATGTTCTCCCTCAAGGAGCGACCCCGCCGGGTCGTGCACGTCTGTACCGACATCGCCTGCGCGGCCAAGGACTCGGCGGGGCTGTGCGCGCAGCTGACCGAGCGCGCCGGCCCTGCGGGCACCGAGGGCGGCGAGTTCACCTGGCACGAGAGTCCCTGCCTGGGACTGTGCGAACGCGCGCCGGCGGCACTGTCGCTGGAGGCCGGCGACCCGCCCCGCTACAGCGTCGCCGCTCCGGCCTCCGCCGACGACATCGTCCCCGGGCCCGGTGAGGTCGCGGCAGGGCCCGCCGCCGACAACCCCGACCACCCGCTCCCCCGGCCCGGATCCGTCAACGGCCACGGCCCCTCCCAGAACGGCGACGGCCCCGGCCCCCACCTGAGCCACCCCGCCCCGCGCGCCACCTTCTCCCCCCGAGACCCTGCCCGGCCCCGCACCCGAGCCCTCCGCGGCGACCGCGGTCCCCCAGGCGGGCGACGACGACCTGGTCCTGCTGCGCCGGATCGGCGTGGTCGACCCCGCCAGCCTGGACGACTACCGCGCCAACGGCGGCTACGCCGCGCTGCGCGAGGCGCTGCGGATGGGCCCCAGCGGCGTCATCCGCGAGGTGAACGACTCCGGCCTGGTCGGACGCGGCGGCGCGGCCTTCCCCACCGGGCGCAAGTGGGACGGCACCGCCAAGCGGCCCGAGACCCCCCGCTACGTCATCTGCAACGCCGACGAGAGCGAACCCGGCACCTTCAAGGACCGGGTGATCATGGAGGGCGACCCGTTCTCCGTGATCGAGTCGCTGACCATCGCCGGCTACGCCAACAACGCCGCCAAGGGCTACATCTACATCCGCGGCGAGTACCCGCGGGCGCTGTCGCTGCTGGAGAACGCCATCGAGCTGGCCCGCGGGCGCAACCTGCTGGGCACCGACATCCTCGGCTCCGGCTTCGACTTCGAAATCGAGATCCGGCGCGGCGCCGGAGCCTACATCTGCGGCGAGGAGACCGCGATCTTCAACTCGATCGAAGGGCTGCGCGGCGAGCCCCGCAGCAAGCCGCCCTTCCCGGTCGAGCGCGGCGTGTTCGGCAAGCCCACCGCCATCAACAACGTCGAGACCCTGGTCAACGTGCTACCGATCATGCTGATGGGCGGCCCCGGCTACGCCGCCATCGGCACCGGCCGCTCCACCGGCCCCAAGCTGTTCTGCGTGTCGGGCTCGGTGCGGCGCCCCGGCGTCTACGAGGTCCCCTTCGGGGCGAGCCTGCGCGAGCTGATCGCGATGTGCGGCGGCACGGGCACGAACGCCGACGGCACCGCCCGCGAGCCGCGCGCCGTGCTGCTCGGCGGCGCCGCCGGCGGATTCGTGCGCGGCGACGAACTGGACATCCCGCTGACCTTCGAGGGCGCCCGCGAAGCCGGCGCCACGCTGGGTTCGGGCGTCATCCTGGTACTCGACGACACCGTCGACCTGGCCGCGATCCTCGTACGCATCGCGGCGTTCTTCCGCGACGAGTCCTGCGGCCAGTGCGTGCCCTGCCGGGTCGGCACCGTCCGCCAGGAGGAGGCGCTGGTGCGGCTCTCCGACGGCGGACCGCGCCGCACCGACGTCGCACTGCTGCGCGAGGTGGGCGAGGCGATGCGCGACGCCTCGATCTGCGGCCTGGGCCAGACCGCGTGGAACGCGGTGGAGTCGGCGATCGACCGGCTGGGCGTGTTCGGCCCGCAGGAGGAACAACCCCTAAAGGAGGTCCGGTGAGCACACCGGTAGCTATCGGGACGCCTCGCCGCCTGGTCGAGGTGACCGTCGACGGCGAAGAGGTCCGCGTCCCCGAGGACGCCACCATCCTGGACGCCTGCGAGGCCGTCGGCACCGAGGTGCCGACCCTGTGCTACGGCGACACCCTCACCCCGCGCAACGCGTGCCGCGTGTGCGTGGTCGAGGTGGAGGGGGCGCGCACACTGGTGCCGGCCTGCTCGCGCAAGGTCGAGGAGTCCATGTCGGTGGCCACCGACTCCGAGCGGGTCCGCCACAGCCGCAAGATGGTGCTGGAGCTGCTGGGGTCCTCGGTGGACCTGTCCACCACACCGAAGATCCCCGAGTGGAACGAGCGCTACGAAGCCCGTCCAGAGCGGTTCGGCCCCCGGGCCGAGCCCGCGCCGATGGGCGAGCGCGACGCCCGCCGCGCCGGTGAGCACGAGGTCGGCGACGGCACGGCCGCCGAGACCGTGGAGCAGCCCACCAAGATCGACAACGACCTCTACGTGCGCGACTACGGCAAGTGCATCATGTGCTACAAGTGCGTGGACGCGTGCGGCGAGCAGTGGCAGAACACGTTCGCGATCGGGATCGCCGGCCGCGGCTTCGACGCCCGCGTGTCCACCGAGCACGACTTCGCCCTGCCCGACTCCGCCTGCGTCTACTGCGGCAACTGCATCGAGGTCTGCCCCACCGGCGCGCTGTCGTTCAAGACCGAGTACGACATGCGCAACGAGGGCACCTGGGACGAGGACCGCCAGAGCGAGACCACCACCATCTGCACCTACTGCGGAGTGGGCTGCAACGTCACCCTGCACGTCCAGGACAACGAGATCGTCAAGGTCACCTCGCCGCACGACAACCCGGTGACGCACGGCAACCTGTGCATCAAGGGGCGGTTCGGGTTCCAGCACGTACAGCAGAGAAGGCGCGACTGACGCGGCGCGGCCCCCGCGGGGGCCGCCGCACGCGGCCTGGTCGGCGCGGTCGGATTCCGATACGACTGAAAAGGGACGGAAACGGGAATTCCTTCCGAGTCCGGTCCACGCACACCGAAAGCACGCCGGGCACGGGGAGCCCCCCGGCTCTGCGGAAAGGGGAGGTCCATGGGACGGGTCACGGTTCGCGAGCCGATCCTGCGGATCCGGGACGGCGCCGTCAGCGAGCGCCCGGACACCCTGGTCGCCGAGGAGCCGCTGGAGATCCGGATGAACGGCCGGCCGCTCACCGTCACGATGCGCACTCCCGGCAACGACTTCGACCTGGCGGCGGGGTTCCTCGTCAGCGAGGGGGTCGTCACCTCCGCCGAGGCGATCGCGACCATCCGCTACTGCGCGGGCGCCACCGAGGACGGCTCCAACACCTACAACGTCCTCGACGTCGTGCTGGCATCGGGGGTTCCGGTGCCCGAGGCGTCGCTGGAACGCAACTTCTACACCACCTCCTCCTGCGGTGTGTGCGGCAAGGCGAGCCTGGAGGCGGTTTCGACCACGGCCCACTGGTCGGTCGCCGAGGACGAACCGCACTTCACCGTGCCCGTGCTCGCGGCCATGCCCGACCGCCTGCGCGAGGCCCAGCGCGTCTTCGACCGCACCGGCGGGCTGCACGCCGCCGGTCTGTTCACCGCACAGGGGGAGCTGCTCGCGCTGCGCGAGGACGTCGGCCGCCACAACGCGGTCGACAAGCTCGTGGGCTGGGCCCTGCGGGACGGCCGGCTGCCGCTGCGCGGCAGCGCGCTGATGGTCTCCGGGCGGGCCTCGTTCGAACTCGCGCAGAAGGCGCTGATGGCGGGAATCCCGATGCTGGCAGCGGTCTCCGCGCCCTCGTCCCTGGCCGTGGAGCTCGCGGCCGAGCAGGGACTGAGCCTGGTCGGGTTCCTGCGCGGCACCTCGATGAACGTCTACGCCGGTCGGCACCGGATCACCCTGGAGACGGCGTCACAGACGCCGATGGCGGCCCCGGGGTGACTCCGCCGACCGGGCCGGTAGGCGCGAGACCGGCCGGCGTGCACCAGCCCCCTGCGCCGGCCGGTCCCGACAACTTTCCCGCGGCAGCGCCTGAAGAAGGCGGCGCCGGCGGCGCGTCTACTGGCCCTTCTCGGCCTTCTTCGCGGCCTTGGCGCTCTTCTTGAACGCGCGCACCTCGGCGAGGGTCTGCTCGTCGACCACATCGGCGATCGAACGGCGCGCGCCCTCGTCGCCGTAGTCGCCGGCCGCCTCGCGCCAGCCTTCGGCGCGCAGGTCGAACTGCTTGCCGAGCAGGGCCAGGAAGATGCGGGCCTTCTGATCGCCGTAGCCCGGTAGCGCTTTGAGACGCTTGAGCACTTCCCGCCCGTCGGGCTCGCCCGAGGTCCACACCGCGGCGGCGTCGCCGCCGTAGTGCTCGACCAGGTAGCCGCACAGCGACTGGATGCGCGCGGCCATCGACCCGGGGAAGCGGTGCACGGCCGGCTGCTGCGAGCACAGCGCGGCGAACTCCTCGGGATCGGTCCGCGCGACGGTCCCGGCGTCGAGGCCGCCCATCCGGTCGGCGATCTTCTTCGGCCCGGCGAAGGCCACCTCCATCGCCACCTGCTGGTCCAGCAGCATGCCGATCAGCAGCGCCAGCGGCTCCGACGCCAGCAGCGCGTCGGCTTCGGGTTCTTGGACGAGGTGCAACGAGGTCATGCGCCCAGTCTCCCAGGAGAGCCGATCGACGCCACGCCGCGGCGCGGGTGGGCGTGGTCGCGCCCGGGTGAGGTCGGCGGCGCCGGGGGCGCGCTCGGGGCCGATGCTGCGCGGCGTATTCAGGCACCCTCCGCTGAACCGCCCTGATTGCCGCCACCACCGAGGCTGCGGCAATGGGTCGCAGTGAGCGCAGCGAGCGAGACAGCTTGGCGCCGCGCGCACCGTGCACCCTTCAGTCGGAGCCCGACCACCCGAGCGGGCCTCCGGCGAAATGGGGCGGCATCCGCTCGGCGGCAAGCCGGCGCGCAGCGCTTCGCGCGTCGTGCCCAATTGCCGCAACCCGGTGGTTGCCCGCTCCGGGAGATCCCGGCGGGTTTCTACCCTTAGGCCCGGTGCCGCCCCTGCTGCGCAGCGGCGACACCGGGCCGGACCGGTAGGCCCTGGGCTACCCGTGCTCGCGGGGCACCAGCGTGTAGTCGGGGAAGTTGCCGGGCAGCCGCTCGTCGGCCGGGCCGTGGCTGACCGCGTGGACCAGCAGCTTGCCCCCCACGAAAGCGCCGCGCCACGAGTGGCCCCAGCCGCCGAACATCTCGTCGCGGTCCCCGCGCGAGCGCGGCTTGTTGATGCCGACCTTGAACGCGCGCACCTGCGCCGACAGCCGCGCGGCCGTGTCGGGGTCGTCGGTGGAGATGGTCGAGACCAGCGCGCCGTTGCTGGCGTTCATGGCCGCCAGCAGCTCGGCCTCGGTGTCGACCAGCACGATGGAATCGGCCGGGCCGAAGGGCTCGGCGTGGAACAGCGGCGAGG
The DNA here is from genome assembly GCF_004323735.1 of Streptomonospora litoralis. Lineage (GTDB taxonomy): Bacteria > Actinomycetota > Actinomycetes > Streptosporangiales > Streptosporangiaceae > Streptomonospora > Streptomonospora litoralis. The sequence goes on along the minus strand of NZ_CP036455.1, from coordinate 2,757,914 downwards.
ACCGCGGGGGCTCCAGCAGCGACACGGGCGCCACGTAGGCGTCGGTGTTCTGGCCCGGTAGCAGCAGCGCGTCCTCCAGCGAACCGCGGTAGAGCGGGACCGCGCCGCCGGCGACCGCCTCGTCCACCTGGGATCCCAGGTCCTTGGCCTTGGCGGCGTTGATCAGCGGGCCGAAGTCCAGCTCGGGCAGGTCCTCCTCGGGCGCCGAGACCGCCAGGGGGTGTCCGAAGCGCACCGAGGCGACCGCGGGCAGGTAGGCGCTCAGGAAGCGGTCGAACGCCGAGCGCTGCACGACGAAGCGCGGATAGGCGGTGCAGCGCTGCTTGGCGTAGTCGAAGGTCTTGCGGACCTGGCCGGCGAAGGTCTCCCAGTCGCTGAACTCCCACACGCCCCAGCAGTTGAGCCCCTCCTGCTCCAGGATGTGGGGCTTGCCGAGGTCGGCGAGGTCGGTGGCGACCTGGCCGCCGGTGTCGCGGCCGCCGACGAAGGAGACGCAGCCGATCTCGGGGGAGCGCACCAGGACCGGCGAGAGGTTCCGCCCGCTGCCGCTGACCAGCGTGAAGGGCAGACCCTCGCGCGCGGCCAGGGCCACGGCCAGTGTCAGGCACACGAGTCCGCCGTCGGTGGGGGTCTTGGCGATGGCGGCGTTGCCGGCCAGCGCCTGGACGCACATGGCGTGGGTCAGCACGCTCATCGGGTAGTTCCAGCTTGCGATGTTGCTGACCGGGCCCTCCAGCGGGGCGCGGCCCTCCATCATCTCCTCGATCTGGTCCAGGTACCACTCCACGCCGGAGATGGCGCGGTCGACGTCCTGGCGCGCCAGCCGCCAGGGCTTTCCGATCTCCCACACCAGCGCGAGCGCCAGCGTGTCGCGGTGCTCGCCCCAGGACTCGATCGCGGCCCGCACACGGGCGCGGCGCTCCGCCAGCGGGGTGACACGCCACTGCCGGTGCTGATCGGCGGCCGCGCGCACGGCGGCCTCGGCGGTGTCGGCGTCGACCATGGGCGGTCCGGCGATCTCGGTTCCGTCGACGGGCGAGACCGCCAGGCGCGGTTCTCCGTCCGCCCTCCAGCGGCCGCCCCAGTGGTTGAGCACCCGGTCGGCCGCGAACGCCTCGGGGGCGATCCCGCGGCAGCGCTGATACAGGGTCGTCCATTCGGTCCCGGGCTTGAGCATGAGGGTCATAGGTTTCCCCTGGTGGTCTACGGTGCTGCTCACTCTGCTGCTGCAACGGTCCCCCGGGCACGGCGCGGCGGCCACCGCCGTGCCGCGGCTGATTCGGCGACTTTTGCCGGAAACGGCGCAACCCGCGATTGTTAAGCCAGGCCCCGCGCGATCTCGGCCGTCTCCGAGGGGGTCTTGCCGACCTTGACGCCGGCCGCCTCCAACGCCTCCTTCTTCGCCTGCGCGGTACCCGCCGAACCCGACACGATCGCCCCGGCATGGCCCATCGTCTTGCCCTCCGGCGCGGTGAACCCCGCCACATAACCCACCACCGGCTTGGACACCCGCGAACGGATGTAATCGGCCGCCCGCTCCTCGGCATCCCCGCCGATCTCACCGATCATCACGATCGCGTCGGTCTGGGCATCGGCCTCGAACGCCGCCAGCGCATCGATATGGGTCGTCCCGATCACCGGATCCCCACCGATCCCCACCGCCGTGGAGAACCCGATATCACGCAGCTCATACATCATCTGATACGTCAGCGTCCCCGACTTCGACACCAGCCCGATCCGCCCCGGACGCGTGATGTCGGCCGGAATGATGCCCGCATTGGAGGCCCCCGGACTGATCAGCCCCGGACAGTTCGGCCCGATGATGCGCGTCCGGTTGCCCGACGCACACGCATGCGCCCAGAACGCCGCCGTGTCGTGCACCGGGATCCCCTCGGTGATCACCACCGCCAGCCCGATCCCGGCATCCACGGCCTCGACCACCGCCGCCCGGGCGAACTTCGGCGGCACGAACACCACCGACACATCCGCGCCCGTGGCCGCCATGCCCTCGGCCACCGAGGAGAACACCGGCACACCCGTACCGTCGATGTCCACACTCGTACCGGCCTTGCGCGGATTCACCCCGCCCACGATGCGGGTCCCCGAGGCCAGCATCCGCCGCGTGTGCTTGGTGCCCTCCGAGCCGGTCATGCCCTGCACCAGCACCTTGCTGTCCTTGGTCAGGAAAACAGCCATCCCTTATCCACTCTCCCCGGCTACTTCGCGGCCAGCTCCGCGGCCTGGGCCGCGGCGCCGTCCATGGTCGGGGCCTGGCGCACCGCGGGGTGGCCGGCCTCGGTCAGGATCCGCCGCCCCCGCTCGGCGCTGTTGCCGTCCAGGCGCACCACCAGCGGCTTGGACACGTCGTCGCCGCGCGCGGCCAGCATCTCCAGCGCCTGCACGATCCCCTCGGCCACCGCGTCGCAGGCGGTGATCCCGCCGAAGACGTTGACGAACACGCTCTTGACGTCGCCGTCGCCCAGGATGATCTCCAACCCGTCGGCCATCACATCCGCCGAGGCGCCGCCGCCGATGTCGAGGAAGTTGGCCGGCTGCACCCCGCCGTGGGCCTCGCCGGCGTAGGACACCACGTCCAGGGTGGACATGACCAGTCCGGCACCGTTGCCGATGATGCCGACCTGCCCGTCCAGCTTGACGTAGTTCAACCCCTTCTCCTTGGCGCGGGCCTCAAGCGAGGCGGAGTCGCCGTCGTCGTGGAAGGGCGTGCGCTCGGGGTGGCGGTCCAGGGCGTTGTCGTCCAGGGTGACCTTGCCGTCCAGGGCCAGGATGCGGTTGTCGGCGGTGCGCACCAGCGGGTTGACCTCGACCAGGGTGGCGTCCTCCTCGCGGGCCACCTCCCACAGCCGCTGCAGCACGGTCGCGGTGGGCGGGTGGACCTGCTGGGGCAGACCGGCCTTCTCGCAGATGGCCAGGGCCGTCTCGCGGTCCAGGCCGTTCAGCGCGTCGACGGGCGTGCGCACGACGGCCTCGGGCCGCTTCTCGGCGACCTCCTCGATCTCCACGCCGCCCTCGGCGGAGCAGATCGACAGGAAGGTGCGGTTGGCCCGGTCCAGCAGGAAGGAGACGTAGTACTCCTCGGCGATGTCACTGGCCTCCTCGATCAGGACGCGGTGGACCGTGTGGCCCTTGATGTCCATGCCGAGGATCCGATCGGCCTCGGCCCGGGCGTCGTCGGGGTCGTCGGCCACCTGCACACCGCCGGCCTTGCCGCGGCCGCCGGTCTTCACCTGCGCTTTGACGACCACCCGGCCGCCGAGGCGGGCGGCGCTGAGCGCGGCCTGCTCGGGGGTCGTGGCCAGCTGCCGCTCGGCGAGCGGCACGTCGTGGTCGCCGAACAGCTGTTTGGCTTCGTATTCGTAGAGGTCCACCGAGCCTCCTCGGCATCGCTGTGTCGTCTGGGACCCTCACCACTGTGATACGCGAGATCGTATGCAGTATGCAATACCATCATGCGAGACTCTCGCCCCGCCGTGCCGATGCAACCCGCGTGATCCGGTGCGCTCCCTGTGATTTCACGAAAGGAAGCCGCACCCTCTTCTCAGAATCGGTTCAGCGACGCATACTGTATACGATCCACGGTCGTTGTGAGGTGCGCCATGAACCACCCACCCCCCGCTACAGCCCCTCCGGGCCACCTGGCATCCCCCTACGTCCCCGCCCCCCGCACCGGGGAACTGCACGACTGGAGCGGGCGCCGCTACCTCGTGGGGCGCCCGGCCCGCGAACTGGCAGGAACGGCGCGCGCGGTGCCCCTCGCCCGGGCTGTCGCGGCGGTCGCCGCCGTCGGCGGGCTGCAGTTCGGCTACGGCGCGGCGGTCCCTCTGCTGGTGGCCGCCCACGGCTGGAGCCCCGCGGCCGCGCTGCTGCCCTTCGCGCTGTGGGCGCTGGTCCAGGGCGGCAGCGCCTGGCCGATCGCCCGGCTGCGCGAACGCGGCCTGCTCACTCCCGCCCGCGCCATCGTGGCCGGTGCACCGCTGTGCGCCGCCGCCCTTGCAGCGCCGGGACTCACCGCGCAGCTGGGCTGGATGCTGGCGGCCTACGGGCTGGCGGGCGGCCTGGGCGCCGGCCTCGTCTACCACTCCAGCGTGCACGTCGTCGCGGCCTGGTACCCCGAGCGGCCCGCGAGCCACGCCGCGTGGGCCGGCGCCGGCTTCGCGCTGGGCGCGGTCCCGCTGACCGCCGGCCTGGTCCTGGCCGAGGCCGCCCACTTGGCCGCCGCCCCGTGGCTGGGTGCGGCCCTGGCCTGCGTGGTCGCCGCAGCCGGTATCGGGCTGCGCACTCCCCCGGCGCACTGGTGGCCGCCGGAGACCGATCCGCGCGCCTGGGCGCTGCGCCGCCGCAACCAGCCGGTGGCCGCTTTCGACCACTCCCCCGCACAAGCCTGGCGCAGCGGCGCCCTGCCCGGACTGCACGCCGTGGTCGCGCTGGCCGGAGCCGCCGCACTGGTGGACGTGGCCGTGCTGCCGCTGCTGCTGTTTCGGGGCGGCCTGCCCGCCTGGGCGATCGCCGCGGCCATGGGCGTCCTGGTCGCCTCCAGCGGCCTGGGCCGCGCGGCGGCCGGGCGCTGGGGCGAGCGGATGGGCCGGCGCCGGATCCTGGTGGCGGCGCTGACCGCCGGAGGGGCGGCCCAGTTCGGCCTCGCCGCCGCGGCACTGACCGGTTCCTGGGCGCTCCTGTTACTGATGGCCGTGCCGGCGGGCGTGGGCGGAGGCTGCTGCTACCCGCTGACCCGCACCCTGGCCCACGACTTCTTCGGCAGCCGCGACAGCGCCGAGATCCCCGGCCTCGTCTACAGCGCCAAGGCGCTGGGCGGCCTGCTGGGAGTGGGCGGCGCGGCGGCCTTGATCTCGCTGGTCCCGCAGACGGGGCCGGCCCTGTGCCTGGGCGCCGCCGGCCTGGCGGGCCTGGGGGCCGCCGCGGTCGCGGCCCGACTGCGGCGCCCGGTGCCCATTCGCACGCTTCCGGTCTAGACACCGCACCGACGCTCGTGTAGCAATGGAAACCATACGGTATGCAGTATCCAATAAAGGAGATGTGTGCTCAGATGACTGACGACAAGGGTGGGGACACCACGATCTCCGGCGGCCACCTCGTCGCCAAGGCCCTCAAGGCCGAGGGGGTCGACGTGATCTTCACGCTCTGCGGCGGCCACATCATCGACATCTACGACGGCTGTGCCGACGAGGGCATCGACGTCATCGACGTCCGCCACGAGCAGGTGGCCGCCCACGCCGCCGACGGCTACGCGCGGATGACCGGCAAACCCGGGTGCGCCGTGGTCACCGCCGGCCCCGGCACCACCGACGCCATCACCGGAATCGCCAACGCCTACCGCGCCGAGAGCCCGCTGCTGGTGATCGGCGGCCAGGGCGCCCTCAGCCAGCACAAGATGGGCTCGCTGCAGGACTTGCCGCACGTCGACATGATCGGCCCCATCTCCAAGTTCGCCGCGACCGTCCCGCACACCGAGCGGGTGGCCGACCTGGTGTCGATGGCCTTCCGGGAGTCCCTCAGCGGCGCCCCCGGACCGTCCTTCCTGGAGATCCCGCGCGACATCCTCGACGCCTCGGTCCCGGTGGAGTCGGCCCGCGTACCCAAGGCCGGCCACTACCGCGCCTCCACCCGCCAGGGCGGCGACCCCGACGCGATCGAGCGCCTGGCCGAGCTGCTGGTGCGCTCCGAGCGCCCCAGCATCCTGCTGGGCCACCAGGTGTGGACCACCCGGGCCACCCAGTCGGCCACCGACCTGGTGCGCTCGCTCAACGTCCCCGTCTACATGAACGGCGGCGGCCGCGGCACGCTGCCCCCCGCCGACCCCCACCACTTCCAGCTCTCCCGCCGGCACGCCTTCGGCAACTCCGACCTGATCATCATCGTCGGCACCCCGTTCGACTTCCGCATGGGCTACGGCAAGCGGCTGTCGACCGACGCCACGGTGGTCCAGATCGACCTCTCCTACGCCACGGTCGGCAAGAACCGCGACATCGACCTGGGCATCGTCGGCGACGCCGACGTCATCCTCTCCTCGGTGCTGCAGGCGACCTCGGCCTACGGCGACAATGGGGCCCAGGGCCGCAAGACCTGGCTGGAGGAGCTGCGCCAGGTGGAGAACAAGGCACTGGAGAAGCGGACCCCGCTGCTGACCTCCGACGCAACGCCGATCCACCCCTACCGCCTGGTTTCGGAGATCAACGACTTCCTCACCGAGGACTCGATCTACATCGGCGACGGCGGCGACATCGTCACGTTCTCCGGCCAGGTCGTCCAACCCAAGGCCCCCGGCCACTGGCTCGACCCCGGCCCGCTGGGCACGCTGGGCGTCGGCGTCCCCTTCGTGATGGCGACCAAGTACGCCTACCCCGAGAAGGAGGTCGTCGCGCTGTTCGGCGACGGCGCGTTCAGCCTCACCGGCTGGGACTTCGAGACGCTGGTGCGCTTCGACATGCCCTTCATCGGGATCATCGGCAACAACTCCTCGATGAACCAGATCCGCTACGGCCAGATCGAAAAGTACGGCGCCGACCGCGGCGAGATCGGCAACACGCTGGGCGACGTGCGCTACTCGGAGTTCGCCGAGATGCTCGGCGGCTACGGCGAGGAGGTGCGCGAGCCCGGCGAGATCGGGCCGGCGCTGCGGCGCGCACGCGAGTCCGGCAAGCCCTCGCTGATCAACGTCTGGATCGACCCCGAGGTCTACGCGCCGGGGACGATGAACCAGACCATGTACAAGTAGGCGTGGAGGAGCCACATGAGCAAGGCACTTGACGGGGTCCGCGTCCTGGACATGACCCACGTGCAGTCCGGCCCCTCGGCCACCCAGATCCTGGGTTGGCTGGGCGCCGACGTGGTCAAGGTGGAGGCCCCCACCGGGGACATCACCCGCCGCCAGCTGCGCGACCTGCCCGATGTCGACAGCCTCTACTTCACGATGCTCAACGGCAGCAAGCGCAGCATCACACTCAACACCAAGAGCGACGAGGGCAAGCGCCTCTTCCTCGATCTGGTCAAGCGCAGCGACGTGCTGGTGGAGAACTTCGCCCCCGGCGCACTGGACCGGATGGGCTTCACCTGGGAGGTGCTGCACGAGGCCAACCCCCGGCTGGTCTACGCCTCGATCAAGGGGTTCGGCCCCGGCGCCTACGCCGAGTACAAGGCCTACGAGGTCATCGCCCAGGCGATGGGCGGCTCGATGAGCACCACGGGCTTCGAGACCGGTCCCCCGCTGGCCACCGGCGCACAGATCGGCGATTCGGGCACTGGAATGCATACAGTAGCCGGTATCCTTGCCGCTCTGTACCAGCGCACCAGCACCGGCCTGGGCCAGCGGGTCGAGGTCGCCATGCAGGACTCGGTGCTCAACCTGTGCCGGGTCAAGCTGCGCGACCAGCAGCGGCTGACGCACGGTCCGCTGTCCGAGTACCCCAACGAGGACTTCGGCGACGAGGTCCCCCGGTCCGGCAACGCCTCCGGCGGCGGGCAACCCGGCTGGGCGGTGCGCACGGCGCCCGGCGGCCCCAACGACTACGTCTACGTCATCATCCAGCCCACCGGCTGGGAGCACATCACCCGGATCATCGGCCGGCCCGAACTGGCCACCGACCCCGATTGGGCCACCCCCGAGGCGCGGCTGGACAAGCTCGACAAGGCCTTCGGCCTGATCGAGGAGTGGTCGATCAACCTGCCCAAGTGGGACGTGCTGGCCGCGCTCAACGAGCACAACATCCCCTGCGGGCCGATCCTGTCGACCAAGGAGATCATCGACGACCCCACGCTCAACGCCAACGGGATCGTGGCCACCGTCGAGCACCCCGAGCGCGGCACCTACAAGACGGTGGGGCTGCCGATGAGGCTGTCGGACTCCCCCGCCGACGTCGGCCGCTCCCCTCTTCTCGGCGAGCACAACACCCACGTCTACCAGGACGAACTGGGCCTGGCCCCCGACGAACTCGCAGCCCTCAAAGCGAACGGAGTGATCTGAGAAGATGGCAACGGAAACCGGCTACGACCGCGATGCCGTCCGCGCCGTGCTCGACCGGGCCCGCTCCGAGAGCCGCAGCGCGCTGACGGCGCCCGAGGGCCGCGTGCTCGCCGAGGCCTACGGCATCCCCATCCCCGGCGAAGCACTCGCCACCAGCGCCGACGACGCGGTATCACTGGCCGTCGAGCTGGGCCTGCCCGTGGTCGCAAAGATCGTCTCGCCCGACATCCTGCACAAGACCGACGCCGGCGGCGTCGAGGTCGGGCTCTCCTCGGCCGAGGAGGTCAAGACCGCCTACCAGCGCATCGTCGACAACGCCCGGGCCTACAACCCCGAGGCCGTGATCGAGGGCGTGCAGGTGCAGCAGATGGTGGGCGGGGGCCAAGAGGTCCTGATCGGCGCCACCACCGACCCCACCTTCGGCAAGGTCGTCGTCTTCGGCCTGGGCGGGGTCCTGGTGGAGGTGCTCAAGGACGTCTCCTTCCGCCTGGCCCCCGTCTCGGCCGAGGAGGCCCGCGCACAGATCGGTGACATCAAGGCCGCCGAGGTGCTCTCGGGCGTGCGCGGCGGCGAGGCGGTGGACACCGACCGCCTGGCCGACGTCATCACCCGCCTGTCCGACCTGGTCACCGACTTCCCCGAGATCTCCGAGGCCGACCTCAACCCGGTCTTCGCCTCCGCCTCGGGCAGTGTGGCCGCCGACCTGCGCTTCGTCCTCGACTTCGACCCGGCCCAGCCGCCGGCGCGGTTCACCCGCGAGGAGATCCTGGCCTCGATGAACCGCATCTTCAAACCGCGCTCCATCGCGATCATCGGCGCGTCCAACGAGCACGGCAAGATCGGCAACTCGGTCATCCGCAACGTCGTCGACGGCGGCTACGCCGGGAAGGTCTACCCGATCAACCCCAAGGCCGACGAGGTCTACGGCCGCGCCGCCTACCCCACCATCGCCGAGGCCCCCGACGACATCGACGTCGCGGTCTTCGCCATCCCGGCGAAGTTCGTCTCCTCCGCGCTGGAGGAGGCCGGCCGCAAGGGGGTCGCCGGCGCGATCCTCATCCCCTCCGGCTTCGCCGAGACCGGCGAGCAGGAACTGCAGGACGAGGTGGTGGCGGTGGCCCGCCGCCACGGCGTGCGCCTGCTGGGCCCCAACATCTACGGCTACTACTACACGCCCGAGAACCTCTCGGCGACCTTCTGCACCCCCTACGACGTCGCCGGCGGCACCGCGCTGACCTCGCAGTCGGGCGGAATCGGCATGGCGATCCTGGGCTACAGCCGCAGCACCAGCACCGGTGTCTCGGCGATCGTGGGCGTGGGCAACAAGGCCGACATCGACGAGGACGACCTGCTGACGTTCTTCGGCCAGGACGACAACACCAACGCGATCGCGATGCACCTGGAGGACCTCAAGGACGGCCGCGCGTTCGTGCAGGCCGCCCGCGAAGTGGTGCCCAAGAAGCCGGTGGTCGTGCTCAAGGCGGGCCGCACCTCCGCGGGCGCCCGCGCGGCGGGGTCGCACACCGGCGCGCTGGCCGGCGACGACAAGGTCTACGACGACATCCTGCGCCAGGCCGGCGTCGTCCGCGCACCCGGCCTCAACGAGCTGCTGGAGTACGGCCGCGCGCTGCCGGTGCTGCCGACGCCCGCCGGGGAGAACGTCGTGATCATCACCGGCGCCGGCGGCTCGGGCGTGCTGCTCTCCGACGCGGTGGTCGACAACGGGCTGTCGCTGATGGACATCCCGCCCGACCTCGACGAGTCCTTCCGGGCCTTCATCCCGCCGTTCGGCGCGGCGGGCAACCCGGTCGACATCACCGGCGGCGAGCCGCCCTCCACCTACGAGAAGACCATCCGGCTGGGCCTGGAGGACCCGCGGGTGCACTCGCTGATCCTGGGCTACTGGCACACCATCGTCACCCCGCCGATGGTCTTCGCCGAGCTGGTGGCCGACGTGGTCGGCCAGGCCCGCGCCGCGGGGATCGACAAGCCCGTGGTCGCCTCGCTCTCGGGCGACACCGAGGTCGAGGCCGCCAGCGCCCACCTGTTCAAGCACGGCGTGGTCGCCTACCCCTACACCACGGAGAAGCCCGTCCAAGTACTCGGCGCGAAGTATCGCTGGGCGCGCGCGGCGGGGCTACTCTGATTCGGATGATCTTTCCCCTGTAACACGCGTCACACCCGGTGGCCGCTGAGCCGCCACGATGCGGCCACCGGGTACCCGCTGCGCCGGCGTCCGCCAGCGCCGCCGCAGCGCGAACCGCACATCCACCCGCCGGCCACGAGAAGGAGGACCCAGGCCAGACCAGGGGGCGAATGAGGGGGCAGTCAACCCGCATCCGCGATCCAGCGAGGGAGAGCTCCGCGCATGGACTCCTCAGACATCAACTCCGACCGGCCGCTGGGACGTGATGACGCCACCGGCACCGACACGCCCGACGCCAGAGTGCCCGCTCAGCGCGGCCCCGCCGCGTCCGAATCCGGCGAGGCCGAGGCCCGCCCCGCCGAGGCCCCCGAGTCCGCACAAGAAGAGCGCTACTGGAAAGCGGGGCGGCTGGAGGCCATGCCGATCCGCCCCCTGCCCAAGGCGCCGCCCTCCATCCACATCCTGGGCCCGACGGTCTTCCTCGTCGCCCTCGGCGTGGGTATGGGCGAGTCCTACATGTGGCCGCGGCTGGTCCTGATCTTCGGACCGGAGATCCGCTGGCTGTTCCTCGTCGGCGTCTCCCTGCAGGCCGTGGTCATGCTGGAGATGTCGCGCTACGCGATGGCCACCGGCGAGAGCATCTTCATGGGCGCCGCCCGGGTGTTCAAACCGCTGATGTGGTTCTTCTTCGTCACAGCCATGCTCGTCTACATATGGCCGGGCCACCTGTCGGCGGGCGCATCGGCGTTCCAGCAGGTGACCGGAATACCCTGGCAGGCAACGGCGGTCGCCGGCATGCTGCTGGTGGGCGTCGTGTTCACGATGGCCAAGGTCATCTACAACCTGCTGGAGAACGTCCTCTCCATCTGCATCGGCCTGCTGGTCGTGGGCACCTCCGTAGTGGCCGCCCTGGTCGGCAACCTCTCCGACCTCTCCAGCACCATCACCGGCATGTTCGCCTTCGGCTACATGCCCGACGAGGCGCTGACCGCCGCGTGGTTCCCCGTCATCGTCGGCTCCATCGCCTTCGCCGGCCCCTCCGGCATGCAGCAGATGTGGTACACCCTGCACCTGCGCGACAAGGGCGCCGGAATGGGCCACCACATCCCCCGCATCCGCGGCCTGCGCCACGCCGACGAGCAGGAGAGCATGCCCAGCCGCGGCTTCATGTTCGACACCTCCGACCCCGCGGAGATGAGCAAGTGGAAGGGCTGGCGCAGGTGGGTCACCTTCGACGCCTTCGTGCTCTTCTGGGGCATCACGATGCTGGTGACCATCTCCTTCACCGTCCTGGCCCAGGCATCGGCGCGCCTGGACCCGAACGTGGCCACCGTCCTGCGCGACGGTCAGCAGTCCGCCGCCCTGGACGCCATGGCCTCCTCCTTCTCGGCTGCCGGCTCCCCCGTCTTCGGCACCGTGTTCTTCCTGTTCATCTCGCTGATCGGCCTCAACGCCACCCTTGGCCTGTTCGACTCCTTCTCCCGCGGCCAGGCCGACATGACCTACTTCTTCATCCCCGGCGCCCGCCGGTTCAGCATGTCCAAGCTCTACGCGTTCTTCCTGTGGGGCGTCATCGCCTTCGGCATCGGCGTGCTGCTGTTCGGGCCCGCCGACGGCCCGGCGGCGATCCTGGACACGCTGGCGTTCCTGTCGACGTTCGCCATGGGCGCCTACTGCGTCACCCTCCTGCTGGTGAACAACCTCCGACTGCCCAAGCCCATCCGACCCGGCATCGTCTCCAACGTGCTGATCGCCGGGGCCGCGGTGTTCTACCTCGGCATGCTGTTCTACTCGCTGTTCGCCTTCGGGGTGGTGGTGAGCTGATGAGCACCCACGCCACCGCCCCGCGGCCGGTCCCCGCCGCACTCCACTACGCCGAGGTGGCCGTTCCGGGTGCGGTCATCGGACTGGTGGCCGGCGCCTTCGCCGCCGGGGTGGCGGCGCTGGCCGGACTGCCCGCTGTGCAGATCGCGACCATCGCCACCGGACTGGGCATCCCGCTCGCCCTGCTGGGAGCGGGCTACTGCGCCCTGCTCGCGGCGGGCCGGTTCGGGGTCGGCGCGGTCGGCCCGGTGGCGCTCTACTGGCTGGTCGGCTTCCCGCTCGCCCGGCTGCTCGACCAGTACACGGTCGCCACGGTGCTGGGCTACGACCAGATCCTCAGCGAACCGCTGCTGTCGTTCCTGGCCTTCCAGGCGATGCTCAGCATCGGATTCGCCATCGGGTTCCTGTGGCTGCACGAGCGGCTGGCCCCGCACCTGCTGATCCGCATCCAGCGTCACAACCCCGTGGCCGCCGACCTCGTCCGGCGCTATGTCGAGCAGGCCGCGGCGAGCGCGAAGCGCCCCGCCTCCTCGGCCGGGCGGGGCCGCCGACGCGACGGCTCCTGACATGTAGTAGAACCGGTGCCCGGGCGCCTCGCGCGCCCGGGACCGGCACACCTGTGCCACCGATCTTCTGGAGTTCTGGCTTGGATATCGCACCTTGGGTCTGGGGCGTGACGATCGCCGTCCTGCTCGGCGTCATCGCTCTCGACTTCGTCATCATCGCCCGCAGGCCCCACGAACCGTCGATGCGCGAGGCGGCCGCCTGGATCTCCGTTTACGTCTCGCTGGCGATCGTCTTCGGGATCGGTCTCACCTTCTTCACCGACGGCCAGGCCGTGGACTTCTTCACCGGGTGGATCGTCGAGTACTCGATGAGCATGGACAACCTGTTCGTGTTCATCCTCATCCTCGGCTCCTTCGCCGTCCCGCGGGAGCACCGGCAGCGGGTGCTGCTGGTGGGCATCGCCCTGGCCCTGGTCTTCCGGGGTCTGTTCATCGCCGCCGGAGCGGCGGCGGTCAACGCCTTCGCCGGCGTCTTCTACCTGTTCGGCGCCTTTCTCCTCTACACCGCGTGGAAGCTGATCAGCAGCGGCGACGAGGACGAGGAGTACCAGGAGAACGCCATGGTCAGGATGGTGCGGCGGGTGCTGCCCACCTCCGACACCTACGACGGCGCCCGTCTGGTCACCCGCGTCGACGGAAAACGCTTCGTCACCCCCATGCTGATGGTGATGATCGCCGTCGGCATGACCGACATCCTCTTCGCCCTGGACTCCATTCCCGCCATCTTCGGCATCACCCAGGAGCCCTACCTCGTCTTCACCGCCAACGCCTTCGCGCTGATGGGCCTGCGCCAGCTCTACTTCCTCATCGGAGGGCTGCTGGACAAGCTGGTCTACCTCAGCCACGGCCTGGCGGTGATCCTCGGGTTCATCGGGGTGAAGCTGATCCTGCACGCCGTCCACGAGACCACCGACCTGCACGTGCCCGAGATCCCCACGGTGCTCTCGCTGGTCGTCATCGTGGTCACGCTGGCCGCCACCACCGTGCTGAGCCTGCTCAAGTCCCGGCGCGACGCGCGCGCGGCGGCCGAAGCGGCGAGCGGCGACGGCCCCTCTGCCGCCGGCGAATCGCGCGGCGACGACGACGATCGGGACGAGCGGGTATCGGTCTGAGCCGGCGCCGGCTCCCACCCCGCGGTCCCGAGGCCGGTCCTGCCGACGGCGGGGCCCTTCGCACCCGAACGGAGGCGAAGGGCCCCGCCGGCTCATGCGCCCACTTCGAGCACCGCGGCGCTCGGGCGCCGGAGGCTCAGCCCGTGCGTCCGCGGTTCCAGGCGTTGAAGGCGAGGTCGCGGCAGACCCGGCCGAAGTCCAGTTCGGCCGCCTCGACCGCGAGGGGGAACGTGGAGGTCTCGGTCAGCCCCGGCGCGACGTTGACCTCCAGGAAGCGCACGCCGCCGTCGGCGTCGACGATGAGGTCGGTGCGGGAGTAGTCGCGCAGCCCCAGGGCGCGGTGGGCGGTCAGCGCGGCCTCGGCGGCGGCCCGGGCGGTCTCCCCGCCCAGCCGGGCCGGGCTGAAGAACTCCGTGCGGCCGGGGGTGTAGCGCGCCGCGTAGTCGTAGACGCCTCCGTCGGGCACGATCTCCACCGGCGGCAAGTCGAAGGGGCCCTCGCCCAGGTCGAGAACGCCCACGGCGATCTCGGTGCCTTCGATCCGCTCCTCGATCATCGCCCGGTCGCCGTAGGCGAAGCAGCTGACCATGGCCGCCGACAGCGCCTCCATGGAGTCGACCGGAGCGGCCCCGAACGCCGACCCGCCCTGGTCGGGCTTGACGAACAGGGGCAGGCCGAGGCGGTCCACCACGCGCTGCAGCAGCGCCGGCGCGCCCAGGTCGTGGAAAGCCGACTTCGGCAGGGTGACACCGCGCGGCACCGCGACGCCCTGCCGGGCGACCAGTGCCTTGGCCGCGGGCTTGGCGAAGGCGCTGCGGCACGCCTCGGGCGGCGCGCCGACGTAGGGCACCCCGCTCAGCTGCAGGATCTCGGCGGTGGCGCCGTCCTCGCCGGAGGCGCCGTGCAGCACCGGGAAGACCACCTGCGGCGGGTCGCCGGCGAGCCGGTCCAGCAGGTCGGCGTCGATGTCGGCCGTCTGGGCCTCCACGCCCAGGCGGCGCAGAGACTCGGCGACGCGCCGCCCCGAACGCACGCTGACCTCGTGCTCGGGAGACATGCCGCCCGCCAGTACGAGCACCCGGTCGAGATCGGCCACGGTCCTGCCTTCCTGCTGCGCTGGTGGTGTCACTGGGCTTCCCGCTTCGTCAGGGAAGGTCGGGGAAGGGGGAGTCGTCGCCCGCCGCGGCGGGGGTGGACGCGCCGCCGAAGGTATCACGCAGCTCGGTCTCGCCCTCGATCACGCCGACCAGCCGGCGCACCCCCTCGCGGATCTGGTCGCTCGTGGGATAGCAGAACGACAGCCGCATGTTCCGGCGGCCCTCGTCGGAGGCGTAGAAGCCGGTGCCGGGCACGTAGGCCACCCGCTCGTTGACCGCGCGGGGCAGCATGGCCTTGGCGTCCAAGCCCTCGGGCAGCGTCACCCACACGAAGAAGCCGCCGTCGGGACGGGTCCAGGTGGTGCCGGCCGGCATCAGTGCGTCCAGGGCGCCGAGCATGGCGTCGCGGCGCTCCCGGTACATCTCGTTGAAGTTCTTGATCTGCTCCCGCCAGGCGTGGGCGGTGAGGTAGCGCCGCACCACCATCTGGTTGAAAGTGGAATGGCTCAGCATGGCCGACTCGGCGGCCAGCACCAGCTTGGCGCGCACCGCCGCGGGCGCGAGCGCCCAGCCGATGCGGAAGCCCGGCGACAGCGTCTTGGAGAACGAGCCGAGGTAGATGACGTTGTCGGGGGCCTGCGAACGCAGCGGCGGCACGGCCTCGCCGTCGTAGCGAAGGAGGCCGTAGGGGTTGTCCTCCAGCACCAGCAGGCCGTGCCGGCGGCAGATCTCCAGCACGCGGGTGCGGCGCTCGGCCGAGAGCGTCACGCCGGCGGGGTTGTGGAAGTTCGGGATGGTGTAGAAGAACTTCACCCGGCGGCCCTCGGCGGCCATGCGCCGCAGCGATTCGTCCAGGGCCTCGGGCACGACGCCGTCGTCGTCCATCTCGACGTGGCGGACGTCGGCCTGGAAAGCGGCGAAGGTGTTGATGGCGGTGACGTAGGTGGGGGCCTCGCACAGCACCACGTCGCCGGGGTCGACGAAGACCCGGGTGACCAGGTCGAGCGCCTGCTGGGAGCCGACCGTGACGATCACGTCGTCGGCGGCGGCGTCGATCCCCTCCTCGCCCATGACCTCGCAGATGTGCTCGCGCAGCACCGGGTCGCCCTGGGCGGAGCCGTACTGCAGGGCGGTGCTGCCCTGTTCGGCGACCACCTGCCAGACGATGCGGCCGATGTCGTCCATGGGCAGCGCGCCGACGTTGGGCATGCCGCCGGCCAGCGAGACGACCTCGGGCCGCGATGCGACGGCGAACAGCGCACGGACCTCTGAAGCCACCATGCCCTGGGCCCGTGCCGCGTAGCTGCCGACATAGGGGTCGATGCGCGAGCCCTGGGCCGAGGGCCGCCGTTGGGATTCCCGGGGATCCTGCACGATCCACCTCCGCTGGCTGGGTGGTGCCTGCTGCTGCCTGTGGTGCTGCCTGTCGTCTCTCAGACGCCGCCGCGGCGGCCGCGGTTCGCCCGCTTCGCGCCCGATCTCGCTGGAAGATCCGCGGCCCCCGGGCCGACCGGTCCCGGCCCAGTCTATGCTGGCCGGCCGCGGCACGGCCCGGCGGCCTCCTGTGCCGTCCTCGGGCTCCCACCGCGGACGCGGGAACGACCGGGGACCGCTGAAGGCACCATTCCCGCCCGGCCGAGCACATCCGACCGCGTTTTACCGAGTCCTGACGGGATCGTTGCCACCGGCCGAGGCGCCGGGGCGCATGAGTGCGCGGCGGCGGCCCGGCCGGGCTCCCCCACCCGGCACGGGCCGCCGCCTTTGGAAGTCCGCCCCGCGTGATCGGACCCGCTACCCCCCTCAAGGCACGGGCACGGGCGGACGTGGCCTGGTGCGGGCGTGTCCGCCCGCTGGTTCCAACTCAACTGCATCAGGCGCCACATCGGCAAAGGTTGCATCAGGTTGCAAATAGTCGCCGACTGACTACTCTTAGTAATTAAAGGCCGCTGATGCAGGCGGTTCCGGTCGCGCCGCCGGGACGCGCTCAACGGGGCGGCCGGTCCCCCGCGGCGGCGCGTTCGGCAGCGGCCCGGAGGCGCCGGATGCCGGGCGCGGTGGAGGCCGGGAGCAGATCGGCCGCACACTCCGGCATGCGGACGCTGATCCGCAGCCCCTCGTTGAACCGGTAGGGACGGCTCTCCACGACGCCGCCGAGGTGGCGCCGCAGCCGCGACATCTCGGCGCGCACCGTGACCAGCCGCTCGGAGTCGCCGAACAGGTCGGCGGCGAGGCGGGCGGCACTGCAGCCCTCAGCCGATCGCGACAGCAGCACCAGCAGCTCGGTGTGGCGCAGCGTCAGCCGGTGCGTCCACCGACCGCTGAGGCCGCCCACCGTCACCTGCGGCGCCGCGCCGTCGGAGAGGTCCAGCACCACCTCGGTCGGCGGCGCGGCCTCGCCGCCCCCGGGCCGGATGAGCCACCCGCCGGGCAGCGGCTCGATGCCGCACTCCCCCAGGCCCGGAAGCCACGCCGCCCCGCCCTCCAGCCCGCGGGGCAGCAGCACGCGCCGCGGCGGGTCCATGCGCGCCGCCGTGGCCGTCCATCCGTCGGTGTCGGTGACCACCGCGTTCTCCTGCATCCCCGCCAGCATCGGCGCCGCGACCGCGCGCAACCGTTCCAGGTGGGCGTGGTGCCGGCCGCGCAACTGCGATTCGCCGTGCCGGGCGACCGCGCTGACCAGTGCCAGCGTGGCCGGGTGGACGGTGCGGGCGGGCCCGCTCACGCCGACCGCGCCCAGCACGCGTCCGCTGCGGGGGTCGTGCACCGGCGCGCAAGCGCAGGTGACCTGGTGCAGTCCGCGTACGTAGTGCTCGGCCGAGTAGACCTGCATGGGGCGGTCCACGGCCAGTGCGGTGCCCAGCGCGTTGGTCCCGGCCGCCTCCTCGCTCCACTGGCTGCCCTCGACGGCGCCCATGCCGTCGGCCAGCCGCCGCATCCGCACCGGCCCGTCGCGCCAGAGGACGCGGCTCTCCTCGTCGGCGACCACCATGAAGTGCGAGGCGTCGTCGGCGACGGCCATCAGGGCCTCGCGCAGCATCGGCAGCAGCTCGGCCAGCGGCGAGGCGGAGCGGTGGCGCTGGAGCTCCTCGTGGCGCAGCACGGCGGAGGGATTGCCGCGTTCGGGGTCGACCCGGCGCCGGCGCATCCGCTCCCAGGAGTCGGCGATGACGGGGCGCAGCCGGGCGGGAGGCCGGCGCCCCGAGAGCACGGCCTCGTGTACACGGTGCAGCAGCCGCGCGTGCTCCCCCGGCTCGACGCCCGCGGGAACCGCGGTGTCCAAGTACGGCTGCGCCATCGCGCCCCCCGTTGACCCGGCTGATCCACGACCGCTCCCATCCTTGTCGGCCCGGCCCGAGGCGGCAACCGGAACGCCGCCGAGGAAAGCGGGCGGGACGCCGTCGTCGCACGAGACCGCCGAAACCGCGGAGGCGTGCCGTTCGTCTCAGCAGATTCGGCGCCGCTGCGGGGCTGTTGCACCGACGCCGGTCACCGGAAACCAAGGATGCTTTGCCCCGCGGAACCGTGGCGCTGCGCAGGTCGGCGCTGTGTGTGGGCGAAAGTAGGCGCAGAGCACTCTTCCTCGCCCGAAACGGCGGGGCTGCGCCCGTGAAAGGGAGGCCGACGATGACGCGTGAGGGCGGCCGGCTCGCGGTGGCCGTGCTGCTACTCGTGGGCGTGGTGGGGTTGGAGGGCTCCACGGCGGAGAGCTCCGAGGAGGTGCGTACTCTGCGCTCGGCCACCGGTGAGCTCTCGGCCGTACTGCTGCGCCCCGAGGCCGAGCAGGCGTTCGAGCGCGAGGGCCACCCCGTGGCGGGCAGCCTGTCCTGCAGCAGCGCGGAGGACGGTACCGACCGGCTCACCGTGGTCTGCAGCGGCACCAGCGCCGAGGGCGGCGAACTGCGGTTCCGCGGCCGGGTCGACCCGGCCACCGTCGCCGGGCAGCCGGGCGCGGCCGAAGGCCTGCCCGGCGCCTACACCGGCACGGCCGCAGGCGAGCAGGTCTTCAGGATGAACTGCTTCAACTGCGAGCCGCGCGAGCCCGAAGAGGAGACCGGCCCCTCGGCCGGGGCCGGCTCCACCGCCTGACGCCGCCCGCGGCTAACGCGCTCACTCGCGGGCGAGCGGGCACGCCGACGGCCCAGCCCCGGCAGCGCGGCCACCTCCGCCCCCGCCGCTGCGGCCGACCGCGGATCAGGCGCGCGTGGGGCGCTCCGGCGGTTCGTCGCCCTCCTGGGACGGGTCGTAGGAGGCCGGGTCGGAGGGCGAGGGCTCGCGCTCGCCCGCGATGTCCTCGTCGGGTGCGGGCAGGTCGCCCTGGTCGCCGGGCCGGCGATCGGCCAGCGGGCGCTCCTCCTCGCGGGCGCCCGCACCGGACGCGTCCCGGTCGCCGCCGGAGCGGCGGTCGCCATCAGGCATCGGCGCCTACTCTCATCCTCGGCACTCGCCGCGGCGGGTCACCGGCGCGGCGAGGTGAACTCCTGCAGCTTGGTGCGCAGGCCCTTTACCATCACGCCGAACCGGTCGGGATCGCCCGAGGCCAGCGCCTTGGACGTGTCGGTGAGCTGGTCCGTCTCGACATAGGGCGGAATCGGCGGGATGTCGGGGTCGCAGTGGATGTCGAGCACCACGGGGCCGTCCGCCGCCAGGGCGCGGTCCCACGCCGGTCCCACGGCGTCGGCGTCGTCCACGGTCTCGCCGCCCAGGCCGATGGACTGGGCGAAGCCGGCGTAGGAGACCGGGGGCAGGTCCTGGCTGAAGGGCGGCTTGGGCGAGCCGCCCATGGCCCGCAGCTCCCAGGTGACCTGGTTGAGGTCGTCGTTGTGCAGCACGCACACGATCAGCCGGGGATCGCTCCACTCCCCGGCGTAGCGCCGGACGGTGATCAGTTCGGCCATCCCGTTCATCTGCATGGCGCCGTCGCCGACCAGGGCGATCGCCGGACGGTCGGGGTGGGCGAACTTGGCGCCGATGGCGTAGGGCACCCCGCAGCCCATGGTCGCCAGAGTCCCCGACAGCGAGCCGCGCATGCCGGTCTTGAAGCGCAGATGGCGCGCGTACCAGTTCGCCGCCGAACCCGAATCGGAGGTGACGACCACGTTGTCGGGCAGGCGCGGCGAAAGCTCGTTGCAGATGCGCATCGGGTTGACCGGGTCGGCGGGCACATGGGCCTGCTGGTCCATGGAGTCCCACCACTCGCGGACGCTCTTCTCGATTCCCTCGCGCCAGCGCTCGGGGCCCTTCTCGCCCTTGCGGGAGCGCACCTCGCGCAGCAGCCGGCGCAGCGTCTCGGCGGCGTCGCCCACCAGGTTGACCTCGGTGGGGTAGCGCATCCCGATCATGTTCGGGTCGATGTCGATCTGCACGGCCCGTTTGCCGAACGGCGGAAGGTGCTGGGCGTAGGGCACGTTGGAGCCGATCATCAGGAAGGTGTCGCAGTCGCGCAGCATCTCCCAGGTGGGCCGGGTGCCCAGCAGCCCGATCCCGCCCGTGACGAACGGCAGCTCGTCGTCGAGGACGTCCTTGCCCAGCAGCGCCTTGGCGACACCGCCGCGGGTCTCCTCGGCCAGCTCGACGACCTCGTCGGCCGCGCCGCGGGCTCCCTGGCCGATCAGGATCGCGACCTTCTCGCCGGCGTTGACGACGTCGGCCGCCCGCCGGACCTCGTCCTTCGGCGGAACCACCAGCGGCCGGCTCAGCCCCGGCTTGCTGGAGGGCACGTGCTTGAACTCGTGCTGAGGCGGACTGTAGTCGGTCTCCTGCAGGTCGGCGGGGATGATGACGGCGGTGGGGCGGCGCTCCGACAGCGCGGTGCGGATCGCCCGGTCGATGAGGTTGGGGAACTGCTCGGGCACCATGGCCGTCTGCACGTAGGCGTCGGCGACGTCCTTGTACAGCGTGTGCATGTCGATTTCCTGCTGGATGCTGCCGCCCATCCCGGTGCGGTGGGTCTGGCCCACGATCGCGAGCACGGGCACGTGGTCCAGCTTGGCGTCGTAGAGGCCGTTGAGCAGGTGCACGCCGCCGGGCCCGCTCGTGGCCATGCAAACGCCCAGGTTACCGCTGAACTTGGCGTAGCCCACGGCCTCGAAGGCGGACATCTCCTCGTGGCGGCTCTGCACGAAGTGCGGCCCCTCGGCCTCGCCCAGCTCGGCGACGATGCCGTTGATCCCGTCCCCCGGATAGCCGAAGATGTTCTCGACACCCCAGCCCCGAAGGCGCTGCAGCAGATGGTTGGCGACGGTCTGACCCACGTCGGATCTCCCCTTCGTACGCGGCCGGTGTCTTGCCTGTCGACCTGCCGCTGCCCTTCTGCCTCCGGAGGAAACGCGCTAGGGAGGACTCCGGGGGTGTCTCCGCCGGGCCGGGCGCCCGTTCGGCGGCGCCGCCGCGGTGGCCCGCGGATCCGGTCAGGGCGGGGGGATGTCGCCGGTGTTATACCGTTCCACGCCCACCAGGGCGAGGTTCACGACCCTCTCGACCAGGCTGTCGGCGCTCTCCTCGGGGTGCTCCAGCAGCCAGTCGATGAGCGAGTCGGCGGCACCGATGGCGATGCGGGCGAGGATCTCGGCGTCGCGCTCGGAGACGATGC
Source organism: Streptomonospora litoralis (assembly GCF_004323735.1). Classification (GTDB taxonomy): domain Bacteria; phylum Actinomycetota; class Actinomycetes; order Streptosporangiales; family Streptosporangiaceae; genus Streptomonospora; species Streptomonospora litoralis. The sequence continues at coordinate 2,736,581 of NZ_CP036455.1, read as the reverse complement.
GCTCGCCGCCGGGCAGCCGGGTACCGGCCACCACCATGGCGGTGATCTCGTCGATGACGCGGCAACGGGCGGCGGCGACCTCCTTCGAGAAGGCCGCGCTCTGGGCACGAGCCTGCTGGTAGAGCACCGCCCAGCTGTCCCGGTTGTCGGCGACGAAGCGGAAGAAGACGCGAAGCGCCGACCACAGTCCCAGCTCCGGCGGCTCGCCGGGGTGCACCGCCGCGCGCACCGCTTCGACCACCCGGTCCGCTTCGCGGTGGATGCAGGCGGTGAACAGCCGCTCCTTGGAGCCGAGGTAGATGTAGACCATCGGCTTGGAGATGCCCGCGGCCTCGGCGACGTCCTCGACACTCGCCGTGTGGTAGCCGGAGCGGGAGAACACCCGCACGGCGGCGTCGATCATCTGCCGCTCGCGCACCTCGCGCGGCAGCCGCTGGTTTTTGCTGACCACACTCCGATGCTATCGGGGGCCGGCGGCCCGCCGCCGCGGCGCGGCGGGCGCGCTCGGCGCCGCGGGGCGGATACCGGAGGGGGTCGCCGGGGTGACCGGGGGCCGCTACCCCTCTGGTAAACCGACCGGTCGGTCTTATAGTCTCGCGCTTACTTCGAAAGTAATCGGGATCACATGGAAGGGCCGCCCATGAGCACCACCGTCAGCGCCGCCGTCTTCGCGGGGATCGGGGAGCCGCCGCGCATCGAGCGGGTCGCCCTGCGCGAACCCGGCCCGGGCCGGGTGCGGGTGCGACTGGCGGCTGCGGGCGTGTGCCATTCCGACCTGTCCCTGGCCGACGGGGTGCTGCCGCAGCGGCTGCCGTCGGTGCTCGGCCACGAAGGCGCCGGGACCGTGGAGGCCGTCGGCCCCGGCGTCTCCGGCCTGCAGGAGGGCACCCCCGTGGTGCTCAACTGGACGCCGCCGTGCCGGTCCTGCTGGTTCTGCGAGAACGGCGAGCCCTACCTGTGCGAGCACGGCCTCGACGCCGCCCAGCAGCCCTACGGCGACCTGGAGGACGGCACCGAGGTCTACCCGGGCCTGGGCGCGGCCGCCTTCGCCGATGCGACGGTGGTCCCGGCCAACGGCGTGGTGCCCCTGCCCGAGGGGATCGAGGCCGGCACGGCCGCACTGCTGGGGTGCGCGGTCCTCACCGGCTGGGGCGCTGTCACCAACACCGCCGGCGTCGCGGCCGGGCAGTCGGCCGCGGTGATCGGGCTGGGCGGCGTCGGGCTGGCCGCGCTGCAGGCCGCGGCCCTGGCGGGTGCCGACCCCGTGATCGCCGTCGACGCCTCGCCCGCCAAGCGCGAACTCGCCCTGGCGCTGGGCGCCACGCATTTCGTCCAGGCCGGCGCCGACCTGGCGGCGCGGGTGCGCGAGCTGACCGGCGGACGCGGGGCCGACCACGCCTTCGAGGTCGTGGGGTCGAGCACGACCATCCGCGCCGCATGGGACATCAGCCGCCGCGGCGGGGCGGTCACCGTGGTAGGCGCGGGCGCGCTCGACGACACCGTGGCCCTCAGCGCGCTGGAGATCTTCCACCAGGCCCGCACGCTGCGCGGGTGCTTCTACGGCTCCTGCGACCCCGACCGCGACGTCCCGGTCGTCGCCGCCCACGTCCGCCGAGGGGGCCTGGACGTGGCGACGATGGTCACCGACGAGGTCGGCCTCGACGGGCTGCCCGACGCGTTCCAGCGGATGCGGGACGGCAAGGGAGGGCGGACGCTGATCCGCTTCACCTGATCCGGCCGCGGCGGGGCCGCACCGGCGGCGCGCCTCGTTCTCGCCGCCCGCTGCGAAAGAGCCCTTGAGGGGCGGATCGACTGGGAAGTGCATGTGACCGTGGAGGAGCAGTTGACCGAACCCGAGATCACCCGTCCGACACGCTCGCTCACCGCGGTCACCGCACGGCTGCTGGTGAGCGGCGGCCCCTTCGAGATGGAGACCGCCGAGATCGGCGGCGTCGCCACCCGGGTGTGGAAGCACGCGCCGGCGCACATGCGCGCGGTCGTGGAGGCGAGCCTGGAACACGGCGAGACCGCGGCCCTGGTCTACGGCGACGAGCGGCTGACACACGCCGCTTTCTACCGCACCACCGCCACACTGGCGCGCCGCTTCGTCGAGGACTACGGCCTGGCCAAGGGCGACCGGGTCGCGATCGCGATGCGCAACTACCCGGAGTGGGTGATCGCCTACTTCGCCGCCACGGCCGTCGGCGCGATCGCCGTTCCGCTGAACTCGTGGTGGAGCGGCCCGGAACTGGAGTTCGGCCTCACCGACAGCGGTGCCGGGGTGCTCGTCGCCGACGCCGAACGCATCGAGCGGCTGGGCGACGCCCCGGCGCGGCTGGGCGTCGCGCTGATCGGGGTGCGCACCGGGAGCCTTCCCGAGGGGGCGCGTACCTGGGAGGAGGCGCTGGGCGAGGTCGCCGCCGACGCGCGGCTGCCCGAAGCCGGACTCGCGCCGGACGAACCGTGCACGCTGTTCTACACCTCTGGAACCACCGGGCGCCCCAAGGGCGCGGTCGGGTCGCACCGCAACCTGCTCACCAACATCGTCTCCGGCTCCTACTCGCGGTTCCGGTCGCTGATGCGGCTGGGGCTGGATATGGAGGAGGTACAAGCCTACGTCGACGCGCTGGGGCCGGCCGTGGTGCTGTGCGTACTGCCGCTGTTCCACGCAACCGGCGCCCAGACGGTCATGCTGCCCACGCTGTTCAACGGCGGAACGCTGGTGCTGATGTACAAGTGGGACCCCGAGGAGGCGCTGCGCCTGGTCGACCGCGAGCGGGTCACCGCCATCACCGCGGTGCCGGCGATGATCTCGCAGATGACATCCTCCCCGCGGCTGGGCGAGTACGACCTGAGCAGCCTGATGCTGCTGGCCTCCGGCGGCGCGCCGGCCGCGCCCGCTCTGGTCTCGCGGACCCGCAGCACCATGCACGACATGCTGCTGGGACAGGGGTACGGCCTTACCGAGTGCTCGGCGACGGCGACGGTGAACGGCGGCAGCGACTACCTGCTGCGGCCCGACAGCGCCGGAGTGCCGGTGGCCACCGTCGACGTCAAGATCGTCGACGCCGCCGAACAGGAACTGCCACCCGGCGAGGTCGGCGAGGTGTGGATCAAGGGCCCCGGCGTGGTGCACGGCTACTGGCGGCGGCCCGACGCCACAGCGGCGACGTTCACCGGCGGATGGCTGCGCACCGGCGACCTGGGCCGGCTGGACGAGGAGGGCTTCCTCTACATCGTGGACCGGGCGACCGACATGATCATCCGCGGCGGCGAGAACGTCTACTGCGCGGAGGTGGAGGCCGCCGTCCACGAGCACCCGGCCGTGGGCGAGGTGGCGGTGCTCGGCGTCCCCGACGAGGTCTACGGCGAGGAGGTGGGCGCGGTCGTCCGGGTGCTCTCCGGCGGCGAACTCACCGAGGACGCCCTCGTGGAGTTCCTCAAGCCGCGGGTGGCTCCGTTCAAGATCCCCTCCCGGATCCGCATCGTCGCCGACGAACTGCCCCGCAACGCCGCCGGGAAGCTGCTGAAGAAGCAGCTGAAGCAGGAGTACGGCTGGTCGGCCGAACAGGGTTGACGTGGTGGTGGGCGCCCCTCGGGCTGTGCGGGGCGCCTGCCGTGGAGCGGCCGCGCCGCGCTGTGCGCCTCGGCGCCGGGCGGGTGCACGGTGTCCTGAGTCCCGGCGGGGCGGCGAGGGCACCGCGGGGTGACGCCCGCGATCACCGGGCCGGGTGCCCGCCGGTGGCGGCGGCCGACGAGGGGCGGCGGGGGCCGGGCCTGGGGTAGTCGGGGCGGCGGTCGTCGGCCTCGGCCGCGGGTGGTCGAGCCCCGGGCCCGCCCGGTTGTCGGCGCGGGCCCGACGCGGGGTGGTCGGCGACCGCTATGGAGCCGGACTGGGGCCACGAGATGCACGTAGGTGCGGCGGCATCCGCCTCGGCTACGCCCCGAGGCGAAACCCTGGCACATTCATTCCGCTATACGAAACAACGCGGGGTGTTTTGTCCGCAAATGCCGAGTTCCCGGTGGGCCTGTCCCCGCGCTGCGGCGGCGACGGCCCACGAGACGCGCCGAATGGCGCGAAAACGCCCCCGACGTCAACTTTTCGTGCACCTCGTGACCACCGCGCGCACCCACACCGCCCGCAAAACGGTCATAGGCCCCCAAAAGCTGGCCCCATCGGGCGGTGGAGCTTCCGGCGGCGACACCCCGGCGCCACGAGCGACGCGGCGTCGCCTCCGCCTCCCGATCCGGCGCACCCTCGGGCCGTGCAAGCACCCGCGACCGCGCCCCGCCGCGCGGCCTCCGGCCTGCGCGGGCCCGGCCGGAACACGGCGAAGGCGCCTCCCCGTCCCCGCGCCCGCTATGTCTGACGTGGCGAAGTCGGCCGCGGCGATCGTGGCCAAAATCCCATAAAACGCCGCTGGATTTCGTCATACGGCCACGATCGTCCCGTCACCCTGCGACATCACGGACACACGGCCCCCGTCCCGGCTCCCCGGGCTCCTCGCCGCCCACGCCGGGCGCGCCACCGGCGGGCACCCGAACCGATGACGACGGGCCCGGCCCCGCTGCTGCCGTCGCCGCCTCGCCGGGTGGGCCACCGGCGGGCACCCGCCCGTTGGGCACGGGCCCAGCCCACCGCCGCCGTCGCCGCCTTTCCAGCGAAGACCACCCGCACCCCGGCAAACCAGCAAGACCGCACAGCAGACCCGACCCGCCCCGCCTGGCGCCGCAGGACATCGCAGCCGGCCCCGTCCGGCGACCGCCGGTCACGCTTGGGGCGGCTCTCCGTCGCCGTCCGGACCGCCCGCGCCGCCGTCCGAGTCGCCGGCGTCCTCGGCGCTCTCCGCGTCCTGGTCGGACTCCCCCGGCGCGCGCCGGGGCGGGCGGCCGCGGCGGGGCATGCCCTTGGTGTCGCGGGGCAGACGGCCGGCGTCGGAGAGGGCCCGGCGTAGCAGGAACTCGATCTGGGCGTTGGTGCTGCGCAGCTCGTCGCCCGCCCATCGGGCGAGTGCGTCGTGCACGGCCGGATCGAGCCTAAGCAGGATCTTCTTCCGCTCAGCCACGGTGCTATCAGGCGTTCCTACTGGTAGAGGGATCCGGCGTTGACCACCGGATTCGCGGGGCGGTCGGAGCAGAGCACCACGAGCAGGTTGCTGACCATGGTCGCCTTGCGCTCCTCGTCGAGATCGACGACGTCCCGTTCGGCCAGGCGCTGCAACGCCGCGTCGACCATGCCGACCGCGCCCTCGACGATCTGCTGCCGCGCGGCGACGATGGCGCCGGCCTGCTGGCGCTGGAGCATCGCCTGAGCGATCTCCTGAGCGTAGGCCAAATGGGTGAAGCGCGACTCGACGATGCGTACGCCCGCCGACTCCACTCGCTCGGAGATCTCGGCCGAGAGGCGCTCGGTGATCTCCTCGGCGTTGTCCCGCAGCGACTTCACCCGCTCGGAGGGGGCGTCGTAAACGTAGTTGTTGGCGATGTGGCGCACCGCCGTCTCGGTCTGGATGGAGACGAACTGGACGAAGTCGTCCACCTCGAAAACGGCCCGCGCCGTGTCCTCGACCTGCCAGACCACGACCGCCGCGATCTCGATGGGGCTGCCGCCGGCGTCGTTGACCTTCAGCACCGAGGTCTCGTGGTTGCGGATGCGCGTGGAGACCGCGTTTCGGGTGGTCAGCGGGTTTACCCAGCGCAACCCGTCGGCACGGACCGTGCCGACGTAGCGGCCGAGGAACTGCAGCACGCGTGCCTGGTTGGGCGCGACGACGGTCAGTCCGGCGGCACCCAGCACCGCGGCGACCGCGAGCACGGCACCCGCCGCGATGAGCGGCGCCGAGGGCTGCGCGGACGCCGACACCCCGGCGACCACGGCGGCGGCGCCGGCGGCGAGCAGCAGCAGGCAGCCGACGGCCACGGGGATGCCCGGCGCCTGCAGCGCCTCCCGCTCCCGGTACTTGGGGACGGGCATCTGGACGACGCCGGAGCCCGCACCGGCGGGTGCGGACTCGGGGTGTTCGGAGTTCATCGAGAGGGCCTCTTTCTTTCGATCGGGGATGGCTTCACCATAGCATTGTGATATCACTTTTCTAGGCATCACATCGAACGAGGAGGCATCCGGGCCATGACAACCACCCCAGCCGCCGTAGCCGCGACCGTGCTGCGGCCGCCCCGCCACCGCGTGGAGCGCCGCGCGATCGCGTGGTGGACCACGCGGACGCTGCTGGTCGCCGTACCGGCCGCGGCCGCCCCGGCTGCCGCCGCAGCCGTCGTTCCCGAGTTCGCGCAGCCGCCCGCGACCCTGGTCACAGCACTCTGGCTGGCCGCGGCCGCGCTGAGTACCGCCGGGCTGGCCGTCGCAGGCGCCATGCCGCTGTGGCGGTTCCGCGTGCACCGCTGGGAGGTCACCGACACCGCCGTCTACACCGCCGCGGGCTGGCTCTGGCAGGAGTGGCGCGTGGCCCCGATGTCGCGCATCCAGACGGTCGACACCCACCGCGGGCCGCTGCAGCGCGTCTTCGGGCTGGCCGACGTCACGGTCACCACCGCCTCGGCGGCGGGCCCGATCACCGTCGAGGGCCTGGACAGCGGGCAGGCCGAGCAGGTCGCCGCCGAGCTGACCGAGGCCACCGAGCGCACCGAAGGGGACGCGACGTGAACCCGCAGGCGACGGCCTCCGGCGGTGCCGGATGGCAGCACCTGAACCCGCTCACCGCATGGGCGCTCCCGCTGCTGCTCACCGTGATCCTGGTGCCGTCGGCGGTTGTCGCCGCCGTCGCGGCGGGTGCGCACGGGGACTTCTGGCCGTGGGGAGTGCTGATGCTCGCCGGCGCCCCCCTGCTCGCGGGCGCGGCCGCCCTGGCCGAATACGTGCGCTGGCGCAGAACCCGCTACCGCGCCACCGGCGAGCGCATGGAGACGCGCAGCGGAGTGCTGGTGGCCGAGCACCGCTCCGTGCCGCGCGACCGTATCCGCAGCGTGGACGTCTCCGTCGAGATCTGGCTGCGGCCACTCGGGCTGTGCAAGGTCACCGTGGGCACCGGCCAGAGCACCGGTTCGGGCTCCGACGAGCTCGTCCTGGCCTACGTCACACGCACCGAAGGCGAGCGGCTGCGCCGCGAACTGCTGCTGCGCGGCTCCCAGGTCGCCGCCGCGGACGGCGCGCCGGCGACCGCGGAGGCCGGGCGCGCCCACGCCGGCACCGCCGGGGCCGCGCGTGAGCTGGCGCGGCTGCGGCCGGTGTGGTTCGGCTTCGCGCCGGTCTCGGCCGCGACACCGCTGCTCGGCGCCGCGGCCGTGGGCGCCGTGTACAACGTGATCAGCTGGTTCGGCCAGGAGCGGGCGAACGACGCCGCGGCCGCGGTCTCCGAGCGCCTCGCCGCCCTGCCCCTCCTCGCCGTGCCCGCAACGGCCGCGGTGCTGCTCACCGGCGCTGTCGCGGCGACGGCGGTGCAGGTCGAGACGTGGTGGGGCTACCGCCTGGAGCGCGAGCCGGACGGCACGCTGCGACTGCGCCGCGGGCTGATCACCAACACCGCCCTGTCGCTGGAGGAGCGTCGGTTGCGCGGGGTCGAACTGCGCGAACCGTTGCTCTTGCGCTGGGCGCGCGGAGCACGCGTGCGCGCCGTGGCGACCGGGCTGGGGTCCGAGGCCGGCAAGGGCGGGGCGGTGCCGCGCAGCGCGCTGTCACCCGACATGCCGCGGGCACGGGCGCTGCGGCTCAGCGCGGCCGTGGCGGGCGAAGCGGAGCCGCCGGTCGCGGTACCGCTGCGGGCGCACCCGCGCGCGGCCCTGCGGCGCCGCGTCACTCGGGCCCTGGCCGCCGCGGGCGCCGTGGCGGCGCTCGCCGCGGGTCTGGCCGCGGCACCGGCGGCGCTGCCGCAGGCGCAACGGCTGCCGTGGGCGCCCGAACAGGTGTGGCCCGCAGCCGGGACCGCCGCCGCCGTGGCCGGGGTGGCGGCCGCTGCGCTACTACTGCTGCCCTGGGCCGTCGCGGCCTACCGGGGACTCGGGCACGCGCTCGCGCCCGGCTACCTGGTCATGCGCAAGGGGGCGTTCTCCCGTTCCACGGTCGCGCTGCGCCGCGACGGCATCATCGGCTGGCGCATCTCGCGCTCTCCGTTCCAGCGGCGAGCGGGACTGGCGACCGTGGCCGCCACGACCGCAGCGGGCCGCGGCCGCTACTCTGCCGACGACGTGGAACTGGGCGCCGGACTGCGGCTGGCCGACGAGGCCGTTGCGGACCTGCTCGGTCAGTTCCTGGCAGCGCCCGGCGCGCAGAGGCCGACCGGTGCCGAGGCCGCCGACAGCCCCGGTACCGCGGAGGGCGGAGAAGGCGCCGACCGCGGCGACCGCAAGGGCTCCCGCGGCGATCCCGCCGTCAGCGCCGGAGGGCCGGCCGGGGGATGAAGGGAACCTGCGCCACGGGCAGGACGGGGAACTCGGCGGCGAGGTCGAGGGCCTCCAGGGTGCGCAGCACCGCGGCAGAGGGTCCGCCCAGGACCAGCCGGACACCGCGGGCGCCGAGCCGCCGGCGCGCCGCCATGAGCGCGCGGACACCACTGGCGTCGAAGAAGTCCACGCCCGTGAAGTCGGCGATCAGCACCGCACAGCCGGGCTCGCCGGCCGCCGCCAGCAGCCGGTCCCGCATGTCGTCGGCCGTGGCGATGTCGATCTCGCCCCGGACCGCGACGACCACGGCCTCGCCGTCGTCCGGCTGCGGGCCGTTCGCTCCGGTCTCTCCGGGCACGCCGTTCCGCCTCTCACTCGCCTGTCCGAAACCCTCCCCCCGAACGATGATCGTATCGGGTTCACGGGGTTTCGAGCGCCCCGACAGTCTCCGGAATTCCCCCACATGCGGGCGATCGGGAGGTACCGAAGGGCGGCGCCGGGGTGCAGCCCACGCTCGGGGTGGCGGGCGGAGCCGGTATCACGACCCGCCGTCTGGTGCCCGCGGGTGCCGCCCGCCGTCGCACGCCCCGCCCTCCGCACGGAAGCAAGTCCGGATCACCGGCACCGAGGTGACCGCAGCGCCCGAATCGCCTGCACCCACGCACAGCGCCCGTGCCGGCGCGTGATCCCCCGGGGCCGCGCGGCACCCCCCGGGAGCCGATGCCCCTCCGGCTGCACCGCCGCCGGTCGGTCTCCGGCTCCCGCTCGCCGTTGACATCGCGGGCAGAGCTGCCTAAATTGACTTGGCAAGCGCTTTCCAACACTCGCTCGCGCCACCACGACCGGAACGACCGCACCGACTCGCGAAAGCAGGTTGCCATGAGGGAAACCCCCGTTCCGGTCGTCCTCGCCGGCGCGCACGGCCACGGCCGTTCCCACCTGCGCAATGTCGGGGCGCTCGCGGAGGAGGGGCTGGTGCGCCTGGTCGGCGTGTGCGACCGGGTGCCGCTGTCCGCCGACGAGCTCGCCGGGCACCCGCAGGTGCGGCAGGACACCGATCTGGCGAGGCTGCTGCGGCACACCGGCGGCGCGGTGACCATCCTGTGCACCCCGATCCACACCCACCTGCCGCTCGCCCGCACCGCCCTGGATCAGGGATCGCACCTGCTGCTGGAGAAACCGCCCACCGCCACGGCCGAGGAGTTCCACGCCCTGCGCGCGGCCGTGGACGCCTCGGGACTGGCCTGCCAGATCGGGTTTCAGAGCCTGGGGTCGGAGGCCGTCGGCGCGGTGCGGTCGCTGATCGCCGACGGCGCCATCGGCGAGCTCCGCGGCATCGGCGGCGCGGGCACCTGGGTGCGCACGTCGCGCTACTACGAGCGCGCCGAGTGGGCCGGGCGGCGCAGCCTGGGCGGCACCGACGTGGTGGACGGCGCGCTGACCAACCCCTTCGCCCACGCCGTGGCGACCGCGCTCGCCGTCGCGGGCGTCCAGCGCGGCACCGCCGGCGAGATCGAACTCGAACTCTTCCACGCCCACCCGATCGAGAGCGACGACACCTCCTGCGTGCGGCTGCACACCCCCGCCGGCGTCCCGATCAGCATCGCGGTGACGCTCGTGGCCGCCACTTCGCGCCCGCCCCGCCTGGTGATCCACGGCGACGCCGGACGGATCACCCTGTTCTACACCCTGGACGAGGTCCGCCTGGAGCGCCCGGGACGGACGCCGGAGAGCACCGTCCACCCGCGCACCGACCTGCTCCGCAACCTCGTCGGCCACCTGCGCGGTGAGGCCCCGCTGCTGGTGCCGCCCGAGGACACCGCCGGTTTCACGGCGGTCCTGGACGCCGTGCGCCGAGCGCCCGACCCGCTGCCCATCCCCGCCGCGATGCAGCGCGTCACCGAGGACGACGAAGGGGTGCACCGCGTGGTGGAGGGTGTGGACGACCTCGTCGCGCTCAGCGCAGAGCGGACGGCCCTGTTCTCCGAAGTGGCGGCGCCGTGGGCGCGCTCCGCGGCAGGAACCGGTGAGCGGCGCGCGTTCGCGGCGGAGGGCGGCGGCGGATGAGGCCGAGCCGCCGCGCCTGGCCGCGGCGGCTTTCGAACATGCCAGACGACGGACCGGGACCGCCGCCCGCTTGCCCGGCGGGTGACCGGGCGGCCCCGCGGAAGGGACGGTGCAGGACCCCATGGCAGATCACGGCGACACGCGCGGCGCCGACCGAAGCCCGCGGGCGGGCACGGCCACCACCGGGCGGGACTCGCCGATGCCGCTGCTGCGCTGCGAAGGCACCGTCGTCGCCGAGTGGAACAGCGGCGCCGATGTCGAGCCGCACCTCTCGCCCCGCCCCTACCTGCACCCGGTCCGCACCCTGGCGGGCACTGTGGTCACCGAGGTCTATCCCGCGGACCACCCGCACCACCTGGGCGCGGGGGTGGCCGTGCCCGACATCGACGGCAGCAGCTTCTGGGGCGGCACGACGTTCGTGCGCGACCGGGGCCCCGTGCTGCTGGACAACCACGGCCGCCAGGAGCACCGCGGCTGGGCGGCCGCCGAGGACGCGCGGGCGGTGGAACAGCTGGTGTGGGTGGCACGCGACGGCGCCGAACCGCTCACCGAGGTCCGCGAAACCGCCGCCCGGCAGATCGACGAGCGCACCTGGGCGCTGGATTTGAGCACGCGGCTGCGCGCCGGCGAGCGCGACCTGGAGGTGAACAGCCCGGCCACCAAGGGCCGCCCCGGAGCCGGCTACGGCGGCTTCTTCTGGCGGGCACCCGGACAGGCCGAGGCGCCGCGGGTGCTCGGGCCCGGCACCGAGGGCGAGGAGGCTGTGCACGGCTCGCGGTCGCCGTGGCTGGCGCTGCTGGGCACGGCTGCCTCGGGGGCGCGGTGGAGCCTGGTGTTCGCCGCCGCGGGCGCCGCCGCGGACCCGTGGTTCGTGCGCGCCGAGGAGTATCCGGGCGTGGGCGGTGCGCTGGCCTGGGACAGCCCGCTGCGCATCGCCGCCGGCGACCGGGTCGAGCGCCGCATCGTGACTCTGGTCGCCGACGGCCACCCCTCCCCCGCCGAACTGGCCCGCCTGGTTGCGGCCGCCCGCACCCGACTCGACGCGCCGGAGCCCGCTACGCCGCCGGCGGGCTGACGCCGGTCGCCGTTCGCGGCGGCTCGCATGCTCCGCCCCCGCCCCCCGCCGGCGGCGGGCCGGAGGCGGGCGGCGTTGATGATGCCGCGCGAGCGTGCCAAAGCTGGTTGGTAAGCGCTTTCCGTTCGCGGTAGGCGCCGAGCCGGACGCCCGGTCGGGCTGCACCCTTCATGTGCCGGATTCGGCGCCGGGTGCACCCGGCATCTCCGCGGTGACGGTGTGCGGGTGACCGCAGGAGGGCTCCTCGGCAACCCGCGCCTGGAAGTGGGGTCCCATGCACGTCACGTCCGGCCACCCGCGGCCCGGCGCTCTCTCGATCCCCCATCCCGGCGCGGAATCCGGTTTCCGGCGGCGGCGTCCGCGTCCGACCCGTCGGCACCACGCGTTCAGCTCTCCCGCTGCGCCCGAACCGTTAGGCTGGCGCCCGCACCGGCCGCGGCGCACGCAACCGGCGGAAACGGTTTCCGAAGGCGGTGGGCCGTGGGCGCCCCCCGCCCGCTCGTGCGGCATCCCGAACTTGCCGGCCGTCGCGGGCGGCCCCGCCGGTTCCGGGTGGCGGGCATCACCGGCCCGTGACACGATTCCGGCTGGTGAGCACTCGGGCATCTGCCTATGATCGAATTACGGAAAGTGTTTTCCAGGATGGCGCGAAAGGTGAGGCCGTGGGCAACGGATACGTGACATTGGAACAGGTCGCACGGCACGCCGGCGTCTCCCTGGCCACCGCCTCGCGCGTCCTCAACGGCAGCACCCGCCAGGTCGGGCGGAAGCTGCACGACCGGGTCACCGCAAGCGCCCACGAGCTCGGCTACCTCGCCAACGCCTCCGCGCAGACCCTCGCACGCAACACCAGCTCGCTCGTCGGGCTGATCGTGCACGACATCGCCGACCCCTACTTCTCCAGCATCGCCTCCGGCGTCACGCGCGCCGCCGAGGACGAGGGTCTGGTGGTGGTGCTGGGCACCACCGGGCGGACGCCGCACCGCGAGATGGAGCTGCTGGCGACACTGCGCTCGCACCGCGCCCGCGCGGTGGTCCTCGCCGGAAGCCGCACCATCGAGGAGGAGACGACCCGTCGGCTGGCCGACGAGATCGCCGCCTTCACCGGGCGCGGAGGGCGCATCGCCTGCGTGTCCCAGGAGGGACTGCCCGCCGACACCGTCGTGCCCAGCAACCGCGACGGCGCCGCCGAGCTGGCCCGCCACCTGATCGGCCTGGGCCACCGCCGCTTCGCGATCCTGGCCGGGCCGACCAACCTGCGCACCGCACGCGACCGGCTGGACGGATTCCACGCCGCCCTTTCGCAAGCCGGCATCGAACTGGACCCGCGCAGCGTCGTGCACGGCGCCTTCACCCGCGACGGGGGTTACGAGTCCACCCGCCGCCTGCTCGCCGCCGAGACCGACGCCACCTGCCTGTTCGCCGTCAACGACGTCATGGCCACCGGCGCCGTCGCCGCCCTGCGCGACGCGGGTTTGGAGGTGCCCGACGACCTGTCGGTGGCCGGGTTCGACGACATCCCCACGCTGCGCGACCTGACACCCGGACTGACCACGGTGCGCCTGCCCCTGGAGTGGATGGGCGAGGAGGCCGCGCGGCTGGCCCTGGACGAGGACGAAGGCGCCGAACCGCGTACCGTTCCGGTCTCGGGCGAGGTCGTCGTCCGCGCGAGCACCGCGGCGCCCGCGCGCGCATAGGCGGTCCCGGTTCGCACACCGGACCCGAGCCGCCCGGCCGGCCACCGCGGGGGCCCGCACACGCGTCGATCGCCCGGGCGGTTTCGGGGACACGTTTCGGCGGGGCCGACGGCCCGGCCGCGCCATGTGCCTCGCGCCTTCGAGCGGAGTGCCTGCGCGGGCGGGCACAGGGCCGGCGTGACCCGCCCGCGCAGGGATCAGGGGTACCTCAGGCCAGGTACCGGGCGTGGCGGCGGGCCAGGGTGGCCAGCACTGCGTCGGGGTCGGCCGCCCATACGTCGGCGTTGAAGATCTCCACCTCGATGTCGCCGGTGTAGCCGGCGGCGTCGACGGCACGGTGCAGTGCCGGGATGTCGGCGTGTCCGTCGCCGACCATGCCGCGTCCCAGCAGCGGGTCAGCCGGCAGCGGCAGCACCCAGTCGCAGACCTGGAAGATCGCGATGCGCTCGCCTGCGCGGGCGATCTCCGCGTAGGCGCGGGGGTCCCACCACACGTGGTAGGTGTCCACCGCGACGCCCACCCGGCCGACGGGGAAGCGCTCGGCGACGTCGAGCGCCTGGCCCAGGGTGGCCAGCACCGACCGGTCGGCGCAGAACATCGGGTGCAGCGCCTCCAGGGCCAGGCACACGCCCCGCTCCGCGGCGTAGGGCGCCAGGTCGGCGATCGCCTCGGTCATCCGCTCGCGCGCGCCCACGAGGTCGCGGTCGCCCTCGGGCAGTCCGCCCACCACCATCACCAGGCACGGCGCGCCCAGTTCGGCGGCCTCGTCGAGGGCGCGGCGGTTCTCCTCCAGAGCTGCGGAGCGGTCGTATCCGGTGAGGAAGCCGCCGCGGCAGTAGGAGGACACCCGCAACCCGGCCTCGCGCACCAGGCGCGCCGAACGGGCGATGCCGGTATCGGCCGCGTGTTCGCGCCACAGCCCGATGGAGCCGATGCCGGCGCGCAGGCAGCCCTCGACCGCCTCGGGCACGCTGCACCGGTCGAGCGTCTTCTGGTTCAGCGACAGCCGCGCCAGGCGCGGGTCCCCGGGTTCCGGAGCGGCCCCCGCGGGCACGCCGGAGGGGACGTCGAGCGCGGTCGGTGCGCCGGTTTTGCTCTGTGCTCCTGCCGTGTTCACGACCGCACCCCCGAGATCTCCAGCAGCCCCCGCATCCGGGCGACGGCCGACTCGGGGTCGGTGAGCACCCCGGCGGCGTCGGCCAGGCGCAGCGCCTGCGACAGGTGGACGAGGTCGCGGGCGCTGTGCAGGCCGCCGACCATGGTGAATCCGGGCTGGTGCCCGTTGAGCCAGCTCAAGAACGCGATCCCGGTCTTGTAGTAGAAGGTGGGCGCCGCGAAGAGGTGGCGGGCCAGCGGCACGGTGGGCTCCAGCGCGGCCCGGTAGCCCTCGGTGTCGCCGGCGTCGAGCGCCCGCAGCGCCGCGGCCGCGGCCGGGGCGATGGCGGCGAAGACTCCCAGCAGCGCGTCGGAGTGGCCGCGGTCGTCGCCCTCGATCAACTCGGGGTAGTTGAAATCGTCGCCGGTGTAGAGCCGCACCCCGGCGGGCAGCTTTTCGCGCAGCCGCACCTCCAGGTCGGCATCCAGCAGGGAGACCTTGATGCCGTCGACGTGTGCGGCGTTGTCGGCGATGATCCCGGCGACCGTGTCGAGGGCTTCGGCCGGCTCGCCGTGGCCCCAGTAGCCGGCCAGCGCCGGGTCGAAAGCGGTGCCCAGCCAGTGCAGGATGACCGGGGCGCGCACCTGTTCGAGCAGCCGCCCGTAGACCTTGGCGTAGTCCTCGGGGCCGCGGGCGCAGGCGGCGAGGTGGCGGCTGGCCATCAGTACGGGGACGGCTCCGGCGGCCTCCACCGTCTCCAACTGCTCGGTGTAGGCGGCCGCGACCTCCTCCGGGGTGGTGCCCGCGCCGGGGTCGAGGTGGTCGGTGCCGGCCCCGCAGCACAGCAGCGCGCCGCGGGCGGCGGCCTCGGCTCCGCTGCGCCGGATCAGTTCGGCTGTGGCGGGCCAGTCCAGGCCCATGCCGCGCTGCGCGGTGTCCATGGCGTCGGCCACACCCAGGCCGAGGTCCCAGAGGTGGTGCCGGAAGGCGAGGGTGGCCGGCCAGTCCAGCCGGGCGGGGGCGCCGATCGCGTTGCCCGCGAGCGGGTCGGCGACGACGTGGGCGGCGGCGTAGGCGGTGCGGGAGCGCGGCCGGGCCGCGCCGCCGGGGGCGGGCGCGGGCGCGGCGCGGGGGGTGAACCCGTGCAGCCGGCCGTCGGCGCCCGGCAGCATCAGGTGGGGACCGCTCACGGCAGCTCCACCTCCTCCAACTCGACGCGCCGCCCCGAGGCCGCCGACTGCAGCCCGGCCTCGGCCAACTGCAGTCCGCGGGCTCCGGAGAGCAGGTCGAAGGGGAAGCGCGTGTCGGCGCAGACGTGGGAGATGAACTGCTCCCATTGGGTACGGAAGCCGTTGTCGAAGTCGGCGTTGTCGGGAACGCTCTCCCACTGGTCGCGGTAGCCGCCCTGGTCGGCGGGGGCGTCGGGGTCCCACACCGCGCGGGGGGTCGCCACCCGGTGCTGGATGCGGCAGTCGCGCAGCCCGGCGACGGCGCTGCCCTCGGTGCCGTCGACCTGGAACTCCACCAGTTCGTCGCGGTCGACCCGCACGCACCAGGAGGAGTTGATCTGGGCGAGGATGCCGCCCTCCAATTCGAAGACGCCGTAGGCGGCGTCCTCGGCGGTTGCGGCGTAGGGGCTGCCGTCCTCGGCCCAGCGGCGGGCGATGTGGGTGGCCGTGGTGGCGGTGACCGCCCGGACCGGGGCGAAGAGCTGCTCCAGGATGTAGTGCCAGTGCGGGAACATGTCCAGCACGATCCCGCCGCCGTCTTCGGCGCGGTAGTTCCAGCTGGGGCGCTGGGGCTCCTGCCAGCCTCCCTCGAAGACCCAGTAGCCGAACTCGCCGCGGATGGACAGCACCCGGCCGAAGAAGCCGCTGTCGAGCAGCCGCCGCAGCTTGAGCAGGCCCGGCAGGAACAGCTTGTCCTGCACGACGCCGTTGCGCACACCTGCGTCGCGGGCGAACTTGGCCAGTTCCAGGGCGCCGCCGAGGGAGGCGGCGGTGGGCTTCTCGGTGTAGATGTGCTTCCCGGCGGCGATCGCAGAGCGCAGCGCCTCCTCGCGTGCGCTGGTGATCTGCGCGTCGAAGTAGACCTCGATGCCGGGGTCCGAAAGCACGGTGTCGAGGTCGGTGCTCCACCGCTCGACGCCGTGCTGCTCGGCGATGCGGCGGAGCTTGTCGGCGGAGCGTCCCACGAGCACAGGCTCGGGCACGACCCGCGAACCGTCGGGGAGCACGACTCCGCCGGCCTTCCGGATCGCCAGCACCGAGCGTGTCAAATGCTGCCGGTAGCCCATGCGGCCGGTGACGCCGTTCATGGCGACGGCCAGCACCCGATCTTGCATGCGTCGTCCTATCACTCGATTGAGAAAGCGCTTTCCAACGTACTTTAACCTGCTTTCCGACGCCAGAGATGCATTCGCCCCCTTCATCGGCGACCCTCCGCGCCTCCGGTGGCCGATTCGGGCGGACGGCGGCGCGTCAGCGCTCTCCAGCAGGTACTGTGACCTGCCCGACACTACGGGAAGGCGCTTACCAACACATCCCCGGTACGGGGCGCCCGCACGACCGCGGACGCCCCGTACCCGCATCCGGCGGAGCGTCAGCGCACCGCCGCCCGGCACAGGTCGGTCTCGATGTGCGTGCACAGCCAGGCGTGCTGCGCGTAGGCCACGCGCAGCGCGAGTGCGCGGCAGCGCGGTCCGCAGTCGAGGACCGCACTGATCTCGGCGACATCGGGCGCCGGCGTGCGCAGCACCGTCCGCATCAGGCGGGGCCGGCTCGCGCCCGCGTAGGCGCCGGCCCGGCGGGCCAGCAGTTCGTAGGCGCGCCGCGACAGCAGCGGCCGCACCTGGCGGGCGGGCCGCTCGCCGGCCAGCACCTCGGCCAGCAGCTGCGCGAAGCGGGCGAGCTGCTCGGGACTGCGGCGGTGCGGATAGGCGACGCCGCGCGGACGCGCCGCGGCGCGGGGGGCCTGCGGCCGGGCGGGCGCGGAGTGCGCGCCGCGGCGCGCGGCGGGACTCGGGCGTGATCGGGTCGGGCTGTCGAGGGTCGAGGAGGACCGGTGACCTGCCAAGGTGCGTCCCTTCGAAAAGAGCGTGCCTTCCCCCGCGGCCGGGAGCCGACCGCGGAGCCTCAGCGGACGGCGCCCGTCCGCTACGGACTCAGAGCACCGCGCGGCCCCGCGTTGCCACCTGGAATGCCGGGTTTCTCGTCCCGGCGGGAACGCCGGGAGGCCGTCCCGGCGTGCCCGCACCCCCGGAATGCAGGCATACTGCTCCCTGTGGATCACGGCTACCTTGATGCGCCCGGGCCCGTCGCGCTCGCCCACCGGGGCGGCTGGCTCACCGACGCCGCAGGTGAGGTCGACACCGCCTTGGAGAACACCGCCACCGCGTTCCAGCATGCGGTGGATCTGGGCTACCGGTATCTGGAGACCGACGCGCACGCTACCGCCGACGGCGCGGTGCTCGCCTTCCACGACCGCACGCTGGACCGGGCCACCGACCGCCGGGGGCGCATCGCCGAACTGCCCTACGCCGAGGTGGCGCGGGCGCGCGTCGCCGGGCGCGAACCCATCCCGCTGCTGGAGGACCTGCTGGGCTCCTGGCCGCACGTGCGGCTGAACATCGACATCAAGGGCGACGAAGCCGTCGGGCCGCTCGTGCGCGTGCTGCGCCGCACGGACGCCTGGGACCGCGTGTGCGTCGGCTCCTTCGACCAGCGCCGGCTCGACCGTGCGCGGCGGCTGTTCGACCGCCCGGTGGCCACCTCGTGCGGGCCCCGCGAAGTGGCCCTGCTGCGGGCGGCCTCGCTGGCGCCGCCGCTGCGGCCGCTGGCGCCGCGGGTGCCGGTCTGTGCGCAGATCCCGCTGAGCCACGGCCGCATCCCGCTGGTCAGCCGCGATGTGATCGCCACGGCGCACCGGCTCGGCATGCAGGTGCACGTGTGGACCATCAACGACACCGCGGTGATGGAGCACCTGCTGGACGCCGGAGTCGACGGGATCGTCACCGACGACGTCCGCGGACTGCGGCGGGTGCTGCGGGCGCGCGGCGCCTGGCACGGTCCCCGCGGCGGCCCCGCCGGCGAGGAGTAGCCCCCGCCCCCGCTCCATTCGGACCCCGACAAGGACGCCACATGGCCACCACTCCCCCGGCGCAGCCGCCCGAGCCGGCACCGTCCGACCCCGCCCGGCTGCGCAGCGAGCGCCGCGCCTGGTACTTCTACGACTGGGCGAACTCGGTCTTCTTCACCTCGGTCATCTCGGTCTTCCTGGGCCCCTACCTGACGGCGCTGGCCCAGGACGCGGCCGGAGCCGGCGGGCGGATCGGGGTGCTGGGCTGGATGATCGACCCCACCGCCCTCTACCCCTACGCCACGTCGCTGTCGGTGCTGCTGCAGCTGGTGGCGCTGCCGGCGGTGGGGGCGGTCGCCGACTACACGGGCCGCAAGCGCGAACTGATGGGCCTGCTGGCCTACATCGGGGCGTTCGCGACCATGGGCCTCTACTTCGTCGACGGCACCGAGTACCTGCTGGGAGCCGGCCTGTTCGTGCTGGCCAACCTCACTCTCGGCGCCTCGGTGGTCGTCTACAACTCTTTCCTGCCCGACCTGGCCGCCCCCGAGGAGCGCGACGACGTCTCCTCCCGCGGGTGGGCGATGGGCTACCTCGGCGGGGCGCTGCTGCTGACGCTGCACCTGGTGCTCTACCTGTTCCACGAGAGCTTCGGACTGGAGCAGGGGCACGCGGTGCGCATCGCGATGGCCTCGGCCGGCGTGTGGTGGGCGGTGTTCACCCTCATCCCGCTGACACGGCTGCGCAACCGCTACCGGGGCACCGTGCTGACGGGCACGCGCCCGGCCGAGCCGGGCCGGGCGAGCGGCACGCGCGCGGTGCTGGGCGGTTTCGGCCAGCTGTGGTCGACGGTGCGCAGCCTGCGCGCCTACCCGAGGACCCTGGTGTTCCTGGTGGCCTACATCCTGTTCAACGACGGCATCCAGACGGTCATCGCGTTCTCGGCCACCTTCGCCGACCAGGCGCTGGGGCTGGGCCAGGAGGTGCAGATCGGCGCCATCCTGATGGTGCAGTTCGTGGCCTTCGGCGGCGCGCTGCTGATCGGCGCGATCGGGCGGCGGCTGGGCACCAAGCGCACGATCCTGGGCAGCCTGGTGGTGTGGATCGCGGTGGTGAGTGTGGCGCCGCTGCTCAGCGAGGGCTCGGCGGTGCAGTTCTTCGTGCTGGCGTTCTTCATCGCCATCGTGCTGGGCGGCACCCAGGCGCTGTCACGCTCGATGTTCTCCCACCTGATCCCGCGCGGCAAGGAGGCCGAGTACTTCGGCCTCTACGAGATCAGCGACAAGGGGGCGGCCTTTCTGGGCTCGCTGGCGCTGGGTGTGGCGCTGGACGCCACCGGGGGCGACTACCGACTGGCGATCCTGTCGCTGATCGTGTTCTTCGTCCTGGGCTTCGCGGTGCTGGCCGCGCTGAGCGTCTCCCGCGGCATCCGCGAGGCGGGCAACGAGGTGCCCGAGCACATCTGAGTGCGCGGCCGGGGCGGGCGCGAACGGCGCCCGCCCCGGTGTCAGCGAGAGGATCGCTAGCGCAGGCCGAATCCGCGCTCGATCCGCTCCCGGCGCTCGCCGGCGTTGTCCAGGCCGGGTACCCACTCGGCCATGGTCCGGGCCTCTTCGTCCACGCCCGCCCAGCGGCGCAGCGCGGCGGTGGCCGCGGCGCGGTCGTCGGCCTCCAGGGCGGCGATGTCGGCGCCGTGGTTGGCTTCGGGGGCGACGAAGCGCATCGTGTCACGCCGCTCGCTGCCGGCGCGGAAGTGCTCGGCGCCCCACGGGTCCCATTCGCCGTCGACGAACAGCATCTCGGTGGAACGGTGCCTCACCCAGTGATCGATATCGGGCATGGCCCACCAGTCGAAGCGGGGCACGTCCATCTCCTCGGGCAGGTAGCTGCGCGCCTGGAACAGGCCCGGGTAGCGCAGCAGCCCGCGCAGGTGCTTGGTCGGCACGCTGGGCGTGCCGAGCTGGGTGGCGGCCTGGAAGTAGTAGGGCAGGTAGGGCGTGGTGCCCTGGTCGGTGTAGAAGCCGAAGCCGGCGACCTCGTCGAGGAAGGCAGCGATGTCGGCGGTGGAGGCGTCGGGCGCGGGGATGTCGGCGCACGCCTCGGGGGTGGGCTGGTACTGCCAGAACGCCCAGGGGGTGTCGAGCACGAGCATCTCGAAGGAGCGGTCGGCGCTGCCGATGGTCCGGTCGAAGGTCCAGCCGTTCCGCTCGGCGAGGCCGGTGTAGTGCTCCACCAGCTCGCCGCGCCGCTTCAGGGCGGCGCGCTGCAGCGCCTCCAGGTCGTTCTGGCACTGCGGGCCCTCGCCCACCGTGTCGAAGAACCTGCGGTAGGCGTGGTCGGCGCGGTCGATCAC
Source organism: Streptomonospora litoralis (assembly GCF_004323735.1). GTDB lineage: Bacteria > Actinomycetota > Actinomycetes > Streptosporangiales > Streptosporangiaceae > Streptomonospora > Streptomonospora litoralis. The sequence continues at coordinate 2,715,822 of NZ_CP036455.1, read as the reverse complement.
GTCGTTGGGGGCGACGTATGCCACGGTGCCGTCGAGGTCGCCGGGGTAGAAGCGGCGGTGGTAGACGGAGGTCATCCCGCCCTTGGACGCACCGGTGGAGATCCACTCCTGCTCGTAGACGTCGTTCAGCGCCTCGACGATGCGGTGGTGGTCGGCGGCGGCCTGGCGGATGTCCAGGTCCTCCCAGTCGGCCGGGTCGGGCCGGGAGGGCTCGAAGAACCGCTGCTCGGTGGAGATCTGGTTGCCGTCGACGATACGGGTGGGTTCGCTGCGGAAGGCGCCGATGCTGACGTTGTAGCCGCTGGTGTGCAGCACGGTTGGCCGGTCGAACCCGCGGTGCAGCAGGGTCAGCCGCTGCTCGAAGGTCCGGCCGCCGGGCTCGTCGTGGTCGGCGGGCTGCTCGTAGCCCAAAACGAAGTAGCGGAAACCGGGCTCGGTGTCGATCTCCTCGATGATGCGCAGTCCGGGGACGGCCTTGAGCCGGTCGGTGATGCCGGTGCCGGGGGATGCTGTGTTCGCGTTCGCGTTCGCGTCCGTGTTTGTGTCCGCGTCCGCCGGTGCCGCGGTCAGCAGCAGGGCGGTCGCGGTCAGGAGCGCTCCGGCGGCGGCGCGCCAGGACGCCGCGAAGCGCGGTGTGCGGGGGGTCACCCGTTCAACCTCCTCGTGGGATCTCCGCCCGAAGCGGCGGTGGCCGCGGGGCGGGTCGGATGCCGACTGACCGATCATCGGGAGTGCCGCGAACGGAGTCAAGGCGCTACAGCGTGTCGATCGGGGCGGTGCGCCAGTGTGACCGCATCGCCGCAGGTCGACTACGCTGCACCGGTCGGTCAGAAAGAACACCGGTGCTCGCCTCCGCGGGGCGGGCACCCGGCTGGGAAGGGGACGCAGTGCTGTTCGGCAAGGAGCATGTGGAGCGTTACCAGGCCACCGACGGCGAGGAGGGCCATGAGTGGCAGGGCACCACGACGCTGATCCTCACCACCAAGGGCCGCAAGTCCGGGCTGGAGCGCAGCACGCCGCTGATCTACCGCACCGACGGCGGCGCATACGTGGTGGTGGCCTCCAAGGGCGGCGATCCCGACGACCCGCAGTGGTACAAGAACCTGCAGGCCGACCCGGAGGCCGGCGTGCAGGTCAAGGCGGACCGCTTCCGGGCGCGGGCGCGCACCGCCTCCACGGAGGAGAAGCGGCGGCTGTGGCCGCACATGGCCGAGGTGTGGCCGCAGTACGACGAGTACCAGGCGAGCACCGACCGCGACATCCCGGTGGTGCTGCTGGAGCCCGTCGGCTGAGCCTGTGCACGGGCCCCGGCCGCCCACCGCGGGCGGCCGGGGACGGAACGGAGAACGGTGCGTTCACCGGACGTGCCAGCGGTCCAGGAGCGCGCGCAGACGATCGGGGGCCGCCGGTGCCGCCGCATCCGGGGCCTGGTAGCGGGCGCCCCGGCCCTGTGGTCTGCGCGCGCCCGCCGGGCGCGGTACGGGCACGGACGCCGCCTCCGGCGACGGTCGCTCGGCAGCCTGGGGAGCCTGGTAGCGGGCCCCCATGGGCCTGGGGCGCGGCAAGGCCCGCCGCCGCCGTCCGGAGCGGGGGGCTTCGGGAGGGCGGCCGCCGACTACGGTGGTGTCCTGCTCGGCGGGAAACTCCGCATGCAGCTCTGCGGGCCCCTGCAGTTCGGTTCCGCGGTACCTCCGTGGCCGGCTTCCACCGGCGGCCCGCAAGCCCGGCAGGCGCTCCAGCAGCGTGTCGATCGCTGTTCCGGCGATCTCGCGGGCGAAGCCCTGCGCGGGGCATCCGTGCGCACCGGCGCCCCACATCAGGTGCGAGCGGTTGCCGGCCAGGGCGAGTGCGCCGTCGGCGCGGTCGCCGGGCGTCACAGCGGGATCGGCGTGGGCGGCGGCCAGGCCCAGCACCAGGGCGTCGCCGGGGCGCAGATGGGCGCCGCCGAGGCGCACGTCGCCGGTGCAGCGGCGACCGGAGAGCGCGCCCAGCGGCGGCTCGGTCCACATGACGTAGTCGAGGAAGTCGTCTGAGGGCAGCGTCGCCTGGCCGTAGAGGGCGCCGATGCGGGCATCTCCCAGGATGAGCCCGAGCGCGTTTCCGATGAGCTGGGCCGTCGGCCGGTGCCCGGCCGACCACAGCAGGCGCAGGCAGGCAGCCGCTTCGGCGTCGCTCAGCGCTTCCGGGTGGGCGAGCACGCGCGAGGCGAGGTCGTCGCCGCTTTCGGCACGCCGCCGCGCCACGAGGCCGGTGAAGTACTCCTCGAGCGCGGCCGCCGCGGTCCGGGCTCGGGCGGGGTCCCCGCCGCTGTCGGCCTCGAAGGTCAGCCGCGCCAGCAGCCGGCCGTAGTCGTCGGGCAGGCCGAAGAAACGGTTGAGCACAAGCGAAGGCAGCGGCCGGGCGTAGTCGCCGACAAGGTCGATGCGGCCGTCGGCCGCCGCAGCGGCGATCAGGGCGAGCGCGGGGCCGCGGACCTCGGCGGCCACCCGCTCGGCGGGAATCCGGGCCAGGGCGTCGGTGAGGGGCGCGCGCAGCCTGGCGTGGTCGGCTCCGTCGCCGGACAGCGCCCGGGCGCGCGGGAGGCCGTCCGCATCCGCAGAGGGCGCCGTTCCGCTGCCCGTGTCCGCGGAGAAGCGGCGCCGGTCGCGCAGCGCCTCCAGGTTCTCTTGATAGCCCAGCAGCAGCCAGGCACGGATACCGGGCTCCGTCTCGACCGGGGCCACTGGGCCCCAGCGTGCACGCAGTTCGCGCCACAGGTCGGGGTCGTCGGCGCGGGCGCCGAGCGAGTGCAGCGGTACCGCTGGCGACCGATCTGCGGCGGAGCTGTACTGAGTCGCCGCGGCGTGGCGGGGTCCAGGACCGGCCATGGAATCTCCTCGGACACAGGGGAATCCGAGACTAGAGCCAGATTGTTTCGCCCGTGAGTCGAAAGAAAAAGTTCCCTGCTGCCCCGCGGCCGAGATGCGCCGCAACCGGTGGAGACCGCGTCACGACGGGGGACGTGTCCGCCGTGCGATCGCACCGTGTGCGCGGTGTTGCGCGCTTGTGTCCTGCGTGGACTACGCTTCGGCGCGGCCCGTTAACGTGCGAGGGGCCATTATCGCACGGTTGGATGACCGAAGTGCGGGGAATCTTGACACGGACCGACGTGTTAATGCCATGTAGACCGCAAGAGCGCCTGGAGGCACGCAACCGATGGCCGAGCGAGCACTTCGCGGCACACGACTCGGGGCTACCAGCTACGAGAACGACCGCAACACCGACCTGGCACCGCGCCAAGAGGTGACCTACGACTGCCCTCAGGGTCATCGCTTCTCCATCACCTTCGCGACCGAAGCCGAGGTCCCCACGAACTGGGAGTGCCGCTACTGCGGCGACACCGCCCTGATGGTGGACGGCCGCGAGCCGCAGGAGAAGAAGGCCAAGCCCGCGCGGACCCACTGGGACATGCTCCTGGAGCGCCGCAGCATGGAGGACCTGGAAGAGGTCCTCGCCGAGCGGCTGGAGCTGCTCCGGTCGCGCCGCCGGGAAGAGCAGGAGCACATGAAGGCGATGGCCGAGGAGCGGCGCAGCGCCTGAAGCACGCGCGAGGGGCGGCGGCAGGGAGGACCAACCGCCCCTTCGCACCGCGCGAAGGCGTCCGCCGCCCGGCACGCTCAGCTGTGCTGGGGCTCCTCGGGCGCCTGCTCGCCGAAGGGGTCGCCGGTGCGGCCCACCAGGTCGGCCACCGAACCGAGCACCTTCGTCGGACGGTAGGGGAAGAGTTCGGCGGTGTCCCGCCCGGAGATCCCCGAAAGCACGAGCAGGGTCTGCAGACCCGCCTCCAGTCCGGATCGCACGTCGGTATCCATACGGTCGCCGATCATGACCGTGCTCTCGGAGTGGGCGCCCAGCGCCCGCAGTGCCGACCGCATCATCAGCGGATTGGGCTTGCCCACGTAGTAGGGGGCCCGCCCGGTCGCGCGCTCGATCAGGGCGGCCACGGCTCCGGTCGCCGGGAGCGATCCCTCGCGGCTGGGCCCCTTCTCATCGGGGTTGGTGGCGATGAACCGCGCGCCGCTCTCCACCAGGCGGATGGCGCGGGTGATGGCCTCGAAGCTGTAGGTGCGGGTCTCGCCCAGCACGACGTAGTCGGGTTCGCGGTCGGTGAGCACGTAGCCGATGCTGTGCAGTGCGGTGGTCAGGCCCGACTCCCCGACTACGTAGGCCGAACCGCCGGGCCGCTGCTCCTTGAGGAATCGGGCGGTGGCCAGCGCCGAGGTCCAGATGGACTCCTCGGGGATGTCCAGTCCGCTGCGCTTGAGACGGGCGCGCAGATCGCGCGGTGTGTAGATGGAGTTGTTGGTCAGCACCATGAAGCCGATGCCGCTCTCGCGCAGTTCGGAGACGAACTCGTCGGCGCCGGGGACCAGGTGCTCCTCGCGTACGAGCACCCCGTCCATGTCCATGAGGTAGTTCCACGGCTTGTCGTCGATCACGCCCGACACACTATCGCCATAGGCCCCACGCGCCGGGTCCGCTCCCGCGCCGCGTAGCGCTCGCCGGCGGGGCAGGCGCCGCTCGCCCAGGCCGCGGCCCTCACTCGTCCTCGACGACACGCCCCCGGATGACCCGGCCACCGCTGGGGGCCCGCTCGCCCTGACGCCCCGGCTGGGGCGGGATGCGCCCGCCCTGGGCGACGAACTCGGCCTCGGCGGAGTCGCGCATGCGCTTCACGCGGCGCTCGGCCCAGCCGGTGAACGCCCAGCGCAGCGCGGGCCGGGTGAAGGGCAGTGCCATCACGGCGCCCAGCGCGGCGGTGACGAAGCCCGGAGTAAGCAGCAGGATGCCGCCGACCATCAGCATCAAGGTGTCCAGCAGTCCGCCCTGCGGGGGTGTACCGGTGCGCATGGCCGCATCGGCCTCGCGGAAGGTCTTGGTCCCGGCACTGCGCAGCACGACGACACCGGCGGCGCTGAGGGCGAACAGCAGCGCGATGGTCCAGGCGACGCCGATCTGCTGGCCGACCAGGATCATCAGCCAGATCTCCAGGAAGGGCAGCGCCATCAGCGCGATGACGATCAGCAGCGGCATGGGCACCATCCTCGACTCGGCAGGCCTCCCTTCGATGTCAACGCACGCACCCCGCCGTTCGTTCCCGATCGGGCGGCCGTGATGCCGGCGGACCTCAGCCGGCCGGCGGGGCGGCACCGTCCTGAGCCCGGTCCCCCTCGCCGACCGGGGCGCGGCGGCGCCGGCCGGCCGCGGCGAGCGCGGCACCGAGTGCGCCCGCGGCCGCCGCGCACAGCGCCGCCTCGGGCAGCGCTCCCAGGCGGGTGGCCGGGGTCAGACCGGTCATGGCCGGCAGTTCGGCCACGTGCACGGCCGACTGCGCCTCGGGCGAGCGGTAGGTGACTTCGCCGCGCCTGGTCACCACGGCGCTGATGCCGCTGGTAGAGGCGACCACGGCGGGGCGCCCGTGCTCGACGGCGCGCAGCCGGGTGATGGCCAACTGCTGTTCGGACTGGCCGGTGAAGTTGTAGTTGGCGTTGTTGGTGGGCACGGCGATGATCTGGCCCCCGGCGGCCACCGACTCGCGCACCGGCGGGTCGAAGGCCACGTCGAAGCAGATCGCGGTGGCCAGGGTCGTCCCGCCCAATGTCAGCGCCCCCGGCTCGTCGCCGGGAACGGCGTCGCTGCTGACGTGCTCCAGGCGCTGCACGAAGCGGGTGAAGAAATCACGGTAGGGGATGTACTCGCCGAAGGGCACCAGGTAGCGCTTGGTGTAGTAGTCGCCGGGTCCGTCCTCGGGGTCCCACACGACGCTGCGCACCTCGCGCTCGGTGCCGTCGGCGCTGTAGCGGGTGATGCCGAACAGCAGGGGCGCCCCGATGTCGCGGGCGGCCTCGCTGATCATCTCGGCCGCGGCCGGGTCGGTGTAGGTGTCGATGTCGCTGGCGTTCTCCGGCAGCACCACCAGGTCGGGCTGCTGGGCCTCGCCCGCCTCGACCCGGTCGGCGAGCCGGTGTACGCCCTCGGTGTGGTTGCGCAGCACCTGCATGCGCTCGCCGAGGACGCTCATCTCCCCCACGCCGGGCACGTTGCCCTGCACCAGGGCGACGGTGGCGGTGTGGTCGACGGCGGGGGCGGTCAGCGCAGGCAGGGCGGCGCCGCCGGCGGTGAGGGCGGCGGCGCCCGCCGCCAGTCCCGCCGTCGCGGCCAGCGGGGCCCGCGGCCGCCGCGCCAGGCGCAGCACCGCCGCCAGCAGCAGCGTGCCCGTCAGCGCCACGGCGAAGGTTGCCAGCGGCGAGGACCCGAGGGCCGCGTATCCGGTGAAGGGGGTGTCGGGCTGGGCGAAGGCGAGCTTGCCCCAGGGGAACCCGCCCAGCGGGAAACGGGCGCGCACGGCTTCTTGCAGCACCCACAGCGCCGCGGTCCACACCGGCCATCCCGGCAGTCGCGCGACCAGGGCGATGCCCGCGGCCATCGGCGCGAAGTACACGGACTCGGCGGCGGCGATGATCAGCCACACGTCGGTGCCGAAGACGTCCTGCCAGCGGATCAGCGGAACCATCAGCGCGGCGCCGGCCAGCAGCCCGAGCCATCCGGCCCGGCGCAGGCGGGTGCCCATGACCGCGAGAGTGAGCAGGGCGGCGCCGAGAGGACCGAGCCACCACAGCCCGTAGGGCGGCAGAGCGAGCAGCTGGCACAGCCCCGCCGCCGCGGCCGCGAGGGCGCGCGGGGCGGGACCGCTCAGCGAGCGCCGGGGAGGTCCTTCGACCGCCGCAGGGGCCCTCCCGGCTTCTTCGCCGGTGTGCCGGGCGCCTTCGGTAACCAAGCCTGGCTCGCTTTCGCCTGTGGATGGGGGGACGCGGAAAAGGCCCGAATCACCCTTCGGACCGGATCCGTCTCGTCGGCGGCGAGCGCGGAGACCGTTGTCTACTGGATGTCCGGGCCTTCTCCGGGTCCAACCCCCCGCCCGGTCGCGGAACCCCGGTCCTTATCAGGCCGACGGCCGCGCCTGGTGCGTGGCGCGACGTCCGGCAAGACAACGACCGGACCGCTCGACCGGTCCGTCCAGTGCTGGACTGGTCAGTAGATTACCCAGACTCCCACTCGTGCGCCGCAACGCTTCGCCGACGTGTCGGGGAGTGGTCTCGGGCCCGCTCACGCACGCGGAGGTCCGCGGGGGCGACCGGATCCGGGCAACCGTCGCCAGGCTAACGCACCCGGATGTGCGCACGCCAGTCCGCCGGCATCGCCCGCGACTCCGGCATATGACCCCGATCCAGCGCGCTGAGCTGGAACGATGCCTTGGAGCGGCGCCCATGCGGGCGGTCGGCGACGGGCCCTGCGCCGCCTTGGCGCCGCTCGGACCGTACTCGCGCCGCGCGTGTGCGCACGTGAATCCGGTGGCGCCCGATGAGGCCGACCGGCCTTCGCGCCGCGCGCGTTCGGCCGATACCGCCCACCGCGGCGCCCGCACCGTTCAGCCGCGGTGCGGGCGCGGGGCGCTCGTCGCCTCCGGATCCACCCGATCTCCGCCGTCTCACAATGTGGACGCTATCGGATCGAAACAGGACGAACTATCGACAGAACGGCTTCGGTGGTGTTCGATGTTGGTCAACAGATCGATACAGAGTGATCAGCACAGCGGAAGAGCCCGCTCCCGCAGCCGGGACGGGCGACGGACACGGGAGCTGTTAACCCATGGCGAAGATCGTCCTGGACGGCGTCGACAAGGTGTACTCCGGCGGAGTCAAGGCCGTCGACAACCTCAACCTGGAAATCCACGACAGCGAGTTCATGGTGCTCGTCGGCCCCTCGGGCTGCGGCAAGTCCACGGCGCTGCGGATGATCGCCGGACTGGAGGAGATCACCGGCGGCGACCTCTACATCGGCGACGACGTGGTCAACGACCGCCCGCCGAAGGACCGCGACATCGCCATGGTCTTCCAGAACTACGCGCTCTACCCGCACATGACGGTCGAGCAGAACCTGGCCTTCGGCCTGAAGCTGCGTAAGATCCCCAAGCAGGAGATCGCCAAGCGCGTCCAGGACGCCGCGTCCATGCTGGGCCTGGAGTCCTACCTCAAGCGCCGCCCCGCCGCCCTCTCCGGCGGTCAGCGCCAGCGCGTGGCCATGGGCCGGGCCATCGTCCGCGAACCGCAGGCGTTCCTGATGGACGAGCCGCTGTCCAACCTCGACGCCAAGCTGCGTGTGCAGATGCGCGCCTCGCTGAACCAGCTCCACGAGCGCCTGAGCGTGACCACCGTCTACGTCACCCACGACCAGACCGAGGCCATGACCCTGGGCGACCGTGTCGCAGTGCTGCGCGACGGCCGCCTGCAGCAGGTCGACACCCCCAAGAACCTGTTCGACCACCCGGCGAACCTCTTCGTCGCGGGCTTCATCGGCTCCCCGGCGATGAACTTCGTCAACGCCGAGCTGCAGCAGGACGGCTCCGGCGCCGTGCTGAAGTTCGCCGAGCACGCCCTGACCGTCCCCAGCTCCATCGTCGACGCCCGCCCGGGCCTGCGCGACTACATGGGCAAGCAGATCATCCTGGGTATCCGTCCCTCCGACTTCGAGGACGCCGCGATCTCGGGCAACGGCACCAGCATGGACGCCGTCGCCGACATCACCGAGGAGCTCGGCACCGAGATCAACGTCATCTTCTCGGTGAACGCGCCCCCGGTGCGCCACGAGGAGGCCGCGGCGCTGGCCGCCGACGCGGCCGACGAGAGCGAGGGTGAGGGCGGCCTGCCGCTGTCCGGGGACAAGTCGGTGTTCACCGCCCGCGTCAGCCCGCGCAGCGCGGTGCGCCCCGGCGGCAAGATCTCGCTGTCGATCGACGTCAGCCAGCTGCACTACTTCGACAAGGACAGCGGCCTGGCGATCGGCCAGACCGGCTGACCCCCGATACCGACCCGACCGCGGCGGGCCGTTCTCCCCTCTCGCCGGCCGCCGCCCGCACAGGCGGCGGCCGAGTTCGGCCCGCGGCGAGGGGCGGGCCCCGCGCGTCGGCGCCGGGGCCCGCCGGCCTCTGCACGGCGCCGCTTTGCGGCGGGAGCCGCCGCGGCTGAGTCCCCGCATACGCCCAGGGGCCGGCATCCTCCCAGGATGCCGGCCCCTCGCGGTGTCTCCGTGCGGCGGTTGCGCGGGCCGCCCCCGCACGACCGCCGCCGGTGGCGTGCGGCTACTTCACCGCTCCGGCCATCACGCCCTGCACGAAATACCGCTGGAAGGCGAAGAACACCAGCAGCGGCACCACCATCGACAGGAACGCGCCCGCGGAGATCACGTCGATGTTCGCGCCGAACTGGCGCATCTCCGACTGCAGGGCCACCGTCATGGGCTGGCTGGCCTCGGAGGCGAAGACCAGGGCCACCAGCAGGTCGTTCCACACCCACAGAAACTGGAAGATCCCCAGCGACGCGATCGCGGGACCGCCCAGCGGCAGGATCACCCGGCGGAAGATCGTCAGCTCCTTGCCGCCGTCCATCCGCGCCGCCTCCAGCAGGTCCCGCGGGATGGCCGCGAAGAAGTTGCGCAGCAGGAAGATCCCGAACGGCAGTCCGAAGCCGACATGGAACAGCACCACCGCGGCGATCGATCCGTACAGCGGGGTCCCGCCGTAGAGGCTGGAGATGGGTACCAGCGCCACCTGCAGCGGCACGACCAGCAGCCCGACCACGCCCAGGAAGAGCCAGTCGCGGCCGGGGAACTCCAGCCAGGCGAAGGCGTAGGCGGCCAGGGAGGCCACCACGACGATGATCGCCGTGGCAGGCACCGTGATCAGCACCGTGTTGCCGAAGGAGGCCACGAAGTCGGGGTTGTCCAGCAGGTCGGCGTAGTTGCGCAGGGTGAGCTGGGAGGGCTCGGTGAGCACGGCCCACCATCCCGACGCCGCGTTGTCCGCGGGCGAGCGCAGACTGGAGAACAGCAGGCCCAGTGTGGGCAGCATCCAGAACAGCGCGATGAGAATCAGCAGTACCTGCACCAGTCCGGAACCGCTGCGGGCCACCAGGCGCGCGGCCGTCGAGCGCCGCGGCGCCCCCTCGCGATCGCCCGGTGCGTCCGGTGCCTCGCGCTCGGCGGATTCGGCCGGCTCGATCTGTGCGCTCATGTCTCCTCCCGGCGGAACCGTCGGATCTGGAAGATCATCGCCGGCACGACCAGCACCAGCAGGAACACCGCCAAGGCGCTGCCCAGCCCCTGGTCGTTGATGCCGAAGGAGACCTGCCACATCTCCAGGGCCAGCACGTTGGCGTCGGCACGCACCGACCCCGGGGCGATCACGAACACCAGGTCGAAAATCTTCAGCACGTAGATCATCAGGGTCACGAAGACCACCATGAGCACCGGCGAGAGCAGCGGGACCGTCACCCGCCGGAACACCTGCCATTCGGTGGCTCCGTCGACCCGGGCGGCCTCCAGCGCCTCGCGGGGGATGGCCGAGAGGCCCGCCGCGATGAGCACCATGGCGAACCCGGCCCATACCCACAGGTAGGCGGCGATGATGGACGGCGTGATCAGGGTCGGCCCCAGCCACGTCAGGCCGTTGTAGGGCTCGGAGAAGTTGGATGCGGCCAGCCGCAGCGTGTAGCCCTCGCCCTCAAGTCCCGTCAGGGCGAAGGTGCCGTCGGAGGCGGTGGCCGCGGTGGCGACCACCTCGCCGTCGCGGACCGCCTCGATGCGCAGGGCGGGCAGCCCCGTCTCGCTGGGGTCGGCGACGCCTTCCTCGCCGCCGCCTCCGCGGGTGAAGTCCATCCATACCGTTCCGGTGACCGCGCCCTGCTCGGTCTCGGCGGTGCGGGCGGGTTCAGGGTCGCCGGGCACGTCGTCGGGCGAGACGCCCACCAGCGGGACGGCCACCGCGTCGCCCGGGGAGACGGGGTCGGTGAGCCGGTAGCCGCCGCCGGAGGTCTCCTCCAGCGGCACCTGCTCGCGGGGACGGGCGTCGGGGTAGGCGCCGGTCGGGGCGACGGTGTCCTGGACCGTGGTGATGACCGCGTTGGCCAGGCCCCGCTCGGGGTCCTGCTCGAAGACGAGCCGGAAGATCACACCGGAGGCGAGGAAGGAGATCGCCATCGGCATGAACACCACGATCTTGAAGGCCGTGGACCAGCGGATGCGCTCGGTCAGCACCGCGAAGATCAGCCCGGCCACGGTCACCACGGCCGGTGCCACCGCGATCCAGATGACGTTGTTGCGCAGCGCCGTGAAGGTGTCGGCGCGGGTGAACATCCGTACGTAGTTGTCCAGTCCGACGAACTCGGTACCCGGCGCGTCCCACAGGCTCCTATAGACCGAGAACAGGATCGGGTAGACGACGTAGATTCCCAGGAACAGCAGTGCCGGCAGCAGGAAGAACAGGGCCAGCCAGGGCGGCGGGCCGAGGCGGCCCCGCCCGGTGGCGGGGCCGCCTGCCTGCGCGGCGGCGGGGGCGTCGGATGCGGTCTCGGCGGCGGTCATAGGAGGGCCTCGCCGTCGCCGCCGCGTCCCCGGAGACGTTGCGGTCGCGTGTCGGTGGAGGGAGGCATGTCGGGGCTACTCCGCCGCCGCAGCGGCCTGTTCGAGCTTCTCGGCCGCGGCCTCGGGGTCGGAGGGGTCGCGCAGGAAGTCCTGAAGAGCGGCCCACATGCCCTTGCCCTCGGTCGCGCCGAACTGGCTGGGTACCTGGTCGGAGAGGTCGTAGCGGACGTCGTCGCCGGCCTCCAGGATGGTCTGGGCCAGGGTCCGGGTGAACTCGTCGGGATAGGCGCCGGCCTCCACCTGGGAGTTGGCCGAGAGGTAGCCGCCGAGCCCGGCCCAGGTGGTCTGGGCCTCGGGCGAGGCGAGGTAGGCCATCAGCCGCTGCACGCCCTCGGCCTCGCTCATGGCCACGGCGATGTCGCCGCCGACCACGACGGGGGCGTCGGAGTCCTCGCCCACGGCCGGGAACGGGAACGCCTGGGCGGTCTCGCCCACCGTCGCGCCGGCCTCCTCGGCGCTCGCCGCCACGAAGTCCGCCTCGTAGACCATGGCGGCCTGCTCCTGGCCGTAGACCTCGGAGACGCAGGTGGGGAAGTCGGTCTGCACCGCGCCCTGGGTGCCGCCGGCCATCCACTCCTCTTCGCCCCACACCTCGGCGAGGGTCTCCAGGGTCTGCACGACGCTGTCGTCGGTCCAGGGGATCTCGTGGGCGACGAGCTGGTCGTACTTCTGCGGTCCGGCCTGGGAGAGGTAGACGTTCTCGAACCAGTCGGTCAGCGTCCAGCCCGAGGCGCCGCACATGGCGAAGGGCGTGATCCCGGCCTCGGAGAGCGTGGTGGCGGTGGTGCCGGTGAGGTCGCTCCAGGTCCCCGGCGGGGTGACGCCCGCCTGGTCGAAGGCGTCGGGCCGATACCAGATGATGGACTTGTGGGCGGCCTTCAGCAGCACGCCGTAGGCTTCGCCGTCGACGGAGCCCAGTTGGCGCCAGTAGTCGGTGTAGTTCTCCTGCAGTGCGGTGGCCGCGTCGCCGGAGAGCGGCACGAGCGCATCCTGGGCGGCGTACTCCTGGACCAGGCCGGGCTGGGGCAGGATGGCCACGTCCGGCGGCTCGCCCGCCTCGATCTTGGGGCCGAGGTAGGCGCCGGTGTCCTCGCCGGTGGACTCGTAGGTGACAGTGGCGCCGGTCTCCTCCTCGAACCCGGCCAGCACCTCGGTGAAGTTCTCCTCCTCGACGCCGGTCCACTTGGCCGCCACCAGCAGTTCCACGCCCGCCAGGTCGCCGGAACCCCCGCTTTGCGTCGATCCCGGGCTGCAGGCGGTCGCCGCCGCCAGCGCGCCGACCGCGGTCACCGCGAGCGCGGCGCGTCCTCTCCACATGTGCTCAGGCATGTGTTCCCTCCTTCTGCTCGGTGGCGGAGACGGCGTCGCCCCAGACGGCGTCTCCAGTGGCGGGGTCGAAGAAGTACAGGCGCGCGGTGTCGACCCGCACCCGCACCGGCTGGCCGGTGCGGGCCTGCGATCGGGGGCTGAACCGGGCGATGACGTCGCTGTCAGGGGTGGCGGCGTCGACCTGGTCGGCGCCGGCGTCTCGGGCCAGCTCCTTGGTGTCCTCGGTGACGACGGGCGGCGCCGGCAGCCGGAAGTGCACCAGCAGCTCGGCGCCGAGCGCCTCGACGAGGTCGGTGGTGGAGGTGAGCACGGCGCCGGGGTCCTCGTGGCCGAGTTCGGCGTCGTCCATGTCCTCGGGGCGGATGCCCACGGCGATGTCGCGGCCGAGGTACTCGCGCAGGCGGGGGCGCTCGGCGAGCAGCTCGGCGGGCACCGCCAGCGTGTGGCCGCCCAGATCCAGGCGGGCTCCGGGGCCGTCGGCCTCGATGCGCGCCTGCAACAGGTTCATCGACGGCGAGCCGATGAACCCGGCGACGAAAAGGTTGGCGGGATGGTTGTAGAGCTCCTGGGGTGCGGCGACCTGCTGCAGCACGCCCTTCTTCAGCACGGCGACCCGGTCGCCCAGCGTCATCGCCTCGACCTGGTCGTGGGTGACGTAGACGGTGGTCACACCGAGGTCGCGCTGGATGCGGGAGATCTCGGCGCGCATCTGCACCCGCAGCTTGGCGTCGAGGTTGCTCAGCGGCTCGTCCATCAAAAACGCCTGGGGCTGGCGGACGATGGCCCGGCCCATGGCCACCCGCTGGCGCTGGCCGCCGGAGAGGTTGCGGGGGCGGCGGTCGAGGTGCTCGGTCAGGCCCAGGGTCTCGGCGGCGGCCTCCACCCGCTGCTTGATCTCGCGCTTGGGCAGTTTGCGCAGCTGCAGCCCGAAGGCGATGTTGTCGCGCACCGATAAGTGCGGGTAGAGGGCGTAGCTTTGGAAGACCATGGCCACGTCGCGGTCGCGGGCGGGGGTGCGGTTGACCGTGCGGTCGCCGATCGTCAGCGTCCCCGAGGTGATCTCCTCCAGGCCGGCGATCATGCGCAGCGCGGTCGTCTTGCCGCACCCGGAGGGGCCGACGAGGACGAGGAACTCCCCCTCGGCGATGTCGAGGTCGAGCGCCGAGACCGCGCTCGTGCCGTCCGGGTAGGTCTTGCCGATCCCGGCCAGCCGGACCTGGGCCATATTCGCCTCCGCCGATCTTTTCGCGCCTTCGGTCACCCGCGGCCGGTGGTCGCCGACCGCGGAAACGCCGACTGCGTCACACGGGTTTGTGACCCACGCCGCAGCGGCACTCGCCCCCTTGTATCAGCGGATGTCGTGACCTGCCCAGGTCCTGCGAGACGCCTGTTATGAAGTCGTTTCCGCTATCGGGCCCCGGTTTCGGCGGCGTCGGCGGCCCGGGCCAGGTCGCGGCCGATGACCATGCGCTGGATCTGGTTCGTCCCCTCGACGATCTGCAGCACCTTCGCCTCGCGCATCAGCCGCTCGGCGGGCAGGTCGCGGGTGTATCCGGAGCCGCCCAGCACCTGGACGGCGTCGGTGGCGACCCGCATCGCGGTATCGGTGGCGAAGAGCTTGGCCATGGCCGCCTGCGTGCCGAAGGGGCGCCCCGCATCGCGCCGGCGGGCGGCCGCCAGGTACAGCTCCCGCGCCGCCTCGACCCCGGTGGCCATGTCGGCGAGCATGAACGCGATCCCCTGGAAGTCGCCGATGGCCTGGCCGAACTGGCGGCGGGTGCGGGAGTACTCCGCGGCCGCGTCCAGCGCGGCCTGGGCCACACCGACGGCGCACGCGGCGATGCCGAGTCGGCCGGAGTCCAGCGCGGCCATGGCGATGGCGAAGCCCTGGCCCTCCTCGCCGATGCGTCGGTCGGCGGCGGTCGGGGCCTCGTCGAAGCGCACGACCGCGGTGGGTGAGGAGGACATCCCCATCTTGCGCTCGGGCGGGTCCGCCCGGACGCCCGGCGTGGCCGCGGGCACGTGGAAGCAGCTGATGCCGCGGCCGCCGGAGTCGGGCCCACCGGTGCGGGCGAAGAGGGTGTAGAAGTCGGCGACCCCGCCGTGGGTGATCCAGGACTTGGCGCCGTCGACGACGTAGCCCTCCCCACCGGGGCGGGCGCGGGTGGCCATGGCCGCGGCGTCGGAGCCCGACTGGGCCTCGGAGAGGCAGTACGCGCCCAGCCGCTCGCCGCCGAGCATCTCGGGGAGCAGTGCCGCGCGTTGTGCTTCGGTGCCGTAGGCGGCCACCGGGAAGCAGGAGAGGGTGTGGACGCTCAGCCCCAGCCCCACAGCCAGCCAGCGCGCGGCCAACTCCTCGACGACCTGGAGGTAGACCTCGTAGGGCTGGTCGCCGCCGCCGTACTCGCCGGGATAGGGCAGCCCCAGCAGCCCGGAGCGTCCCAGCAGGTCGAAGACGTCGCGCGGGAAGACGCCCGCCTCCTCGTCGCGGGCGGCCCGGGGGGCCAACTCCTTGTCGGCGATGCCGCGGACCAGCTCCAGCAGGTCCTCGGCCTCGGGTGTGGGCAGGATGCGCTCGTGGGCCATTGCCGGCTCCCCTGAGTCGTGGGCGGGATCGCCGCCCGTCGCGCGGGCACAACTCGGAAACTAATAGGACGTCCGACTACACTCTCGCACCTTCGCCGTGCCGCCGCCACCGCCCGGCGGCAACCCGGCGACCGAACGAATCCGCCCGGCTCGCCGCCGCCTGCGGCGACGCCCGCGCTGCACTGTGGTTCGGCCCCGGCACCGGGCGGTAACACGCAGTGCTCTGAGCCCCGGGTGGCGCCTGCGGTCGACTGTGCGGCCTTGACACCGGGCGGCATCCAGGCGTCTTGGACGGAAAAGCGGCGGCGACGGTAGCGGATGGCCCAGCCCGTGCCCATCGGCAGGGTGCCCGCCGGTTGGGCGCCCGACGAGGGCGGCGGGCACCGGCCCTGTTCGCGGGCGGTGGCGCGTGCGACGGCGACCCGGCGCCGGTATGTCCGGTATGCCGGTTCGTCCGGCGTCATCGTGAAGTTATGGCCGCGGGAAAACGCATTCCGTGGCCATAACTTCACGGTATCGGGAAAAGCCACGCCGAGTCTGTCTGTGGGGCTGGATTCGGCGCCGAATCCAGCCCCACAGACAGACTCGGCTGGACCGGTGCCGTCCAACGCAGGGTTTCGACCAGATCGCGGCCGCAATCCGGTGAAAACCGCGCGTTGGGTGCGCCGACCGGCCCGCGGCGGCCCAACGCCGCCCCCGCCAGGACCGCCATCGGCCAGCACCCGGTGCGTTGACCGCGGGCTCGGCCATCCACCGCCCTCGCCGCCGCTTTTCTCCAGGCCACCTTCCACCGGCAGACCACAAGACCGCCCAGCAAACCAGAGCCGCCCCGCTGATCACCGCCACCAGCGGGCACCCGACCCGACTACCGCGGGCGCAACTTTTCGCCGCCCTCCCGCCGGCTCAGTCCCCCGTCCGCGTGTGGTCCAGCCGCGCGAGGATCCGCTTCCAGGTCCACTCCCGCAGCACCCAGTCGCGGCCGCGCTCACCCATCGCGCGGGCCGTCCGGGGGTCGGCCAGCAGCAGGGAGAGCCGCCGCGCCACGCCGCGCGCGTCGTCCCCGTCGACCACGTAACCGGTCTCGCCGTGGCGCACTCGGTCCGGTGCCGGGCCCCAACCACCGACCACGACGGGCAGTCCGCACGCCGCCGCTTCGAGCATGCGGGGACTCCACGCCGGGTTCCCCCTCTCCGAGCCGCTGCGGCAGGGCAGGGCGAAGATGTCCGCCGCGGCGTAGAGCGGCGGCAGGTCCTCCTCGGCGACCGGACCCGCGAACACGACGTCCTCGGCCACCCCCGCCCACGCGGCGAGCGACCGCAGGCGCCGCAGATCCGGTCCGTCCCCGGCCACGACCAGCCGCACCCCCGGAAAGCGCACGCGCAGCCATGTCATCGCCCGGACGAGGCTGTCGGCGCCGCAGCCGCGCACCAGCCGGGCCGCGGACAGGATCACCGGCCCCTCCCCCAAGCCGAGTCGGCGCCGGCTCGCAGCGCCGTCCAGCCCCGGGCGGAAGGTGTCGGTGTCCACTCCCGCTGTCAGCCGCACCAGCCGTACCGCGGAGTCGGGCGGTAGCGCGGTCTCGGCGTCCTCGCGCGCGGACTCGTCCGGATAGGCGAGCACGTCGGCCCCCGAAGCGATACGCCGCAGCATCGGCCGCGCGGCCGGTCCCCATGAGCGTGCTCCGCGGGTCGCGGCGACCACCTCGCCGTCGGAGCGGGGACGCAGCCGCGGCGCCACCAGGCCCAGTCCCGCCTCGGCGAGCAGCACGCGGTCGCACCCGTAGCCGCGCATCAGCTGGGCCACCCGGCGCGCGGTGCGCGCGGTCGGCAGCAGCCGCGGACCGGAGTCGCGCTCGATCGGGTAGTCCTGGTAGTCGTCGTACCCGCCGTTGCCCGAAGAGGCGGTGTGGACGACCACCCCCGCGCCGTCTCCGCCGGCCAGCCGCCGAGCCAGCCGGCTCCCGAACGTCTCGAAGCCGCCCCTCTGGCCGGGGAAGTCGTTGGTGACCAGCAGCGTGCGCGCCGCCATGTTGAGCCCCGCATTCTTCGTCCTGAGCGCCGCGGTCGCCGGCGGTGGTGCCCCGCAGCGCGTCGAACCGGTCCGTCGGCTCTAGACCTATCCCGTCACGGACCCGGCATGCCCCGCTGCCCGCGCGCGCCGCGCGGATGTGTCCAGGACCACGGGGCGGGCGCCGCCCTCTCCGCCTCCCGGTGCCGGGGTCGGCGCGCCTGTGCTGCGCCCCGCCCCGTCGCCCGCCCCGTCGAGGCGGTCTGTCGAGCACGGCACCGTACGCCGGCGGACACGGCGTCGCCTCGCCGATCCCCGGCCCGCCGGCCGCGGCGCGCCGAGCTCCGGCGCATCCCGGTCCGGTCGACGCGCGGCGCGCCGGATCAGCTCACCGAGGAGTAGGCGACCACCCCGCGGCGGACGAGGTCCATCGCGCGGCGTGCGTTGCGCCGGATGCCGCTGTCCTCGGGCGCGGCGCCGGCGATCTGGCCCAGCATGTCGATCAGCTGCTTGGTGGTGCGCACGAAGTCCCCGGCGGGCATATCGGCCTCGACGAGGATGCGGTCGAGCCGGTCGCCGCGGGCCCAGCGATGGGTGGTCCACACGAAGCCCAGGTCGGGCCGGCGCAGGAACCCGACGCCGTTGTCGCGCTCGACCTCGTGCAGCTCGCCCCAGAGCCGCTCCATCTCCTCCAGCACCTCGGTCGGCTGCCCGTCGGGCACGCGCGGGAAGGGGTCGTCGTTGCGCCTGGACTCATAGACCAGCGACGCCACGCAGGTGGCCAGGTCGGCAGGCGCGAGATCCTCCCACAGCCCGCGGCGCAGGCACTCCGACACCAGCAGGTCCAGCTCGGAGTAGACCTTGGCCAGGCGCGCCCCCTCCTCGGTGACGGTGTCGCCGTCGAGGTAGTCCAGGGTCTCCAGCACGCCGCAGACGCGGTCGAAGGTGCGGGCGATGACGTGGGAGCGCCCCTCGACGCGGCGCCGCAGCGACTCGGTCTCCTTGCGCAGCCGGAAGTAGCGCTCGGCCCAGCGCGCGTGGTCCTCGCGGTCCTCGCAGCCGTGGCAGGGGTGCTGCCGCAGCTCCCGGCGCAGGCGGGTGATCTCGGGGTCGTCGGCCTCGCCGTCGCCCGTGCGCTGCTTGGCCGGATCCACGCCGCCGGTCTCGTCGAGCTTGTTGCGCAGCGAGGAGGCGAGGTCGGTACGCGACTGCGCCGAGCGGGCGGAGAAGTTCTTCGGGATCCGCAGCCGCCCGGCCGGCTCCACCGGGACCGGGAAATCCGCCGCGTTCACCCGCTTCACCTGGCGTTTGGCGGTCAGCACCAGCGGAGCGGGCAGATCGCCCTTAAGCCCGGGATCCAGCACCACCGCGAAACCGGTGTGGCGGCCGGACGGCACCCGGATGATGTCTCCGGCCCGCAGCCGCTCCAGACTGCGCACCGCCTCCTCCCGGCGGCGGGCACTGCGGCCCTTCGCCGCCTGGTTCTCCCGGTCGCTGAGCTCGCGCCGCAGCGCCGCGTACTCCATGAAGTCGCCCAGGTGGCACTGCGCCGCCTGGGCGTAGCCCTCCATGGCCTCCTCCTGCTTGCGCAGCTGCTTGGCCAGGCCCACCACCGCCCGGTCGGCCTGGAACTGGGCGAAGGACGCCTCCAGCATGGAGCGGCTGCGCTCACGACCCACCTGGCCCACCAGGTTGACCGCCATGTTGTAGGAGGGCTGGAAACTGGAGTTCAGCGGGTAGGTGCGGGTGCTGGCCAGCCCGGCGACGGCCTCGGGGTCGGTGCCGGGCTGCCACACCACGACCGCGTGGCCCTCGACGTCGATCCCGCGCCGCCCGGCGCGGCCGGTCAGCTGGGTGTACTCCCCCGCGGTCAGGGCGGCGTGGGTCTCGCCGTTCCACTTGTCCAGCTTCTCGATGACCACCGTGCGCGCCGGCATGTTGATGCCCAGCGCCAGGGTCTCGGTGGCGAAGACCGCCCGGATCAGGCCGCGCGAGAACAGCGTCTCCACGACCTCCTTGAACGTGGGCAGCAGGCCGGCGTGGTGGGCGGCCACGCCCCGCTGCAGCGCGCGCAGCCACTCGTCGTAGCCCAGCACCGCCAGGTCGGCGGGCGGGATGTCGGCGCACTGGCGCTCGGCGTAGCTGCGGATCTCGGCGGCCTCCTCCTCGGTGGTGAGGGCGAGACCGGAGTACATGCACTGACGTACGGCGTCGTCGCAGCCGGCGCGGCTGAAGACGAACACGATCGCGGGCAGCAGGCCCTCGCGGTCGAGTTCGTCGACGATCTGCACCCGGTTGGGCGGGGCGTACTTGGTCCGCGGCTTGGCCGAGGTCCGCGCCCGGGTCTGCGGGGGGCGCTTGCGGTGCGCGAGCTGGGTGATGCGGTCGTCCTCCTGGGCAAGCCGGATCAGCCGCGGGTTGACCCGCATGCGCTCGCCGTTGACGCTGATCTCGGCGGAGGCGTCCGCGCCGGACCGGTCGCGCTTGCGGGTGCGCTTGCCGCGCCCGCCGCCCTTCTTCTCGGCTCCCTGGCCGCCTTGGCCGCTCTGCCCGTCGCCGCCGTCGGTGCTCTCCTCGATCGGCACGAACAGGTCGTGCATGCGCTTTCCGGCCATGACGTGCTGCCACAGCGGGACCGGTCGCTTCTCGTCGACGATGACCGTGGTCTCACCGCGCACCTGCTGCATCCACTCGCCGAACTCCTCGGCGTTGCTGACGGTGGCCGAGAGCGCGACCACCCGCACCGACTCCGGCAGGTGGATGATGACCTCCTCCCACACCGCCCCGCGGAAGCGGTCGGCGAGGTAGTGGACCTCGTCCATGACCACATAGGCCAGCCGCGCCAGGGTGTGGGATCCGGCGTAGAGCATGTTGCGCAGCACCTCGGTGGTCATCACCACGATGGGCGCCTCGCCGTTGACGCTGTTGTCGCCGGTCAGCAGGCCGACCTGGTCGGCGCCGTAGCGGCGCACCAGGTCGGTGTACTTCTGGTTGGACAGCGCCTTGATGGGCGTGGTGTAAAAGCATTTGGCGCCGTCACGCAGCGCCAGGTGCACCGCGTACTCCCCCACGACGGTCTTTCCCGAACCGGTGGGGGCGGCCACCAGTACCCCGTCGCCCGACTCCAGCGCCTTGCAGGCCCGGATCTGGAAGCGGTCGAACTCGAAACCGTAGAGCCCCTGGAACTCCTCGATGGCGGCGCTGGACTCGGCTTGGCGCCGACGGAAGGCGGCGTACCGCGCGGCGTGGGTACTCATGTCCACCAAGCCTATGGCGTTGCGGCGGGTGAGGCGCACGTTCCGCAGCGCTGCCCCGGCCCGGCTCGCAGCACCGGCGCGGACGGCGCCGTATCGGCGCTACATCGGCACCGGCGAGCCGGGCGTCAGCTCGCCGAGTCGCCTTCGCCCGCAGCGGGGTCCGCAGCCTCCTGGGAGGCGGGCGAGACCACCGCGGTCACCGGGACCTCGCCGCGCTGGATGGCGGCCTCCTCGGCGGTGAGGTACTCCTCGGGGATGTCGAACTCGCCGTCCTTGGCGCCCAGCACGAACGCGTCCCACTCGGCGGGGGTGAAGAACAGGGTGCCCTTCTCGGGGTGCTTGCCGTCGCGGACGGCACGGTAGCCGTCGTCGAACTTGGCGACCTCGACGACGGCCGAGGAGTCCGCGCGCGAGAGCGACGAACGCTTCCACACCGCGTGGGTGGTGTCGTGCCACTTGGTGTTGCCCCGTGCCTCGGGCGGGAGGTCCTGCGGCGTACCGGTGGCGTCGTCCATCTGAGTGCTCCTCGGGCGGCGTCGGGTCTGCCCCCGCTGCTCGGGGACCGGCGTATCCGAGACTAGCGCTTCGGCTCAGCCTCGGACACCGACTCCTCGTCATCCAGCGGGGAGATCTCGTCGTCGCCGAGCCCGGCCAGCTCGTCGTGCCGGCTGCGGCGCCGGTCGTTGACGAAGCAGAACAGCTCGGCGGCCTCGAACAGCGCGACGAGCGGGATGGCCAGAGCCAGCATGGACAGCGGTTCGGCCGGGGTGACGACCGCGGAGAGGACGAAGATCCCGAAGAGGATGAGGCGGCGCGATCGGGCCAGTGCCTCGTGGGTGACCACGCCCATCAGGTTGAGCAGCGCGACGAGCAGGGGCGCCACGAAGCCCAGGCCGAACACCAGCATCATCAGGGTCATGTAGCCCAGGTAGTTGGTGATGGTGATCAGCGGGACCATGCCCTCGGACGCGAAGCCGAACAGCACCGACATCGCCAGCCCGGTGATGTAGTAGGCCAGTACCGAGCCGGCCACGAACAGCACCGCCGCCATCGGCACGAAGACGTAGGTGTAGCGCCTCTCGCGGCCGTTCAGGGCGGGGGCGACGAACGCCCACAGCTGGTAGAGCCAGAACGGGCAGGACACGACGAGCCCGACGATCACCCACACCCGGAAGGCGACGAAGAACGCGTCGAAGACGCCGGTGAACACCAGTTCATCGGTGCCGCCGCGCTGGGACGCGGGCAGGGAGAGGTAGGGCTCCTTCAACCAGGCCCACACCGGGTCGTAGACCAGGTAGCCCACCACGGTGCCCGCGGCGATGAACAGCAGCGCCTTGACCAGGCGGTTGCGCAGCTCGCGCAGATGCTCCATCAGCGGCATGCGGCCTTCGGGATCCCGCGGCTCCCGCCGCCGTGCTCGGCCCACCTGCATCGTTGGCTACGCTCCTCGAACCTGACCGCGCCCGCCACCGGCCGCGCTGGACACACCCGGACCGCCCGCCGCGGCGGCCCGCTCAGCCTAGCCGCCGTAGCTGCGGCGGACCGGCTCACCGTTCTCGTCGACGACCTGCTGACCGGCCGGGAGCTCCGGGTAGCCGCTGTAACCGTTCTGCTGCGACGGCTGCTGTCGGGAGGCGTCGGCGCCGCCGGACGCGGCGGTCTCCTGCTGCTGGGCCTGCTGCTGCTCGGACTTGTCCTTGTCCTTGTCCTCGGACTCCTCGTCGTGGAGGCCCTTGGTCTCCGACTTGAGGATCCGGGCGCTGCGGCCCAGGGACCGAGCCAGGTCGGGAAGCCGCCGCGCGCCGAACAGCACCAGCGCGATCAGCAGCAGAATGAGCAAAGTACGGACGTCGAAGCCCATGTCTCAACCTCTTTCCCCGGCGCTACCTGCGCCGTCGATGGTACGCCCCGCCGGCATCGGGATCATGGGGCGTCCACCCGCCCGCGCCCGGTCCGGGCGCGCAGCCTGCCGTATGCCGGATCGACCTCGTCGCGGGTCCGCGCGAGCTGCTCGCGGAGGCGGCGCAGCTCGCCCAGCATCCGCAGGGCGAGGACGCCCACGCAGATCAACCCGGCGAGGGTCAGCGCAGCCAGCACAGCGAACAAGAACACATCCCCAGTTTACCGCCTGTTGCCACAGGTGGTGATGGACAGCGGATGAACCGGACCGATCAGCCGCCCGAACCGCCTACACACCGCCCGAAGGAGCGATTCCGCCCCGAGCGCTGTGCACGCATCCCGATCGGCCGACCCCGGTGTGTCATCCTAGGTCCGCGGCCCCGTAGGCCGAAAGGGCTCGCCGTGCCTCTTCGCGGACGCGTTCGGCCACTTCGATCGGAGCCACCACGCGCCCCTGCGATCCCAGCCGCAGCGCCAGCCGGCACACCCACTCCGGGGCCGGAGTGCGCAGCACCGCACGCACGCCGCCGCCCTCCGCCTCCCGCACCGACGAGCACAGGTACTCCTCGGTGACCCACCGCGCGGACGGCTCCAGGTCGAGGGTGATACGGGCGTCGTCGGCCGACAGCTGCAGCACCCCCTCGCTGAGGTCGCGGCGCCGGGCGCGTGCGGGGACCTCGGCGGGCTCGGGCAGCACCGTGAGGTCCAGCACCCGGTCCAGGCGGAAGAGCCGGACGTCGCCGCGCAGTCGGCACCAGCCCTCCAGGAAGGCGTGGCCGTCGTGGACCACCAGCCCCATGGGGTCGACGTCGCGCTCGGTGACCTCGTCGACGTAGCCGGAGAGGTAGCGCAGGTGCAGCAGTTGCCCCGCGCGCAGGGCCTCGTCGCAGCGCCGCTGGACGTCGCGGACGTCGTCGCCCAGCTCGATGCGCACGCCCACCGAACCCGTCAGCCGCTCCAGCGGATCGTCGGGCCCCTCGGCGGCCTCACCCCCGCGGGCGCCGTGCGGGCCGCCAGCCTGGTCGGCGGCGCCGGAGGGCGCGGCCGCAGCCGCGCGCAGCTTCTCGCCGACCCGCTTGAGGGCCTCGCTGTCGGCCACGCCCGGCAGCTCCCCCAGCAGCTCGACGCCGACGACCAGGCTGGCGGCCTCGTCGGCGGTCAGCCGCAGCGGCTGGGCCAGGGTGTCGGCGTTGCCGATGATGATCTCGCCGGTGGCCTCGGCGGCCTCCAGGTCGACGTCGATGAGGTCGCCGGGGGTGTAGCCGGGCAGGCCGCACATCCACAGCAGGCTCAGGTCCTTGAGCACCTGGCGCTGGCTCAGCCCGAAATGGGCGGCGACCTCGGGCACCCGCACGTCGTGGCTGAGCGCGTAGGGCACCAGCATCAGCAGTCGGCGCAGCTGCTCGGAGGAGGCCGAGTGGCGGCGGGTGGCGGCGGCCGGCTCGGCCTCGGCGTCGGTCTCGGCCGCGGTCTCGGGGTCGGGGTCGCGGGCGGCGAGCTCGGCGAGGTGTGCGGCCATCGCGTCGCGGGCCGACTCGGGTGCCTCGATCACCGCTCGGTCGCCGAAGCGGGCGACGGCGCCGACGAGGTCGGCCACGTCGGTGTAGGGCAGGTCGATGCGGTCCCAGCGCAGCCCGCCCGCCGTGTGCTCGCCGGGTACGATGCGCAGCGCACCCCGGCGCAGCTCGTGGGCGGAGTCGGCGCGCACGAGCACCCGCGCCGCGTTCTGCGGCTCGCCGCGGCGGCCCCGCCGCACCACCGAGCGCACGTCCACACCCTCGGGCACCTCGACGGGCGGCCCGGCGGAGGCGATCTCGACCGCGCCCACGATCCGCCCCAGGCGGAACACCCGCTGGGCCCCGCGGTCGCGGTCGTAGCCGGCGACGTACCAGTGGCCCTGCACGTTGACCACGCCCCAGGGCTCCAGGCGGCGCCGCGCCACCTCGTCGCCGGGCTTGCGGTAGTCGAAGGCGACCGGCCGCCGGTCGCGGACCGCCTGCCAGATCGGCAGGAACGCGGGCTCGTCGGTGCCCAGCACCGGGGTGATGGCGGGGGCGGCGTCGGTGTCGACGGGTACGCCGGCCGCCCGCAGCTTGAGCAGGGCGCCGGCGGCGGCGTCGCCGAGCGCGGCGTGGCGCCAGGCCCGAGCGGCCAGCCCGAGCACGGCGGCCTCGTCGGCCAGCAGTTCGATCTCGGGGAGCTGGTAGTGGGCGCGCAGGATGCGGTAGCCCTCCTCGCCGCTCCACAGGTCGCCGCCGCCGGTCTCGATCGGAATGCCGGAGTCGCGCAGCTCGCGCTTGTCGCGCTCGAACATGCGCTTGAAGGCTGCGTCGCCTTCGGCCTCCTCGTAGCCGGCGACCGTGGTGCGGATCTCCCGCGCGGTGAGGAAGCGGCGGGTGGCCAGCAGGCAGATCACCAGGTTGAGCTGGCGCTCGGTCTTCTTGCTCGACATCGACCTTCCCCCTACCTCTTCCGCGCGTCGAAGCCGCGGGTCCGTCAGCCCTGACGGTACCGTGCCCGGCGCCCCGGGGCGGCACCGTGCACAGGCCGCCGCGGCGATCGGCGCGTGGCCGGGTGCGGCCCGGCCCCGCACGCCGCGGGCGGGCAGGGGGCGGGTGGAGACACGAAAGGGGCCGGCCCGCGCGGGCCGGCCCCTCGAAGCGCTGCGTGTCCTAGCCGGGCGGCCTACTCGCCGGATCCGCCGCCGGAGCCGGAACCCCCGCCGGAGCCGCCGCCCTCGGAACCACCGCCGCCCTCGGAGCCGGAGCCGCTCCCGGAACCGCTGCCGCCTCCGGAGCCGCTGCCGCCGGAGCCGGACTGCTCCTGGGGCGGCGCGCTGTCGACCGCGTCGAGGATGTCGACCACGAAGACCAGCGTGCCCTCGGGCGAGCCCGACTGCGCGGCGTTCTCGCCGTAAGCCAGATCCGGCGGGATGACCAGCAGCATGCGGCTGCCGACCTGCTGCCCGACCAGGCCCTCGTCCCAGCCCTTGATCACCTGGCCGTCGCCGATGATGAAGGTCGAGGGCACGCCCTCGGCGCCCTGCCTGGTCCACGTGGAGTCGAAGACCTCCCCGTTGCTCCACTGCATGCCGGTGTACTGCACCACCAGCTGCTGACCCGCCTCGACCTCGGGGCCGCCGCCCTCGATGAGCGGCACGGTCTGCAGCTCTTCCGGCGGCTCGGTGTCCTCGGGGATGGTGATCTCGGGCTGGTCGTGGCCGGGCTGCTTGACGGTGGGCAGGCCGTCGCCGCCGTTCGTGGTCTGCTCACCGGGTACGACCTCGGCCTCGCCGTAGCGGTCGCGAACGTCCAGGACCGACACCGAACTGCCCGGCTCGGGCGAGGGCTGGCCCGTCTGCTGTGCCTGAGCGGGGTCCTGCGGCGGGAAGGCGTAGACGATCCGGCTGCCCACCGGCTGGTTCACGAGTCCCTGCTTGAGGTCTTCGCTGAGCTGGCCCAGGTTCAGCAGGATGGGGGCGCCGGCCTCGTAGGTGGACTGGGTCTGCTCCGCCTTGCCCTCGGCGGTCCACTGGTACTCCACGACATCGGCCTGGATGATGTCGCTGTCGCGGATCAGCTCGTTCTCGCCGCTGCCCTGCTCGACCACGCCGGAGATCTGCTCCTGGGGCGGGGCCTTGCCGCTGAAGTCGACCTCGGGCTCCTTGCCGACCTTGCCGCTGACCTCGGGCAGGCGGTCGTCGAGCTCTTCCTCGCCCGTCTGCAGGAATGCAGGTGTGCGCCAGTCCTCGGGGACGGCACCGCAGCTCGACACCGCGAGCATCACAGCAAAGCAAGGCACCGCGATGGCGGCGGCACGCAGTCGCATAGGTCACTACCTCAAATATCCGGCTCGGGTCCCCGACACACTATCGGAGTGCCCATAATGCACCAGCTAAGTGAGAACAACGTAAGAGCCGGAGTCGAACGACTACATACCGATTACATACCGGCGTTTCCGAACGCCTCCTACATTCCCGCGATCAGCTTCTCGACGCGCTCGTCGACCGCCTTGAACGGGTCCTTGCACAGCACGGTGCGCTGGGCCTGGTCGTTCAGTTTGAGGTGCACCCAGTCGACGGTGAAGTCGCGCCGCTTCTCCTGGGCCTTGCGGATGAACTCGCCGCGCAGGCGGGCCCGGGTGGTCTGCGGCGGGACCGACTTGGCCTCGAAGGTCTGCAGGTCGCCGATCACGCGGTCCATCTGCCCCTTGCGCTGCATGAGGTAGAAGAGCCCGCGGTCGCGGTAGATGTCGTGGTAGGTGAGGTCGAGTTGGGCCACCCGCGGCGAGGACAGCGACAGGCCGTGCTTCTCGCGGTAGCGCTCCAGCAGCAGGTACTTCGCCACCCAGTCGATCTCGCGCGCGACCAGTTCGAGGTTCTGGGTCTCGACGGCCTCCAGGGTGCGCGCCCACAGCTCCAGCACCCGCTTGCCGGTGGCGTCGGTGCCGTTGCGGTCGACGAAGTTCTGCACCTTCTCCAGGTATTCGCGCTGGATCTCCAGGGCGCTGGCCTCGCGGCCGTTGGCCAGGCGGACCTTGCGCCGCCCGGTCATGTCGTGGCTGACCTCCCGGATGGCGCGGATGGGGTTCTCCAGGGTGAAGTCGCGCATGACCACCCCGTTCTCGACCATGCGCAGCACGAGGTCGGTGGAGGCCAGCTTGAGCAGGGTGGTGACCTCGCTCATGTTGGAGTCGCCCACTATGACGTGCAGCCGGCGGAAGCGCTCGGCGTCGGCGTGCGGCTCGTCGCGGGTGTTGATGATGGGGCGCGAGCGGGTGGTGGCCGAGGAGACGCCTTCCCAGATGTGCTCGGCGCGCTGGCTCACGCAGTACAGCGCGCCCCTGGGGGTCTGCAGCACCTTGCCAGCGCCGCAGACGATCTGGCGCGTGACCAGGAACGGGATGAGGATGTCGGCCAGCCGGCCGAACTCGCCGTGCCGACCCACCAGGTAGTTCTCGTGGCAGCCGTAGGAGTTGCCGGCGGAGTCGGTGTTGTTCTTGAACAGGTAGATCTCGCCGGCGATGCCCTCTTCGTGGAGCCGCTGCTCGGCGTCGACCTGCAGGCCCTCCAGGATGCGCTCGCCGGCTTTGTCGTGGGCCACCAGGTCGGCGAGGTTGTCGCACTCGGGCGTCGCGTACTCGGGGTGGCTGCCCACGTCGAGATAGAGGCGGGCCCCGTTGCGCAGGAACACGTTGCTGCTGCGGCCCCAGGAGACCACGCGGCGGAACAGATAGCGCGCCACCTCGTCGGGGGAGAGCCGCCGCTGGCCCCGGAACGTGCAGGTGACGCCGTATTCGTTCTCAAGACCGAAGATCCGACGTTCCATCTGGCCTCACCAATCCCGTCCGTGTCGCCGCATCCGGCCCGTGCCGGAGCGCTGCAACGACTCCCAGCCTATTTATCGGCAGCAGGATGGCCACAGAAACTCCGGCGGGTGCGGTCCTCAGGAGCCGTTCTGCCCGTCTGCGGAGCCGCTGCCCGATTGCGTGCCGGCTGAATCCGAGGCGGCGGATTCCGCCGCGCCTGCGCCGCCGCCGTCGATGAGCGCGCTGAGCCGGTCGCCGGTGATGCGCCGGAACTTGCGGTGCTCGCGGCGCGCGCGCTCCAGCACGGCCACCTCCAGCCCGCTGGAGTCGAGGGTGCGCTCCTCGCCGTTCTCCTGGCGCAGTGCGTGCACGGCGGCGTTGAGCGCGTCGCCCAGCGAGGCGTCCGAGTCGAAGCGGTCCTTCAGTGCCGTTGTGACCTGCTCGGCGGAGCCGCCCATGGCCAGAAAACCCTGCTCGTCGACCACGGAGCCGTCGAAGGTGATGCGGTAGATCTGGTCGTCGGCGGGGTCCTCGCCCACCTCGGCGACGACGATCTCCACCTCCCAGGGCTTGTTGCTCTCGCTGAAGACGGTGCCCAGGGTCTGGGCGTAGACGTTGGCCAGCACCCGCCCGCTGACGTCGCTGCGGTCGTAGGCGTAGCCGCGCACGTCGGCCATGCGCACGCCCATCTGCCGCAGGTTCTCGAACTCGTTGTAGCGGCCCACCGCGGCGAAGGCGATGCGGTCGTAGAGCTCGCTGATCTTGTGCAGGGTCCGGGAGATGTTGTCGGCCACGAACAGGATGCCGCCGTCGTACTGCAGGACGACGGCGCTTCGGCCGCGCGCGATGCCCTTGCGCGCATAGTCGGCCTTGTCCTTCATGCTCTGTTCGGGCGAGACGTAGAACGGCATCGACACCGCGAATCGTTCCTTTGCTACAGATCGTCGGGCGGGGGGCTCAGCGCAGCGGTGCCCGCGGGCCGTCGGGGCGCTCGGCGCGCTCCTCGACCACCGCGGTGGCCAGGCGGGCGACGTCCTCCTCCGACATGCGGCGGTGGCCCTCGGAGGTGATGACGTCGACCAGCGGGTAGATCCTGCGGTGCAGGTCGGGGCCGCCGGTGGCGGAGTCGTCGTCGGCGGCGTCGTAGAGCGCCTGGATCGCCACGACGGCGGCGTCCTCCTCGCCCAGGTCGGTGGCGAACAGCTTCTTCAGCGCACCGCGGGCGTAGACCGAGCCCGAGCCGATCGAGTGGAAGTCGTGCTCCTCGTAGCGCCCGCCGACCGGGTCGTAGCTGAAGATGCGGCCCTGGCCGCGGTCCTGGTCGTAGCCGACCAGCAGCGGCAGGACCACGAAGCCCTGCAGAGCCATCGGCAGGTTGCCGCGGATCATCGTGGCCAGCCGGTTGGCCTTGCCGACCAGGGAGAGCGAACGCCCCTCCATCTTCTCGTAGTGCTCCAGCTCCACCTGGAACAGCTTGGCCAGCTCGATGCCGATGCCCGCCGCCCCCGCGATGGCCATCGCCGAGAACTCGTCGGTGCGGTAGAGCTTGTCCATGTCGCGGTTGGCGATGACGTTGCCGGAGGTGGCCCGGCGGTCACCCGCCAGGACCACGCCGTCGGGGAACGTCAACGCGACGATCGTGGTGGCCTCGGGGGTCAAATGCGATGCGGTCGCCCCCTGCGGGAGGTCCCGGCCGGTCGGCAGCAGGTCGGGAGCGACCGCGCCGAGGAACTCGGAGAATGAGGAGGTTCCCGGATTCATGAACGCGGCTGGTAGCTGTCCGCCGCCGTCGAACGCTTCGGACACTCGACTCCCTTCAGTGGGCGTCCCGCCCGGTTGGGGGCGGGCGGGACGCGTAGAGGTTGTTCTGTTGGCTGGTACCGACGACCCTAGTGACCGCCGTGGCGGGGCGGTGCACCACAGTGCCGGGGCTCCGCTGAGAGCGAACCGGCCCGCCCGCGCGGGCGCGGGGTGCAGGCCGACCGCAGGCCCGAGGTCAGCGCCCGAGAGAGTTCTCGGGCGCGGGCCCGCGGGCCCGCGCCCGAGATCGGTGCGCCCGGGCGGCGCGGCCCGGTCGCGGGATCACTGACCGCCCTTCTGCACGAACTGCCGCACGAAGTCCTCGCTGTTGCTCTCCAAGACCTCGTCGATCTCGTCGAGGATGTCGTCGACGTCCTCGTCCAGCTTCTCGTTGCGCTCCTGCGCCTCGGTAGCGGCCTCGGTCTCGGTCTCGGTCTCGTCGACATCCTCGTCGCGGCGGTTGCCGTGCTTCTGACCGCCGGTGTCCTTCGTCGCCATGGATGCAACCTCCTCAGTGGAGCTCTCGCCCTTATCTTGGCCCAAGCACGGGCACCTCAACCTTGATCACGGCGCCCGTTGTCTGCGCGTTATTCGGGGCGGCCCCGGCGGTCGCCCTTCATCCGGACGAACGCGGGCCGCCGGGCGGGGATTCCCCTCCCGCCGCGGCGCGGCGGGAAGGGCGCACCGCGCCCGGCGCTCAGCGGCGGTCCCCCGTCAGGACCGACACCAGGTCGGCGGCGGTGGCCGAGCGGTCCAGCAGCGCGCCCACATGCTCGCGGGTGCCGCGCAGCGGCTCCAGAGTGGGCACGCGCTGCAGGGAGTCGTGGCCGGGCAGGTCGAAGATGACCGAGTCCCAGGACGCCGCGGCCACCGAGTCGGCGTACTTGGCCAGGCAGCGCCCGCGGAAGTAGGCCCGGGTGTCCTCGGGCGGCTCGGTGATCGAGCGCTCGACCTCCTCCTCCGACAGCAGCCGCTGCATGCGCCCGCGGGCCACCAGCCGGTTGTACAGGCCCTTGTCGGGGCGCACGTCGGAGTACTGCAGGTCGACGAGCTGAAGGCGGTGGTGGCCCCAGTCGATGCTGTCGCGGCTGCGGTAGCTCTCCAGCAGCTTGAGCTTGGCCACCCAGTCCAGCTCCTCCGAAAGCTGCATGGGGTCGGCGGCCAAGCGGTCCAGCGTGGACTCCCAGCGGTCCAGGATGTCGGCGGTGTCCGCGTCGACGTCGGGCCCGAACCGGTCCTGGACGTACTTGCGGGCCAGCTCCAGGTACTGGCGCTGCAGCTCCACCGCGGTCATCCGGCGGCCGTCGCGCAACCGGGCGGCGTGGGTGAGCGAGGGGTCGTGGGAGAACGCCCGCAGGTCGGCCACCGGGGTCTCCAGCGACAGGTCCACGTTGAGGAACCCGTCCTCGACCATGGCCAGCACGATGGCGGTGGTGCCGAGCTTGAGGTAGGTCGAGATCTCGCTCATGTTGGCGTCGCCGACGATGACGTGCAGCCGCCGGTACTTGTCCGGGTCGGCGTGGGGCTCGTCGCGGGTGTTGATGATGGGGCGTTTGAGGGTGGTCTCCAGGCCCACCTCGACCTCGAAGAAGTCGGCGCGCTGGCTGATCTGGAAACCGCTGTCGCGCCCGTCGGGGCCGATGCCCACGCGACCGGAGCCGCACACCACCTGGCGCGAGACGAAGAACGGGATGAGGTGGCGGACGATGTCGCCGAACGGCGTGGAGCGGCGCATCAGGTAGTTCTCGTGGCAGCCGTAGGAGGCGCCCTTGTTGTCGGTGTTGTTCTTGTAGAGCTGGATGGGCTCGACGCCGGGGATGGACCCGGCGCGGTGGCAGGCGTCGGCCATCACGCGCTCGCCGGCCTTGTCCCAGAGCACGGCGTCGCGGGGGTTGGTGACCTCCGGCGCGGAGTACTCGGGGTGGGCGTGGTCGACGTAGAGGCGGGCGCCGTTGGTCAGGATGACGTTGGCCAGCCCCAGGTCCTCGTCGGTGAGCTGGGTGGGATCGGCGACCTCGCGGGCGAGGTCGAAGCCGCGCGCGTCGCGGAGCGGGTTCTCCTCCTCGAAGTCCCAGCGGGCCTTGCGCGCCCTGGCGGCCGAGGCCGCGAGATAGGCGTTGACCACCTGCGTGGAGGTCACCATCGCGTTGGCACCGGGGTTCCCGGGCACGGAGATCCCGTACTCGGTCTCGATGCCCATAATCCGCTGCACACTCATGGTGGAAGGTTATCCATCGTCGGGGGGTCTTGAACTCGCCGCGGCGAATTGTGGTTCGACAGTCACCGATTTCCGTCCTTTCAGTACAGGGCGCCGACACCCGGAAAGTCCGCCTGTGAACGGGATCCGCACGCCGGCGGAGGAGCCTGAGGAAATCCGCGCACCGGCGGCGCCGGCGGCACGCGCGGAGGCCGCAACGCGAAACGGCCGGTCCCCGCGCGGGGACCGGCCGCCGGGGCCGCCCGCGCGGGCGGCCTGTCGGTTCGCGTACCGGTCAGAGGTACTGGCCGGTGTTGGCCACCGTGTCGATGGAGCGGCCGGAGTCGGCACCCTTCTTGCCCGAGACCAGGGTGCGGATGTAGACGATCCGCTCGCCCTTCTTGCCGGAGATCCGCGCCCAGTCGTCGGGGTTGGTGGTGTTGGGCAGGTCCTCGTTCTCGCTGAACTCGTCGACGCAGGCCTGCATCAGGTGCGAGACCCGGATACCGCGCACGCCGTCGTCGATGTAGTCCTTGATCGCCATCTTCTTGGCGCGGTCGACGATGTTCTGGATCATCGCACCGGAGTTGAAGTCCTTGAAGTAGAGGACGTCCTTGTCGCCGTTGGCGTAAGTGACCTCCAAGAACCGGTTCTCTTCGCTCTCGGCGTACATCCGCTCGACCACACGCTGGATCATGGCGTCGACCGTGGCGGTGGAGGACTCGCCGTGCTCGGCCAGGTCCTCGCCGTTGAGCGGGAGTTCGTCGGTGATGTACTTGGAGAAGATGTCGCGGGCGGCCTCGGCGTCGGGGCGCTCGATCTTGATCTTGACGTCGAGTCGGCCGGGACGCAGGATCGCCGGGTCGATCATGTCCTCGCGGTTGGAGGCGCCGATCACGATCACGTTCTCCAGGCCCTCGACGCCGTCGATCTCGCTGAGGAGCTGGGGAACGATGGTGTTCTCGACGTCGCTGGAGACCCCGGAACCGCGGGTGCGGAAGATGGAGTCCATCTCGTCGAAGAACACGATGACCGGCGACCCCTCGCTGGCCTTCTCACGCGCCCGCTGGAAGACCAGGCGGATGTGCCGCTCGGTCTCGCCGACGTACTTGTTCAGCAGCTCCGGGCCCTTGATGTTCAGGAAGAAGCTCTTGCCGACGTCGCGCCCGGTCTTCTCCGAGACCTGCTTGGCCAGCGAGTTCGCCACCGCCTTGGCGATGAGGGTCTTGCCGCACCCGGGCGGGCCGTAGAGCAGCACGCCCTTGGGCGGGCGCAACTGGTGCTCGTAGAAGAGGTCCTTGTGCAGGTAGGGGAGTTCGACCGCGTCGCGGATCATCTCGATCTGCCCGCCGAGGCCGCCGATGTCGGTGTAGGCGATGTCGGGGACCTCTTCGAGGATGAGCTCCTCGACCTCGGACTTGGGAATGCGCTCGTAGATGTAGCCCGAGCGCGGTTCCAGCAGCAGCGAGTCGCCCGGGCGCACCGGCTGGTCGCGCAGCGGCTCCGCGAGGCGGACGATCTTCTCCTCGTCGTGGTTGCTGATCACCAGGGCGCGGTCGTTGCCTTCGAGGAACTCCTTGAGGAGCACGACCTCGCCGATGGTCTCGAAGGACTGGACCTCCACCACGTTGAAGGCCTCGTTGAGCATGACCTCCTGGCCGGGCCGCAGCTCCTCGGTATCCACCGAGGGACTGACGTTCACCCGCATCTTGCGGCCGTTGGTGAAGATCTCTACGGTCTCGTCTTCACGGGCCTCCAGAAATACACCGAATCCCGACGGAGGCTGCGACAGCCGGTCGACCTCCTCCTTCAAGGCCGTGATCTGGTCGCGCGCCTCCTTCAGGGTCGCCACGAGGCGCTCGTTCTTGCCGTTCGCGGCGGCCAGGTTGGCCTGCGCCTCACGCAACCGGTCTTCGAGCAGCCGCACGTGGCGGGGGGAATCGGCGAGCTTGCGCCGGACTACGCTTAGCTCCTTCTCCAGATAGGAGACCTGAGCGGTGAGTTCCGCGACTTCACGGTCGCGTTCGGTCTGACGCTCGTCGTCGCGATCGGCCACGTCCGCCACCTCCCTATAAGAAGGACGACTACTCGAAACCCTACCTACCCACGGACTATTCCTAACCTCCCGCCAGCGGCGAGTGTCTAAGCGCTCACTTCTCGATCTTGTGAAGACCTAGGTCACCCTGGTAAAGCCAAGGCCGGTGTAATGCGAACGTGACCTCAGTCCCCGCCGGCCTCCGGGCCCGGTGCCGCGCCCTCGTCCACCGCGCCGGCGGCGCCGGCCTGCCCGCGCTCGGAGCCGGCGGCGCGGCCGCCGCCCTGCCCGCGCTGCCAGTCCTGGCCGTAGGCGCCCTTGGCGGGACGCCGGCGGCGCTCGGGCGGCACGGCGCCGTCGGCCAGCCGCCGCGCGGTCACCAGGAACCCTGTATGCCCGATCATCCGATGATCCGGGCGCACGGCGAGCCCTTCCACGTGCCATTCGCGCACCAGCGTCTCGAATGCGCGCGGCTCGTAGAAGGAGCCCTGGTCGCGCAGCTCCTCCACCACGCGCGAGATCTGGGTGGTGGTGGCGACGTAGGCGCAGACCAGGCCCCCGGGTACCAGTGCCTCGGCGGCGGCCTGCAGGCACTCCCACGGGGCCAGCATGTCCAGCACCACCCGGTCGACTTCGGTGTCGGCGATGTCCTCCGCCAGATCCCCCACCGTCAGCCGCCAGGCCGGGTGCTCACGGCCGAAGAACCGCTGCACGTTGGTGCGGGCGATCTCGGCGAAGTCGGCACGGCGCTCGTAGGAGGAGACCAGCCCCTCCTCGCCCGCGGCGCGCAGCAGCCAGCAGGTGAGCGCACCCGAGCCGCCGCCGGCCTCGACCACGCGGGCGCCGGGGAAGATGTCGGCCTGGGCGACGATCTGCGCGGCGTCCTTGGGGTAGACGATGGTCGCGCCCCGCTTCATGGACAGGGTGAAGTCGGCCAGCAGCGGCCGCAGCGCGACGTAGGCGGTGTTGGAGGTCGACCGCACCACGCTGCCCTCGGGGCTGCCGATGAGCTCGTCGTGGTCCAGCCGGCCCCGGTGGGTGTGGAAGACCGCTCCGGCGCGCAGGGTGATGGTGTGCATCCGGCCCTTGGGGTCGGTCAGCTGCACGATATCGCCGTCGCCGAAGGGGCCGCGGCGGCCATGGATGCCGGTCACAGGTACTCGTCTCTTCACGGTCGGTTCAACTGGGGCGGGCAGTCGCCCACGTTAGCGGCCTGCGGGCCGCGCGGCGTAATCGCGCCGCCAGCGGGCCGCCGCCGGCCCGAACGGCACGCGGCAGCGCCCTCCAGGGGCCACAATTGAGTACGGGCGCACGCGCGAGGCGCCCGGTGAAAGGTCGGGAAGGACGCAAATGAGCATGGCGCCCAGCACGCCCGAGGTGGGCATCGGCATCGACATCGGCGGAAGCGGGATCAAAGGGGCGCCCGTCGACCTGACGCGAGGGACGTTCCTCGTCGACCGGCTCAAGACGGCCACGCCCCGGCCGTCGACCCCCGGCGCGGTGGCGGAGGTGGTCGCCGACATCGCCGCGTCCTTCCCCGAGCACGCCGCGGGCTCGGCACCGATGGGCGTCACGTTCCCGGCGGTCATCCAGCACGGAGTCGCCCGCAGCGCCGCGAACGTGGACCGCTCCTGGATCGGCACGGACGCCGAGAAGCTGCTCTCCGACGCCACCGGCCGCGAGGTCTACGTGGTCAACGACGCCGACGCCGCGGCCGTGGCCGAGCACCGCTACGGGGCCGCGCGCGACGTGCGGGGCGTGGTGCTGATGACCACCCTGGGTACCGGGATCGGCACGGCGCTGCTGGTCGACGGGCACCTGGTACCCAACACCGAGTTCGGACACCTGGAGATCGACGGCTACGACGCCGAAACGCGCGCCGCATCCAGCGCGCAGGACCGCGAAGGGCTCTCCTACGAGCAGTGGGCCCGCGAGCGCCTGCAGCGCTACTACGAGGAGGTGGAGCGGCTGCTGTGGCCCGACCTGATCGTGGTGGGCGGCGGTGTGAGCCGGATCGCCGACGAGTTCCTGCCCTACCTGCGGCTCAACGCTCCCATCGTGGCGGCCGAACTGCGCAACACGGCGGGCATCGTGGGCGCGGCCTGCCTGGCGGTGGAGCGGTTCGGGCCGGCCGTGCCCGACCTCGGCGAGAGGGCCTGAGCGGCCGCGCGGCGGTGGGCGCGGCCGCGGGTACAGCGGCGGGACGCGGCGCGCGGCGGGGCAGCCGGGGAGCGGACGTCCCGCCCGTGCAGCGCAGACAGGCGGAGGCCGTCAGTCGCGGCAGGGGGTGAGCACCCGCACGATCCGCCGCGCTGCGTCGGCGGTGTCGACCGCAGGGGTGAGCGGGGTGCGGTGGGGCGGCGGCAGCGCCGGCTCGGCGGCGCAGTGCAGCCACCACCACAGCTGGCCGCGGTGAGGGCGCAGCACCGCCTTCTGCACACGCGGCGCGGGACCGCGGGTGATGGCGTCCACGGCACCGATCGTGCCGTCCACCCGGGCCTCCAGGCCGCAGGAGCGCAGCTCGGCGGTGAGACCGCTCAGTACGCGCACCCACACCGGATCGCTGGAGTCCCCGTCAAGGCGGTGGCCACTTGCGGACAGGCCGGGGATCCCCGACGGCGGGGTCTCGACGGTCATCGACGCTCCTGGTTATTCCGATGAATCCCCAGCACTGCGGGGACTTTGGTCCCTTGACTCTGCCTCATTCGGAGCTCCTTCGACCCCTTCCATGCATATTACGCATAGCAGCATCCCTTTCACTCATAGCTACCAATACCAGGTGGACACCCTAACCTAGGCTCATGCCTCGACGAGACAGCACTCTGCCGCCGGACTTCTGGACTCGGGCCGACATGGCCGAAGCCCTGGCGACCTGCGACCTCGCCCGGGTGCTGGAGCAGGTCCGGCTGGTCCGCGGCTGGTCGCAGGGCGAGCTCGCCCGCGCGGTCGGCTACTCCCAGAGCTGGGTGTCGCGGGTGGTCAACCGGCAGCAGTCGCTCACCGTCGACCAGGTCCGCGAGGTCGCCGGACGGCTGGAGATACCGATCCACCTCCTCCGGTTCGCGGACTCCGCAGCGCCGGAGAGGGGGGCCGGACCGACGAGACGACGGGAATTCGGCAGGGCCGTCGCCGCGGCGGCACTCGCGTCGGCGCCCGCCGCGCGGTCCCAGCGCGCCGACGTCGACGAGAACACCGCGCAGACCCTGCGCGCCATCACCGGAGGGCAGCGGCGGCTCGACGCCGCATCGCCGTCGCGCGACCTCGCCCGCGGCGCCGTCGCCCACGTGGAACTGACCGGGCGCACCCTGATGCGGGCGGGCCGGACACCGTACGCGCCGCAGATCGCCGCCGCGGCGAGTGAGGCCGCGGGGTTCGCCGCCTGGCTGCACGCCGACATGGACGACGCGGGCTCGGCGCGGGGCTACTACCGCACGGCGGTGCGCAACGCGCGGCTGGCCGGCGAGCCGCTGCTGTGCGCCTACATGCTCGGCAGCCTGGCGGCGTTCGAGACCGACGCCGAGGACGCCGCCTCCGGGCTCGCGCTGACGGGCGAGGCCGCGCGGCTGCTGGGTACCGGAGTCCACCCCACCGCCGCGGCGTGGCTGGCGTGCATGCGGGCCATGGCCCACGCCACCCTCGGTGACGCGCCGGCCGCCGACCAGGAGATCGCCCGCGCCGAGCGGGCGGTCGCCCGCAGCGACAACACCGACCCGCCGTGGCCGTGGGTCTTCCCGTTCACACCCGCCAAGGTGGCCGGCTACCGGGCGCTGACGGGTGTGCGGCTGCACCGGCCCGACGAGGCCCGGGCCGCTTTCGGCGAGGCGTTCGGCCGCGCCGCCCCCTCGGCCAAGCAGGGAGCTTCGCTGATGATCGAGCTCGCACGCACCCGCGCCGACGCCGGCGACGTCGACGAGGCGTTCTCGCTCGCCGCCGAATCGCTGCGCATCGCGGTGCGGTTCCGCTCGGACCGGCTGGTCTCGCGCGTACGGCGCTTCCGCCGCGCCTACCGCGGCCCGAGCGCCCGGTGCGTCAAGGAGCTCGACGAGCAGCTGGCCGCGACACTGACCTAGACGCATCCGCGGCCACCGCCGGCCGCGAGAGGGGATCATCGAGCGAGAGGGGGACGCGATGCGGCGAGTCGCCGTCACCGGCCACCGCGGGCTGCCCGACGAAGTGGAGCACGCGGTCGAGGCCGCACTGCGCGCGCACGTGCACAGCCTCGGGCCGCGCCTCACCGGGCTGTCCTGCCTGGCCGACGGCGCCGACGCGCTCTTCGCCCGCGCGGTGCTGGACGCCGGCGGTGCGCTGGAGGCGGTCGTGCCCGCCGAGCGCTACCGCGAAGGACTCCCCGAGCACCACCGGGCCGCCTACGACGACCTGCTCGCCGCGGCCGTGCTGGTGCACCGGCTGCCGCACGTGGAATCCACCTCGCAGGCACACCTGGAGGCGGGCCGCCACATGGTGGAGCACTGCGACGAACTGGTGGCCGTATGGGACGGCCGTCCCCCGCGGGGCCCCGGCGGCACAGCCGACATCGTCGGCTACGCCCGCGAACAGGACCGCCACGTCACCGTCGTCTGGCCCAGCGGCGCCACCCGGTGAGGCGAGCTGTGCCGCGCAGGCGCAGCGCCCTCGGCCGCCTCGGCGCCCGCTGCGGCTATCCGCGGATCCGATCGTCGGTGAGGATCCCGAACACATACGACGGTCCCTGGACGAGCCTGGTGAGTCGACCCGGTCCTCTCAGTGGCATCAACGCATAGGCCCTGCTGAAGTCCGTGCGGGAGATGCTGCGGTCGGTGTTGTCCAGGTGCACGTATCCGTCGTGCGCGGTGTACGTGAAGGGACGGCCGGACTTGGTGCGAAACTCCTGACCAGTACACGCCTGGATGCTGCGCCACACCGCACTGAAGTCCGACACGACCCCCCGCCTCCGCCGATTTCGCACATCGCGCTGCCGATCCTGGCAGACGGCCCCTGTTCCGGCCAGGTCGCCGCGAGGTCCGATATCGGCCTCAGCGCCGCGTGAACGCCTCTTGGACGTCGGAGGTGCGCAGCACGCCGAAGGGGGTGCCGTCGTCCTCGACAAGCAGGTACTCCTGTGCCGGGTGGGCGCGCAGGGCCTCCAGGAGCGACTCGCCCTCCAGGTCGGCGCGTACGACCGCCCCGCGGGTGATGGCGCGGGACACGCTGGAGACCGGCACCCAGGGGCGCCGGGACTCGGGCACCGCGGTGGCGGCGGCGTCGTTGACGATCGAGGTGGGGGTGCCGGCGGCGTCGGCGACCAGCACCGCGCCCGCTCCGGCCTCGGCCATGCGCCGACCCGCCTCGGCCACCGAGACCTCCGCTCCGACGACGGCCACGCGCCGGCCCAGCTCGCGGGCGCGCAGTGTGGGCACGCGCTCGCGCAGGCGCGCCGTGCGCAGTGCCGACGCCGCGCCCATCCAGATGAACGACGCCAGCAGCAGCGCCCACAGCAGCCCGAACAGGTTCGGTGCGGCCCCGGCAAGCAGCGCGTAGCCCAGCGGCACGGCGACGATGGCGACGGCGAGCACCCGCCCGCCCCAGGCGGCCACCACGGTCCCGGCCTTGGGCCGCCGGGTCAGCGCCCACACCAGCGCCCGCACCAGGCGGCCGCCGTCCAGCGGCAGGCCGGGCAGCAGGTTGAACACGCCCACCAGCAGGTTGGCCACCCACAGCTGCCAGATCAGCACGCCCGCGATGGTCTGCGGATCGACGAAGCCGTAGGCCGCGAACCCCGCCGCGGCCAGCACGAGCGACAGCACCGGCCCCGATACGGCCACCAGGAACTCGCGTCCGGGGGTAGGCGCCTCGCGTTCGATCTCGGAGACGCCGCCGAGCATGTAGAGCGTGATGCGCCCTACGGGCAGACCGAACATGCGGGCCGTCACCGAGTGCGCCAGCTCGTGGATGAGCACCGAGACGTACAGCAGCACTGCGAAAACGAACGCCACCAGGTAGGAGACCGGCCCCAGGGCGAGCGTGCTCTCGACGACGGGCTGATAGATCAGCGTGATGATGACGGCGATGATCAGCCACGACGGCGTCACGTAGACCGGAATGCCGAACGGGCGCGCCATCAGCCAGCCCGAACCGCCGTTGCGGGTGGGGCGGGGTGTGCTCGGGCTCTCGGGCGGGGTGCTGCTGCCGTGGTCGGTCACATCGCCCAGCCTACGCGGTGGCTCGCACCGCGCAGCGGCCGCGAAGGCGCGCTGTAGGGCCGCCGCCGCGGGCCGCGCGGCCGGGCCGGCCGCGCGGCGCGCTGTGGACTCGCGTGCCGGTCCCCGGCGCGAAAACGTACTGTTGGGGCATGGACTCCCCCGAGGCCGCTCCCCTGGTCCCAGCGCTGTCGCCGTCGCGGGCCGCCGACTTCCTGCAGTGCCCGCTGCTGTTCCGCTTCCGGGTGATCGACCGCCTGCCCGAGCGCCCCAGCGCCGCGGCGCTGCGCGGCACGCTGGTGCACGCGGTGCTGGAACGGCTCTTCGAGCTTCCCGCCGAGACCCGAACGCGCCGCACGGCGCTGTCGCTGCTGGAACCGCAGTGGGAACGGCTGCGCGCCGCCCAACCCGAGACCGCCGCCGAACTGTTCCCCACCGAGGAGGATGCCGCGGCCTGGCTGGCCGAGGCGCGCACGCTGCTGGAACGCTACTTCCACATGGAGCAGCCGCACCGGCTCGAACCGCGCGAGCGCGAACTGCGGCTGGAGGTCACGCTCGAGTCCGGACTGCGGCTGCGGGGCTACGTCGACCGCCTCGACGTCGCCCCCGCCGGTCAGATCCGCATCGTCGACTACAAGACCGGCAAGTCGCCGCGTCCGCGGTTCGAGGACAAGGCCCGGTTCCAGATCTTCTTCTACGGCGTGATGCTGTGGCGGGAGCTGGGCGAGGTCCCCGCCCGGCTGCAGCTGATGTACCTGGGCGACGGCGGGGTGCGCTGGTACGAGCCCACCGAACAGGAACTGCTGGCCGCCGAGTCGGAGATCCTGGGCATCTGGCGCGACATCGAACGCACCGCCCGATCGGGCAGCTGGAATCCGCGGCCCAGCAAACTGTGCGGATGGTGCGACCACCAGGCGCTGTGCCCCGAGTTCGGCGGCACCCCTCCCCCGCTGCCCGCCACCGCCCCGGTGGCGTGACCGCATCGCCGCGCCGCGTTCGGCCGGGAGGCCGCGTGCATCCGGCAGGCCGCGTTCGTCCCGGCGGAGGAGTCGAGATCCACCCGGCGAAGGTCCGCAGGCGGCGCGCGCGCTCCTAACGTTGTCCGGGTGACCACCACACCGGCAGAGTCCGCCCCCGAAGCAGCCCCCGCCGCCGGGACCGCCCACGCGCCGAAGCGCGGCGCGGAGCGCTCGGTGTTCCGGGCCGGGCCCTGGGCGTGGCTGACCGACGCCGGCATCGTCGTCGCGCTGGCGGCCCTCAACAGCGCGCTGGTCACCCTCAGCGAGCAGACTCCGCAACTGGACGCGCTGTGGGGCAACACCACCGCGGGCTACGTCGCCGGCACCCTGCTCGCCCTCACCCTCTTCGCGCGCCGCTACGTGCCGTTCACGGTGCTGATGCTGCTGACCCTCAGCGGGTTGGCCGGCGATTACCTGCACGTGCTGGTGTGGGGCACCGCGAGCCTGGGAATCGCCGCCGGGGCGTACTCGGTGGGCCGCTATCTGCCGCTGACGCGGTCGCTGGCCGGATTGGCGTCAGCGGTGGCGGTCAACATCGCCGCGACCGCGTTGAGCCCGGCCCAGGCGACGGCCGGAGGCGGTGAGCCGTGGTGGATCAATCAGGCGTTCTATCTGGGGTGGATCCTGGCGTCCTGGTGGGTTGGCCGCCTGGTGCGGATGCGCTCCTTCCACATGGTGGAACTGGCTACGCGCGCGGAGCGGCTGGAGCGGGCGCGCGACGCCCACACCCGCGCGGTGCTGGCCGAGGAGCGCAGCCGCATCGCCCGTGAGCTGCACGACGTGGTCGCCCATCACGTCAGCGTGATGACCGTGCAGGCCACGGCCGGGCGCCGGGTGATCGAACGCTCGCCCGACCGGGCGCGCCAGACGCTGGTGGAGATCGAGGAGACCGGCCGCCAGGCGATGTCGGAGATGCGGCGGATCGTGGACGTACTGCGCACCGCCGAGGGCGACGGCGCCGACGCCGACCGCGGCCCGCAACCCGGCCTCGCCGGACTCGACGAGCTGGTGCAGCAGATCCGCGACACCGGAACCCCCGTGGAGCTGCGCGTCGAGGGGACGGCGGCGGAGCTGGCGCCGGGCCTGGATCTGACCCTGTACCGCGTCGTCCAGGAGTCGTTGACCAACGTCCTCAAGCACGCGGGACGGGAGGCCCGCACGGCGGTGTCGGTGCGCTTCGGTGCGCAGGCGGTGGAGGTGAGCGTGACCGACGAAGGGGGCGGCGGGCCGCGCGAAGGGGCTTCGCCCCGGGCCGGCGACGAACCCGGCCACGGCCTGGTGGGGATGCGTGAGCGCGTGGCGCTCTACGGCGGCGAGCTCGACGCCGGGCCGCGCAGCGGCGGCGGGTTCGAAGTGAGCGCCCGGCTGCCCCTTCCCCACCGCGGCTGAGACCACCTGTCCGACCGCCGCCTTCCCGACCGCATCCGGCCGCCGTGGTCGAAGGGGCACGGCCCATCGGTGAGAATCTGATCATGGCAATTCGCGTCCTGCTCGTCGACGACCAGCCGCTGCTGCGTACCGGTTTCCGCCTGATTCTGGAGTCGGAGGAGGACATCTCCGTGGTGGGCGAGGCGGCCGACGGCCTCGCAGCTCTCGCCGACACCCGGCGGCTGCTGCCCGACGTGGTGCTGATGGACATCCGCATGCCGGGCAAGGACGGCATCGACGCCACACGCGAAATCCTGTCGTGGGCCCACCACAGCGGCCGGCAGGTGCGGGTGCTGGTGCTGACGACCTTCGACCTGGACGAGTACGTGGTCGAGGCGCTCAAGGCCGGGGCCAGTGGCTTCCTGCTCAAGGACGTACCGCCGGACGAGCTGGCGGAGGCGATCCGCGTGGTGTCGGAGGGGGCGGCGATCGTCGCGCCGACCGTCACCCGCAGGCTGCTGGACCGCTTCGCCGACAAGCTGCCCTCCGCACGGGAGCGGCCGGCGCCGCAGCTGGACCACCTCACCGAACGCGAGCGCGAGGTCCTCCGGCTGCTCGCGCGGGGTCTGTCCAACGCCGAGATCGCGCGGCGGCTGGTGGTGAGCGAGACCACGGTCAAGACCCATGTCGGCAACGTGCTGACCAAACTGGGGCTGCGCGACCGGGTGCAGGCGGTGGTGCACGCCTACGAGACCGGCATTGTGCGCCCCGGCGAGGATTAGCATCCGCCCGAATGCCCCGCCGATGCACGCGCGCAGCCGGCCGCCGGACGGGCTGCGCCCGGGGGCGGAAGCGCCCACCCTGCGGGGCGTGGACGACACCGCCCGCATCCTCCCGATCATCCCCGCGACCTGCGACCATGGGCGGTGACCGACCTCACCGCATCCGGTTCGGGCGCACCGCCAACCGCCCCCGCAGACCGGGCGTCTCACCCGTGGTCGCGCTCTGCGGGCGGAGCCGACCGCCGCTTCCAGGCTCGAAGGAGGAATCGAGAACCGGCCATGGCCCAGGACCCCCAGTTTCCCGCCTCGCTGAACGAGACCAGCCTGCTGAGCCGATTGCGGGATTGGCGGGCGGCGCGCGAGGCGGAGATGCACTCCGACCTCTTCGACGAGGGCGTCGAGCTGCCCGATCCGCGCGCGCTGGATCTCGTGCTGCGCGTGGGCGAGCTGCTCCTGGCCAGCGGCGAGAGCACCGAGGTCGTCAGCGAGTCGATGCTGAGCCTGTCGGTGGCCTTCGAGCTGCCGCGCTCGGAGGTCTCGGTCACCTTCACCGCCATCACGCTCTCCACCCACCCCGGCGGCGACCACCCGCCGGTCACCGGCGAGCGGGTGGTGCGCCGGCGCACCCTGGACTACTTCCGCGTCAACGAGCTGCACGCCCTGGTGCAGGACGCGGCCCTGGGGGCGGTGGAGCTGGAGGGCGCCATCGCGCGGCTGCGGGCCATCAAGCGGGCGCACCCGCCCTACCCCAACTGGCTCATCGTCACCGGGTTCGGGCTGATCGCCTCCAGCGCCTCCCTGATGGTCGGCGGCCAGCTGCTCGTGGCCGCCGCCGCGTTCCTGGCGACCGTGCTGGGCGACCGCACATCGGCGTTCCTGGCCCGGCGCGGGGTGGCCGAGTTCTACCAGATGACCGCGGCGACGGTGGTGGCCTCCTCGATCGGGGTGCTGCTGCTGTGGGCCAGCGACCAGATGCAACTGGCGCTGCAGGCGGGTGCGGTCATCACCGGCAACATCATGGCGCTGCTGCCCGGGCGGCCGCTGGTGGCGAGCCTGCAGGAGGGCATCAGCGGCAGCTACGTCTCGGCCTCGGCGCGGCTGCTGGAGGTCTTCCTCACGCTCGGCGCGATCATCGCCGGTGTCGGTGCGGTCGCCTACACCGCCGTGCGGCTGGGCGTGGGCGTCAACTTGGAGGACCTGCCCACGCTGGGCACCGACCTGGGTCTGCCGGTGCTGATCGGGTCGGCGGGCATCGCCATGACGTTCGCCGTGTCGCTGACGGTCCCGCCGCGGATGCTGCCGTGGATCGGCGCCATGGGCGTGATGATCTGGGTGATCTACGCGAGTGTGCGCAGTCTGCTGGATGCTCCGCCGATCCTGGGCACCGCCGCCGGCGCCGTGGC
Source organism: Streptomonospora litoralis (assembly GCF_004323735.1). Lineage (GTDB taxonomy): Bacteria > Actinomycetota > Actinomycetes > Streptosporangiales > Streptosporangiaceae > Streptomonospora > Streptomonospora litoralis. The sequence continues at coordinate 2,671,140 of NZ_CP036455.1, read as the reverse complement.
CATCGGCGTGGTCGGCCACGTGCTGGCCCGCCGCACGCGGCGCCCCGTGCTGCCCTTCGTCATTCCGGCGATCGCTCCACTGCTGCCCGGAAGCATCCTGTACCGGGGACTGCTGGAGATCACCCTGAACCAGCCCGTGCAGGGACTGCTGAGCCTGTCGGAGGCCGTGGCGATCGGCCTGGGCCTGGGCGCCGGGGTCAGCTTCGGCGGCGAACTGGTCCGCGCCTTCCAACGCGGCGGCCTCGCCGGCGCCGGCCGCCGCACCCGCCCCGCGGCCCGCCGCAGCCGCGGTGCCTACTGAGGCGGTGCCGGGACGGGGAGAGCGGTCGCTTGCTCTCCCCTCGTGCGCCGACGCATGGGCCGGACCGCGGACCCTGGATCAGGTACGGCGCCGAAGACCTAGAGTGGCGCCATGAACGGCGCGATCGGTATGGACGACTCCGAGGGTGGGCCGGCTCGACCGGCCGAGGGGCGCATCGGGGAATGGCCCGGGGATGTCGCGCGGGCCGAGGCGCTGCAACAGCGGTTGGCGCCGCTGGTGCGCGAGGAGCATCTGGACGCCGACGCCGTCTCCCTGGTCGCGGGGCTCGATGTGGCCTATTCGGCCGACGACGACGTGCTGGCGGCGGCCGTCGTCGTACTCGCAGCACCCGACTGGCGCACGGTGGACTCCGCCACCGTCGTAGCGCAGCCGCGCTTCCCCTATGTGCCCGGGCTGTTCGCGTTCCGCGAGGCACCCCCGCTGCTGGAGGCCGTCGCTCGGCTGGAGACGGCTCCCGACGTTCTCGTCTGCGACGGCTTCGGGGTGGCTCACCCGCGCCGCTTCGGGCTGGCCTGCCACGTCGGGCTCGCGTTGGACCGCCCCGTGCTCGGCGTGGGCAAGACCCCGTTCGTCGGCAGCGCGCAGCCGCCCGCCGCCGAGCGCGGCTCCTGGTCCCCGCTGGTCGACGGCGGCGAGGTCGTCGGCCGCTGCCTGCGCACCCGCGCCGGGGTCAAGCCCGTCTACGTATCCGTCGGCCACCGCGTCGACCTGCCCTCGGCCGGGGATCTCGCGCTGCGCCTCGCGCCGCAGTACCGGCTGCCGGAGCCGATCCGCAGCGCGGACCGGCTGTGCCGCGAGCGGCTGGCGGCGGCAGCCTGAAGAACCCCGGTCGGATCCTTCCTGCCGTCGCCCGCCCCCTCCCGCGGGCACGCCACGCGCCCGAGTGAACGAGACCCGGCCGGATCCGGACAATCCGTTGCGGCGCCGGACCATCGCGGGCCGCTTCGGCGTCGAATACCAACAAAACCAGTTGCGCTGTGACTCGCGCCACTAAGCTGCGAGTGCGCAGTTGTTGAGACGACCGGAGGCGCACGATGTGCCGACACCAACCCGAATGCCCCTCCTTCCACGACGTGGACCGCGAAGCGGCCCGCGTCATCGCCGGCCATCCCGAGCAGGGGTGGAGCCTTTTGTGCAACGGCGTCGTGGTTTTCGAGGACACCGGCGAACTGCTGCCCAACGGCGGCGTCATCGCCCCGCACCGCCCCACCGATGTGCGCGCGGTCGCCTGATCAGCCCACGCGCTCGGCGAGCCATTCGGCCACGACCGCGGCCACGGATTCGACGTCCTTGGCCAGGTCGTGGCGTTCACCTTGGCGGACCACGAGCGACGTCGCGTCCGCCGCGTCGGGGACTCCGAAGGGGTCGCGGTCGCCGTTGACGACGAGGGTTGGCACGCCGGCCCCGCGTAGCTCTTGCGCGCGTGAGCGCTCCGGCTTGCCCGGAGGATGCAGCGGGAACGCGAGGGAGACCACCGCCGCCGCGCCCAGTCCGGCCGCCGTCCGGCAGGCCACCCGGGCGCCGTTGCTGCGCCCCGCGAGCACGAGCGGCAGTCCCGCCACCCGCTCGTCGGAGCGGACGGCGCCGATCACGGCCTTCCACGCCTCGTCCTGCGGGCCGGTCGCCGACCCGGGCATCTTTCGGCCCGCGACGCGGTAGGCCTGGGTGATGCGCGCGACGGCGCCGCCGTTCTCCACAGCGGCGCCGCAGACCGCGGCGATGTCGGGGGCGTCCACCCCGCCGCCCGCCCCGTGGGTGATGGCCAGCAGGTAGCGGGGATCACCGGTGGGCGTCTCGATGTCGGCGAGCGCGGGCCCGCGGGGCGTCTCGATCTCCATGGCTCCAACTTAGGGGCCCGCCGTGCGGTGATCGGCACCGCGCGGCGGCTGCGGCGCACGCCTCACTCGGGGTCCGGCCACCCCTCCGGGAGCACGGGCGCATCCGAGCGCGCCGCCAGGCGCAGCCGTTCGCGGAAGTCGTCGTGCAGGGCCCGCCCCCAGACGTATTCGCCGGGCGTGCGCACGGCCTCCTCGACGGCGCGGCGCAGGGCTGTGGCGTCGTGCTCGCCCCGGGCCAGCGGCAGGGCCAGGTGCGTGTACATCTGATTGAGGGCGACGAACAGTTCGCCGGTCAGCATGGGTGCGCTGTTCTGGGCCACCGCCGCCTCCACGTACGGCTCCCACCAGCCCTGCGTGTCCTCCTCGCCCGCGTCCTCCTGCTCGGCCGAGTCGGGATCGGGTGCGAGGAATCCGCGCCGCAGGCGGGTGCGTACCTCGTCGGCCGTGGCCGTGTCGCCGTGGGCGAGTCCGTCGGTCCACACCCGCTCGGCGGCCTCGGCGTCTCCCCGCACCGCGAGCAGGCGGGCCAGGAGTTCCACGGCGCCGCCGGCGACCTCGGGCGCCACCCGGGCGCCGGCCCCCGCCGGCTCGGCGCCGGTCTCCGCCTCGGCCACCACCGTGCCGAACGCGCTTATGGCGTGCTCGACGTGTACCGCCCCCAGCAGCAGCCGCAGCCCCGCGTGCTCCGAGGACTCCAGTCCGCGACGGACGACCGACTCCGCGGCGCCGGACCGTCCGCGGGCCAGCAGCCGGCCGGCGTAGTCGTGGGCGGCCTGGGCGGCGATCTCGGGCGATCCGCTCTCCAGCGCCCGCTGCCAGTGCTCCTGGGCCGAGGCGGTATCGCCGCGCTCCTCGGCCAGGCGCGCCAGGCCGTAGTGGGCGGCCGGGCCGTAGCGGTCGTTGCCGGAGTCCAGCACCTCGCGCCACGCGGCGCCGGCCCGCTCGGCGTCCCCTTCGCCCTCGTAGGACAGCGCCATGTGGTAGGCGGCGCGGGGTGCGAACTCGGGATGGCCGGTGCCGATCGCGGTGCGTGCCGCGGCCCGCGACGCGGCCACCTCACCCATGTCGTGGCGGACCACGGCCAGCCCGAGGGCGGCCAGCGGCAGGTATCTGCGCGAGCCTCCTTCGACCACGCGCTCATAGACCTGGGCCGCCCGGATGAGGTGTCCGCTCTCAGCGAGGTCGCGGGCCTGGTCGCACAGGCTCTTGAACTCGGGCTCGTCTCCCGCGGCGTCGTGGGTGGAGGGTCCGGCAGACGCTGTCATGAGGGCTGCTTTCCACACGGGGGGCGGTGCGGGGCGGCGCCTGCCGCTCCGGCGGTTCCACTGGGAGACTAGCCCGTCGCCGCGGACCCCACAGCCAGGCGCGGCCGGGAGGTCCGCAATCGGGTGGGGCGGCGCTGCGCACCGATCGGGGATGCGGAAACGCCGACCGAAACGCTCACCTTTACGTTGTAGATCACGCCGCGGATTCCGTGAACTCCCAGGGCGGCGAGCCGGGGTCGGCGACGGCCGCCGGCCCCGCTCGTATGCGGGTCCGCACGGCCGTCGCCGACCCCGGGCTGCTGCGCTCCGCGCCGCGCTAGACCTCGAAGGCCTCCGGCGGCGGGCAGGAGCAGACGAGGTTGCGGTCGCCGTAGGCCTGGTCGATCCGGCCCACCGGCGACCAGTACTTGTCGAACCGCAGCTCAGGCACCGGGTAGGCCCCTTCACTGCGCGGATAGGGGTGCTTCCAGTCGTCGGCGGTCAGCGCCTCGGCCGTGTGCGGTGCGTTCTTCAGCGGGTTGTCCTCGGGCGCGTAGGTGCCGTCGGCGACCCGGTCGATCTCGCCGCGGATCGCGATCATCGCGTCGACGAAGCGGTCCAGCTCCTCCAAGTCCTCGCTCTCGGTGGGCTCGACCATCAGCGTGCCCGCCACCGGGAAGGACATCGTGGGGGCGTGGAACCCGTAGTCGATCAGCCGCTTGGAGACGTCCTCGTTGCTGATGCCGGTCTGCTTGGCCAGTCCGCGGATGTCGACGATGCACTCGTGGGCCACCAGGCCGCCCCGCCCGGTGTAGAGCACCGGGTAGTAGGGCTCCAGCCGGCGGGCGACGTAGTTGGCGCTCAGCACCGCCGCCTCGGTGGCCGCACGCAGACCCTCCTCGCCCATCATGCGGATGTAGGCCCAGGAGATCTGCAGGATTCCCGCCGAGCCGAACGGCGCCGAGGAGACCGGCCCCACCCCCGTGTAGGGCCCCGCCTCGGGCTGGCTGGGGTGGTTGGGCAGGTAGCCGGCCAGGTGCGAGCGCGCCGCCACCGGCCCCACGCCCGGTCCGCCGCCGCCGTGCGGGATGCAGAAGGTCTTGTGCAGGTTCAGGTGGCTGACGTCGGCGCCGAACTCGCCCGGCTTGGCCCAGCCCAGCAGCGCGTTCAGGTTGGCGCCGTCGACGTAGACCTGTCCCCCGGCCTCGTGCACCAGGCGGCAGACCTCGGTGACGGTGTCCTCGTAGACCCCGTGCGTGGAAGGATAGGTGATCATGATCGCGGCCAGGTCGCCGGAATGCTGGGCGGTCTTGGCGCGCAGGTCCTCCAGGTCGATGTTGCCGCCGTCGTCGCAGGCGACGACCTTGACCCGCATCCCGGCCATGATCGCGCTGGCCGCGTTGGTGCCGTGGGCGGAACTGGGGATGAGGCAGACGTCGCGTCCCTCGTCGCCGCGGCCGCGGTGGTAGCCGCGGATGGCGAGCAGACCGGCCAGCTCACCCTGGGAGCCGGCGTTGGGCTGCAGCGAGACCGCGTCGTAGCCGGTGATCTCGGCCAGCCAGCGCTCCAGGTCGCGCACGATGCGCACACTGCCCGCCGCCTGGTCCAGCGGCGCGAACGGGTGCAGCCGGGCGAACTCCGGCCAGGTCACCGACTCCATCTCGGCCGTGGCGTTGAGCTTCATGGTGCACGAGCCCAGCGGGATCATGCTGCGGTCCAGCGCCAGGTCCTTGTCGGCGAGCCGGCGCATGTAGCGCAGCAGCGAGGTCTCGCTGCGGTGCGCGGAGAAGACGGGGTGGCCCAGGTAGTCCACGCCGCGGTGCAGTTCGCCCGGCAGCGCCTGGGGGACGGCCCGCCCGCCTTCGGCCGCCCCCGCGACCGGGCTGCCGGTGAAGGCGGCGACGACCTCCTCCAGGTGGGCGGTCGTGGTGGCCTCGTCGCAGCTCAGGCCCACGGTGTCGGCGTCGGCGGCCAGCAGGTTGACCCCGCGCTCGGCCGCCGCGGCGACCACCGCCGACGCGCCGCCGCGCACCCGCACCCGCAGCGTGTCGAAGAACGCGTCGTGGACGACCTCGCACCCGGCGGCGCGCAGGCGGGCGGCCAGGTCGACGGCGTGGCCGTGCACCCGCTCGGCGATCGCCCGCAGCCCGTGCGGGCCGTGGTAGACGGCGTACATCCCGGCCATGACCGCCAGCAGCACCTGGGCGGTGCAGATGTTGCTGGTGGCCTTCTCGCGGCGGATGTGCTGCTCGCGGGTCTGCAGCGCGAGCCGGTAGGCGGGCTTTCCGGCGTTGTCGACCGAGACGCCCACCAGGCGCCCCGGCAGCTGGCGCTGCAGTCCCTCGCGCAGCGACATGTAGCCGGCGTGGGGGCCGCCGAAGCCCATGGGGACGCCGAAGCGCTGAGTCGAGCCGACGGCGATGTCGGCGCCCATCGCGCCTGGGCTCTGCAGCATGGTCAGCGCCAGGATGTCGGCGGCGACCACGGCGAGTGCCCCGCGCTCGTGGGTCTCGGCGATGACGGCACGCGGATCGCGCACGGCGCCGGAGGCGGCGGGGTACTGCACCAGAACGCCGAAGGCGTCGGTGTCGGGCAGCCCCTCGGAGAGGTCGGCCACCACCACGTCGATGCCCAGCGGCTCGGCGCGGGTGCGCAGCACCGACAGGGTCTGCGGGAAGACGTCGGAGTCGACGATGAACGCGTCGCCGTTGCCGCGGGTGGCGCGGCGCGCCAGCGTCATCGCCTCGGCGGCCGCCGTGGCCTCGTCGAGCAGGGACGCGCCGGAGACCGCCAGGCCCGTCAGGTCCGAGACCATCGTCTGGAAGTTCAGCAGCGCCTCCAGGCGCCCCTGGGAGATCTCCGGCTGGTAAGGGGTGTAGGCCGTGTACCAGGCCGGGTTCTCCAGGATGTTGCGCTGGATGACCGGCGGGGTGATGGTGTCGTAGTAGCCCTGGCCGATCATCGAGGTCAGCACCCGGTTGCGGTCGGCCAGTTCGCGCAGCTCGGCCAGCGCCTCGGTCTCACCGGCGGGCGCGGGCAGCTCCAGCGGCGCCCACTGCCCCGGGCTGCTGAGGATGCGCTCCGGCAGCGCCGCGGTCATCAGTTCGGCGGTACTGCCGTGGCCGACCGCCTTGAGCATCTGGGTGAGCTCGGCCGGGTCGGGGCCGATGTGCCGATCGGCGAAGCCGCGGGCCGCAGCGGCGCCGGCGTCCGGCCCTCGGTCACGGGTTGGCTGCTCCGTCATGGAGACCTCCTGGTCGCTGTGCCGCTTTCGCGGCTGCTCCTGTCTGGTCTCCCCCTCTGTCGCTCACGGCCGCGATGGCCGAGGCGCAGGCACGTCTCGCCTACCGCTCCAGAGTGGCCTCCTCCACGCGGTCCTTGGTGCCTGAGAGGTTACTGGGGAGTGTTGCCCCGTCGGCGCCCCGTTGGATGGGGTCTCTCCCGCGTGGTATCGACGGCCGGATCGTCGTTGGTGTCGACTCGCTGTTCAGATGTGAGTGGCCATTATCTACGGCGCGCACGCGTGCGCCTCCGCCGGGGTCCGTCGGCTTGCGATCGAACCCGGCGCGCCTCCCGACGTTACTGGATCCGACCGCGTTCGTGGAGTGGCCGCGTGGGGGCGCGGCCCACACGCCGCCGCGGCCTGCGGAGTCGCCGGGCGGTCCGTGCACGGTTTCCGGTGTCAGCCGGTCTTGCGCTCGCGGCGCCGCCGTGCCAACTCGTCGGCGGGACGGGGCTGCGGGCTGAGCGAGCCGTTCAGCCGCTCGCCGGGGAAGTCGTCGAGGGCGCCTTCGAGCTCGCGCCACACCCGGCCCAAGGCGATCCCGAACACGCCCTGGCCGCCCTGCATGAGGTCGACGACCTCGTCGGGCGAGGTGCACTCGTAGACGCTGACTCCGTCGCTCATCAAGGTGACCTGGGCGAGATCGGCGGTGCCGCGGTAGCGCAGGTGGTCCACCGCCGGGCGGATCTGCTGGAGGGAGATGCCGGTGTCCAGCAGCCGCTTGACGACCTTGAGCAGCAGGACGTCCCGGAAGTCGTACAGCGGGGGTTCGCCGTCCTCAGGCCGCACGCTCGGGCCGACCAGCCCGGTGCGGGCCCAGTAGTCGAGTTGCCGATAGGTGATTCCGGCGGCCGCACACGCCGTGGGGCCGCGATAACCGACGTCCATAGGCAGCGCCACCACGTCCTTGTCGCACAGCAGGCCCTGCTCCCCAGCTCGCCGTATTGCCGTATTCCTGAGAGCGGAGGTTTGCTGCTCACCGCTAGTAACCGCCACGCCGAACCTCCGGCTTCTCGGCCCACGGCGGTTTGACAGGGGGCATGAAGGGTGCGCCGCGGGTTCCTTCGACATTGAAGGTAAGCCGGTCGCATGGACAGCGTCAACGACACCCATCGGCGCGTCGCGGAACCTCTTCGGCAGCTTCGCCGCTGGCGCACCGCGCATCCGCAAGCATAGCCGCAGATCCGCCCGCGGCCCACTCGGACACCCTCGCGACCTGCACCGGAACCGGCACAACGGTGGGCGCGCCGCCGCGGCTGCGCCGCCTAGCGGCACCGAACCGGCGGCGACACGCACGGCCCGGCCGCGGCGCGCCGCCGCGGTGTGGAAACCGTTGCGCCTACCGGCGGCGGGCCGGCGGGCGAACGGGGGCCACACCCCCGCCGGCCCCACCAGGCCCGACCGCCGATCCGAATCCCGTGCAGCGGCCGCACGCTGCGTGGCGGCACATGCCCGAGCCGCTCGCGCCCGGCGCGGCGCCGCTTCCACGCGCGCGCCGCGCTTGGAAAGCGCCTGCCGCCGCACGACCTGCGCGGAAGGGGGACGCGCCCGGACCGGTCGACCACCGCGTCTGGTATCCCTGTTGCTGCCCGGCGGGCGGCCGACGCCCGCTTACTCCACCCCCGGGAAGGGGCTCCAGGTGAACCGGCGCACCACGAACTGGGCGGGGAACATCGGCTTCGGCGCCGAACGCGTCCACCGCCCCGCCTCCGTCGCCCAGCTGCAGGCCGTCGTCGCCCGCGCCGAGCGGGCACGCGCGCTGGGCAGCGGCCACTCCTTCAACACCGTCGCCGACACCCCCGGCGATCTGGTCTCGCTGGCCGACCTGCCGCGCACCATGGAGCTGGACACCGCATCGCAGACGGTCCAGGTGGGCGCGGGCGTGCGCTACGCCGAACTCGCGCAGTGGCTGCAGGAGCGCGGGCGCGCGCTGCACAACCTCGGTTCGCTGCCGCACATCTCGGTCGCCGGCTCGGTCGCGACCGCCACCCACGGCTCCGGCGACGCCAACGGCAACCTCGCCACCGCCGTCGACGCCCTGGAGCTGGTGACCGCCGAGGGCGACCTGGTCGCGCTCAGCCGCGCCGAGTGCGGCGCCGAGTTCGACGGCATGGTGGTGGCGCTGGGCGCCCTGGGCGTCGTGACCGCGATGACGCTGCGCACGCGGCCCGACTTCGACGTCAGCCAGCGCGTCTACGAGGGCTTGGAGCTGGACGCGGCCGCCGAGCACTTCGACGCGATCGCCGGCGCGGCCTACAGCGTCAGCCTGTTCACCCGCTGGCGCGAGCCCGTGATCGACCAGGTGTGGGTCAAGCACCGCGTGGGCGACCCCGCGCCCGAGGGGACCGGGTCCGGGTTCTTCGGCGCGCGGCCGGCCCGCGCGGCCCGCCACCCCGTGCCAGAGATGGCCGCCGAGCACTGCACCGAGCAGCTGGGCGTGGCCGGCCCCTGGTCCGAGCGCCTGCCGCACTTCCGCCCCGGCTCCCCGCCCAGCAGCGACGGCGACGAACTGCAGGCCGAGTACCTGCTGCCGCGCCGGAACGCCGTGGCGGCGCTGCGGGCCCTGGAGCCCCTGCGCGCCGACCTCGCCCGGGTGCTGCAGATCAACGAGATCCGCACGATCGCCGCGGACGAGCTGTGGCTGAGTCCGAGCTACCGGCAGGACACCGTCGGCTTCCACTTCACCCTGGTGCCCGACACGGCCGCCGTGCTGCCGGTGCTGGCGCGCGTCGAGGAACGCCTGGCTCCCTTGGGTTCGGTGCCGCACTGGGGCAAGCTGTTCACCGCCGAGCCCGGTGCGCTGCGCGGCCGCTACAGCCGCATGGCCGACTTCGCGGGCCTGGCCCGCCGCTACGACCCGCGGGGCAAGTTCGCCAACGACTTCCTGGCGGCCCATGTCTTCGGCGCTGACTGACGCGGGGGCGCGCGGCCAGGCGGCACCGGTCCGCCGGCGGGGCAGGGACGGCTCAGCCGACGTCCAGGCGTTCGATGGCGCGGCGCGGCGATCGGGCGTGGCGCGCCATGTCGCGCCAGGGCTCGGCACCGGCGCGGTCGCCGAAGGTGCGCACCGTCCACGTCCGCGCCGAGTCCACCCGCTCCAGCTCCTCCCATGAAAGCGGGGTCGCCACCGGAGCGCCGGGCAGGGCCCGTACCGAGTAGGGCGCGACCGCCAGCTGGGCGTAGCCGTTGCGCAGGTAGTCCAGGAACAGCCGCTCGCCGCGGCGCCGCTTGCGGAAGACGGTGGTCAGCTCGTCGGGGCGGCGGCGCGCGGTCAGCTCGGCGATGACATGGGCGAAGTCGCGTGCCTGGGCCGCGTCGATCTCGGGGCGGATGGGCGCCACCACGTGCAGGCCGCGGGAACCGGTCGTCATGACGAACGCGGCCAGCCCCAGCCCTTCCAGCACCTCGCGGACGTCGGCGGCGGCGCGGCGCACGGCCGCGAAGTCGTCGCCGGGCGGGTCGAGGTCGATGATCAGCCGGTCGGGGGTGTGCAGCCGTCCGGTCCTGCTCAGCCACGGGTGCAGGGTGATGGCGGCCTGGTCGGCGAGCCAGACCAGGGTCGCGGCGTCGTCGCAGACGAGCATCTCGGTGGCCGAGTCGCCGTCGCGGCTGGGCACCCGCACCGCACCGGCCCACACAGGGGCGTGGGAGGGCCGGTTCTTGACGTAGAACCCGCCTGCGGGATCGCCGATGCCGTGCGGGTAGCGCTGCAGCGCCAGGGGGCGCCCGCGCAGGTGCCGCAGCATGGGCTCGGCGACCGCTCGGTAGTGGTCGGCGAGTTCGAGCTTGGTGGGCCCGCCCGGCTCGAACAGCTCCTTGCCGGGGCGGCTGATGCGCACCCGGTGCCGGCCCACCCGCCGCTCCTGCGCGTCGGCGTTCACGTCGCCACCCCCGCCGCTTCCGTACTTGCGTCTTTACCCGCGCGCTGCGGCGTTTTACCTGCTGACGGGCAGTATGGGAGGTAGGTCTGAGCGGAAGGAGGCAGACGATGGCCTCTCCGGTGTGGAAGGGGACGCTGACGTTCGGGCTGGTGAGCCTGCCGGTCCGGCTGTTCAGCGCCCGCGAGCGCCACGGCACGCGGTTCCACCAGTTCCAGCGCGGCACCTCCGACCGCATCCGCTACCGGCGGGTGAACGAGCGCACCGGCAAAGAGGTGGACTCCTCCGAGATCGTCCGCGGCACCAAGGCCGACCCCTCCGCGGGCGGCGGCGATGAGTACATCATCGTCGAGCCCTCCGAGCTGGAGGAGATCGCACCGGGGCGCTCCAGCTCGCTGGAGATCGGCGCGTTCGTCCCCGCCGGCGAGGTGGAGGCGCTCTGGTACGACTCCGCCTACTACGTCGCGCCGGACTCCAAGGGCTCGGCCAAGCCCTACCGGCTGCTGTGCCGGGCTCTGGAGCGTTCGCAGCGGCTGGGGCTGACCACGCTGGTCATGCGCGAGCGCCAGCACCTGGCGGTCATCGGCCCGCAGAACGGCGTCCTGACGCTGAGCACCCTGTGGTGGGCCGACGAGATCCGCGACCCCGAGGAGACGCTGCCCAACATCCCGGCGGCGGATTTGGGTGAGCGCGACCTGGAGCTGGCCGAGCAGCTGATCGGCGCGATGGCCGACGAGTGGACGCCCGAAGAGTACGGCGACGACTACCAGCAGCGCATCGACGAGCTGGTCCGGGCCAAGAGTACGGGCGAGCGGGTGCGCTATGCCGAGGAGGGGCCGCCGCCGGAGACCAACGTGGTGGAGCTCACCGAGGCGCTGCGGGCCAGCCTGCGCTCCGGGGAGGAAGGCGCGGGCGCCGCCTCCGGCGGGACGGGCGGCAGGCGGGGCGCGAAGACCGGCAACGGAGGCGGCCGCTCCGCGAAGACCGGCGGCGCGAAAACCGGCGGCGGTTCGGGCGGCGGGCGAGGCGGCGCGCGGGGCCGCGGCGGCACCGCGGCCCCCGAACAGCGCGAGGCGCCGGTGGCGGAGCTGTCCAAGCGGGAGCTGGCGCGCCTGGCAACCGAACTCGGCATCGCGGGCCGGTCCAAGATGTCGCGCGCCGAACTGGAGGAGGCCGTCGAGCGCGCCCGCGCGGGCGGCTCGGCCCGGTCGGCGTCCTAGCCGGGAACCGGCGCGCATCCCGGGCCGCCCTCAACCCTCGATGGCCAGGTCGGGGGGCACGTCGGCGGGTTGCCGGTCGGGGCGGGCGCGCACGTAGCCCACGCGGTGGCGCCAGCGGCCCGAGGCGGTCGCCGCGTCCGGCGTGATCTCCACGACGACCTCGGGCACCACCCGCGCGTACTCCTGCGCCGAGCCCCAGCGCGAAGGCAGCCGCTCGGGCCAGGGGTGGTCGCCGGCCGAGGGGCGCAGCAGCGCCCCCACCTCGCCGCGCCGGCCGGGCTCCAGCTCGCCGGTGCGGCCCACCACGCGCAGCGCCCCCGTCTGCGAGTCGCGTCGGCCCACGATGAGCTCGCGCGGTTTCGCGGGCGCGCCGATCACCCCGCCGACGATCGCCTCGGTGGTGACGCGCCGCTTGTACTTCAGCCAGTCGCGCCGGCCGGGGCGGTAGCGGCCGCGCCCGTCCTTGACGACCAGGCCCTCCACTCCCACGCGCCACATCTGGTCGTACCACTGGCGGGCGACGCCTGGGGCGCTGGTCTGCCAGCCGAGCATCAGCGCCGGCTGGGTGCTGCGGCGCATCAGCTCCTCCAGCCGCGCGCGGCGCTCGTCGAGAGCGGCGGCGACAACCTCGGCGCCGTCGGCGCGCAGCAGGTCGAAGACGATGTAGTGGCAGGGCTCGCTGCGGGCGAGCCGCCGCGCCGCCTGGGGGCCCGCGTGGCCGCGCCGCTGCAGGGCGGCGAAATCGAGACGGCCCTGGGGAGACCAGCGCACGATCTCGCCGTCGACGGCGGTGCCCTCGGGCAGCGCCGACTCCAGCGCCGCGGCGACGTCGCGGAAGGCGGACTGCAACGGGCGCCCCGAGCGCGAGGTGAGGCTCACCGCCCCCTCGCGGCCGGCTAGCGCGCGGTAGCCGTCCCACTTGGGCTCATAGCGCCAGTGCGGGCCCTCGGGCAGCGTGTGCACGGTACGGGCGAGCATCGGTTCCACGCAGCGACACTGCCCGCCCGGCCCCCGGCGCAGTGGCCCGCTGTACGATCATGGGCCGATGTTGACCCGGCGTTGGATCCGGCGACCGGCTCACGCACACAACCGCCGCCCCCGTCCCGCAGGCGGGGCGGGGGCGGCGGATAGCGGTGTGCTCAGGTGGTGCGCCCGAAGTCCTCCGGCGAGATCTGGTCCAGGAACTCGCGAAACTTTTCGACCTCGTCCTCCTGCTCGTCGGGGATGGGCACCCCGGCCTCCTCCACGACGTCCTCGTGGGCGTAGATGGGCGCACCGGTGCGCAGGGCCAGCGCGATGGAGTCCGAGGGCCGGGCGCTGACCTCGACCCCGTTGGAGAACACCAGCTCGGCGTAGAAGATGCCGTCGCTCAGCGAGGTGATGTTGACCGTGCTCAGACCGGCGTCGAGCGCGTCGAGCACATCGCGGAATAGATCATGGGTGAGCGGGCGGGCAGGCATGACGCCCTGCTGCGCCAGGGCGATCGCCGTGGCCTCGACCGCACCGATCCAGATGGGCAGATAGCGCTCGCCGTCGGCTTCCTTGAGCAGGACGATCGGCTGGTTCGAGGGCATCTCCACTCGGACGCCGACAACCTCCATGTGCTTCACTGCGGCTCCGTCCCACGACTCGTCGTGCCGGAGGGGCACCCGCCTAAGGTGTGCTCTGCTCCGTCTTCTTCACGGTACACCGCCACGCCGACAGGCGTCCGAGGCAGGTCCGGACCCTGTGCTGCCCGGATCGGTCTCCGGCAACCTTCCCCGATGCCGCATTCGGGCGACATGACCGCGATATCGCCGATCGCGCCATCGGTGGCGGTCTTCCCTACAAGGCTCTCCGGTCGGGCCGGGGCGCAAACCTGATCCGGGCGCCGGGAGGCGGGGAGCCTCAGCGGCGCGGCTTGGTGAGCAGGACCAGGCGGAACTTGCCGATCTGCACCTCGTCGCCGCCCCCGAGCTCGGCCTCGTCTATGCGTTCGCGGTTGACGTAGGTGCCGTTGAGGCTGCCGACGTCGCGCACCCCGAAACCGTTGCCGCGCCGGAAGAACTCCACGTGGCGCCGCGAGACGGTGACGTCGTCGAGGAAGATGTCGCTGTTGGGGTGTCGGCCGACGGTGGTGACGTCGCTGTCGAGCAGGAAGCGGCTGCCGGCGTTGGGGCCCCGCTTGACCACGAGCAGCGCCGTGCCGGCGGGCAGGGCGTCCACGTTGGTGGGCTCGCCGGGCAGGTCCTCGCCCTCGGCCTCGGCCTCCAGCGCCTGGATGCCGGAGATGGAGATGGTGGAGGTGGTCTCACCGACGGAGTCGCGGCTGCCACCGGTGGCCGGGGCGGCATCCTGCCCGGCGGTACGGATGGGGGAACCGCAGTTGGAGCAGAAGCGGGCATCATCCGCAACGGCGTGACCGCACTGCGTGCAGTAAACGCTCGACATAGGTCGGCTCGGCCTCCTACCGCACGGGGCGGTGCTTGATTCGGTGGTGGTTCTTCGCGCCTGAGTGCGCGGGAGTACCCGCACTCACTGGAGAAAACGGGGCAGACCGGCGTGGTGTTCCTCCGGCTCACCTCGGATTCTTACATGGTGTCATCCTCTGCCCTCCGCTGCTGTGCACACGTTCCGCGCCCCGCCCGGCGAAGTCCGCGACGCGCGGGAAAGCCCGCAGGTAGGGAACACTCGACTTTAAACCATATCGGCGCCGCGCAGTCGGCGCCGACGTCCGCGCCCGCTTTCGCGGGCGGCCGGAGTCGGCCGCCCGCGAAAGCGGAAAGCGGCGCCGGAGACGGCGGCCGCGGGGCTCAGCCTTCGGCCTGCTCGACGACCGCGGCCCACTCGTCCAGCAGCCGCTGGGCGGTGTCGGAGTCGGCGCCCTCCGCCCACAGGTGGGTCACCGCCTCGGAGGTGTCGGGCAGGATCAGCACCCAGGCGCCGTCGGGCTCGACCACCCGCACACCGTCGGTGGTGTCGACCTCGCGGCCCTCGGACTCCTCCACGACCGCGCGCATCACGCTGCCCTTGACCGCCCATGGGGTGGGCACGGAGCGGCGCAGCAGGTGCGCCTGCGGGATGCGGCTGTCGATCTCGCTCAGCGAGAGCCGGGTGCGCGCCACGAGTCCCAGCAGCCGCACGAACGCGGCGATGCCGTCGCTGGTGCGGGAGAACTCCGGGACGACGTAGCCGCCGCGGCCGTCGGAGGCGAAGACGATGTCGTCGGCCTGGGCGGCCTTGGCGAGCTCGTCGGGGGCGGTGGGGGTCCACTCGACCTCGGCCCCGTGGTACCCGGCCACCTGCCCGGCCACCCGAGTGGTGGTCACCGGTAGCGCGATCCGCCCGCCCTGGCGCTCGGCGGCGACGAGGTCGAGGATCACCAGCAGGGCGCGGTCGTTGTCGACCACCCGGCCGTTCTCGTCGACCAGCGAGAGCCGCTCGGCGACCGGGTCGAACCGCACGCCGAAGTCGGCGCGCGAGGACGAGACCAGCTCGCCCAGGTGCTGCAGGTCGCGCATCTGCTTGGCCAGGGTGTCGGTGGGCGAGGCCTCGTCGAGGCGGTTGTTGACCGTGAGCACCTCGACCCCGATCCGCCCCAGCAGCGAGGGCAGGATCAGTGCGCCCGTGCCGCCGGCGCAGTCGACCACGACCTTCAGCCCGGCTTCGCCGACCCCGGAGGTGTCGACGGTGCGCAGCAGCTCGTGGGCGTAGTTCTCGACACCGCGCGAGGGGAAGGTCAGCTCGGCGATCTCACCGGGGAACGCGCGGCGGTACTCGGCGCGGGAGAACACCCGCTCCAGCTTGCGCTGCGCCCCCGGCGACAGGTCGGCCCCGCGCTCGTCGAAGAACATGATGTCTACCGACTGCGGGTCGCCGGGCGACGTGCGCAGGCTGATCCCGCCGGCCACCCCGCTCTGGGAGGTGTGGAACCGCGCGACCGGAAGCGGCACCACCTCCAGGTCCCGCACGTCGATGGCGCTGGCCGTGAGCGCGCTGATGACCGCGCGCTTGAGCGCCCGCGCCGCGCGGGAGACGTCGCGCGAGGTGGTCACCACCGAGCCCTTCTTCAGCCGGGTAGCGAACGCGCTCGCCAGCCGCACCGCCAGTTCGGGGGTGATCTCGACGTTGATCAGCCCGGAGACCCCGCGTTGGCCGAACAGCGACCGCTGGCCGCGGGACTCCCAGATGACGTTGTCGTTGACGACCGCGCCGGCCTCGATCGTCTTGAAGGGGTAGACCTTGACGTCGTTGGAGAGGTACGCCTCGGACTCGACGACGCATTCCTCGCCGACGATCGCCCCCTCCTCGACCCGGGCGCCGGACATGACGTCGGTGTTCTTGCCGATGACGCAGCCGCGCAGGTTCGTGCTGGAGCCGATGTAGACGTTGTCGTGCACGACCGAGCGGTGCACGAACGCCTCGGAGCGCACCACGACGTTGCTGCCGAGCACGGTGAACTCGCGCAGCTCGGCCCCCGCCTCGACCTTGGCGTAGTCGCCGATGTAGAGGGGCCCCTTGAGCACGGCCTCGGGGTCGACCTCGGCGCCCTCGGCCATCCACACGCCGGGCGAGACCTCGAAACCGTCGATCTCGACGTCGACCTTGCCGGAGAGCACGTCGGCCTGGGCGCGGAGATAGCTCTCGCTGGTGCCCACGTCCTCCCAGTAGCCGTCGGCGACATATCCGTAGAGGGGTTCGCCGTCCTTGAGCAGCTTCGGGAACACGTCGCCGGACCAGTCGACGACCTCGCCCTCGGCGACCTCGTCGAGGACCTCGGGTTCCATGATGTAGATGCCGGTGTTGACGGTGTCGGAGAAGACCTGTCCCCAGGTCGGCTTCTCCAGGAACCGCTGCACCCGCCCTTGCTCGTCGACGATGATGATGCCGAACTCCAGCGGGTTCTCCACCCGCTTGAGCCCGATCGTGACCTTGGCGCCGTTCTCGCGGTGGAAGCGCACCATGTCCCCGAGGTCGATGTCGGTCAGCGCGTCGCCGGAGACGACGATGAACGGCTCACCGCGCAGGTGCTCCGCGGCGTTCTTGACGCTGCCGGCGGTGCCCAGGGGCACCTCCTCGGCGACGTAGTGCAGGTTCATGCCCAGTTCCTCGCCGTCGCCGAAGTAGTTGCGGATCAGCGTGGCCAGGAACTGGACGGTCACAACGGTGTCGTCGAATCCGTGCCGCTTGAGCAGCCGCAGGACGTGCTCCATGATGGGGCGGTTGACGACGGGCAGGAGTGGCTTGGGCTGGTTGGCGGTCATCGGGCGGAGGCGCGTACCTTCCCCTCCGGCCATGACTACGGCCTTCATCGGGGCCACCCCCCGACCCCGGGTGATGGACGGCCGGACGCCCTCGGGCGCGTTCTCATGGTGGGGATTTCGCTCCCTTCCTGTGGCTCGTGCCGCTGGGTGGTGGCCCGGAGCCCTCGGAACCGCGACCGGGCGCCGTCTGATCCGACTGCGCCGGGTCACCGCCCGGGTGACTGCCGTGGCCGGATGTGGCCGCTACCCCTGGCAGGGGCTTTTCATCCGTCTCCAAGGGGTGGTCGGCCCTGCGGGTCTGCGCGATCAATCGCAGCCCTTGTACCGCGTACAGCACTCCGGCCCACCAGTAGATAGCCGTTCCCCAGATCGCGAACGCCCAACCCATAATCCGTGCGACATCGCCGACCATTGCGGCGTATCCGGCGATGAACAGCAGCGGGAAGGAGTAGAGCAGGCACAGGGTGGCGGCCTTGCCCGCGAAGTTCACCGGCAGGGTGCCGTAGCCGTGGTAGCGCATGATCGGCAGCGCCAGCACCATCAGCACGTCGCGCAGCACGAGCACGGCCATCAGCCACCACGGCACGATGCCGCGCACCACCAGCCCGAGCAGGGCGGCGAAGATGTAGAGGCGGTCGGCCAGGGGATCCAGCACCGTGCCCAGCCGGCTGGTCTGGTTCCAGGCCCGGGCGATCTTGCCGTCCAGCCAGTCGGAGACTCCGGCGAAAGCGAGCACGCCCAGCGCCAACCAGTCGGCCCGGGGAACCAGAACCAGCCACAGGAAGACCGGCACGCCCACCAGACGGAGCATGCTCAGCAGATTCGGCACCGTCCACACCCGGTCGCCGGCGACGCGGTCCGCTGCGCGCGGGCTCACTCGGCTCGCCACCCCACCTCCCAAGTGTCCGAATAGCGAGCTTACCCGCCACCGGCTCGGGTTACAGCGGAGAAAAGGCGAGTCGGCGCAGGCGGTCGGGGCCGGTGGGTTCCTCGTCGCTCAGCGGCGAGCAGCGGATTCCGTAGTGCCCGAAACGCCGGCGGACCGCCTCCACCACATCGGGGTCGGGGTGTTGCGGAACCTGGTTCAGCACGACCGGGCCCAGCCGGAACCCGGCGTCGGCGAGTTGGTCGGCGGCGCGCTCGGTCTCGGCGAGCACCATCCGGCGCGGCAGCAGCACCAACCGGACCACGGACTCCGAGCGCAACCGCCCCGCTGCCCGCTCCAGCCGCGTCCGGCGCGCGTGGAGCTTCTCCAGCAGCGGGTCGGCCTGCTCGGACTCCGCGGAGCCGCCGACCACCCCCGCGGCGAAGCGGTCGGCGTCCACGGCGCGCTCGCGCTGGCGTGCCAGGCCCTGCAGCCACGGGCTCAGCAGGGACGGCAGATTGAGCAGCCGCAGCAGGTGCCCGGTCGGGGCGCTGTCGACCACCAGGCGGTCCCACTCCCCCGGAACCCGCTCCATCGTCTCGATCAGCATGTCGTTCAGCGCCGACTCCGCCATGCCGGGTGCGGCCGCGGCCTGGGCGAGGTGGCGCTGCACAGCCGGCATGATCTCGCGGGGCAGCGCCGCATAGGCGTCGTCGGTGACCTGGGCGACGCGGCGGCGCACGGCGGCGTCGGGGTCGGGCTCGGCGGCCCACAGGTTGTCGCCGACGCGGCGCGGGGAGTCGTGCAGCCGCGTTCGGAGCGCATCGCCCAGCGAGTGTGCGGGGTCGGTGGAGACCACCAGAGTGCGCAGGCCCGCGTCGGCGAGTGCCAGCCCCGCGGCCGCGGCCATGGTCGTCTTGCCCACGCCGCCCTTGCCGCCGAAGAAGGTGATGGGCGCGGCGCCGGCCCCGGTGGCCGGGTCTGCGCCCGCCGCTTCGGGCTCCGTCGCCGCGTGGTCGTCGGCCGCCACCGCCGCATCCCCCCTGCCTGCTGTGCCCTGCGCGCAAGCGCCGAGGGCGGATCCGGACGGGCTCAGCAGCACACCCCGGGGTCGCCGAAGTTCTCCCGCCCCATCCGCTGATGCCATTCGTGCAGGTCGGCGACCATGTACGGGATTACATCCAGCGTCTCATAGGCGGCGGGGTCCTCCACACCCAGCGTCTGCAGCAGCAGCATCGCCCGCAGCGTGTCCTGCTGGTTGCGGGCCTCGCGGCGCAGTACGTGGCGCCAGCGGGTCTCGAACCACTCCTGGTGGAACTCCTCGATCCGGCGCCACGCACTGCGCAGCCGCTCCCACCTCCCGGTCACTGCGACTCGTCGGTGCCCGCGGTCTCTTCGGCCGACGAGGACTCCTGCACCGCGCCGCGCTGGGCGAACGCCTTGCGCAGGGCGATGGCGGCCTCGATGATCAGCCAGACCGCCAGCACGAAGATCGCCACGTCCAGCGGCGCCAGCAGGAACATCTGCATGGGCTCGCCCGAAGCGATGAACCCGCTCAGGTTCACGATCAGCGCCCAGGTCGTCATGACCACCAGGAACACCAGCGGGACCAGCACCGCGACCGGGTTGCGGCGGTTCTTGGTGACCCACACCGCGATCACGGACAGGGCCAGGCCGGCGGTGAGCTGGTTGGTGGTGCCGAAGAGCTGCCACAGGGTGCCGAAGGCGAAGTTGCCCGGGACGAGTGCCAGGGCCAGCGGGATCAGCACCGCGACCGCGGTCGCCGCGGTGAGGTTGCGGGCCAGCGGACGGAAACCGGTGATCTCGGCGATCTCCTGGATGATGTAGCGCTGCAGGCGCACGCCGGTGTCCATGGAGGTGGCGGCGAAGCTGATGACGACGATCGCGGCGAAGACCGACCCCACGGTCAGCGGCACACCGAGGTTGCCGGCGAATCCGGCCACGCCGTTGACGAAATTGCCGACCGCGCCGTCGGAGGCGGTGGCGAAGTCGGTGTAGAGGTTGTTCCATTCGCCGGCGGTGGCGACCACACCGGCCGTGCAGGCCAGGATGGAGCACAGCGCGAGCGCGCCCTCGCCGCTGGAGGCCAGGTAGCCCACGTAGCGGGCGTCGGTCTCCTTGTCCAGCTGCTTGGAGGTCGTACCGGAGGAGACCAGGCTGTGGAACCCGGAGACGGCTCCGCAGGCGATGGTCACGAACAGCAGCGGGAACCACGGCGGCGAGCCGGCGGGCACGTCGTTGACCACCGGGGCGACGATGGCGTCCCAGCCGACGACCACGCCGAGGAAGATGACCGCCAGCGCCAGCACCATCTGCAACTGGTTCACGTAGTCGCGCGGCTGCAGCAGCAGCCACACCGGCAGCCGCGAGGCGAAGAACGCGTAGACGAAGATC
Organism: Streptomonospora litoralis; assembly: GCF_004323735.1. Classification (GTDB taxonomy): domain Bacteria; phylum Actinomycetota; class Actinomycetes; order Streptosporangiales; family Streptosporangiaceae; genus Streptomonospora; species Streptomonospora litoralis. Next base: position 2,650,832 of record NZ_CP036455.1, on the reverse strand, counting down.
AGCAGCACCCACAGGGTCTGGGCCGACATGCCCAGCGCCCCGGCCACCCCGTCCAGCGAGATCGGCACCGCCACGCCCAGCGGGATGAAGGCGTAGACGATGACGAGGCAGACGATCGACGGCAGCAGCGCCGCGGTACGGCGGCGGTAGACGAGCTGGCCGAGGCCGATGGCCAGCGGGATGGTGACCAGCACCGGCAGTACCGCGGCGGGGTTGCCGTCCAGCAGGATGCCGATGACCACCGCGAAGACCGCGTTGACCATGGTCAGCAGGAAGAACAGGATCAGCAGGAACAGCACCCGCGAGCGGGCGCTGATCACCTCGCCGGCCAGCGTCCCGATGCTCTTGGCCTTGTGCCGCACCGAGACCACCAGCGCACCGAAGTCGTGCACGCCCGCCGCGAAGACGGTGCCGGCCACCACCCACAGCAGGGCCGGTCCCCAGCCCCAGAAGACCGCCACCGCCGGGCCCACGATGGGGGCGGCGCCCGCGATGGAGATGAAGTGGTGGCTGAAGACGATGTGCTTGTTCGTGGGGACGAAGTCGATACCGTCGCGGAAGGTGTGGGCGGGGGTCGTATACGACGGGTCGAGCGCGTAGACGCGCTTGGCCAAGTACGCCGAGTAGTACCGGTAGCCCAGGGCGAAGATCGCCAGGACCGCGACCATGACGACGGCTGCTGGCATTGGCTGTCCTTACGTCACACGTCGGCACACGGTGTATGCACCCCGCCCGAGCCGCGTCTCGGCGAGCCGTCGGGTGCTGCGGACGGCCGTTGAAGGCGCAGCGACCGGGACACAAACCTCGATGATCGAATAAAGTCACCAGAAATTAACATGTGCCTCTTCGCAGACAAAGGGCTGGCCTTGCAGAACGTGGTCACGGTTTGGCGGCGATCGACCGCCGCGGAAATGTGCTGGGCCGGGTCCGGCGGTCCCGCGGGAATCCCCGTGGTGCCGCTGGTGTGGGACGACCTGCCGTGCGTCGCGCTGCCCATGGCCCACCTCGACGCGGTCGACACCATGACCTCGGGGCGGGCCTCCTTCGCCGTGTCCGACCCCCCGTCGCAGGACGCGGCGGCGGCCGTGGTCGCCTCAGGGCCGGTCGACATCCGCTTCGACCTGGAGGGCAAGCGCTTCGCCGACCACCTGCTGGAACAGGAGATCGTCAAGCACCCGCCCACGCGCCTGCGCGCCGACGGCCTGATGGCGCGCCGGGAGAACTGGTGGTGGATGCCGCGGGTGCTGATCACCCTGACGGCCGTGGAGGACGTGCGCCCGCTTCCCCCGCGCACGCGCGGCGACGACGCCCTACTGGTGCGCCCCGGACCGCACGGCGGTGCGGCGCGGGTGGACACGGTCACCGCCCGCGCCTGGCCGGAGCCGTCCGGCGGCGGCGAGATCGAACTGTGGCGCCGCGACGGCTCGTCCCTCGAAGGCACGGGCGAGCCGGCGTTCGCCTTCGCCCACCGCCACAGCCCCGACTTCGAACGCTGGGAGCGCTGGTACCGCTCGGGCCGCGCGCAGGGCGAGGTCCTCACCGTCACCGCCGGCACCGGCACCCCCGAGCCGGAGTCCCCTCGCCCTTACAACCTGCTGGCCCGCTACCGCAACCACCGCGAGGTCGTCCGCGCCTGCCGAGCGGGCATCGCAAAGGCGGAGGCGCGGGCGGGCAATTCGGGCGCGGGGTGAAAGCCGCGCGGACGACGCAGCCGTCTAGTATTACTTCGCTACATGCGTCGCTGGTGGCGGTAGGCGGACCAGGCGCCCCGGTGGGCGGACAAAGCGGCTCGGGCAAGGCGCCCCGGACACGGCGGCTCGGGCCCGCTGGGCGGCCTTGTAGCCTGCCGGGCAGGCGGGTGGTCTGGAGGAAAAGCGGCAGCGAGGACGGCGGATGGCCGGGCCCGCGCGTATCGGGCAGGGTGCCCGCCGGCGGCGCGCCTGACGGCGCGCCGAGAACGGCTGCAGAGACGGTTTTGGCGCCGAAACCGGTCCCAGGCACAGCCTCGGTGATGATCGGGCGCCTGGGTGTCCTTTATGTCGGGTTTCGCGGCGTCCATTGCGCGGAAATCACCAAGGATCGGCCTTGGACGTGGTGATTTCCGCGCAATGGACGCCGACCGGGCCCACGGGATGCAGCGTCACCGCCGACATGCATCCCTCTCCCCTAGCTAGCGGCGAATGACCGGAAACGGACAGTTGTGTTCCCATTCCACCCCGTAGGTGGTTGGCTCGCGGCGGCCCGGGCGTGCATGCGGATCGGGTCTGCGTGTGCCGGATTCCCCTACCCCAGGTGACAGCGCTGTGACTCACGAGGTGATCAGGCCGGACGACGTCCCCGTCCCCAAGGTGGACTGCGACGCGTTGGAGGCCGCAGCCACGAACCTCAGGAGCGACGGTACCGACGTCGCCCAGGCCGGGCAGGACATCAAGTCCTCGTGGGAAGCGCTCGAAGGCGTCTACTCCGCTCCCGAGGCCCCGACCCTGTTCGCCGCGATCAATCCGGTGGCGACCAAGGGCGACGACTTCGACTCCGGTGCCTCCTCGGTGGCCGACGCCCTCGCCGACTTCGCCGCGGAGGTGCGGCCCATCAAGGCGCGCCTGAAGGCGCTCAAGGCCGACGCCGAGGACTTCCAGGAGGAGATCGCCGGCGACGACGACTGGCGTGAAGACCAGGACAAGATCGACGAGCTGGATCAGCTCAACAACGACATCCTCGCAGCGATGCACGACTACCAGCGCGCCGAGCGCGACTGCGCCAACGCCATCACCGCGCTGTTCGACGGCACCACGTTCGTGGCCACCGCCCCTGGTGAGGAGGGCTCCCTTGGCCCTAACGAGCAGGCGCACGGCTTCACCGACGCGCTCTCGGGCGTAAAGACGCCGTGGGCGACGCCGCAGGAGCACGACGCGGAGTGGTACGTCGACGTCTGGGACGGTGTGCAGGACTTCGGCGTGGGCATCGCCGAGGACCTCGGCTCCATGGTCGGCCTCTACGGCGACGACGGCTGGGGCGTGAGCTCCGTGGGCGCCTGGGGGAACAACCTGGCGGACAACTGGACCGACACGCTGAACGGGCTCGGGAGCCTGGTGGGGCTCTACGGCGAGGACGGCTGGGGAGTCGGTTCGGGCGGGCAGTGGTGGGATAACTTCTCCTCGGGCTGGACCGAGTTCGCCCACGCCGTCGTGCCCTGGCGCGAGTGGGGCGACCGGCCGGGCTATGTGATCACCCAGAGCGTGCTCAACATCGGCAGCATGTTCGTGGGCGGTGCCGGCGTGTACAAGGCACTGGCCAGCGGAGCCCGCAAAGTCGGCGGCGGCAGCGGAGACGTCGACGTCGGCGGCCGCGGGGGCGATGCGGACGTCACCCCGGACATGGACGCCTTGCGGCTCGGCGACGGTTCGGGCCGGTTCTCGGTCCAGGGCCTGCAGAACAAGCTCGACGGGCTGGACATCGACTCTTCGACCACCGGCGGGCTGCAGGACGCGCTATCCCGGGCGGAGAACTTCGGCGACAGCTCGGTTCCCTCGGGCAGCGGCACGCCGAACAACGCGCCGGCGGATCTCACCCCCGCGATCGACACGAACGGCGGCCCACAACTCCAACCGGCCGGCGGCCGCGTCCCCGACATCCAGGCGAACACCGACGGCCCGCCCTCGTCCGCCCCCAAGCCGGATACCGGGTCGCCGGACCCATCCAGTCTGGACCCGAAGCCCTCCCCTGCGCCGGATACCCCGGAGCGCCCGTCAAGCCCTTCGTCCGGTCCGGGTGGAAGCGACCAACCGGGCTCGGGCAATCCGCCCGAAGGTGGCGGCGGAGACCGCCCGCCGGTGCCCCGTGTAGATGCCGAGCGAGGGGACGGCGGCGAGCGCCCCGACGGGGACGCACCCGAGCCGAAGGAAACCGATCGGCCGGAGATCCCCGAGGAAGATGGCCCCGACGGCCAAGAGCCTGCGAACAAGGACGGCGGTCCCGAGGGCGTCGAGGAACCCGTTGATCCGAACGCCCCGGATCCCACGCACGAACCGGAGTCGAAGAGCCCGGACGGCGACAACCAGCCGGACTCCGAGCAAGAAGGAGGACAGAGTGGTCTCCGCACAAATCCGCTGCCCCCGGACTTCACTCGAAGTCACGTGCTGGAGCAACTCGATGAGAGCAGAGTCACCCGAGGCGACGCTGGCCTCATAGAGACGGTCGATGGCCGACCGGTGAATTCCTATATGCGGGCGGCGGTAACCGACCGCGCCGACTTCATGCGCGACTCGGTGGAACAGGGGGAGCATTCGAAGGCGGATCTTGGCAAAACAAGAGGCGCCGTCAATTCGATCGCTATCGACCTCCGGACAGGCCGAGTTACAGAGGGAATTAATGGCCGCGTCGGCACTGCTCTCAACGAGACCGACCTGCACGCGGTTCTCGGTGAGCGCCTGCGGATAATGGAAGAGGAAGGCCCGTATACAATTGGGGAACCGGGAAGCCCGGACGCCTTCGAACACATCCATCCGACATTCGATGACCCTCTTCGCCATGCAGAGATCAAGGCGCTAAACGGCCTACTTGAAGCCAGGGGAGAATCAGCGACCATGGGGGCATTGAAGGAGTTCCGGGTCGACAACCTCTTCACGCTGCGCCACGACGGCCCCGAGGATGCACACTGTTGCGGAAGTTGCACTAGACTCCTGGGAGACACCTCTAGCCCGAACGCTGGAAAGACATTCACTCCGCAAGGACAGTCAGACCCCGAGGTCTTCCATGATTAGGAGGGATTATGCGAGTCAACGATGAGGATGTCGAGGATGACGGCACCGGAATAGCCGTCTATGAAGGCCGCCCTTTCACCGGCGAGACCGTCGAAACAAACAAAGATGGCAGAATACTCGCCATCGTCCAATATAAGAATGGACTCGAAGACGGGCCCTGGCTTCAATGGTTTCCGAATGGCCAGAAAAAAGTCGAGGGGCAGACATCGAGAGGCGGGCCCATCGGAACATGGATAGAATGGCACAAAAATGGCCAAATGGCGGAGAAGCGAATTTTCAACGAGAACCGGAAAACCATATCTCACAAGCAATGGAATGAAGAAGGGGAGATGACCAAGGATGTGTGAAACGCAAGTGGACTGACATTACTTCCCACCCCTCCGTGCAATCGAAAAAGCCGATATCCCATTGCGGACCGAACCGGGCCCTTCCCTCAAGCCCCGGGTAGGTCAGCCCTCACACCTTCCGCCACTTCGGCACCCAGGCGCCGTCCTCGACCTCGTAGTCGCCGAACAGCGCCGGCGCCTCCTCGCGCATGGCCTCGCCGATCTTGCCGAAGAGGAGGCGGATCTCCTCCTCCGCGCCGGGCGCGGTGCGGGCCTCCAGGGTGTGGCGCAGGGTGCGGACGTTGGCGGTCCACACCAGGCCGGTGGCGACGCCCTCGGGGGCGAAGCGGCGCATGAAGGATGTGCGGTGCTTCTTCTCGGCGAACTTGACGCCCTCCTCGTCGAGGCCGAAGTGCTCGGCCATCCACAGCTGGAAGCGCTCCATCTGGTCGAGCATCTCGGTGGCGCGCTTCATCAGCTCGGGGTCGTCCTTGGCCCACTCGGGGAACCAGAACGGGAGGTCGTCCAGCCGCACGAACCGGAGCGACTCCTGGGAGATCGCGGTTCCGGGGCGGTGTCGTATCAACTCATGTGTTAGTACGCGACTCACCTTGTGCAGCACGAAGCTGAAACTCACGTGCTCCAGCACCGAGCCGTGCATGCTGGCCAGCAGGTTGCCCAGGTACTGGTCCTGGTCGGTGCGGACCCGGGTGACGTTGGGGTTGAGGCCGGGTTCCCAAGAGCGGTAGCACAGGCGTCCGGCGAACTCGGCGAGGTTCTGCGGGTCGTTGAGAGCGGAGTCGAGGTCGCCCCGGTCCAGGCGCTCCAGCCAGCTGTTCCCGCCGACGTCGGCGAGGTAGCGGGCGATCTCGTCGTAGTCCAGCTGCGGCCGGGCGATCACATGGACCTCGGGCTCGACGCTCTTCACCGTGCTTTACTCCCCCATTGCCGGGCCGGGTGGGCCCGCTGCTCGTACTGCGGCGACCGCCGCGCCGGGGCGGCCCCGGCCCGGGCGTGTCCGTCAGAACCTAGCATCGACGAGCGGCCGAGGCGCACCCGGGAGCAGGCCCCGGAGGCCGCCGTGCGGTTCCGGGACCTGCGAGGACGGGGTGACGGTGGTGCGTCGAGGCGGCCCGCAGGCGGGCGCACTCCGCCGGCTCGGGGAGGGATCCGGTCGGGTTTCCTGTCGGTTGCGAAGAGCGCCCCGGCTCACCCGAAGAGGGCGATGCCCGGGGCGACGATGAGGCCGACGACGATGAGGATGATGCCCCACAGCATCTGGCGGCGTACCAGAGCGAAGACGCCGGCGACGATCAACACGATCCCAAGTATCAGTGCGATAATACCCATGTATCAGGTACTAACCGGGGCTCTTCTCGCCTAACGCCTGAAGGCGCACACTCTGCGCCGCGACCTCATTCCCGCAGGTGGGGCAGCACGGCGTCGGGTCCCGCGAAGTCGCCGCCCTGGGGCCCGCCGTGCCAGAACGGGTCGTCGTCGGGGAAGTCGGCGGCGTAGCGGGCGGCGTCGTCGACGGGCCGGTAGCCCAGTTCGTTCTCTCCGGCGCTGAGGTCCCAGAACCGGCGGGCGTTGCCCGAGACGGCGTAGGCCGCGGTGAAGTTCACGTTGGGCGCGGTGAGCGCGGCGCGGACGAATCCGACGCAGTCGCGCGGGCTGAGCCAGGTGGCCAGGTGGCGGGTCTCGGTGGGCCGCTCTTCGAAGGAGCCCACGCGCAGCGCGACGACCTGCAGACCGAAGGTGTCGGCGTACATCTGGCCCAGGGCCTCGGCGGCCACCTTGGTCACCCCGTAGAGGCCGTCCGGGCGGGGCGGCTCGTCGGGGAAGACATGGTGGTGAATCGGGTAGTTGCCGGTGACGCGGTTGCTGGAGAACAGCACGACGCGCGGCACCTCGGCCCGGCGGGCGGCCTCGAGGACGTTGAGGGTCCCGCGTACGTTGGCGTCGAGCAGGTCGTCGAAGGGGGCTTCGTCGGCGACCCCCGCGAGGTGGACGACGGAGTCGGCGCCGCTGAAAGCCTCGACCAGTGCGCCGCGGTCGCCGACCGCGGCCTTGACGGCGCTCTCCTGCTCGCCTTCGGCCTCGACGTCGGCGGTGTCGACCAGCACGATGTGGTCGGCGTCCTCGCGCAGCCCCGAACGCACGGTGGGACCGATGTTGCCCGCGGCTCCGGTGATCACGACCCTGCCAAGTTTCACGTCCATGCAGACGAGCCTATGGGGGATACGGGGTGCGTGGGCACAACGCCGCTGTCGGCGGCCGTGTCGGCTCCCTGCAGCCGTGGGCCCCGGGCGGCGGCCGCGTGCGCGCCCGCCGCCCGGCTGGGGTACGGAGTCAGCGCGCCATGCGCAGGACGCGCTCGATGATCCCCTCCCCCACGGCCGCCGTGAGGATCGACTCGGGGTGGAACTGCACCGCCCACCTCTTGGCCGCGGCGTCTTCGACGGCCATGACGACCGGCGCCTCGCCCTCTTCCTCGACCGCCGCCGTGACGGTGAACCCCTTCACCCGCTCGGGCGTGGTGTAGGTGGAGTGGTAGCGCGCCGCCGTGAAGGCGCCGTCGCCGCCGTCGTCACCCAGGCCGCCGAGCAGGTCCCCGCCGGTCACGCGCACGCGCCCCGGCTTGCCGTGCACCGGCTCGTCCAGGGTGAGGAGTTCGCCGCCGGCGTGCTCCACCATCGCCTGCAGGCCCAGGCACACGCCGAAGACCGGCAGCCGGCGCGCGTCCAGTTCGTCCAGCAGCGCGGCGGCGCCGAAGTCGCCGGGCAGGCCCGGCCCGGGCGAGAGGACGACCAGGTCGGGGGCCAGTGTGTCGAGCAGGGCGGGGTCGAAGCCGTGGCGCACGGTCGTGACCTCGGCGCCGTGGCGGCGGACGTAGTCGGCGAGGGTGTTGACGAAGGAGTCCTCGTAGTCGACCAGCAGCACCCGCATGCCCGCTCCGGCGGGGGCTTCGGCCGGCTCCTGCCGCTCGGCGGGAGCCTCTCCCGCGGCGCCCTCGGCGGTGTCGTCCAGGGCCAGGGTCTCCAGCAGCGCGCGGGCCTTGAGGAAGGTCTCGCGCTCCTCGGCGTCGGGGTCGGAGTCGTGCAGCAGTGTGGCGCCGACGCGGACGGTGGCGACGCCGTCGCGGATGTGCGCGGTGCGCAGGGTCAGGCCGGTGTTCATGGACCCGTCGAAGCCGATGACCCCGACGGCTCCGCCGTACCAGCGGCGCGGCGTGGCCTCGTGCTGCTCGATGAAGCGCATCGCCCAGGTCTTGGGCGCACCGGTGACCGTGACCGCCCACATGTGGGTGAGGAAGGCGTCGAGGGCGTCGAACCCGGGGCGCAGACGGCCCTCGATGTGGTCGACGGTGTGGATGAGCCTGCTGTACATCTCGATCTGGCGGCGGCCGATGACGCGGACGCTACCGGGCTCGCACACCCGCGACTTGTCGTTGCGGTCGACGTCGGTGCACATCGTCAGCTCGGACTCCTCCTTGGCGGAGGTCAGCAGTGCGCGGATGTTGTCGGCGTCGCCGAGGGCGTCCTCGCCGCGGCGGATGGTCCCGGAGATGGGGCAGGTCTCGACCCGCCGGCCCTGCTCGGGAGTGCCGCTGACGCGGACGAACATCTCCGGCGACGCGCCCACCAGGTACTCGCCGCCGCCGAGGTTGAAGAAGAACTCGTAGGGGGCGGGGTTGCGGTCGCGCAGGTGCTCGTAGAAGCGGGCCGGGGATTCGCAGGCGCCGTAGGTGCGGTGGCCGGGGACGACCTCGAACAGGTCGCCGCGCGCGAAGCGCTTCTTGGCCTCGGCGACGATGCGGGCGTAGCTGCCGGGTTCGGGCTGGGGCGGGATCTCGCCGGCGCCGGCGGCGGGCGTGGGCTCGGTGGCCCGGTCCAGGCCGCGGGTGGTGAGCGCAGCGGTGCCTCCTCGGCGCTCGCGCTCCGCGGGGCCTCCGGGCGCCTCGGGCACGGTGAACTCGTAGGTGTAGCGCAGGCAGGTCTCGCGCTTGCGGTCGTGCACGATGACGGCGTCGGGCAGGTGCAGGACGAGGTCGCGGTCGGCGGGGTCGCGGTCCAGGACCGCCTCGACCGGTTCGAACTGGAAGGCGAGGTCGTATCCGAAGGCGCCGTAGAGTCCGAGGTGGGGGTCGTCTTCGGCGGAGAACAGGGCCACGATCGAGCGCAGTACGGAGAAGACGCTGGGGCGGCGGCTGCGCTGCTCCTCGCTGAAGAACTCCCCCGGCGCGGGTTCGGGGACGGTGACCTCGACGGCGGCTTGCGCGGGGTGGTGCGATGCCCGCCCGTGTTCGGCGAAAGCGCCCGCGATCAGCGGCAGCAGCACGCGGCCGCGGTCGTTGAGCGCGGCCGCGGTGAGCCGGCGCCCCCGCGCGGCGATCTCCAGGCAGGGGTCGACGTAGCCCAGGTGCCAGCGGCTGTAGCGGCCGGGGTACTCCATGCCCGAGGACAGCACGCCGCCGCGGCGGTGCTCGACCGAGGCGACGAGTTCGGTGAGGACGCCGGGGTCGCACGGGGCGGCGGTGCGCTCTACGGCGACGCCGCCGGCGGTGCGGTAGGAGGTGCGGTGGCCCTCGGGCGCGGCGGGGCTCGGGGAGTTCGGGGTGGCAAAACCTTGGGTCACGGCCGGTCCTTTGCGCTGGGCTGGGCGGTGGTCGGCTGAACCGCGCCGGACCGGGGCCGGGAGAACGCGAAAACGGCCGCCGGTACGGGCGGCCGCTGAGCTGGTGTGGGAATCGCCTACCTGCGAGCGCCGCCTAGAAGCGGCGCCACCACTGGGTGCGGGCGGGTGCGATTCGCATGGTACGAGCATAGCGCATCGCGGCGGGCTGAGGGAGGCGATGGAGTCGACGGGCCGAAAGCGCGTTCGGGTTCTGCCGGGGATTTTGATCCGCCCGCTCGCGGAGGGCCGCCAAGCGTTTCCGAACCGGCCCGGCCGGAGATTCCGGCGCACGATGGGAACGAATCCCAGCGATGGTACGTTCTACAGTCGCAATCCAAGACTAAGAGCGCACATCTCATTGACAAGGTTACCACAGTCATGACACAAGGCCAAGATGGGCGCGAAGAGGCCGTGCGCGCCGAGCAGGACTACGTGAACCGGCTCTATGCCCGGCTGGACGTGCTGCGAACGCAGACGGCGCAGGCGCTGAGCGAGACCTTCGCAAGCGGCGGCAGCGGCGGCTACGGCGCGCAGGCCGACCGGGAGGCCCGGGCCGAGGAGGACGCCGCGCGCCTGGCCCGGCTCAACTCCGTGGAGAACGGCCTGTGCTTCGGCCGCATCGACGTCGAGACCGGCGGCCCGGCGGCCGAGAGCCGCTACATCGGCCGCATCGGGCTGCGCGACGAGGAGCACGAGCCGATCCTGATCGACTGGCGCGCCCCGGCCGCGCGCCCCTTCTACGCGGCCGCGCCCTCCTCGCCGTCCTCGGTGGTACGCCGCCGCCACCTGCACCTGCGCGACCGCCGTGTCGTCGGACTCGACGACGAGGTCTTCGACCTCGACGGCCTCACCGAGGACGACCGCCGCTCCCTGGTCGGCGAGGCCGCGCTGCTGTCCGCCCTGAACCGGGGACGCACCGGGCGGATGGGCGACATCGTCGCGACCATCCAGGCCGAGCAGGACCGGGTCATCCGGGCCGCCCTGCCCGGCGCGCTGGTGGTCCAGGGAGGACCGGGCACCGGCAAGACCGTCGCGGCCCTGCACCGCGCGGCCTACCTGCTCTACACCCACCGCCAGACGCTGGAGCGCCGCGGGGTCCTCGTCGTGGGCCCCAACCCGACGTTTCTGCGCTACATCGGGCGCGTCCTGCCCTCGCTCGGCGAGACCGACGTCGTCGTGCAGACCGTCGGCCGGATGTATCCGGGCATCGCCGCCACCGCCGAGGACGCCCCCGACACGGCCGCGGTCAAGGGGTCGCTGCGCATGGCCGGCGTCCTGGAGGCGGCCGTGGCCGACCGCCAGAGCGTGCCGGAGGGCGACCTGGTGGTGAAGGCCGACGGGATAGAGCTGCGCGTCGCCCACGACGTCTGTGCGGCGCTGCGCGATCGGGCCCGCGAGCTGGGCCTGCCCCACAACCGGGCCCGCAAGCTGTTCGTCGACGAGATGCTGTGGGAGCTGGCCCGCGCGCAGGACGCGTGGCTGGAGGAGTCGCTGCGCGATGCAGAGGCGCTGGTCGAGGCGGCCGACGGGGCCGACCGCTTCGAGCTGGAGGACCCCGACGCCCGGCTCCGCACCGACGAGGACACCGCCTACGCGCGCGAGACGCTGTGGGCCGATCCCGCGGTGCGCGCCGCCGTGGACGGGCTGTGGCCGCTGCTCACCCCCGAGCGCCTGGTCGGCGAACTGCTGAGCGATCCCGCGCGGTCGGCCTCGGCGGCCGCGGGCGCCGCGCAGGCCGCCGAAGGCGAAGGCCGGGGCTTGACCGAGGACGAGTGGCGGCTGCTGCTGCGTCCGGCCGATTCCGCATGGACCGTGGGCGACATCCCGTTGCTGGACGAGGCCGCCGAGCTGCTCGGCACCGACGGCAGCGAGGAGCAGGCCCGCGAGCGCGCGGCCCGGCAGCGGCGCGCTGAAGCCGAGCGCTACGCCCAGGGCGTGCTGGAGTACACCGGGCTGTTCGAGGACGGCATGCTGGACGCCGCGTCGCTCGCCGACCGGCAGGAGGAGGCGTCGGCGCTGACCACCGCCGACCGCGCCGCCGCCGACCGCACCTGGGCCTACGGCCACGTGATCGTCGACGAGGCCCAAGAGCTCTCGCAGATGGCCTGGCGCATGGTCATGCGCCGGGTACCGGCCAGGTCCCTCACCGTGGTGGGCGACCTCGCCCAGACCGGCAGCGCGGCCGGGGCGCGCTCGTGGCCGGACATGCTGGGCCGCTATGTCGGCGACCGGCTGCACGAGGAGCGGCTGCTGGTGAACTACCGGACTCCGGCGGAGATCATGGCGGTCGCCGCCGACGTGCTGGCCGAGATCGCACCCGAGCAACAGGTACCGGAGTCGGTACGCGAGGGCGGCGCCCGGCCGCGCGCCGTGCGCGTGGGCGGCGCCGAGCACGGTGGCGGTCTGGCGGCACGGCTGCCCGAGCTGGTGGCGGCCGAACTGGCCGAGGTCGGCGACGGGCGGGCGGCCGTCATCGCCCCCGCGGCCAGGCACGCGGAGGTCGCCGCCGTGCTGCCCGAGGCCGCGGCAGACGCCGGACCGACGGCGCTGGACTCCCCCGTCGCCGTGCTCACACCCGCCCAGAGCAAGGGCCTGGAGTTCGACGCCGTCGTCATCGTCGACCCGGCGGGAATCCTCGCCGCGTCGGCGGCCGGCGGCAGCGACCTCTACGTCGCGGTCACCCGCGCCACCCGCCGCCTCGCGGTGGTCCACGAGGACGATCTGCCCGGCGTGCTGTCGCGCCTGCGCTCCGAGGCCGCCCCCGCAGGGCAGGCGCGGGGGTGACGGATCGGGCTGCGGCCGGTGTGCGCAGGCTCGGCGGCGTTGTCGAAAACCCCCGCAGCCGATAGACCCGTGGTCATGGACCTCGACCGCATACCCGCCGATCCCGGCACCGAGGCCGCTCTGGCGGCATACATGGCCCGGGTTTCCGGCCCGGGCACGCCGCCGGAGCTGCCCGGCGACGCCGACTTGGCACCGGCGCTGCCCGGGACCGGCGGCCTGCCCGGCGTCTGGGTCTCGGCACAGGGCGCCGCGCCGGCGACGGACGGCGTCGTGATGTTCGTCCACGGCGGCGGTTTCGCGGACCGCAGGCCGCGGCTGGTCGACCTGGTCGCCCACCGCTTCAGCCGCGCGGCGGCGCTGCCGGTGTTCGCCGTGCACTACCGGCTGGCTCCGCACGCCCCCTATCCGGCGCCGTTGGAGGACGTACTTGCGGCTTACCGGGGCATACTCGCTTCGGGTGTGCCCGCGGAGCGGGTCGTGGTGCTCGGCGAGTCCTCCGGAGGAGCACTTGCGCTGTCGGCGCTGTTGGCGCTGCGCGACTCGGGTACCCCGCCGCCCGCCTGCGCGATCACCTTCTCCGCCGTCACCGACATGACCGTCTCGGGCCCCTCCGCCGCCGCCAACGCGGCCACCGACCCCGGCGTCGACCGCACCCTGCTGACGCGGCTCGTCGGCGGCTACCTGGGCGGCGCCCGCCCGGACCGGGCGCCGCAGTCCCCGCTGCACGGATCGCTGCACGGCCTGCCGCCCCTGCTCATGGGCGTCGGCGGGGCGGAGGTGCTGCTGGACGACACGCTCCGCTTCGCCGAGAAGGCCGCGGCCGCGGGGAGCGGGGTGGCGGTGGACGTCTACGAAGCGATGCCGCACGCCTTCCACATCGCCGTGCTGGATGACACCAGCCCCACCGGTGCGCGGGTGCTGCGCCGCGCCGCCGGGTGGATCGCCCTGCGTCTGGACGAGGCGGCACGTGGACCGGGCGCTGCCGGGTCGCGCGGATGACCGCCGATGCGGGCGGCTCGGGGAACGCGGCGGCGACGGCGGCGGAGGGCTGCGCCCTCGGAAGTCGGTGCGGATGCTCGCTGGTGGCGGTGGCCGACGGGGGCGGCGTTCGGCCGCCGCAGGCCGCTTGGCGCATCCAACGCGCGGTTTTCACCAAATTCCGACCGGTGTCTGGTTAAAACTCTGCGTTGGGCGGAACCGGCTTTACGGTCTATCGTGAACTTATGGTCGCCGGAAGGCGCATTCCGCGACCATAAGTTCACGATCATCGCCGGGTGAACCGGCATACCGGACATATGGGCGCCGGTTGGCCGGCTGGGTGTCGCCGTGTTCCAGCCGGGCCCACGCCGGCCGGAGTCCCCGCGCGGTCGCGAGCGCCCGCACGGCCCGGTGGCGCGCCGGATCGGAGGGCCGGGGGGCGACGACGCGTCGCTCGTGGCGCCCGGGCGCGGCCGCCGAGCACTCCAAGACCCGATGGGGTGGGCTTTTGGGGGCATATGACCGCTTTGCGGGCGGCCTCGGCAGACGCAGCGGCCACGAGACGCACGAAAAGTTGACGCCGGGGCTGTATTCGCGCCATTCGGCGCACCTCGTGCGCCATCCCCGCCGCAGCGCGAGGGCGGACCCACCGGGAACTCGGGCATTGGTGGGCAAAACACCCCGCGTTGTTTCGTGTCGCGGAATGACGGGGTGAGAACGGCACCTCGGGGCGGCACCGAGGCCGATGCCACCGCACGTACGTGCATCTCGTGACCCCGATCCGGCCGCATGACCGCCGCCGACCGCCCCGCGTCGGGCCCTCGCCCACTACCGGGCGGCGCCCCGGGCTCAACACCGCAAGCTCGGCCCCGCCGACGTCGTCGCTGCCTCGTCGGGTGGGTCAGCGGCGGGCACCCGGCCCGTTGGGTGCGGGCGCCACCCCGCGCCGCCCTCGCCGCCGCTTTCCAGTCAAGTCCACCCGCCACCCGGCAGACCAACAAGGCCGCACAGCAGACCCGACCCGCCCTCCGCCGACCACCGCCACCGGCGAGCACCCGACCGCCCGCCGTCACCGACGACGCACTCGACGAAGGACCACTCGTGCCGTGGCCGTGTACACCCGTTCCGCGCATCGCCGTGCTCGGGCCCGTTCTGCCGCATGCGGTGAACAGCGCGAAGCGTGCTGTTAACGCCGTCGACTCCGGGTAGTCGTCGCCGGGTACAACGGGTAGTCAGGCCGCTTCCAGCGACGCGGTGGGGCGGCCGATACGCAACGGGGGTAACGCGATGCTGAAGAAACTCCGCGACATGGGGATGACATCGGATATGGCCTATATGGCCGGATTCTGCTCCATCGGGATGACGGTCATGGCCTGGCTCGCGTCGAAGAAGGCGGAGGACAAGGCCCGCGCCGACAGGTGGGGGCTGTTCGTCGGCGAGTGGGCGCCGACGTTCTTCGCCCTGGGCACCGCCCTGTGGCTGGACGAGCGTTCCGAGACCCTGGGCAAGCACAAGGGCAAGTGACAGCGGCCTGGCCAGGGCCCGCCGGCCGACCGCCCGCGGCCGGGCGCGGAGCACGGGAGAGCGCGGCGCCGACGCCCGCTCTTCTCTCCGCGGCCCGGGCGGGCGGCCGCCTCGGCCTTTGCCATGCTCGCCCGTGGGGCACCGGGCGGACGTGCGTACCTTGCCCGGGACTGACGGCGTGTGCGACGCTGCGGTGGAACCAAGTACTACGTAGCACTTCCGCCTGTTCTCCCCGCACTCCCGAAGGTGGATGGCTCCGTGCCCCAGTCGTACACGGCCCTGCTTCGCAGGCCGCATGTCGTCGCCGCCCTGACGGCCAATATCGTGGGTCGGCTGCCCAACGGCATGGCGGTCCTGGCGCTCACCCTGCTGTTCCGCCACCAGGGCGTCGACTTCGGCGTCGTCGGGGTGCTGATCGCCGTCTACGGCGTCGGAACGGCGGTGGGCGGGCCGGTGCTCGGCCGACTGGTCGATTTCTACGGGCAGCCGCTCGTCCTCGTCTGCAGCGGGACCGCATCCGCAGCGGCCTTCGTGGTGCTCGCACTCGTCCCGGGCGCGCCCCTGGCCGCGGCCGTGCCGGTCACCGCCGCAGCCGGAGCGCTGACCCCGCCGCTGGAGTCGTGCCTGCGCTCGATCTGGCCCACGCTCGTCGCCGACGAGCAGCAGCGCGAGACCGCCTACTCGCTGGACGCCGCGCTGCAGGAGGTCGTCTTCGTCGCCGCGCCGCTGGTGGTCATGGCCGTCGCGGCGGCGTTCCTGCCGATGCACGCCGTCGTGGCGACAGCGCTGATCACGGTGCTCGGCGCCGGCGCCTTCGCCGCCCTCCGCCCGGTGCGCCGGTGGCGGCCGGTACCGCGCACGGCCAACTGGCTGGGTCCGCTGATGGAACCGCAGGTGCGCCGCATACTCGTCTGCTTCGTGTTCGTCGGGGCCGCGCTGGGCGCGCTCGCCGTGGGCGCGGTGGCCTACGCCGAGGAATCCGGATCGCGCGACCTCTCCGGACTGCTGCTCAGCGCCAACGGCCTGGGGGCGCTGGTCGGCGGGCTGGCCTACGGCGCGGTCCGGGTGCCGCTGCCCGCCGCCGAGCGCTTCCGCATCCTGCTGATCGGGCTTGCCGCGGGCTATCTGCCGCTGGTCCTGCTGCCCGGTGTGCCGTGGATGATCGTGCTGGCCGCGCTGTCGGGCGTCTGCCTGGCGCCCGCGCTGGCGTGCACGTTCCTGCTGATCGGCCGACTGGCGCCGCGGGGCACGACCACCGAGGCCTTTTCCTGGCTGGTCTCGGTGTTCACCTGCGGAAACGCACTCGGAAGTGCGCTGGCCGGCGCGGCCGCGGACCGCGCCGGCGCATTCGGCACGTTCGTGCTGGCGGCGACGGTCACCGTGGCGGCGGCACTGCTGTCGCTGCGCGTCGGCGGGCGGCGGAAGGGGGCGGAGCCCGCCGCGGCACCGGCGGGCGGGGTCAGCGCAGCGGCAGCGGAGTCCCGGGACGAGCCGTCGAGCCGCGGATGAGCAGCTGCGCGGGCAGCCGGACGCACGCGCCGGCGTCGCTTCCCCGGTCGGCGCCGACGCGTTCGCCGCCTGCCTGTTCGTCGTCGGCGCGCTCCAGCTCCGCGACGAGCCGGCGCATGCCCGTCTCCCCCAGTTCCTCACCGGGCAGGTCGACGGTGGTCAGCTCGGGTGTGACGGCCATCGCCAGGTCGACGTCGTCGACGCCGGTGACCGAGAGCCCGCCCGGTATCGCGATGCCGAGCGCCTGCGCGGCCTTGTAGACGCCCACCGCCAGGACGTCGTCGTCGCAGACCACGGCGGTGAAGGCGCCCGGCGCGCAGGGACCCGACCCGCCGCCGGCCAGCAGCGGCAGCGCCGCCGCGCGCGCCGCGTCGACGTCCAGCGCGGATGAGGCGTGCACCCGGTTCATGCCGCGCGCCGCGCAGGCGGCGTCGACCGCCTCGGCGCGTTCGCGGAAGGTGGCGGTGCGCACGTCGGCGCGCAGGTGGGCGATGCCGCGGTGGCCGAGTCGGTGCAGGTGGTCGACGACGTCGGTCAGCGCCGGGGCGATGTCGAAGCGCACCGACCCCTGGCCCTCGGGCGGCTCGGCGTCCAGCACGACCGCGGGCACGGCGTCGTCCAGCGGGCGCCCGCCGTCGTCCAGGGAGCACGCCAGCACCGCGTCGACCTGCTGGCCGGCGACGTCTGCGGCGACGGACTCCAGGTCGCGCTGGACCGACAGCACGACCTGGAACCCCCGCTCGCGGGCGGCGGTGCGCGCCCCGGTGAAGACCCGCGCGAAGAACGGGTTCACGATGTCGGGGACGGCGATGAGCACCATGCGGGGACCGCCCACCCGCAGTCGGCGCGCGTCGGCGTTGGGCCGGAAGCCCAGCTGCCGCGCGGCGTCGAGGACGGCCCGCTGCGTGCGCTGCCCGACGCGCCCGCCGGCGGCTCCGCGGAAGACCAGGGACACCGTCGACTGCGAGACCCCGGCCAGCCGGGCGACGTCGTGGCTGGTGGGGGGTTTTCCGGTGGGCACGGCCACAGCCTAGCCAGCCCGAGCTCTCGGTGGGCCGCGTGGCGGCGTCGCACCGCCGCGGCCCCCGAGAAGCGTCGGCGCTCTACTCCGGCTGGTGGCCCGCCGGCGGGCCGATGGTGCCGGCCTCGGGGCCGAAGCGCTCGGTGTAGAGCGGCATCAGCCGATGGAACTCGCCCTGCGCCGAGTGGGTTGCGCCGTCGAGGTGGGCGGCGAGGGCGTCCAGGCAGACGTGCCAGCCGGTGGTGTCGCGGGCGGCCCGGCCCAGTTCGTCGAAGGTGTCGCTGAAGACCAGCTCGGTGCCCTCGCCGTCGGGGCGCAGCTCGAAGCGCAGCACGTCGCCCGCCCAGTCGAACTCCAGCAGCCGGGGCGGGTCGCAGGCGATCATCCGGCCCGCCATGGGCTCGTCCTCCTCGCCCTCGAAGATGAAGCGCAGCTCGGCTCCCGCTTCGCGCGGGCCCTCGATGCGGCTGGGAAACCAGGCCGCCAGGTGCTCGGGCTCGGTGAGGGCGCGCCAGACCTTCTCCGGCGGGTGGGCCAGGCGGCGCACGATGCGCACCGTCCAGCGGTCCCCGGCCGGCGCCAGCCGCCCGTACCCGTCCTCGGCGGCCGGACCGCCCGCTGAGCCGCGCTCGCGCTCCTCGTCGCTGTCGCTTCCGTTCACCTTCGACACCCCCTGTGTGCGTCCGCGTCAGCCGTCCTCGGGCGGCCGGGCGGGATCGTCGTCCATGGTCGCGAGGTGGCGTTCGAGGTCGTCCAGTCGGGACTCCCACAGCATCCGGTAGGGCTCCAGCCACGCGTCGAGTTCGCGCAGCGGCTCGGTGCGCAGCCGGTACAGGCGGCGCTGGGCGTCGGCGCGGACCTCGACCAGCCCGGCCTCGCGCAGCGTGCGCAGATGTTTGGAGACCGCGGGCTGACTGATGCCGATGCGGCCGACGAGGTCGCCGACGGGCGCCTCGCCCCGGCGCAGCTCGTCGAGAATACGCCGCCGATTGGGTTCGGCCAGCACCTCGAACACCCTCTCCATACCGACAATATGCACCATGAAGAATATTTCTGTCAAGGCATACTAAGGGGCGCGCCGCCCCGCTCGGCCGGCGCGCCCCGCCCCCGCGGGATCAGCGAGCGGCGTCCATGCGCGCCCGCTGGTCGGTGCTCAGCTCCAGGTCGGCGCCCTCCAGCACCTCGTCGAGCTGGCCGACGGAACTGGCGCCCACCAGCGGGATGACCGGCTGGTCGAGGCCCTGCAGCCAGGCCAGCACCACCTGGTTGCGGGTGGCACCGGTCTCCTTGGCGACCTCGTCCAGCGCTTCGAGCCGGCTCGCGGTGCCCGGGTGGTCGTAGGCCTGCGACAGGGGCTTGTCGGGCCGCGTGTAGCCGCCCGAGATCAGCGGCGAGTAGACCAGCACGGGGAGGTCGTGGACGCGGGCGTAGTCCAGCAGCTCGGGCGTGGCGTGCACGTGCCCGGCCTCGGGCACGGGGACGTCGTGGCGGGGCTGCAGGTAGCTGTAGCGGTACTGCAGCACCTCGCAGCCGGCGCGGCCGGCGTCCGCGGCGGCGACGCGGGCCCGCTCCAGACGCCAGGTGGCGTGGTTGCTGACGCCCAGGATGCCCGCCTCGCCCGCGTCGACCAGATCGGCCAGCGCCGAGACGGTCTCCTCCAGCCCGACCGTGCGGTCCTCGATGTGAGTGTAGAGCAGGTCGATCGTCTCCACGCCCAGCCGTTCGCGGATGCCGGCGGCCGCCTGCCGCACGGCCGCCGCCGACAGCCCTTCGGCCGTCTCCAGCCCGGTGCCGGGGACCGTGGGCCGGGCGCCGAGCTTGCTGGCGACGACGACGCCGGGCCGGCGGTCCGCCAGCCAGCGGCCCAGCAGCGCCTCGCTCTCGCCGCCGCGGCCGCCCGGCGCCCAGAAGGAGTAGGCGTCGGCGGTGTCGATGAAGGTGCCCCCGGCCTCGACGAAGCGGTCCAGGATGGCGAAGGAGGTGGCTTCGTCGATGGTGGTGCCGAACATCATCGCGCCCAGGCAGATCGAGCTGACCTGGCGCTTGGCGACTCCGGTGCCGATGGTGCGGGTGCGCATGGCATACCTCGTTCCAGCCCGCCGTGAGAGGCGGTACGCATCGTCGTGAACGGCCCGGGGAAGCGCTGCCGCCCCCGAGCCGGCCGGCGCCGTCCTCGCCGGTCGGCGACGATCCTGGTATGTGGAGCGCGCTCCAGGTCAACCCCGGCGCTGCACCCCGGGCCCGCCGTGGGCGCCGCCCTCGTCGGAGGCGGCCCCGTTGCCGGTGATCGCGCCGACGACCGCCGAGGTCAGGTCGTCGACGACGGCCTCGGCGGCGACCTCGGGGTGCTCCAGCCACCACTCTCCCGCCGCCTGCACCATGCCGACGACGGCGTGCGCGGTGATCTGGGCGCGGACGGGATCGGCGATACCGGCTTCGGCCCTCAGCACGCCGGCCAGCTCCTCGCCGAGGCGGCGCACCATCATGCCCAGATCACCGCGTGTGCGGGGGTCCTCGGAGGTGGCGCGGTCCATCAGGAACCGGTAGAGGTTCAGGTTCGCCCGGATCATGCCGAGGTAGGCGCCGACGGTCGCGCGGGTGCGCACGCGCAGCGAGGATCCGGCGTGCAGCTCGCCGCGGACCCGCTCCATCAGCGGGTCGACGTGGCGCTGGGCGAGCGCCCGGTACAGGCCGCTCTTGTCGCCGAAGTGGCGGTAGAGGATCGGCTTGCTGATCCCGGCCTCGGCGGCGATGGCCGACATCGAGGCGTCCGGGCCGTCGCGCTGGATCACCCGGTCGGCGGCGTCGAGGATGGCGCGGCGACGCTCAGGGCTGCGCCCGCGGGTCGCGGGCGCGGTCTGCGGTAGGGGTTCGGGTGCCACGCGTCTGACGGTAGCGCCCGGACGTGTGCTGCGCAGGGCGCGGGCACCGGCGCTGCGCTCTTCGGGCGGGCGCCGGGCTGCGCGGCGGCGGAGCCCGGCGCTGCCGCTCGTGGGGGCGTCAGTCCTTGCGCGCGATACCGCCCATCATGATGCGCAGGTGCGGCTCCAGCTGCTCGAACTCGGGTACGTCGCGGGCCGGGTCGTCGGGGAACCAGCGCGAGACGAAGTCGAGACCGGGCTCGACCAGCGGATAGCCGGCGAAGTGCTTGCGGATCTCCTCGGGCGAGCGGACCCAGCCGTTGCCCAGGGTCTCCAGGCCGGCGCGCTCGATTGCGGCCTGGATCGGGTCGCCGGTGTCGGCGAAGTCGGTGATGAACAGGTAGCTGCCCGCCGGCATCGCCTCCATCAGTTCGGCGACCTTGCCGTTGGGGTCGTCGGCGTCGCTGAAGTGCATGAACAGGCCGACGACCATGAGGGCGATCGGCCGGTCGAAGTCGAGCATGCCCTGCACGTCGGGGTGGTTCAGGATCTTCTGCGGCTCGAAGAAGTCGGCGGTGACGACGGTGGTGGAGGCGTTCTCGGCGAGCAGGGCGCGCCCGTGCGCCAGCACGATGGGGTCGTTGTCGACGTAGACGACGCGGGCGTCGGGCCGCATCTCCTGGGCGGCCTCGTGGGTGTTGCGCTCGGTGGGCAGGCCGCTGCCGATGTCGAGGAACTGGTCGATGCCCTGGTCGGCGAGGTACTGGACCCCGCGGATCAGCCCGGCGCGGTTGTCGATGGCGACCTCGCGCACGTTGGGCACCTGCTCGGCCCAGACCACCGCCGCGTCCCGGTCGGCCTGGAAGTTGTCCTTGCCCCCGAGGATGGCGTCGTAGACCCGGGCGATGGTGGGCTGGGTCATGTCGATGTCGGGCGGGAATTTGCGGTCGGAACCCTGCGCGGTCGTACCGTCGGTTGCGCTCATCAACGATGCCTTTGCGTACTCGGGGTCTGAAGTGCCCACATAGTACGACGGCGGTAATGCCTCCACCACCGAAATCGGAAATACCCCGAAAACCGGATCGGCCGAAACAGGCGGCGAGCGGGGCCACTGAGCGTCCGGTATGTCGGCTATGTGGCATCAGAGGTAGGTCGGGACCGTTCGGCTTTCCGAATTCACGACCGTGACCTGCGAATAGCGCACTACCGACCGGTTCGGAAGGCCGGTGAGGGCAACAGGGTGCGGAATTGGGGGCCGCCGGGCACCAGCGGGCAACGGGCGGCGCAAGGCCGTCCGGACCCGGCTGGAAGCGCCCGGCACCACCGCCGGCTGCACGAATCCGAGCGGCCCGCGCGCAGGCGCCCGGCCGGGGCCGCGCAGCCGCCCGGAACCGGGTTCACCGCACCGGCAGGCCCGTGACGGCGCGGCCGATGATCAGCCGCTGGATTTCGCTGGCGCCCTCGAAGATGGTGAAGATGGTGGCGTCGCGGTGCCAGCGCTCGACCGGGTACTCCCTGGTGTAGCCGTTGCCGCCGAGGATGCGGATGGCGTTCTGGGTGACCCAGGTGGCGGTCTCGCTGGCGAAGAGCTTGCTCATCGAGCCCTCGGCCTGGGCGAAGTCCTTGTCGTTGCGGGCCATCCAGGCGGCGCGCCACACCAGCAGGCGGGCCGCGTCGATGCGGGTGGCCATGTCGGCGAGGGTGAAGGCGACCGCCTGGTTGTCGGCGAGGGGCCGGCCGAACTGCTCGCGCTGCACCGCGTAGTCGCGGGCGTACTCGTAGGCGGCGCGGGCGCAGCCCACCGCCATCGCGCCGACGCTGGGCCGCGACGCCTCGAACGTGCGCATCGCGGCCTGGCCCTTGGAGCTGCGGCCCTCGCGGGCGCGCGCGAGCCGCTCGTCGAGGCGCTCCTTGCCGCCGAGCAGGCAGCGCCCGGGCACGCGCACCTCGTCGAGGACGACTTCGGCGGTGTGCGAGGCGCGGATGCCGTGCTTGGTGAACTTCTGGCCCTGGGACAGGCCCGGTGTGCCCGGCGGGACGACGAAGCTGGCCTGGCCGCGCGAGCCCAGCTCGGGCTCCACCGAGGCGACCACCACGTGCACGTCGGCGATCCCGCCGTTGGTGGCCCACGTCTTGGTGCCGTTGAGCACCCACTCGTCGGCGGCCTCGTCGTAGGCGGCGCGGGTGCGGATGGCGCTGACGTCGCTGCCGGCGTCGGGCTCGGAGGAGCAGAACGCGCCGAGCTTGATGTCGTCGGCGCTGCCGAACATCTGCGGCACCCATTCGAAGAGCTGCTCCTGGCTGCCGTTGCCGGCCACGGCGACGGCGGCCAGCGCGGTGCCGGTGATCGAGAGCGCGATGCCGGGATCGCCCCAGTACAGCTCCTCGAAGGCGACCGGGATGCCGACCCCGCTGGGCTCCAGCCACTGGGTGGCGAAGAAGTCCAGCGAGTACAGCCCGATCTTGGCGGCCTCCTGCAGGACGGGCCAGGGGGTCTCCTCGCGCTCGTCCCACTCCGCGGCGGCGGGGCGGATGACGTCGCGGGCGAAGCCGTGCGCCCAGTCGCGGACGTCGCGGACATCCTCGTCGAGTTCGAGGCTGAAGCCGGTGGCGGGGCTGTCGGCGGTCTCGCTCATCTGCACTCGTCCTAACTCGTCCTGCGATGGGCCTCGGCGGCGCGAGGGAGCGGCGGGCCGCTGGGCTTGTCCGGTCGGCCGCGGTACGGGCGCGGCCGACCGGACAAGTGTTACCAACGGTAACATGAGCCTTCGGGCGCCGGAAGACCAGGCGGGCCGGGTGCGCGGCCGAGCGGCGGGGCCCTGCGCACCGGACGCATCGCGGCCGCTACCGCCCACCCCGGTGGCATTCCCGCCGAACACACGCGCCCCGGGCACGCTGGGCGGCGGGCCGGGGCCGCGGCTGCCTACCTCTGCCGCGTCCACGCGCCGCCGGGCAGGCGCTACTCCTCGGCGTGGCGCTCCAGGAAGGTGTAGACGTCGGTCTCGTCGACGCCGGGGAAGGTCCCCGACGGCAGCGCCGAGAGCACGTGGGAGTGCGCCCGCGCCGACGGCCAGACGTTGCCCTCCCAGCGCGCGGCCAGCTCGGCCGGCGGACGCACGCAGCACTCGCCGGTCGGGCATTGGGACCGGGTGCGGTTGACGGTCTCGCGCCCGCGGAACCACCGCGACTCCTTGTAGGGCACGCCCAGCGTGATCGCGAAGTTCTTCTCGCGGCTGGGGTCGACGTGGGCCACGCAGAAGTGGGTGCCGTTGGGCTTGTCGGTGTACTGGTAGTAGATCGAGAAGCGGTCGGGCGAGGCGAAGACCTGGCGCCCCGACCAGTAGCGGCACATCCGCTGGCCCTCGATGGCCCCGGTGTCGTCGGTGGGGAAGACCAGCCCGTCGTTCTCGTAGGCCTTGTAGATGATCCCGGTCTCGTCGTTGCGGATGAAGTGGCAGACGAGGTCGAGGTGGCGGTTGGCCAGATTGGTGAACCGGTGCGCGGCCATCTCGTAGGAGACCGAGTACACGTCGCGCAGGTCCTCCACCGACAGGTCGCGCGCCTTCTTGGCGTCCTGCAGGTAGGGCACGGCGGTGGACTCCGGGATGAGCACCGCCGCGGCGAAGTAGTTCGCCTCCACCCGCTGGCGCAGGAAGTCGGCGAAGTCGCGCGGCTGGCCGTGGCCGAGCACGAAATGGCCCAGCGTCTGCAGCAGGATCGTGCGGGGGCTGTGCATGCCCAGCGACTCCCGCTTGAGGTAAAGGCGCCGGTTGCGGGTGTCGGTGACCGAGCGCACCGACCGCGGCAGGTCCTGCACGTAGCGCAGGGTGAAGCCGTGGTGGGTGACCATCGACAGGATCTGGCCTTGGGAGAGTGCGCCGCTGCTGTAGGCGACCGCGTCCAGGGTCTGCTGGGCGGCCTTCTCGATGGACTCGAAGTAGTTGCCGCGCTCGCGCATCTGGCGCCGCAGGTCGGCGTTGGCCCGCCGCGCCTCCTCGGGGGTGGCGGTGGGCTTGACGCTGCGCCGCTTCAGCTCGTCGTAGAGCCCGACGATGTGCTCCAGCACGTCGTTGGGCACCCGCTTGCCGACCTTGAGGTGCGGCAGGCCCAGGGACGCGTAGACGGGGTCGCGCTGGGCCTCCTCGACCGCGATCTCCAGCTGGGCGCGCCGACTCGGCGGCTGGCGCGAGAGCAGCTCCTCGACCGAGACCCCCAGCGCCTGGGAGAGGGAGGTCAGCAGCGAGAGCTTGGGTTCGCGCTTGCCGTTCTCCAGCAGGGAGAGCTGCGAGGGCGCCCGGCCCACCTGTTCTCCCAGGTCGGAGAGCGTCAGCCCGCGCGTGCGGCGCAGGTGCCGCAGCCGCTGGCCGAACGTCACCAGGTCCAGATCGCCCGGCAAAGACGGTATTTCTTCAGTCCCGAAGTACGCCATGCGTTCATGGTAGGGAAAGATTCCCACATCTTCACCCCGATACGGCTCGAAAAAGCCTGGAACTTTGCCAAGAATCGTAGTTACCGGCGGGGAACTTACCGGGGCAGGGCGAGCGAGCTCCGGCTCGGGCGGTTGCTCGGCCGGCACGACTTCCAGGGGAAACACGTAAGGCGGTGACAGGCCATGAGCATCAGCGGTCGTCAGCAGGAAGCGGCAGCGGCACTCCGGCAGGAGTGGGAGACCAGCCCCCGGTGGGCCGGCACCGAGCGCACGTTCTCCGCCGAGGACGTGATCCGGCTGCGCGGCTCGGTCACCGAGGAGCAGACGCTGGCCCGCCTCGGCGCCGAACGGCTGTGGGAGCTGCTGCACACCGAGGACTACGTCAACACGCTGGGCGCCCTCACCGGCAACCAGGCCGTCCAGCAGGTCCGCGCGGGGCTGAAGGCGATCTACCTCTCCGGCTGGCAGGTGGCCGCCGACGCCAACCAGGCGGGCCAGACCTACCCCGACCAGAGCCTCTACCCGGCCAACTCGGTCCCGCAGGTCGTCCGCCGCATCAACAATGCGCTCAAGCGCGCCGACGAGATCACCTGGTCCGAGGGCGACGAGGACGCGCCGCACTGGATGGCGCCGATCGTCGCCGACGCCGAGGCCGGGTTCGGCGGCGTCCTCAACGCCTTCGAGCTGATGAAGGGCATGATCGCCGCCGGCGCCGCGGGCGTGCACTGGGAGGACCAGCTCGCCTCGGAGAAGAAGTGCGGCCACCTCGGCGGCAAGGTGCTGATCCCCACCGGCCAGCACGTCCGCACCCTCAACGCCGCCCGGCTGGCGGCCGACGTCGCCGGCGTGCCCTCCCTGGTCATCGCGCGCACCGACGCCCAGGCGGCGACGCTGATCACCAGTGACGTCGACGAGCGCGACCGCCCCTACATCACCGGCGAGCGCACCGCGGAGGGCTTCTACCGGGTCCGCAACGGCCTGGAGGCCTGCATCGCCCGCGGCCTGGCCTACGCGCCCTACTCCGACCTGCTGTGGATGGAGACCTCCACTCCCGATCTGGAGGTGGCCCGCCAGTTCGCCGAGCGGATCAAGGAGCAGTACCCCGACCAGATGCTGGCCTACAACTGCTCGCCGTCGTTCAACTGGCGCCGCCATCTGGACGAGTCCACCATCGCCAAGTTCCAGCGCGAACTGGGCCACATGGGCTACAAATTCCAGTTCATCACCCTGGCCGGGTTCCACTCGCTGAACCACTCGATGTTCGACCTGGCCAAGGGCTACGCGGAGAGCGGGATGCCGGCCTACGTCAAGCTGCAGGAGGAGGAGTTCGCCTCCGAGGAGCGCGGCTACACCGCGACCCGCCACCAGCGCGAGGTCGGCACCGGCTACTTCGACCTGGTCAGCACGGCGATCACGCCGGACGGCTCGACCACCGCTCTCACCGGCTCCACCGAAGAGGACCAGTTCTCAGCGGCTCACTGATACTGGTCCTCGTCCCCGACGGCGAGCCCGCCCCGCCTTCGTGGCTGGGGCGCGGCGGGCCGCCGTCCCCTCCGCCGGCCCCGCGGACACCGTGTCACCCGCGGGGCCGGCGGCTTCTCCGGCCGGCCCGGACGCCCTCCTCCCACGTCCGGGCCGGTTTGCTGTGCGGCGCCGAACGTGCGCGGCCACCGGGTCGCGGGCGGGCGCCCGCGGCATGCCATCATCGGGATCATGGCCGAGCCCACCTCCGACGAGCGCGCCCAGCAGCCCGGAGACACCGACGAACCCGCGTCGGCGCTCCCGGCGTCCGGCGGCGGGACGACGGCGGCGCCCTCCCCCGCCGCGCTGACGCCGCGGATGCTGGGCGGCGAGGTCCTCGTCGTGCTGGCGCTGTCGCTGGGTGCGGCCGCCGTCTCGGCGGTGATCTCCATCATCGGCTCACTGACCGCGCCGGAATCGCTGGCCGAGCAGACCGCCAGCCTCGTCGGCTCCCAGGCCGCCGCCGAACGCCCGTGGCTGGACCTCGCCCGCCAGGTCTCCTCGCTGGTCTTCGCGATGGCGCCGGTAGCGCTGGTGATCTACCTGCTGCACCGCACCAGCGAGTCGGCCGCGACGATCGGCTTCGACGTCCGCCGCCCCGCGCGCGACCTGTTCGGCGGCGCGGCGCTGGCCGCCGTGATCGGCGGCGGCGGGCTGGTCGTGTACCTGGTCTCCTACCAACTCGGCCTGACGGTGACCGTTGCGCCCAGCGCCCTCAACGACCACTGGTGGGCGATCCCGGTGCTGCTCCTGCAGGCCGTCAAGAACGGCGTGCTGGAGGAGGTCATCGTGGTGGGCTATCTGCTGCGGCGCTTGGACCAGCTGGGCTGGTCTCCGCTGTGGTCGGCGGCCACCAGCTCGCTGCTGCGCGCCCTGTACCACCTGTACCAGGGGGTGGGCATGTTCTTCGGCAACCTGGTGATGGGCCTGGTGTTCTGCTGGTTCTACCGGCGCTACGGCCGCGTGATGCCGCTGGTGGTGGCGCACTCGCTGATCGACATCGTGGCCTTTGCCGGGTCGGTCTATCTGATCGGGCGCGTGGACTGGCTGCCCGGCGGAGGCGGTTAGGAACCGAGGTCGGTCAGGCCGTGCTCAGATGAGGCCGAATGCCGATTGGATCAGCATGGTGCAGGCGGCGGCGGTCATCCCGATGCCCACCACGTATGACCAGATCTGCGCCGTCGACTCGATGACGTCGGCCTTGAACGGGTTCGAGGGATCGTAGACGACGGTGACCTCTTGGCCGCTGCGCAGGCTGCTCAACCGGGACCTGGCCTTGGGCCGCGTCTCGACGATGTGGCCCTCGGCGGTTGCGAAGCGGAAGGCCAGGCTGTTCGTCCCGTCCTCGGAGGGGGTGCTCTCCTCCTTTCCGACCGCCTTCTCGTTCTTCTCGGCGAGAACGGTCGTCCCGGGCACGCGGATGCCGCGCGAGCGCAGCAGGAGGAGCTTGACGAGCTCGCGCACCAAGTAGGCCGCCAGTAGACCGAACAGCAGCGCAACGGGCGTTTGCAGGAAGTAGGCCAAGACGACTCCCGGTATGCGTGCCGCCGGCCGACCCGGCCGACGCGTAGGTCAGACCCCGCGCAGCCTGCCACTCCGGCCGGACCGCAGCAATGGGAGCGCTTTCGCCCTCGTCTCCGGTCGCCGGTCCCTCCAGGTCATGCGGCCGGGCGGGCCGGTTCCGGCCACCGGATAGCCGGTGCTCCGGCCGGCGTCCGGCGCCGCCGCGCCGGAGGTCGGCGTATGCACCGCGAATTCCGTGTGCCGACCTGGTCGACTCGGGCGTGCGGTCTCTCAGCCCCGCCCGCGCACGGCTTGGCACGCCGACGGCGCCCCGCGTCTATCGTGCGGCCTTGACACCGGGCGGGTGGCAGGCCGCCTGAGCTGAAAAGCGGCAGCAACGGCGGCGGTCCTCCCCGCCCGCGCCGGCGCTGTCCCAGTCCCGCTCCCGTGGCCGCGCGGGGGCGGCGCGCGGCGATTGGGTCCGGTCAGCATCCATTGCGCGGAAATCACCACGTCCAAGGCCGATCCGTGGTGATTTCCGCGCAATAGACGCCGTGAAACCCGACATAACGGACATCCGGGCGCCCGAGCCTCCCGAGTCTTACTTCAGGGACACTTTCGGCGTCGAGACTGTCCCTGGAGCCAGGCTCGGCGCGCCGTCGGGCGCCCAACCGGCGGGCACCCGGCCCGGTGGGCGCGGGCCCGCCCCGCTGCCGCCGTCGCCGCCGCGTTTCCTCCAGACCACCCGCCGCCCGGCAGGCCACAAGGCCGCCCAGTATGCCCGAGCCGCATTGTCCGGGGCGCCTTGTCCGAGCCGCTGTCCGCCCCACCGGGACGCCTCCGCCTACCGCCACCAGCGACGCTTCAACGAAGTACTACTGGAACCCACCACCGCATCACGCGCACCGTCGGCGGACCGCCTCGGCGCCCGCGCGCAGGCCGCCCCCGGTCGGGAGGGCGATCAGGGCGGCCCCGATCAATGGAACTGGACGGCCTACAGGCGCCCCGGCAGGCGGGCGCGTAGCGCAGTGCTACCGGTGCCGCTCCAGGGAGTCCTCCAGGTGGCGCGGGCGGCCCAGGAGCAGGCCGACCAGCATGTTGGCGGTGACCATGACCCCCACCAGCAGCAGCGGGGCGTGCCAGCCGCCGGAGAACTCGTGCAGCATGCCGAACAGGAACGGCCCGGCTCCGGCCATCAGGTAGCCGATGCTCTGGCTGGAGGCCGACAGCGCCGCCGTCGCGCCGGAGGTGCGCGTGCGCACCGCGAAAAAGGTCAGCGCCAGGGTGAACGTGGCCATGCCGACACCGATGAGGGTGGTCCACAGCCAGGTGCCGTTCAGCGGCGAGATCCACAGGCCCGTCAGCCCCGCTGCGTAGCAGGCGAAGAAGAACACCACGAACCCGCGGTGGTCCTGCACGCGCGCCATCAATCCGGGCAGCACCAGCGACGTCGGCACCGCCAGCCCCGTCAGGTAGGACAGCATCAGCCCCGCCTGCGCGGCGTCCATCCCCTGGTCGCGCAGCATCTCGGCGAACCAGCCGAACATGATGTAGGCCACGGTCGACTGCGTGCCGAAGAACAGCACGCTCTGCCAGCCCATCGCGGTGGTCAGGACGCGCCGCAGCCCGATCGGGGCGGCGCCGCCGGTGCGGGGCGGGTCGTGGCGCAGCAGCCCCAGCCACGGCAGCAGCGCGACCAGCCCGAACACGCCGTAGAAGCCCAGTGCCGGGCGCCAGCTGCCGGTGATCTGCTCGACCGGCACGGTGGCCGCGGCCGCCATCGTGGTGCCCAGCGCCAGAAACGTCGTGTAGACGGTGGTCATGGCGCCGACGCGGTGCGGAAAGTGCTGCTTGACCAGGGTGGGCAGCAGCACGTTGCCCACCGCGCCGCCGGACAGCGCGACAGCACTCAGCAGCAGGAAGAGCCACTCGTCGTCGACCAGCGGCCGGGTGGACAGCCCGGCGGTGAGCGCGAGGAGCGCGGCGGCCAGCAGGCGGTGCTCGCCCAGGCGGCGGATGAGCACGGGGGTCAGCGAGCCGAACAGCGCGAAGCACAGCACCGGCAGGGTGGTCAGCACACCCGCGAGCACGGCGGACATGCCCAGGCCGCGCGTCACCTCGGTGAGCAGCGGTCCGACGCTGGTGATGGCGGTGCGCAGGTTCAGGGCGGCCAGCGCGACGCCGAGCACCAGCAGCAGCGCGATCCCGCGCGGACGGCCTTCGGCGGGCATACTGCCACTCTCCCCCGCGGGCGGCACGGCGGTGTCGGCGGATGCGCCCGTCACGCTGTCCTCCTAGAGATGGGATCACGGGATCTACATCATGACCGTAACGCATTGGCCGTGAGTGCCGACTCACGGCCGGGACTGGTCTAAGCTCCGCCCTAACCGCCCGCACAACCGACCGGCCATCCCGCTCATGGCCGCCACCTGTAGGAGGTAACGCGTGCCCCTCGCTTCGACGCGTCGCACCGGCCTTGTCGACCAGGTCATCAGCCAACTGCGCGCCCAGATCGACTCCGGCGAGTGGGGCGTCGGCGACCGCATCCCCACCGAATCCGAGCTGTCCGACCAACTGGAGGTCGGGCGCAACACCGTCCGCGAGGCGGTCCGCGCCCTGGCCCACGCGGGACTGCTGGAGATCCGCCAGGGTGCCGGGACCTTCGTACGCGCCTCCAGCGAACTCGGCGGGGCGCTGCGCCGCCGGCTGGAGCGCTCGCGGTTGCGCGAGAACCTGGAGGTCCGGCGTGCGCTGGAGATGGAGGCCGCGCGGCTCGCCGCGATACGCCACACCGACCAGGATCTCGCCGACATCGACCGCGCGATCGCGCTGCGCGACGAGGCGTGGAACGAGCAGGACATGCCCGGGTTCGTCGAGGCGGACTTCACGTTCCACCGCACCGTGGTCAATGCGACGCACAATCCGCTGCTGATCGATCTCTACGACGACATCGCCCAGGCCGTCTACGAGAGCATCGCCCACACCGCCTACGGCCGGCCCGGCGAGGACGGCGAGATCGACCACAAGGGAATCGACCACAACGGGCTGGCCGAGGCCATCCGGGCGGGCGACCCCGACCGCGCCCTGCGTGAGGCGGCCTGCTACCTGGACGAACTGCTGTCGCTCGCCGGCGAGTGAAGCAGCAGGCTGGACCCGATGCGCCACATGGCCTGCAGCAGTTCGGCGCGCGGCGGGTCGGCGTCGCCGCTGAGGGCCTCGGCCATCAGCTCGCGGAAGGCCCCCAGCGTCGCCGCCGCGGCGAGGCGGGGTGAGAAGGAGTCGTCCAGCTCACCCTCTCGCTGGGCCTTGGCGATGCTGCGCGCGGCGATGTCGATCTGGCCCGCCAGGCGCTCGGCGTCGGTCTGGGCCGCGGCGGGCTCGCGCAGCCGCCGGCCGACGATCATCCGGCCCAGCGGGGCGTCGCAGAGGAAGTCGATCTCCCGGCGCAGGCGTGCGTGCTCGCGTTCGGGCCAGCCCAGCGGGCCGTCGAGGCGCGTGGTCAACTTCACCCGAGCCCTAAAGGGCCGGGCTTGGAGGTGACGTCCAGTTGGCTACTGGGTTGGTCCCTCCGTTCAGACACCCCGTTATGGAGTGTCAGGGACGCGTGACTCACGCCCCGCATTCCACACGGTCTCGCCTCGGGTGGCGAGGTTGTGGGAAGCATTCCGGTCGGCGTTGGCAACGACCCCGCACCCCCGGCAGACAAAGCGGTCCTGGTCGACCCGGTTGGCCTTCTCGATGTGGTGGCACTCGGCGCATTCCCGGCTCGTGTACGCCGGATCGACGTACACGAGCGGGACGCCGGCGCGGCGGGCCTTGTACTCAAGGAACCGGCCGAGCTGGGCGAACGCCCATGAGTGGAGCGTGACCCGTTGGGGCTTGCGCAGCCGTACCCTCTGCCGGATGCCGCCCAGGTCTTCCAGGGCGATACCCTTCGAGGTGCGTTCAGCCTCGGTCACGATCTTCTTCGAGATCATGTGGTTGACGTTCGCGGTATGCCGCGCCTCTTTGCGGGCGGGCCTTCAGGAGCCGCTTCGCGCTCTTGGTGCGCTTCTTCTGGAGCTTGGCTCGCAGGTCGAGCTGCCGCTTGCGGTGCCGGTTCAGGCCCCGTCCTGCGGCCTGGTAGCCGGTGGACGCGGTGGCGATGTTCGCGATGCCGAGGTCCACGCCGATAAAGCCGTCCGGCTCATACTGCTCGGCTTCGGGAACCTCGCAGGTGGCGATGAGAAACCACATGCCGTCGCGGTGGACGAGGTCGCTTTCGCCCTTGCGGTGCTCTGCGAGAAGCTTGCGGGCCTGCTCGGAGCAGGCGAACCGCACCCCGCGTATGCGCCCGGACGTGGACCAGATGCTCACCGTCTGCTCGTCCACCTGCCAGGAGAGGCAGCGATCGTCATAGGGCTGGGCAGCGTCGTCCCGGAACGTGATGGGCTTCGCTTCGGCCTTCCAACGCCGCTTCGAGCCCGGCTTGCCGAGGTTTCCGGCCCGGATGTTCGCCTTCAGCGTCGAGTACGCGTCGGCGACCTTGCGAAGGACGTGCAGCGCGGGCTGAGCCGACAGGCCCCGTTCTTTCAGGTCGAGGTAGGCGAAGCCTTGCAATGCCTTGCGGGAGGTCTCGCCTCGCTCGTGCGCCTGGCCCGAGAGCCAGTTCGCCGCGTCGTTCGCCGTGCGCAGGGTGCACTCAAGAGCCGACGCCACCCCGGGCGTCGGCATGAGGCGAACCTGCACGACGATTCTCATATGAGCACTTTAGCATCGTGTCTATGTCGCCTCGACGGGAACCAAACCCCGATATCCGCCGTGGTCGTAGCGTCGTCTACACCCTGCAGGCGCATCTGGTCTTCGTCCCGAAGTACCGGCGCGGAGTCTTCACGGACGAGATCCTGACCAGGTGCGAAGAGATCATGAGGCAGGTGTGCGCCAAGGCGAACGTGGAGCTGCGCGAGTTCAACGGCGAGCGCGATCACGTCCACCTGCTCATCCACTACCCGCCGCAGGTCAAACTGTCCACGCTCGTCGGCTCGCTCAAGGGCGTCTCCGCCCACTACCTGCGCAAGGAGTACGCCGATCACATCAAGCGGTACCTGTGGGGCGAGCACTTCTGGTCCCCCTCGTACTTCGCCGCGTCCGCAGGCGGCGCACCGCTCGCCCTGGTGAAAGAGTACATCGAGAATCAGAAACGCCCTGGCTGAGGTGGACAGTGCAGACCCGTGCTTCGGTGCGGGGCACCCCTATCGAGAGAAGCCGTTCCTCCCGGGCCCTAAAGGGCCGGGATTCCTGGCTAGATCACGTTGAAGACCTCCGAGTCGTAGCCGTCGTAGAAGTCGTCGACGACGGCGGCCACGAGGCCGTCCTTGCCGTCGAAGTAGCGGTAGAGCAGGCCTGCCGACACCTCCGCCCGACGGGCGACGGCGGCCACCTCCAGGCTGCCGTCCCCGCCCAGGATCTCCGCCCGGGCACCTTCCAGTAATCGCGCCCGTGTGGCACGGCCGCGCGCGGAGACGGCTTGGGCTGGGTGGTGCCGCTCCCCCGCCGGATTGCCGGCACCGGCGTCGCCGCCCGCGCTCGTTTCGTCGCTCATCGTGTTCTCCCGCCCCAGAGGTCTTCCGGCGATCGGCTTTCGACCCAGTGTGCCCGCAGCGGCACCCGGCCGGTGGAACGGCGGGTGAACCGCTCGGGCCCCGGCGTGCTCACGCCGCGGGCCGACACATCGGGCGACCGGCGGTTTCCGGGGGGCTTGCGCGCCCATTGCCGTGGCGACGGAGTGTCACCGGGACTTCATCAGAGCGTGTCCATAGCCTCGTCGTGCGGACATGGCGGGACCGGACGATCGCCTGCGGACACCACGCCGATCCGCAGCCCGACCCCTGCTGGAGGTCCGCCTTGTCCGCCAACCCTGCTGACGCCCTCGCCGCACACTCCCGACGCGCGCGCCCGCTCACCGCCGAACGACTGGCGCGGCGCCGGTTCCTCGGCATCGGCTCCGCCTCGGCCGCGGCCGTCGCCCTGGGCACCGGCCTGTTCTCCACCCGTCCCGCCGTCGCCGACAACCGCGGAAACGGATTCGCCTTCACCCTGGGCGTCGCCTCCGGCGAGCCCACCCACGACGGCTTCGTGCTGTGGACCCGGCTGGCGCCCGATCCGCTGGCCGAGGACGGTATGGGCGGCATGCCGCCCGAGCCCGTCGAGGTGGAGTACCAGGTCGCGCTCGACCCCCGTTTCCGCCGTGTGGTGCGCCGCGGCAGCGCCGTCGCCTCGCCCGAACTGGGCCACTCCGTACACCCCGAGGTCTCGGGGCTTAGCCCGGCGCGCGAGTACTACTACCGCTTCCGCGCGATGGGCGACATCAGTCCGGTGGGCACCACCCGCACCGCTCCCCCGCCCATGTCCATGACCGCTTCGCTGGCCTTCGCGTTCGTCTCGTGCCAGAAGTGGGACCAGGGCTACTACACCGCCTACGAGCACCTGGCCGAGGAGGATCTGGACCTGGTGCTGCACCTGGGCGACTACATCTACGAGTACCCGATCGAGGGGGAGCTGCGCGGCAAGGTGCCCGACCACCTGCTGGTGGAGACCACCCGGCTGGAGCACTACCGGGTGCGCTACGCCCTCTACAAGTCCGACCCCCATCTGCAGAACGCCCACGGCCGGTTCCCCTGGCTGGTGACACCCGACGACCACGAGGTCGACAACAACTGGGCCGACGAGACCTCCCAGGACGACGACCCGCCCGAGGAGTTCCTGCGCCGCCGCGCCGAGGCGTTCCAGGCCTATTACGAGAACATGCCGCTGCGCCGCTCCTCCATGCCGGTCGGACCCGACATGGGCCTGCACCGGCGGATCGGCTACGGCCGCCTGGCCGACTTCACCATGCTCGACACCCGCCAGTACCGCGACGACCAGGCGTGCAGCGGACGGCTGGAGGACGACTGCGACGCCCGCTTCGACCCCGGCCGCTCCATCCTCGGCGAGGATCAGCGCGAGTGGCTCGTCGACGGTTTCGGCCGCTCGCAGGCGCGCTGGCAGGTACTGGGCAACCAGTCACCCATGACCCGGACCGACAACGAGGTGGGCGAGGGCACGTCGGTGTGGATGGACCCCTGGGACGGCTACGCCGCCGACCGCGAGCGGGTGCTCGACGCCGCGGTCCAGCGGGGCGTGCGCAACCTGGTGGTGGTCACCGGCGACCGGCACCAGAACTACGCGGTCGACCTCAAGGCCGACTACCGCGACGAGGACGCGCCGACGGTGGCCACCGAGTTCGTCGGCACCTCGGTCACCAGCACCGGCGACGGCGAGGACATCAGCGCAGAGGGGCGGCTGTTCCTGGACGCCAACCCGCACTTCAAGTTCGTCAACGAGCAGCGCGGCTACGTGCGCTGCACGCTGACGCCCGGTGAGTGGCGCACCGACTTCCGCGTGGTGCCGTATGTGACCCGCCCGGGCGCGCCGGTGTCGACGCGGGCGAGCTTCACGGTCCAGGACGGCACTCCGGGCGTGCTGCCCCAGCCGTGACCGGGGTGCACAGCCGTGACCGGGGTGCACAGAGCGGCGCGTTCCGAGGGCCGAGCCGCCCGGTCGGCGTCACCGCCAAAAGTGCGGTGACGCCGGTCGGCGCTCCTCACCCCGCCCGCTCGGCGGAGCGGGCCGCGGCGACGCCCGCGCCCTCCCAGCCGGCGACCCGCGAGGGGTCGAGGTTGAGCAGGTCCAGGGTGCTCGCACCGCAGACGAGGGCGTCGACGATGCGCTGGTCGGCGGCGACCGCTTCGACGGTGTCGGCGACGATGGCCGTGGCGCGCCCGCGCGGCAGGCACACCGCGCCGTCGTCGTCGGCGACGATCCAGTCGCCGCGGCGCACGGGCGTGGGCAGGTGGTCGGCGTTGAGGTGCACTTCGCGGCCGACGGCGCCGCCGGCGTCGTGGCCGGGCGCGCGCACCGAGACCCCGGCGCTGACGACGGGCAGTCCGGCGCGGCCGATGGCGGCGACGTCGCGGACGCAGCCGTCGACGACGATTCCGCTGATGCGGCGCATACGCGCGGCCACGGCCAGGATCTCGTCGACGTAGCCGTACTCGGGTTCGCCGGAGACGTCCACGACCAGGGCGGTCTCCGGCGCGGCCTGGGCGACGGCCACGTGCAGGGCGAGGTTGTCGCCGGGTGCGCAGGAGACCGGCAGTGCGGTGGCTGCGAACGCGGCTTGGGGCCAGACCGAGAACAGGTGCGATCCCAGCGGCCGGGCTCCGCACCGTGTCAGCGCGGCCGTGCCCATCGCAGTCATGGTGTCCGCAAGCGCCACGTCAGCCTCCCATTGCAAGCGCGCCTGGCGGGCCGCCCTCCGCGCAACACCCGGGCGGGGCGGATCCCCGGCCGCGGGCGGCGCCGCCGGGAGAGCCGGGGCTCTCCCCTGCGACCCGACTGCTCTTATACTCACGGGTAACTTAACCGCGACGCAAGACGTCCGACGCGGAAAATCCAAAATAGCGCTACCGGCGGTTACAGTCCCCGACCTCCGCCGGGACGCAGGGCCGGTTCGGCCATCGCGTCGAGCGCGGCGCGCGCTCCGGCCGCATCGTGCACGCGGAAGACCCGCGCCCCCAGCCACGCCGAGACGGCCAGCACCGCCAGCGTGCCCGGCCCCCGCTCGGCGACCGGGGCGTCCAGCGTCTCGCCGATGAAGTCCTTGTTGGACACCGCCACCAGCACCGGCCATCCGGTGGCGGCCAGTTCGTCCAGGCGCCGGGTCAGTTCCAGCGAGTGGTAGGTGTTCTTGCCGAAGTCGTGGGTGGGGTCGATCAGCACCCGGTCGGGGCGCACGCCCGACGCCACCGCGCGGCGAGCCAGCCCGGTCACCGTGGCGAGGACGTCGGCCACCACGTCGCCGTAGTGGACGCGGTGCGGATCGGTGCGGGGCGCCAGCCCGCCGGTGTGGCTGCACACCAGCCCGGTGCCGGCGTCGGCGGCCACCCGGACCAGGTCGGGATCGGCCCCGGCCCAGGTGTCGTTGACCAGGTCGGCGCCCGCCTCAGCGCAGACCCGGGCCACCTCGGCGCGCCAGGTGTCCACCGAGATGATCGCCTCGGGGTGGCGCGCCCGCAGCTCGGCCACGAACGGAGCCGTGCGGCCGATCTCCTCGGCCGGACTCACGTGGGCGCCGTGGCCGGCCTTGACCCCGCCCACGTCCACGATGTCGGCACCGTGCGCCAGGGCGGCGTCCGCGGCCTCCAGCGCGGCGCCGAAGGCGAAGGTGGCGCCGCGGTCGTAGAAGGAGTCGGGGGTGCGGTTGACCACGGCCATGACCGCGTGGCGGCCGGGGCCGAACTCACGGCCGCGCAACCGCAGCACTCCCCCGGGCGCGGCGCGCCCTCCGGCCTTGGGCTGTGCCTGCTCGCTCATCGTCTCCCAACCGCGCCGGTGTATACGCATCCGCCGGCCGGCGCCGCCTCCGCCGCGCGCGAGAGCGGCCGCCGGCCGCGGCGGAGGGCGCGCCCTCAGGCGGCGGGGGCGGCGTCGGCGCCGTAGCGCTCTTTGGCCACCGCCAGATGCTCCCAGGTCTCGACGTAGGTGACCTCGGGGCAGGCGCGCACGGCCTCCAGCGCCTCGACCAGCGAGGGGCGGTCGGCAGCGCTCGCCGAGCCGACGATGTCGTAGCGCCCGAACCCGGTGGCCAGGAAAGAGACCCCGGCCAGGCTACCGAGTCGCGCGGCCACCGCCGCCGAGTCGCCGCGGCAGCGCAGCCCGAATCCCACCTGCTCGCTTGCGCCGACCAGGGCCGGCTCGGCGACGGCGGTGACGTGGATGACGCCCGCCTCGATCAACCGGACCACGCGCGAGCGGGCAGCCGCCTGGGACAGGCCGACCTGGCGGGCCAGTTCGGCGTAGGAGGCGCGGCCGTCGTCCTGCAGGTGCCGCACCAGCCGCCAGTCCAGCGGATCGACGGAAACGTCGCGCAGCTCGCGCACGCTGCTGTAGGCGTCCTTGGCGATGGCGCCGCCGCGGAACGCCTCGGCGCCGGTGACGCCGGTCAGCGAGCGCAGCACCCCCAGCTCCTTGGCCAGCGCCTCGTCGTCGCGCACCCGCACATGGGCGACGACGGGGAAGCGGCCCGCCGTCTGCGCCGCGTACACCACGGCTTCGCGGCCGGCCAGCTCCTCCAGCAGCGGAGACACCGGACCGGAAACGCGGAATGAAACATGGGCGAACACCTCCATCCCGAGGACACCGGCGTGCAGGACGCCCACGATCCGGATGGCGCCGACACCGACGAGCTGCTTCACCCGGGCCCGGACCGCTGTCCGGGAGAGTCCCACTCCGTCGGCGAGTGCCTGGTATGTCGCTCTTCCGTCCCCCTGCAGCGCCCTGATGAGCGCGGCATCGACCGCATCGAGCACGATTGCAAGCCTTTCCCTCACATGACGGCGCCCATTCCCCCCGGGCGCCGCCCCCTCCTGCGGCCAGATCATGGCAGTTGTTGCGACGGTTAACTACTGATCACGAAAGAAACAAGGACGACTTTGGCCCTCCATCGCCGGAGATACGGACATCCAGGCGGGTATAACGACATCCCAGACACGTAACAAACATGCCGTGGCCGGGCCCGCGTGTGCGAACAACTCCGGCAAAGCGAGACACTGTTCTCCGGCCCCCGGCATGTTCGGTGCTGTGTGCGGTAGGAGAGGCAGTGTGACGTCCCACCGTCCGACGACCGCGGTCGGGGACCGAGCGATCAGTTGAGGCGGGCGGCTTAGAAGGGAAACCCATGGCACAACGACGGGATCGACGGGAGCCGGGGGAGCCCAAGGCGGTCTCCCGCCCCGCGAGCACCGGACGAGCGCTGCTGTGGACGGCCGGATCGCTGCCCATCCCCGGGATCGCGCATCTGCGCATGCGCCGCCGCATCGCCGGCTGGTCCATCCTGGGCTGCTACCTCGCGCTGCTCGCCGCCGCGGTCGCGGGCGGCATCGTGCTGGGCGGCGACCTCATGCAGGGCGCCCAACTGGCCGTCCAAGGGCGCTGGCTGTTCACCGCCGCCGCCGTCACCTTC
This sequence comes from Streptomonospora litoralis, assembly GCF_004323735.1. Taxonomy (GTDB): domain Bacteria; phylum Actinomycetota; class Actinomycetes; order Streptosporangiales; family Streptosporangiaceae; genus Streptomonospora; species Streptomonospora litoralis. Next base: position 2,611,898 of record NZ_CP036455.1, on the reverse strand, counting down.
GCCGTCGCGGTGCTGTGGATGACCGTCATCGTCCACTCCTGGGTGGTCGTGCGGCCGCCGGGTTCGCGGATGTTCATGCGGGCCGCGGGCGGTGCCGTCGTCGCGGTGCTGTGCCTGGCGGTGGCCGTCCCGGCCGCCGGGGTGCTGCGCACCACCTACACCGCCTACGACACCATCAACTCGGTCTTCGGCCCCGAGCCGGAGGGCGAGCCGCCGCACGACGAGTCCGATCCGTGGGCCGGGCGCGACCGGGTCAACGTGCTGCTGCTGGGCGGCGACGCGGGGAGCAACCGCTACGGCCTGCGCACCGACTCCATGATCGTCGCCAGCATCGACGTCACCCACGGCGACGTGGTGCTGATCGGACTGCCGCGCAACCTGGAGAACGCCCAGTTCCCCGAAGGCACCGCGCTGGCCGAGCGGTATCCGCCGCCCTACGGCTTCGACAAACTGCTCAACGAGGTCTACCAGACCGTCGCCGAGGCACCGAAGCAACTGGCCATCGACCCCTCCGCCGAGGACCCGGCCGCCGACACGCTCAAGCGCGTCGTGAGCAACCTGGTCGACCTGGACCTGGACTACTACGCGCTGGTGGACATGAAGGGCTTCTCCGCTCTGATCGACGCCATCGGCGGCATCGACGTGCACATCGACGAGCCCATCCCCTACGGCGAGGACGGCGACGTCCTGGAGGCCGGCGACCAGCACCTCGACGGCTACGAGGCGCTGTGGTACGGCCGCAGCCGCGTCAACAGCGACGACTACGCCCGCATGGGCCGCCAGGGCTGCCTGCTGATGTACGTCGCCCAGCAGACCGAGCCCACCACGGTGCTCACCAGCTTCCAGGAACTGGCGGGGGCGACCAAGAAGACGCTGCGCACCGACATCCCCCAGTCGAAGGTGCCGGCCTTCATCGATCTGGCCGACCGGGTGACCGAGGAGGGGTCGATGTCGACGCTCCAGCTGTCCCCGCCCCAGGTCAACACCGCCCATCCGGACTGGAAGAAGATCCGCGAGCTGATCGCCGAGGCCATCCGGGAGCAGGAGGACGCCCAGTCGGGTGCCCAGGAGTCCGAGGCCGGGGGCGACGACGAGGTGCCCGACGCCGCCTCTCCCAGCGGCGGCGAGACCGAGGCTCCCGCCGAGGAGGGCGGCAGCGGCGGCGAGACCGATTGGCAGGAGTACACCGGCCTGGACGAGCCCTCCCCCACCTCCCCGGGCCGTCAGGTCGGCGAGGACGCCACCGCGCTGCAGGCCCTGTGCCCCGACTCGCCCTGAGACCGCCGGCGGGGGTTCGCCGGAGCACCTGCGGACGGGGCGTAGCCTCCCGGCTCCGCCGCGAGCCTCAGGAGGAGAACCGGCCGTAGCGGCCGCGGTGGTAGAGGAGCGGGGCCTCCGCGCCCGCGGAGACGCGTGCCTGGGCGACACGGCCCACCACCAGCCAGTGGTCGCCCACGGCCAGCACGTCGTGCTTGCGGCACAGCACGTGCCCCACGGCGCCGTGGAGCAGCGGCAGGCCCTCGGGGCCGCGCTGCCAGCGCGTGGGCGGCGCGAAGCGGTCGATGCCGCGCGTGGCGAACCGGGAGGCGAGTTCCCGCTGGTCGTCGGCGAGGATGCTGATCGCGAACGCGGGGGCCTCGCGCAGGCTCTGCCAGGTCGAGGAGCGGTCGTCGATGTAGAAGGACACCAGCGGCGGGTCGAGGCTCACGCTGGTGAACGAAGTGGCGGTGACCCCGATCGGGCCGTGCGGCGCGTCCGCCGTCACCACGACCACTCCGGCGGCGTGCTCCGCCATGACGCGGCGGAACCCGTCGGCGGCGGAGCCGTCGCCGTCCCGCGGCAGCCGTTCCGCGTAGTCCGCACCCAGTGCCGCCTCCGCCGATCTGCGCACGCGCGCCTCCATCCTCCTCGTGTGCCGTCCGAGTCCGGACATCCGAGTCCGGACATCCGAGTCCTGGTCCGCACAGCCGCCGCCGCGGGCGTGCTATTCCCGCATATGACCCGTGTGCGCAGGTTCTCACATCCGCCCGCACCATCCGCGACCCGCCGCGGTCGTCACGTGGAACGAAGGGGCGTCACATCGGGTGATCGGTTTCGCTCGCAGCGAAACCCCGATTCGGCACGACACACCGGCACTCCAAGCGGCTCCGGTAACCCGCGGCAACCGGTCCGAGCGCGACATTTCACCGCGGGAAAGCTAAAGTCCGGCATATGCGCCCTCCCAAGTCACGGGCACGCCGCACTCTTATCGTTCTGGCGGTTCTGGCCCTGTGCGCGAGCGGTGTCGCGACTGCCGGCCCCTGGCTGCTCGCCCGAGCGGGGATCGACCGCACCGCGCTGCCCTGGGCCGATCCCTGCTCGGTGCGGACGACCGCCGAGACGGTGATGCTGACCAGGGAACAGGCCCGACTGGCGACCACCGCCGTGGCGCTGCGCGCACGCGGAGCCGACGCGCCCGATACCTCCGGGCTGGACCGGTCGGTGCTGAACCGGCTGCGCGAGGGCCCGCCCGACGCGCCCGGCCCCAGTCTGACCTGCCGCGCCGCCCCGGCCGACGGCCTCAAGCAGCAGGAGTTGACCGAGTCGGGGCTGACACCGCGCGCCCAAGCGGTGCTCGACTCCGTGACCGAGGTCTTCGGCGTCCGCAGCGTCGGCGGCTACCAACCGGGTGGGATCTCGACCGGCCACGGCACCGACTCCGCGCACTACGACGGGCGGGCCGTCGACTTCTTCTACCGCCCGATCAGCGAGGCCAACCGGCGCGAGGGCTGGTTGCTGGCGCACTGGCTCGTCGCCCACGCCGAGGAACTGCACGTGGCCAACGTGATCTTCGACGACCGGATCTGGAACGCCCGCGGCTCCCGCGGCGGCTGGTGGCCCTACGAGGCGGCGAACCCGGACAACGCCATCATGCGCCACCTGGACCACGTGCACGTCGACGTCCAGGACGGCGGCTGAGCGCCGGAGTCGCAAGCCGCTCCGGCCCCGCCGCGATCAGCGTGCCGCCGGGGCCGACTCCTCCCCCTGTTCCCGCTGCTCCTGCCGTGCCTGCTCCGCCCTTCGGCGGGCGGTCCGCCGTCCGGTGCGCGCCGCCGCGGCCAGCGGCGCCAGTGCCGCGACCGCGAGCAGGCCCGCGGTCACCGGCAGCGCGCTCATGCCGGCGACCTCGACGGCGCCGCCGCCGACGATGCCGCCCAGGCCCATGCCCAGCCACACGACGGAGACGTTGAACGCCACCACCGAGCCCGCGGCCCCGGGAGCCGCGTCGATCAGCTTGGCTTGCACCGCGGGCAGGATGCCCCAGCCGCCCAGGCCCCACAGGGCCAGCGCGGCAGCACTGAGCACGACCGAGCCGCCGACCAGCGGCAGCACGAACAGCCCCGTTCCCAGCAGCGCCAGCGCGGCCAGCATCGCCCAGAGCGCGCCGATGCGGTCGGTCACCCAGCCTGCCGCGGTGTTGCCGAGCGAGCCGGCGATCCCGTAGACGACCAGCAGCGCGCTCAGCGCCGCGGGCGGGGGGTCGCCCAGGTGCGTCAGCATCGGCACCACGAACGTGTACGCCGTGAAGTCGCTGACGGAGGCCAGCAGCGAGACCGCCAGCACCGCGGGCACGAGCACCCCCTTGAGGGCGCCGAACCCGGTGCGCAGCGGTACGCGCGGCACGGCGCCGGTGCGTGGCAGAGCCCTCAGGGTGACCAGCGCGCCCACGCACAGCAGCGCGATCGCGGCGTAGACCCCCCGGTGGCCGAGCGGACCCGCGAGCAGCGCACCCGCGGGCACCCCGAGCACGGTGGCCAGCGTCGACCCGGTGACCACGAGGGCCACGGCGCTGCCGCGCCGGTGCAGCGGAGCCAGGTCGGCCGCCATCACGATGGCCGTCGGCGCGAACAGGGCGGCGCCGACGGCGGCGATGATCCGGGCGGCCAGCAGCGCCGCGAATCCCGGCGCGAGCGCTGTCAGCAGGTTGCCGGCGGCGGAGAGCACCAGCGCGGCCGCGAGCAGGCGCCGGCGGTCGCCGTGGCCGAACAGCGCCGAAAGCACCGGCGCGGCCGCCCCGTAGGTGAGGGCGTATACGGTGACGAGCTGTCCGGCCAGGGAGACGGCCACGCCGGTATGGGAGGCGACTTCGGCGAGCATCCCGGCGATGACATAGGCACCGGTGGCCACGGCGAAATTGCCCAGTGCGAGAAAGAGGATCCTCACCGGCATGGCGGCTCCTGCGAACGGTGGAACGGTTCGGGAATGGGAGTAGGCCGCCTGCGCATGGCGCGTGGCGACGACACACCGTTTCGCGCGTTCGGCGTTATGCGGGCAGCCCGAATAAGCCGACGCTTGTGCGCCGACGAACCGTCGTCATCTGCGGGAGGCCGAACAGACCGGATATCCGGCACGGCCCATTGCGGATACGTACCGGGTACGGACAGGGGTTTGCGGCGAACGCCGACGGAGGCGGTCGGTGCGCCCCGCACGGCCGAAGGGACGACCGACCGGGCGCATGACCGCGGACGGCACGCCAGGCGCGCCGCCGCCTCGCCTCGGGGGTGCCCGGCGCGCAGCCGTCCGCGCCCCGGGGTGGATCCGCCCGGCCGGCCCGGACTCTCGGACCGTGTGTCACCGTGCGGCCGTGCCACGCTAACAGGGCGGTAATCCCGCTCGCGACCTGCGGTCGATCCGATTCCCGTGTGTCACGCCACACCACCCGATGGGCCTCCCTGACGACACCCGGAGACGGGCCGCGCCGCCCCACGGCATCGCCGCTTCACCCGGCCGCGGACGCGCCGGAGAAATCGCGCCGGGAATCCGGACGGGGGCGGCCGCATTCCGCATCCCCCGGCGGTTTGTGCGTGGTTTCCGCATGCGCCGGAAAACGGTGTGGAAACCGATCCGCGGAATCGCCTGCGGCGGGGGCGGACGGCCGTACGCGGCCCGGGCGGCCTTCGCTCCGCCCGCTCGGCGCCACCCGCCGGGTCGGCACCCGGATTCCGCCGCCACCTGCCCGAGGGCCTCGGCGCCGCCTCGTCCACAGCGGGAAAAGCCCCTGGCCCCGGATGCCCCCCGATCGCTAGGTTGGGGAACCGTGCCTGATATCGATGCCGACTTCCTCGCCCTGCCGATGCGGCGGCTGGCGGATGCGGCGCTCCAGCGGGCCCGGGACCTCGGGGCCGACCACGCCGACTTCCGGCTGGAGCGCATCCGCGGCCGCTACCTCGCGCTCACCGACGCCGAACTGGACAGCGAACACGACAGCGACACCCTCGGCTTCGCGGTGCGGGTGATCCACGACGGCGTATGGGGGTTCGCCGCCGCGACCGAGCTGAGCCCCGAGGCGGCCGTCGCCGTGGCCGAGCGCGCCGTCGACGTCGCCAAGGTCTCCGCTGCGGCGAGCACCGAGCGCATCGAACTCGCCCCGGAGCCCGCGCACACCGACGCCACCTGGGTCTCCTCCTACACCGTCGACCCCTTCGAGGTCGGCCCCCGTGAGCAGACGTCGCTGCTGGCGGGCTGGAGCCGCCGCCTGCTCAAGGACAACCGCGTCGACCACGTCGACGCGTCGCTGCTGGCGGTCAAGGAGCAGAAGTTCTACGCCGACACGGCCGGCACCACCACGACCCAGCAGCGGGTGCGCATCGCCCCCGGCGCCGAGGTGTTCGCCACCCGCGGCGGCCTGCTGGACAGCATGCGCACCATCGCGCCGCCGGCCGGGCGCGGGTGGGAGTACGTCTCGCAGGTCGAACCCCAGCTCGACGCGCTGCCGGAGCTGCTGGCCGAGAAACTGGCCGCACCCAGCGTCGAGCCCGGCGACTACGACCTGGTCGTCCACCCCTCCAACCTGTGGCTGACCATCCACGAGTCGATCGGCCACGCCACGGAACTGGACCGGGCGCTGGGCTACGAGGCCGCCTTCGCGGGCACCTCCTTCGCGACCCCCGATCAGCTCGGCAGCCTGCGCTACGGCTCCGACATCATGAACGTCACCGGCGACCGCACCGCCGAGAACGGCCTGGCCACCATCGGCTACGACGACGAGGGCGTGGCCACCTCGTCCTTCGACCTGGTGCGGGAGGGCGTCCTGGCGGGTTACCAGCGCGACCGCCGCATCTCCCGGCTGCAGGGCTACGACTCCTCCAACGGATGCGCCCACGCCGACTCACCGGCCACGATGCCCATCCAGCGCATGGCCAACGTCTCGCTGGCCGCCGACCCCTACGGCCCGTCCACCGACGGCTTGATCGAGCAGGTGGAGCGCGGCATCTACATCGTCGGCGACAAGAGCTGGTCCATCGACATGCAGCGCTACAACTTCCAGTTCACCGGCCAGCGGTTCTACCGCATCGAGAACGGGCGCATCGCGGGGATGCTGCGCGACGTCGCCTACCAGTCCACCACCACCGACTTCTGGCGGTCGATGCGCGCCCTGGGCGGCCCCTCGACCTACGAGCTGGGCGGATCGTTCATGTGCGGCAAGGGCCAGCCGGCCCAGGTGGCCTCGGTCAGCCACGGCTGCCCGAGCGCGGTCTTCACCGGCGTCCGCGTCCTCAACACGGTGCAGGAGGCAGGCAATTGAGCGGCATGACTCCGCAGGCGGTGGTGGAGCGGGCGCTGGAGCTGGCGCGCGCCGACGGCTGCATGGTGCTGGTCGAGGAGACGGCGACGGCCAACCTGCGCTGGGCCGGCAACTCGCTGACGACCAACGGCACCACCCGGGCCCGCACCGTCACGGTCATCGCGCTCAGCTCCTCGGACCGCGGCGTCGCCATCGGTGCGCGCACCCGCTCCGGGCTGACCGACGACCTCCTGGAGGACCTGGTGCGCGCGGCCGAAGAGGCCGCCGACCAGGCCCCGCCCGCCGAGGACGCCGTGCCGCTGCTGGAGGCCGACACCGCCCGGACTCCCCGCGCCGCCGCCTGGGACGCGGCCGTGCCGACCACGGGCATCTCGGTGTTCTCCGGGCTCGCGCCGGGGCTCGGCCGGGCCTTCGAGCGCGGCCCCGAGGCCGGCCGGCGGCTCTACGGCTACGCCGAGCACACGGTCGCCTCGACCTTCTTCGGCAGCTCGACCGGAGTCCGGCTGCGCCACGACCAGCCCTCGGGCACCGTGGAGCTGAACGCCAAGAGCGGGGCGTCCTTCGCGGCCGAGGGCGCGCACTCGGCGTGGGCGGGGCAGGCCACCCGCGACTTCTCCGACGTCGACGTCGAGGCCCTGGAGGAACAGCTCGCCGGACGCATCCGCTGGGGCCAGCGGCGTGTCGACCTGCCGGCGGGACGCTACGAGACCCTGCTGCCGCCCGGTGCCGTCGCCGACATGATGACGCTGCTGTACTCGTCGGCCACCGCACGCGACGCGGCCGAGGGCCGCACGGTCTTCTCCGGCCGGCAGGGCGCGGGTGCCACCCGCGTCGGGGAACGGCTCGCCGCCATGCCGCTGACGCTGTTCAGCGATCCCGCCCACCCGGGCCTGGAGTGCGCGTCCTTCGTCACGGCCGAGGGGCCCGGACGCCGGGTGACCGCCTTCGACAACGGGCAGCCGCTGCGGCGGACCGAGTGGATCTCCGGCGGCAAGCTGTCGGCCCTGGCCCAGACCCGCCGCTCCGCGGAGCTGACCGGCCTGGCGCTCACCCCGCACATCGACAACCTGGTCCTGCAGGCCGAGGGGGCCGAGGGCGGTGCGACGCTGGAGGAGATGGTCGCCCAGACCGAGCGGGGGCTGCTGCTGACCTGCCTGTGGTACATCCGCGAGGTCGATCCGCAGAGCCTGCTGATGACCGGTCTGACCCGCGACGGCGTCTACCTCGTCGAGGACGGCGAGGTCACCGGGGCGGTGAACAACTTCCGGTTCAACGAGTCGCCGGTCTCCCTGCTCGACCGCGCGTCCCAAGCGGGCGCCACCGTGCCCACTCTGGGCCGCGAGGTCGGCGGCGGCTTCCCCCGCACGGCCATGCCGCCGCTGCGCATCCCCGACTTCAACATGTCCACGGTCAGCCAGGCGTCCTGACCGCGGCGAGGCGGTTCCGCAGGCGGCGGCCGAACCGCCTCGTTCGGCGGCGCGGGTCGCGGTCTCCGCCTACTGCGGCAGGTTCTTCACCGTGGTCACCGCGGCGAACGCTCCGTCACCGGCCACCTCCCCGGCCGCGGCCTGGGGGACGACGCCGAAGCCGCGGAGGCGGCCGTGCCCGTCACGAAGCGAGTCACCGCTGTAGCGGCCGCCGTCCCGTTCATTCTCGTCGCCGTCTGCTCACTTTCGGGTCAGTGTGGCTATGCGGTCGCCTCCGAGCCTGGTTCCGCCCCTACAGTGCGTTCCAGGGCCGGATGCGGCCCCGCGGCGCAGCCCGCACCCGGCTCCGGGCTACTCGTCGAGGCGGAAGCCGACCTTCATGCCCACCTGGAAGTGGGCGATGGAGCCCTCCTCCAAGTGGCCGCGGATCTCGGTGACCTCGAACCAGTCGAGTTCGCGCAGGGTCTCCGAGGCCCGGTCGATGCCGTTGCGGACGGCCTGTTCCAGCCCGTCGGGCGAGGTGCCGACGATCTCGGTCACGCGGTAGGTGTTGTGCGACATGGACTCTCCTCTTCGGACGTGTCCCAACACGGTTGCCCCCGCCCCGGCGCCCGGGCAACGGGGCGCGCGGACACCACTGACCGCTTGACCCCGGACTAAGGGGAACTTTGCCCGCATGGGGGACTGCGCTCCGTGACACATGTGAAGTGTGCCGGTTTCTTCACGGTTCGGGGCGTCGGACTGAGCCGGGCCGACTGACCTGCTGGACTCTCCCGAGATCACGTCGTAACTAAGTCTTGACGTACACACGGGACTTGCGGTGTACATTGGGAATCAGCGCTTCGGTCCCCCGTCGAAGCGCTGGTCCGGTGTTCCGAGCCCCCGTCGGAACACCGATGCGACGTCGGGTGGTTTGCCCCCGTAGCCACCCGACGTCGCTTTTTCATGCGCGCGGCCCGGCACTTTGCGTAGCCGTTGCCCGAAGCCGCAGGCGGCGCGATACGTCGCCGGACGACGATGACGACGAGGGAGCACAGCCGTTGACCGAAGGCGGATCCGCTGTGGAGGACGAGGCGCCGCACTGCTCCCGCAAGGACTGCCGCGAGCCCGCCGAGTGGGTGCTGGTGTGGAACAACCCCAAGGTGCACACCCCTGACCGCCGCAAGACGTGGCTGGCCTGCGGGGAGCACCGCGACTACCTGTCCGACTTCCTCGGCAGGCGGGGGTTCCTGCGGGAGACGGTCCCCTTCGCCGACTTCACCGGTTAGCCGCGTCCGCGCGGTGGGGCGCCGTGCCCCGGGCCGTCCGCGCCGCCCTCGCGGGCACGGGCCAGCTCCTCGGGTGTGTCGCAGTCGAGGGCCGCACGCGCCAGCTTCCCCTCGGCCGCGACCAGCGCCGGCTCCAAGGGCCCCAGCAGGCCGCGCAGCGAGCGCCCCTCGTAGGCGGCCAGTGCGCCGCGCACCGCGCCGGTGTCCCACACGCCCAGCAACCACTGGATGCGCCCCTGGCCGTCGACCAGAACCGCACCGGTGCGCTGCCGCGCCGCGCGCCGCAGCGCGTCGACGTGGGCGGCGTGCAGGAACGGGAGGTCGCCGGCCAGCAGCGCGAACCGCGGCTGCGCCACACACGCCAGCCCGGCGCCCAGCGCGGGCACCGGCCCGGCCCCCGGCGGGTCCTCGCGGACGTAGCGCGCGGCCGGCCGCTCACGGGGCGGCCCCACCACGACGACCTGCGCGGCCCCGGCTCCGGCCGCGGCGGAGGCCACCCGTTCGACCAGGCTGCTCCCGCCCACGTCCAGGCCGGGCTTGTCGCCGCCGCCCATCCGCCGGGCCGCTCCCCCGGCCAGGATCACCGCGTCGAACGGTTCCGGCTCGGCCATCGCGTTCCCCTCCCCTGCCCGGCGCCTGCGGCCGCCACCAGGATGCCACCCGCACACGCGCCGGGAGCGGGCGCTAGCCCTTCACACAGATGATCTGCCGGCGGGTTGGTGATGCAGGGCTTGATCGGATTCGCCCGCGACAACATGGAGCTGTCGGGTCCGTGGCCAGGTGGCCACTCACGGCCACCCCGCGTGACACTCGGTATCTTCCGGGTTACTTTACAGGTGACGCGCCCCCACCCCCGGAGACCCGCATGGGCACACGCGGCCAAAACACCGTCGCAACGGTCGACCGCACTCCCTTCATCCCCCACACCGTCTACGTCTCCAGCGACACCACCGGGTGGCTCGTCCCCCTACGCCGCGACGACAACCCCAACCAGTGGCAGAAACTGGTCGACTCCCCGTCCCCGGTAGTCACCTCCGTGGAGTTCGATCCGCGCCTGCCCGAACACTTACGCGACACCGAAACCGGGCGGGGCCTCGTCCCCACCTCATCCAGCAGCAGCCGGACGGTCATGGCCACAATGCTGGACGCGCTGGAACTGGAGCCGGGCATGCGCGTGCTGGAGATCGGCACCGGCACCGGCTACTTCGCGGCGCTGCTCTCCTCCATCACCGGGCCGGAGACGGTCACGAGCGTGGAGGTCGACCCCGGTTCGGCTGACCACGCCCGGTCCGCGCTGGCTGGTGCCGGGTGGGAGGTGGATGTGGTGACCGGCGACGGCATCCGGGGCCACCCGCCCGGCGGTCCCTACGACCGGGTGGTGGCGACAGCCGCGGTGCACACCCTCCCCTATGCGTGGGTGTCCCAGACCCGGGCGGGCGGGCTGCTGGTGGTGCCGTGGGCGCCCGTTTTCCACCCGGACGGGCCGCTGTGCGTACTCACTGTCGGCGCCGACGGGGTGGCGCAGGGGCGGTGCACGGGCCCGGCACAGTTCATGCCGCTGGACTCCCAACGTGTCGACACCGGAGACGTCAACCGGCTACGTGAGGCGTGGGAATCCGGCAAGGTCCCAGATTGCAACCGGTTCGGGGTGACGATCACCCCGGCCGACCAGTGGGTGTGGTTGGACGAACCGGACAACCCGATCAAGGCAGAGGTGGTCTGATGGGCAAGCACCAGAAGGAAGTGAACTGCCCGGGGTGCGGCGGCAAGAAGACAATCGACGAGTGGCGGGACGGGGACCGGGTGAAGATCCCGTGCCCAATGTGCAACGGTTCGGGTAAGCAGCCGAACTAGCCGCTGCATCGGCCCCCACCCACACGCCCTCTATCGGGAATAGGTACACGAAGAGCCCCAAGCCACGCCTCGGGCTCTTCGTCGTCCGAGGGCCAAATCCCTCCGCGGATCAGCGCGAGTCACACCTCGCGGCCGGCGATCGCCACCAGGACGCCCGCCGGGAACATCAAGAGCCCCCGGTCGGGACGCTGCGAATCGCGGACCGCAGCCGCACACGCAGCGTCGGCCACATCCACACAGTTGCTGCGGTCGCCGCCGCCGGCGCCGAGGTGTTCCGCGGCGACCGGCCCCCGGGACGGCGGTCTCGGCGGCTCTTCAGCCCCCGATGGCCGACATCGGGCGGGAGGGCTGGAGGAAGCTGGGGTCGTTGATGCCGTGGCCGGGCAGCTTGGTGGCGACGGCGGCGCGCCACCGTTCGGCGATCTCCTCGTCGCCGGAGCCGTTGCGCAGCAGCGTGCGCAGGTCGGACTCCTCGCGGGCGAACAGGCAGTTGCGGATCTCGCCCTCGGCGGTCAGCCGCACCCGGTCGCAGGCGCCGCAGAAGGGGCGGGTGACCGAGCCGATGACGCCGACGGTCTCGGGGCCGCCGTCGACGTAGAACAGCTCGGCCGGGGCGCTGCCGCGGGTGTGGTCGTCGGCGGGCTCCAGGTGGAACGCGGTGCCCAGGCGGTCCAGGATCTCGTCGGCGGTGATCATGGTGTCGCGGCGCCAGCCGTGCTGGGCGTCCAGCGGCATCTGCTCGATGAAGCGGAGCTGGTAGCCGTGGTCGAGGCAGTAGCGCAGCAGATCGGGGGCCTCGACGTCGTTGATGTCGCGCATCAGCACCGCGTTGACCTTGACCGGGGTCAGTCCGGCCGCGGCCGCCCCGGCCATGCCGTTGAGCACGTCGGGCAGCCTGCGGCGGCGGGCGAGCTGCTCGAAGACGTCGGGGCGCAGCGTGTCCAGGGAGACGTTGACGCGGTCCAGCCCGGCTTCGGCCAGGGCGCCGGCGGTGCGGTCCAGGCCGATCCCGTTCGTGGTCAGCGCGGTCTGCGGGCGGGGCTGCAAGGCGGTGGCCGCGGCCAAGATTCCGGTGAGGCCGCGGCGCAGCAGCGGTTCTCCGCCGGTGAAGCGGACCTCCTCGATGCCGAGCATGGTGACACCGATGCGGATGAGCCGGTTCACCTCGTCGTCGGTGAGGACCTCGTCCTTGGGCAGCCACTCCAGCCCTTCGGGCGGCATGCAGTAGCTGCAGCGCAGATTGCAGCGGTCGGTGAGCGAGACCCTCAGGTCGGTGGCGACCCTTCCATAGGAATCGGCCAGCATGGGGCGTCACCTCTTCTGTTTCGGGTGGCCGTCCAGCGTCAGCGAAGCGCAAGGCGTCGGCGGCGACGTCTGCTCAGGTGGTTCCCGGCACAGCTCCAGCCTAAAAGATGCCCGGTAGGTCGCTTCTGTAGATCACTGGGCTGATATTGGCAATTTTTCCGTTCAGCGAATCGACGTCCGGCTTGCATACTACTGCGGCCACCACTTGCCTGTATACAATCCTACGAATCGTCGCAGCGGCGGCAAGCCCGGCGCGGCCGATCCGTGGCGGCCGTTCGGCGGTGCCCGCACCCTGCCCGCACCCGCCGCACCGCGACACAACGCGCGCGCAAGCTCGACCCGGCTCAGATCCCGGCGCCGGCCCTCGCCGTGCGCGGCGGATGCCGACGAGCGCGCCGTCGCCGTTAGTCTGCCCGCGACGGCCCACCCCCGAAAGGATCAGGAGACGCAGTGGTCACCTCGCGCGAATGGCACCTGGCCGGCGGCAGCGGCGGAGCCGAACGGCTCTACGCGCGGGCGTGGGCGCCGCAGAGCGCCGCGCCCGCGTGGCTGGCGGTGCTGGTGCACGGCTACGGCGAACACATCGGGCGCTACGAGCACACCGCCGCCGCGCTGTGCGAGGGCGGCGCGGTCGTCTACGGGCTGGACCACCGCGGGCACGGCCGCTCCTCGGGCGAGCGGGTGCTCGTCGACGACTTCGACGGCGTGGTCGAGGACCTGCACCGGCTGGTCACCCAGGCCCGCACCGCCTACAGCACCCTGCCGCTGGTGCTCGTCGGCCACTCGATGGGGGGCATGATCGCGGCGCGCTACGCCCAGCAGCACCCCGAACAGCTCGCCGGGCTGGTGCTGTCGGGGCCGGTGCTGGGCCGCTGGAGCGCAGCGCGCGAACTGCTGGCCGCCGACGAGATCCCCGACGCCCCGCTGGACGCCTCCGCCCTGTCGCGCGATCCGCAGGTGGCCGCGGACTACACCGCCGACGACCTCGTCTGGCACGGCGGCTTCAAACGCGGGCTGCTGGAGGCACTCGTCACGGAGCTGGAGCGCATCGCCGAGCACGGCCGGCTGACAGCCACTCCGCTGCTGTGGGTGCACGGCTCCGAGGACGCCGTGGTGCCGGTCTCCGACAGCCGGGTGGGCGTCGAGGAGTTCGCCGGGGACGACGTCACCGTGCGGATCTTCCCCGGCGCCCGGCACGAGGTGTTCAACGAGACCAACCGCGACGAGGTGCTGGAGGAGGTCGTGCGCTTCGCCCGGCGCTGCGCCGCCGCCCACCTGGCCCGCGGTTGAGCCGTGCGGGCGGCCGCCGGGACAGCCGCGGCCGCGCCTCGGCGGGGCGGGGGACCGCGGCGCGGTCCGCTCGGCATCAGTCGGCGTAGAGTTCGCTGATCGCGTCGGCGTACCTGGTCTGCACCACGCGGCGCTTGAGCTTGAGCGAAGGGGTCAGCTCGTCCCCCTCCACGCTCCACTCCACCGGCAACAGCCGCCAGCGCTTGATCTGCTGGACCCGGGCGAGTCGGGCGTTGGCCGCCTCGACCGCCCGCTCCACCTCGGCCAGCACCGCCGGGTGCTCGGCCAGGGCGGACAGCTCGGTCTCGGCGATGCTCCGGGCCGCGGCCCAGGCCGGGGCGGCCTCGGCGTCCAGGGTCAGCAGCGCCACGGGGTAGGGGCGCCCGTCACCGCAGGCCAGCGCCTGGCCGATGAGCGCGTGCTCCTTGAGGCGGTTCTCGATGGCGGCGGGGGCGATGTTCTCGCCCCCGGCGGTGATGATCAGCTCCTTCTTGCGGTCGAGCACGAACACGAAGCCGTCCTCGTCGATCCAGCCGATGTCGCCGGTGTGCAGCCAGCCGTCGGAGTCGAGCAGCGCCTCGCTGTCGGCGGGCCGGTTGAGGTAGCCGGCGGTGTTGACCGGTCCGCGCACCAGCAGTTCGCCGTCGGCGGCGGCCGCGACCTCCATGCCGTCGGAGGGCCGCCCTACGCTGTTGAAGCGGTAGGCGTCGGAACGGTTGGCGGTGACGGCGCCGCAGTTCTCCGTCATCCCGTAGACGTCGCGCAGGAGCACGCCCAGCCCCGTGAAGAAGCGCAGCGTGTCCTCGGGCATGGGTGCCGCGGCGGTGATGAAGTGCTTGCAGCGGTCCAGCCCGATCATCGCGCGGATGGGGGCCAGCACCCGCTCGTCGGCGTCGGCGAAGCGCTCCTCCAGCTCGGACCCGCGGGTGCGGCCGTACTGGCCGGCCTCCAGGTAGGCGCGCGCGGTCTCGGACGCCTCGGCCACGGCCTGGCGCCGCTCCTCGGGGGCGGCGGCCAGTGCGCCCGACAGCCCCGCCTGCAGCTTCTCCCACACCCGCGGCACCCCGAAGAGCGAGTGCGGTCGGACCATGCCCAGATAGGCGCTCAGCTGGGCCGAGTCGGGGCAGAAGTGCAGGTGCCCGGCCACCCGGATAGGCAGGTAGACGCTGAGCACACGCTCGGCGATGTGGGCCAGCGGCAGGTAGGAGATGGACGACCCGCCCACCGGCAGCGGGCTGGCCCGCAGGGTGATGGTCGACTGGAACAGCACCTGGTGGTGAGTCTCCGGCACGCCCTTGGGATCGCCGGTGGTGCCGGAGGTGTAGAGGAGGGTGGCGTCGTCCTCGGGCCGCAGTGCGGCCATGCGCTCGTGCACGGCGCCGGGGTCGGCGGCGTAGCGGCTGCGACCGGTCTCGCGAAACTGCGACCAGCTGATGAAGGCGGTTCCGGTGCCGTCGGGTTCGGCGGGCACGGCCCCGGCGTCGAGCAGGACGACGGTGTGCAGGCCCGGCAGCCGTTCCAGGGCGGGGCGCCACCGCTCCAGCTCCGCGGCTCCCTCCAGCACGGCGACGGCGGCGCCGCAGTCGCGGGCCACGAACTCGATCTGCTCGGGTGCGAAGGTGGCGTAGACGGTGAGCGGGACGCCGCCCGCGTGCACGGCGCCCATGTCGGCCACGAGGTGCTCGGGGCGGTTGGGAAGCATCAGCGCGACCACATCGGTGGGCCGCAGGCCGTGGGCGATCAGCGCGGCCGCGGTCTCCAGCGCGGCGCGGCGGTACTCGGCCCAGGTCAGGGTGGTCCACTCGGCGCCCGTGCCCTCGGGCGCGCGCTGGGAGAGCGCGGGCAGGTGGCCGTGCTCCTCGGCCGCCTGGCGGAGCCAGTCCACCAGGGTCCGGCCCTCGATCTCGTTCTCGACGTCCTGGCGTGCGCGCAGGACGCCGCTTGTGCCGCTGCCGCTGTGCTCCATCTGGGACTCCCGCCCTCGGATGTGGTCCAGATCACTCCGGTTGCGCTTATCGGACCACGCCGCCGGTGCAGCCGCAAGCGTCGCCGGCGCGGGGATCGGGCCGCAGGCGGGCGAAGGGGTGGTGCCGCAGCGGGCGGCGGCAGGCGATCAGACGTAGAGGCCGCTGCCGGGTCGGGCGGGGCGAGACAGGGTCTGCGCCCAGGCGCGGGCGAGCCGCTCGACGCCCTCGGCCAGTACCTCGGGCGGATGGGTGTAGGCCAGGCGCACGCGGCGCTCCAGCGTTCCGTCGGCGCCGAACAGCGGCCCGGGCGCCAGGTGGACGCCGTGCTCGGCGGCGCTGTCGGCCAGCGCGGTGGCGGCGGCGCGGGGCAGCCCCGCCCACAGCACCAGCCCGCCGGAGGGCCGGGTGAACTCCCAGCCGGGCAGGTGCTCGCGCAGCGCGGTGACCAGGGCGTCGCGGTTGCGGCGCAGCTGGCGGCTGCGTTCGGCGCGGATGCGCAGGGTGTCGGCGAGCAGATGGGTGACGGTGAGCTGGTCCAGCAGCGAGCTGGACAGGTCCAGACGCTGGCGGGCGGAGGTCAGGCGCTCGACCATGGGCGGGGTGGTGCGGATCCAGCCGATGCGCAGGCCGCCCCAGAAGGTCTTGGCCGCCGATCCCACGGTGAAGA
The DNA here is from genome assembly GCF_004323735.1 of Streptomonospora litoralis. Classification (GTDB taxonomy): domain Bacteria; phylum Actinomycetota; class Actinomycetes; order Streptosporangiales; family Streptosporangiaceae; genus Streptomonospora; species Streptomonospora litoralis. The sequence goes on along the minus strand of NZ_CP036455.1, from coordinate 2,595,555 downwards.
TGCGGCCGTCGGTGTCGTGGGCGGCCAGCGGGGCGGGCAGGTCGCCGGAGTCGATGGCGAGCTCGGCCACGCCTTCGTCGACGACGAGCATGCTGCCCGCGCGCCGGGCCTCGGCCGCCACCGCGGCGCGCTCCTCGTCGTCCATCAGCACACCCGTGGGGTTCTGGAAGTCGGGGATGAGGTAGGCGGCAGCGGGCTTGATGCGGCGGAAGGCGTCGAGCACGTGCTCCATGTCCCAACCGGAGGGTGTGACCCCGACGGTGCGCACCCGGGCCTCCAGGCGCCGGGCGGCGTCGACGGCGTGGGGGTAGGTGGGCGACTCCATCAGCAGGCTGTCGCCCGGTTCCGTGAGCATGTCCATGAGCATCGCGACGGCGTGCATGGCGCCGCCGGTGACGAAGATCTGCTCGGGACCGGTGGGTAGACCCCGCTCGACGTAGCGCCGCGCGATGGCGTGGCGCAGCTCGGGCAGCCCGCGGGGGTTGTAGCCGATGCCGCCGACGTGGGCGGCCAGCTGGTCCACGGCCAGCCGGGCGGCGTGCTGGATGCCGTCGACGGCGGCCGGGGCGGCCACGCCCAGGTCGACGTGCTCGGTGCGGGGCAGCAGCACGCCCGACGACGTGCCGCCGTCGGGCAGTACGGTCCAGCTGCCCGCGCCCTGGCGGCTGTCCAGAAAGCCGTTCTCGCGCAGCCAGGTGTAGGCGGCGGTGACGGTGTTGCGGCTGACCCCCAGGGCCGCGGCGAGGTCCCGTTCGGCGGGCAGCCGGGTGAAGGTGGGCACCCGGCCGTCCAGGATGAGGCCGCTGACGGCCCGGCCGAGCGTGCGGTAGTAGGGCCGGCCGCCGGCGTCGGGACCGACCAGGCGGGCCAGCAGGTGGCCGTTGATACGGCGCTCACCAACCACGACGGTGCCACTTTCCCAAATTGGCGCTTTATTTCCGAATCGTACGGTTCCAACAATATCCGAGTGGCCTGCTTCCACACCCCGACCTGAAAAGGTGCCCCGTGTCTGCGCTGCCGCTGCTGTCCGGTTTCGTGCGCCGCCTGTTCGACGTTCCGCTCCTGCCGCCGCCGCGCGGCCGGCGCCTGGTGCAGCTGTACGCGGGCCTGTGCGCGTTCGGGCTCGGCTGCGCGCTGCTCATCTCCTCGCAGCTGGGCGCTATGCCGTGGGACGTGCTGCACCAGGGCCTGGCCCGGCGCACGGGGCTGTCGGTGGGCGCCTGCAGCATCCTCACCTCGGCGGCCACGATGCTGCTGTGGATTCCGCTGCGCCGGCGGGTGGGGGTGGGCACTCTCAGCAACGCCGTGGTTGTCGGGCTCTCGGTGGACGCCTCGCTGTGGCTGCTGCCGGAACCGGAGGGTCTCGCCGCCCGCTGGGCCGCGCTGGCGGCGGGGACCGTGCTCACGGGCCTGGCCACCGGGTGCTACATCGGCGCCCGGCTGGGCCCCGGACCGCGCGACGGGCTCATGGTCGGGCTGGCCGAGCGCACCCGGTTGTCGGTGCGCACCGCCCGCACCGCCATCGAGGTCGCCGTGGTGGTCGCCGGCGCCCTGCTCGGCGGCACACTGGGCGTGGGCACCCTGCTCTTCGCCGTGGCGATCGGCCCGCTGACCCAGCTCTTCCTGCCGCTGCTGACGGTGGGCGCCGCCGATCGCGGTGCGACCGGGGCGCGCGAACCGAGGTGAACCCGCACCGCCGGCACCGGGCGCCGAACCCCGCCCCCGTGCGAGATCGGATCATCCGAAAGCGGACATCACAGGCGGCCTCCCAGCGCTGCGCACGCCGGGCGGGATCACGTCGCAATAACGGATTCCCAGGCGCGAACTCCCAGGTACAGCCGCCGGCGGCGCTGCGCACGGCCGCGCGGCGGCCCGGCGCGCGGCCCCGCGGCTCCGCCGGGGTGGCACAGGGCCCGAGGCGGGTATCTCCCAGAACACATTTATCCGGTCCGTCACCTGGGAAAGCGCTTCAACCGGTAGCGTGACCGAAGCGGGCCGCACCGGCCCGCGCAGCCGACCGGCCCACCGCGACACCGGCCGCCCGCGCGGATACCGCCACCGCATCGCGGAAAGGGGCCACTTCCGCATGTCCGCGCGGCGGCCCGGAGTTGGATACGGTACGTCCGCGTAGACGTGATCTTGGTTGAGAAGGGGGTGAGCCGCGTGTCCGGCTGGATTGAGGATTACGCGCTGATCGGCGACATGCAGACCGCAGCTCTCGTGGGGCGCGACGGCTCCGTGGACTGGCTCTGCCTTCCCCACTTCGACTCCCCTTCCTGCTTCGCCGCGCTGCTGGGCGACGAGCAGAACGGCAACTGGTGGATGCGCCCGGCCAGCGGCGAGCCCCGCGCGGCGCGGCGGCGCTACCGGCCCGAGACGCTCATCCTGGAATCCGAGTGGGACACCCCCGAGGGCTCGGTGCGCGTCATCGACTTCATGCCGCCGCGCGGCGGCGCCCCCCACCTCGTGCGCATCGTCGAAGGCCTGGCCGGCACCGTGCGGATGCAGACCGCGATGCGGGTGCGCTTCGACTACGGCAACGTGGTGCCCTGGATCCACCGCAGCGGCACCGAACTGGTGGCCATCGCCGGGCCCGACGCGGTGTGGATGAGCTCCCCGGTGCCCATGGAGGGCCACAACTTCGTCCACGACGCCACCTTCACCGTCAGCGCCGGACAGCGCGTCCCCTTCGTCATGACCTGGCACCCCTCCCAGGTCGAGGAGTCCGACCACCTCGACGCCGAGAAGGCGCTCTCGCGCACCGAGCGCTTCTGGCGCCAGTGGGTGGACCAGTGCAGCTACGAGGGCGAGTACCGCGACGCCGTGGTCCGCTCCCTGATCACGCTGAAGGCGCTGACCTACCGCCCCACCGGCGGGATCGTGGCCGCGCCCACCACCTCCCTGCCCGAGGAGGTCGGCGGGGTGCGCAACTGGGACTACCGCTACTGCTGGCTGCGCGACGCCACCATCACGCTGGAGGCGCTCATCCGCAGCGGCTACACCGACGAGGCCCAGGCCTGGCGCGAGTGGCTGGTGCGCGCGGTGGCCGGCGAACCCCAGCACATGCAGATCATGTACGGCGTGCGCGGCGAGCGCCGGCTGGCCGAATGGGAGGCCGACTGGCTGCCCGGCTACGAGGACTCCCGCCCGGTGCGCATCGGGAACGCCGCGGTGGGCCAGTACCAGCTCGACGTCTACGGAGAGGTCATGGACGTGCTGCACCTGGCGCGGCGCAGCGGCCTGCAGGGCGGCGAACACGTCTGGGGGCTGCAGCGCTCCCTGGTCAACTACCTGGAATGGTGCTGGGACGAGCCCGACGAAGGGCTGTGGGAAGTCCGCGGGCCGCGCCAGCACTTCGTCCACTCCAAGGTCATGGCCTGGGTGGCCGCCGACCGCGCGGTGCGCATGATCGAGGACTTCGGCAAGGAGGGGCCCCTCGAGCGCTGGCGGGCGCTGCGCGACACCATCCACGCCGAGGTCTGCGAATACGGCTTCGACGCCCGCCGCAACACCTTCACCCAGTACTACGGCGGCAAGGAGCTCGACGCCGCGCTGCTGCTCATGCCCGAGGTCGGCTTCCTCCCCTACAGCGACCCCCGCATCGTCGGCACCATCGAAGCCATCCGCGACGACCTGATGATCGACGGCTTCGTCATGCGCTACCGCACCGACCGCGACGACGCCGCCGACCACCTGCCCGGCGAAGAGGGCGCGTTTTTGGCCTGCAGCTTCTGGATGGCCAACGCGCTGCTGTCGATCGGCCGCGAGAAGGAGGCCCGCGAGCTGTTCGACCGGCTGCTGGCCCTGCGCAACGACGTCGGGCTGCTGGCCGAGGAGTACGAGGCGAAGAAGGGCCGCCTGGTCGGCAATTTCCCGCAGGCGTTCAGCCACGTGCCGCTCGTCACCACCGCGCTCAACCTCTCCCACCAGAACGGCCTCCGTCGCGGCGAACCCGCGGTCTGAATCCGGCGCACTCTCCTCCCCCCGCCTGCCGTCCGCGCAGCGCGGGCCGCGGCGCCCCGGCCCGCGCACGAGGCGGCGCTGCAGGCGCGAATGTGCGCCCCGGCGCGGGTAGCAGTCGGTCATGGACATGGACATGGACGACTTCATGGCGAGCTTCCAGGGCCAGGGCTGGGCGCAGGTCCTGGCCCTGGCCGTCGCGCTCGTGCTGTGCACGCTCATCGGGCTGGAGCGCGAGCTGCGGCAGAAGAACGCGGGACTGCGCACCCACACCCTGGTCGGCGTCGGCGCCGCGCTGTTCATGGTGGTCAGCAAGTACGCGTTCTTCGACGTCATCGACGACGAAGGCATCGCCCTGGATCCCTCCCGGGTGGCCGCGCAGATCGCGTCGGGCGTCGGCTTCATCGGCGCCGGCGTCATCTTCGTGCGCCAGGACATCGTCCGCGGACTGACCACCGCGGCCACGATCTGGGTGGCCGCGGCCGTGGGTACCGCGGCCGGGGCCGGGCTGTGGCTGGTGGCCGCCGCCGTTACGGCCGCTCACTACCTCGTTTCGCTGGGCTACCCCCCGGTGCTGCGGCTGGTCACCCGCCGGCGCCCCTCCACCGCCCCCCTCCGCCTGGCCTACGAGGACGGCCGCGGCACACTGCGCTCCATCCTGGCCGAGGTCACCGAGCGCGGGTTCCGGGTGCTGGAGGTGCACACCCAGAGCAGCGACTCCGGACACCCGCACGGCGCCCTCATCGACCTGACCCTGCAGGTGCGCGGCGGCGCGGGCCGGCACGGGTTCCAGGAACTGGCGGCGGCGCTGACGGAGACCCCGGGTGTGGTGTCGGTGCGCGCGGGCGAACCGGCGGACGAGGAGTGAGGAGAGCGGGCGCGCGGGCGGTACCCCTGCCGCTCGCGCGCGGCATCGGCGAGCAGGCCCGCACCGTCCGCGGGGGCCGCTAGGGTGCTGCCATGCCAGGACGACCCTTGACCGACGTGATGGACGACCGCTGGGCCCAGGCCCTCGCACCGGTGGCCGAGACGATCGGCCGGATGGGCGGGTTCCTCCGGGAGGAGGTCGCCGCCGGCCGCACCTACCTGCCCTCCGGCGAGAACGTGCTGCGCGCCTTCCAGCAGCCCTTCGACGACGTGCGGGTGCTCATCGTGGGCCAGGACCCCTACCCCACGCCGGGGCACGCGGTGGGCCTGAGCTTCTCGGTGGCACCCGATGTCAAGCCGCCCGGGAGCCTGCGCAACATCTTCCAGGAGTACAGCGACGACCTCGGCCTGCCGATGCCCTCCAGCGGCGACCTGAGCCCGTGGACCAAGCAGGGCGTCCTGCTGCTCAACCGCGCGCTCACCGTACGGCCCGGCAAGCCCGCCTCGCACCGCGGCAAGGGCTGGGAGGAGGTCACCGACCAGGCCATCCGCGCCCTGGCCGAGCGCGACGCACCACTGGTGGGCATCCTGTGGGGGCGCGACGCACGGAGCCTGCGCCCGCTCATGCCGGGCGTGCCCTGTGTGGAGTCGACCCACCCCAGCCCGATGTCGGCGCACAACGGGTTCTTCGGCTCGCGCCCGTTCAGCCGCGCGAACGCCTCGTTGCAGGAGCAGGGCGCCGAGCCGCTGGACTGGCGGCTGCCGTAGGGCACCGCGCTGCCCGAGCGTGGCCGGATGCGGCCGGATTCCCGTCGTGCGCGGGTTTGTGGGGCGGCGAAGTCCCGTACTTGAATTGGCCTGGGGGTGCAGGCGTGTAGGCCCCGTGTGCACGGCGCGTACAACAGGAGAGGTCGCCCGCTGATGGCCAAGAGGCTCGGTTACGCCGACGCGCTGAAGATGCTGGGGCAGGACGACCCGGCGGTCGTCGGCTTCGCGGAGAAGCTGACCGAGGGCGCGCTTGGCTCGCTCGGGCTGCCCGGTGTCGCGGGCGCGGGCGGGGCGATCGCCCACATGGGGCATCAGGCGCTGACCGGCATCCGGGAGAAGATCACCGGAATCAGCCGGATGGACCGCACCGAGCGGGTCTCGGCGGCGTTCAACGTGCTGGTGACCGTCTCGGTCTTCGAGGCGCTGGACGAGGTGCTGCAGGACTCCCGCGCACAGTTGCGCCTGTCGGACCTTCAGCTGAGCGCGGACGAGCAGCTGCAGCTGTCGGAGCGGTTCCTCGGCGGCATGCCCGCCTTGCGCGGTGTGGCCTTCGACGGGCAGGTGCGGTGGATCTCGACGGGCGAAGAAGCCGCCTCGACCGCTGATGTGCTGATCAACTTCCTGCTCGGCCTCGCGGTATGGGAGGAACTGGACGAGACCGCACGTGCGTCCGCTCAGCACAGCATTCAGAACCGTCTTCCCGATCGCGCCGAGCGGCGCTTCCTGGAGTCCTACCGCCGATTGGCCGCCGACGTCCCCGAATTCGGCGTGTGGGCGAACATGGCCGCGCACGAGGCCACGCAGCGGCGCGTCGGGGAGATCGACACCGGGTTGGCCGTCCTCCGCGGACTGGTCGAGGGGATGGACTCGCAGCGCGTCCTCGACCGGCGGCGCAGGGAACTCGCCGGGGTCTACCGCGCCGCGCTGAGCCGGCGGGTGCTGCGCTCGTCCGCCGCGCCGGCGGGCCTGGAACTGCCGACCCTCGAAACGGCCTATCTCGCGCCGCGGGGCCGATTCGCAGTCGCCGGGGCGGGGAGTATGCCGTCCGCCGACGCATGGTGGGCCGATGTCCCGCTCCACGACGATCTCCAATCCCTCCTCGCCGGGATGCTCACCCTGGAGCAGGTGACGGGGTCCCCCATCGTCGTCCTCGGTCATCCCGGGGCCGGCAAGTCGGTGCTGACCGAGATGCTCGCCGCGCGGCTGTCCACCGCCGACTTCTTCGCGCTGCGGGTGGAGCTGCGGGCGGTACCGCCCAACGCGCCGATCCACACCCAGATCGAGGAGGGTGTCGCGGCCATGCTGAACACCACCGTGCAGTGGCGGACGCTGGCCGAGTCGGCGAACGGCGCGCTGCCCGTCGTCATTCTGGACGGGTTCGACGAACTGCTGCAGGCCAGCGGGGTCAACCGCTCCGACTACCTGGAGCAGGTGCAGGAGTTCCAGCGGCAGCAGGAGGCGCTGGGCCAGCCGGTGGCGGTCATCGTGACGAGCCGGACGGTCGTCGCCGACCGTGCCAGGATCCCCGACGGGATCCCGATCCTGCGCCTGGAACCCTTCGACGACCGCCAGCTCGCCGGCATGGTGCAGATCTGGAACGAGGCCAACCCCGACGCGTATACCGCACGCGGACTGCAGCCACCCACCGTCGAAGCACTGCTGCCCTACCGCGAACTCGCCACACAGCCGCTGCTGCTGCTCATGCTGCTGGTCTACGACGCCGAGGACAACGCCTTGCAGCGCTCCGGCGGCGAACTCTCCCGCAGCGCGCTGTATGAACATCTGCTGACCATGTTCGCCGAACGTGAGGTGCGCAAGCACCGGTCGAATCTCGGCTCCCCGGAGCTGGCCCGCGCGATCGAGGACGAGCTGCACCGGCTGGAGGTCGTCGCCGTCGCGATGTTCGCCCGCCAGCGGCAGAGCGTCGCCGCCGACGAGCTGGAACGCGACCTGGCCGTCCTCATGCCCGACGCCGCTCTGCGCCCCGCGGACGCCGACCTGCACGGGGCTGTCACCGACGCCCACCAGGTGCTCGGCCGCTTCTTCTTCGTGCACGAGTCGCGGGCACAGGTCGAGTCGCGCACCGCCAGCGTGTTCGAGTTCCTGCACGCGACCTTCGGCGAGTACCTGGTGGCACGCGCCGTCACCGCCGAACTGGCGGAACTGCTGGCGGCCCGCCGGTTCGCCGCGCGACGGCCGCGGGCCGCGCCGCCCATGGACGACGGGCTGTTCTACGCGCTGACGTCGTTCTCCGTGCTCGGTAGCAGCGCGGCGCTGGTCGAGTTCGCCCACGACCTGCTCGACCGGCGGCTCGCCGAACAACCCGAGGAGCGCACCGAGTACCGCGAACTGCTCATCGACCTGTTCCGCGAGGCGCCCTACCCGGCGACCGGCCGCTCCTACGGCGGCTACCAGCCCCGCCGCCTGCCCATTACCGAGCGGCAGGCCACGTATACGGCCAACCTGATCATCCTGCTGACACGCATCGAGTCGGAGGGGATCGAGGTCTCCGAACTTTTCGACCGCAGCGGCGGAGCCCCGTGGCGCTGGCGCAGCCTGGCGAACCAGTGGCGCGGCCTGCCGAACCACCAGTGGCACGGCCTGCTCGACCACGTCCGCGTCCGCCATCTGGGCTACGGCGGTGACGATCCGCGCACCGTCGTCTTCCGCGAAGACCGCGCGCCCGTGAACGTAGGCGAGTGTGTGGGCTTCGAACTCACCTCCGACACGCGGGATCCGGTGTCGGTGACCGACCCCTACACGATCACCCTCCACGACGCCCCGGCTACCTCGGCGATGCTGCGCTCGACCGCGCTGCGGCTCAACGGGACCGCGGCCCGCATGGTGATGGTGCTGCTCCCCTATGCGGCCTGGGTATCGGGCGAACCGGTGGCCTGGCTGGAGGACTCGGAGCAGGGCACCGCGTGGGCCGAAGCGCACGACGTACTGGAACTGCGCTTGGGACCGCCCTCGCCACCTGATCCGGAGAAGCTGAGTAAGCGGCTGCGGCTCTACGAGAGGCTGCTGTCGCACCGGTTGCTGGGCAGGCTGGAGGCGGTGGTCCTGCGCCAGGCGGCGGAGGACCTCGACTACACCCGCGCCGAGGAAGCCGGGCCGCACGACTACTCCTCCGCCCTGATACGGACCGTCGTCACCTACCTCGCCGGCGTCGGGGAGGTGCTGAAGTCTCCTGCCGCCACCGCGCTACCCGCAACACTGGACCGGCTGCACCCATACGCGGGGGATCACCGGGCGGACTTCGAGGCCGCCCGGGAACGCATCCTGGCCTTGACCGCCGCTGCGACGGGTGAGGAGCCCGGATCGGAGGCGGCCGGCACCCCCGTGTCCTCGGCGAGGTCCGGCGCCTCGTCGAATGCGGCGCCCAGGGGCCAAACGCGCCGGGCGGCGCTCCGCCCGCGCAGCAACCGGAACCCGGACGGACAGCCGCTCGCGGACGACCACCCCGCGCGATTCTACGGAGATGCCGCCGACGGCAGCGGTGACAGCAGCCGGTGGGGCTCCGCCTGACACACCGCGTCCCGGGCACCCCGGGCTCGTCCCGCGTCCAGCGCCTACCCCGCCGTCCCCAACGCGTACTTCACCAGCTCCGGCACCACCTCGCTGATCTGGCCGCGCAGGACCACCTCCGCGACGCCGTCGTACGGCGTCTCCTCGGCGTTGACGACGACCAGCGGAACCCCGTTCTCCAGCGCGATGTCGCACAACCCGGCCACCGGGTGCACCGCCAGCGACGTCCCGACCGCCACGAACACCGCCCCCTCGGCGGCGGCCTGCACGGCGGCGTCGAGCACGTCGGGTTTGAGGCGCTGGCCGAAGGAGATGGTGTCGGCCTTTTGGATGCCGCCGCACACGAGGCAGCGCGGGTCGGACTCCTCCTCCAGCCGCTCCAGCACCTCCGGCGCGGGCGTGCGGTGGCCGCACTTCATGCACGCCACCTGCTTCATGGTGCCGTGCACCTCGATGACGTGGTCGTCGGCGACACCGGCGGCCTGGTGGAGGCCGTCGATGTTCTGGGTGACCAGTGCGCGCAGGCGCCCGGCGGCGTCCAGCTCGGCAAGGGCGCGGTGGGCGGCGTTGGGGGCGGCCTGCCAGGCGGGGTGGTCGCGGCGCATCTGCCACACCGTGCGGCGGACGTTCGCGTCGGCCATGTAGGTGTCGTAGTCGAACAGGGCGGCCGCGCCCGGGTCCTTGGTCCACACGCCCTGCGGCCCGCGGAAGTCCGGGATGCCGGAATCGGTGGAGATACCGGCCCCGGTGAGCACGGTGATCCGCTCGGCGCCGGCGAGCAGGTGCGCGGCGTCGGCGGGGCTGGCGGCTGCGGTCATGTGCGGTCCTCGGCGTCGGGTGCGGCGGCCGCGTCCCGGCCGGGGTGCGGCACCGGGGCCCGCGGCCGTGGCCGCCGCCGGGCGCCGACCCGCGTCCCCGCTGTCCCCCGCCCGGGGCCCGCGGCCGTAGTCGATCTGCGCCCATTGTGGCAGCGCCGCGGGGCCCGAGTGGCGAGCGGACCCGGCCCGTCTGCGGGCTCGCCCGAGTCGGCGGCCGGGTGTGCAGGCTCACGGGAAGATCACGTATCCACCACTTCTCGCCGACGAAGGGAGCGGACATAACGGTGCATGCGGAACTTCGCGGTAATCTCTGCTCACAGCGGGGACGCGGGAAGCGCTCGCGGGTGCCCGGCCGAGGAGGACCTCGGCGACGCGCCGATTCCGGGGAAAGCGGAGGTCGCTCGACGCCGATGGGGTTCGCTGGGACCAGACGACCGCGGACGGAGCGGCCACAGGGCGCACCGGCCCCGGAAAGCTCCGAACCGCACAGGACCCGCCGAACAGTGCCGAAATCTCCTTGCCCATGAAACAGCCGCCCTACATCCTCCTGGTGAACGGGACGAAGGTCCGCAGGCCGGTCTTCGTCCTGGGTGCGCCGCATTCCGGCGTGGAGCTCATCGGCCGCGCCCTGGGCAAAGCACCGGGCTTCCACGTCGGCGCGGGCCACGGCACCGTGCTCGACGCGGCCTACGCCCTGGCGCGGCGGCCGTCGATCGCCGAGGAGCGCGCCTCGGGCACCGCGGCGCTGCTGCGGGCGGCGTTCGCGGAGTCCTGGCAGCTGACCCCGCGCACGTGCCCCTACTGCCCGGCCCGACCGGTGCCCGCCCGCGAAGCGGCAGCGCCCTGCCGGCACGCCGGCGACGTCAGCCGGTACGGCGACGCGAGCCCGGATCTGATCTACAGCGCCGCCGCGCTGCAGACGGCGTTCGAGGACGCCGTGTTCGTGCAGATCATCCGGGACGGGCGCGACGTGGCGACCGAGATGCTGGCAGACGAGCATGCGCTCTCGTGGTTCCGCCCGGCGCTGTCGAACCTGGCGGAGGAGATGCCCAACCCCTTCTTCGGAATCGAGAGCGAGGAGGAGCGCACGCGCTACCCGAAGCTGTCCGTCGCGGCCAAATGCGCGCTGCGCTGGCGCGGCGCGGTGCGGCTGTCGGCCCGGCTGCGCGGTTCGCTGGGGGCCGACCGGCTGATGACGCTGCGCTACGAGGACGTCTTCGGCGGCGAGGTCGCGGCGGCCGAGCGACTGCGCGAGTTCACCGGCGCCCGGGTCTCGGCCGTCGAGCTGGTGCGCACCGACTCACCGGGCATCGGAGCCTGGCGCAACCGCCTCAACGCGGAGCAGCGCGAGGAGGTCCGCTCCGTCGCGGGCGCGGAACTGAAGCGACTGGGCTACGCCAAGGGGCGCTGAGCGGCGTAGCGGGTGGCTGCGATCATGCCTGCCGCGAAGGGCGCGAAGGCGCCCAAGGGCGGTCCCGCGGGGCCGGGAGCGGGAGGGAGTGGGCCGGTCACCTACGTCGGTCGCTACGAGCTGGACCCGGGGCCCGGTGGGTGCGCTCCGGCCGCCGGCGGGCCAGGTTCTTTTCGCGGATGACCGCGCGGGCGTCGGCGACAGGGCCGAGATGCCCGAGTTTGTCCGGGTTGATCACCGAGCGGACGGTCTGGATGCGTCCGTCGACGATGTCGAGCGCCCAGGTGGCGACGATCCTTCCTCCGCGGTCGCGGAGGATCGCGCCCGGCTGGCCGTTGACCTCGTGTGGCTCTATCACGGCGCCGATATGGATGTACGGGGGTACGGCGGCGGCCAGCACCCGGACGACCCGGTCGATGCCCTGGACGGGGGTCTTCTGGCCGACCTTGCCGCCGCCGTCGCTGACCAGCTGCGCGTCGGCGGCGAGGAGCTCGCGCAGGCCGTCGACGTCGCCGTCCCTGAGCGCGTCGAGGAACCTGTCGGCGAGTTCCGTGCGCTTCGTGCGGTCGGACTCGAAACGGGGCCGGCCGTCGCGCATGTGGCGGCGTGCCCGCGAGGCGAGCTGTCGGCAGGCCGCCTCGGATCGGTCCACCGCCGAGGCGACGTCCGCGAAAGCGAATCCGAACACCTCCCGGAGGACGAAGACGGCGCGTTCGGGCGGGCTGAGCCGCTCCATCAGCAGCAGCGCCGCCATGGACACCGAGTCGGCCAGGTCGGCGGAGCGTTCCGGGTCCTGGTAGGGGTCGGCGAGCAGCGGTTCGGGGAACCACGGACCGATGTACTCCTCCCGGCGCATCCGGGCGGAACGCAGCACGTCGATCGAGATGCGGGTGGTCGTCGTCGCGAGGAACGTTTTGAGGGACCGCGGTCGCGTCGAACTCGCCGCGTAGCGCAGCCAGGTCTCCTGTACGGCGTCCTCGGCCTCGGTCGCGCTGCCCAGGATCCGGTAGGAGATCGAGAACAGCAGCGGCCGCAGTTCCTCGAAATCCGTCCCGTCTCCCGTCGTCTCCCGCGTCATCGGTGCCGTTCAGGAAACGTGTGAAAACGTGTCCTGAGCCGTCGCCTTGCGGCGCTGCGTTGACCCCGCCCGACCGGGCGGGGTCTTCCCGTGGCGGTACCCATAGCCACCAGGGGCGGGCTTACGTGGGTTTCCAGCGGCTCGTTTATCCTCGCCCCGCAACCCGGGGAGGAGGCGACCTCGGCGACCTCGGCGACCTCGGCGAGGTCGGCGAGGTCGGCGGCGGCGTTGGCGTCGCGGTCGGCGACCATCCCGCACGCCTCACACGTAAACGTCCGCTCCGACAGGCGCAGCTTGGCTTTCACCGCGCCGCAGTCGTTGCAGGTCTTGGACGAGGGAAACCACCGGTCGGCCACCACCAGGTGGCGCCCGGACCAGGCGGTTTCGTATTCCAACTGGCGGCGCAGTTCGCCCATTCCGGTATCGGAGACCGCGCGGGCCAGCGAGCGGTTGGCCGCCATCCCGGCCACGTTCAGGTCCTCGATCACGATCGTGGAGAACGCGTTGGTCAGGCGGGTGGTGAGTTTGTGGAGCCCGTCGCGGCGGGCGTTTGCGGTCTTCGTGTGCAGCCGGTCGGCGGCGGCGCGGGCTTTGCGCCACCGGTTGGACGGGGTTTGTCCGGTGCGCCGGTCGGGGCCGGTGCGGCGCGCGGCCCGCCGTTGGGCGCGGCGCATCTTCCGTTGGGCGCGGTCGAGGTGTTCGGGGTTGTCCACGGCCTCTCCGGTGGAGAGCACCGCCAGGTGCTTGACGCCCAGGTCGACGCCGACGGCGCCGCCGGTGGCCGGGGCCGGTGCGGGGGTGCGCTTCTCCACGGTGAAGGACACGTGCCACCGGCCGCGCTGGAAGCTGACGGTGGCCGCGAGGATGCGGGCGGAGCCACGAGCCAGGTGGCGGGCGAGCTTGCGGGTGGACTCGTGGGTGCGCACCACCCCGATGCGGGGCAGCTTCACATGCCGGTTGTCGCCGGGGGCCAACCCGAAGGCTCCGGTGGTGATACGAAACGACTTCCGGGACCGCTTGGACTTGAACTTCGGAAACCCGGTCTTCTTTCCGGTGCGCTTGCCGGCGCGGGAGGCGCTCCAGTTCTTCAGCGCCTGGGCGAGGTTCGCCAGGCCGCAGGAGTAGGCCTCTTTGGAGTTCTCGCCCCACCAGGGCGCCGCCTCGTGCTTGGCGGTGTTCCAGTCTTTGCGCAGGCTGTAGGCCGACCAGTTCAGGCCCGGGGTCAGATCCGCCTCGTCCAGGCCGTAGGTGCGCTCGGCGGCGCGTCGGGTCAGGTTGGCTTTGACGCGGGCCAGCCCCCAGTTGTAGGCGAACCGGGCCGCCCCGGCATGGGAGGACAACGCCTGTTCCTGCTCAGGGGCGGCATCAAGCGCGAACAGGTAGGCCTGATGGTGGGCGCCGTTCACGCCGGGCCCTCCTTCCGTGTTGCGGCGGCCACCCCCTGGGCGGCGCGTTTCCCCGCCGACCGTTTCCCATACAGCCGGGCGCACATCGACGTCAGCACCTCGGTTATGTCGCGCACCAGATCGTCATCGACCTCGCTATCGTCGAGTACCACCAGCGACCGCCCCGAGGCGGCCAGGGCCGATTCAACGTGCTCTGTCCCGAAGCGGGCCAGCCGGTCGCGGTGCTCGACCACGATCACCGACACCGACGCGTCGCGCAGCAACGCGTGAAGCTTGGGACGGTTGCCGTTGAGTCCGGAACCGACTTCGGTGACCACTTGGTCCAGCGTGATTCCGCGTTCGGTGCAGGCGGCGGCGACTCGCCCCGCCTGACGCTCCAGGTCGGGTTTCCGGCCAGCGCTGGAAACCCGGCAGTAGGCGGCAGCGCGACCGCCGGTAGTCACCGGCTCCTCGACGAGGATGGTGCCGGTGGCCAGTTGGCGGGCGGCCACAGGCAGGGTCCCCGCATGGAACCAGTTCAAGGCACTGCGGTAGGACACGCCCTGCTTTCGAGCCCACTCCGTCAACTTCATGGGGACGGTTTAACATAAAATTACCCAGCTTTGCACATCCAAGCGAACAGTTCCGAATCCCTTCCTCGATCCGAGCGCCGCCCTGGTACCTGAGACGAACGGCCGACCCGATTCGTGACATGTGAGGCCCGTGAATTCGGAAGCGGGGCCCACCCGCCTGCCGCGCCCCTGCCCTCGTGCGGAGGGTTCCGCCTCCGTGCGAAGGCAGGACGGGCCGGCTGCTACACTCCCGCACGCTGCAGCCACTCCCCCGCCGACCGCCACGCCTGCTGCTGCGGATCGACGACGGCGAAGTGGTCGGCACCGGCGATCTCCGCGTACTCGACGGGATCGCCCGCTGCGCGCGCCGCCTCGGCGTAGGCGCGGCTGTGCTCGACGGGGACCCGCCGGTCGGCGTCCCCGTGCACGATCAACTGCGGAACTCCGATGGGCAGGCGGTGCAGCGGCGCGGCTTCGGTGTAGGTGCTGTCGGCGGGGGCGGCACCGAGGAAGTCGGCGACGGCCCCCTCACCGAGCCCGGCCGTCGCGGCGGCGCGCAGGTCGGTGACCGGGGCGAGACCGATGACGCCGGTCAGCGGGGATCCGGCCGCGGCCAGCAGCGCCAGGTGGCCGCCGGCGGAGTGGCCGATGCCGACCACCCGGTGCGGGTCGCCCGGTTCGGCGCCCTCCCTCAGCCGGTCTCCGAGGAGGTTCAGGGCGGCTTGCACGTCTTCCAGGGTCTGCGGCCAGCCGCCGCCGTCGTCTCCGGTGCGCCGGTACTCGACATTCCAGACGAGCCTGCCGGAGTCGGCGAGGGCGGCGGCGAGGCCGTCCATCAGGCGCAGGTCATGGGCGTCGCGCCACCAGCCGCCGTGCAGCAGGACCGCCATGGGGAAGGGAGCGGCGGCGTCGTCATCGGGTTGCCAGACCTGGATCAGTCGGCTGGGGTGCTCTCCGTACGCGAAGACGTGCCTGTTCGCCATAGCGCCTCCCTGCTGGGCGTCCGGCGGCGGATCGGCCGCACCGCCGCCCACCGGCACCTGTACCGTTCCCGGCCGTATGGGGACGTTCGGTGCGTGGTGGTATGCGCCGAGCCTTTCACCTTCCCTTGTCGCCGCGCGCGACTGGGCGGTCACGCCGGGGCGGCATGCGAGCGGTCTCCGGCGGAGCCGACCGAACGCCGCGGCGTGATCCACAACGCCGTGGGATTCCGTCGCCGCGCGGGGCGTCCTCGCCTAGCATGAAGCCATGGGAGAACTCGGAATCCTCGGTCTGATCGCGCTGATCGCCATTATGGGAGTGCCTGTGGCGATCCTCGCCGGCGGGATCGCCTATGTGATGCGGCTGGCCAGGCGCGGCACGCAGGCCACGCTCGCCGACGCGGCCAAGCGGCGCGAACTCGCCTGATCGGCTCCGGCGTGTCGCCGGTCGGCCGCTGCGGTCCGCCTTCGTCGCCACGGCGCCGCCGCAGCACCCGCGCCCGCAAACCGCCCGTCGCCGCCGCCCGCCACACCTTGGACCGGCCGCGACGCGCAGCGGTCGACCGCCCGGGGCCGCGGGGCGGTCGACCGCTGCGCGTCGTCGGGTGCCCTCGGTGCCACCGAGCCGGTGCCGGGTTCGGCTTCGTTCGCTCGGCGCCTCTCGCCGGGTACGCGGCTGCCGGGCAGGCACGCGGGGGTGGGTCAGGCCGCGTTCATCGTCGCCGGGTCCGGGCCGAAACGCTGGTCCTCGTTGAGGCCGGAGATCGCGTCGAGGTCGCCGCTGGAGAGCTCGAAGTCGAAGACGTCGAAGTTCGAGCGGATCCGCTCGGGCGTCACCGACTTCGGAATGGCGATGTTGCCGATCTGCAGGTGCCACCGCAAGATCACCTGGGCCGTGGTCTTGCCGTAGGCCTCGGCGATCTTGGCGAGCGTCGAGTCCTGCAGCAGCTGTCCCTGCCCCAGCGGGCTCCACGCCTCCGTGGCGATGTCGTGCTCCTTGTTGAAGCTGCGCATCTCCTGCTGGGTCAGCCGCGGGTGCAGCTCGATCTGGTTGACCGTGGGCACCAGGCCGCCCTCGTCGAGGAGCCGGCGCACGTGCTCGGCGTGGAAGTTGGAGACGCCGATCGCTCGGACACGTCCCTCGGCGTAGAGCCGCTCCATGGCCTTCCAGCTGCTCACGGAGGTGTCGTGGGCCGGCATGGGCCAGTGGATCAGGTAGAGGTCCAGGTGCTCCAGATTGAGCCGTTCCAGGGTCGCGTCGAAGGCGCGCAGCGTGTTGTCGAAGCCGTGGTCGCTGTTCCAGAGCTTCGAGGTCACGAACAGCTCGTCGCGAGCGATCCCGGAGCGCTGCAGGGCCTCACCGACCCCTTCTTCGTTGCCGTAGGCGGCAGCGGTGTCGATGCTGCGGTACCCGGTCTCCAGGGCGGTGCTGACGGCGTCGGTGACCTCGTCGCTCCCGACCTGCCAGACGCCGAAGCCCAGCTGCGGGATACGCACGCCGTTGTTCAGCGTCACTTCGGGAACCGTGGACATGAATCCTCCCCCATTGCTCAGGTGCACGATCTTCTTACCCACAGCGGTAACCGCACGCCGTCTGTGCCGCATTCCGACGCTGCGGGCGGTGTGCACAGTGCCACTTCCCGGGCGGTGCGGCGTCGCCGGGGTCGTCGCGCGGGGCGGACACGCAACGGGCCGGCGATGCGGACACCGCGGCGGGCCGCGGACTTGCGGCGAGGCTGCGGGACGTTTCGACGGCGGACGCGGCAGGGCGTTTCGCCCGCCGCGGGGTGCCTGCCGACCGCCCGGAGAGCGCGGCTGGGCCCGCTCACCGGCCTCACTCGCCGAACCGGTAGACCACTCCCAGTACGAGCAGCTCCGCCTCGGTCGACTCCGGCGCGAGCCCCGGATAGTCGGCAGCAGGGCCAAGATGCAGCACGTAGGGTTCGCCGGGACGCAGCCGCTCGATCTCCCCGGCCACCGCGGTACGCGCGGCGGCGGCCGCGATGTCGTGCTGGCCGTCGCTATCGGTCCCGGAGGTGCCCAAGGAGCGGTAGACCAGGTCGACGGGACGGGCCTGGGCGGGCACGAGCTCGGTCAGACCCCCGATCGCCTCCAGCCCGGTGTCCAGACCCTTCTCTCGGGTACTCCCGCTCATGGCGCACCAACTCCTTACCCGGCCAACGGTGCTGCCTCCTCCCTGCCCCAGTAACCTCGCGGTGCCCACCCCAAACGCTCGCCCCGCCCAGCACCGCAGCGACGGCCCACCGGCCCCGGAGCGGCCCGCCGCCTAAAGCCGTCACAACCAGCCCTGCAGATGCGATAGAGTCTTACTCGTCCACAGGGCAGCGACCAGCAGCCCACCGGACGCCGGGACGTGGCGCAGTTTGGTAGCGCACTTGACTGGGGGTCAAGGGGTCGTGGGTTCAAATCCCGCCGTCCCGACGCAGATCAGAAGGGGTATCGCCGACTCGGCGGTACCCCTTTTCGCATCTATGGGAGCCGCGTTGGGATCCACGGCGCCCGAGGCGCCGTGGATCCGGCAGGATATGGACCCGCGCCGCAGCGGGCTAGCTGTCGTTCACCTGGCGTGGAAATCCACGACGTTGCCGTCGCGGGTGAACACGCCGAAGAACGCCCAGTTGCGGTAGCCGCCGTCGCCCTTGCGGACGAACTCGCCGTCGCCGCTGAACACGACCCAGTGGTAGTCGTGCTCGCTCGGCCAGAAGTTCTCGCACGGCTTGGCTTGGGTAGTGCCCCTGCTCACAACGCCCTCGAAGTGGCTGGACTCCCGGGCGGTCGCCTTGTAGACGATGATGTTCTTAGAGGTGTCCGAACCCCAGCCCTGGAGCTCGTCGATCTTGGTGCGCAGGTCGCAGGGGTCGAGGTAGTCCGACGCCTGTGCGGCGGCCGGGGCTCCTGCTGTCGCGGCGCCGGCGAGCGCCAGCACCGCTGCCGCCTTCTTCGTCAACTGCATCGCGGGGCGGTCCTTTCGTCGCTCAGCGGTAGTCATCGGGGGGAGAACTCGACGTGCTTGCCGTTGCGCTCCCAGACGCCGTAGAAGGCCCAGTTGCGGTAGCCGCCGTCGCCTTGGCGGGTGAATGCGCCTCCGCCGCTGAACACGACCCAGAAGAAGTCGATGTCGTTGCCGAAGAATCCGTCGCATTCGTCTGCGGTGGTGTGCCCCTGCGAGACGATGCCGTCGAAGTGGCTGGAAGCCCGCGCGGACTCCTTCCAGACCATGATGTTGTACCGGTCGTTGGCGTCCCAGCCGCGCAGTTCGCGCAGCTTCACCCGCAGATCGCAGGCGTCGAACGCCATCGTCGTTGGTTGCGCCGCGGCGGGCTGCGGCGCGGCGACCGCCGCCGCGCCGGTCACGGCGACCACCGCCGTGGCGAAGGCGGCGATCAGCTTCGCGATGTTCATGTGCTGCCTTCCTTTTCAGTTCTCAGGGGCGGTGGAAGTGAACGGTGCCGCCGTCGCGGTCGAACCAGCCTTTGAACGCCCAGTTGATGTAGCCGCCGTCACCGGTGTTGGTGAACCGGCCCGCCTCCGCGATCCACAGGCCGTAGTTGATGTTGCCCCAGCGGACGTTGGCGTAGAGCCGCTTGGTCTCCAGCCGCTCCTCGTAGCCCTGGCTGAGGTTCATCATGATCACGCTGTAGCGGCCGCCACTGGCCTCGAACGCAGCCTCGACGGCGCGGCGGACGAACTCGCCGCGGTTGTCCTCGTCGAGGGCGCTGACCGCGCGGGCCACCTGGAAGCCGTTGGCAGCGTCGTCGAGGTGGACGGTCACACTCGGGCTCTGGGCGACCGCGGCCGCCGCCTGGGTCTGGGCCGGGGCCTGCGTCTCGGCCTGTGCGGTGCCCGCGGTCGCGCCGAGGAGCGCCAGAGCGGCCAGCGGCGCGACGGCGAGGGCTTTGCGGTACTGCATGGTGCTGTCCTCTCGCCTGCGGGTCAGGGCTTGCGGAAGTCGACGGTCATGCCGCTGCGGTCGAACCAGCCTTTGAACGCCCAGTTGATGTAGCCGCCGTCGCCTTCGTTGGTGAAGACACCGGAGTCGAAGACCAGCACCCGGAAGGTGGGGTACCCCGATGCGTGCACCGTCCCGTCGTAGACGATGTTGTCCAGGTCGTGGGAGTAGGGGTGGTCGGCCTTGACGACCATCACGTTGTAGGTCTGGCCCGCGTCGTAGAACGCGCCCTCCGTCAGGCTCTTGACGTAGCCGCTGCGGTTCTGGCTCCGCTCGATCGCGTTGACGGCGATGCTGTAGATCTTGTCGGTGATGCCGACAACGGCGCTGCCGAGATCGATCCTGACGCCCATGGTCTGCGCTTGGGTGGCGGCGGCGGGGGCATGGGGCGCCGATGCGGCGGGCTCGGCCGCCGCGAGTTGGGCCGGCGCCAGGACGCCGGCGGCGGTGGCCGCTCCGATGGCGACCGCGCTCATCCTTTTGAGAACGGGGGTCATGGTTCTCCTCTCGAGTTTCCGCGGCCTTGCGAGTCGAGCCGCGGCGGCCCGAGCGTACTTATGCGAAAGCCGGTCGGTCCATACGAAATGACGGATTTTCTCGAATCGATTTCTCGTCGGCATATTAACGCTGATGAAGGGCTATACCAGTTACAAATCGGACATATCACCCAATTCATTCAACAATCCCGCCGGGCGGGGAGGCCGAACCTTAAAACCCGTGCCTGCGGCTTGCCAACCACCCGAAAGGGCCGAGATCCGGGTGACAACCGCCACGCGTTTCCGGGCACCAGACCGCGGTGGACCACAGCCGCCGGCGCCGGTTTTTCCAGGGCACGCGACTTCAGCCGGGACGATTGCACGCATTCGACCGCCGATTTCTGCCGATAACCCGCGATGAACAGAATTCGAACCGCAACCGAAACCCACCTGAGGCGACGACATAGGCGGTGGCCAAGCCCGGGCACTTCGGCGCTGCTTCGTCGGGCGGCCGGGCCGGCAGCGCGCCGCGACCACCCGCGCCGCGCATCGCCGAAGGCTGGTGACCGCGAAGGCGCAGGCCCACGACACCTTTCCGGTGAGCGAGTCGGTGACATGGCGGCGGATGCGCACCGCTCGAGCCGCGTACGGGAAGCCGAGGCCCCCACGCTCAGCGCTTTGACGGTGCGGGTTTCCGCCCGACTATGGCCCCGGTGGCGGCCGGTGTCACCGGTGGGCGCCTGCGCCCACGGCAACCGCTTGCGGCGGGCGGGACACGCTGCCGGCGGCAGAATATCCTTCGCTGCAGTCGCCGTCCCCGCACCGGTCGGCGGTCGCGCACCCGGCGCCTGCGGGCGCCGAAACCGCAGTCCCGGACACTAAGCCCGCGAAGGACACGATCATGACCAGCGACGCCCCGGTCCCCCCGCCGTATCCGCCGCAGACACCCACGGTGGCGCGGGTCTATGACGCCGTGCTCGGCGGCAACGACAACTACGCGGTCGATCGCGACATCGCCGACGCGATTACGGCCTCGGTCCCCCAAGCGCGGGTGGTCGCCCGAGACAACCGCGACTTCCTCATTCGCGCGGTGGGCCACATGGCCCGCTCCGGCATCACCCAGTTCCTGGACCTGGGGGCGGGGCTACCCACCATGGACAAGACCCATCAGGCCGCCCAGCGCATCGCCCCCGACGCCCGCGTCGTCTACGTCGACAACGATCCCGTCGTACTCGTCCACGGCCGCGCACTGCTTGAGGACGACGACTCCACCCGTGTAGTCGTGTCCGACCTGCGCGATGTCGAGACGGTCTTCGCCGCCCCCGAAACCCGGCGCCTGCTCGACTTGTCCCGGCCGGTCGGACTCTTGATGATCAGTATCGTGCACCATCTAGACGACGCCGACGACCCGCACGCGCTGGTGCGCTCCTACCTGCAGCACCTGGCTCCCGGGTCGATGCTGGCCCTGAGCCATTTCTACGACGGCGCCGATCTGACGGGCCCCGTCGGGGAACGGGTGCGGGCCAAGGCCCGGTCCAGCGAGGAGATCGTGCTCACGAGCCTGGGCAGCGGCCGGTTCCGGAGCCGGGCCGAGATCACCGCTTTCTTCGACGGCCTGGAGACCGACGAGTTCGGTATCTGCCACCTCCCCGAATGGCGCCCCGAGGGCCTTGTAGACGTACGCGAAGACCAGCGCGTGTTCCTGTGCGGCCTCGGCCGCCTGCCCGGGACCGCCGAGCCCACCGCTCAGTGAGCCCCGCATCTCGATCACCCGGCTCGCGATCGGGATGATCGCGGGCCGAACCGGTCCGGGAACCGCCCGGCATGCGGCGCATCGACGGCTCACGGGACCGGGTTCTCCGCCTCCGGCGCGGTGAGCCCGACGGCGATCGTGCGGAACAGCAGGTCCAGCGTGTCGGTGTGTGCGTCCGGGTCCAGTTCGTCGCGGTGCAGGACGGGCAGGAGGGCGGCGCGCAGCACGCCGAGGACGGCACCGGGGTCGGCACTGACGATCCGGCCCTCGCGCTGGGCGGACTCGATGAAGCGGCTCAGCGGCTGGAGTAGTGCCCGGCTCGCCCGGTCGACCTCGGCGTCGCCCATCCTGGCCCGGACCGCCCGCAGTTCCTCGGGGTTGGCGAGCAGACGGCGGTACAGCGGGTTGGTGTCCAGCACGGTCGCGATCTCGCGCAGCAGCGCCGCGATCCCCTCGCGGGCGTCGGCCGGACCCGTCGCGGCCGCGGCCAGCCGGGATCCGATGTCCTCGGCCTGCTCCAGCATCAGGTCCAGGAACAGGGCCTCCTTGCTGTCGAAGAAGGAGTAGAAGCCGGCCTTGGATATCCCGGCTGGACGCGCCAGGTCCTCCAGCGTGGTCTTGCGCAGCCCCTGACGGGCGAACAGCTCGGCGCCGACGACGCGCAGCCGGGAGGTGATCCGCTCGCGCTCGGCGCTGCTGAACGAGGGCACGGCACCTCCAGGAAAACGGACTGTTCGACTGTTTCCAACCTACTTGACGCCGCCGGTGCCGCATGGTTCCTTGTAACCAAAAAATCTTTCTGTTCATATGGTTTTCTGGAGTGGCCATGCACGTCGACCTGATCTCCGCCCTCACCTCGCCCGATCGCGACGCCGCACTGGAAAGGCTGTGCGCAGGTTCCGCGGTCAAGACCGCCACATACTTCGACGGGACTCCCATCCACCTCGTCTCGGGATACGAGGAGGTCATGCAGGTTCTGACCGACCCCCGGTTCAGCAACGACGTGCACAAGCAGACCAAGCTCGACCTCTCGGGTGCGGCGGGGCTGCCCGAGGACGTGCGGCCCTACTTCATGGCGGCGCTGGGCGCCCAGGACCCGCCAGACCACACGCGGCTGCGCCGGCTGGTGTCCAGGGAGTTCACCTTCCGTCGCGTGGAGCGGCTCAGGCCGCGGATTCGGCAGATCGCCGACGAACTGCTCGATGCGCTGCCCCAGGAGACCGACATCGTCGCGGACTTGGCCTACCCGCTGCCGATCCGGGTCATCTGCGAACTGCTCGGCGTACCGCTGGAGGATCGGGAGCGCTGGCAACAGTGGTCGCGCGGCATGGGCGGGCCCGACCTGGAGACCGTGGCCGCCGGCTCCCGGGGGCTGGTCGCCTACATCCGGGAGCTGATCGCGGCCAAGCGCGCGAATCCCGGCGAGGACCTGCTGTCCGCCCTCGTCGCCCACGACGAGCTGACCGAGGGCGAGATCGCTTCGCTGGCGCTAAGTATCCTGCTGGCCGGGCACGAGACCACGGTCGCGGTGATCTCCGCCGGTGTGCTGTTGCTGCTGACCCGGCCCGAGCAACGGGAGCGGCTCGCTGCCGCCCCGGACGGTGTGGCCGATGCCGTCGAGGAGTTCCTGCGGTACAACGGGGCCGCGGACGTCGGCGTGTTCCGCTTCACACTGGAGCCCGTGGAGCTGGGCGGGGTCACCATCCCGGCCGGTGAGCCGGTGATGCCGCTGTACTTCGGTGCCAACCGCGACCCGCGCACCTTCTCTCAGCCGTCGGAGCTGCGGCTGGACCGCGGCCGGAGCGACCACCTCGGCTTCGGGCACGGCATCCACTACTGCCTGGGCGCCGCCCTGGCCCGTGCCGAACTGCAGATCGTCTTCACCGAACTGCTGCGCCGCTTCCCCGACCTCGCGCTCGCCCACCCGGAGGCGCCCCCCACCTGGCGGCCCGGCCCGGCGCGCACGCTGGACAGCCTCCCGGTGCGGCTGTTTTGACCGTCCCGCGGATGAAGGGAGTCCGAAGCGCGACCGAAATGCACCCGAGGCGAAGACGCGGGCAGTGGACCCGGTCACTTCGGCGCTACCTCCTCCGCCTGCGGGCCGCCTCGACATCCGCCGGGTCGGCGGCCGGGCCGGCAGCGCGCCGCGACCACCCGCGCCGCTTCGGCCGCACCGGTCAGGAATCGAGAAGCGCCCACCGCCGCGCCGCGCCTAACGTGAGCTCCATGGACGCGGCCCCGCCGTGCGGTTCTCCCGGACGCGGAGCGAGCCTCCCGGACTGCGTTGGCCGAGAGCGGCCACCGGGACGCGCGCCGGAACCGAAGGGAACCGGACGTACTGCTCTAAGCTGTTCAGCCCGAGTCAGGCGGCACCGACGGCGACCCGCGGAAGCGACCTGCCCGACGGATGGAGACACCATGAGCACTGCCACCAGCACGGATACGCAGTCGCCCGCGCTGCACTCCGCCGACAGCCACGACATGATCCGCGTGCACGGCGCGCGCGAGAACAACCTCAAGGACGTCAGCATCGAGATCCCGAAGCGCCGGCTGACGGTGTTCACCGGCGTCTCCGGGTCGGGCAAGACTTCGCTGGTGTTCAGCACGATCGCCGCGGAGTCCCAGCGGCTGATCAACGAGACCTACAGCGCGTTCCTGCAGGGCTTCATGCCGACGCTGGCGCGGCCCCAGGTCGACGTGCTCGACGGGCTGACCACGGCGATCATCGTCGACCAGCAGCGCATGGGGGCCGACCCCCGCTCCACCGTCGGCACCGCCACCGACGCCAACGCGATGCTGCGGATCCTCTTCAGCCGACTCGGCGATCCGCACATCGGCTCGCCCAACGCGTTCTCCTTCAACACGCCCTCGGTCCACGCGAAAGGCGCGATCACCGTCGAGCGGGGCAACAAGAAGGCGGAGAAGGTGAGCTTCACCCGGACCGGCGGCATGTGCCCGCGCTGCGAAGGCCGGGGAACGGTCTCCGACATCGACCTCACCCAGCTCTACGACGACACCAAATCGATCGCCGAGGGCGCGTTCACCATCCCCGGTTGGAAATCGGACAGCTGGTGGACCACGGGGGTCTACGCCGCGTCGGGCTTCCTCGACCCGAACAAGCCGATCCGCGAATTCACCGAGCAGGAGATGCGGGACTTCCTCTACCACGAGCCGACCAAGGTGAAGGTCGAGGGGGTGAACCTCACCTACGAGGGTCTGATCCCCAAGATCCAGAAGTCGTTCCTGTCCAAGGACCGGGAGGGGATGCAGCCGCACATCCGGGCGTTCGTCGACCGGGCGGTCACCTTCACCACCTGCCCCGACTGCGACGGCACGCGGCTCAGCGCGGAAGCCCGGTCGTCGAAGATCGCCGGCATCAACATCGCCGACGCCTGCGCGATGGAGATCCGCGACCTGGTCGAATGGGTCCGCGGCCGCGACGAGCCGTCGGTCGCGCCGCTGCTGGCCTCGCTGCGGCACACCCTCGAGTCGTTCGTGGAGATCGGGCTGGGCTACCTCTCGCTGGACCGGCCCGCCGGCACGCTGTCGGGCGGCGAGGCGCAGCGCACCAAGATGATCCGCCACCTCGGCTCGTCGCTCACCGACGTCACCTACGTCTTCGACGAGCCCACCGTGGGCCTGCACCCGCACGACATCCAGCGGATGAACGACCTCCTGCTGCGGCTGCGCGACAAGGGCAACACGGTGCTCGTCGTGGAGCACAAGCCGGCCACGATCGAGATCGCCGACCACGTGGTCGACCTCGGCCCCGGCGCCGGTACGGCGGGCGGCACCGTGTGCTTCGAAGGAACCGTGGACGGGCTGCGGTCCAGCGGCACCCGCACCGGCCGCCACTTCGACGACCGGTCCGCCGTCAAGGAGGCGGTGCGCAAGCCGACGGGCGCCCTGGAGATCCGCGGCGCGACGGCGCACAACCTGCGCAGCGTCGACGTCGACATCCCGCTCGGCGTGCTGGCCGTGGTCACCGGTGTCGCCGGGTCCGGCAAGAGCTCGCTGGTGCACGGGTCCATCCCCGCGGGGGAGGGCGTGGTCTCGGTCGACCAGAGCCCGATCCGCGGCTCGCGGCGCAGCAACCCGGCCACCTACACCGGACTGCTCGACCCGATCCGCAAGGCGTTCGCCAAGGCCAACGGCGTGAAGCCGGGCCTGTTCAGCGCCAACTCCGAGGGCGCCTGCCCCAACTGCAACGGCGCCGGCGTCGTCTACACCGACCTGGGCATGATGGCCGGCGTCTCCGCCACCTGCGAGGAGTGCGAGGGAAAGCGGTTCGAGGGGTCGGTGCTGGAGCACCGCCTCGGCCGACGCGACATCAGCGAAGTCCTCGCGATGGCGGTGGACGAGGCCCGGGAGTTCTTCGGGGAGGGCGAGGCGCGCACGCCGGCGGCGCACCGCATCCTCAGCCGGCTCGCCGACGTCGGTCTGGGCTACCTCTCCCTGGGCCAGCCGCTGACGACGCTGTCCGGCGGTGAGCGGCAGCGGCTCAAGCTGGCCACCCACATGGGTGAGAAAGGCGGTGTCTACGTCCTCGACGAACCGACCAGCGGCCTCCACCTCGCCGACGTCGAACAGCTGCTCGGGCTGCTCGACCGGCTGGTCGACTCCGGCAAGTCGGTGATCGTCGTCGAGCACCACCAGGCGGTCATGGCCCACGCCGACTGGCTCATCGACCTCGGCCCCGGCGCCGGCCACGACGGCGGGCAGGTCGTCTTCGAGGGCACCCCGGCCGATCTCGTCGCCGACCGCTCCACCCTCACCGGCGAGCAGCTCGCCGCCTACGTCGCCACCTGAGGGCGAACCCGTCGCGCCGCCCTACTCGGCGTGTGGACGGAGCGGGCGGAGGACGCGGCCGAGCGGTGGCCGGCGGCGCGGCCGGACGCCACGGTGACGCGCGTGGACCTGGCCTCGCGCACGATGCACATCCGCGCCCTCTCCCCCGAGCCGCCTCCCCCGGTGGAGGTGCTGCTGTCCGACTTGCAGGGGCGCGTGCCCGACCGGATGGCCGTCGTCGTGGAGACGACGCGGGGCGAACGCATAGACGCGGGCCGGGTCGGCGCCTGACGCCGCAGGCGGCGCGGCGACCGGCCGCGGCAGCGCGGGAGCCCGACCCGGCGGTGCGGGGCCCGCGCCGCCGGGGGCACTCACTCAGGGCGCGACGACGGGGAAGTCGCTCCTCGGCTCCTCCAGGACCGCCGCAAGTCGGCGCAGCGCACCCGGGTCGCCTTCGTACTCCACACCGGCGAGGTCCCACTGCTCCAGGACCCCGAGCAGCTCCTGCTTGGTCAACCGCAGCGTCAGGTCGGCGCCGCCGCCCCGGGGGTCGGGATGGTGGATGAGGACGCCGTTGGAGAGCATCGCCCGGTAGCGCTCGCCGCTGTCGGCCATGTGGATGTCGATGCACACCTCCTCCCGCCAGGCGCGGGGCCCGTCCACGCGGATCGCCACCGAGTCCAGGATCTGGGTGACGTCGAGGGCCGGGAGCAGGCTTTCCGCCAGCGCGATGGCGGTGGGCGGGACCCCGCCGCGGAGCTCCCGGGCACCCACCAGGTAGAAGTTGCGCCAGGTGGCGCACTCGGCGCCGTAACCCAGCCGGGTGAGCACCCCGGCCAGCAGTTCGCGCGCTGCGGAGTGGTCCGGATCGGCGAAGACGGCGTGGGATGCCAACTCGGCGGCGAAACGCGGATCCCCTTCGTCGGCGAAGGCGCGGGCCTGCTCGACCAGGGCGTCCACGCCGCCCACGGCACGGGCGTAGCGACGGGCCTTGGCTTGAGGCGGGTGCTGCCACAGGTGCGCCGGGTTGCCGTCGAACCAGCCCATGTAGCGCTGGTAGACGGCCTTGATGTCGTGCGAGATCGAACCGTAGTAGCCGCGCACGCTCCACGCCCGTTCCAAGCCGGGCGGCAGCGGCAGCTCCTCGGCGATCTCGTCTCCCGTGGCGCCGCTGTTCATCATCCGCAGGGTCTGGTCGTGCAGGTAGCCGTAGACGTCCCGCTGTTCGGCGAGGAAGCTGCGGATCCTGTCACCGCCCCAAACGGGCCAGTGGTGGGAGGCGAAGACGACGTCGGAGCGGTCGCCGAAGAGCTGGATCGCCTCGTTGAGGTAGCGCGACCACATCCGGGCGTCGCGCACCTGCGCGCCGCGCAGAGTCAGCAGGTTGTGCAGCGTGTGGCAGGCGTTCTCGGCCGTGCACAGGGCGCGGCTGCCGGGGAGGTAGAAGTTCATCTCCGCGGGAGCCTCGGTCCCCGGAGTCATCTGGAAGACGAACCGGACGCCGTCGAGCACCTCCTCCTGGCCGGTGCGGGTGATGTCGAGGGTGGGCGGGATCAATCCGACCTGCCCGCTGGAGGTCGCGATGCCCAGGCCCATACCGACCCGGCCGGCAGGGCCCGGGGGCAGGTCGAAGGCGCCGAAGTACATACCGCGCCGGATCATCGCCGTGCCCGCATAGACGTTCTCCGAGACGGCGTGGGCCATAAAGTGCTCCGGGGCCGCGATCGGCACCCTGCCCGCCCGCACCTCGGCCTCGTCGGCGACGCCGAGGACGCCGCCGAAGTGGTCGATGTGGGGGTGGGTGTAGACCACCGCACTGACCGGGCGGTCGGATCGGTGCTCGCGGTACAGCGCCAGCGCCGCGGCGGCGACCTCGGCGGAGACCAGCGGATCCACCACGACGACGCCCTCACGGCCCTCGATCAGCGTCATGTTGGACAGGTCCATGCCGCGGGCCTGGTAGACGCCCTCGACCACCTCGAACAGCCCCGCGATCGAGGTCAGCCGGCCCTGGCGCCACAGGTGCGGGTGCACCGTGTCGGGAGGGGCACCGTCGCCGTCGTGCAGGAACGAAAAGGAACCCAGGTCCCAGACCGTCCTGCCGTCGGCGTCGGTCACGGTGAGGGGCGCGGGGGCGATGAAGCCGCGGCGGGCGTCGTCGAAATCGGCGGTGTCGGAGAAGGACGGCCCTTCGCCGCCGATACGGTCCCCATCCGGCGTCGCCGGCCGGGGCACATCCGGGGTCTGCGCGGAGTCCTGGGTTCGACGGGTCATCGGCCCTCCTATGGTGCACGAGGCCGCCGGCGGCCGCCGGAGACCGGGGAAAACGCGCCCGGCACCTACCCCGGCGAATCCCCGGCTACGGCCAAGAGGCGGTCAACGCCTCGTGCACCGAGCAAAACGCGTCCGCCCGAGGCGACCGCATCCCGCCCCGGACCGACTCGCCAGCCGAGGCACGATCCAGCACAGCGGGATGGGGCGTCTGAAGGGGCGGCTGGCCGACGGTCTCCGGCGCACCAGCGGGGTCGACGGTGGTCCAGACGACGCCCGCGGGGCATGGTCGGGGCGCCGCCGGGGTAGGCGGCCGCATCGCAGCGGCCTCGGGGCCGCCGGGACCGCTGCGAGTCACGGCGTCCCGACCGCGGCCGCTGTCGCCGGGGCAGGCGGGAATCCGCGCCGCGGCTTCGGGGAGCGGGGAACGCAGCAGGCCGACCTGGAAGGGCGGACATGATGACCACGATGCGTGCGGTGCAGGTGCCCGAGGCCGGAGGACCGCTTGAACTCGTCGAGCGCGATGTCCCCGAGCCCGGTGACGGCGAGGTGCGGGTGCGCGTGCAGGCGTGCGGGGTGTGCCACTCGGACATGTTCGCCAAGGAGGGCGTCATGGGCGAGGCCACACCGTTTCCCATCATCCCCGGCCACGAGGTCGTCGGGACGGTCGACGAGGTGGGCCCGCGGGTCTTCGGCTCCTGGTCGCGAGGCGAGCGCGTCGGCGTGGGCTGGTTCGGCGGCGCCTGCTACCGCTGTGATCGCTGCCGTCGCGGAGACTTCATCACCTGCGAGAACGGGCGGATTCCCGGTATCACGTTCGACGGCGGCTACGCCGAGACCGTCGTGGTGCCGGCCGACGCACTGGCGCGGGTCCCCGACGAGCTCTCGGCCGAGGACGCTGCGCCGCTGCTGTGCGCGGGGGTCACCACGTTCCACAGCCTGCGCTCCAGCCCCGCGCGGCCGGGCGACCGCGTCGCCGTGGTCGGTGTGGGCGGCCTCGGCCACCTGGGGATCCAGTTCGCCGCGAAGATGGGCTGCGAGGTCGTCGCGATCTCGCGCGGCCCGGACAAGGCCGGGCTCGCCCGTGAACTCGGCGCCCACCACTACATCGACTCCACGGCGCAGGACGCCGGCGAGGCGCTCACCGGGCTCGGTGGAGCCGAGGTCGTGCTGTCGACCACCTCCAGCGGTTCGGCCGTCGCCTCGGCGGTCGCCGGGCTGGCTCCGCGCGGCCGGGTGGTAGTGCTGGGTGCCGCCGAATCGCCCATCGAACTCGACGCGATGAGCCTGATCAGCCCCGCCGCCTCCATCGCCGGACACCCCTCGGGCACGTCGAAGGGCTCCGAGGACACCATGCGCTACTGCACGATCACGGGCGCTCGCGCGATAATCGAGACCATGCCGCTGGAGCGGGCCGCGGAAGCCTACGACCGGATGCTGTCCAACGACGCACGGTTCCGGATGGTCCTGGCCACGGGGCAGTGACGGTCGACGGCCGCCGCGTCCGAGCGCGGCGGCTGCGCCCAAGGCACCCCGCCGCCCAACGAACTACAGGGTGCGGCCGAACAGGTCCAGCAGCGCCGCCCAGTGCCGCTCGGCCGCTCCGGCGTCGTAGCTGGCGGTGTCGGCCTGGGTGTATCCGTGGTGGGCGCCCGCGTAGACCTCGGCCTTGTAGCGGACTCCCGCGGCCGCCAGGGCCCCCTCCAACCGGTCGATCTGCTCCGGCGGCATCGCCCCGTCCTGGTCGGCATGGGCGAAGTAGAGCTCGGCGCCGATCCGGTCGGCGAGCAGGTGCGGGCTGTCGGAGTCGGTGGTGGCCAGGTTGCCGCCGTGGAAGCCGGCCATCGCGGCCACCCGGTCCGGGTGGGCCCCGGCCGTGCGCAGCGCCAGGGCGGCGCCCATGCAGTACCCGACCACGCCGACGGGCCCGCCGGCGGTCTCGGGGAAGTCCGCGAGGCGGTTCAGGTAGGCGTCGGCGTCGCGGACGGCGAGCTCGGGGGTCAGCGACTGCATGATCGGGCCGAGACGCTCGAAGACCTCCGGACGCTGACCGGGGTCGATGAACTCGGGCAGCTCCACGACCGGGGAGCGGCCGTGGCGGTAGAAGACGTTGGGCACGAGCACCGTGTACCCGGCTCCGGCGAGGCGCTCGGCCATCTCGTGCAATCGGGGGCGCAGGCCGAATGCGTCCATGTACATCAGGACGCCGGGGTGCGCGGCGCCGTCGTCGGGATGCGCCAGGTAGGCGTCGGCGGTGCCGTCCTCGGTGGTGATGTCCACGGTCGAGCCATGCACGGTGGCCATGAGCGCTCCCTCTGCGTTGCACGTGGCGAAGGTATGCCGGCGGGCGAAACCCGGTCTGCCCCGCGCGGCACCGCGCCGTTCGATACCGGACGATCCGGGCGGGCTGCGGCCGCCGCCGGGCGGCGATCACGACCCTATCGGCCCGGATCCGCCGTTTCAGGGACTCACTCGCCCGTGGATGTGTCTGGTGGTTGTTGGATGAGCGGTCGTGGACCACCTTTACTTTGTAGATTTGGTCCTGGGTCGGGAGAAGCCACCGGTGCCCCGGCAGGCCGACGGCGTGTGACCGGCGGCTCGCCCGCCATCGGCACCGCTGCCCGCCGCCGGTCAGCCGGCTGCCAGGAAGGCGCGGCCCATCTGTGTCGGGCTGGAGCCGCGGAACAGCGCAGTGGTCGGCCCCGACTCGCCGGTGCCCAGGCCGAACCAGGCGTGGCGCCGGACGAAGGGCAGCTCCGCCAGCATCTCGGCGGAGGCGGTGACGAAGGCGGCCTGCTCGCTCGGCGCGGGATAGCGCGTGCCCTGGGAGAAGTCGATCAGCGCGTACTCGGTGAGCCAGATCGGCTTGCCGTACTTCCGGTGCACCGCTGTGAGGTATTGGCGCAGCTGGTCGACGGCCGGACCGGTGCGGAAGTCGGCGCCGTACCAGTGCACGGCGATGAAGTCCACGCGGTAGCCGCGCTGCTCGACGCCGTCCATGAACCGCTCGAGCCATCCGCCCTCGGTATCGGCGCCGTAGGCCACAGCCGGACTCCCCAGCGTGCTGCCCGTCTCCTCCAACCGGGGCCACAGGGAAAGCGCCTTTTCGACGCCCATGTCGGCCTGGCCGGTCATGTCCGGTTCGTTGAAACCGAGCAGGTAGGGACCGGCGGCCTCCGCTTCGGCCAGGGCCCGGGGGGTGACGGACTCGGCGCCCCAGATCATAGGCACGAACTCGGTGCCGGCGGGGGCGGCCACGCCCGGATGCCCGGTGGCCCAGGTGTAGTACCAGTCGGCCCCCGAGCGCCGCAGCGCCGCGTCGTCACCGTCGAACTCCCAGACCCCGACGCCCCTGCCGGAGGAGGCGGCGTCCGGGGCCGCCTCCGGTTCGGGGACGGCGGCGGTCGCGGACGGCGGAGCCGCCGCCGATGGCGAGGGCGCCGCGGACGAGGCCGCGGGCGCCGGGCTCGGCGACGCGGACGGCGAGGGGGCGGGGCGGTCGTCCTCAGCCGGGGACGCCTGAGCCGCGAGGGGGCCCGGGGCGGGGGCGTTCGCCTGCGGAGCCGAGGGTCCGCCGCCCGCGACGGCGACCGCGGCCAGGACTCCCATGGCGACCGCCCCCGCCCCCGTGGCGGCCAGGGCGTTCCTCCGGGCGGCGGGCGGGCGCGACCGGCGGTGCCCCGACGAAAGCGCACGGCGCCGCGAGGGCAGGGCGGCACCGTGCGCGCTGCCGGCCGGCCCGGATCCGCTCGGCACGCCGTCTGCGGGCGTCGGAGGCGGATCCTGCGGGCCGGCCGGCGCCTCGCCTCCGGCCGCCCCGGCCGCAGCGTGCGGGGTGGCGGCGCGGGCGGCCTCGGCGAGGGCCTGGTGGAGAGCGGGGGGCGGGGTGATGAGCGGCAGGCCGCGCAGCAGTCCTTCCACCGGCGCGAGCCGACCGGCGCGGCCGCCGCTCCGGCCGCAGGCGGCGCAGTCGCGCACGTGGCGCGCCAGCCGCTTGCGCCACAGCGGGCCGGGAACGCCGTCCCAGCCGCGGGTATCGCGCTCCAGGTCCGGACACGGCGGTCGGGCCGCCAGCGCGCGCACGATGCCGCGGCCCACCTCGATCCGATCCTTGAGGCGGCGCACCCGCATGGCGGCGTGCCGCTCGGACAGCCCGAGGGCGGCGGCCAGCTCGGCGCGTTCGAGCCGGCCCGTCTCCTCCAGCCACCACAGGGACAGCAGTTCGCGGTCGTCGGCCTCCAGCCAGCGGGTGGCCTCGGCGACCTCGCGGCGCTGGTCGCTCAGGTTGAGCCGCAGGATGGTCAGCGACGCGAAGTCGGAGTCGTCGGGCAGCTGCTCGGCCTCCGGCAGTGGCTGGAGCCGCTGTCGCGTCCGCTGCTGGACGCGGATCCAGTCGCGCACCTGCCGCACGGTAACGGCCACCATCCACGATCGGTACGACTCCGGCCGCTCCAGCTGCTCCAGCCCGCGCACGATGCACAGCAGGCTCTCCTGCACCACGTCGTCCACGTCGCTATGGCCCGCCAGGGCGCGGCCGACGATGTTGTAGACGAGCGGCAGCGACTGCGCGAGCAGCCCTTCGACCGCCTGGGGGTCGCCGCGCCGCGCGGCGGCCACCAGCGAGACGTCCGGCCCGGCCTGGGGCTCGTGACTCATCGGCGGTTTCCCTTCGGTGGCTTGTGCGGACGCGGGGCGACTGCGGCCCTGTGTCCCGCTCCACTTCTGGAGACGGCGTCCGAACCCGCAGACAACAAAAAATCACCCGGAAATCGCGAACGATTCGCCGGGACGCTGCGGACAACGCGCTCATCTGCCGAAACGCGAATCCGAGCCGCGGGGATCAGGCTGGGGCGGCCCCGGAGGAGCCCGCGGCGAGGCGGAGTCGGGGCACCGACAGTATCCGCCGGTCGGGCGCGAGCCGCGACCCGCCGGGGGCGGACCAGGCACGGCCGCACGCGCCGACGTCCCTCGCCGCCGCCCGGCCGCGTCGACGACGGCCGCGGGGAGTAGCACCGCAGCAGAGGTCCGCGCCGGGTGCGGCCGGTCCATCGTTTGTCGGCGGACCGCTGCAGCCGCCGTGCCGGCCTGAGGTCCCGCCGACGGCAGCCACGCCGAACTAAAACGTTCACATTCCCTCGGCTGCACGTCGCGACACCTCAAAACGACATTGACCCCGATCACAGCCACTTACCGCAAGTGCCGTGGCCGCATCCGGCCACACCGTTGATCACCTCAGGCGTTCATCAGTAACTTCACTGAAACGTTTTAAGAGTGGTGCCGATCACGCACCGCTCCCGAACCGCGCGGACGGCCCCCGTCCGTCCGCGCACCCCACCCCCATCCCCGTCCCCCGCACGAACACCACCCCGCCGCCCAGCGGCGTGGGAAGGAGCACCATGCCCGCCGACGACAGCGCCGACCGCCCGACGCCCACTCGGCTCTCCCGCCGATCCTTCATCGGCGCCGGAGCCGCGGTCGGCACCGCCGCGGCCCTGCAGCCCGCCGTCGGCCTGCCCGCAGCGGCGGCCGCACCCGGCGGCCGCGAACTGGCGGCCGGGCTGCGCAGCCCCGAACGCGCCGTCCAGGCCAAGTTCCGCTGGTGGTGGCCGCACGGCATGGTCGACCCCGCCGAGATCCGCCGGGAGATCGACCAGATCGCCGACGCCGGATTCGGCGGTGTGGAGATCGCCGACGTCCACCACAGCGTCGAGGACGACCTCGCCCCCGAGCGCACCGGTTGGGGCACGAAGCCGTGGCGCGAGGCGCTGGAGGCGGCGCTGGCCCGCGCGCGCCGGCGCGGGCTCAGCGTCGACCTGACCATCGGGCCCGCCTGGCCCGCCGCGGTCCCCACCGTCACACCGCAGGACGCCGCGGCCGCACGCGAACTCGCCCACGGCGTGCGCTTCGTCGCTGCCGGCGAGGACGTCGGCGGAGCGCTGCCCGAGCCCGCCGTCGAACCCGGCGAGGGCGTAAGCGACCGGTCCCTCTTCGCCGTCCAGGCGCTGCGGCTCGCCGACGGCGCGTCGCCCCAGGACACCCCGTGCGCGCTGGTGGCCGACAGCCTGGTCGAGCTGACGTCCTCCGCCGACGGCGAGGAGCTGTCCTGGAGCGCGCCCGCCGAAGGAGGCGGCACCTGGGCGCTCATCGCCTACTGGGAGCGCGGCAGCGGGCAGCGGCCCGAGCGCGGGCCGCACACCGAGCCGGTGTCCTATGTCGTGGACCACTTCGGCGCGGCGGGAACGCGCGCCGTCACCGACTTCTGGGACGAGCGCATCCTGACTCCGCGCATCCGCCGCCTCCTGCAGGGCCCCGCCGGCGGGGCCCTCTTCGAGGACTCCATCGAGATGGAGACCGAGGCGACCCTGTGGACCGCGGGCATGCCGGAGGCGTTCGCCGAGCACACGGGCTACGACCTGGGGCCCTACCTGCCGGTGCTGGTGCGCGCCCACGAGGACAAGGTCTTCAGCTACGGCTCCGAGACCGACCGGCGGGCCGGCGACGACTACAACGGCGTCCTCACCCGGCTCTACATCGACCACCACATCAGACCGCTGAAGGAATGGGCGCACGGGCTCGGCCTGCGCTACCGCATCCAGCCCTACGGCCTGCAGACCGACGCCGCCGCGAAGTCCGCCGTGGTGGACATCCC
Organism: Streptomonospora litoralis; assembly: GCF_004323735.1. Taxonomy (GTDB): domain Bacteria; phylum Actinomycetota; class Actinomycetes; order Streptosporangiales; family Streptosporangiaceae; genus Streptomonospora; species Streptomonospora litoralis. Next base: position 2,560,281 of record NZ_CP036455.1, on the reverse strand, counting down.
CGAGGGCGAGTCGCTGGGCTTCAACAACCTCGACGACTTCCGCTCCCTGGCCGGAGGCCGCGATCTGGGCGGCAACACGGTGCTCTCCAGTGAGGCCGGAGCGGTCTACGGCGGCTCCTACAGCACGACCTGGCGCGAAACCGTCCGCACCGTCTCGCGCGAGTACGCCGCCGGCGTCAACCAGGCGGTGCTGCACGGGTTCTCCTATGCCGACGCCCCCGGCGCCCGCTGGCCCGGCTTCGCCGCGTTCACCCCCTACGACGGGGGCGTCGGCTACAGCGAGTCGTGGGGGCCGCGCCATCCGGCCTGGCAGCACGTCGCCGACGTCGCGGGATTCCTCGCCCGTTCGCAGCAGGGCCTGCAGTGGGGCACCTCCACCGTCGACGTCGCGTTCCTGCGGCAGAAGGGCTATGCGGGTTCCGGATTCGGCGCGGCCTACTTCAGCAAGGAGGGCGTGCGGTCGGGCTGGACCCACCAGTTCGTCAGCCCGCACCTGCTGGAGATCACCGACCCACCGGTCACCGACGGCGTGCTCGCCCCCGACGGACCCGCCTACAGCCTGCTCGTCTTCGAGGGCGACGCGTTCAACGGCCGGGTGACGACGCTACCGCTGGAGACCGCCCGGCGACTGCTGCGCTACGCCGAGGCGGGGCTGCGGATCGTCGTCGTGGGCGACTGGAGCTCCCCTCAGCAGCCCGGGATCGACCAGGACGACGCCGACGAGCTCGCCGCGACCGTGGAGGCGCTGCTCGACCAGCCCACGGTGCACCGCGTCGCCGACCGCGCCGCCATCCCCGACGGCATCGCCGCCCTCGGAGCCGCGCCGGCCGTGAGCTACGCGAAGGACTCGCCGCTATTGCACGCGCGGCGGCGGTCGCGGCACGCGGACTTCTACTTCCTGACCAACTCCTCCGACGACACCGCCGTGGACCACGACGTCACCTTCGCAACGGGGATGCGCCACGCCTACCCGTTCTCCGTCGACCTGTGGACCGGTGAGGCCGAACCCGTGCTCCTGCACCGCGTCGAGGACGGCGGCGTCCGGCTGCGTGTGCGGCTGGCGCCCGGCGCGTCGACGGCCGTGGCGATCGCGCGCCCGCAGTGGGCACCGCACGCCGCCGGGTCGGGCAAGCACATGCCCCCGGGGCAACTGCGCAAGCTCCGGCTCAGCGGCACCGACGCCGACGATGTGCGCCTATCCGGGCGCGACCCGAAGGTGCGGGCCGCGGCGCCCGGCTCCTACACCACGACCCGGGACGACGGCCGCTCCCACACCACGGTCGTCGACTCCGTCGCCGATCCGCGGGAGCTGAGGGAGTGGCGGCTGGAGGTCGAGGACTGGCGGCCGGGCGCGTCGGCCACCGAGACCGAGGTGCGCACCCACGAGCTGGAACTGAAGGCCCTGGCGCCCTGGACCGAGCTGGAGGGGCTTGCCGACGTCTCCGGCATCGGGCGCTATTCGACGACGGTCGAGCTTGGCGCGGGCTGGACCGGCGGCCACGGAGCCTACCTCGACCTGGGCCGGGTCAGCGACGTCTTCCGGGTCAGCGTGAACGGGGAGGACCTGCCGCCCGGCGACCAGCTGGATCCGGTGGTCGACCTCGGCGGGCACCTCCGCCGCGGCGCCAACCGGATCGAGGTCGAGGTCTCCACCACCCTCATCAACCGGATGCGCGTCTTCCGCCCGGACGTCTACGGCGACGTCGGCCGCCAGGAGTACGGCCTGATGGGACCGGTCCGGCTGCTCCCCTACGGCGAGGCGGACCTCTGAGCGCAGGCCCGGCGCACCCGTCCGCCCGGGTCCCAGCCGGGCGGACGGGCAGGCGCGCACGGGCCGCGCCGGGGCCGCGGAGTCGCGCGGCGCCTCGGCGGGCGCATCCCGCCGGCGGTGGTGCGGCTGCCCGTACCGGGCGCTATCCGCGCTCATGAGCGGCCCCGGGCCCCTCGCGCCGCGGCGCGAGGGGCCCGGGGCCGCCGGGTGCTCGTGGGCTCAGGCGGCCTCGGCGACCGCGGCGGCGCGCTTCTCGGCCGGGTCGCTGGGATCCTTCAGCCGGGTCGACAGGGCCGCGACCGCCAGGTACAGGCCGCTGAAGATCAGAGCCACACCGCCGCCGCCGACCAGCGGGTAGAACAGGGTGACCACGACGGGACCCACGAAGGCGGCGCCGCCCGCGCCGAAGTTGAGGATCGCCAGCGCCGCGCCCTTGTCCTTGTGCTGCACCATCGACGGCATCAGCGCCGACAGCGGGACGAACCCGGCGAGCAGCACACCGTACAGGCAGCCCATGGCGATGGTGATCGCGAAGCTCTCGGTGGACACCGCGGCGAAGTACCACAGCGGTGTGGCCGCGGCGCAGCCCAGGCAGCCGAAGATCGTCACGGTGCGCCGCCAGCCGAAGTAGTCGCCGAAGACGCCGAAGAACAGGTTCGCGGCGATGTTGGAGCCGTAGGTGAGCGCGGTCAGCGTGGCGATCTGGGCGACGCTGAGGAACCCGTCGTTGCCGCCGGCGTTGCCGAGTGTGAACGGGAACATCGCGAAGAAGCCGTACTGGGGCGCGGTGTTGACGATGCGCGTCAGCCCGCCCGCCAGCACGCGGCGGTCGCGCCAGAGGATGTCGACACCCTCCAGCAGGCGGCGGTAGCTGGTCGGGTTCTGCACCGACTCGTCGGCGATGGGCTTGAGGCCGTTGGGCTCGCGGCAGGCGAAGGAGCCCAAGGCGCCGCCGATGGCCACCAGCACCATGGACAGGATGAGGGTGTCGTAGAGGGACAGGCCCAGCGGGCCCACGGCCAGCGCAGCGACCCCCGCACCCAGGGTGGGCAGGCCGCCGGTGAAGGCGAACCAGAACCAGCCGGCGGCCGATCCGCGCATGCGCTCGTGGCTGGTGGTCTGCACCCAGACCAGAAAGGCGAAGGCGAACAGCGGGTAGGCGAAGCCGCGGATGCCGTAGACGGTGACGATGAACGCGAAGTTCTGCGTGGGGATGGCGGCGAACAGGAAGATGGCCTCGAAGACCACCCACCACGCGGCGCCCAGCCACATCACCCGGCGCGGCCCCCAGATGGCCGAGAGGGTGCCCGACAGCCACGAGGCCACCATGACGGCGACACCGTAGATGGTCACCGTGGCGAAGGTGGCCTGCTCGCCGGCGAGCCCTCCCCCGTCGGGCTGCTGGAGGTAGTCGGTGAGGTAGCTGATCTCCACGCCGTCGCCGATCATGTAGATCAGCACGCCGACGAAACCCCAGACCAGCGGCCTGGGGATGCCGATCCGCTCGATGCCGCGCAGCGGCGCTGACGCGGGCTCGGCGGGACTGGAGGGGGGTCGCTGCGGCTGGCGGGAACTCGCCGGCTCGTCCATGGTCTCTCCTCGCTGGGGGTGGGCGGTGGCCGGGTCACCGGGCGCCGGTGCTTCGGCCGAGGCGCCGGGCACGCTGGGGTGGGCCCGCGCGCCGCGCGGGCCGCGGGCCGTACCGAGCGGGGGGCGCCGCGTGATCCAGGTCTCACCTACATCACGGAAGAGAACATAACTCGTGTGAAATTAACACGCAATACGTGATTCACTGTTTCGTCGGCGTGACCTCGACGGTGACGCGGTCGCGCAGCTCGTCGAGCAGCCCGTCCTCGACGCCGTCGTCGACGATGACGCGGTCGTAGGCGTCGACGGGGGCCAGATGGTGCAGCGCGGTGCGCGGCATCTTGCTGGAGTCCATGAGCAGCACCCGGCTCTGGGCCGAGGCGAGCATCGCCCGCTTGACCACGACGATCTCCTGCTCCTGGTGGTAGGTCATCTGCGCGGTCATGGCGGAGGTGCTGATGAAGGCGGTGTCGACGCTGACCGAGGAGATCGCCTCGGTGCAGGGCAGGCCGTTGAAGGAGTCGTGGGTGCGCGAGTAGTCGCCGCCAAGCGCGATCAGCCGCACGTCCTTCATCGCGCACACCTGGTCGATGGTGCGCCGGTAGTTGGTGACCACCGTCAGCGGCGCGAGCGGCTCCAGCAGCGCGGCGAGCTGCAGGGCGGTGGTGGAGTCGTCGAGCATGATCGAGCCGCCGGGCTCGACGTAGGCCGCGGCGCGGGCGGCGATCGCGCGCTTCTGCTCGATGCGGGCGTTGAGGCGGTATTCGGCGTCGCTCTCGAAGACCGTGGAGGGCTGGGCGGAGACTCCGCCGCGGAACTTGCGCAGCAGACCGCGGCGGGCGAGCTCGTCGAGGTCGCGGTGCACGGTCATCACGCTGACGCCGGTGAGTTCGGCCAGCTCGACGGCCGTGGCCGAGCCCTGCCGGGCGACGAACTCGGCGATGGCCTGCTGGCGCGCTTCCTGGGGGCGGGCGTCGCCGCGTCGGGTACTCATGGGACCACTGTCCTCGAAGTCCGGGTGGCTGATGGCGGGCGCAGCCCGCGGACGGCACTGCCCGTCAGACGGTATCGGAGGCTTCCCGCGCCGCAGCGGATAACACCGGGGCCTAGCTTAATAACGCATGTGATGTTAATTTAACACCATCGATGTCATAAAGGTGGATGAGAGGACGCGATGAGCAGCAGACTCCACGCGGTGGTGTTCGACCTCGACGGCGTGCTGGTCGAGAGCGACCACCTCTGGGAAGAGATGTGGTCCGGCTACGCCGCGCGCCACGGCGTCGAGTGGGGCTCCGAGGACACCAAGACCGTCCAGGGCATGAGCTCGCGCGAGTGGGCCGACTACCTGAACCGGATGTCGCGGACGCGGGAGTCGGTCGCCGACACCGGGCGCACCGTCGTCGACGGCATGGTCGCCGCCTTCGAGCAGGAGCGCGTCGGACTGCTGCCCGGCGCGCGGGAGACCGTCGAGGCCGTAAGCGCCGAAGTGCCGATCGCGCTCGCGTCCTCGGCGCCGCGCCGGCTCATCGACGCCGTGCTGCGCGGCCACGGCCTGGCCGACCGGTTCACCGCGACGGTCTCCAGCGAAGAGGTCGAGCGCGGCAAGCCCTCCCCCGACGTCTACCTGGAGGCGGCCGCGCGGATCCGCCGCCACGGCACCGAGTGCGCCGCGGTGGAGGACTCCTCGAACGGCATCCGCGCGGCCCACGCCGCAGGCATGGCGGTCGTCGCGCTGCCCAACCCCGCCCCCGGCTACCGCCCCGCCCCCGACGCGCTGGCGCTGGCCGCGGAGGAGGCGCGCGATCTGGCCGACGTCCGCGAGCGGCTGCTGCGGCTGCTCGGCCGCCCGGCGCCGCAGAGGAGCAGCTGATGCCCTCCACCACCGACGCCGCCGCCTTCAAGTCCGCCTGGGTGGAGGGCCTCGTCACCTCCTACTCCCGGCTGGTCGCGCCCGTTCCCGATGCGCACGGCGTGATGAGCACGGGCTCGCCCGAGCCCGGCCGGGTGGCCGTCGTCATCGGCGGCGGCTGCGGCCACTACCCGGCGTTCGCCGGCCTGGTGGGTCCCGGCCTGGTCGACGCGGCCGTGATCGGCGACGTGTTCACCAGCCCCAGCGCCGAGCAGGTCTACCGCACCGCGCGCGCCGTCGACGGCGGAGCGGGCGTGCTGTTCAGCTACGGCAACTACGCCGGCGACGTGATGCACTTCGGGCTGGCCGCCCGGCGGCTCGCGGCCGAGGGCGTCGACTCCCGCACCGTGCTGGTGACCGACGACGTCGCCAGCGGCTCCGCCGAGGACACCGGGGCGCGCCGAGGAGTCGCCGGCGGGTTCTTCGTCTACCGGATCGCCGCGGCGGCCGCGGCGCGCGGCTACGACCTCGACGGCGTCGCCCGCGTAGCCGCCCGTGCCAACGCCATGACCCGCACCTTCGGCGCGGCCTTCGGCGGATGCACGCTGCCCGGCCAGAACGAGCCGCTGTTCACCGTGCCGGCCCAGACGATGGAGCTCGGCCTGGGCATCCACGGCGAGCCCGGGCTGCGCCGGGCGCCCGCCCAGGACCCGGCGGGCCTGGCCGACGTGCTCGTGGACACGCTGCTGCCCGAGCTCGGCGAGGCGGCGGGGAAACGCGCGGCGGTGCTGCTCAACGGACTGGGCCGGACGCCCTACGAGGACCTGTTCATCTGCTACTCCCGGGTGCACCGCCGACTGGCCGGGGCCGGCGTCTCACCGCACCGCCCCGAGGTGGGCGAGTTCGTCACATCGTTGGACATGGCCGGGCTGTCGCTGTCGGTGATGATCCTCGACGACGAACTGGCCGACCTCTACGGCGACCCGTGCCAGAGCCCGGCCTTCACCGCCACCCCCGCGGCGGAGCCGGCCGTGCCCGAACCCCGCACGGCGCCGGCGGCCGCCGCGGCCCCTTCCGGCGCCGCGCTCGCCGGCGCCGACCACGCGGCGCAGGGCGGCGGGGTGGCCGCCGAGGCGCTGGCGGCGGCACTGGCCGCCGTCGAGGCCGACGAGCAGGAGCTGGGCCGGCTCGACGCGGTCGCCGGGGACGGCGACCACGGCCAGGGCATGGTGCGCGGCCTGCGCGCGGCCGTCGCGGCCGCCCGCACCTGCGAGGAAGGCGACGGCGCAGAGTCGGCGGGCCGGGCGCTGCTGCTGGCCGGAACGGCCCTGGCCGACGCGGCCGGCGGCGCCTCGGGGGCGCTCTACGGGCTGCTGCTGGCCGAGATGGGCGGCGCCCTGGTGGAGGCCGGGCCGGTGCCGGTCACCGCCGAACTGGCCGCCACCGCCGTCGGCGCCGCGTTCGACGCCGTGTGCGAGCTGGGCGGCGGTGCCGTCGGCGAGAAGACCATGCTGGATGCGCTCGCCCCCTTCCGCGACGTGCTGGCCGAGCGCGCACGGTCCGGCGCCGTGCTGGCCGACGCCTGGTCGGCGGCCGCCGCCGCGGCGACCGATGCGGCCCGCGCCACCGCAGACATGCCCGCCAAGCGCGGACGCGCCGCCCGCCTGGGTGAACGCGGCAAGGGCCACGCCGACGCCGGCGCCACCTCGCTGGCGCTGATGGCCCGAGCCGCCGCCGAGGTCCTCGGCGAACACCGCTCGGCGCCCCCCGTCCCCGATGCCGCCCCGACTGAAGAAGGCCGGTGAACACGCCATGAGAATCGCCGTCGCCGCCGACAGCGCCGGTGTGGCGCTCAAGGACGAACTGCGCGAGCTGCTGCGAACCGACACCCGCATCACCGAGGTCAGCGACCTGGGCGTGCCCGACGCCGCCGACGACCGCGCCTACCCGCTACTGGGTATCGCGGCCGCCGAGGAGGTCGCCGCCGGACGCGCCGACCGCGCCGTGCTGGTGTGCGGCACCGGGATCGGCATGTGCATCTCGGCCAACAAGGTCGCCGGGGTGCGCGCGACCGTGGCCCACGACTCCTACTCCGCCGAGCGGTCGATCAAGTCCAACGACTGCCAGGTACTCACCATGGGGGCGCGGGTGATCGGCCCGGAACTGGCCAAGCGGATCGTGGCCGAGTGGATCGGCCACGCCTTCGACCCGGCTTCGGCCAGTGCGGCCAAGGTCGCCCGTATCAGCGAGTACGAGCGGACCTGACCCGCGGCGGGCCTCCCCTGCGGCGACCCGCGGACACCCCCGACGGGGCTTGTATCCGATGCGAACGTGAACAGGAGCCGACATGCGTGTACTGGCCGCGGGCGACCACTTCGTCAGCCCCGACCTGCTGGTGGCCGCCTTGGAGGAGGAGGTCCGCGCCGGCAGCCTGCCGCCGCCCGAGACCGCCCGGCTGCGGCTGCCCTGGCCCGTGGAGCCGTTCGGCCCCGTCGGCGGGGTCGAGGAGGCCAGCGGCACCGAGGAGGAGGTCGCCGAGCAGCTGCGCGGCGCCGAGGTCTGCATGACCCAGATGGCGCCGGTGACGGCGAAGGTGATCGACGCCTGCCCCGACCTGCGCCTGGTATCGGTGTGCCGGGGCGGGCCCGTCAACGTCGACCTCCGGGCGGCCACCCGCGCCGGCGTCGCCGTGACCTACGCGCCGGGCCGCAACGCGACCGCGGCGGCGGAGTACGCCATCGCCATGATCCTGGCCGCCCTGCGGCGGGTCCCCGCCGCCGACGCCGAACTGCGCGAAGGCCGCTGGCGCGGCGATTTCTACGCCTACGACCAGGCCGGCGTCGAACTGCGCGGCACCAGCGTCGGCCTCGTCGGATACGGCGCCATCGGGCGGATCGTGGCCCGCATCCTGCGCGCCTTCGACGCCGAAGTGCTGGTGGCCGACCCCTACACCGATGCGGCGACCGCCGCCGAGGACGGGGTGCGCCTCGTCGGCCTGGAGGAGCTGCTGTCCTCCTGCACGGTCGTCAGCCTGCACGCGCGGCTCACCGAGGAGACGCGCAACCTGATCGACGCCGACCGGCTCGCGCTCATGCCGCGCGGCGCGGTGCTGGTCAACACCGCGCGCGGCGGCCTGCTCGACCACGCTCCCCTGCCCGAGGCGCTGCGCAGCGGGCGACTGGGCGCGCTCGCGCTGGACGTCTACGACGTCGAGCCGCCACCCGCCGACTGGCCGCTGCGCGGGCTGCCCAACGTGGTGACCACGCCGCACCTGGCCGGCGCCACCCGGCAGACGGCCGAGCGCGCCGCGCGCATCGTCGCCGCCGAGGTCGGCCGCTACCTGCGCGGCCGGGAGCCCCGCCACCTGGCCAACCCCGAGGTGCGGGAGGTGCGGGCGTGATCATCGGCGTCGACGTGGGCACCACGATGACCAAGGCCGCCGTCTTCGACCGCGACGGCCACGCGGTGGCCGAGGCCGACGAGCCCACCACCCTGCACCGCTTCGACGGCGCCCGCGTCGAGCAGGACCTCGACGAGGTGCTGGCGACCGTGTCCTCGGTGGTGCGCAAGGTCGCCGCGGCGCAGGCGGAGCCGGTCACCGCCGTCGCGCTGACCGGCCAGGGCGACGGCCTGTGGCTGCGCGACGAGCAGGGGCGGCCCACGCGGCCCGCGGTCTCCTGGCTGGACGGGCGCGCGGGCCCGCTGGTGCGGCGGTGGTACGAGAACGGCACCATGGCGCGGGTGCACCGGCTGACCGGCCAGGGCATGTTCCCCGGCGCGCACGGTCCGCTGCTGGCGGCGCTGGACGCCGAGGAGCCCGAGGTGCTGGAGCGCTCGGCGGTGGCGGGCTACTGCGTCGACGCGATGGTGCAGCACCTGACCGGCGAGATCACGGTGGACGCCTCCGACGCCTCGCTGCCTTTCCTGGACGTGGGCAGCCGCACCTACAGCGCGGACGCGCTGGCCGAGTGCGGCGTCTCGCGGTGGCGCGCTCTGCTGCCCGAACCGGCCGAGCCCGACCGCCTGTTCCGGCTGGACGGGCGCGGCGCCCGCCTGCTGGACCTGCCCGAGGGCACCCCGGTGACCGGCGGACCGTTCGACCTGCCCGCCTGCCTGCTGGGCAGCGGCCTCAGCGAGGTGGGCGACGGGCTGCTGACCGTGGGCACGACCCTGGCCTGCCAGGTGGTGGCCGACCGCGTGCCCGCCGAGCCTTCGGGCGAGCCCGCGGGCATGTGGCTGTGCACCGACCGCCCCGACCGGTTCTCCCGGGCGATGCCGGCGATGGTGGGTACCGCCGGGCTGGACTGGCTGCTGGAGCTGCTGGGGATCGGCATCGGCGACGTGGAGCGGCTGCTGGAGGCGAGCCCGCCCGGTGCCCGCGGTGTCTCGGCGCTGCCGTTTCTGGCCGAGTCGGGCGAGCGCGCGCCGTTCGTGGACCCGCGGGCGCGCGGCCAGCTCACCGGCGTCAACCTGGGCACCGACCGCGCCGACATCGTGCGCGCGGTCTGCGAGAGCATCGCCTATGCCGCCCGGCACTGCCTGGAGGCGGCGGGGCTGACGGGGCGGCTGGCGGTCTGCGGCGGGGGCAGCCGCTCGCGCGGGTGGATGCAGGTCTTCGCCGACGTGCTGGGCCGGGAGGTGATCCTGCCCTCCGACGACGCGATCGGCGTGCGCGGGGCCACGGCCGCCGCCTGGCGGGCCTTGGGCGAGGAGGCCGACGGCGCCCGCTGGCTGGCCCGGGGCGCCCGGGTGGAACCGCGCGCAGACCTGCGCGGCCGCTACGAGGAGGGCTACGCCCGCTACCGGGGCCAGTTGGACAGCGCGCGTGCGCTGTGGAGTTCGGACGCGCCCGCCTAGGGCGCGGCCTCGTCGGCGCGCCGGGGGCGATACGGGCGCCGCCCCCGGCAGCTGGGCGGCGCGGCCTCCGCTCGGCGCAACCGCTTGCCCGGCTACCGGGCGCCCGCGGGGGCCAGCGCCGCGTCGATGAGGGATTCGGCCGCGGCGCGGGCGTCGGCCGCCGCGGCGCCGTCGCCGGAGATGGCGGCGGTGCTCTGGGCGCCCTCGGCCAGGATCGCCAGCTGCGGGGCCAGGGACGGCGGCGCCCCGGCCTCGGCCGCCAGGCGGGCGACGTAGTCCTGGAACGACGCCTTCTGCTCGCGCACGGCCTCGGCGATCTCCGCGGAGACGCCGCCGAGCTCGCCGAAGGAGTTGATGAAGGCGCACCCGCGGAACCCGTCCTGCTCGAACCAGGTGCCGAGGAAGTCGTAGACGGCCAGCAGGCGCTCGCGCGGGTCGTCGCCGGCCTGCTCGGCGGCCGCGGCGAGGCCCGCGTCCCACTGCCGGGACCGGTCCCGCAGAAAGGCCGCCACCAGCGCGTCCTTCGATCCGAACGCCGAGTAGAGCCGCTTCAGCGACACCTGCGCTTCGGCTCGGACGGCGTCCATCCCCACCGCCTGGATGCCGTACGCGTAGAACAGGCGGTCGGCCGCCTCCAGCACGCGCCGGCGAATCTGTTCCTCATCCCTCATGTGTCGCCCTTGCCTTGAGAACGTTCGTTCTCTACTCTAGCCGGTATATCGGAGAACGATCGTTCTCCACTGATCGCAGGGGGAGTCAGCGATGCCTTTCATCACCGTCGGCAAGGAGAACTCCGGCGACGTCGAGCTCTACTACGAGGACCACGGCGCCGGGCAGCCGGTCGTACTCATCCACGGCTACCCGCTCGACGGGTCGTCCTGGGAGCTGCAGAGCCGGGAGCTGATCGCGGCCGGCTACCGCGTCATCACCTACGACCGCCGCGGCTTCGGCCGCTCCAGCAAGGTCGGCACCGGCTACGACTACGACACCTTCGCCGCCGACCTGAACACCTTCCTGGAGACCCTCGACCTGAGGGACGTGGTCCTGGTCGGATTCTCCATGGGCACGGGGGAACTGGCCCGCTACGTGGCCCGCTACGGCGCCGGGCGTGTCGCCAAGCTGGCCTTTCTGGCCTCGCTGGAACCCTTCCTGGTGCGCACCGACGACAACCCGACCGGTGTGCCGCGCAGCGTCTTCGAGGAGATCGAGCACGCGGCGCGGGCCGACCGGTACGCCTGGTTCACGCAGTTCTTCGGCAATTTCTACAACCTCGACGACACCCTGGGCAGCCGGATCAGCCAGGAGGTCGTCGACGCCGGCTGGAACACCGCCGTGGCGAGCGCGCCGGTGGCCGCCTACGCGGTGGTGTCGTCCTGGATCGAGGACTTCCGCGGCGACGTCGAGGCCGTGCGGGCGGCCGGCAAGCCGGTCCTGATCCTGCACGGCACCGCCGACCAGATCCTGCCGATCGACGCCACGGGGCGCCCATTCCACGAGGCGCTGCCCGAAGCCGAGTACGTCGAGATCGAGGGCGCCCCGCACGGCCTGCTGTGGACCCACGCTTCCCAGGTCAACGCGGCGCTGGTCCCGTTCGTCACGAAATAGCGGCTCCAGCGCGGGCTCAAGGCGCCCGGGGCCGGGACCTGCGGCCCGCCCTTGCGGCGCGCGCCGGTCCCCGGCCCCGCGGGCCCCGGACCGGCGCGCACACGCACGGCGGACGACGTCAGGAGGACGTCAGGAGAGGGAGGCGGCCTCCTCGCGCGCCTTTCGGGGGCTCCGCCAGATGCCCAGCAGCCGGGCCAGCAGGCACAGCACCGCCGCCGCGGCGCAGGCGCCGATCCCCACGGCCCAGGGGCCGTAGTTGACGGCGAGCACCGGCAGCAGAGCCGTGACGAGTCCGCCCCCGACCAGCGGGCTGAAGAAGGGTGCCCGCAGCGCATAGGCGCGGGCGGCGTCGGTCTTGAGCTCCGGGTCGGCGGTGCGCAGCAGCATGAGGCCCACCGAGGAGACCGCCGTCAGGGTGCCGAAGTTGACGATGGCGTGCTCGAACCAGGACCGGCGGAACATCCGCGGGCCGGCCCAGTAGAAGAAGCCGACGGCGACCGCGGCGGCCACCAGCATCAGCAGGCTCAACGGGACGATGTTGTCCAGCACGACCGGAATCGACACCGAGGCCACGGCCGAGACGACCAGCAGGTCCAGCGCGGCGCCCTGGATCGCGCGCAGGCTCCCGGTATCCACCGCGTCGCCGAGCCGCGTACGGCCGACCACGGCTTGCACGAGGGCCCCGCCGATCATCGCCAGCGGGAACAGCGGAAGTCCGGGCACCAGCGGCTCCAGCGCCGACTGCAGCAGCCAGCCGATGAACACCGCTACCGCGATCAGGGCTCCGTGGAAGGCCAGGCCGTCGACGAGGTCCTTGTTGAGCGTCACCTGCCCCAGGCCGGGCCGCTCCTCGCGCCCGATCAGGTCGGGGGTGTCCCGGCTCCCCGCGGCGTTGGGCGCGTCGCCCCGGCGTGCCCCGATGTTGATGAGCACCATGCCGACGACGATCCCGAAGACGAGCCCGACGGTCGCCGCGGCCAGCGCGAGCGCACCGCCGTCGGCCCACCCCAGTTCGGTGTAGACCGGCGCCATTCCGCCGGCGGTGCCGTGGCCTCCGGGCCACGCGATCTCGACCATGGTGCCGAACATGGCGTCGACACCCCACACGGGCATCAGCAGCGCCGCACATAGCAGCATGGGCACGCCCATCAGCAGGAAATCGCCGATGTAGCCGAACAGCAGTTGCGGCGCGATCAGCTGGTAGCTCTGCCGCACATCGGGCATGCGCACACCGATGAGCATCGGCGCGAAGACGACCGTGATCAGGATGCCCGGCAGAGCCGACCAGGTGGCGGTCATGCCTTCGGGGAACACGCCTGCGCCGTAGGGACCGAGCGCGGCGCCGAGGACGCCGCCGATCAGTGCTGCGGGGATGAAGAAGCGGCGCAGCGGTTTGACCAGCAATCGCAGCACCACCCCGGCGAGGACCAGCAGGCCCAGCACGGTGAAGGCGAACAGCAGAGTGGTGACCGTGTCGCCGGCGACTTCGTCTGTGGGGAACATGGCCCTCCTTGGGGGTGATCAGGTGGGGCGGGTCGGGCGGGGCCTTCCGCGAGAGCGGGCAGGCGTCGTCCGGCCGGACCTCGGGGGTGTGCGGGTGCGGTCCCCGAGGCCGCGGTTCGGGTCAGAACCGCGTCGCCGAGAACGGGGACAGGCTCTCCGGGCGCGCCCCCGTGCGCGCCCAGAAGGCGAGGGCCTCGGCCACCGCGGGTGCGATGGCGAAGCCGTGCCCGGTCCAGCCGGTGCCCACCAGGGCGTTGGCGGTTCCCGGGACGCGGTCGATGACGGGGATCTCGTCGGCGCTGCAGGATTCGGGCCGCCTGGCATCCGCGAAGTCCAGTTCGGCGTCCGCCAGGTCGGCGTAGACCTCCGCGGCGGCCCGCAGATTGCCGCGGACGTTGGCGTCGATCTCCTCCCCGCGCCCCAGCTCGGCGTTCCATCGTCCGCGCCAGCCGCCGCTGACCATGACGCCGCCGTCCGGCAGCGGCTTGAGGGAGAGCGACCGGTGGTCGTGGCCGATGAGGTGGTGCATGGGCGGCTCGGCTCCGGCGCGGACGCGCAGGGCCTGCGGGAGGATACGCCAGACGGGCAGCGTGACGCCGAAATGGTCGCGCAGCAGGTCAACGGCCCCCGCGTTGGCCAAGACGAGCAGCGCCTGGCCGACCTCGTAGCGCCGCTCGCCGGCGGTGGTGACGGCGGTGACTCTCCCCGCGGCGGTCTCGACACCGGTGACAGGGCTGTGCTCCTCGATGACGGCGCCGCGCGCCCGGGCGGCGGCGGCGAAGGCCGCGGTGGTGGCGCCGTGGTCGGCGGTGCCGTCGAAGGGGCAGTACAGCGCACCGCGCACCGCGTGGCCCAGATTGGGTTCGAGTTCGAGCAGGCGGTCGCGGGTGAGCACTTCGGTGGGCACGCCGTTGCGGCTCTGTACCGCCGCATGGGCCTCGGCGGCGACCAGGCCCCCCTTGGTGCCCGTGGTCTCCTGTTCGATGAGGTTGAGGCCGCCGGTGCGCTCGTAGTACGTGTCGGCCCCGAGCTGGTCGGCCAGCGCGGGCCACAGGCGGTAGGAGGCTCGCATCAGCGGAAGTTCGCGCAGGTCGCGGCGGTTTCCTCGGACGCCGCGGCGACCGAAGCCACCGGAGGCGCCCGCGGCGACCTCGTCCGCTTCGAGGAGGAGTACGTCCTCCCCGGAGTCGGCGAGCATCCATGCGGCGGCGCACCCGTGGACGCCGCCCCCGATAATCACGAACTGGTGTTTCATCATCTGAGCCCTTGCAGGAGATCCGCTTCACAGTGAGAGTAGTGTTCACTTCATGTTTGGATCAATAGTGACATGAAAATTTCATCCAACGAGGACGGCGGCTTCCGCGCCCGGGTCACGGCGCGGTTGGATTCGCTCTCCCCCCGAGAGCGCGCGGTCACCGACTTCGTCCTCAACCGCCCGTCCGAGGCTGTGACCGCCTCGGCCCAGCAGCTCGCCGCACTGACCGGAACCAGCGACGCGACCGTGGTGCGCACGGCGCGCTCGCTGGGCTACAGCGGGCTGCGCGAACTCAAGCGCGCGGTACTGGAGATGCTCACCGCGCGCCGCGACCCCGCCATGGTGCTCGACCAGCGACTGGAGGGCCTGGGCGGCGCACCGGTGCTGGACCGGGTGATCGCCGACAGCACCGACCTGCTGCGGCGGCTGCCCGAGGTCCTCGACGCCGGCGCGTTCGCGGTGGCGGTCGATCTGCTCGCGCAAGCGCCGCGAACGGTGTGCTACGGCATCGGCCCGGCCTCGGCGACGGCCCGCTACCTGGCCATCGAAATGGGACGGCTGGGTCGGCGCAGCCTGGCGCTGGAGGCTTCGGGGTTCCGCCTGGCCGACGACCTGCTGGGGATCGGCGGCGACGACGTGGTCGTGGTCGTGGCTCCGCTGCGGATGTTCCGCGAGATCGAGGCCCTGCTGGGGCACTGCGAGGAGGCGGGTGCTCCGGTGGTGGCGATCACCGAGGCCCTTGGGGAGCAACTGCGCGAACGGGTGCGCGCCGTGCTGACCACTCCCCCGTCCACGACGGGGGCCGCCGACGAGAACCTCGCCCAACAGGTGGTCGCCCACGCCCTGGCGATGGAACTGGCCGCGCGCGACCGCTCGGGCTCGGTCGCCGCCCGCCAGCGCCTGAACCGCCTGCGCGAAGCGATCACGGGCGGCGCCATGGACACCGACGTCGACCCGGGCGCCGTGCCGCCCGATCCCGACGAAAACGGCGACGCGCCCCGCACGCGCGAGGAGGGCGGTCCGGGCTGAGCCGTCCTGACGGGCCTCATGGGCCACCGCGACGTTCGGCTGCCGGCACCCGGACGACCCGGGCGCAAGCTCAGCCGCAGGATGCGGTGGTCCGGGCATGCGGGTCGTGGGAGGGGCCGCATACCGGGGCCGCCGGTCACGGCATCAGCGGCCCCGTATCGGCCGGGGCCGTCGCCGTACGCAAAGGGCGCCGGCAACATCCGGGAAGGGGCGTGGTCGGCGGGTGATCGAAGACGGCGCCAACCAGACGCACGGGCGGTCCGACCACGGCTCGACGCGGCCCGCCGTCTGCTCGGGGGTGCTGTCGCCCAAGGCGCGCAGTGCGGCGTCGGAGATCTCGCGGTCGGTCAGCCATCGGGTGCCCCGCGCTGCGTCGGCGAAACCGAGCACCACGCTGCGGTAACTGCGCGGCGGGGCGTAGCGGGGCGGATCGGGCCGGCTGCGGCGCGGATCCGCCCCGGCGCTGCCCCACAGCTGAACCACGGCCGCATTTCCGCTGAGCACGGGGTCCAGCTCGCGGTGTACAGCCTCGTCATAGGGAGTGTGCACCCACAGCAGCGCTTCGGTGAACCGCCCTGTGCGTGCAGCGCGGGCCACCGCCTCCCCCAGGCTTCGCGGCTGCTCCCAATCCGCCGCCACCTGCACCAGTTCCCCCGCGTCAGGCGCGCCGGCGGCCGCCCGCTCAGGCCGACGCGCCACGCAGACGACCCGGGCACCGCTGCCCAGCAACTCGTGTACGGCGGGCCGCAGCATGCCGGTGCCCCCGACGACGAGGACCTCGCGTAAAGCGGTTGCGTGCATTTTCCTCCGTCCTGCTGCTCGCCCGAAACGGCGGTCCTACGTGGCGTCCCGCCCGCTCCCGGGAGACGGCCCCGCCGCGGACGGCGGCGGGCCGCGGGGATCGGCGCGCGGAACCGGGAACTCGAACGGAGTTTTACTGGAACCACCGGATCAACCGGAGCCGGTCTGGGAGCGGGCGTCGGCGTCCGGGGTGCCGGACGACTCCTCCGGCTCGACGACCACGCGGCCCGTACCTCCGTCGACGGTGATCACGTCGCCGGTGGAGATGCGCTGCGTGGCGCCGGGGAGGCAGATCACGGCGGGGATGCCGTACTCGCGGGCGACGGTGGGGCCGTGGGCCACCACCGAACCGGTCTCGGTGACCAGGCCGGCCGCCGTCATGAACAGCGGGGTCCAGCCCGGGTCGGTGGTGGGGGCCACCAGGATCTCCCCGGGTTCGATGCGGGCGCCTACGGGGTCGACGACGACCCTGGCGCGGCCGGTCGCCCGGCCCGCCGCGGCGGGTGCGCCGGTGAGCGTTCCCTCGACGGCGGGCGGCGGCGGGGCCAGGGCCTCGGCGTCGGTGCCGTCGGACAGCAGGGCGACGGGCACGTGCCTGCGGCGCAGCTCGCGCGTGTAGTGCGCCTTGCGCTCGGCGACGAGTTCCCGCTGGTCCATTCCGTGGTCGGCGGCGGCGCGGGCCTCGTCCAGGTCGAGGAACATGATGTCCTCGGGGGCCTCCAGCAGGCGCTGCTCGGCGAGTTCGGCACCGGCGAGGAGCAGCTGGCGGCGCATCTCCGCCAAGGGGATCAGCCACGCGAACTTCGCCATCTCCCGCATACCGGCCAGCTCCCGCGCGCGGTGCATGACGAACGACGCCACGCGCCCGCGCACCGGCCGCACGCGCCGCGCCCGGCGCGACAGCTCCGCGACGGTCGCCTCCGCGTTGGCGGCGGCGCGCTCGAAACGCCGGGGCGGCGCCTCTTCGGCGTCCCGCAGGCGCAGGTAGTTGGCGATGGTGGCGAACAGCGGGGCCGGGTCGTCGTCCCAGCGCGGCACGCCGACGTCGATCTCGCCGGGGGCGCGGTGGCCGTAGCGGCGCAGGAATCCGTCCAGGCCGATGTCGGGCAGCGTTCCCGCCCGGTACCGGGCGGCCAGCTCGGCGGGGTCGGTATCCGTCAGCAGGTCGCGGTGCTCGGCGGCGCCGGCGGCGATCCGCCACAGCTCCAGGTCCATCTCCGTGGTGACGTTGTGCGGCATACCGGTGAGCACCGCCGCGGCCTCCTCCTCGGAGGCGATGCCTTTCAGCAGCGCGGGCAGCAGCTGGGGCAGGACCACACCGGCCATCGTCGGCATGATCACCTTGCCCATGGGTGCGCCGAACATCGGCGCGAAGCCGGTGTCGAAGACGGTGCGCAGCCGCTGCGACGCGGAGGCGGACTCGTCGGGCCCCCGGTGCCGGCGGAAGTCCTCGACACCCTCCCACGCGCGGGCGCGCGCCGCCTCGGGCCGGGCGAGCGCGCCGAGGAGTCCGCCGACCGCCGTGGGAGCGAAGCGCAGCGCCATCAGCACCACCGGCGCGACCGGGAACGGTGTGGCGGAGGGGACCGCGAAGCGGGCGTCCTTCAGGACCTCGCGCACGGCCGCCTGCACGCGCGGCCCGTAGATCTCCAGCCCCTCGACGAGGCCGGGACGGATCCACGGAGTGCGCAGCACACCGGTGATGTCGGTGTAGAGCCGCCCGCCGACGGTGACCATGTCGAAGAACTCCCCGACGTCCTCCCCGTGGAGCCCGCCCACCGCCCGGATGTGCTGCCAAGCGGCCTCCATCGTCGCCGCGCCCATCGGGGTGAGCGGGCGGAGCATCCCCTGCATGTTGCCGATCTCCAGGAAGAACCGGGGTTTCGCACGCCCGGTGTCCGGCGGCAGGGGGAAGAGCGCGGTGATGGCGCGCGACTGCAGGAGCCACAGGACGCCGTCGCGGTCGTAGGCCCACTCGACGTCCTGGGGGGCCGAGAACAGGCTTTGGAGGCGCTCGCCGGCGGCGTACAGCTCGGCGAGTCGCGCACGGCCCAGACAGCCTCCCTCGGGACCCTCGGGCGCCTTTTCGGAGCGCAGCACGTAGTGGTCGGGGACGACGCTGCCCTCGACGACCGCGGTGCCCGGCCCGGAGGCGGCGTCGACGACCATGGCCGAGCGGCTGCCGGTGGTGGGGTCGGCGGTGAACAGGACGCCGGCGGCCTCGGCGTCGACCATGCGCTGCACGACGACGGCCATGCGCGCGTCGGCGCCTTCGGGCAGGTTCGCCTCGCGGTAGGCGCGGGCGCGGTCGGTGTTCAGCGAGTCCCAGCACCGGCGCACCGCGTCGAGCAGTTCGCGCTCGCCGCGGATGTTCAGACAGGTCTCCTGCTGCCCGGCGAAGCTGGCCTCGGGCAGGTCCTCGGAGGTGGCGCTGGAGCGCACGGCGACCGGCCCGCCGCCGAGGTCGCGGTAGGCGGCGAGCAGGTCGTCCTCGGGAATCCGGCCCGCCTCGTAGGCGGCGGTGGTCAGGCAGAAGCCGGGCGGCACCCGCTCCCCCGCCGCCGCCATGGCCCCGAGCCCGGCGGCCTTGCCGCCGACGACCCCGTGCGTCCCCGCCGCGATCTCGTCCAGGGCGACCACGTTCATGAGGCATCCTCCTCGCGGCGTCGGGGTGAGCGCTGCACCGTGCACGGGCGGAGCACGACCGGCCGTGCAACGGCGTTCCCGAGCCCATCGTGCCGCTCGGCGGCACGGCGGGCCAGAGCCGAACGCAGGCCGAAGCGTCAGGAAGGCGTTAACGTTGCCGACACCCGCCGCGGGTTGGAAGGGGTGAGGTGAAGCTGGGTCATGTGGTCACCGCACGGACAGTAGACGGTGAAGTACTTGGGCGGATTCTCGAGCCTCCATCCTGGTAGTACTTCGTTAAGTGCGTCGCTGGTGGCGGCAGGCGGGCCAGGCGCACCAGTGGGCAGACAAGGCGGCTCGGGCCGCTGGGCGGCCTTGTAGCCTGCCGGGCGGCGGGTGGTCTGGAGGAAAAGCGGCAGCCACGGCGCCGGATGGCCGGGCCCGCGCGTATCGGGCAGGGTGCCCGACGGCTGGGCGCCCGGCGGCGCGCCGAGAACGGCTCCAGAGACGGTTTCGGCGCCGAAACCGGTCCCAGGGACAGTCTCGGTGATGATCGGGCGCCCGGGTGTCCTTTATGTCGGGTCTTACGGGCCCAATCGCCGCGCGCCCGGCCTGCGCGGCAGGCCCGCCGGCGGCGCTCGGGGGATGTGCCGCTTGCCACAGAGGTCGGTGACGCCTAGCATGCTTGCGTCCGTGAATCGATTCGACGGAATAGTCCGCTTGATCATCGAATCGATTCGACGATCCGGCGAGGAGGCGCGAACCCCATGGTCACCATCAAGGACGTCGCCCAGGCGGCCGGTGTGGCACCGAGTACGGTCTCCTACGTCCTGAGCGGGTCCAGGAAGATCTCGGATGCGACGCGCGCCGCTGTGCAGGCGGCCGTGGACGAGCTCGGCTACCACCCCAACGCCGGGGCCCGCTCGCTGCGCAGCACGCGCACCGGGGTGCTCGCGCTCGCGCTTCCGCTGCCGGCGCGCGGCTATCTGCCGGTGGGCGGGCGCTTCATGTACGGCCTGAGCGAGGCGGCCGGACAGCTCGGCTACCTGGTGCTGCTGGTGACCCCGCCCGGCGAGGAGGACCCCGACGCCGGGCTGGAGCGGGCTGCGCGCAGCCGGTTCGCCGATGCCGCGGTGATCATGGGCGTGCAGATGGAGGACCCGCGCATCGACGCCATGCGGGCGCTGGACTTCCCCGTCGCCCTCATCGGCCGTCCCGCCGACGAGTCCGCCGCGCCCTGGACCGACCTGGACTGGGACGAGGCGGCGCTGGTCGCGGTGCGCGCCCTGCACGAAGCGGGCCACAAGAGGGTGTGCTACCTGGCCACGGTCGAGGAGGACGTGCGTGCCCGGCGCAGCTACTCGGTGCGCGGCATCCGCGGCGCCGAGCGGGCCGCCGCCGGGCTCGGCACGAGCGTCGACGTCTGCCACTCCACCGGTGACCCCGCGGAGCTGTTCGGCCGGCTGGACGCCCGGCTCGACTCCGCGGAGGCGCCCACCGCGTTCGCCGTGCAGCACCCGGCGGCGATCCCCGGAATCCTGCGCCACCTGGCCGCACGCGGGATCGAGGTGCCCCGCGACGTGTCCCTGGTGGCCGTGGGCAGCTTCCCCGAGGACCTCGGCGGTCTCGACGTCACCCGCGTCGAGCTGCCCGTCGCACGGATGTCGGCCGCCGTGACCCGGCTGGCCGCGGACGCGGTGGAGGCCGCCGCCCCCGGCACCCCCGCGGGCGGCGCCACCCCGCACACGCTGATCGCACCGCATCTCATCCGCGGGGCCACCGTCGCCCCCGCCCCGTGATCCGCGCGGCCCGCCCCGCGGCGGTCCGGACAGCCGCAGCGGAGCGGGCCGCTTCCCGCCGATCCCCTGTTCGATACGGGACACCCCATGATCCCGCCCCCCGATGTCGGAGGACTTCCATGAGATACCGCTTCCGGCGGCCGCCGCGCGGCGCGCCGACCGCCGCGGCCGCGGTGCTGGCGCTGCTCGGCGCCGGCTGCGCCGCCGAGCCCGAGCCGGACGTGTTCACGGTGATGAACTCCAGCACCGACGAGCCGTACCACTCCTGGGACCAGGAGGCGATGGACCGCTGCGGCGAAGAAGTCGGCGTGACCGTGCGCCAGATCAGCGTGCCCGCGGACCAGCTCGTGCCCAAGGCGCTGCGCATGGCCTCGTCGCACTCGCTGCCCGACGTGCTGGTGCTCGACGGCTCGGACATGCCCCAGTTCGCCGAGGCGGGTGGCCTGGTGCCGCTGGCCGAGG
This sequence comes from Streptomonospora litoralis, assembly GCF_004323735.1. GTDB lineage: Bacteria > Actinomycetota > Actinomycetes > Streptosporangiales > Streptosporangiaceae > Streptomonospora > Streptomonospora litoralis. The sequence goes on along the minus strand of NZ_CP036455.1, from coordinate 2,539,138 downwards.
TGGGCGTGCCCACCGAGAACCTGTCCGAGGGCGCCCGCTCGTTCGGCGGCTACGACGGCACCTACTACGGCGCGGCCCGCTCGGTGAACTCGCTGGGCCTGATGTACAACAAGGACATCCTCGCCGAGGAGGGCGTCGAACCGCCGCAGACCTGGGCCGAGCTGAGCGAAACGGCGGCCGAGCTGACCGAGGGCGAACGCTACGGCCTGGCGATCAGCGCGCTGTCCACCGCCGACGGCGTCTACCAGTTCCTGCCGTGGCTGTGGTCCAACGGCGGCGACGAGCGCCGGCTGGCCGCTCCCGAGGCGGTGGAGGCGCTGGAGTTCGTGACCTCGCTGATCGAGGACGGTTCGGCGTCGCGGTCGGCGGTGAACTGGACGCAGGCCGACGTCAACGACCAGTTCATCGCGGGCAACGCGGCCATGATGGTCAACGGCCCCTGGCAGAAGCCGGTGCTGGAGGAGCACCCCGAGATCGACTGGGGAGTGGTGGAGGTCCCGGTCCCCGAGGCGGGCGACACCCCCGTGGCTCCGATCGGCGGGACGACGTTCACGGTGCCGGTCAACGAGGAGCACCCCGAGCGCGAGGACACCGCGGGCGCGATCGTCGCGTGCATGACCTCCCCCGAGGCCCAGCTCGACTGGTCGCTCAAGGGCAGCAACGTGCCGGTGGACCCGCAGGCCGCCGAGGAGTACCGCGAGCAGGTGCCCGAGCTCGCGCCCTTCGCCGATCAGGTGCAGACCGCCCGCAGCCGCACCGAGCACGTGGGCACCGACTGGAACGTCTACTCGCAGGCCATCGGGACCGCGCTGCAGGCCGCGCTGACCGGCGAGGCGACCCCCGAGCAGGCCCTCACCCGGGCGCAGTCCCAGGTGGAGGAGGAGCTGAGGAGCCGGCGATGACGACGACCACCCCCACCCCGAGCCCGGCCGTGCGGGAGCGCTCCCCCGGCACCGCCGCCGATCCCGGCGCCGCCGCGCGCCGCCGGCGCGCCGTCTCCCAGTGGCTGTTCATCGCCCCGGCGATCGCCTACATGCTGGTCTTCTTCAGCTACCCGCTGGTGCGCAACGTCGTGATGAGCTTCCAGCAGTACACACCGGCCACCTACTTCACCGGCGAGGCCCCCTTCACCGGGCTGGACAACTGGCGGGCGGTGCTGACCGACGAACTGTTCGCGGCGTCGCTGTGGCACACCCTGGTGTTCACGGCGGGCTCGCTGGCCGGCCAGTTCGTCATCGGCATGGCGCTGGCGCTGTTCTTCTCGCGGCGCTTCCCGCTGTCGGGCGTCATGCGCTCGCTCCTGCTGCTGCCGTGGCTCATCCCGATGGTGGTGGCCGGCACGGTCTGGCGCCGGGTGCTGGACCAGGAGACCGGGGTGCTCAACGAGGCGCTGCAGGGCCTCAACCTCACCTCGGGCGCGATCCCGTGGCTGAGCAGCCCCGACTTCGCGCTGCTGTCGGTGATCCTGGTCAACATCTGGATCGGGATCCCGTTCAACATGGTGATCCTCTACGGCGGGCTGCAGGAGATTCCCAGGGAGATCCGCGAAGCCGCGGTGCTGGACGGCGCGGGCTTCTTCCGCCGGTTCTTCGGCGTGACGCTGCCGATGCTCAAACCGGTGGTCACCGTGGTGCTGGTGCTGGGCTTCATGTCCACGGTGAAGATCCTGGATTTGATCCTGGCGCTGACCAACGGCGGCCCGGCCAACGCGACCGAGACGCTGGGCACGCACACCTACCAGCTGTCGTTCCTGCAACTCGACTTCGGCCAGGGAGCCGTGGTCGGCAACGTCCTGATCCTCGTCAGCATGGTCTTCGCGGTGATCTACCTGCGGGCCAACCGCGAAGGGATGGCACGATGAGCAGCACGCACACCACCACGACCGGCGTGCGGCTGACGCGCGCGAAGCGGCTGGACTACGCGAGCCTGGTCTTCGGGGTCCTCGTGCTGGCCGTCCTGCTGTTCCCGCTGTACTGGATGGTCAACACGGCGCTGCAGCCGAGCGCGGCCCTGGCCGAGATCCGGTGGCTGCCGCAGACCCTGGACCTGAGCAACTTCCGCAGCGCGTGGAACTCCCAGGCCGACAACCTGCTCACCAGCATCCTGGTGGCGCTGGGCGCGGTGGCGGTGTGCCTGGCCCTGGCCGCGCCGGCCGCCTACGCTCTGGCCCGGTTCCGGCTGCGCGGCGCGCGCACCGTCGTCTTCGGCACGCTGATCACCCAGATGGTGCCGGGCATCGTGGTGGCCAACGCCCTCTACAACGCCTATGTCGAGTTGAACCTGGTCAACTCCTACCTCGGCCTGATCCTGGCGGACGCGTCGCTCGGGCTGCCGTTCACCGTCATCCTGCTGCGGGCGTTCATGGTGTCGATCCCCGAGGAGGTGCTGGAGGCCGGGATGGTCGACGGCGCGAACCGGTTCCGGGTGCTGCTGAGCATCGCGCTGCCGATGAGCCGCAACGCCCTCATCACCGGCGGCCTGTTCACCTTCCTCTTCGCCTGGAGCGACTTCCTGTTCGCGCTGACGCTCAACACCACCGACGCCGTCAAGCCGGTGACGCTGGGCATCTACGAGTACCTGGGCGCCCACGTCGGCGACTGGGGCGCGGTGATGGCGGTCGCGACGCTGTCCTCGGTGCCCGCCGCGATCCTGCTGGTGGTCGCCCAGCGCTATGTGGCGGCGGGGATCTCCGGCGGCTCGATCAAATGAGCCGCCGTCGGCGCCCCGGGCCGCGCGGCCCTCCGCCGCGCGCCCCTGCCCTCTGCGGCCGCCGGCGGCGGCCGCGTATCCGACGGGGGCGGTAGGGGGCGGCGGGCCGCCGATCGGCCCGCCGCCCCCGGCACCGCCCGGCCATCCAAGACCACACGAAGGCGGCACATGAAGTTCACCGACGGGTTCTGGCAGACGCGCGAGGGCGTGCGCGCCAACTACGCCCGCGAGGCCCGCGACGTCTGTGTCCAGGACGACCGCATCACGCTCTACGCACCCGTGCGGCCCATCGCCCACCGCGGGGACACCCTCAACACCCCCCTGCTGACCGTGGACGCCTGGTCGCCGGCGCCGGGGGTGATCGGGGTGCAGACGACGCACCTGGCCGGGTCGGTGCGCCCGGCGCCCGCGTTCGACGTGCGCGGCGATCCGGCCGCGGCGCCGAAGACGCGGCGGGACGGCTCTGCGGTGGAGCTGGCCTCGGGCGAGCTGTCGCTGCGGGTGGACACCGAGGGGCCGTGGCGGATGGATTTCCGCGCGCACGGCCGCACGCTCACCTCGGCGGGCGAGCGCGGCACCGGTTTCGCCGAGACCGCCGACGGCGGCCACCACATGGTGGCGCAGCTGTCGCTGGGGGTGCGCGAGCTGGTGTACGGGCTGGGCGAGCGGTTCACCCACTTCGTCCGCAACGGCCAGCCCGTGGACATCTGGCAGGCCGACGGCGGCACCAGCAGCGAGCAGGCGTACAAGAACGTTCCGTTCTACCTGACCAACCGGGGCTACGGCGTCTTCGTCGACCACGCGGGTCCGGTGTCCTTCGAGGTCGGATCGGAGTCGGTGGGGCGGGTCCAGTTCAGCGTCGACGACCAGGCGCTGCGCTACTACGTGATCCAGGGCGACTCCCCCAAGGAGATCCTGGCCCGCTACACCGCGCTGACGGGCCGCCCGGCGCTTGTGCCGCCGTGGTCGTTCGGCCTGTGGCTGTCGACCTCGTTCACCACGTCCTACGACGAGCAGACGGTGACCGGGTTCGTCGACGGCATGGCCGAGCGCGGCATCCCGCTCAGCGTCTTCCACTTCGACTGCTTCTGGATGCGCGAGTTCCACTGGTGCGACCTGCAGTGGGACCCGGAGATGTTCCCCGACCCCGAAGGCATGCTGGCCCGCCTGAAAGAGCGCGGGCTGCGGGTGTGCGTGTGGATCAACCCCTACATCGCCCAGCGTTCTGCGCTGTTCGAGGAGGGCGCGCGGCTGGGGCACCTGGTGCGCAAACCCGACGGCAGCGTGTGGCAGTGGGACATGTGGCAGGCGGGCATGGCGCTGGTGGACTTCACCAGTCCGGCGGCGCGCGAGTGGTTCGCGGGCAAGCTGCGCGCGCTGCTGGACATGGGCGTGGACTGCTTCAAGACCGACTTCGGCGAGCGCATCCCCACCGACGTGGTCTGGGCCGACGGCTCGGACCCGCAGGCGATGCACAACTACTACACGCACCTGTACAACGGCACGGTCTTCGACCTGCTGCGCGAGGAGCGCGGGGAGAACGAGGCGGTGGTGTTCGCCCGTTCGGCCACGGCCGGCGGCCAGCGGTTCCCGGTGCACTGGGGCGGCGACTGCGCCTCGACCTACGAGGCCATGGCCGAGAACCTGCGCGGCGGGCTGTCGCTGGGGCTGTCCGGTTTCGGCTTCTGGAGCCACGACATCGGCGGCTTCGAGGGCACACCCGATCCCGGCCTGTTCAAGCGGTGGCTGGCGTTCGGGCTGCTGTCCTCGCACAGCCGGCTGCACGGCAGCCGCTCCTACCGGGTGCCGTGGGCCTTCGACGAGGAGGCGGGCGAGATCGCCCGCAGGTTCACCCGGTTGAAGTGCCGGCTCATGCCCTACCTCTACGGCGCGGCGGTGCAGGCCCACGAAGAGGGCGTGCCCGTCATGCGGCCGATGCTGCTGGAGTTCCCCGACGACCCGACCTGCCACCACCTGGACACGCAGTACATGCTGGGCGGCGACCTGCTGGTGGCTCCGGTGTTCAGCGAGCACGGCGAGGTGGAGTACTACGTCCCCGAGGGCGATTGGCGGCACCTGCTCACCGGCGAGGCGGTGCGGGGGCCCGCCTGGCGGCGCGAAGTGCACGGCTTCGACTCCCTGCCGCTGCTGGTGCGCCCGGGCGCGGTGCTGCCCGTCGGCGCGGTGGAGGACCGGCCCGACTACGACTACGCCGCGGGGGTGACACTGCGGGTCCATCCGGCGTCCGGCGCCCACGGGCCGGTCCGCACGGTGGTCCCGGCGGCGGACGGGTCCGCGGCGGCGGTGTTCACCACCCGCGCCGCCGAAGGCGAGGTCGTCGTGGAGGCCGACGGCGCGGCGCCCGCATGGCACGTGCTCGTCGCGGGCGCCCGCGGCGCCGCCTCGGCCGAGGGCGCGGCCGCGACGGAGGTCACCGAGGAGGGCGTCCTGGCCACGGCGCAGGCGGGAACGCCGCGGATGCGGATCTCGCTGGGCTGAGCGGCCCGCGCCGCCGCCCTTCCTGGCGACCGCGGCAACGCGCGGTGCACAGGCCGGCGAAAGTGCGGGGGCGACGGGAGTGGCGCTCAGCCGCGGGCGGGAGCGGCGGCGCGGTGGGCCTCCTCGGCGCGGCGCAGTGTCGCGCGCAGTGCGGTGATGCGCTCGCCGGGGATGCCCACGGCGCGGTGCAGCTGCTCGGCCCGCGCGGCCGCCGCTGCCGCGTCCGCGGCGCCGGCGCGGGCGGCGGACTCGGCGGCCAGGTGCAGCGCCCACGCCTCGTCCGGGCGGGCTCCGGTGCCGCGGTGCAGCTGCGCGGCGCGCCCGGCCCGTTCGCCGGCGGCCGCGCAGGCGCCGGTCGCCAGGGCGACGGCCGCATGCAGCGTCGCGGCGCGGCCTTCGAGGATGCGGTGGGCGCCCGCGGCCAGGTGGGCGGCCCGTTCGGCGTGGGCCCGCGCGGTGGCGATCCGGCCGGCGTCCAGCCGGGACCAGCCCAGCCCGAGCCGGGCCTCGGCCGCGCCGAACCGGTAACCCGACTCCTCCGAGATCGCCAGGGCCTGGCCGAACAGCGCCCGCGCGCCGTCGGAGTCGCCGTCGGCCATGCGGACGGCGGCCCACCCGTTGCGCGCGTCGGCCTCGACGCGGCGCGCCCCCGCCGCGACGCACCGCTCCAGCGCCCGGGCGGCCACCCGGCGGGCGGTGCGGCAGTCGCCCAGTTCGGCGTGCAGGCGGCCGACGTCGACGAGCACCGGCAGCACCTGCAGTTCGTGCGTGCGCCGCTCCAGCGAAGCGAGCGCCTGCTCGGCGAGTTCCAGGGCCGCCGCGGGCTCGCCGCGGTTGCGTTCGACGCTGGCCAGGCTGCCCAGCAGCACCCCCTCGCGCCCGGAGTGCCCCAGGCGGTGCACGCGCTCCAGCGCGGAGCGCAGCGTCGCTCCGGCGCGGGCCAGGTCGACGCTCTCCCACGCGGCGCCGAGATTGCCTTCCAGCACCACGCCCTGCGGGTCGAGGCCGTACTCGTCGCACAGCCGCACGCCCCGCTGGAACAGGGCGATGGCGTGGTCGATGCGACCGCCCCACACGTGCCAGGGCGCGAGGTTGTTCAGCGCGGCGATCTCGCCTTCGGGTTCGCCGAGTGCGCGGAAGAGCTCCAGCGCCTCTTCCAGGCGGGCGGCGGCCTGCTGCAGGTCGCCGCTGTTCCACAGCGCGCTGCCGAGGTTGTGCAGCATCGCCGCTTCGGCGGCGCGGTCGCCGGCCGCGCGGGCGGCGCGCAGCCCGGTCCGGGCCGTTTGCTGCCAGTCGCTCAGCAGGGTGCGGGCGGCGAAGGACGCCCGCAGCGCGTCGACCAGGTGCCAGGCGTGGCCGGCGGGCCCGCCGGCCGCCGCGTCGGCGACGGCGGCCAGCAGGTTGGTGTGTTCGGCCTCCAGCCAGGCGAGGGCCTCGGCTGTGTCGGCGAAGTGCGCGGCGGGGCCGGGTCGGGCCATGCGGCGGGTGTCGGGGGCGATGGTGCGGCCCGCGGCGTCGGCCACATCCAGGTAGTGGCGGTGCAGGCGTTCCCGTGCGGCGGCGCGCTGCCCCTCGGTCATGCTGTCGCGGGCCTGTTCGGCGGCGTACTCGGCGAGCAGGTCGTGCATGCGGTAGCGGCCGGGGGCGCAGGGGTGCAGGAGGTGGCGGCCGGCCAACCGGTCGAGGGTGCGGCGCGCCTCGGCGGTGCCGCAGTCGGCGAGGACGGCGGCGGCCTCGGGGGTGAAGTCGGAGCCCGGCACCAGGCCGAGGGCGGCGAAGAGGCCGCGTTCGGCGGGGTCCAGCGCGGCGTGCGACAGGTCGAAGGCGGCCCGAACGGCCGCTTTGGGGTCGCCGTCGACGCTCAGCGCGCCGAGTCGGCCGCACTCGCGCAGTTCGGCGACGTACTCGGCCATACCGCGCCCGCCGAGGATGTTGGCCGCCGCGATCCGCAGCGCCAGCGGGACGCGGCCGCACAGCTCGGCGAGTTCGCCGGCGGCCGCGGGCTGCTCGCTCAGCGCCCGCTCCCCCAGGGCGGCGCCGAGCAGCCGCAGCGCCTCGGCCCGGTCGAAGGGGGACAACCGGACGGGCAGCGCGCCGTCCAGCAGCAGCCCTCGCAGGTCGTTCCTGCTGGTGACGATGACCGCGCAGCCGGGCGAGCCGGGCAGCAGCGGCCGGATCTGCTCGGCGTCGGCGGCGTTGTCCAGCAGCACCAGCACCCGCTTTCCGGTCAGCACCGAGCGGTACAGCGCGGTCTGCTCCTCGACCTCGGCGGGGATGCGCTCGGGGGCCACGTGCAGCTCCGCGAGGAAGCGCGCCAGGACATGGTCGGGGCGCAGCGCGGGGCCGGCGGCGTAGCCGCGCAGGTCCACGTAGAGGCGGCCGTCGGGGAAGCGGTCGGCGAGCCGGTGGGCGCTCTGCAGCGCGAAGGCGGTCTTGCCGACCCCCGGCGGACCTGTGACCGCGGCGAGCGGCAGCCCGACGCCGCCGCCGTCGATCGCGTCGGCCACGGCTTCGGCCTCGGCGGTGCGGCCGACGAAGTCCGCCAGCGCGGGCGGCATCCCCGAAAGGGCCGGGGCGCGGTCGCCACCCGCCTGGTTCCGCGCCGCACCGGCGGCGGGACCGCCGTCGGGGGGCGCCGTCGCGGGTTCCGCGGTGCCGAAGGGCGCGTCAGCCGCGGCGACCGGGGAGGATCCGGTTTCCCGCGCCGTCGCGGTCGGTCCGGATTCGGCGGGCGGCCGGAGCGGCTCGCCACTGCGCGCGGCCGGGGACGCGACCGGTCCTCTCCGGTTCGACGGGACGTCCGCCCCGTCGCGGTCGGGTCCGGCTTCATCCGCCGACGCGGACGGCGTGTCGCTCCTCTCCGGCTCGCTGCCCTCCTCCGGCGGCTGCGGCCCCCGCGGGTGCTCCGGCTGCCCGGATTCGGCCGCCGCACCTCGACACGCCCCCTCAACCGGCGCCGCGGATGCGGCAGCCGGACCTCGGCCGGGTCGGGACGGCTGCGGCGCCCCGGAGGGCTCGACGGGCCCGTCCTCTGCGGAGCGCCCACCCTCCACAGGCGCATCGGGCGGCTCCGGCGCCGCGGACGCATCGGGCGCCTTCTCCCCGGTGGGCGCGGCGGCCGTCCGCGGTCGCGCGGCCGGTGGCCGCGACAGCGCCGAGTCGCCGGGCGAGTCGGCGTCCTGGCGCAGCACGGCCGCGAACAGTTCGCGCAGGCGCGGCCCGGGGTCGGTGCCGAGTTCCTCGGCGAGATGGGCGCTGAGGCGGTGGTAGTGCGAGAGTGCCTCGCCCTGGCGACCGGTGCGGTAGAGAGCCGTCATCAACTGCTCGCTGAAGCGCTCCCGCAGCGGGTGGCGGGCGGCGAGCGCCTGCAGCCGCGGTATCACCCCGGCGCCGTCGCCGCGTTCGAGTGCGCGGGAGAAGCTGCGTTCCAGCAGCTGCAGCCGGCGCTCCTCGAACGGCAGGGCGACGTCGCGGTACAGCGAGTCGGAGTCGACGTCGGCCAGGGCGGCGCCCTGCGGGATGGCGAGTGCCCGGTCGAGGTGGCGTGACTCGGCGTCGGCGTCGCCGCGCCCGCGGGCCGCGTCCGCCTCCTCGACCTCGGCGTAGAAGCGGTGCAGGTCGACCTGGCCGGGGCCGACGTCGATGAGGTATCCCTCCGTCGCGGTCCGCACGACGTCCCCGGCGATTCCGGCTTCGGCCAGGGTCCTGCGCAGCCGCATCACGTAGGAGCGCAGGGTGGTGCGCGCGCCCGCGGCCGCCGACTCCCCCCACAGGCGCTCGACGATCTCCTCGGCGGCCACGGCCCGGCCCGGGCGCAGCAGCAGCGAGACCAGCACGACGCGCAGGCGCGGGGCGGACAGTTCGGCCCGCACGCCGTCGATGCGGATGTCCACGGGTCCGAGGATGCGGAAGTCGGCGGCATGTGCACCACTCATCGGATTTTGGACACCCCCTCTGAGACGACGCGGGCGGCGCCGCGCCCATCGCCGCGCGGGGCGCCGCGCCCTTCGCCGCTCCGTAGGCTACCCGGCCGAACGCGGTGCTCACCGGGGGTACGAACGCGGCCGCGGCGGCGCGGCGGCCGGGCGCCGAGACCTCGCCAAGACCGCGTGGCGACGGCGTTGCGGGCGGTGCCACGCCGATGCCACGCCGTTGCAACGGCGGCCCGCCTAATGTGATCGATGGGAGGAAACCGCCCGCCGGCGGCGGCCGTTTCGACGGCCGCGGGTCGGCGGGCGGCCCCGGGCCGCCGCACCGGAAGGGGGACGACGGCGCGCGGTGCCACCGTGCCGCCGCAGGGGCGGCCCTCCTGCCGGGACCCGGGCTCGCAATGCCGACGCGCTGATCAGGACGGGGTCAGGTGTCGGCATCGTGGTCGGCGGTGGAGCGCCGCAGCGCCATCGGGGGGACGAAACGTCGCATGGCACCGCCGCGGTAGGTCCCACCGCCGGCATGCTCCGGCCGGGCGGCGTGCTCTGCATCCAGCACCGCACGCCGCCCGGCCGGAGCGGTCCGGCCCCGCCAGCGCCCGAGCCGCTGCGCCCGGGTGACGAGCGGCGCGTTGCCCGCCGGTGGCGGCGACCGACGCCGCACCGAGCCTGACTCCAGGGACAGTCTCGACGCCGAAAGTGTCCCTGAAGCAGGACTCGGCGGGAATCAGGCGCCGCCGCGCGCCACCGTCACCAGCCGTTGAGCAGCAGGTGGTTGGCCAGCAGCGCCAGCACGGCCTGGACACCGAGCCAGACGCGGTGGTCGCGCAGCGGCAGGAACGCGGCGGCCGGGATCAGCCAGACCACGAACGGCAACCAGATCCGCTCCGTCTCGGCCTTGCTCATCCCGGACAGGTCGGCGGCGGCGATCGCCAGGGCGGCGGCCGTCGCCATCACGGCCAGGGCGTCGTCTCCGTTCGACGGCCGGCGGCGCAGGCGCCGCAGGCGCCGCAGCGCCGCCGGCGCCGCGACCACGGCGCGGCGCAGGCCCGCCACCGCCGCCGGTCCCGCCGTGATCACGACGATGGCGAGGTTGGCCCAGACCCAGTAGTAGTAGGGCCGTTCGCCGCCCACCCCCTGGTAGTAGCGGGTCACCAGCAGGTCGTAGCCCTCGAACCACCAGAATCCGGCGGCGGTGAACGCGGCGGCGACCGCCGCGGCCCCGAGGACCGCCAAAGGCAGGGGGCGCAGGGTGCGGCTGCAGGCGATGACCGCCAAGGCGAGGATTCCGGCCAGCGTCAGGCCGTAGGAGAGGTAGAGCACCCAGCCCAGGAGCAGCCCGGCGCCCAGGGCCGCCGCCCAGCGGCCGGGCGAGCGGGCGGTGCCGGCCACTGCGAGCAGCGCCAGCCCCCAGGCGGTGACGCCCGCGAAGTAGCCGTCGGCCGAGGTGCCGATCCACACCGCTGCGGGGGCGAGCACGACGAAGGGGGCGGACGCGCGCGCCGCCCGCTCCGCGCCCAGCGCCTTGAGGGTGACCAGGATGGCGGCCGCGGCCGAGGTGCCCGCGACGATGCAGAAGACGCCTGCCCATGCGCCGCCGCCCAGACCGATGCGGTCCAGGCCGACGAAGGTCAGCATCGCCCCCGGAGGGTGTCCGGCGACGTGCGCGGGCCAGTTCTGCGGGACGTCGATGAGAATGTGGTCGGTGAACTCGCGCAGGGTCGCGGCGGGGTCGTCCCAGCGGCCCATGGCCAGCAGGTACTCGTGCTTGTCTTCGAGCTGACCGGCGATGCCCCGCTGCCATCCGTCCACCAGCGCGAGGGAGAAGGTCCAGGCCATGGCTCCGGCCCAGGTGGCCCATACCAGAGGGCGCCAGGACAGCCGCGCCGCGACGGCCGGCCCCCAGCCTGCGACGGCCACCGCGACAGCGATCGCGGGCACCGTTCCGGGGCCGAGGTGGGGCATCCACTCGGAGTAGAGCGGCTCCCAGTCGACGTAGAGCTTCTGGCCGGCGCGCTCGATCAGGACGCCCACGACCGCGGCCACGGCGACGAGGACCGCCGCCGCGACGGCGGTGACCACGTCCCGGCGGCGTCCGCCTGTTCTGCGGTCGGTGCCGGTGCCGGTGCGAGTGCCGGTGTCGGTTTCGGATGCGGGCTGCGGCGAGCGGCGGGGCGTACTCACGCGGCCACCGTAGACGCGCACCGCACTGCTTGTCGGCCCGACGGGCCGCCGAGCGTCTCGGACGCGACCGCGGTGGACCGGCGGACCGTGTTCCTGCGATCGTCGGTGAGGGCCCGACCGGCACTGCAACCGGAACGCGGGCGCCGGGAAAGGTTCCCCAACAGCCGGATCCGTGGCGCGCCCCGCCCGTTCCCGCCGGATGCCGGGCCTAGGGTGAGGGTCGGCGGCGGGATGTCCGGCCGTCCGGTTCCCCCCACCCGAGTGAGGAGAACCGGACCGCCGGACGGCACAGGCCAGAGGTGCGGGAGGCCGGGATGGACGGCAGCGGCGACGGAGAGCCCCCTTCCGGTCACCAGGGCCGCGGCGGCGCGCGGACCGGACCCGGTGGGGCCGCGGCGCGAGGCGCACGCTTGCGGGCTGCGCTGCTCCAGGGGCCGCCGGGCCCCGCGCGTGCACGGTTCTGGCGCAGCCCGCTGCGCGGCCCGTGGCTGACGTCGGTGTTCGGCGTGGTCCTGCTGGCGGGCATCGCGGTGGTGTTCACGACGGGTCTGCTCTCCTACGCCGCATACAACCCCGATTTGGCCGCGGTGAACGACACGACGCCCGACAAGGGCCTGCTCGGTTTCTACCTGTTCGACTGGCCGACGAGCCCCTACTGGCTCTACCGCCTCACCCAGGGGCTGCACGTCACCCTCGGTGTCGTCCTGGTTCCGGTGCTGCTGGCCAAGCTGTGGTCGGTGATCCCGAAGCTGTTCACCTGGCCGCCGGTGCGTTCGGCGGCGCATGCTCTGGAGCGCATCTCGCTGCTGCTGCTCGTGGGGGGCGCGGTGTTCCAGTTCGCCACAGGGCTGTTGAACGTCCAACTCACCTACCTCTTCCCGGGCTCGTTCTATCCGCTGCACTTCTACGGCGCGTGGGTGTTCATCTCCGCGTTGGTGGTGCACGTCGCGCTGCGGATGCGCGTCGTGGTCGCTGCGCTGGGCCGACGCCGCGCCGGGCGCGCCGGGGAGCCCCCGGCCGCCGCTCACCCCTCCCCCGGTGGCTCCGGTACGGGGCTGGAGGCGACGCGTCCGGCACCGCCGACCCTGTCGCGGCGCGGCGCGCTCGGGCTGGTCGGGCTGGGTTCGCTGACCCTGTTCGCGGTCACGGCCGGGCAGAGCATCGGCGGGCCGCTGCGGGTCACCGCGCTGCTGGCGCCGCGCGGGCGCGGCCCCGGGCCCGGCCCCAACGGGTTCCAGGTCAACAAGACCACCGCCGCGGTGGGGATCTCCGCCTCCGACATCGGCCCCGACTGGCGCTTGACGGTTCGCGGCGACGGCGGCGAGCGCGTGTTCTCCCGGCCGGAACTGCTGGAGATGGCGCAGTTCAGCGCGGCGCTGCCCATCGCCTGCGTCGAGGGCTGGTCGACCACCGACCAGCAGTGGAGCGGTATACGGCTGGCCGACCTCGCGGCGCTGGTGGACGCGGCCGCCGACGACGGCCGGGCGCCGGGGGTGATGGTGGAGTCGGTGCAGCAGGAGGGCGCCTTCCGCGCCGCGGCACTGCGCGCCAACCAGGTCCGCGACCCGCGTTCGCTGCTGGCGCTGCGGGTGAACGGCGCGGACCTCTCCGCCGACCACGGATTCCCGGCGCGGGTGATCGTCCCGGCCAACCCCGGTGTGCACAACACCAAGTGGGTGGAGCGCCTGACCTTCGGCGGCCTGACGTGATCGGCGTCCGGCTGCGGGCCTGGTACGGCGGTTCGGCGCTGCACCTGGTGCTTATGGTGTGCTCGCTGGCCCTGGCCGCCTACGCCGGGGTGCGGCTGTTGGCGCAGGAGCCGGTGATGGCGGCCGTATGGTTCGCCGGCGCGGCCCTCGCCCATGACTTGGTGCTCCTTCCGGCGTATTCGGCGCTGGATCGCGCGGCCCAGGCGGCGGCGGGCGTCCGGGGGCGCGGCCCCGACGGGCGCGGGCCTCGGCCGTGGCTGAACCACGTGCGGGTCCCCGCCGTGCTCTCCGGGCTGCTGCTGCTGGTCTGGCTGCCGCTCATTCTGCGGCTGCCTGGCGGGTACCGGGAGGTCACCGGCATGTCCGTGGACGTGTTCGCGGGCCGCTGGCTGCTGGCCACCGCCGCCCTGTTCGGCGCCTCGGGGCTGCTGCTGGCGGTGCGCGTGCTGCGGGCCGGCCGCAGGAGGAGGGCGGGCGGTCGCGCCGGCTGACGCCGACGGGCCGGTGCCCGCAGCACGGCGCGGCACGGCCGGAGCCGCGCTCGGGCCGGACCGAGCCGGGCGCGGAACCGCCCCCTCACAGCCGCTCCCGGCGGCGCAGCGCCGTGAAGAGGCGGCGGCCGCAGCTCCACGTCTCGACGACGGTCCAGGACGTGCGCGAGGCCGTCGCGGCCAGCGCGGCGGCTCCCACGCGCGCCCACGCGAACGGCGCGGTGCACCGGCCGGAGGCGTCGCAGATCCGGGCTGCCAGTCGCTCGTCGACGTCCTCGCCGGCGACCTCCACCAGCAGCAGCCCGCCGGGGGCTACCACATCGGCCATGCGCGCGAGCAGGTCCTCGGGGTCGCCGCCGATGCCGATGTTGCCGTCGAGCAGGAGCGCCGTGGGCCACCCTCCTTCACCGGGCAGGGCGTCGAACACGCTGCGGCGCAGCGCGCGGCCGCCCGCGGCCCGGGTCCGCCGGACGGCCGCCGGGTGCGTGTCGATGCCCAGCCCCCGCTGCCCTCGCGCGGCGAGGCCGACGACCATGCGGCCGGGCCCGCAGCCGACGTCGAGGACGGCGCCCTCGCAGCGCCGCAGGACGGTGGTGTCGGCGTGGTCGACGTCGGCGCACCAGCGCTCGACCTCCAGTGCCAGCATGCTCCCGTCCGCGCCGCGCAGGAACAGGGGGCCGCGTCCGCTGCCCAGCGCGTCGGCATAGGGGTCCGCCGTGCGCGCCGGCGCGGAGCGGCGCGCGGCCCCTGTACGCCCCATCACCCCTCCTCGGGGCGGCGGCGCCGCCAGGCCGCGGCGAAACGGCCGTGGGGGGCGGTGTGCGCGACGCGGGCGGCGGTCGCGGCCGTGTCGACGTCGACGAGGGTGTCCAGATCGCGCACCCGCAGACCGGCGTCCACGAGCCGTCGGCGCTGGATTTCGCCGGTGCGCGGAGTGGACATCGGCACTCCCCGCAGCAGGTGCGGGTCGGGCTCGGCCAGCCCCAGCGCCCAGAATCCGCCGTCGTCGGCGGGGCCGAACCACGCGTCGGCCTTCTCGCAAGCGGTGGTCTCCAGCGCGGGGGCCAGCAGTGCGGGGGTGACCTGCGGGGTGTCCATGCCGATGAGCAGCGTGGGCCCCGAGCAGTCGGCGAAGGCCGCGGCGAGGCGCTCGTCGAGCCCGCCTTCGGCTTGAGGGACGATCTCGAATCCGCGCTCGGGCAGCCAGGCTCCCGTATCTCCGCTCAGCACGAGGACCCTGCGGTGCGCCGGGGCGGCCAGTACCGCGTCCAGGGTGTCGGCCAGCGCGGCCGCGGCCAGTTCCGCGGCCGCCTCCGGGGAGAAATCGGGGGCCAGGCGCGTCTTGACCCGTCCGGGGACCGGTTCCTTGGCGATGACCAGGAGTGTGGCGGGGCCGAGGGGGTTGGGGCCGCCGTTGGTCGGCTTCGCGTCCGCGGCGGTGCGCCGGCGGCTCGCCCACGCGGGCGTCCGGGTGCCCCGACCCGCACGGGCGAGCCCGTCGGCGCGGCGCGCGCCCGGGCCGCTCATCGCGGCTCCCCGGCCCGGAAGGCGGGTGCGGGCGGCGGTTGGCGCAGCACCGCCCGCATGTCGCGCACCGCGGTCCAGGTTCCGCGCCAGGTTCCGGTGACCTTGGAGCGCCCGGTGCGGGCGCCGTAGGGCACGTCGACTTCCCGGATGCCCCAGCCCGCGTCGGCGGCGCGCACCACCATCTGCAGCGGGTAGCCCGAGCGCCGGTCGGTCAGCCCGAGGTCGAGCAGCGCCTCGCGGCGGGCGGTGCGCATCGGGCCGATGTCGCGCAGGCGGACTCCGGTGCGGCGCCGCAGCATCCGGGTCACGGCGGCGTTGCCGATCCGGGCGTGCAACGGCCAGGTGCGCGCTTGAGTGCTCAGGCGCCGCCCGAGCACGAGCTCGGCCGATCCGCTGCGCAGGGCGTCGACCATGGGCGCCAGCAGCGCGGGGTCGAGGGAGCCGTCGCAGTCGCAGAAGCAGACGAACTCGGCGCGGGCGGCGCTCAGCCCCGCGTGGCAGGCGGCTCCGAACCCGCGCCGCTCCTCGGTGACCACCCGGGCGCCCAGCTGCGCGGCGATACCGGCCGAGCCGTCGGTGGAGCCGTTGTCGACGACGATCGCGCCCCAGCCGTCGGGGACCCGGCTGAGCACCCAGGGCAGCGCGTCGGCCTCGTCCAGGCAGGGCAGCACCACCTCCACCGAGGGTGGTTCCGCACCGCCCCCACGCGTGCCTGCGCTCGCTGCGGAGGCCGGTTCGCCCCCTTCCGGCGCCGTCGGTGGGCGCCGGTCGGGCGCTGCTTCGCTGCCATGCTGCGGATCGCCTCGGGCCACGGGACCTCCTGGACTCCGAGGCGGCCGGACGAGGGGGTGGCCGGATACCCGTACGGCGCGGGGGCACCGATGCCCGGCCCCCGTGGCCGACGCGCAGCCGCTGATCCCGGTCTCGGTCCCGCCGCCTCCTCGACTCACGCCACGTCAGGCTTCGTACACTCTTCGTTCTCTACTGCCCCCGGTGCGCCGCGAAGCAACCCGGGGTTCACCTGTTGTTCGGAACCGGCGGCGCCGAGGCGACCGAGGCGACCGGGACGGCCGGATCCGGCCGCGGCGCCGTGGTGCCGCGGACCGGGAGAGTCAGCGCACGGGCGGCGGCGCGTCGCGCAGCGGTGCCGCCGCGAACTCCGCCATCCCCTCGGCGAAGCCCACCCCGGCGCGCCAGCCCAGCTCGTCGGCCAGCCTCGCCGAGGAGGCGGTGATGTGGCGGACGTCACCGAGCCGGTACTGCCCCGTGGTCCGCGGGTGGGGGCCGCCGTAGGCGCGGGCCAGGGCCTCGGCCATCTCCCCGACGGTGTGCGGGGTTCCGCTGCCGGCGTTGTAGGCCCGCAGGGTGCCGTCCTCGCGGTCCGCGACGGCTTCCAGGGCGGCCACGTTGGCGCCGGCCACGTCGCGGACGTGCACGAAGTCGCGGCGCTGGCGCCCGTCCTCGAACACAGCAGGCGCATCGCCGCGGGCCAGGGCGGAGCGGAAGAAGGACGCGACGCCGGCGTAGGGCGTGTCGCGCGGCATGCCCGGACCGTAGACGTTGTGGTAGCGCAGCGAGACGGCGCGGCCGCCGGTGGCACGGGCCCACGCGGCAGCGAGGTGCTCCTGGGCGAGCTTGGTGGCGGCGTAGACGCTGCGGGGGTCGGCGGGCGCGTCCTCGCCGACGAGGCCGGGCTCCAGCGTGGCGCCGCACACCGGGCACGGCGGTTCGAACCGGCCGGCGTCGAGCTCGGCCGGGCGCCGCGGGCCCGGCCGCACGTCGCCGTGCTCGCCGCAGGTGTAGCGGCCCTCGCCGTAGACGACCATGGACCCGGCCAGCACGAGGTCGCGGACACCGGCGCGTGCCATGGCCGCCAGCAGTACGGCGGTGCCCAGGTCGTTGGTGCCGACGTAGTCGGGGGCGTCGCCGAAGTCCGCGGTCAGACCCACCATGGCGGCCTGGTGGCACACCGCGTCCACACCGTGCAGCGCCTCACCCACGCCCTGTTCGTCGCGGACGTCGCAGCGGATCCATCGGGCGGACCCGGCACCGGCGGCCGAGCGCTCCGGCGGCGGTTGCGCGTCCAGCACCACGGTGTCATGGCCGGCCTCGGCGAGCGCGGCGGTGATGTGGGATCCGATGAACCCGGCGCCGCCGGTGACGAGTATGCGCATGCCCGAAAAGCTATCCGCCACCGGCGGTCCACGGTACGGGGCGCACCGGGGCCGGCGGCCGGTGCCGGCCTTCGGCGGCTCGCGGTGTGCGGCGCGGCCTGCCGGCGAGCCGCGAGGGCGCCTCAGCGCTGCGGCCGGGGCGGGGCCCGGCGGCGCATCACTCGCGGGGGCGGGCCGCCATCGCCCAGCGGATGGTGCGCACGACGGCTCCCGTGGCGAAGGGGGTCACCGTCGCCTGGGCGACGCGGCGCCGCGGTACGCCCAGTTCGCTGCGCGCCCAGTCGGGCAGGGTGGCCGCGGCGCCCGCAGCCAGGGCGGCATAGGCGGGACGCGCGGCCGGCGGCAGGGGCGGGTCGCGCAGCAGGAAGCGGGCGGTGTCGCGGGCTTCGGGGATGGCCCGCAACTCCGGGCGGTAGCGGGCCAGCGCCTCGGCCAGTTCGGCACGTGAGCGCGGCGGGGACTCCGCGCCGAGGGCGTCGGCGACGCGCGCGGTGTCGGCGATGTAGGCGTCGCAGCCCGCGGCGTCCAGCGGGGCCGCCCCGTAGCGCTGGTGGCAGCGCAGGAAGCTCTCGACTTCGGCGATGTGCACCCAGGTGAGCAGGTGCGGATCACCCGCGCGGTAGGTCCGGCCGGCGGCGTCGGTCCCCCGCACGTGCTCGTGCACCCGCCGCACCCGCTCGACGGCAGCGCGGGCGTCGGCGTCTGCGCCGTAGGTGGTCACCGCGAGGAACGTGCTGGTGCGGTGCAGACGCCCCCAGGGATCGCCCCGGTAGCCGGAGTGCTCGGCGACGGCGGCCATCGCCAGCGGATGCAGCGACTGCAGCAGCAGTGCCCGCAGGCCCCCGACGAACATCGCCGCGTCCCCGTGCACCCGCCGGATCGGCCGGTCGGGCCCGAACCACCGGGGACCGGGCGCCCCGTGGATCCGCGCCCGGTTCGCGGGCCCCTCGGGCCCGGCCACCCGCGCGAACACCGCCGCACCGACCCGCCCACGCAGCCCGCGCGGCCCCCGGCCGTTGGAAGCATCACTCACGCGACCAGTCTGCACAACTATGCCCGCAAGGGCGAGTAAGAGCCGAATGTCCGAATGCACGCGGCGCTGCGGCGCCCGCACCCGAGCGGCCCCAGAGGGTGGCGGGCGTGGTACCCCCAGCGCACGCCGGTGGAGGCCCCGCGGCGAGCCCGGTTGATGCGCACACGCCGGACCCGGCCCGCGCGGATCAGCCGGGCGGTCCCGGCGGGGCCTCCTCCATGGGCGGGGCGCCCAGTTCGGTCGAGACGCGCCTGGCGACCTCGGCGACCTCGGGGCCCAGTTCGCGCACTCGGGCCGGCGGCATCCGGCTGACCAGGGCCGAGACGCTGATGGCGGCGATCGGGTCGCGGTTGTGGTCGAAGATTGCAGCGGCGACGCAGCGCACCTCGGGTTCGTTCTCGCGGTCGTCGATGGCGTAGCCGCGCCCGCGCACCCGCCGCAGCTCCTCCTGGAGCAGCGCGGGATCGGTCACGGTGTGCTCGGTCACCGGCGCTAGTCCGCCGGCGAGCACGTCGGCCACCAGGTCCGCCGGGGAGAACGCGAGGATCGCCTTGCCCACGGCCGTGCGGTAGGCGGGCATGCGCGCGCCGATGCGCGAGGCCATCCGCACCGTCGTGGTGTTCTCCACCTTGTCGGCGTAGACGACGTCGTGCCCGTCGAGCAGCACCAGGTGGCAGGTGTGGCCGGTGCGGCGCATCAGCCCGCGCAGGTGGTCGGCGGCCACCGACCGCAGATCGAGCTGGTCCAGGTAGGCCTGCCACAGCGCGAGCGCCGCCGCGCCCAGGCGGAACCGGCCGCTCGCGCTGTCGCGGTCGAGCAGACCCGACTCCACCAGCGGGGTCGCCAGCCGCAGCACCGAGCTCTTGTTGATGCCCACGGCCTCGGCGAGCTGGGTGAGCGTCGCGCCGCCGCTGCCCGCGGGCAGCGAGCGCACGAACTCGACGATGGCCAGCGCCCGGCGCAGCGACATCGAGGCGTTGCGGCGCGGGGCGGACTGAGGGGTCATCCTTTGACGGCACCTCCCAGTCCCGAGGCGAGCCGGCGCTGCACGAACAGGAAGAAGACCAGTACCGGCAGAGTCATCAGCACCGACCCGGCCATGATGGCGCCCCAGTCGTTCTCGTCGGGCCGGAAGAACGACAGCAGGGCGACGGGCAGCGTCTGGTTCTCTTGGGCGGAGATGATGAAGGTGGTGGCGAACAGGAAGTCGTTCCAGGTCATGATGAACGCGAAGATGCTGGTGGCCACCACGCCGGGCGCGGTCAGCGGGAAGAGCACCCGCCAGACGAACGTCAGGCTGCCGGCGCCGTCCAGCCAGGCGGCCTCCTCCAGTTCGCGCGGCACGGCGGCGACGAATCCCCGCAGCATCCAGATCGCCAGCGGGATCGCGAACGCCGTGTGCACGAGCACGAGGGAGCCCAGGTGGTTCAGGCCCAGCTGCGGGACGGACTGGCCGATGCCGCGCATGAGGAAGAACAGCGGGATGGTCAGCGCCTCCACCGGTACCATCTGCGCGATGAGCACCATGATCAGCAGCGTAACGCGGGAGCGGAAGCGATAGCGGGTCAGGGCGACGGCTGCCAGGAAAGCGCACAGTGTGGAGCAGACGACCACCGCCGCGGCCACGCCGACGCTGTTGAGCAGGTAGCGGCCGAAGTCCTCCACCAGCAGCACCCGGCGGAAGGAGTCCAGCGTCGGCGCGAGGGTGTAGGGCAGGGGGTCGCCCGCCTCCAGGGCGCTGCGGGGTTTGAGCGCCGAGAGCACCATCCAGTACAGCGGGAAGGCCACCACCAGGGTGACCAGTAGCCCGGCGGTGTCGGTCCGCAGGCGGCGCAGCATCACAGCACCTCCCCTCGGCGGCGCAGGGCGCGCAGGTACAGCAGGGAGATCACCAGCAGCAGCAGTGTGGTGACGACACCGATGGCCGAGCCCAGGCCGTACTCGCCCGCGGCGAACGCCTGCTGATAGGCGTAGACGTTGAGCACCAGGTTCTGCCCGGCGATGCCGCCACCTCCGGTGATGATGTAGATCTGGGTGAAGATTTTGAAATCCCAGATGATCGACTGGATCGTGACCACCGCCATGGCCGGGCGCAGCATCGGCAGCATGACGCTGAGGGCGATGCGGCGGGTCGAGGCTCCGTCGAGGCGCGCCGCCTCGATCACCTCGCCGGGGATCGCCCGGATCCCGGCGTAGAGCGTGACCATCACGAACGGGAACGAGCACCACACCACCTGGCTGAGGACGAGCCCGAACGCCGACCACTTCGTGTAGGTCCAGGAGTGCCCCTCGAAGCCGGTGAACCCGAGGGCGGTGAGGGCCTGGTTGACCGGCCCCAGGGACGGGTCGAACAGGAACAGCCACACCGCGCTGCCGGTGACCGCCGGTGTGGCCCAGGCGCCCAGGGCGGCGAGGAACAGCAGGGTGCGCACCCACGCCGAGAGCCGCGTGGCGAGCACCGCCAGGGTTCCCCCGACGGCGATGGTGCCCGCCACGCAGGCGGCGGCGAAGCCGACGGTATTGGCCAGCACCTCCCAGAACTGCGGGTCGGCAAGGAGTTCGCGGTAGTTCTCCCAGCCGATGAAGCGCAGCGGCTCGACCCCGGTGACCTGGGGTTGGCGGTAGTCGTAGAAGGAGACCAGGACGAGCTGGTAGAGCGGGTAGACCAGCAGCGCGCCCAGCACGGCCAGCGCGGGCGCGAGGTACATCCAGGGTTCCAGGCGGCCGCTTCTGCGCAGCCGGGCGAGGGCGCGCCCGGCCACGCGAAGCGGCGGTGCGGGGGTGGCCATGCGCGCCGGTCACTCCCCGCTGAACGCCTCGTCGAGGGATGCCGCGGCGTCGCCGGCGGCCGTCTCGACCGACGCGTCGCCGGAGGCGACCCGCTGGACCATGGTGGGCAGCACGCCCTCGGCGTCGATGCTCGCCCAGGCACCGGTCACGGGGACGAAGCGGGTGCCCGCGTCCAGCGTCTCGATGAACGGGGCCACGTCCTCGTCCGCAGCGGCGACGTCGCTCTGCACGCCGCTGAGCGTGGGCAGGTTGCCCATCGCCTCGTACATCCGCTGCTGGTACTTCTTGCCGGCCAGCAGCTTGACGAACTCCACCGACAGGGTGCGGTGGTCGGTTCCGGAGAGCACGCCGAGGTTGTTGCCGCCCGCGAAGGCCGGGGCGACCGAGCCGGGCTCGGTGCCCGGCAGCGGGACGACGGCGGTGTCCTCGGCGACGTCGCTGTCCTCGACCGCGTTCATGTTGAAGTTGCCGCCGATGGTCATGGCCGCCTCGCCGGCGATGAAGTTCTGCACGCTTTCGTTGCCGGTCATCTGCGCGCAGGTCTGCGGCGGGCAGTTCTGCGGCGAAAGCACCTCGGAGTAGAGCTCCAGCCCGGCCTTCGACTCGGCCGAGTCGATCGCGGCGGTGTAGGAGTCGCCCTCCTGCTCGGCGATCGCGCCGCCGTGCGCCCAGACGAAGGGCAGGAAGCCGTAGGTGTAGGCGCCGCCGCTGGAGAGGCCGAGCATGTCGGGCTTCTCCTCGCGCACGGTCTGCCCCGCCTCGACGACCTCCTGCAGCGTCTGGGGAGTGTCGATGCCGAGGTCGGCGAAGACGTCGGTGCGGTAGAACAGGGCGCGCACCCCGAGGAACCACGGCACGCCGTAGGTACCGTTTCCTACCTGCGCGGTGGCGGCGACGTCGTCGGAGATGCCGCTGTAGGCGTCCCAGCCGGCGAGCTCTTCGGAGATGTCGGCGAACCCGCCGGCTTCGACGTATCCGGCCAGGTCGGTGTTGCCGTACTCGGCGACGTCGGGGGCGGAGGAGGGGTCGTTGAACGCGCCCTGGAAGCGCTCGGCGCGGGAGTCCACGGGGATGTACTGGACGTCGACGGTGACGCCGTCGTGCGCGGCCTCGAACTCGGCGACGGCGTCGCCGACCACCTGCTCCTTGGGTTCCTGGTCCACTTCGGAGAACAGCCAGACGCGCAGGGTGCCTTCCCTCTTGTCGGCACCGGCGCCGGAGGTGTCGGTCTGGGCGGGTGCGCAGGCGGCCAGCAGCACGGCGAGCCCGAGCAGGGCGCCGGCGCGGGCCGGGCGGCGGTACGGCATCAGCACTCCTTGGCCTGGGGGACGACGAGGTCGGTACGCGGCGGTCTATACCGGCCTGTACCGATCCCCAGAACTTAGGCAGGCGCGTCCGCCCGGCTGAAGGGAGCAGTCGCAAGATTGTGTAGTGCACAACACGTGGTCGGCTATGCGGCACAGAGAGTGGACCGGCGGGCACACGGCCCCATGGGGCACCAGCAGGGACCCGGCACGGTGCCACCGCCCCGAAACCACACCCGAACTCCGATGAGTTCCGCCCGTCCGACCGGTCTCCCCACGAAACGCCGACCCGTGCGCGAGCACGGAGAAGAAGGAGCCGCGATGCGCAAGATCATCGAGCAGGCCGTGGTGACCATGGACGGCCAGGTCAGCACCCCGCAGAACTGGCTTCCCACGCGGTGGGCAGGCGAGTTCGGGCAGTGGTCGCGGGACTTGCTCTTCTCCGTCGACGCGCTCCTCTACGGCCGGGTCAGCTATGAGAACCACGCGCAAGTGTGGCCCGCCCTGGAGGAGGAGTTCGGCGACTACGCCGTGCGGATGAACACCGTCCCCAAGCACGTGGCCTCGCGCACCCTTACCGACGTGGAGTGGAACGCGGCCCTGCTCGGTGACGACGCCGTCAGCGCCGTGCGCGACCTGAAGAAGCAGCCGGGCGGCGACATCCTCAAAGTCGGCACCGGCGGTTCGTTCAGCCGGACCCTGCTCGAGCACCGGCTCGTGGACGAATACCTGTTCTGGCTGTTCCCCGTCATTGCCGGCAGCGGTGAACGGCTTTACGACGGGATCCCGACCACCGACTTCGACCTGGTCGACGTCAAGCGGCTCGACAACGGCATCCTCGGTCTGACCTACGTTCCGGCCGCCGACTGACACCGCTGCCGCCGGTCTCCGCCCAACCGTAGCCGCACGCGCGGCGGCGGTGGCAGGCTTGGGTCCGCGGACCGGCTGCGGTTCGGGGTGGAGAGGGCGGTGGAGCGGGGATGCGGATCGAGCGGGAGCAGGTGCACGCCTGGCGGCTGCGGCGGCAGTTTCTACAGCCGCGGGCCCGGGGCGGTGCGGTCGAGATCGTCGGCCGGCTGTGCGGGGTGCAGGCGCAGGTGGCGTCCGCCGCCGAGACCGCGGTGGCCGTCCGGAGCAGCCGCCCGCGGCCCGGTGCCGTCGAGCGCGCACTGGCTGCGGGTGAACTGGTCAAAGTCTGGGCGATGCGCGGCACCCTGCACGTGCTGCCCGCCGGGGAGGCCGGCGCGTTCCTGGCGCTGCTGGCCGCGACACGCACCTGGGAGAAGCCCGCTTGGCAGCGGGCGTTCGGCGTGAGCCCCGGCGAGGTCGCGGAGCTGGCCGAGGCGGTAGGCGAGCTGCTGGGGAACGAAGTCCTCACCCGTGACGAACTGGTCGCCGGCCTGGTAGCCGACCGCCGCTTCGCGCATCTGGAGAAGCAGCTGCGCTCGGGGTGGGGCGCGCTGCTCAAACCGCTGGCCTGGCAGGGCGTGCTCTGCCACGGCCCGGCTCGCGGCGGCCGGGCGACGTTCACCCGGCCCTCCGCAGCGACCGGGGACCGGTGGCAGGGGCTACCGGAGACGGAGGAGGCGGCGGCAGCGGCGATCCCGGCGTACCTGGGCGCCTACGGGCCGGCCACACCCGAAGCCTTCGACGCCTGGCTCTCGGGCGGCACTATGCGCAAACCGATGCTGCGTTCCCTGTTCGCCGCCCTCGGCGACCGGCTGGCGGCGGTGGAGGTGGAGGGGCGCCGCGCCTACATCCGCGCCGAGGACGCCGACGAACTGGCGGCCGCGCGCCCCAGCCGCGCGGTGCGGCTGCTGGGCGCGTTCGACCAGTACGTGCTGGGGCCGGGCACCAAGGACACCGGGATGCTCGACGCACAGCACCGCGCCCAGGTCAGCCGCCAGGCGGGCTGGATCTCGCCGGTGGTGGTCGCCGGAGGCCGCATCGCCGGGGTGTGGGAAACGGTCGACGACGAGCTGCGGGTACGCCTCTTCCCCGGCGCCGAGCCGCCCGAGCGCGCCGCGCTGGAGGCCGAGGCCGCCCGCCTCGCCCCGGCGGGCGGTGGAGGTGGGCTGCGGATCGTCGAACCGGCCCCGTGAACACGCGTCGGCGCGGCACCGCCCCGCGTGTGCGGCCCGCGGAACCCGGCGCCGCCGCCTCCGCTCAAGCCCCCGAAGGCGGCGGCCGACCAGCGCGGTGGGAACGATACCGTGGTCTTTCGGAGCCCGTGCGGATACCGGCGCACGGGTAGGCGGCGCCGCCTGGCGGCAGGCGTCCCGCCGGCCGCGGACTCCCCCCAGCGCGGACCGTTCGCCCGAGCGGATTCGCGTATGCCCGAGCATGGCCGGCCATGACCGACAATGCAGGATAGGGGCCTCGGTCCCGTCCCCGCCCGCTCGGGTCGACCGGTTTCGCAGCCGGAGCGCGCACCCCTTCCGTGGGCGCGCCGGAATGAACGGAGCGCCATCATTCTCATCCTCACCAACACCGAGGCCGGCAGCGCCGAGGCGAGCCGGCTGCACGAGGTGGCCGCCGAACTGGGGCCCGACGCCGAACTGGCCTTCTGCTCCAGCCCCGACGAGCTGGAGAAGACCCTCGACAGCGCGGAGGGCCATGAGACGCTGATCGTCGCCGGCGGCGACGGCAGCCTGCACGCGGTGGCCAACGCGCTGTACCGGCGCGGCGAGCTCGGCGAGCGCACCGTGGGTCTGCTGCCGATGGGAACCGGCAACGACTTCGCCCGCACCCTCGGCATGCCGCTGGCCCCCATGGAGGCGGCTGCGGCCCTGCGCGAGGCGCAGCCGCGGCCGCTGGACCTGATCGCCGACAACGCGGGCGAGATCACCGTCAACGCGGTGCACCTCGGCGTCGGCGCCGACAGCACGCGCGCGGCCTCGCACTGGAAGCGGCTGCTGGGCCCGGTGAGCTTCCCGGTGGGCGGGCTGATCGCCGGGGTGGCGGCGCAGGGCTACCGGCTGCGGGTGGAGGCCGACGGCGAGATCCTGATCGACACCAACCACAAGGTGCTCGGGGTGGGCCTGGCCAACGGGCGCTTCGTCGGCGGCGGCGCGGCCCGGCTCGCCCCCGGCGCCGAGCTCGACAACGGGCTGATCCACCTGGTGGTCTCGCGCTCGCGCGGATTCACCAAGCGCGCGGTGCACGCCGTGCGCCTGCACCGCGGCACCCACCCCCTGGAGGTGGACGTCTACCACCGCGAGGTGCACCGCGTCACCGTCACCGGCGAACGCTGCTCGGCCAGCACGGACGGCGAACTCAAGGACAACGTCACCGGGCGGACCTGGCACGTGCTGCCGGCGGCGTGGCGGTTCCTGGTGCCGGTTCGGCCGCAGGACCACACCGCGTAGCCGAGGCGGCGCCCGGCGCGGCGCACCCGGGCCGCTAACGGCCGGCCAGCGGGTACTCCTCGCCGAGCACGCGGTTGCGGGCGTCCTCCACCTCCTTGGCCAGGGTCTCCGGCACGATACCCGCCGCCCGGCCGCGCTGCGCTCCGGCCTGCGCATCGTTCAGTTCGTCCAGCGCCGCCCGGTGCTCGCCCTGCTTGAACAGGATCCAGCCCAGCTGCAGCTGGGCGCGCAGCCGCCCGGAGAGGTTGCTGAGCCGCTGGTAGCCGTCCTTGGCGAGCCGGGCCTTGCGCTCGGCCTCGTCGGTGGCGTTGGCGCGGTACAGCGCGTCGGCGGTGTGGCGCCAGGCACGCGCCTGCCACCAGGTGTTGCCGAGTCGGCCGAACCCCTCGGCCGCCTCCTCCATGTCCCGGCGCCCTGCGCCGGGATCGGTCTTCATCCGCAGCTCGCCGAGCACCAGCAGGGTGCGGAAGCCGCCCCATTCGTCACCGGCATCGACGAGCAGCTCGTGAGCCTCCTCGACACGGGCGACGCCGGCCTCGGGCGTCCACCCGTCCTTGTCGGCGCGCAGCCGCCGGGCGCTCTCACCGGACCACAGAGGGCGGCGATCCGCCCAGCCGGCGGTGCATTCTGCGGCGTGCTTCTCACCGAGTACGCCCTCGACCGCGGCCTTGTTGGACTCGTGCCACGCGCGGGCGACGCGGGCGAGCAGATCCCGGTCGTCGTATCTGCCCAGCGTTTTGCGGAAGAAGAAGTCCGTGCGCCGGCGGGCCAGCTCCCTGCGCCGCTCGGGGGAGAGCACCAGGTCGCAGTCGTCGTACTGGAGCCATAGCCGCGAGTTGTCCAGCCGCCCCATGGCGCGCAGGCAGCGGGCGCGGTACCAGCCGGGGCTGCCGGACGCGACCAGCGCGTCGAGGACGCCGCGCAGCGTCAGCCACGCCTCCAGGTCGCGCTTGAGGTGGCCGAGCACCTCGCCGAGCAGGAGCCCGGCCTTGGCCGCCTGCTCGGCGTCGCCGAGCCGCTCGAAGTCCGTGCGAGCGCCGGTGAGCAGGGCGTAGGCCTGCTCGAAGTCGCCGCGGAAGCGGTTGAGCTCGCCGAGGTTGCACCGGGTGCGGGCGTGCCACCACTGTTCCCCGCGGCGTTCGAAGACGGCTGCGGCGGCGCGCAGCTCGCCCTCGCTGGTGTCTCGCTGGCCCATGCGGTAGAGGTTGACGCCGATCGCCCGCGCGGCCCGTGCCTGCCAGCGCTCGTCGCTTGCGGCCAGCTCCGCCCGGGCCCGGCGGGCCAGGCTGACCGCGTCGGTGTGCCTGGCCTCGTTTCCCGCCAGTTCGGCGCGTTCCAGCAGGCAGATGCCGCGGGCCTGCCGCTCGCCCATGAGGCGGGCCAACTCCAGGCTGCGGTCGAGCGCGTCGCGCCAGTCGGCCCAGTACACGCGGCCGGTGCGGCAGTGGGCGGCCAGGGCCCGCTGCAGCCGCCATTCCACGGCGAGCGGCGCGGTGCTGTGGGACAGCTTCAGACACGCCTGGATCTGCCGGCGTTCCGCGGCGAACCAGGCGCCGGGGTGCTCGCTGAGGCGCAGGCCCAATCGGGGGTCGGGGGCGGGCGCGGGCAGGGCCGGCTCGGTGAAGCCCCACTCCTCGGGGGCGCGGGAGATCGCGGCCCGCTCGGCGAGCCAGGCGCAGGCGGCGAGCAGCCGGTCGGTGGCGCGGGTGGTGGCGGCCGCCGACCAGCGCGGCCTCTCCAGCGCCGCGACGCCCAGTTCGCGAGGGGTGCTGCGCAACAGCACGGAGTCGAGCTCCTTCACGGTGCGGTAGCGCAGGGCGTCGTCGCCGCTGGGAACCCGGCGCAGCAGGCTGCGGTTGTGCAGCGATTCCAGCAGCCGGCCCGCCTCCGACACCGAGGTGCGCAGCAACGCGGCGGCGGCCCACGGGGCGAGCGAGGTCAGGCCGCTCTTGGCCAGGCGTCCCAGCAGCAGCTGCTCGTCGGCGGGCCGGGCGCGGAAGAGGAGCCGGAAGACGGTGGCCACGCTGCGGTCGGTGAACAGGCTCTCGCCGCCGTCCTTGCGCAGTTCCTCCAGCAGTTGGCGGGTGCTCAGGCCGTCCTGCAGGACCCGGCGGCACAGCACGAGGGTGAGCGGGCGGCCGCCGCACTCGGCGACGATGTCGGCGAGTGCGGTCCGGGTCTGCGGCTCGGAGTCCGCGGCGGCGCTCTCGTCGGCGGACCGCAGCAGCCGCACGCCCGCCTCCTCGGCGAGTGGGGCGAGTGGGTGGCGGTGCAGATGCATGGAACCGTCGGCGAGGCTGTCGGTGCTGGTGATCAGCACCGCGCAGCGTTCGCCGCCGGGCAGCAGCGGTTCCACCTGGGCGAAGTCTTCGGCGTCGTCGAAGATGAGCAGCAGCCGGTGATCGCGGGTGAGGGTGCGCCAGGTCCGGCGCAGCACCTTCAGGTCCAGGTCGTCGCGCTGCGGCGGATGCCCGATGCTGCGCAGCAGTTCGGCCAGGACCTTCGCGGGCCTGCGGGGCGGGCGCGACTCGGTGCCCGCGGCGCCGAACAGCTCGTAGCGCTGCCTGCCGTCGGGGAAGTGGCGCTCGACGCGGTCGGCGATCTGCGTCGCCAGCTCGGACTTGCCCATGCCCGGCTCGCCGGTGACGGCGATCGCCAGCGGGCGCGGCCGGTCGCTGTCGGCACCCGTGCGCCCGGCGGCGCCGGGGGCGCGTCCGGGGCCGCCGGGCCGCGCCAGCGGGTCGAACCGGCGCAGGATCTCCTCCACGGCCTCCTCGCGGCCGAGGAAGACGGGACTCGCGAACTCCACGTCCTGGCGCACGTCCTCGACCTGCGGCGGCCGCGGGGTGGCGGGCGCCGGGCGGCCGGCGGCGATCCCGCGCTGGTCGCCGCCCTCGGAGCGGTCGCGCCACATGCGGATGAGCTCGCCGACGGCGCCGAGCACGCCGGAGGCCATTCCGGCGCTCAGCACCGTGACCATGGGGGCCTGGGGGAAGACATCGCCGACGACCGCCAAGACGCCGGCGCAGCCGCCGATGGCGACCAGCAGCAGGATCAGCCGCCAACGCATGCGGAGTGCGCCTCGGTCGGCCTCCCGCGCCTTTCTGTTCACCGGCATCGGGGCCCTTTATGCTCCTGTTCCTTCGTGCGCGGACGCCGGGGTGCGCCGCGCGGCCCGGCGCCCCGGCGACGGGAAACCAAGTGTTGGCGTCAGCGCGGCGGCTGTCCACCCGGGTGTCCTGCCGCGCGGCGGAATTCACCGACACTTCACCGCTGCCGGATCCCGCCGGAATCGGCTTGCCGCCGTCCCGCACGGTTTCTAGGCTTCCTACTAAACGAGACAGCTATCTCGAATAGTGAGAAACCGGAGGCGGGATGGGCAAGGTCTACGACCGGATCGGTGAACGGCTGCGGCGCTTCATCGACGAGCAACCGGTGTTCTTCGTCGCCACGGCGCCGCTGTCCGGAAGCGGACACGTCAACCTCTCCCCCAAGGGCCGCTCCGGCACGCTGGCCGTGCTCGACGAGCACACGCTGGCCTACCTGGACTTCGGCGGCAGCCACGCCGAAACACTGGCCCACCTGCGCGAGAACGGCCGCATCACGCTGATGTGGTGCGCGTTCGCGGGCCCGCCCAAGGTGCTGCGGGTGCACGGGCGCGGGCGCCCCGTCTTCCGCGACGACCCGGAGTTCGCCGAGTTCGCCGCGGCGTTCGACGACGCCGACGGTCCGGGCGTGCGCGCCGTCGTCGTGGTCGAGGCCGACCGGATCAGCGACAGCTGCGGGTTCGCGGTGCCGCTGATGGACCACCGCGAGGACCGCACGCTGCACGCCGAGCACTTCGGCCGCAAGTCCGACGCCGAGTTCCGCGACTACTGCGCCGCGAAGGAGTTCAACGGCGCGAGCATCGACGGCCTGCCCGCTCTTCCGCTGCCGCTGCCGCCGCGCTCGGCCTGAGCGGTCGCAGAGACCGGCCGCAGGGCGCGGATCCCGCGTTCCCGCCCCCAGGAGCGAATCCGCCCGCACCGGCCTACGATGACCGGCATTCCCTTCCTCCGACACCGGCACGAGGATCACAACCATGACCGAAGACCGAGGCGGACCGCCGAACACCGGGTGGCCGCCGCCCAGCATGGACTTCAGCAGGCCGACCATCGCGCGCGCCTACGACGCGCTGCTGGGCGGCAAGGACAACTACGCGGCGGACCGGCAGCTTGCGCAGTTCGCGACCGAGAACATCCCCGGGCTCAAGGAGTCGGCGCTGGAGAACCGCAAGGTCCTGGTGCGCGGCGTGCGCCATCTGGCGGCCGAGGCCGGTGTCGACCAGTTCCTCGACCTCGGCAGCGGGCTGCCGACCGTGCAGAACACCCACGAAGTCGCACAGGCGCACAACCCCGACGCCCGGGTGGTCTACGTCGACGTCGATCCGCTGGTCACGGTGCACGGGCAGGCGATCCTCGCGGAGAACGAGCGCACCGGTGTCTTCACCGCGGACGTGCGCGAACCCGCTGCGGTGCTGGGCCACGCCGAGGCCCGCCGACTGCTGGACTTCGACCGCCCCGTCGCGCTGATGCTCGTGGGCATGCTGCACTACCTCTCCCCCGACGTCGCCGACGATGTGGTCACCGCATACCGCGACGCCCTGGCACCGGGCAGCCACCTCTTTCTGACCTCGCTGGTGGACACCGGACTGCCGGCCCAGCAGGAACTGGCGCGGATCACCCGGGAGAACCTCGAGGAGGGATGGGCGCGCACGCCCGAGGAGATCGAGTACCACTTCGGTGATTTCCGCCTCCTCGAACCCGGTGTCACCTATACGGCGCTGTGGCGCCCCGACGAACCGGTCGGCGCCGACAACCTCGCCCCCGGCGAGCAACTCGGGATGGCCGGAATCGGCCTCAAGAACAACTGAAAGAAGTCGGAGGCGGGCCCTGGCCCGCCTCCGGAGACTTCGCGTCATCGCGGCCGCTCGCAGAGTGAGCGGACTTTTCGGTATCAGCGGTGAGCGGCCTCATATTCAGCGACGATCTCGGCGGGAATACGTCCGCGGTCGTTTACCGACTTGCCTGCCTGCTTCGCCCAGGAGCGGATCTCCGCTGCCCGCCGGCCGCTTCCAGCGCTTTTCTTGCGCCCCTGGATCTTCCGGCTGGTCTGCGAGATCTTGCGCGCCCCGCTCAAATACGGCGACAGGGCCTCACGGAGCTGTTCCGCGTTGGCGGAACTGAGATCGATCTGGTAGCTCTTCCCGTCGATGCCGAACTCGACGGACTCGTCGGCGGTTCCGCCGTCCAGGTCGTCGACGAGCAGGACCTCAACCTTCCGAGACATGACGTTACCTCGATCTTCTCAAACAGCGCTGGCGGATTCGCATCGTCGGTATCCACTATAGGAAATAACGCAGGGGAATCCAAACAGAGGCAGAACTTTACCTTTGTTGCCCCTCGCTTTTCGGCTATTCCGGCTTCACCGCCCAGGGGCGCCGAAGAACCCGTCGCCCGCTCACCGGGGCGCACAACCGCACCACCGCACCACGCGCCGCAGCGGTGCGCCCCGGGCCCTATTCTGCAGGGCGGCGCCGCGACGCGCGCCCCGCCCGTAGTACGCGCCCGGCAGCCGGCGCCCTTCCGCTCACCCGCGGCGCCGGGAGGCGGTCGTCGGGTCCGCGGCGGCGGCTGGGATGCTGGTGGAGGCGCCCGGGCCGGCGGGCCGGCGCCGCGCGCGGCGCGTTCCGCGCAATCGGTGGGATGATGGGAGAGGCATGGCGTTGACGTCCGAGACGACCCGAGACCCGGTGCCGCGGGCGGTGCTGTGGGACATGGACGGCACTCTGGTGGACTCCGAGCCGCTGTGGGGGCTGGCCCTCGACGAGGTGGCCGCGGAGCTGGGCCGGCCGCTGGACGCGGAGGTCCGCGAGGCCATCACCGGCACCGACGACCGGACGACCATGCGGCTGCTCGCCCGCCACACCGGCACCGCGGCCACCGACGCCGAACTGGAGGCGCTGCGCGACCGCATCGTCGCACGGGTCGCCGGATTGCTGGAGGCCGGTGTGCCCGTGCTCGCAGGCGCGCTGGAGGCCGTGCTGGAGCTGCGGGCGGCCGGGATCCCCCAGGCGCTGGTCACCTCCTCGCCGCGGCGGGTCGCGGAGATATCGCTGCAGGCGCTGGGCCGCGACTCCTTCGACGCGGTGGTGACCGCCGAGGACGTCACCCGGCGCAAACCCGACCCCGAGCCCTACCTGCTGGCCGCCCGGCTGCTGGCGGTGGAGGCCCACGAGGCGTGGGCGGTGGAGGACTCCCCCAGCGGCGCCCTGGCAGCAGAACGGGCGGGCTGCCGCCTGCTGCTGGCGCCGGGAGCGCTGCCGTCGGCCCGCGCGCCGCACCGGGCGGAGCTGGCCGCGCTCGGCGAACTGCTGGCGGTCGGGGCCGCGGAGGGCCGGGCCTGATCCGCGGGCGGGGAGCGGCCGCGGTCGCGCGGCCCGCCCCGGCCCGGTTGGTACCGCCCTTCTTCTGGCGGGAGAGCTTCTGCTGCAACCGCCGGGCGCGGGCCGCCTCGCCCGGAGTGGCGAACCTGCGGTCGTGGAAGTCACCCTCAGATGTGGTGGCGGCCACGGCCACACCGCGGTCCACCCCGATCGCGCTGTCGGGGGCGGCGTGGGCCTCCGGAGTGGAGTGCCCGTCCTCGACGAGGAAGGACACGCACCAGTGGCCGCCCTGAGAGGAAACGGTGGCCGAGCGGACGGTCCCGCCCAGGGCGCGGGACATGCGCAACCGCACCCATCCGAGCTTGGCCAGTTTGACCCGGCCCCACCTGCGGTTCAGATTCTCGACCCGGATCTGCTGGGCGTCGGGGAACCGGAACGAGGGCCGCCACCGGTGCTTGGCCCGCCACCGCACACGGAAGGTGCCGTGCTCGCGGCAGGCCCGGTCCAGATCCTTCAAGGTCTGCTGGAGGATGTGGGACGGAGCCGCCGCCAGCCATGCCTCGTCCTACTTGGCCTCGGCGAGCTCGCGTGCCTGGAGGTGGTAGCCGCAGAACGGTCCCGGTCGGCCGCGGGTGTAGCGGTCGACGTACTGCCGGCGCTGGTCCAGGGCGGTGTTCCATACCGCCCGGCAGATGCTGCCGAACTCGGCGCACATCGCGGCCTGCTCATCGGTCAGTGCGAGCCGGTACTTTCGCCCTGTCAGCATGGGAACACCTCCCCTCTCGACAGTCCGTCCGGTCTGCCACGCAGACCGTGACCCGATTCAGTTTATCGTAAATGAGTTCGATAGAAGCGGTTAACCCCACGACTGACGTCGGGGGTCTGCACCGCGAGACCCCGATCAGCGCGGCTCCCGGGGCATCGGAGCGGAACCGCTCCTGGGCGCGGCCGACGGCCTCCATGAACGCCGTGTTGCGGGCCAGGTCGCCCTCGCCCTCGGGAACGGTGAATCGGGTGAAGACGACCGGAGCGCCCGCGGCCCGGGCCGCGGCGTGGAAGCGGGCAGCACGGTGCACGGCGCCGCTGCGGCGCACAGGGGTGCTGAGCAGGTCGCCGAAGAAGCCTTCGGGTCGGACGGTGTTCACCTGCCAGTGCAGGGCGAGGACGGCGGTGCGCTGCAGCGCGGGTTTCGGGGGCATGGGGGCGGTCGTGCCACGCCCGCGGGGGCGCCCCGGCGGCGCCCCCGTCCGGGCGCACCTCAGTCGGCCGCCTATCCGGAGCGGCTCTCGTCGACCAGGTCCGCATAGTCGGGGTGGCGGTCGATCCATCCCTTGACGAAGGGGCAGACCGGATCGACCGACAGGCCCCGATCGCGGACGTCGTCGAGCGCGCCGCGGACCAGCGCGCCGCCGACGCCCTGCCCTTCGTAGGCGGAGTCGACCTCGGTGTGGGTGAGCACCGCGCGGCCGTCGGCCATTCGGTAGTCGACGTAGCCCGCGACACCGGCACCGTCGCCGGTCCGGGCCTCGTAGCGGTTGCGCTCGGGTGCGTCGGCGACTTCGATGTCCATGGCTGCCTCCTGGAGTCCGGGACGAATGCGGGGCGGGCGTCGCCTTCCCCGCGGCCGGTATCGCCTGCCGCTACCCACTACCCCGCAGACGGGCGACCTCCCCACGCACGGCGGGGGCGATCTCCGCGGCGAAGCGCTCGACCTGGGCGGCGCCGCCCTGGTCGGGCGCGAAGACGAAGGTGTCCATGCCGACCTCGACGGCGAGCCGGGTGAACTCCTCGACCCAGGCGTGCGCGGGTCCCTGGAAGCTGCCCGCGCCGCTGCCGTCGACGGTCCCCATGACGTTGTAGATCCGCCGGACGGCCGCCGGGTCGCGCCCGGCCTCGCGGGCGGCGGCGTCGATGCGCTCGGCCATGGCGGGCAGCTTCTCCGGCGGGAAGTAGGCGCTGGAGGGTACCCAGCCGTCGGCCAGGCGCCCCGCGGCGGCGAGCATGCGGGGGCCGCCCACGCCCAGCCAGATGCCGATGTCGTGCGCCGGGGGCGGGCCGGGCTTCACCCCGGCGAGGCGGTAGTGGCGGCCGTCGTAGCGCACGGAACTGCGCTGCCACCACATCAGCCGGATGACCTCGACCGCCTCCTCCAGCGCACCCGCAGCCTCGGGCGGAGTCCGCGAGGGACCGCCCATCGCGCTGACGGCCTGCCGGAAGGCTCCGGCACCCAGACCCAACTCGAAGCGGCCGCCGGAGAGCACATCCAGGCTCGCCGCGGTTTCGGCCATCACAGCGGGCGGGCGCAGCGGCAGGTTGGCCACGTCGGGGAAGACGGAGACGCGCTCCGTGCGGGCCAGGATCGTGGCCATCAGCGCCCAGGCGTCGAGGTGGCGGCGCTGGTAGGGATGGTCCTGGATGCCGACCAGGTCCAGTCCGCCGTGCTCGGCGGCGCGCACGGTCGCCATGGTCTCGTCGAGCCTGTCCGCGTCAGGGGCGGGGAACACCCCGAAACGCAGCGGATTTCCGTAGTCGGGCACCGGACTCCTCCCGTCGCCGAGTGCTCGGGATGCGCGCGCAGGCGCCGCCGCTGCCGAGTCTGCCATGTCCGGGCCCGCTCCCGCCGCCCGGCGTGCCGCCCCAGCGGCGGAAGCGGGTGCCGACCGGGGAAGCGAAGGAGGCGCCGCCGTGGCGGCGCCTCCCGCGGCCCCTCCCCTCCACCGGGGCCGGCTTGACGTGCGGCGAAGGGCCCCGCGGGCCGTCCTGCCGGACGTCGGCATGGAAGTTTACTTCCCCCGAAAACGATACATATGCATCGAACTTCCCTGGTTCCGCATCACGGGGCCACCGGCCCTCAGCGGCGCCAGTCGGTGCGGGTGCTGCCTCGGGAGGCCCGCCGGCCGCCGCCCTTGCCCTGCTTTTCGCGAATGCGCATCGTCAGCTTGATCGGACTGCCCTCGAAGCCGAACTCCTCGCGCAGGCGGCGCTCGATGAAGCGGCGGTAGTTGTCCTCCAGGAACCCCGTCGTGAACAGCACGAACTGCGGCGGCCGGGCGTCGGCCTGGGTGGCGAAGAGGATCTTGGGCTGCTTGCCGCCGCGCACCGGCGGCGGGGTGGCGGCCACCAGCTCCTTCAGCCAGCTGTTCAGGCGGCCGGTCGGAATGCGGGTGTCCCACCCCGCCAGGCTGGTCTCCAACGCCGGCACCAGCCGCTCCATGTGGCGGCCGGTCTTGGCGGAGACGTTCACGCGCGGCGCCCAGGACACCCGGGAGAGCTGGCGGTCGATCTCCTTCTCCAGGTAGTAGCGCCGCTCCTCGTCGAGCGTGTCCCACTTGTTGAACGCCAGCACCAGCGCGCGCCCCGCCTCGACGACCTGCTCGACCACGCGGATGTCCTGCTCGGCCAGCGGATCGCTGACGTCCATCAGTACGACGGCCACCTCGGCGCGCTCCAGCGCGGTCGAGGTGCGCACGGTCGCGTAGTAATCGGCGCCCTGCAGCGCGCGGAAGCGGCGGCGGATACCCGCGGTGTCGACGAAGGTCCACGGCCGCCCGCCCAGCTCGATCACCTCGTCGACGGCGTCGCGCGTGGTCCCGGCGACGGCGTCCACGACCACCCGGTCCTCGCCGGCGAGCCGGTTCAGCAGGCTGGACTTGCCCACGTTGGGACGCCCCACCAGCGCGATCCGGCGCGGCGCCGACTCGGGCTCCTCCTCGCCCTCGCTCGGCGCCTGGGGCAGCGCGGCGATCACGGCGTCGAGCATGTCGCCGGTGCCGCGCCCGTGCAGCGCGCTGACGGGGAACGGCTCGCCGACGCCGAGGTTCCACAGCTCCAGGGCGTCGGCCTCCTGGCGTTCGCCGTCGACCTTGTTGGCGGCCACCACGACGGGCTTGCTGGTGCGGCGCAGCACCCGCACCACCGCGGCGTCGGCGTCGGTGATGCCCACCGTGGCGTCGACGACGAACACGATGGCGTCGGCGGTCTGCGCGGCGTACTCGGCCTGCTGGGCGACCACTTTGGCCAGCCCGCTCGCCCCGGTCTCCCAACCGCCGGTGTCGACCAGGGTGAACTGCCGCTCCTGCCAGGAGGCGTCGTAGGCGACGCGGTCGCGGGTGACGCCGGGGACGTCCTCGACGACGGCCTCGCGACGCCCGAGGATACGGTTCACCAGGGACGACTTGCCGACGTTGGGCCGCCCGACCACGGCGACCACGGGCTTGACCTCGACCTCTTCCTCGGCGGTGGTCGGCTCGCCGACGACGGCGGGATCGTTCTCACTCATCGCTCTTCTCCCGGTTTCGCCGCCCCGCGCGCCCAGGATCGCGTGCCGCGGGGCGGATTGGCGGGCCGCGCCCGCGTCAGGGCGCGGCGGTGTTCGCACCGCCCGTCGGGCGGCGCGGTGTGCTGCCGCAGCCGACGGCTCGGGCGTGTGCCCGAGCGCGACTGCGGCGGTCGACCGGCCGGGGCCGCCCCGGCGGCGTCCGCGCGGGCCGCCGCCGGGGCGGCCCGCTCCGGCTGTGCTCGGCGTGCAGAGGCTCCGCCGCCCCGTGCCGCCGCGACGGCTAGATGGCGGCGGAGCTCTCGGCCTGCTCGGCGGCCGCGACGGCCCGGTCGATCAGTGCGACGACGATCGCCACGACTTCGTCGAGCCCCAGGCCGGTCGTCTCCAACTCCAGGGCTTCGGCGGTCTGGGTCAGCGGCGAATCCTCCCGGCTGGAGTCGAGGAGGTCGCGCCGCGCGAGGTCGGCCTGGATCGCGGCCACGTCGCTGCCCTGCACCTCGCCGCTGCGCCGGTGCGCCCGCGCCTCGGCGCTCGCGGTCAGGTAGATCTTGACCGACGCGTCGGGGGCGACGATGGTGGTGATGTCGCGCCCCTCGACGACGATGCCCCCGGCCCGGCGCCGCGCCTGCGCGATGGTGCCGCGCTGCTCGTCGACGAGCCGCTCGCGCACGGCCGGTACCGCGCTGACGGCGCTGACCTTCGCGGTGACCTCCTGCGTGCGGATCTCACGGGCGACGTCCCTGCCGTCCACGTGGACCGTGGGCGCGGCGGGGTCGGTGCCCATGGTGATGTCCGGGCGTCCGGCCGCCTCGGCGACGGCGGCCGCGTCGTCGACGTCGATCCGGTGGTGCTGCATCCACCAGGTCATCGCCCGGTACATCGCCCCGGTGTCGAGGTACCACAGACCGCGCGCCGTGGCCACGCCCTTGGCCGTGCTGGACTTGCCCGACCCCGAGGGACCGTCGATGGCCACGACGACTCCCTCGGCGCTGCCCTGCGCGCTCACGTGGTGCTCTCCTCCGGAGTGTGCTGCTTCCATCTCATCTCAACGGTTCAGCCTACAGGCGCCGCGGCCCGGTCGGCACCGCCGCGTCCTCGGCGATCGGCGCCGCCGCCGGAAAGTGCCGCGGCCCTGGGCGACTGCGGAGCTCCGCCTCCTTCGGCGAATCGCCCGCCCGAATGGGCTCAGGCGTGCACCGAGTAGCCCCGCTCGCCGAGGACCCGGGCGAGGCGCTCGGCGGCCTCGGGCACCACGGAGAGCTGGGCCACACCCAGCGGCAGGCCGATGGAGTGGTCCAGCCGCACGTCCTCGATGTTGACTCCGGCCTCGCCCGCCGCGTGGAACAGCCGGCCCAGCGAATCGGGTTCGTCGGGGATGAGCACCGGCACCACGGTGTACTCGGGGGCGCGGTGCGCACCGTGCTTGCCGGGGACGCGACCGCGTCCGCGGACGCCGCGCTCCAGCAGACCCGCGACCGCCTCCGGTGCGGCGGTTCCCGCGCCGGCGGGTCCCGCCTCGCGCAGTGCGGCGGCGGAGGCGGACAGGTCCGCGGCGACGGTCTCCAGCACGTCGGCGACCGGTCCCCCGTTGTGGCTGAGGATCTCCCACCACAGCCCGGGGTCGCCGGCGGCGATGCGGGTGACGTCGCGCACGCCCTGCCCGGCCAGGGACAGGGCGGTGTCGTCGCCGTCCAGCAGGCGGGCGGCGACGGCGGCCGCGGCGACGTGGGGACCGTGGGAGACCAGCGCGGCGGCGCGGTCATGGGCGGCGGGGTCGATGGCGACCGCCTCGGCCCCGCACATCGCGATCAGCTCGCGGACCGCGGCCACGGCCTGGGAATCGGACTTGCCGGTGGGGCACAGCGCCCAGGACCGGCCCAGGAACAGGTCGGCGCGGGCGGCGCTGGGACCGCTGCGCTCGCCGCCGGCCATCGGGTGGCCGGGCACGAAGGTGGCCAGGTCGCAGCCGGCGTTCTCGGCGGCGTCCACCACCCGGTACTTGACGCTGGCGGCGTCGGTGTAGACGTGGGCAAGGCCGCGGTCCTGGGCACCGCGCAGCACACCGGCGACGGCGGACGGCGGCGCGGCGATCACGGCGATGTCGGCCGGACGCTCCGGAGCCTCCTCACCCAGGGGCGATCCGGCGCCCAGCTCGCAGGCCAGCCGCAGGGTCGCGGCGTCGGGGTCGCTGAGGGCGACCTCGGTGCCGTGCTCGCGCAGCGCAAGTGCGACCGAGGTGCCGATCAGCCCGGCGCCCACGATCACGGCGCGTTCGATCCTGCCCACGTCGCTCCCTGTACTCTGCTGCCGCTGTCGCGGCGCGTCCTCGCCACCTGCCCGGCGCGCACGCAGCAGGCGCCGGTCTCCTGCCTTCGGCCGAACGACGCGACGGCGCCACCACCGGCCCGCCGAACCGCTTTCCAGCGTAGGGCACTCGGGCCGGGAAGGGGGCTGGGACCAGGAAGTAGGGCTGGGTCCGGTGGGCGGCCTTGCTGGTCCGGTCGGTGCATCTAATGCGTGGTTTTCGCCGGATTCCGGCCGCTGTCCGGTCGAAACCCTGCAATAGGTAGCACCGGTCCCATCGAGTCTGTCTCCAGGGCTGGATTCGGCGCCGGATCCAGCCCTGGAGACAGGCTCGGCGCGGCTTCCACCGGCGAGCACCCGACCCGGCGACCGTGCACCCGAGCCCCCCACCACCGTCGCCGCCGCCTTGGACCACCCTCCACCCGGCAGACCGCGAGGCCGCCAAGCGGACCCCGGCCGCGCCGCGCGGCGCCTACATCGCCCCGCCTACTGCGCGATGTCCAGCCGCAGCGCCTGGGCGCCGCGCAGGTAGACGTGGTGCAGGTCGGCGCGGGGCTTCGCCGTCTCGATGTGGGCCATGATGCGGACGACGCGGGGCAGGGCGTGCGGGACGCCGATCTCCGCGGCGCACATCAGCGGGACGTCGGTGAAGCCGAGCTTGCGCGCCGCCAGCGCCGGGAATTCGGCGGTGAGGTCGGGCGTGGCGGTGAAGAGCACGCTGATCACGTCGTCGCCGGTCAGCTCGTTGCGCTGGAGGACCTCCGTCACCAGCTCGGCCGTGGCCTCCAGGATGGCCTCGCGCTCGTCGGCGTCGACCTGAACTGCGCCCCGGATCGCTCGTACTGCCACTGTCGCCCGTCCTTCGTCCTCGTCGCGCTCTGCTTCGAACGGCGCGCGCCGTTCGAAGCAGAGCCGCCTCGCCGGTTACATCCCTGCGGCAGTGTAGAGCTCGCTGACCTCGCCGGCTGTCAATGCACGCATCGTGCCGGGTTTGAGGTTGTTGATCCCGACCGGGCCGATCTGGGTGCGGGCGAGGTCGGTCACCGGATAGCCGACGGCCTCCAGCAGCCGGCGGACGATGTGCTTGCGCCCCT
The DNA here is from genome assembly GCF_004323735.1 of Streptomonospora litoralis. Classification (GTDB taxonomy): domain Bacteria; phylum Actinomycetota; class Actinomycetes; order Streptosporangiales; family Streptosporangiaceae; genus Streptomonospora; species Streptomonospora litoralis. Next base: position 2,499,320 of record NZ_CP036455.1, on the reverse strand, counting down.
CGTGCAGCTTGATCTCGACCAGCGCCTGCGGTTCGCCGTTCTCCACGATGCGGAAGGAGTCGATCTCCACCGGGCCGTCGTCCAGCTCGACTCCGGCGCGGACCTCGCGCAGAGCCTCGCGCGGGAACGGTCCGGGGACCTTCGCGAGGTAGGTCTTGACCACGCCGTAGCGGGGGTGGGTCAGCCGGTTGGCCAGCTCGCCGTCGTTGGTGAGCAGGATCAGGCCCTCGGTCTCGGTGTCGAGGCGGCCCACGTGGAACAGGCGCTCCTCGGTATTGCCGGTGTAGTCGGCCAGGGTGGGGCGGCCTTCGGGGTCCGACATCGTGCTGACGACACCGCGCGGCTTGTGCAGGGCGAAGTACCGCCGGTCCGGCGATACGGCCACGAGCATGCCGTCGACCCGGATCTCGGAGCTCTCGGGGTCGACGCGGGCGCCGAACCGGCGCACGGTGTGGCCGTCGACGGTGACCCGCCCGGCCACGATCAGCTCCTCGCTGGCGCGGCGGCTGGCCACACCCGCCTGGGCCAGCGCCTTCTGCAGGCGGATGCCGCCGTCGACGCCGGTGTAGGCGTCGCGATCGTCGCCGGGGCTCTCCTCGTCGCCGGGGTCGTACTCCGAACGCAGGGTGTTCAACCGGGCGCGGGCGGCCGGCGAGAGGTCCCGCTCGGCGGCGCCTCCCCCGCGGGGGACCCGGCTGTCGCGGAAGTCGCGCGCGGCGGGGCGGCGGCCGCCGGCGCGGAAACCTCCGCCTTCCTCGCGCCGGGTGTAGACGCGCGAGGAGGAGCGCTCCGACCGCTGCCCCTCGCCCCGGGAGCCCGCGGCGGCACCGCGACCCGCACCGCGGGCGCCGCCCCGTGCGCCGGGGGCGGGTTTGCGGTCGCCGGTGGGGCGGCCCCGCTCGCTGCGCTCGGAGGAGCCGCCGCGGTCCGGGGCGCCGCCGCGGCCTGTGGAACGCTCACCGCGGGAGGACTCGGCGCGGCGCACGGGATCGCGCTCCCGGCCGCCGCCGCCCTGCTGACGACCCGGCCGCTGCTCGCCCTGGCCGGCGCGGCGCCCGCCGGTGCCGCCGGTGCCGCGCCCGCTAGGGCCGCCACCGGTACCGCGGCCGCCGGTGCCGCTGCCGCCGCCGCGGCCCGCGGAACCGCGACCCGCGGAACTGCGGCCGCCCTGGCCGCGGCGGGCCGCACCGCCGTCGCGCCGCGTGTTCTTGCCCGTGTTGTCGTCGTTCTGGTTGCCGCGCTCACCGCGCGGGGCCGACCGGCCGCGGTCGCCGCGGCGGTCGTCTGCGTCCCGCGCACCGCGGGACCGGGAATTCTTACGTGGCGTGTTCACCGGTGTCGTCAATACCTTCGATGTCGTCAGGCAGGAAAGGGGCGAGGTCGGGAAGCTCGTCCAGATCGCGCAGGCCGAGCCGCTCCAGGAAGTAGGTGGTGGTGCGGAACAGGTGCGCACCCGACTCGGGATCCTGCCCGGCCTCCTCGATCAACCCCCTCAACACGAGGGTACGCATAACGCCGTCACAGTTCACACCTCGCACAGCGGAGACCCGGCCGCGCGAGACGGGCTGGCGGTAGGCCACCACCGCCATCGTCTCCAGCGCCGCCTGGGTGAGCCGGACCTCCTGGCCCTCCTTGAGGAAGTGCTCGACGATACCGGCGCACTCGGGCCGGGTGTAGAACCGCCACCCCTCGGCGACCTGGCGCAGGTCGAATCCCCGCCCCTGCTCGGTGTACTCGCGCGAGAGGCCGGCCAGCACCGCCGCGATCTCGTCGACCGGCCGATCGAAGGCGCGGGCGAGGTCGTACTCGGCCACCGGCTGGTCGACGACCATCAGCACCGCCTCCAGATCGCGCCGCAGGTCGGCGCCCCCGCGCTGCTGCGGCGTCGCGGCCTCCTCCGACCGCGCCGCGCCGTGGTGTGGCTGCTGCTCTGCCGCGCTCACGTGCTCTCCTCGCTGCTCTGCTTGGCCTGGTCGAATTCGTCGGAGACGGCGACCTCCCCCTCGGCGCTGCCGGTCCAGGTCACGGTCAGCTCCGCGAGCGGCTCGGGCTGCTCGAAGCTGACTCCGGCGGCGCGGTAGAGCTCCAGCAGCGCCAGGAACCGCGCCACGACCTCGAAGGTACCGGCGCAGTCGGCGGTCAGCTCGGCGAAGGTCAGCGTGCCGCTCTCGCGCAGCGCCCGCACGACGATCTCGGCCTGCTCGCGCACCGAGGTGCGGGTCTGATGGATGTGGGTGACCGGGACGCTCGGCGGCTCCTTGGGCGTGAAGACCCGCGCGGCCAGCATGGCGAACTCCTGCGGCCCGAGCTTGATGAAGACGTCCGGGCGCGCGTCGGCGAAGCGCCGCTCCAGCGGCACGGCGCGCGGGAAGCGCCGGCCCTGGGAGGCCAGCCGCTCGGCCAGCACGCCGGCGACCTGCTTGTAGGCGCGGTACTGCAGGAGGCGCGCGAAAAGCAGGTCGCGCGCCTCCAGCAGGGCCAGGTCGGCCTCGTCCTCGATCTCCCCGCGCGGCAGCAGCCGCGCCGCCTTCAGATCCAGCAGCGTGGCCGCCACCAGCAGGAAGTGGCTGGCCTGGTCCAGGTCCCAGGAGTCCCCGTGGGCCCGGATGTAGGCCATGAACTCGTCGGTGACCTGGGAGAGGGAGACCTCGGTGATGTCGAGCTTGTGCTTGCTGATCAGCCCGAGCAGCAGGTCGAAGGGTCCCTCGAAGTTCTCCAGGTGCACCTGGAACCCGCCGTCGGCGGCCTCTTCGCCTTCAGCTGCCATGCGGCGGGGTCGACTCGGTTCGGTTCATGTTCCCAGAGTGGCACCGCACCGGCGGTGCCCGCTTCAATCGGTGTTCAGACGCTGTACGAGCATGCTCGACTCTCCGTGCTCCTCGAAGTCGGCGAGGAGCACCGCGACGGCCTCCCGCACGATCCGGCCGCGGTCGGCGGCCAGGCCGTGCTCGCCCCGCAGCGACAGCCGGGTCTGCTCCAGAGCGAGAAGCTCGGGTGCCGAGATGTACACCGTGATCTTCTCGTCGTGGCGCTGCCGACCGCTGGGCTGCGGCGAACCGGCCGTGCGTGCCTGCGGTGCGCGCACGGGCGCGGCGGCCTGTGTCCCGGTCGCGAGCTGCTGGGCGGCCGTCTGCTGGGCCGACTGCTGCTCGACCGGGGCTGCGGAGGGTGCGGGCTCGGGCTCGTCGGGGTCGGAGGAGCGGAAGAACAGCTCGTCTGCCCCCGGCAGGGTCACACGTCGTGACCGCTGTTTGGCCACCGGGCCAGCACCTCCTTTGCCAGGTCGCGGTATGCGTTGGCACCGGCCGACGAGGAGTCGAACCGCGTTATGGGCTCCCCCGCCACGGTGGCGTCGGGGAAGCGGATGGTGCGGTTGATGACGGTGCCGTAGACCTTGTCGCCGAAGCCGTCGATGATGGTGGCGAGCACCTCGCGCGCGTGCAGCGTGCGAGGGTCGTACATGGTGCCCAGGAACCCGTCGATGACCAGGTCCTCGTTGAGTCGTTCCTGGACCTTCTGGATGGTGTCCATGAGCAGCGCGACACCGCGCAGTGCGAAGAACTCGCACTCCAGCGGGACGACGACCCCGTCGGCCGCGGTGAGCGCGTTGACCGTGAGCAGCCCCAGCGAGGGCTGGCAGTCGATGAGCACGACGTCGTAGTCCTGGACGACCGGGCGCAGGGCGCGCGCGAGCATCTGCTCCCGTGCGACCTCCCCCACCAGCTGCACTTCGGCCGCGGACAGGTCGATGTTGCTCGGAATCAGGTCGAGACCGTCGATGTCGGTCTTGAGCAGCACGTCCTCGACACCGACGTCGCGCTGCATGAGCAGGTTGTAGACGGTCAGGTCGAGCTCGCGCGGATCGAGCCGCCCCAGGCCCACCGACAGCGCCCCCTGCGGGTCGAAGTCGACGAGCAGCACCCGTCTGCCGAACTCGGCTATGGCCGCGCCGAGGTTGATCGTGGTCGTGGTCTTACCGACCCCGCCCTTCTGGTTACACAGTGCTACGATACGTGCCGGACCGTGGCTGTCGAGCGGCTCCGGCTCGGGATAGTCCGGCTTGGGTCTGTTCGATTGCAGTTCGGCCCCCGTGCTGCGCGTTTCCCCCCATGGGTTGCTCGCCGGGGAGTCCGGCATGCCCTCGTCGACGGGGCCCTTCGGCGCCGCGTCGTCGTACTCCGACCAGCTCACAACCCTTGACCTCCCTACGGACCGGCCGCCGCCGGGCGAAGTCCCGCCCTGCGGTCGGCCTGCCGTCGGAAAAACTCAATATGTCGACAGCAACCAACCGTCGTGCCGCGACTCTAGAACGTCCGCGCACAATGATTCAACGCGACACTCTACGCCGGTGGTGGTCCCGCTTTCGGACCGCGGCGGCTGCCGGGCCCGGCGCACTCACCCGGGCGCTTCGGCGCGCGGGTGGCTCGCGGCGTAGACCTCGCGCAGCCGGTCGACCGTGACCATGGTGTAGACCTGCGTTGTGGTGACCGAGGCGTGGCCGAGCAGTTCCTGCACCACGCGCACGTCGGCGCCCCCGTCGAGCAGGTGGGTGGCGAAGGAGTGGCGCAGCGTGTGCGGGGACACGTCGCTGAGGCCGGCCCGATCGGCGGCGGCGCGCAGCACCGCCCAGGCGCCCTGGCGGGTCAGCCGGCCGCCGCGGGCGTTGAGGAACAGCGCCGGCGAGCCGCGCCCCGACGCCGCTAGCACGGGTCGGGCCCGCACCAGGTAGGCGTCCACGGCGCTGCGGGCGAACCGCCCGATGGGCACCAGCCGTTCCTTGCCGCCCTTGCCGCGGAAGCGCACCGCGGAGACGCCGCCCTCCGCGGCCTCACCGGCTCCCTCGGCCTCGGGCGAGGGCTCGGGGGCGAGCCGGGTGATGTCGTCGACGTCCAGGCCCACAGCCTCGGAGATCCGCGCACCGGTGCCGTAGAGCAGCTCCAGCAGCGCCCGGTCGCGGGCGGCGCGGGGATCGCCCTCGCCGGGGATCGCGCCCAGCAGCGACTCGATGGCCTCCAGCGACACCGCCTTGGGCAGCCGCCGGGGCGGCGTGGGCGGGCGGACTCCACTCGCGGGGTCGGTGTCGGCCAGCCCCTCGCGGAGCGCGAAGCGGTGGAGGCCGCGCACGGCCACCACGGCCCGGCCGGCGGAGTTGCCGTTCAGCGGCGGGTGGGAGTCGTCGCCCTCGCGCAGCCGCCGGAGGAATTCGGTGACGTCGGCCTGGGAGACCTCGCGCAGCGCGTCCACCCCCCGCCCGGCCACGAAGTCCAGGTAGCGGCGGAGGTCGCGGCGGTAGGAGGACAGTGTGTTGGCCGCCAGGCCACGCTCGACCGCGAGGTGGTCCAGGTAGCCGCCGAGCGCCGACTCCAGCGCGGGCGGCGGCTGCGCGCGGGGGGTGTCGTGCTGTGGGGGCACCGTCGCGATCACCCGCCTTCCGCGCGTGGGCAGAGTCGGGGCGATCATGCCACACACCGCCGACATCGCATCCCCGACACGGCGATACCGCCCGCAACGCGTGCGACCACCACACCGGCGACAACCCGCACGAGCGCGCCGACTCGGACACCGCGCCGGATATCGGACGGGAAGCGGGACGGCGACCCGGGGCGGGGGCCGCCCGCCCCGGGTCGCCCCGGCCGCGCCGCCGCCCGCGTTCAGACGCCGGCCGGGCGCAGCGACGCGAACGACTCGCGGGCGGCGCCGGCGGCCGCGAGGATGCCGACCACCGCGGCGCCGTTGTGCAGCCGGCCGGAGAGTGCGGCGGCCACCGCCTCCTCCAGCGGCACCCACCGCAGCACCATGTCGGTCTCCTCGTGGACGCGGTCGAAGCCGATCTCGTCGCCCTCCAACCGGGTCAGGCCGCGCCCCAAAAAGACCTGGATGCGCTCGCTGGAGAAGCCCGGCGAGGGAAAGAAGTCGGCCAGCTCGTACCACCGGTCGGCGCGGAACCCGGCCTCCTCGCGCAGTTCCCGCTGCGCGGTGGCCACGGGCGGCTCGCCCTCCTCGTCGCGCACACCGGCGGGCAGCTCCCACAGCCGGTGCCGCACCGGATGGCGGTACTGCCTGAGCATGAGCACGCGCTCGTGCTCGTCCAAGGCGAGCGCGGCCACGGCTCCGGGGTGGTCGAGGTACTCCCGTGCGGCCACCTCGCCGCCGTCGCCGCCCGGCATGTGCACGTGATCGACGCGGGTGACGGTCTTGGCGCCGCGGTAGCCCTCGACGCTGCGCTCGACCTGCCAGCTCTCGGCCGCGTCGGCGACCGCGCCTGCGGAGTCGGCCTGGAAGGGAGTGGGCTCCCCGCGGCCCGGCTGCGCGCTCATGCCGGCTCGGCGGTGTCGGCGGGAGCGGTCGGCGCGGCGTCGGCCTCCAGCACGGCGCCGGTGTCGCCGACGGCCGCCCCCGCGGCGTGGTCCAGCGCCGCCGAGATCAGGCCGCGGAAGAGGGGGTTGGCGCGGGTGGGGCGCGAACGCAGCTCGGGGTGGGCCTGAGTGGCGATGTAGAACGGGTGCGTATCGCGGGGCAGCTCGACGTACTCCACGAGTCTGCCGTCGGGTGAGAGCCCGGAGAAGACCATCCCGGCCTTTTCGAGGCGGCCGCGGTAGGCGTTGCTCACCTCGTAGCGGTGCCGGTGGCGCTCTGCGGCGCTCGCCTCGCCGTAGAGGCCGCGGGCGATGGAGCCCTCGGCCAGCTGCGCCGGGTACAGCCCCAGGCGCATGGTGCCGCCCATGTCGCGCTCGCCGGCGACGACGTCGGTCTGGTCGGCCATCGTGGAGATCACCGGGTGCTCGGCCTTGTCGTCGAACTCCGCGCTGTTGGCGCCCTTGAGCCCGGCGGCGTTGCGGGCGTACTCGATGACCATGCACTGCAGGCCCAGGCAGATGCCCAGCAGGGGGATCCGGTTCTCGCGCGCGTAGCGGATCGCGCCGAGCTTGCCCTCGATGCCGCGCACGCCGAAGCCGCCGGGGATGAGCACGCCGTCGGCACCGCCCAGCTCCCGTTCGGCACCCTCGGGGGTGTCGCAGTCGTCGCTGGCGACCCAGCGCAGGTCCACGCGGGTGTTCTCGGCGAAGCCGCCGGCCCGCAGCGCCTCGGTGACCGACAGGTAGGCGTCGGGCAGGTCGATGTACTTGCCCACCAGCGCGACGGTGACTTCGCGGTCGGGCTGGTGCACCCGGCGCAGCAGGTTGTCCCACTCGGTCCAGTCGACGTCGCGGAACGCCAGGCCGAGGCGGCGCACCACGAAGGCGTCCAGACCTTCGCGGTGCAGCACCTTGGGGATGTCGTAGATGGACGGGGCGTCGGGGGTGGAGACCACGCCGCCCTCGTCGACGTCGCACATCAGGCTGATCTTGCTCTTCAGGCTCTGCGGGATGTGCCGGTCGGAGCGGCACACGATCGCGTCGGCCTGGATGCCGATGTTGCGCAGGGCGGCGACCGAATGCTGGGTGGGCTTGGTCTTCAGCTCACCCGAGGGGCCCAGGAACGGCAGCAGCGAGACGTGCAGGAAGAAGCAGTTGTCGCGGCCGATCTCGTGGCGGATCTGGCGCACGGCCTCCAGGAACGGCTGGGACTCGATGTCGCCGACGGTGCCGCCGATCTCGGTGATGACGACGTCGACGTCGGCGGCGTCCATGGCGTAGATGCGCGCCTTGATCTCGTTGGTGATGTGCGGGATGACCTGCACGGTGTCGCCGAGATAGGCGCCCTGGCGCTCTTTGGCGATGACGCTGGAGTACACCTGGCCGGTGGTGACGTTGGCCGAGGCCGACAGTTCGGTGTCGAGGAAGCGCTCGTAGTGGCCGATGTCGAGGTCGGTCTCGGCGCCGTCGTCGGTGACGAACACCTCTCCGTGCTGGAACGGGTTCATCGTTCCCGGGTCGACGTTGAGGTAGGGGTCGAGCTTCTGCATCGTGACGCGCAGGCCACGCGACTTCAGCAGCCGCCCGAGACTCGACGCGGTGAGGCCCTTTCCGAGGCTGGAGGCGACCCCGCCCGTGACGAAAAGGTGTTTGGTGCTCGCGGCGGTTGCCAAAACTTGCTCCCGTGGTTGTACGGCGACGGGCCGCCCGGTTCCGATCGGAGGCCCGTGCGGTGCCCGGCGCCGGAGGGTTGGCTCCCCGTCCGCGACCTCGGACTCCACGGGCCACCAGGATAACAGCGCCGGGCACCCGCGCCGATCGTGCGCCCGGACGTGTCCACGCCCTGTCCCGCCCACCGCGCCCGGGTACACGCCGACGCACCGGCCGCTATCGCAGGATGCCCTCGTGCAGAGCCCGCAGGACGGCGTTCGTGCGATCCCGGGCACCGAGTTTGAGCAGGATGGTCGAGACGCGGTTCTTCACCGTCCCTTCGGCGAGGAACAGGATCTCGGAGATCTCGCGGTTGCTGCAGCCCTCGGCCATCAGCCGCAGAACCTCCAGTTCGCGTTCGGTGAGGTCCTCTACCGGAGCGTCGGCGCCCGGCGGCGGCGGGCCCGAGCGGATCGCCCGCAGCAGCCGGTCGGTGATCGTCGGGGCGATGAGCGTCCCGCCTTCGGCCAGCGTCCGCACCGCGCGGGTCAGCTGCTCCAGGGTCACGTCCTTGAGCAGGTAGCCGCGCGCCCCCGCCCGCAGGGCGTCCAGTACTGCGGCGTCGTCGTCGAATGTCGTCAGCACGAGTACCGGGACCGCGCTGCCGGACTCGCGCAGCCGCTCCAGCGTCCAGATCCCGTCGTACCGGGGCATCCGCACGTCGAGCAGGACCACGTCCGGTGCGGTCGCCGCGATGGTGTCCAGGGCCGCCTGCCCGTCGTCGGCTTCGCCCACCACGTCGATCTCGGCGACTTCGAGCAGACCGCTGATCCCCTGGCGCACGAGGGCCTGGTCGTCGACCACGACGACCCGCGTCACGGCACCGGCACCCGGGCGGTGACCCGGAATCCCTCGCCGGCGTCGAAGGTCACACCGCCGCCGAGGGCCTCGAACCGCTCGGTGAGGCCGCGCAGGCCGTTGCCGGGTATCGGGCGCCGTGCGCCGCGTCCGGAGTCCACCGCTGTCAGGACGGCGCCGGACGCCTCGGAGGAGACCTCGATCCGCAGTTCGCGGGAGTGGGCGTGGCGGATCGTGTTGGTGGCGATCTCCTGCACGGCTCGCACGAGTGCGGCCAACTGCTCCTCGTTGACCCGGACACGCGGGTCGACGTCGATCGACACCTGCAGGCCGGGCAGATCGCGGACCACGTTGCGCAATGCCTCGGCGAGATCCGACGGCTCGGCGCGCAACTCCCCCACCGTCTCCCGCACATCGGCCAGCAGGCCGCGCGCTACCGCGTGCGCCTTGTCGGCGTGCCCGCGCGCCCGCGTGCCCTCGCTGTGCCGCGCCGCCTCCAATTCGAGTGTCAGCACAGTCAGCTGATGGCCGATGAGGTCGTGCAGGTCGCGAGATATCCGCAGCCGCTCCGCGGTGCGCGCCGACTCCGCCAGCAGGACCGTCGCCGCCTGCAGCTCGACATGGGCGCCGGCCAGCTCCCGGCGCGTCCGCTGCTCACGGACGAGCGCGACCGAGCCCAGCAGCGTCGCCGTCTGAATCAGCAGGTAGAAGCCCGTCGAGAGCAGCACGTCGGCGACCGCGCCCGAGTGCTGCACGGCGGCGGACGCGACGACGGCCGTATTGAGCGCGACGACGAGGAAGCCGATGCGCAACCGCACGGTATAGACGCTCGCTGCCGCTGTGAGGACCAGCAGGACCGGCAGCACTCCCAGGTTGGAGGCGGTCAGCAGCGCCGCCCAGGACGCCGCGACCGACACGGCGAAAGCCGCATACCGCACGCCTGCCGGAGGTTGGTCCGCGACCGCGACCAGCAGCATGGCGATGAACAGCGCGAACAGCACGGTCCACCAGCCGCGGGCGATCACCGGATCGATCAGTCCCGCCAGCACCGGTCCGGCCACCACGACCGACACGACGAGCATCGCCAGGCCCGACCACTCCGCAGGCCCGAGTTTTCGCATAGCGCCACACTAAAGCCCGAGTGCGCAGGGCGCCTGTGCCGGAAGTCATCGTCGGCGAGCTGACTTCCGGCACAGGCGCGCCACCGGTCCCTCTGCCTAGGCTCTCCGCCATGAACAGCACGGGATGGGCGGTCCACGCTGAGAGGCTTCGCAAACGGTACGGCGGCAAGGTCGCGGTCGACGACCTGGACCTTCGGGTCGATGCGGGAACGGTACTGGGCATCCTCGGGGCCAACGGCGCAGGGAAGACCACGCTGGTCGAGATGATCGCGGGGCTGCGCGCGCCCGACAGCGGACAGGTCAGCGTCTTGGGCTTGGATCCCGAGCGTGATCGCGCGAAGGTCCGCCAGGTTCTCGGGGTCCAGCTGCAGCACGCCAACCTGCATCAGGCGCTGACCGTCGCCGAACTCGTCGCCCTGTACCGCAGCTTCTACCCCGACCCGCGGCCCGCCGGGGAACTTCTGGAACTCGTCGGCCTGTCCGATCAGCGCGGCATCCGCTTCGAGAAGCTCTCCGGCGGCCAGCAGCAGCGACTGTCCATCGCCCTCGCTCTTGCCGGGCGGCCCCGCGTCGTGATCCTCGACGAGCTCACCACGGGGCTCGACCCGCGGGGCAAGAGGCGGATGTGGGAGGCGATTGAGCGCCTGCGCGACGAGGACGTCACCGTCCTGCTGGTAAGCCACGCCATGGAGGAGGTCCAGCGCCTCTGCGACCGCGTGGTCCTCATCGACTCGGGGCGCGCCGTCGCGCTCGACACGCCCGCCGGCCTGGTCGCACGCGCGGGGACCGACGACCTCGACGGCGCGTTCGTCGCACTCACCGGAAAAGAACTGGAGGACGGCGAATGAGCACCACCGTGGAGGCACGCCGCCCGGGCCCGAAAGCCTGGCTGACGCTGATCGGTTGCGAGGCCAGGATGGTCGCACGCGACACCGCCGGACTCGTCGTTCCCATCGGGCTGCCCCTGCTCATCCTCGTGATGAGCGCCCAGGGGGCCGGCGACGCGGTCGCCGCCGGCGGGCAGACCGCGCTGGAAGTGTTCGTGCTACCGCTGGTGCTGACCATGGTCGTCGCCACCATCGGCATCATCAACATGCCGAGTTTTCTGGCGTACTACCGCCGCACCGGCGTTCTGCGCCGATTGTCAGCCACCCCCGCGTCACCGGCGATGGTGCTCGTCGCCCAGGCGGTGGTCAGCGCGATCCAGGCGATCATCGGGGTCACCGCGGCGCTCGCGGTGGCGGTGCTGGTGTTCGGCGCCGAGCCGCCGGTCCACCTCGCCTCCGCCCTCGGCGTCTTCGTACTGGCGATGGCATCGATGTACGCCGTCGGCATGATCGTCGCGGCTATCGCGCCGACGCCCAACTCCGCGGTCGCGATCGGACTGGTCGTGTTCTTCGCCGTCGGCGCCCTCGGGGGCCTGTTCGGCGGTCGCGACACCCTGCCCGACGCCGTTGCGACCGTCGGCGCATGGCTGCCGTTCGGCGCGGCGGTGGAGGGCCTGTCGACGGCCTGGACCGGCGGCGCCCTCGAACCGGTTCACCTGGCCGGACCGGGCGTGACGATCGCCGTGGGCGTCGCCGTCGCGGCTGCGCTCTTCCGGTGGGATTAAACCGTCGGAGCCTCGCCCCGCACGGCCGCGGCGTGCACTCCTGCGACGCGCGCCGCCGCGCCGATCCCGGGCCACCGGCGCGCCCGCACGCCGGTGGCGCGGTTCTACTCCTGATGCGGCGCCGGGAAAACACCCGCCCGCCCCAGCAGTGCCGTCGGGGGTGTGCCCAGGGCCGAGCCCAGCCACATGCCCGTGCGGGCCGTCTCGGTGACGTCGATGCCCGTTGGCAGGCCGGTGCGTTCGAGTTGGAAGACGAGGTCCTCGGTGGCGATGTTTCCGGCCGCGCCGGGGGCGAACGGGCAGCCGCCGAAACCGCCGACGCTTGCGTCCAGAACCGCCACCCCGTGCTCGACGGCGGTGTGGGCGTTGGCGTAGCCGGTGTTGCGGGTGTTGTGGAAGTGGCAGCGCAGCCGGGCGCCGGCCGCGACCTCGCGGACACGCCCGACCAGGTCGGCCACCTGGTGGGGCACGCCCACGCCGATGGTGTCGGCCAGGGCGATCTCCACGGCGCCCGCGGCGGCCGCCCGCCGGGCCACCCCGACCACGCGCGCGGGGTCGGTCTCTCCGTCGAAGGGGCAGCCGAAGGCGGTGGAGACGGTCGCGCTGATGGGCATCCCGGCGTCGGCCGCCGCCGCGGCGATGTCGTCGAAGGCGTCACTCATCTCATCCACCGAGCAGCCCTGGTTGCGCCGGGAGAACCCGTCGGTGGCGGGAATGGCGACGTTGACCTCGTCCACTCCGGCCTCCAGTGCCCGGTCCAGGCCGCGGCGGTTGAGCACCAGGCCGATGTAGGAGACGGCATCGCTGCGCGGAACCTCGGCCATGACCTCTTCGGCACCGGCCATCTGGGGCACCCGCTTGGGGTTCACGAAGCTGACCGCCTCGATGCGGCGGGCACCCACCGCGGCCAGCCGCTCGATCAGCTCGACCTTCTGCGCCACCGACAGCGGCGTCTGCTCGTTCTGCAGCCCGTCGCGGGGCCCGACCTCGACGATCTCCACCTGCTGCGCGGCCATTGCGCCACTTCCCGTTTCCGACGACTGCCCACCGGCGGATGCGCCGCCGGTTTCCACGGCGCCGCGTGTGCGCCCGCGGGGCGGAGCCCGCACCGCGGAAGCACACGCGGCGCCTCGCACAGCCCAGCATATTGGCCCGCCGGGCTTCGGGGCGGAGCAGCGGTCGCCCACCGACCGGGCGGGCCGCCCGGTGCCGCCGGGTGTCCCGCATGCCCCGACGGCGGCCGCATGCGGGGGATCATCCCACCTGCCGGGCCGCACCCGAAGGCCGCACCCTTCCCGACCCGAGATCCCCGTTCGACGGGGGCACGCGCCGCCCCCGCGCCGCGGTCAGCGCAGCGCCAGCGACGGGCGGGCCTCCCACGTGGTCCACACCGGCCGGTAGCCCATGCGGCTCCAGAAGGGCCCGGAGAGCGGGTTCATCATGGCGTAGTTGAGCACGGTCACCTGGACGTTGTGTGCGTCCAGCGCCTGGTGGGCCTCGCTGACGAGCGCCGTGCCGATGCCGCGGCCGCGCTCCTCCTCGGCCACCACGCCGTAGCCGATGTGGGCGGCCGGTGCGGCCCGCACCAGCGGGGCGGCCCAGCGGGCACGGTCGGGCGGGGACACCCAGACCAGGCCGACGGGGCGTCCGCGCCGCTCGGCCAGCCACACCCACGACGGCGAGCGGGACAGCGCCCGCCCGGCGACGCGGCGGGTCTGCTCGGCCGTCTCGGGCTGGATGAACACCCCGCCGAAGAACTCCTCGTAGCGGTGCTCCTCCATGAGCAGGCTGACGATCTGGGTCAGGTCCTGGGAGTCGGCCAACCGGATGGCGACGTCGCGCGGCGGCAGGGAGGGGGGCACCCCCCGGCGGCGCTCGCGCGCGGCCAGCACGCTGTAGGGCTGCAGACCGTGGGCCTGCAGCGCCGGTATGCCGACGACGTCGCGGGCCGGCCAGGTCAGCTGCGCCGCCGACTCCGAACCGGTGCCGGTGGGCAGCTGCTGCAGCTGCTCGCGCCAGCTCGACAGCAGCGAGTCGAGCGCGCGGCCGGGGTCGGGCCCGCCGACGATGGGCGTGAGCCAGTGCTGGTCGGGCATGCCCCACGTCCGGCCGACCTCGCCGGGCTGGTGCCAGGAGTAGCGCATGGTTCCGGTGGCCACCGGCCGCCCGATCTGGTCGCTGACCGTCAGCAGCGGATAGGTACTCTTGCGCGGGCGCGTCGGCGCCGGCAGCAGGTGGTCGACCTCCTGCCAGCGCGAGGCCGCGGAGTCGACCAGCAGGTCGAACTCCGCGCCGCTGCCGGGCAGCTCGTCGTTCCGCACCCGGGCGACATAACCGCCCATCCCACCTCCCTGGCCGCGCAATCCCGCACTCACCCGCCCTCGGCTCACCGGCGCGGCATGTCTGGAGCCGATCAGTGGTCACGTACCGTCGCAACACGGACACGATGACCGTAGCGTCTCAGGTGTAACTTCGCTCGCCAAAGCGGCAAGAATTTCCCTGATCGTTTTGAAATTGTCGCTATGCAATTTCACGGGGGCAAAGCCCGGTACGTCCAACCGTAGCCGATTCGCGCTCTGTTACCCAGACCGGGGCCGAACCCGCGGGCGGCGCGCTGACGTGGGCGGACGGCGCCTGCGGGGTACACACGGCCACCGTCCGTACCGGGCGCGGGCGGCGCGCGGCCCTGCAGCATCCGGTCGGGATCGGCCGGGCGACGCCCGGCGCGGCGGCGGAGCCGGCGCCGCACCGGGCGGCACGGCGCGCCGCTGTGAGCTTGGGTTGCCGCGAAGGCAGGCAGGATCAGTCGCGGCGCCGGAGCGGCGACGCTATCGCCCTCGGATCGACCCCGTCGGAATCCGAAGAAATCCGACAAAGCGAACAAGCATCTCGTAATACTTCGTTAAGTGCGTCGCTGGTGGCGGTAGGCGGGCAAGGCGCCCCGGACAAGGCGGCTCGGGCCGCTGGGCGGCCTTGTGGCCTGCCGGGCGGCGGGTGGTCTGGAGGAAAAGCGGCAGCCACGGCGCCGGATGGCCGGGCCCGCGCGTATCGGGCAGGGGTGCCCGCCGGTTGGGCGCCCGACGGCGCACCGAGAACGGGCCCAAAGACGGTTTCGGCGCCGAAACCGGTCCCAGAGGCAGTCTCGGTGACGATCGGGCACCCGGATGTCCTTTATGTCGGGTCTCGCGGCATCCATTGCGCGGAAATCACCACGGATCGGCCTTGGACGTGGTGATTTCCGCGCAATGGATACTGACCGTGCCCAATCGCCGCGCGCCGCCCCCGCCCGGCCACGGGAGCGGGACAGCGCCGGCGCGGGCGGGAGGGGCCGCCGCCGCTGATGCCGCTTTTCCTCCAGGCGACCCACTACCCGCCCGGTGCCACGGCCGCACAACAGACCCGAGGCGCCGTCGGCGCGCCGCCGCCTCCGCACCCACCGGGGAGCTGCGCCCCACCCACGGGTCCGGCTCAGCTCACTCCGGCCGCGTCCATCCCCCGCAGCTCGCGCTTGAGCTCCTTGATCTCGTCGCGCAGCCGGGCGGCAAGCTCGAACTGGAGGTCGGAGGCCGCCTGGTGCATCTGCTCGCCGAGCTGGTCGATGAGCTGGGCCAACTCGGCCCGCGGCATCTCCGTGACTTCCTTGGAGCGCTCGCCACCGCCGGCGGACAGGTTGGGCACCGGCGCCTTGCTCTGCCGGTAACCGGTCCCCATCAGCTCCTCGGTGTCGACGTCCTCGCGCGCCAGCGAGTCGAGGATGTCGGCGATCTTCTTCCGCAGCGGCTGCGGATCGATGCCGTGCTCCTCGTTGTAGGCGAGCTGCTTGGCGCGGCGCCGGTTCGTCTCGTCGAGGGCCTCGCGCATGGAGTCGGTGACCTCGTCCGCGTACATGTGCACCTGGCCGGCCACGTTGCGCGCCGCCCGCCCGATGGTCTGGATCAGCGACCGGGAGGAGCGCAGGAAGCCCTCCTTGTCCGCGTCGAGGATCGACACCAGCGAGACCTCCGGCAGGTCCAGGCCCTCGCGCAGCAGATTGATGCCCACGAGCACGTCGAACTCGCCCACCCGCAGCTCGCGCAGCAGCTCGACCCGGCGCAGCGTGTCGACCTCGCTGTGCAGGTAGCGCACGCGGATGCCGAGCTCGGCGAAGTAGTCGGTGAGGTCCTCGGCCATCTTCTTGGTCAGCGTGGTGACCAGCACCCGCTCCTCGCGCTCGGCGCGCTCGCGGATCTCGTGCACGAGGTCGTCGATCTGGCCGTCGGTCTCCTTGACCACGACCTCGGGGTCGACCAGGCCGGTGGGGCGGATGACCTGCTCGACGACGTCGCCGCCGCTCTGGCGCAGCTCGTAGGGGCCCGGCGTGGCCGAGAGGTAGACCGTCTGGCCGATGCGCTCGGTGAACTCCTCCCACTTCAGCGGGCGGTTGTCCAGCGCGGATGGCAGGCGGAAGCCGTGGTCGACCAGCGTGCGCTTGCGCGAAGCGTCGCCCTCGTACATGCCGCCGATCTGCGGCACGGTGACGTGGGACTCGTCGACGACCAGCAGGAAGTCCTCGGGGAAGTAGTCGAGCAGCGTGTTGGGCGCGCTGCCCGGCTCGCGGCCGTCGAAGTGGCGCGAGTAGTTCTCGATGCCCGAGCAGCTGCCCACCTGGCGCAGCATCTCCAGGTCGTAGGTGGTGCGCATGCGCAGCCGCTGCGCCTCGAGCAGCTTGTTCTGGTTCTCCATTTCGGTGAGGCGCTCGGCGAGCTCGGCCTCGATCTGGGAGACGGCGCGCTCCAGGCGCTCGGGCCCGGCGACGTAGTGCGAGGCGGGGAACAGGTACATGTGGTCGTCGGTGCCCAGCACCTCGCCGGTGAGCGGGTGCAGCGTCAGCAGCCGCTCGATCTCGTCGCCGAACATCTCGATGCGGATGGCGAGTTCCTCGTAGACCGGGATGACCTCGACGGTGTCGCCGCGCACCCGGAACGTGCCCCGGGTGAAGGACACGTCGTTGCGCGTGTACTGCATCTCGACGAGCTTGCGCAGCAGGTCGTCCCGGTCGACCTCCATGCCGACCTCCAGCTCGGCCATGCGGTCGACGTACTCCTGGGGCGTGCCCAGGCCGTAGATGCAGGAGACCGAGGAGACCACCACCGTGTCGCGCCGGGTCAGCAGCGAATTGGTGGCGGAGTGCCGCAGCCGCTCGACCTCGTCGTTGATCGAGGAGTCCTTCTCGATGTAGGTGTCCGTCTGCGGGACGTAGGCCTCGGGCTGGTAGTAGTCGTAGTAGGAGACGAAGTACTCGACCGCGTTGTTGGGCAGCATCTCGCGCAGCTCGTTGGCGAACTGCGCGGCCAGAGTCTTGTTGGGCTGCATGACCAGCATGGGCCGCTGCACCTGCTCGGCCATCCACGCCACCGTGGCGGTCTTGCCGGTACCGGTGGCGCCCAGCAGCACGGTGTCGTCGTCCCCGGCACCGACCCTGCGGCTCAGCTCGGCGATGGCCGAAGGCTGGTCGCCGGCCGGGGTCATATCGGAGACGACCTCGAACGGCGCCTTCTTGCGCTGGATATCGCTCACCGGCCGCACGTCGCCTCACTCCCCCGATTCGCCGTAGTTCGCCGTCGAGTCCCGACTACTGCCACCACGCTATACGCCGCCTGTGACAACAGGGCGAGGCCGTGAAGGATTCCCAGGTCAGGCGGGACAGGCGGGGTACGCCCACAGCCGGGCGGCGCGCCGAGCAGCCATCGGGCACCGAACCGCCAGAGCTGCCAACGGCTGACGAGAGCGGTTCGGAACGCTCCACGCGGGCGCGCGCCGGACGATGGAGCGGGGCGGCCGCGACAGCGCTCGCATACTCGCCCGCCCGCCTCCGCGATTGCCGCCACGGGATATTCTCGCCGAATGCGCCGACTGCCCGTGCCGCTCCGGATTCTCCGCGTGCTGCTTTTCCTGGTCACCGGGCTCTCCCTGCTCTTCATCGCCCGTGAACTGACGATGCGGCCGGGCGGGATTACTTCGGAACTTCTCGTTCTACTCGCGTGGAGTTTGATCCCAGCAGTACTTTCCCTGGTGTGCGGGCTGCGCTTGAAGCGCGGCGGTCCGACGCTCTTCTGGCTGCTTATCGCACTGCAAGCAGCGACGGCCGCGCAAATCGTCTGGTTCTATGAACTGGGCGGTCCGCCTATCGTCGTTCCGCCACCGCTCCCGCTGGCCGCGCTCGCCCTTCTTTGCTGGCCTTCGGCGCGCAGGTTCTTCCGTGCCGGAAGCCAATCGCACAGGTCAGCAGCCATCTGATTGCGCCTGGCCGGAAGCGGCCAATCTGAGGCTCCACGAACGCCGCTCTGACTCCGTATCTTCACTGTGCGTCGCCTAGCCGTCGTATAGTGAGTTGGCACGGTGCTGAGAAAAATCCGCGGCTATGACCGCGGGGCCGCCGTACTCGAGTACGCCGCTGTCATCGTCCTCGTCGTGGCAATAGCGGCAGCCCTTTTGCAGCTCGGCCTGCCGCAGCAGGTCACGTCGAGCGTCTCCGGAGCGGTCGACCGGGTTCTGGGCTCAGAGGACACCCACGGGCCTGTCGCCGACGCGCCTTCCGACCCGACGCAGGAGCAGTCCGGCGAATTTGGCGAAGCCGGGACGCAGGAACAGTCCGGCGAAGCCGGGGGATCGACAGGCGCCGAACCCCTCGGCCTCGGAAAGCCCGGCGAGGTCGACACCGCTTATCTCGACTCCCACACGGCCTACGGCTTCACCCCGGCGGACAACGACGGTTCCTGGTTCGGTGCCGGCCCGATGTTCAAGTTCGAGGACCGCGGCAACTACAACTGGGACTGCGGTTGGCTGTTGGATGCCGCGTGCAAGATCGGCGGCGGCACCTATCAGGGAGCACGCGAGATCACCGACGGCGCACGCGGCCTGGCGTGCCATGTCCACCTGTGCAGCCACGAGAACTTCAACGAGACATGGGAGCAGACCAAAAAAGGCTGGAAGAAGATCACGTCCCAGCCGGTGACCGACACACTCGGTGACATGTGGGACGGCTTCGTCAAGCCCATCAAGGAGAACGCGGAGAACAACAGCGGAGCGGGCGGCTTCTTCAAAAACCTCGGGTATGCCGTACCTGCCGCCGTCGGTGGTGTGCTGAAACCGCTGAAGTTCCTCGCCGCGCCCGGAAGCTCGTCAGGCGGTAAACCTCCGGACGGATCCGGGGGCAAGGATTCCGGGTCGGCGCAGCAGAAGGGCGCGGGGTGTCCGCCGAACAGCTTCCTGCCGGGGACCCTCGTACTGGCCGCCGGCGGCCAAACCACCGCCATCGAGGACGTCGACGTCGGCGACAGGGTACGCGCCGCGGATCCGACCACCGGCGAGACCGGCGTTCGTAGGGTGACCCACCTGATCCGCGGCCGCGGCGACAAGACCCTCGTAGACATCACGGTCGCCGGGCACGGCGGCAAGGTCGGCACTTTAACGGCCACCGCACGGCACAGATTCTGGGCTCCTGAACGCGGCCGCTGGATCACGGCCGAGGCCTTGCGCCCCGGTACGCGGCTGCGGACGGCGAGCGGTACACGGGCATACGTTTCGTCGGTCGAGGTGAGAACCGCTCCTGGTCAGCGGGTTCACAATCTCACGGTCGCCGGTCTGCACACCTACCATGTCACCGTCGGCGGCCTGAGCGTCCTGGTGCACAACGAGGACCCCTACTGCGGCAAACCGTTCGGCGGCTCCAACGACGACGGTCGCGGTGGGGAGGACTTTCATGGCCAGGACATTTCGCTGGATGAGATCGTCGGGTTGGTCAGCGGACATACGGACAACACCAATCCGACGCGGAGACGCCCCACCGAAGAACAGATCGAGGAGACGCTACGAAAAGCACCTCCTGAACCAAAGCCGGGACAGAATGCAACAGAGTTTAACTACAAGGAGACCCGCGTAATCGTAAACTGGGAAATGCCATGGAAGAGCACCGCCTACTACCCCGAGAGATAGACATGTTGAGCGACATAAGCGACCGCATTGAAAATACCATGACTCCAGAAGAACTATCACGCCTGGAGTCAGCGAAGACGCACCTTTCAGATCGACAGTCCCTAAATCTCAAGGATTTGGTGATCGGGTGGGCATCACACGTTGTCGAGCTCAGGAAGCACACCGAGACTGGATCCGGAGACCTTCCCTACTGGGGCGCCCACGACCTGGTCGCGGCTGTCTCGCTTCGCACATTCACAGAGACCGCATACACCGAAATCGACGACGAGCTCCGCACTAAATTCGACCCCATTCTTACCGAGGTCGATAACGAGTTCCTGTCATTCACTGAGCACGACGATTTCGGCTGCGTCGAAGCCGTGGACGGAATGAGCAAACCCGACCGCGGATGGTGGTGGCACCGTATTCCAACCCACGGCCCGATCCGCGAAGACATCAGGGAAATTTGTCAGCACGTTCACCATCACTGAGCGAACACACACCTACACCAACCCCCTGGAGCGCAGGTGACCCGCGAGAAAGCGAGCCGACCGGCCGCCATCCGTGCTCAGCGGGTGTTGCTGTGGATCATGGCCGTCATCATCTGGATGAACGCCTGGGTGACGTTCATCAACGCGGGAGGAGACTTCTATTCCCTCGGCTATGCGCTACCCAACGCATTCCTCGGCGTGTTACTCGCTCTGCTCGCGATCGCGATCCGGACTCGCAGGCGATGGGTTCAGATCACCATCGCCGCCGTACACGTCATCGTCCTCCTGCTGGAGTTCACCCGGGTCGGCGGCGGCGACCCGTTGGGGCTCGTCGGCATGTGCATTGCCGTCACCGGTATCACGCTCATTTTCTGGCCGTCCGCACGCCGGTTCTTCCGGTAGCATCGTCTCGGTTTCATCCAGGCGAAAAGACGGATCAGCCCTCGTCTCCGGCCGAATCGGCATGCACCCGATTACGCATCACGGTGCGCTGCCACAACGGCTGCACGGCCGAACGGGACAGTCGGAGATTCACGCTCGGCTTGACGGGTAGCCGCTCGGCCATGGGAAAGACAGCCAAACGGCCCCGCCGGCCCGGCGCGATCAGCGGATTCCTGCGCGGAGCGCTCGCGGGCGCCGCGGGGACGACCGCACTGAACATCACCAGCGGCCTGGACCAGGCGATCCGGGGACGGCCGGCCAGCGAGGCCCCGCAGCGCCTGGTCGCCACGGCCGCGGATGCCGCCGGAATGCGGATACCTGGCGGCCGGAAGGAGCGCTCACGGCGCCTGGCCGCGCTCGGGCCGGTCGCCGGGGCCGCCGCGGGCATCGGCATCGGCGGGGCCGCGGGCGTACTGCGCTCATGGGGCCTGCGGCCGCCCGTCGCGGTCGGCGGCCCGCTGCTCTGCACTGCGGCGATGGGAGCCGCCGACGGGCCACTGGCTCTCGCGCGGATCAGCGACCCGCGGCAGTGGAGTGCGGCCGACTGGGCGGCCGATGTCGGGCCCCACCTCGCCTACGGCGTCACCACACACGCCGCCCTCGTCGCGTCCGAGCCCGTGGCGCCCGATGAGGAAGTCCCGCCGCCGCGATGCAAGACCCTGCTGCGTGCGCTGGCGCTCGGGGCGGCCACCGGCTCGCGCAGCAGCCTCGGTGTCACCGCGATCGCCCTGAGCAGCACGCAGGCGGACCAGGGACCGGTAGCCCGGCGCATGGGCTCTCGCTCCGGCAGGGCGGCCGCCGCTCTGCTGGCCGGGGGCGAGCTGGCCCTGGACAAGCATCCGGCCGCGCCGCCACGGACGGACGCTCTGGGAACGGGAATGCGCGCCCTACTCGGCGCGGCGGCCGCACGTGCGGCGGCCCACCGCGAACACGACCACCTGGGCCCGGCGACGCTCGTCGGATCAGCGGGCGCTATCGGGGCGGCGGCACTGGGAGTGCGCCTCCGAGCGGCGGCGACACGCCGCTTCGGCTCGGACATCCCGGGCGCGGTCGCCGAGGACACCGCGGCCGCCCTACTTGCTTGGGCTGGCACCCGGCGCACGTAGACCCGCAACGCCACCTGCGGCCGCGACCACGCCATATGGCCACCACGTGCATCGGCATAGTTCCGTCTCCGGGATGATGGAAACCGGACCCTCGCGGAGCTTGCGCAGGTGACGAGCGAGAAGAAGAGCCGGACGTTCGCCATCCGCCTCCGCGCTCGCCGCTCCCCGACGGCGGTGCGGGTGGTCAGGCATCCGGCCACGCGCTCCCGGTGAGGTCGTAGTCCAGGCGGAACCACACCTGGCGGTAACTCGGTCGGCCACTGTCGCCCCACGCGCTGGACAGGCTGTCTACCAGGGCCAGGCCGCGCCCGGTCTCGTGGTCGATCCGCTCGCCGAGGCGGGCGGCCGCAAGGTAGCTGCGGTACCGGTAGTCGTGGCGGCGGTCGGTCAGCGAGCCGTTGTCGCGGCAGGTGAGCGTGAGCCCGGTGGCCGAGCGGTCGGCCCGCAGCGTGTAGGTCTCGCCGGGCAGGCCCGAGCGGGTGTGCTTGATGGCGTTGGCGACGAGTTCCGTGCCCAGGAGGTCGAAGAGGTGGCGGTACTCGTCACTCTGCGCGGCGGCGCAGGTGTCCAGGAACGCGTGCACCAGCGGCAGGTGCACCGCTTCACTCCGGAACTGGAATGCCCGGCGGGTGAAGTGGGGGCGGTCGGGGCGGCGATTGAAGTAGTACTCGTAGCCGTTGGGGATGAGCAGGCCGAGAGGGACTGTCACCTCGGGCAGGGGCGGGACAGCGGTGAGTGCGGACATGCGTGCTCCTTGACTCGGGCGGGAGGAGGCAGGACGAGCAGGAACGTCCGCGAAGTAGTCCGTTTTCAGGACGGTGAGGCGGACGCGGCATAGCGTGATCATGACCACTGAAGGTGCTTGCTCGATCACTTGATCCTCACTCACAGTAAAAGTGAATCTCACTACAGCCAAGACAGTGAGTGAGATTCACCAAATGTCAGGTAGGGTTCTTCCATGCGCCAGCCACACAGCCCGTCCATCCGCCGCCGTCGCCTCTCATCCGAACTGCGGAGAGCACGGCATGCGGAGGGCTTGACGACGACGCAAGTCGTCGAGCAGCTCAAGTGGGCCGCAGGAAAGCTCAGCAAGATCGAGAACGCCGAGACGCAGACGGTCAAGGCCGCCGACCTCGACAAGATGCTCGATTTGTACAAGGTGGACGATCCAGACAGGCGGACAGCGATACATCAGCTCGCGAAGGACGCCAAGGAGCGCGGCTGGTGGATGAAGTACCGCGACGTGTTCGGCAACGAGACCCTTCCCGACTTCGAGGCCGAAGCCTCCAGCATCCGCGCCTTCGAGTCCCAAGTGATTCCCGGTTTGTTGCAGACTCCGGACTACGCTCAGGCGGTCTTCCAGGGAAGCAGGTACAGCGATGCAGGACAGATTCAGCGCCGTGTTGAAGCGCGGATGGCGCGACGGGAGATCCTCACACGCTTCAATCCGGTACACCTACGCGCGGTCATCGACGAGGCGGCCCTGCTGCGGCTGATCGGCGACAGCGATGTCATGGTGGAACAGTTGCAGCACCTATTGCACATGGCGAAAATGCCGAACGTCGACGTGCAAGTACTGCCTCTGGCCGCTGGCGCGCACGCGGCTCTGACCGCGCCGTTCACCATCTTAGACTTCCCCAACTCACTCGATCCCACGGTCGTGTGTGTCGAGACTCTGAACGAGGCCCTCTATTTGGAACTTCCAGAGGACGTCCAGACCTATACCGCCACATTTGGCGATATACAAGGGTCGGCGGTCAGCACGACGCGATCCGCCCAGATCATCGCTGAGACGCTCGAATCCCTGGGAGGCAGCGCATGAGAGATCAACTGGTGTTCCGGAAGAGCAGCTACAGCGGCCAGGGAGTCAACTGCATCGAGATAGCCCCCATCCCCACCCGCTTCCGCAAGAGCACCCACAGCGGAGGGTCCAACGACTGCGTAGAGGTAGCCCCCACCTCCCGTTCCACCGCCCTACGCGACTCCCAACACCCCCACCACGGCCACCTCACCTTCCCCGCCGCCGAGTGGGACGCCTTCCTCGCCGCCGCCCGAAACGGAGCCCTCTAACCAGCTGAAAGTCCAGCGCCGCAAGCTCGGACGCCGCCCCTCACTCGCCGTTCCTTCCCGGCTTCGCCGCTCGGATGATGCCCTGCCGGGTGGAAACGGTGAACATTCCTGCGCTGGTGATAGTCCCTTCCAGCCTCTCGCGGGCGCGTTGCAGCGTCTCATCGAAGGGAACGCCCGCCTGTGCGGCCCACGTGCGGTACGAGCCGAGGTGGTCCAGGACGGGCGCCGGATCGTCGACGACGATACGACCGGTCAACTCGTGCACTTTCACTTCGGCGAAGTGCTCTCTCAGCCTGGCGGCACCGGCGTCGAGCGGAAAGTGATCGGACAAGCGGATGCGGCGAGGCCCGTGGCCGGTGCCCAGCACGTCGCCGGCCGCGGCCTGCCAGAGGTCGTCCAACTCCCCCTTGTCGTCCTCGGCGTTCGTCGAGGCGACCAGTAGCCCGCCAGGGGCGAGGACGCGCGCGATCTCGGCCAGTGCGGCATCGATGTCGGCCAGGTGGTAGAGCATGTGCATCGCCAGTACCGCGTCGACTCGCTCTGCCTTGAAGGGCAGGTCTGCGGCATCGGCGCACAGCACCGGAGGGGCCAACTCGTCGAGCATGCCCGGCGCGGCGTCGATACCGATGACGGCGGCCTGTGGACGCTCACTGCGCAAACGGTCGAGATAGGCGCCGTTACCGCAGCCCAGGTCGAGCACGGTTCGGTGCGTGTCGTCGAGCGCATCGACGACCAGGCCGGGCAGATCGTAGGTGGGCTGCTGGAAGTCGTAGAGCTTCTGCCGTGCCGAGAGGTGCGCATCGTTGCGGTAGGCGTGCTCGGCGAGAAGACGACGATCGGTGGTGGCGCTGACCCGGTCGGTGCTCATGGTTGCTCATCCTGCCGTTCGGGAAGCGTCGCGGGAAGTGCTGCGGGTGCGCGGCAGAACTCGGTGAGGTCGGCCTGGAGCCGGTGGGCTTCGGCGGCGCTGCGGAGAAGGCCGTTGCGGAGTCGGGATGCGAGGAGGGCGGCGCGGCGCAGTATGGACGCGGTGCGGCGATCGGTGGGTGTGGCCAGGACCGGCGCCAGTGCAGCGCTGAGGGCGTCGAGGTCACCCGCGGCGGTGTGCGCGGTGGCCAGGTCCAGGTGGGCCGCCAGCAGGTCGCCGGAGGAGCGTTCGAGTGAGGCGTGGTCGGTGTAGACACGGATGGCCTGTTCGGCTTGCTCTCGCGCTCGCGACGCGTGGGCTGTGGGGTCGGCGCTCAACAGCGCGGTCGCGGCGTAGACGTGGCCTTTGGCGGCGGGGAAGACGAACAGGCCCCGGGGCGTGTCCGCCTCGGCGGTGTGGGTGCGGGCTTCCTCCATCCCGGAGATGGCGGTGAGCATGGTGGTGTGGTCGCCGACTTCCGCGGCAGCACGGGCCGTCAGCGCGTGGAGACGGGAGCGATTGGAGTCGGTGCCTGCGTACTCGAGACCGCTGCGGGCGGCGTCGAGGGCGTCGTGGGGACGGCGGTCCCAATAGGCGATGAGGCTCTGCAGCCCGCGGGACCAGGCCAGCATGCCCCGGTGCCCTGCTATGTCGGCCAGGTTCCAGGCGGCGCGGGCGTTCGTGTCGGCCCACGTGTAGTGCCCCAGATCGAGGCAGATGTGGGCTTGCAGTCCACCCAGCCGGGCGGCGGCCAGGTGCAGGCGTCGTGCCTGGTTCGGCCGACTGCCGGATTCGATCATGCGGAATGCCGAGGTTCGCAGTTCTCGGATCTCGTCGTAGAGGGCGGCCGCGGGGCGGGCGGCATAGTCGCGGGCGATGCGGTCGATGTCGGCGTCGATCTGGTCGAGCTGCGTGTGGTGCAGGGCGTTGTCAGCGAGCTCCTGGCTGCGCCGGAGGGTGGTTCGGGCATCGCTGCGCAAGCGCGGCTCGGTCAGCGGCTCGGGGGGCGGCTCAGCCTGCATCGGAAGGGGGCTCGGGCGAGGTGCGTAGTCCACGGCGAAGCCGAGGCCCACCGGACCGGTCGCGAACAGGCGGCAAAGCAGGTCCTGGTAGCCGGTGTTCGGGCGGTCGCCGGCCTCCCAGCCTTTCCACGATCGCTCGGAAACCGCGACGGCTGCATAGCGATCACGGTGGTTCTCGGCGAGCGCACGGGCCGCTGAGATGGCTTGGTTGACCGTCCATCCCCACGCCAGCCGGTGGCATTTGACGGGGGTGTGTCCGCAGTGGCTGCGAATGGCCTCGGCGATGCGGTGGAGTTCGCGGACTTGGGGGTCGCTGCTGGAGGTGAGAGCTGCGGCGCGGATGCGGCGTGCGCAATCCAGGGGGTGAACGCTTCCCATACCGCGGTCCTCGGTCGCCTGTGGGGTTGTCCGTGCTGTGACGCTAGCACCCGCCATCCCGCAGTGCGACGGTTCGCACTGACCAACTGTGGACTCCAGGTCACCGGGGGTGCAGACACCTCTCACTACCGACCTCGCCGTGCCAGGGGCACCGTAGGAGTCGCTTGCCCAGCGAAAGGAGATCGCATGAACACGCAGACGGCCGCACCCACCACGACCACGGCGCCTGCCCCCGCAACCGAGTTGGCGGGGATCATCACCCGCACGCTGCCCGAGGGCGGAATCGACCGCATGACCGACGAGCGCATCGAGGAGATCCTCGCCGTCCCCGCGCTCACCGCCCACCTGTAGGCACACGACCGACACACCGGGGGTCAGGGAATGGAGATGGCTATGAACGACTGGAACGACAGGGTCACCCTCCTGTTCAGCGCCGGCGCACGTCCGCTGAAATCGGCGCAGGAACTGACACTGGCGGAGTTGCTGCTGGCCAACCGGCTTCCGCCGTCGTTGTTCCAGGCATATGAAGTGCCCGGAGACGGATCGTTGAAGCCGATCCCCATGACCCTGACCCTCGGGCAGGTACCCGAGAACCGCACGGTCCTGCTGCAGTGCATGCGCAACACCGACATCGACGGGCTGCGCCCCGCCGAGATCGAGACCGTCCGGCACGCCGACGAACCGACGACAGCACTGCTGGACTTCGACTACGCCGACCGGAACAAGAACCCCCAGCATCGGGCCCACTTGGTCGACGACGCCGCCATGCGCGAGATCGTCTTCGGCAAGATCGCCGATTTCCTCGCCGATAACGAGATCCCGGTTCCGCTGGTCGCGGGCATCTCCGGCGGCGGGGACAGCAGCAGCCTCGTGCAGGGCGTGCGTCGCTACACCGCCGAGCACAACCTGGATGCGTCGGCGGTCACGTGTTTCACCCTGGTCATGGAGCCACTCTGGCCCGAATCCGCGGCCCAGCGCGCCCGCGCGCTGTGTGCCGAAGCGGGATTCGAGCACGTCGTTCTCTACCCCGACGACGCTGCAGCGCTGTTGGATATGGGGGAGTCGCCGCGCGCGCTCTGGGCGCAGTTCAAGCAGCAGTACGGTGCCGACTCCTCTCACTTCTTCGGCACCTTCTTCGTCAACCTCGCAGGCCGCGCACTCTGCGCACAGCGTGGAGCCGGCCACCTGCTGGTCGGCTACCAACGCGAGGACGTCATGGCCGAACTGCTGTTCCTGCTGATGAACGGCCGCCGGCCCTTGCCGTTCCCCCGTCGCCGCACCGGCGAGGTCGACGTGCTCATGCCGGTATGGGACGTACCCAAGAGCCTGCTGGACGCCTGCTATCCCAGCGTGAGCGAGAGCAACTACGCCGAACGGGTCGACTCCACCGCGGTGCGGCGCTCGTCCATCTACTATCTGGCCCACTGCATCGATGCATTGGTGCCGCAGATGTCGCTTTCACTGATGAGTGGAATCAAATCGCTGATGGAGGAAACCGAGGGGTGGCAGGACCTCTCGCGCGTGGGTACGACACCGCTGCTGCACACCGGGCACGGACGAACCCCGGAGCAGACCGCCATGATCGACCTGCTGATGGAGCACTTTCCGCAGTGGAGTTCGACCACCTCGGGGCCGCAGTAGGATTGTCGTCGATCACACAGCGCAACGCAGGAGGCCACACCCATGGGCCAGGCCGCCCAAGCACCGTCCGGCACCCGCGACTTCCTCGCCGACGAGCTGCGCCGTCGCAAGTCGGCCATCGCCGCCGTCTCTGAGGTCTTCGAGCGCTACGGGTTCGATCCGCTGGAAACCCCGGCCTTCGAACGGCTGGAGGTCGTCACGGGCAAGTACGGCGAGGAGGCGTCGAGCCTGCTGTTCAAGATTCTGCGGCGCGGTGTCCACGAGGCCGGCGGCCAGGCCGACCTCGCGTTGCGCTATGACCACACCGTGCCCTTGGCGCGCGTGATCGGCACCCACGGCTCCAAGCTGCCCTCGCCCTTCAAGCGCTACGCCATCGGCCCCGTCTGGCGGGCCGACCGGCCTCAAGAAGGCCGCTTCCGCGAGTTCGTCCAGTGCGACGTCGACACCGTCGGATCCCACTCACCACTGGCCGACGCCGAGGTCGTCTACGCCGTCGCCGACGCGCTGGAGGCCCTCGGCGTCGACGACTTCCGCTTCCTGGTCAACAGCCGCGAAGCGCTCCGCGGACTCTTGGAGGTCTATGGTGTCGGCGCCGAATCGGGCGAGGGCGTATTGGCGGCCCTGGACAAGCTCGACAAGATCGGTGGTGACGCTGTTGTCGCCGAGCTGGCGCAACGCGGGGTGGCTACCGACACCGCCGAGGGCATCGTCGCCGACATCGCGGCCGACAGTCCCGACCGGATCCGGGCGAAGCTGGAGGCCAACCCGCGCGGCAAGCAGGGATTGGCCGACATCGACCAGTTGCTGAAGCTGGCCGGAGGATTGGGCGGGCGCGTCGTCTTCGCGCCTCGAATGGTGCGCGGATTGGACTACTACACGGGCGCCATCTGGGAGGTCGAGGCGGCCGGCTATCCCGGCGCCGTGGCCGCCGGCGGGCGCTATGACCGACTGGTCGCCGCCTTGGGTGGTCCGGATGTGCCCGCCGTCGGCGGCTCGGTGGGAATCGAGCGCATTCTCGCCATGCGGGAGACGACTGCCGAGGATGGGCAGGGCCTCGATGTTGCCCTGACCGCGCTCGGCGGCGACGAGAGCGGAATGCTGCGGCTGGCCCACGACCTCCGTCGCTGCGGCTTGCGCGTGGGAACCTACCTGGGCTCCTCGACCAAATTGGCCAAGCAGCTGAAG
This sequence comes from Streptomonospora litoralis, assembly GCF_004323735.1. Lineage (GTDB taxonomy): Bacteria > Actinomycetota > Actinomycetes > Streptosporangiales > Streptosporangiaceae > Streptomonospora > Streptomonospora litoralis. The sequence continues at coordinate 2,470,529 of NZ_CP036455.1, read as the reverse complement.
TGGGCCCATGAGCAGCAGGCACGGCTCGCCGTCATCCGCGGCGCCGACGAGCAGGCGGCCGGAGAGGTGACCGTGCGGGATATGGCATCGGGCGAGCAGCACAGGGTGCCCGACGAAGGCGCGGCCGCGTATGTGGAGCGGCTCCTCGGGCGTTGAGCAATCAGGGCAGGCGCTGGGCATGGCATGGGATCGGCGCCTGCGACTACCAGTCAGCGGCTGCGCGGCCAAGGGCTACCGGTCTGGGCCACCACCGAGGACCGCGCGCAGGGCTACGGCAACGCCGCCCCGACGGGCGTCGCTCAATCCCCTCGCGGTCGGCGTCGGTCACCAGGTCTGCGAGGTGAGTGCTGGTCGTCATGGGGCGACCGTACCGTCAGGTGAGGTTCACCAGAGCGGTTTCGATGGCGTCGGCCGAGCACATCGAACACCTCGTAGCAAGGAGCGACGCATGAGCCTGTTCACCGGAGTCGCCACGTACTACCGCTGGTACCGCCCCGGCATTCCGGACGATGTGGCGTCGATCCTCAACCGCGCCGCCCCCGCACGCCCTGACAGCCGACGACGCCTCCTGGACATCGGCACCGGGACCGGCCTGGTGGCGGAAGCGCTGCTGGACCGCTTCGACGACGTCATCGGCCTCGACAGCGACGCGGACATGCTTGCCGCCGCCGAGTCGGCGCTGCGGACCAAGCTCCCCGAGCACGCTCGCCTGTCCCTAGTCCAGAACACAGCCGAGGCATTCATCCCGCCGACCGGTTGGCAGGCCGATCTCGTCACCATCTGCCGGGCCTTTCACTGGCTCGATCAGGCCACGGTCCTGTCCCTGTTGGACGAGCAGGTCGCTTCCGACGGCCTAGTCGCCATCTTCAGCGACAACAGCTTCTGGGCCGCCGGCAGCCCGTGGAAGGAAGCCGTCCTCGGCGTGGTGAAGAGCTTTCTCGGCGAAGAGCGTCGTGCGGGTGCCGGCACGTTCCGGCACCACAACCGCCCCTATAGCGACCTCATGGCCGAATCGCCCTTCAACGAGGTCGAGGAAGTCCGCATACCCGTCGAGCGCACCTGGACCGCGGAGAGCATCCTCGGCTACCTCTACTCCACATCCTTCGCCGCGCCCCACCTCTTCGGGAACCGGGTGAGGGAGTTCGAGGCCGCGGTGAAGAGCCGGCTGGCCGACTTCAGTGACGACGACACGTTCTCCGAGGAGAACGAGTTCCTCATCCGTCTGGGACGGCGCAGCCGCGATGGCGGCTGAAGGCCAAGAGCGGCCCTACGGGCGGCTGACCGCACCGCGCATCACGGCCGAATTGAGCGAGCGGTCGATCCTGTGCCTGCCTGTCGGTTCTGTGGAGCAGCACGGCCCGCACCTGCCCCTCAACACCGACATGGTCATCGCCGAACGCTCCACCACCCACCTGGCCGCCGAGGTCGCCGATCGGCACAAGGCCGAGCGAATCGGCACGTTGGGGTAGCTCATACTGCCTTCTCGACCGAACTCGGCGGCGCGTCGGACCGGTTGTGTCAACAGGAGGCTACTGCGGATGCGGGTTCGTCTACACGGCCGACGTCGATCCGTCAGACGCATTGCCGCGACAAGGGATGAATCCGTCCCCAACCAAGGCAAGGGCGTCGGCAATATCCGCGGCGAAGCGGTCGTCCGGCGGTGGAACATCCTCTAAGGCAGCACGCAGGTTCGCTCCCGTGCCGCGAGGCACCGGCTCGGCCCGCGTGCGGTTCGCGTGGGCGGTTTGGGCGTTCAATGCGTTTGCTCAGACGATTCGTGCGGTGTCGACGGGGCCGGTGAAGGGGTGCGGCAGCAGCAGCTTGGCGCCTGTGTTCACCTGCGTTTGGCGTTGGTAGACCCCGCGCTCCGGCTCCTCGAACAGGGTCCACCGCCCGTGCTCGGTGTCGATGAGCAGGTAGGCCGGCACCTCCCCCAGGGCGTAGCCGCGCGGCTTCTTGACCCGGTCGGTCTCGGCGTTGCCCGGCGAAGTGATTTCCACCGCCAGGAGAGCTTGCGTTGCGGGGAACTTCCATATGTGCTCGTCGAGCAGTGTCTCGGGCAGCACCACGAGGTCGGGGACGTAGCGCTCTCCCGTATGGGGGATGACGAGGGTTGCCGTCTGCGCGATTTCCAGATCGGGCGTAAGCACGTCGCGGAGGGCGTACTGCAGACGCGACGCGATCTTGATACGGGGACCCACCGGGGTCGGGGAGACGACCAGGTTCGCTGCGATGATCTCCACCCGGTAGCCCTCGGGAGGGTCGAGGTGGTCGGCGAGCGCGGCGAGGTCGTGCTCGGCAGCCGATACGGGCGTCGACATCTCAGGCCCCCTTCTTATATAAATCACCTGCGGCCCCCGCGCCCCCTCACGCCCGTTCGCGCAACCGCTCCCACACCTCGGCGACCCGGGTGTCCAGCTCCTCCTCGGTGCCGGAGTTGTCGACGACGATGTCCGCGGCCGCGCGGCGCTGGTCTCTGGTGGCCTGGGCCTTGATGCGGGATCGGACCTGGGCCTCGTCCATGCCCCGGTCGCGCACCACGCGCGCGACCTGTTCCTCGACGGGGACGTCGACCACCACGACGACGTCGTAGAGGCCGCCGAGGTCGTTCTCCACCAGCAGCGGGACGTCGTAGACCACCACGGCGTTCGCCGAGGCCTTCGCCATCAGCTCCTCGGTGCGCTTGCCCACCCGCGGGTGGACGATGGCGTTGAGCTTGGCGAGCTTGGCGGTGTCGGAGAAGACGATCTCGCCGAGGCGGGGGCGGTCGAGTGCGCCGTCCTCGGTCAGCACCTCGGTGCCGAACTCCGCGACGATCTCCTCCAGGCCCGAGGTGCCCGGTTCGACGACCTCGCGGGCGATCTTGTCGGCGTCGACGATCAGGGCGCCGTGGCGGGCGAGCCGCCGGGCCACCGCGCTCTTGCCGGATCCGATACCTCCGGTGAGTCCCACACGCAGCATGTCGGCGACTCTAGAGGGCCGCGGTCTCGGGCGTGCGGCCGGGGACCGCCTTGCGCAGATGCACCAGGGCGAGGTGGTCGTCCATCCGTTCGCGGTGGGTTTCGGCATAGCCCAGGCCGCGGCACAGGCGCAGGGCGGCGTCGCTCTGCTGGCCCGCGGAGACCGTGAACACGGCCACGGCGGGGTGCGCGTCGGCCAGGCGCTCCTCCAATGCCGACATCAGCGCCCGCGCGATTCCGCGGCGGCGCTGGTCGGGAGCCACGCATAGCCGGTTGACCAGGGCTGTCGTGCCGTCGGCGCGCCCGCGCACGGCGCCCACGATTCGCGCGTCCCGCACGGCCTTGAGCACGTGGGCGCCGCCCTCGATGCCGCGCCGGATGCTGTCGGCGGTCTCGGCCAGCGGCAGCACGAACGGGTCGCCGTAAAGCTGGGCCTCGTCGACGAACGCCGCCCGCTGCAGCGTCCAGATCTCGCCGGCGTCGGCGACCTCGGCCGGGCCGACGACCGGATCGGGCGGGGTGGGCATCGCTGCTCCCGTCGCTTCGGTGATCGCGGCTGTGCCGGATCATAGCGAAGGGCCGCCCCCGTTCCCGGGAGCGGCCCTTGGCGATTCGCGTGTCGACTCGCGCGGCGGAGGGACTGGCCCTAGCCCTCGGAGCCGCCCGCGAGCTTCTCGCGCAGCGCGGCCAGCGCCTCGTCGGAGGCGAGGGCGCCGCCGGTGTCGGGCTCGGCGCCGCCACCGCCACCGCCGCCGGTGCCGGTGTTGCTCGGGGCGGCCGCGGGCTCACCGCCCTCGTAGGGCTGCTCGGGGCCGGCCTCGGCCTCGGCCGCCTGGGCGTCCTCGACCTGCTTGCGGTGCGCCTCGAAGCGGGACTGCGCCATGGCGTACTGGCGCTCCCACTCGTCGCGCTGGACCTCGAAGCCTTCGAGCCACTCGCCGCTCTCGGGGTCGAAGCCCTCGGGGTACTTGTAGTTGCCCTGCTCGTCGTAGTCGGCCGCCATGCCGTACAGCGTGGGGTCGAAGTCGACCTGGTCGGGCGAGACGCTCTCGTTGGCCTGCTTCAGCGAGAGGCTGATGCGCCGGCGGTCGAGGTCGATGTCGATGATCTTGACGAAGATCTCGGTGCCGACCTGCACGACCTGCTCGGGGATCTCCACGTGGCGCTCGGCCAGCTCGGAGATGTGCACGAGGCCCTCGATGCCCTCCTCGACGCGGACGAACGCGCCGAACGGCACCAGCTTGGTGACCTTGCCGGGAACGACCTGGCCGATCTGGTGCGTGCGGGCGAACTGCTGCCAGGGGTCTTCCTGGGTGGCCTTGAGGGACAGGGAGACGCGCTCGCGCTCCATGTCGACGTCGAGCACCTCGACGGTGACCTCCTGGCCCACCTCGACGACCTCGCTGGGGTGGTCGATGTGCTTCCAGGACAGCTCCGAGACGTGCACCAGACCGTCGACGCCGCCGAGGTCGACGAAGGCGCCGAAGTTGACGATGGAGGACACGACGCCCTTGCGGATCTGGCCCTTCTGCAGGGTGTTGAGGAAGGTCTGGCGGACCTCCGACTGCGTCTGCTCCAGCCAGGCCCGGCGGGAGAGCACGACGTTGTTGCGGTTCTTGTCGAGCTCGATGATCTTGGCCTCGAGCTCGCGGCCCACGTAGGGCTGGAGGTCGCGCACGCGGCGCATCTCGACGAGCGAGGCCGGGAGGAAGCCGCGGAGTCCGATGTCGAGAATCAGACCACCCTTGACGACCTCGATCACGGTGCCGGTGACGACGCCTTCCTCTTCCTTGATCTTCTCGATCGTGCCCCAGGCGCGCTCGTACTGGGCGCGCTTCTTGGACAGGATGAGGCGGCCTTCCTTGTCCTCCTTCTGGAGGACGAGGGCCTCGACGTGGTCGCCGACGGTCACGACCTCGCCGGGGTCGACGTCGTGCTTGATCGACAGTTCCCGGGACGGGATAACACCCTCGGTCTTGTAGCCGATGTCGAGCAAGACCTCGTCTCGATCGACCTTCACGATGGTGCCTTCGACAATGTCACCGTCGTTGAAGTATTTGATGGTCTCGTCGATCGCCGCGAGGAAGGCTTCCTCGGACCCGATGTCGTTGACCGCTACCTGGGGTGTCGAGGTTACCTCTGTGCTGCTCGTCATGTGTGGGTGGACTCCGGATACGGACATTGGCAGAATAGGTGCGCCGCGGATTCACGCGGCTGCATCACCACCACCGTCGAGACGACTTCGGGCCCGAGCCGTGGCTCGGGTCTCTTCGCGTATCCCAGGGTGCCGACCGCCGCCACGCCCCCCGATGACCCTCGGGGGGTCGAGTCGAGTATGCGATCTGGCTGTCACACCGGCACGATCTCCGAGGTCGGGTTGCGCACGCGAGTCCACAACGCTCTCGCCACACTATGAGACGCGGCCCTCCAGGTCAATCGGAAAGCGGGCGACAAACCCACCGAGAGTGCAACCGAGCATGCTATCGCCACGGCACCGCCGGTCCCGGCGCCGGGGCGGATCCGGTCGCGGCGCGGCGCGGCGTAAGCCGACCGGGGCCGGGCGCGTCGCATCGCGGTTCAATCCTCGCCGCCGCGCCCGCGCATCCGCTTGACCTGGGAACGGCGCTTCTTGGCGGCGAGGCGGCGCTCCTTGGAGCCGCGGGTGGGCTTGGTGGGCCGCCGCGACCGGGGACCGGGGGCGGCGGCGGAGGCAAGCACCTCGGCGAGCCGCTCCCGGGCGAGTTCGCGGTTGCGTGCCTGGGATCGGTGCTCCTCGACCGTGACGGTCAGCACGGTCCCGCTCAGCCGTCCACAGAGCCGGCGCAGTGCCCGCTCGCGCTGCTCGGAGGTGAGCGCCTCGGTGGCGGCGACGTCCAGCGACAGCGAAACCCGGGTGTCGGCCGTGTTGGCGTGCTGGCCGCCCGGACCGCCGGAGCGGGAGAAGCGCCAGGCGAGTTCGTTGTCGCGCAGCCCGACCGCGGGTGCTTCGCGCCCGCCTCCGCGTGTGTCCGACGGCATAGCGCACCGCCTCCCTTCGGCTCCCGACCGACCGCCGAGCCGGCTGCCGGCGCTGTCACACGACCGCTCTGTCGGCATACCCGCCGATCACGCCGCCGCCACCCCGGCCGCGGAAACGGGGCACGGCCCGACGGCGATGCCCGGCCTGACAGGTGCGGCGTGCGCTAGACGGCAAGCTGTCCCGCCCGCTGAGCGAGCTGCCGGCCGTTGCCGCAACCCGCGGTGGTACCGGCTCCGAGCCATCCCGGCAGGTTCCTCGCCGGGCATCCGGCACCGCATCCGCAACGGGCCGACCGGCTGGGGATTCCCGATCAGCGGGCCGCAGGCGCTCAGTGCGCGGCGTCGTGCCAGTCGCGGCCGATTCCCACCGAAACGGCCAGCGGCACCCGGAGATCATAGGCGCCCGACATCTTTTCCGAAACCAGTTTCCGGACGTTGTCGAGCTCGTCCTCGGTGACCTCCAGTACGAGCTCGTCGTGCACCTGAAGCAGCATCCGCGAGCGGTAACCCCCCTCGCGCAGCCCGGCTTCGACGTCGAGCATGGCGACCTTGATGATGTCGGCGGCCGAGCCCTGGATGGGCGCGTTCAGCGCCATGCGCTCGGCCATGTCGCGGCGCTGGCGGTTGTCGCTGGTGAGGTCGGGCAGGTAGCGGCGCCGACCGAGCATGGTCTCGGTGTAGCCGTCGCGGCGGGCGCGGTCGACGACGGCGCGCAGGTAGTCGCGGACGCCGCCGAACTGGACGAAGAAGTCGTCCATGAGGCCCTTGGCCTCCTTGGGGGTGATGCCCAGCTGCTGAGAGAGCCCGTACTCGCTGAGCCCGTAGGCCAGGCCGTAGTTCATCGCCTTGATCCGGGCGCGGGCCTCGCCGTCGACCTCGTCGACGCCGATGCCGAACACCCGTGCCGCGATCTCGGCGTGGAAGTCGTGACCGGTCTGGAACGCCTCGATGAGCGCCTCGTCCTCGGAGAGGTGGGCCATGATCCGCAGCTCGATCTGGCTGTAGTCGGCCGTGAGGAGGTCGGCGTAGCCCTCGCCCACCACGAAGGCGCGCCGGATGCGGCGGCCGGCGTCGGTACGCACCGGGATGTTCTGCAGGTTGGGCTCGACCGAGCTGAGGCGGCCCGTGGCGGCGACGGTCTGGTTGTAGGTGGTGTGGATGCGGCCGTCTTCGGCGATGGTCTTGATCAGGCCCTCGACGGTGGTGCGCAGCCGGGTCTGGTCGCGGTGGCGCAGCAGGATGACCGGCAGCTCGTTGTCGGTGCGCTCGGCCAGCCACGCGAGCGCGTCGGCGTCGGTGGTGTAGCCGGTCTTGATGCGCTTGGTCTTGGGCAGGTCCAGCTCCTCGAAGAGGATCTGCTGGAGCTGCTTGGGCGAGCCCAGGTTGAACTCCCGGCCCACCGCCCGGTGCGCCTCGTCGACCGCCTGGCGCACCGCGGCGGCGAACTCCTCCTCCAGCGAGTCGAGGTAGCCGCGGTCCGCGGCGATTCCGGTGCGCTCCATGCGCGCCAGCACGCGCAGCAGCGGAAGCTCGACGTCGCGCAGCAGCGCGGCGCCGCCCCGCTTGTCCAGATCGAGGTCGAGTCCCGCGGCCAGGTCGAGGGTGGCGCGGGCGCGGGTCGCCAGTTCCAGGCGCTCTGCCCCGCGGTGGTCGTCGTCTGCAACCGCACCCCCGATGTCGAGGGAGAGCTGGCCGGAGTCGCCCTGCTGTTCGCCCAGCTCGCGGTTGAGGAAGCGGCGGCAGAGGTCGGGCAGCTCGAACTTGCGTCCGCCGGGCTGGACGATGTAGGCGGCCAGCGCGGTGTCGCTGGTGAGGCCGTGCAGCTCGAAACCCTGCGCCCACAGCGCCAGCAGCGGGCCCTTGGCGTCGTGCAGGGCCTTGGGGCTCTCCGGGTCGGCGAGCCAGGAGGCCAGTGCCGCGGTGTCCTCGGCGCCCAGGTCGGCGGGGTCGACGAAGATCGCCGGGCCCGAGCCGGAGGCGAGGGCCAGACCGCCGACGCCGCCGGTGCCCGCGCCCCAGGTGCCCGCGACGGCCAGCCCGCAGCGCGCGCCGTCGGAGGCGTTGGCCTCCAGCCAGGCGCCGAGCGCGCCGGGCGCGGGCACGGTGAGGTCGACGGTGAACCCTTCGTCGGCGGCCTCCGGCGCGCCCTCCTCGGTGTCGCCCAGGACGGCGAAGAGGCGGTCGCGCAGGGTGGAGGCGAATTCCAGGTTGTCGAAGAGGGTGTGCACGCCCGAGCGGTCGGCCTCGCCGGGGGTGAGCTCGCGCACGGGGCGCTCGACCTCGACGTCGGGGTCGAGGCGGTTCAGCTGCTGGTTGCGCAGTACCTGGTCGAGGTGGTCGCGGAGGTTCTGCCCGGCCTTGCCGGTGAGCTCGTCGGCGCGGGCGACCAGCTCGTCCAGCGACCCGTACTTGGTGATCCACTTCGCGGCGGTCTTGGGGCCCACTCCGGGAACGCCGGGCAGGTTGTCGGCTTTCTCGCCGACAAGGGCGGCGAGGTCGCGGTAGCGCTCGGGCGGCACGCCGTACTTGGTCTCGACGGCCTCGGGGGTCATGCGGGTGAGGTCGGAGACACTGCGGCCGGGGTAGAGCACCGTGCAGCTCTCGTCGACCAGCTGGAACGCGTCCCGGTCGCCGGAGGCGATGAGGGTCTCCATGCCCTCTTCGCGGGCGCGGGCGGTGAGGGTGGCGATGACGTCGTCGGCTTCGTAGCCGGCTACGGAGACGCTGGTGACGCCCAGCATCCGCAGCAGCTCCTGGACGAACTCCACCTGCGAGGGGAACTCCGCGGGGGCCTCGGCGCGGCCGGCCTTGTAGTCGGTGTAGATCTCGTCCCGGAACGTGGGCCCGGAGAGGTCCCAGGCGACCGCGATGTGGGTGGGCTGCTCGTCGCGCAGCAGCTTGATCAGCATCGAGGTGAAGCCGTAGATGGCGTTGGTGGACTGGCCCGTGCTGGTGGTGAACTTCTCGACCGGCAGCGCGTAGAACGCGCGGAAGGCCATGGAGTGCCCGTCCAGCAGCAGCAGCCGCCCGCACTCGGGCGGGCCCTGCCGGCTCGTGGGCGTACCGTTCTGTCCGGGGGTCTGCTGTGTCGTCGCCACAGGTGAATCCTAGGATGCCGTGCGGACATTTGCGCGTTGCGCCGTTCGGGTGGGGGCCGGGCCCGCCGCCGCGAGGGCCGACGGCAGGGGTGCGGGGCGCCCGGCGCCCGCCGCGGGCGGCCGGCCCCTCTTCACAACGGGAGGCGGAAAGAGCATGGCGATCGACGCGGACCGGCTGGCCGGGATGCTGGGCGGCGGCGGTGGAGGCGACCTCGGCGAGCGGCTCGGCCTGGAGATGCTGGAGGCCTCGGCCGAGCGCGTGGTCGGGCGGATGCCGGTCGACGGCAACACCCAGCCCTACGGCCTGCTGCACGGCGGTGCGTCGTGCGTGCTGGCCGAGACGCTGGGGTCGGTCGGTTCGATGATCCACGCGGGCGAGGGGCGCATCGCGATGGGCATCGAGATCAACGCCACCCACCACCGCAGCGCCACCTCGGGCCACATCACGGGTGTCGCCACGCCGGTCCACCGCGGCCGCTCGCTGGCGAGCTGGGACATCGTCATCACCGACGATCGGGACCGCCGGGTGTGCACGTCGCGGCTGACCTGCATCATCAGGGACGCCTGAGCACCCTGCCCTGCGAGCCCGCTGTTCTACCGGGGCGCGTTGACACTGCAGGGCGCGACGATGGGCGGCTTCTTGCCCGAAGCGGGTGCGACGGCGGCCGGCGGCCTGCCTCCGGCGGGGCCGGGGCTGCGGCCGCTGGGATGCGCGCGGTCGCGGTGGCCGATCCGCTGCCCCGCCCGCCGCGGTTCCGTCCGTACGTCCCTGGCTGCGGCCCTGCTGCGGCCACCCGGCCCGCACGCATCGCGCCGCTGCGCACAGCGCGTGGTCACCGAGGGCCATGATCACGGCGCGAATCGTGAAAAGCGGCTGTGAACAGCGGGTTTCTCACCAATGCGGCACTACGGAGAGATAACGGCATGAACCCGACTCGGCACCGACATGAGATCCGATCTACCGGAACGTGAACGCTTGTGATTAAGCTCCGCTAACGCCCGTGGTTAAGCGCGATCACCCTCGCAGTGGCCAGGGCGCACCCCCAGCGCTACCCAGCCGGTTGAACGGAGAGACCTCAATGCCGAGCAAGAAGGCCCTCAGCCTCACCGCGGCGGCCGCGGCCCTCACCCTTGGGTTGACCGCCTGCGGCGGAGGCGGAGCAGAAGGCGGCGGAGACGGCGGCGGCGAGCCGCTGCAGTACGGATACGTCTTCCCTGAGACGGGCGACCTGTCCCACCTGGGCCCGCCGCAGATCAGCGCCGCCAAGTACGCGCTGTCGGAGATCAACGACGCCGGCGGGGTCATGGGCACCGAACTGCCCGACATCCTCAGCGGCGACGAGGCCAACGACGCCGCCCAGGCCAACGACGCCGCCAAGCGCCTGGTCGACCAGGACGCCGACATCATCCTGGGCGCGGCCGCCTCGGGCATGACCCAGGCCATCATGGACACCGTCACCGGCGCCGAGGTCGTGCAGTGCTCCGGCTCCAACACGGCGCCGGGCCTGGCCGCCGAGGACGAGACCGGCTACTACTGGCGCACCGCGCCCAGCGACACGATGCAGGGCCCGGTCCTGGCCCAGAAGATCGCCTCCGACGGCCACCAGAGCGTCGCGATCACCTACCGCGCCGACGACTACGGCGAGGGACTGGCCAACGCCACGGCCGAGGCGCTCAAGCAGAACGGCATCGAGGTCGCCTACAACCAGGGTTACGACCCCAACACCGCCAACTTCGACTCGGTCGTCAGCGACGTCGCCGGGGCCGACGCCGACGCGGTGGTCATGGTCTCCTTCGAGGAGGGCGTGCAGATCATCACCGGGCTGATCGAGTCCGGTGTCGGCGCCGACCAGATGTACGGCACGGACGGCCTGAACGACGAGACCCTGGCCGAGAAGGTCGACGCCCAGGACCCGAGCACCCTCGCCGGCTTCCAGGGCACCGCCCCCGCCAACGGCCAGCAGGAGTTCCTCGACGGCCTGAAGTCCTTCGACCAGGACCTGGAGGTCCTCCAGTTCTCCGGCCAGGTCTACGACTGCGGGATCGTCACGGCGCTGGCCGCCGAGCAGGCCCAGAGCACCGACCCGACGGTCTTCGTCGAGGAGATGGGCGCGGTCTCGCAGGAGGGCACGGAGTGCTCCTCCTTCGAGGAGTGCCGCGACCTGATCGCTGAGGGCGAGGACATCGACTACCAGGGTGTCAGCGGGCCGATCAACTTCGACCAGGACGGCAACGTCACCTCGGCCACGTTCCAGATCTACGGCTTCAACGACCAGGGTGAGCACAGCCAGCAGGACGAGATCACCGTGGACTCCCAGGCGTAACCGGCGCCGAGGGGTCCGCCCCCGGCGCTCGCGGCCCGCTCCGCGGCACGTGCACAGTGCGGCTCCGTGCGGCACCGGCCGCACCCGGCCCCCGGTGGTCCCAGAGACCGCCGGGGGCCTTTCGCGCGGCTCGCAGGCGCCAGGGGCCAGGGGCGGGACCCGTACGTGCGGCCCCCGCTCGGCGGCGAGTCGGCGCACAGCGCTTCGCGCGGTCGCGGCCCATTCCCGCGAAATGCCGCGACTCCGCGGTCGCCGCCGCCTGTGGCCCCCGGAGGTTCCTCCCCGTGGTTGCCGGGGTGCCCGGGTTCGCGGGAGGGCGCCTCCAGCCGGACATGCGACGGGGGCGGTGCCGGTGCACCGCCCCCGCGGACCGCGGCGAGAGCCGGCGGCTACCCGGACTTGGCCAGCGTGCCCAGGTAGAGCTCGACGACGTTGGGGTCGTCCAGCAGCTCGCGCCCGGTGCCGGTGTAGGCGTTGCGCCCCTGGTCGAGTACGTAGCCGCGGTCGCAGACCTGCAGGCAGCGGCGGGCGTTCTGCTCGACCATGACCACCGAGACGCCGGTCGCGTTGATCTCGCGGACGCGGTGGAACACCTCGTCCTGGAAGATCGGCGAGAGCCCGGCCGTGGGCTCGTCCAATAGCAGCACCGAGGGCTCCATCATCAAGGCGCGCCCCATGGCCACCATCTGGCGCTCACCGCCGGAGAGCGCACCGGCCTTCTGCTTGCGCCGCTCGCCCAGCAGCGGGAAGAGCTCGGCGACGGCGGCCAGGCGCCGCTGGAGGATCTTCGGGCGCAGGAACACGCCCATCTCCAGGTTCTCCTCGACCGTCAGGCTCGGGAACACGTTCTGGGATTGGGGCACGTAGCCCACTCCGCTGGAGACGAGCTGGTGGGCGCTGCGCCGGACGATGCTCTCGCCGCGCAGGGTGATGGCGCCTCCGCGCACCGGCAGCAGCCCGAAAACCGTCTTGATCAGGGTGGACTTGCCGGCGCCGTTGGGCCCGATGATGCCGACGACCTCGCCCTCGCGCAGGGTCAGCGTGCACCCGTTGAGGATGTTCACCCCGGGGACGTAGCCCGCCTTGACGTCGTCGGCGACCAGCAGGTACTGCGAATGGTCGCCGACGCCCTCGGCCGGTCCGGCGTGTTCGAGGACCTCCTCGCGGTGCGCCTGGAGCAGGCCGGCCTCCTCCCGGTTCTCCGGGGGGTGGTCGATCTGCTCGTGGCCGGGCGGCCCCGCGCCGCGGTCGTCGCCCGCCGCCTCCTGCTCGGCGCCCCGGGGCTCCTCGCCGGGGGCGCCGGCTGCCGTGGACCCGCTCACTGCCCCTCCTTCCCCGACGGCGCGCCGCTGTCGGGCTCGTCGTGGTGGGCGCCCAGGTAGGCGTCGACGACCTGCTCGTTGGAGCGGATGTCCGCCGGGCGGCCCTCGGCGATCACCCGGCCTTGGGCCAGGACCACGATCCAGTCGCTGATGCCCATGATCACGTCCATGTCGTGCTCGACGAACAGGACGGTGGTGCCCTCGTCGCGCAGCGAGGTGATGTGCTCCAGCAGCGACTGCACCAGAGCGGGGTTCACCCCGGCCATCGGCTCGTCCAGCATCACCATGGCCGGGTCGACCATGAGCGCGCGGGCCATCTCCAGCAGCTTGCGCTGGCCGCCGGAGAGGCTGCCGGCGATGTCGTCCCTCTTCGCGTCGAGCTTGAAGCGCGCCAGCAGCTCCATGGCCCGCTCCCGGTTGGCGGCCTCCTGCCGGCGCCACCGCCAGTAGGCGAAGGTCCCCAGGAAGCGTTCGCCGAGCTGGCCGGGCGCGGCCAGCAGCATGTTCTCCATCACGGTCAGGCGGGTCAGCGCCTTGGTGAGCTGGAAGGTGCGCACCATGCCGCGCCGGGCGACCTTGTGGCCGGCCGTGCCGTTGAGGCTGCGGCCCTGGAAGGACCACTCCCCCGCGTCGGCGCGGTCGAAGCCGGTAAGCACGTTGAACAGGGTGGACTTGCCGGCGCCGTTGGGTCCGATCAGCGCGGTGATGGTGCCCCGCTGGACCTCCAGGTGGCCCACGTCCACAGCGGTCAGGCCCCCGAAGTTGCGGCGGATGCCGTCGGCCCGCAGGATCGCGTCGGCTTTGGCCGAGCCGACCGCGGGCTCGGCACCGGCCATCCGGTCCTCGCTCGCCGGCGGCGTGCCGCGCGTCGCCTCACTTGACATTGACCAGCATCTCCTTGCGGTTTCCGACGAGTCCCTGCGGTCGGTAGACGATCAGCAGCATCAGCACGACCCCGACGAGCGCGTGGCGCAGCGCCCCGGAGTCCGCCGTCTCCAGAAGCGGCAGCATGTCCGAGGAGATCAGGGCGCGCAGCGTCTCGTCGAAGAGCGTGAGCAGGAACCACATGATGACCGGGCCGATGACCGGGCCCCAGATGGTGCCGACACCGCCGAGCAGGAGCATCGCCCACAGGTAGAAGGTGACCTGCGGCATGAACTGGTCGGCGGTGATGTTCTGCTGGTTCAGCGCGATCATCGCGCCCGCCAGACCGCCGAAGACGCCGCCGAAGACCAGGCTCTGCAGCTTGTAGGTGAAGGCGTCCTTGCCGAGGCTGCGCACGGCGTCCTCGTCTTCGCGGATGCCCTTGATGACACGGCCCCAGGGGCTGAACATCAGCAGCGCCGTCAGCGCCAGCCCCAGCGCGACCAGGCCCCACGTGCACAGCATCAGCCACAGTTCGTCCTGGGAGAAGTCCACGTCGCCTATGCCGTAGGAGCCCGACGGCAGCGGGTTGGCGGCGTAGAAGGCGTCGGCGAAGCTCTGCCGCCCGTAGACGCCGCCGGTGACCGGGCGGGCGAACTCGGAGCGGTAGACCAGCCGCAGCACCTCGGCCACCGCGATGGTGGAGATCGCCAGGTAGTCGGACCGCAGCCGCAGCGTGGGAATGCCCAGCAGCAGCGCCATGACCACCGAGCAGCCCAGGCTGGCCAGCATGCCCACCCACAGCGGCAACCCGAAGGTGGCCACGCTGACGGCTACTCCGTAGGCGCCGACCAGCATGAACCCGACCTGGCCGAAGTTGAGCAGCCCGGTGTAGCCGAAGTGCATGTTCAGCCCGATGACCGCGAGCACGTAGATGGCCGTCACCGGCCCGATCGCCGTCTCCAGGGACAAGGCGAGGATCGTCATCGTGTCCATCGTCCGTCTCCCCTTAGCCGACCCGCTCGCGCCGGCCGAGGATGCCCTGCGGCCGGACCAACAACACGACGATCATGATGAGCAGCGCCCACACGTTCATGAGCTGCGGCGAGAACCACAGCGTGGAGAGCTGGGCGACGAGGCCGATCGCCAGCCCGCCGACCATGGCGCCGTAGGCGGTGCCGAGTCCGCCCAGGATCACCGCGGCGAACATCAGCAGCAGCAGGTGGAAGCCCATCTGCCAGTACACCGACTGGTTCAGACCGAGGAAGACGCCGCCCAGGGCCGACAGCGCGCCGCCGAGCACCCAGACGTAGACGGTTACGCGGTCGACGTCGATACCGGAGGACTCGGCGAGGTCCCGGTTGTCGGAGACCGCGCGCATCGCCTTGCCGATGCGGGTGAACTGCAGCATGCTCGCCACTAGGACCAGCACCACGACGGACAGGACCATGATCGCCAGGTCGCGGGGCGTGATGGCGATCGGGCCCCACTCCATCATCTCCTGGATGCGGAACTGCACGTACTTCTGCCGGTTGGCGTCGAAGACGACGAGCAGCAGGTGCCGCAGCAGCAGGGCGATGCCGATGGTCACGATGAACATCTGGATCATCGCGACGTTGCGCCGGCGCAGCGGGCGCCACAGGAAGCGCTCCATGAGCCCGCCGAGCAGGCCGCCGCAGGCGACGGCGAGCACGGTGCCCACGACGAAGGGGTTCGTGGCGAAGCCGAGTACGGGCGTGCCGGTGAAGGGTTCGTGCAGGGCGGCAAGCGTCGAGGTCCCGCTGAAGATCATCGCCATGATCGCGCCGAAGGTGACCATGTCGCCGTGCGCGAAGTTGATCAGCCGCGTGGTGCCGAAGATCAGCGACAGCCCCACGGAGGAGATGGCGATCATCAGACCGAAGAGCAGGCCCGCCACGGTCAGACCGACGACCTGTTCGAACGTCCCGGAGCCGGCGGAGGCCGCGGGTGAGTCGACGACGCCTTCCTCCTGGCCGCCTTCGGCCGATCCGCCGCCGGATCCGCCCTGCTCGCCCGCGCCCTCCTCGGAGTCGGCGGACTCCGACTCGCTCGGCGATGCGGCGGTGTCAGTGTCGCCCTGTCCGGCCGGGACCAGTTGGTAGACGACCGCGAAGCGCTGGTCCGCGCGGACCTCGACGTCGCGCTCGGCGCCCGCGGGCAGCTCCAGCACGTCGTATTCCTCGGGCACCGACTCCTCGTCGAGCACCACGTGGTAGGTGCCCGCGCCGGGCAGCCCCACTTCCCAATTCCCGTCGGAGTCGGTGGTCGCCTCGCCGATCTGCTCGCCGTCCTGCGAAACGGTGATGTCGATGCCCTCGACGCCCTCGTCATCGTTGTCCGGTTGACGGATCTGGCCGAATAGCGACGCACCGCCCTGGGTGTCTGCTGCTGCCGTCCCCGGGATCGCCAGGGTGGCGGCGATCAGGGCGAGCAGCACCGTCACGAGGCGTGTGCGCACGCGCGCTCCTTGCGCATTCGTCAGGGGCCGGAACCGGCAGGTGTCCGATTCCGGAGGTTTGCTGTTCGGTGGCGCGAGTTTAGCCCGGTTTAGCCTGGTCGTTCAGCGGGTCTAAAGCCACGTGATCCAAACGTCACTGCTTTGTGCGCATCCGTGACCGAAACGGGACATCGTTCCTGTTGACGGCGCTCCGCCCCAGCACAGCGCGACCGAAAAGGCCCACCGGGCGCCCCGGGGCGCTCACCCCCTGTCATGGCGCGGCGGATGCGGGAACCGTGCGGCGCGGACTCCGGCACCGCCCCGGGCGACACGAAGCGGCCCCGGCGCGGAGATCCGCGCCGGGGCCGCTTCGGTGTGCGCATATGCCGCCCGCGCAGCACGGCGCGGACTGCGATCGCCGCCCCGCCGGCGCCCTCGCCGGCGGGGCGGTCACTCCCCCTGTTCGCCCAGGGTCTCCACGACGGTCTCGGCGACCTTGCGCATGGTCAGCCGGCGGTCCATCGAGTTCTTCTGGATCCAGCGGAACGCCTCCGGCTCGCTGAGGCCGTGCCGGCTCTGCAGCAGCCCCTTGGCGCGCTCGACCAGCTTGCGGGTCTCCAGGCGCTCCTGAAGGCCGCTCACCTCGGCCTCAAGAGCCGAAAGCTCGGCGTAGCGGCTGACCGCCATCTCGATGGCCGGAACCAGGTCTGCCTTGTTGAACGGCTTGACCAGGTAGGCCATGGCACCGGCGTCACGGGCCCGCTCGACCAACTCGCGCTGGGAGAAGGCCGTCAGGATGACGACGGGTGCGATGCGCTCGGAGGCGATGCGCTCGGCCGCCGAGAGGCCGTCGAGGACGGGCATCTTGATATCGAGGATGACGAGGTCGGGCCGGTGCTCGCCTGCGAGGCGTATCGCGGTCTCGCCGTCTCCGGCCTCGCCAACAACGGCATAGCCGTCCTCCTCAAGCATCTCCTTGAGGTCCAGCCTGATCAGGGCCTCGTCTTCCGCGATCACCACGCGGCTCTGCGTCGTCGTCACGTACATGAGGGTATCGAGATCCGCTAGGATGCAGAGCAGTGGCCACGGGAACTTTGGCCGAGGCGTGACCTCGGGCGCCGCGCCGCTAGGCCGGTGGCACGGCTCGGTTCATTCGGATTCCCGCTGCGCAGCCCTGATACGCCAACCGGCAGAGCGAGCGAGCTCAAACCTCGTACAGTGTGGGTTCGAATCCCACTCAGGGCACTTCCGCCCCCGCCCGCATCGGGCGCCGCGGTCGAGGCGGCCGCCTCCCGCACCACCCCTCACCTCCTCGCGCCTGTCGCGCCGCACCGCGCTGCATTCACCGGCTCGGATGCCCCAGCGGTCACATTGCGGCCACAACACGAACACAACCGGTGAGTTCGGTCGCCACGACGGCTGCCGGTCGCCGATCCTGGAACGGCAGGCGTGTTCAGGACAGCGGCTCGGGCGGCGCCGCAGGCCGCCGCGGAGGGCTGTCCGCTGCGAGTAGAGGAGAGCCTGGTGCTGACTGCGGTGGCGGCGATCGCCGGAGCGCTGTCGATCGGCGCCTGGATCCTGGTTTCGTGGGGGTCCCAGCGCCGGCAGCCGTGGCTGATGGCTCCGCTCGCTCTCGCCGCCGTGCTGCTGCTCGTCGCGGGGTTCGCCGCCTGGTCCTTCGTTCCGGCGCTGCTGCTGGCGGCGGGCACCTTCGCCGAACTGGTCGTCGGCTCCCGTGAACCGCCCGCGCTGCGCACGGGCGACCCCGACGCCCCGCTGAGCACCGAGCGCTGGGCCGCCGCCGTGGCCGCCCCGTTCCGCACCGCGCTGGCCGAGCCCTGGGACGAGGTGGAGCGCCCCCAGCTGCGCCGCCGCTACCGGCGGGCCTTCGAACGGGAGTGGGGTGTGGTCGACCGCGCGTCGCTGCTGGCGACGGTGGAACGGCTCCGGACGGAGCTGTACAGCGGCGAGGACACCGATCTGCACATCGACTTCGCCGCCGCGACACTGCGCGGGCGGCTGGACGGTTCGGCCCCGGAGCGGCTGGTGCACCTGAGCCCCGACCAGGTGGCGCGGCTGCGTGCCGTCACCGGCGCCGAGAACAACGCCTCGGCCGTGGTGGTCGCCGGACACCGGTGGTGGCGCTCGGCCCAGATCATCCGGCTGGCGTGCGGCGGGGCGAGCCTGGAGTGGCTGAGCCGAGTGGAGACGCGCCATCTGCTCCTGCGGACGGCCGCCGACCTGCAGCGCCGCTACGCCGGATGGCAGCAGCTGGCGGAGGCCTTCCACGTCGGCTACCTGCTCGCCTACGCCCAGCGCGGGCCGGGCTGGGAGCGGACGTGGGCCGCGCTGGAGCTGCTGGCCTTCGATCCGGCGAGTCCGTGGAACCGGCTGCCCTGGGACATGCCCCTGGAGCGGGTGCCCTACGAAGGTGTGCCCAGCGCCCTGCCGCAGTGAACGCGGCACCCGGCCCCGGTCGGCCCTTCCCCCGGTGAAGCCGCGGCGGCCTCCCCGGGGTGAGGGCCGGTGTGCGAGGAGGCGCGGGGTGCGCCTCGACCCTGCTGCGGGCCCTATCCGCCGTGGGCGATCGCGTCGCCGATGCGGTGAACGCGCAGCGAGTTGGTGGAACCGGGGGTGCCGGGCGGGCTTCCCGAGACGACGACGATCTTGTCGCCCTTCTGGTAGATGCCCATCTCCAGCAGTTCGCCCTCGACCTGGCGGACCATGTCGTCGGTGTGGTCGACCCACGGCACGCAGTGGGTGTCGACGCCCCAGGTCAGGGCCAGCTGGAAGCGTGTGGCGTCCTGGGTGGTGAACGCCAGCAGCGGAATCGGCGAGCGGTACCGCGCCAGGCGGCGCGCGGTCTCGCCGGACATGGTGAAAGCGACCAGGGCCTTGGCGCCGACGGTGGCTCCGACTTCGGCGGCGGCGCGGGCGATGGCCCCTCCGGTGGTCTCGGGAACCCGGTTGAGGACGTGCGAGGCCCGCAGCGACTCCTGCTCTGCGGCGGCGACGATGCGCGCCATGGTCTCGACGGTCTCGATCGGGTACTCGCCCACGCTGGTCTCGCCGGAGAGCATGACCGCGTCGGCGCCGTCGAGGACGGCGTTGGCGACGTCGGACGCCTCGGCGCGGGTGGGCCGGGGCGCGCTGATCATGGACTCCAGCATCTGGGTGGCCACGATCACCGGCTTGGCCTTGTCGCGGCACCGCTCGATGGCGCGCTTCTGCACCATCGGGACGTTCTCCAGGGGGAGTTCGACGCCGAGGTCGCCGCGGGCCACCATGACGCCGTCGAAGACCTCGATGATGTCCTGGAGCCGCTCGACGGCCTGGGGTTTCTCGATCTTGGCGATGAGCGGGACGCGCACGCCCACCTCGTCCATGATCTGGTGGACGTCCTCGGCGTCGGCGGGGCTGCGCACGAAGGACAGGGCGATCATGTCGACGCCCTGCTCCAGGGCCCAGCGCAGGTCGTCCTCGTCCTTCTCGGTGAGCGCGGGGACGCTGACCGAGACGCCGGGGAGGTTCAGGCCCTTGTGGTCGGAGACGCGGCCGCCGATGAGGACCCGTGTCTGGACCTCCGTGCTGGTGGCCTTGGTGCACTCCAAGACCACGTTGCCGTCGTCGATCAGGACGCGGTCGCCGGGGCGCACGTCCCCGGGCAGACCCTTGTAGGTGGTGGAGACGCGGTGCCGGTCGCCGGGGACGTCCTCGACGGTCACCGTGAACTGGTCGCCGGCGACCAGTTCGACGGGCCCGTCGGGGAAGCTGCCCAGGCGGATCTTCGGTCCCTGGAGGTCGGCGAGGATCCCCACGCTGCGTCCGGTGGCCTCGGCGGCCGCCCGGACGTTGGTATAGCTGGCGCGGTGGTCCTCATGCGTTCCGTGGCTGAGGTTGAGTCGCGCAACGTCGAGTCCCGCGTCGACGAGCGCGCGGATGGTCTCCGGGCTCGACGTCGCGGGACCGAGAGTCGCGACGATTTTTGCTCGACGTGTCACGCTTAACACTCTAAAGCGTCCGGGCAGTGCAGTGGTCTAAACCAGGTTGCGAGTGGGCGTACGCCGGGTGGCCACCGGGTCGTCGGTAGCGCTCCGCCGTTCACGGCGGAGGTGAAACCGACTAGCGGGTGCAGGTGGTCGCTTTCGCCGTTGAACTCCACCAGCTCTACCTCGAAGTCCGCGCACACAGACCGCATGATCTCCTTGTTGACGGCCGCGCAGATGACAGCGCCTGTGGCCGCGAAGATGTCAGTAGCCATCGGCGCTTCTGTGCGGCGGCGCCCTCCGCGGCCGCGTGGATGGGCTCACTCAAGCAGGAGGTGTTCGCCCGCATCGCCCCGGCGCAGCGCGGCGCGGCGGGCGGCGGGCTCACCTCGGGCATCGGCGACCACATGTGGGAGGGCCCCGCCCGCCACCAGGCCGCGTTCACCGGCCGCCTAGTGGAGTGGTCCTACGAAGCCCTGGGGTGGGTGGCGGCCTACGTGGCCGAGTCCGTCCTGCAGCAGGGCGTCCGCACCCCCGTGCTCCTCACGATCCGGCGTCTCTGAGCATCACCACGGCACCCTCCCCTGATCTGAGGCCGAACCCGTCGCCATCCCCGGGCCGCCACATGTCCAGCCCGCGCGGGCCCAGCACCGCGCCGCCGCCGGCGCGCACGACACTGCGGATGCGCACCGACCCGGAGCGCTCTTCTCGCGTCATCGCCATGGCGCCGAAGATAGTCACGCAACGTGACCGGTGTCCGGTAGTGAGGCGGAGGCGCCGGATCCCGGGGCGCCCCACCTCCGCCCCGGCGTTTTGGCTGTTCAGAAGGTAGACCAATCCGCCGGTTCCGGGTGGTCTACGCGGACCGCGTAGTTCCTTCTTGTTTCGACTGGTTCTGGCTGCCGATAAGATTCGGCTAGCGGTCCCCAGCGGCAGCCGCCTCACCCCCCGCGCGATGTCACAGCCGGTGATTCCGGCGTGGACCTGGTGGAGGGTGGATGGGGCGGGTCGATCCCGAGAAGCGCCGCGCGGCCACCGCGCGGCTGCGCCAGCTCGCTGAGGCCGGCCAGCTGACTGCCCGGCACGTGCGCCTGACCGGGGCCGGGTGCGGGGTCAGCGAACGCACCGTGTGGCGCTGGATCGGCCCGGATGCCCCGAGCGCGACGGCCGAGACCGTCATCGACCTGCTCGGGCGTATCGGGGACCGGGTGCTGGACAACCTGCTGCCCGCCCGGCGGCTGCGTATCAGCCCACGCGCGGTCAAGCGCCCGTTGTCGCGGTATGCCTACAAGAGCCTGCGGGTCGATCGTCGCAGCTACCGGGCCACGGTCCAGATCGCCATCTTGACCGGCTCAGACACGTCCTAACTTCACGGCCTTGGGCTTTAGCCCGGGGAGCGGAAGTCAATCGGCGAACGCGCTCACCAGGGCGTCGCCGAAGGCGGGCAGGTCGTCCGGTTTGCGGCTGGTGACCAGCTTGTTCGGCCCAGCCGAGCACACGACGACCTCCTCGTCACTCCACTCGCCACCGGCGTTGGTGATGTCGGTGCGCAGGCTCGGGAACGACGTGAGGCGTCGCCCGTCGACGGCCCCGGCCTCGACGAGGGTCCAGGGCGCGTGGCAGATCGCGGCGACCGGCTTGCCCGTGTCGAAGAACTCCTTGGTGAAGGCGACCGCGCGGGGCACGGTGCGCAGGAAGTCGGGGTTGGCCACACCGCCGGGCAGCACCAGCCCGATGAAGTCGGCGGCGCCGACGTCCTCGACGGTGGCATGCACGGTGAAGGTGTCGCCCTTGTCGAGGTGGTTGAACCCCTGGATGCTGCCGGACGAGGTGGAGATCAGCTGCGGCCGCCCGCCGGCCTTCTCCACCGCGGCCCACGGTTCGGTGAGCTCCACCTGCTCGGTCCCCTCGGGAGCGGCGAGGAAAGCGACTACGGAGCCGTTGAGGTCGGTGGCCATGGTCTTTCACGTCCCCCTTCGTGTCATCGGCCGTCCGGCGGCCGCGGCGCGCCGACCGCGGCCGTTCGGCGTACTGGGGACCCGCTGCCCACCGGCGCCGGCGTTACGCGTGGGCGCCCTGTTCACCCGGCGGTCTTGTGGCCGCCGCACGTGCCGGCGGCCTGTTCGCGGCGGCGGCCACAAGATCGCCGCGGGAGGGCGGCGGCTACGTGCGCGCCGTGGTGGGGACGTCGGCGGAGAGGCGGCCGTAGTCGCGCAGGGTCTTGAGGTGGCGCACGGTGAGCATGCCGCGCCACTCGTTGCGTGCACTGGGAGCCCAGCTGTCCCAGGTGATGTCCCAGCCGCCGTCGTCGCCCTGCGCGTCGCAGAGGGCGTCGAGGTGCGCCTCGATCTCGTCGTCGGAGAAGAGCCGCCGCGCGATGTGGTCGGGACGGCTCACCAGATCCAGGGGCTTGTGGACGTGCCCGCCGGCTGCCGGGTCCGTCTCGATGACCGCCCGGATGGCCGGTGCGAGCCGGTCGAACTCCTGCTCGGCCCGCTCGCGGTCGGGCACGTGCTGCAGGAACGTGCACACCGCGATCGACTCTTCGGGTCTGGTCCAGCGCAGCGCTCCGATGCGGGTCCAGCAGAAGGCCGTGGCCCGGTCGCGCCAGGTGTGGCAGATGCGGTGGCGGTGCATGAGCCCCACCAGGGCCGCGGTCGGGTCGAGCGCGCCACGGAAGTCCTCGGCCTCGCGCCAGTGCGGAGCGGCCTCGGTGTGGCGTGCTGTGGGCAGCACCGGCGGCACTCCCCCGTTCTCATGGGTGACGCTGGTGAGGTAGCGGTTGATGCCGTCGGCCACGTCGGCGGGGATGGTGCCGAGCTCGTCGAGATAGTGCAGGGCCACCGCCACCGCCGCGGGCTGGCTGCCGTGGCCGCGCAGGTCGGGTTCGAGGCCGTTGCCGAAGCCGCCGTCGAGGTTGCGGTAGGACTCGAGGGCCGAGTGGATGGGCTCGGCCGGGCCGCTGCGGAAGTGGTAGGCGAAGCGGTGGCGGTCGATCAGTCGGGCATTGCGGGAGATGAAGTGCTCCGCGGAGCGGAGGGCTTCCGGGGTCACCATGCTCATGCCCCGAATGTACGCCCGCACCGGCGGGCTCCTTCAAAGGGAAAATGCCAGCTATGCACCATTTTTACGCACCTTTACTTCGCAGATGGCCCGATTTGCGAGATTTGTCGCAGTGAAGGCGGTGAAGGCAGTGCAGGGTGTGAAGTCGGCACAGCTTCTCAACGCGACCCGAACTGCTCGTCGTCGGACGCGGCCGCCGCCCGGCGGCGCCGCACCAGCAGGAAGGCGGCACCCAGCCACGACAACGCCACCACCACCCCGACGGCGACCTGGATCTCCATGAGGAGGTGGGCGGGGTAGACGACCCCGGTGAGGTAGTGGTCGATGAACCCGCTCGGCGGCAGGCCCTGCAGCCCGGCCTGGTTGCGCGCCCAGTCCTCCACCCAGGTGAGGGGGCACCCCCATTGGAAGTCCAGAATGCCGATGGCATAGGCGCACACGGCCAGGTGCGGCCAGAAGGCGTGCGGGCGACGCCAGATCAGGAAGCCGCCCAACGCCACATAGCATAGGAAGCCGAAGTGCAGCAGCATGGCCGCATCGGCGATCAGGCGGTAACCCATATAGGGGGCACTACCCACCGGGACGCCGGGAATGCCCGCCGCGAGCGGGAACCCGGGCGTGGGCCGCAATACCGGCTCGCCGGGTCTCGCCGAGCACGGACCGCACTCCAGGGGTCCGCCGCGCGAAGGTCGGGGGGCACCCGAGCCCGGCCGGCCCGGCCCGCTTCCCTAAATGAGTGGGACGGCACGCGGATCCGTCAGCGATCCGCCTTGGTGCGCTGCCGTTCCTGATGTTCCTTCATCTGGGCCCGGACCTGCCGGCCCAGCGAGCGGCCCGCACTTGCTCCGCCCGGCCCGGCCGGAGGGCGGATGTCGTAGCGCTGTGCCACGAGCACGCCGACGACGATCAGCGCCAGGCCGAGTACGACCATCCCGATCATCACCGGCCACTGCAGGGGCTCGGGCAGCCAGAGCGGGAGGAACCACGATTTCGTGTCCGAGTCCGCGAGCTTGAGCAGCATCGGAACGATGCCCTGCGGGAACAGCGGAATCCAGCACAGGACGAAGCAGGCGAAGACTACGGCGGTGGGCAGGCCCGATCCGGGGCGGACGATCTCACCGCCGGTTTCCGCCGACTCCTGCTCCGCCCTACCGGTTCCGGTGGCCCCACCGCTGATCCGATGCCCCGTGCGCAGCTGCTGAAGCAGCTCCGCGCCCTGCGTGCCGAGGCGCCGATACGCGAGCCGACCGAACCACCACACGTAGAAGGCTCCGCTCCCGAAACCGACGGGGACCGCGAGCCAGCTCAGCGCGGCCGAGCCGGTCGCCGCACCGAGCCACAGCACGGCGAGCATCGGCAGCGCCGCCGCCGCCATGAGCGCCAGGACGGCGACGACCTGCACGAAGTCGATACGATTGTCCCAGGCGCCGCTCCCCCGCTGTTTGGGGTCGGCCATCGGCACGGGAAACAGCACCGCGACGAGCACCACGGCGCCGGCCCCGGCGCCCAGCACGCAGCCCGACAGTGCCAGAGCCCACGGCCACGCCCAGAACACACCCGACACGGCCGTGAAGACGACGGTCAGCGCGAGGGCGATCGGCGCGACGATGATGAGCCACGCCGACTGCCTGCCGCGGATGTCCCCCCTGCCGCCGTCGGGCGTCACCAGGGTCAGCCACAGCGCGGAGCCGTCGGAGGCGTACATGTTCGCGCTCACCGCGGCGACCCAGACGGCGACGACGACACCCGTCCACGGCAGCATGGCTTCGGCGCCGATGAGCAGCGGGGTCACGGTCTGCAACAGCCCGTAGAAGAACGCGAAGTACAGGAAGTTCGTCCGCGTGACGTCGCGGAACCAGGTGCGCAGCTCCTTGGCGGCGACCCCGAACACGTGGCCGGTCCATTTGTCGAGGGGGCCGGGGCGGTACCGCGTGGCCTGTTTCGCGCTCCTGCCGCTGCTCCGGCCCGCCGTGATCTGGCGCGTGAGCAGCCGCGCCAGCACGGCAGCGAGCAGCACGTCGGCGACAAGCAGCCCGCCGACACCGGCCGCGGCGAGCCCCCAGTCCGATCGGCCGGCGGCGTCCACCGCCGCCATGGCCCAGCCGGACGGCAGCACGCGCACCGCCAGCGAGAACCCCGCGGGAAAGCCCGATTCGAGCGCGCGCTGGAACGCGGGCACGATCGCCCAGACCGTGCCCGCGGCCGCCAGCACGACACCGGTGAGCAGTCCGGAAAGAGCGGCCCCGAGCTGCGAGCGCACCACCTGGGCCCGCGCGGTGACGACCACCTTCGACAGCAGGACCGCGAACCCGAGCGTCAGCACGAGGCCGGGCAGCGCGACCAGCAGCGGCACTCCGCCGAGGCCCGCGCCGTAGACCGCCGTCACGGCGAACGCGATGAGCGTCACGGCGGGGCCGACACCGATCGCGCCCGCACCCACCAGGCCCGCGGTCAGCGTCCGCGGCCGGATCGGGAACAGTGCGAGCTGTTCGGGCCTCAGCTCGACTCCTCCGCTGCCGAAGAGGATCGGCCCGAAAGCCCAGCCGAACGTCCACACGGCGAGCGCCGCGGCGATCAGGTCACCGGTCACCGACTCCACCGGGGACTCGACCCCGGCCAGCCCGATCGTGCCCGCGGCCGCGAGCAGCCCGACGACCGCCCCGAGGACCAGCTGCGCGGCGCGCCGGCCGGACATCGACCGGCGCAGCAGCGTCGTTTTCAGTCGGATCAGGTCGCCAACCACTGCAACCCCTCGAACCCGGCGCCCTCGGTGCCGACGAGGTCCATGAACCGCTGTTCGAGACCGCCCGAGCCGACCTCTGCCATCGGCCCCGACGCGAGCACGCGACCGCCCGCGAGCACCCCGACGTGGTCGCACAGCTGCTCGACGACGGCCATGACGTGGCTGGAGAACACGACGGAGCCGCCGGCGTCGACGAACGCCCGCAGGATCGACTTGATCGTGGCCGACGACACCGGATCGACCGCTTCGAGAGGCTCGTCGAGCACCAGCAGCCGCGGCCGGTGCAGCAGGGCGACGGCCAGGCCGATCTTCTTGCGCATGCCGGTCGAGTAGTCGATCACCAGGGTGGCATCGTCCCCGTCGAGTTCCAGCACCGCGAGCAGCTCGGCGGACCGCTGCGCCACCACGTCCGGCGCCATGCCCCGGATGCTGCCCGCGAACGCCAGCAGCTCGCGCCCGGTCAGCCGTTCGGGAAGGGCGAGCCCGTCGGGCAGCACGCCGAGCAGTTCCTTGGCCCGGACGGGATCCGCCCACACGTCGGCGCCGAGCAGTTCGACGGTTCCCGCGTCCGGCCGGAGGAGTCCGACCGCCATCGACAGCATCGTGGTCTTGCCCGCGCCGTTGGGGCCGACCAGCCCGAAGAAACTGCCGGTCGGGACGACGAGCGAAACGTCGTCGACCGCCGTCTTGGCGCCGAAGGTTTTGCGTAATCCGTCGATTCTCAGCGCCGCCGCGGCGGTCCCCGCTTCACCGCCGCTCTTCTCGGAATCCGGATGCATCACAGCGTTCCCCAATCGCATGGTGCGCGGCGGCCGGTCGCGGCGACCCTACCGCAAAGCGAAAAAATTCCGCCGCGGCGGGCAGCGTCCCGGTGGGCAAACCCCGAAGCCGCCACCTGCCATTCAGAGTCCCCGTTCGGAAAGCCATTGTCCGATTCCGGCCGCGAGTTGCGGGACGTGCTCGCCGAGCATGCTGGAATGGTGCCCGCGGGCGTCGATCTCGTCGTGCGGAAACGGCCACGACGACCGCGGAATGGTCGTCGTGCCACCGGCCGAGCGGGCTGTCGGCCCTCGCAGCCATGCCGCTGAACAGCTCCGGCAGCCACGTCGCGAGCACCCGGCTGCCGACCGGGTAGCTGTCGAGGCGGGCGAATACAGGGGTTCCGGTGGGAAGGTGCGGGGTTACCGCCTCGCCGCGACGTCCAGGGTGATGTGCAGCTTCCGGCCCGTCATGCCGGGGGCCTTCGTAACGCCGTAGTCGAAGCGGTCGACTGTGGTGGTGGCACGGGCGGTGAGGCCGTGCTCATCGCCGGAGACGTTCGTGATGTCCAGGGTCTGCGGCTGCGTAACGCCTTTGACGGTCAGGCGCCCGACCAGTACGCCTCGCTCGCCGGATCTCTCCAGGCGCTCACCGACGAACGAGAAATGCGGATGCCTTTCGGCGTCGAGGTAGTCCGCCGAGCGAACATGGTTGTCGCGCTGGGTGTTGCCGCTCGAGAATCCGGAAGCCGACACCACGGCCTCGACCGTGGAATCCTCGACGGGGTCCGCCACAGTGACCGTTCCGCTGTCGAGGTCGAACGTGCCTTTCACCCCCGTGAGGCCGAAGATCGCTCGGGTCTGGAAGGAGACCACCGACCGCGCGGGGTCGATGGTGTAAACGCCGGCAGCGATCCGCTGCGCGTCGGCGTTGCCGCTGCCGGTAGCACTCACCGCATTCGCTCCCATGAAATAGGCGACCGCGGGGAGCCTAGCAGCACCGCCGGCGGCTCCCGCCGGGATCCGCCCGCGACGACGGGTCCGGAAGCGGCCACCACGCCGGCGGCGATCTCGGCTACCGCCCCGGCACGGCGGGATCCCGCCGTGCCGGGGCGCCGGGCCGCGGAGCGCGGCCCGGCGGCGCCGTTCAGGAGGCCGTCAGCGGCCGCTCCGTGGGCGGGATGGCGGTCGGCAGGGCGGTGTCCTCACCGCGGAGGTAGCGGTCGGCGCCAGCCGCCGCCGAGCGGCCCTCCGCGATCGCCCAGACGATCAGCGACTGGCCGCGGCCCATGTCGCCCGCGCAGAAGACTCCGTCGACGGAGGTGGCGTAGTCGGCGTCGCGAACGACGTTGCCGCGTCCGTCCAGCTCCACTCCCAGCTGCTCCAGCATTCCCGCCTTCTCCGGGCCCACGAAGCCCATGGCCAGCGTGACCAGGCCGGCGGGGATCTCGCGCTCGCTGCCGGGGACCGGCTCGAAGCCGGAGTCGGTGCGCTCGACGTCGACCAGCTTGAGCGCGCGCACGCGGCCCTGCTCGTCGCCGAGGAACTCCACGGTGTTCACCGAGTAGAGCCGCTTGCCGCCTTCCTCGTGGGCCGTGGAGACCTTGTACACCATCGGCATGGTGGGCCACGGCTGAGCGTGCGGCCGCTCGGCGGGCGGCTTGGGCATGATCTCCAGCTGGGTGACCGACGCCGCGCCCTGGCGGTGCGCGGTGCCGACGCAGTCGGCGCCGGTGTCGCCGCCGCCGATGACGATCACGTCCTTGCCCGCGGCGTCGATCTCCGCGGCCTCGATGTCGCCCTCCTGCACCCGGTTGGCCTGCGGGAGGTACTCCATCGCCTGGTGGACGCCGTCGAGCTCGCGCCCGGTCGCCGGCAGCTCCCGCCAGGCGGTGGCCCCGCCCGTCAGCACGACCGCGTCGTGCTGGGCGCGCAGCTCCTCGACCGTGATGTCGGTGCCGACGTCGACACCGCTGCGGAACTCGGTTCCTTCGGCCCGCATCTGGCCCAGGCGGCGGTCGATGTGGCGCTTCTCCATCTTGAACTCGGGGATGCCGTAGCGCAGCAGCCCGCCGATGCGGTCGGCCCGCTCGAAGACGGTCACGTCGTGGCCGGCGCGGGTCAGCTGCTGGGCGGCGGCGAGCCCCGCCGGGCCCGACCCCACCACCGCGACCTTCTTACCGGTGCGGACCTCGGGCGGCTGGGGCCGCACCCAGCCCTCCTCCCAGGCCCGGTCGATGATGGAATTCTCCACGTTCTTGATGGTCACGGCGGGCTGGTTGATGCCCAGCACGCACGCCGACTCGCACGGAGCCGGGCACAGCCGCCCGGTGAACTCCGGGAAGTTGTTCGTGGCGTGCAGCCGCTCGATGGCCTCGCCCCAGTCGTGGCGGTGGACCAGGTCGTTCCACTCCGGGATGAGGTTCCCCAGCGGGCAGCCGTTGTGGCAGAACGGGATGCCGCAGTCCATGCAGCGCGACGCCTGCTTGACGACGGTGCCGCGGTCGGCCTCCTCGTAGACCTCGCGCCAGTCCTGGATGCGCACGTCGACCGGGCGGCGGGTGGGCAGCTCCCGCTCGGTGATCTTCAGGAAACCCTTCGGGTCAGCCATGGTGTTCGTCCCTCCTTTCGATTCCGGCCGACGGCTCTAGGACTGGGCGGCGGCCATGATGGCCTCGCCGACGTCGCGGCCCGCGCGCTCGGCCTCGGCCTGGGCGGCCAGCACCCGCTTGAAGTCGCGCGGCATGACCTTGCCGAACCGGGAGACCGCGGTGGAGAAGTCGGCCAGCAGCTCCGCGGCGATACCCGACCCGGTCGCCTCGCGGTGCCGGTCGAGGACGTCGCGCAGGAACTCCCGGTCGGTGTCGTCGAGCGGGTCGAGGTCGACCATCTCGCCGTTGACCCGCTCGGGGTCGAGATCGAGCACATAGGCGATGCCGCCCGACATGCCCGCCGCGAAGTTGCGCCCGGTACGACCCAGGATCACGGCGCGGCCGCCGGTCATGTACTCGCACCCGTGGTCGCCCACGCCCTCGGCGACGGCCAGCGCACCGGAGTTGCGCACGCAGAACCGCTCGCCCACGACGCCGCGCAGGAACACCTCGCCCGAGGTCGCGCCGTAGGCGATGACGTTGCCGGCGATGATGTGCTCTTCGGGCGCGAACGGCACGTCCTCGGGCGGCCGCACGGTGATCCGCCCGCCGGAGAGGCCCTTGCCGACGTAGTCGTTGGCGTCGCCGACGAGCCGCAGCGTGACGCCCCGCGGCACGAACGCGCCGAACGACTGGCCGGCCGAGCCGGTGAAGGTGATGTCCACGGTGCCGTCGGGCAGCCCGTCGGCGCCGTAGCGTTTGGTGACCTCGTTGCCGAGCATGGTGCCGACCGTGCGGTTGACGTTGCGCACCGGCAGGTCCAGCTTCAGCGGCTCGCCGAACTCCAGAGCTCCCTCGGCCAGCTGGATCAGCGTGTTGTCCAGCGCCTTCTCCAGCCCGTGGTCCTGGCCGCGCACCCGGTGGCGGTGGTCGCCGCCCCACGGCTCGACCTGCGCCAGGATCGGCGAGAGGTCGAGGCCAGACGCCTTCCAGTGGTCCGCCGCCTCGCCGGTCTCCAGCAGGTCGACGGCGCCGACGGCCTCGTCGAGGCTGCGGAAGCCCAGGGCGG
Source organism: Streptomonospora litoralis (assembly GCF_004323735.1). GTDB lineage: Bacteria > Actinomycetota > Actinomycetes > Streptosporangiales > Streptosporangiaceae > Streptomonospora > Streptomonospora litoralis. Next base: position 2,440,275 of record NZ_CP036455.1, on the reverse strand, counting down.
CCAGGTACTCGCGGACCTCCTCGGCCACGAACTCGAAGAAGTTCACCACGAAGTCGGCCTGCCCGGAGTAGCGCTTGCGCAGCTCCGGGTTCTGCGTGGCCACGCCCACCGGGCAGGTGTCCAGGTGGCACACGCGCATCATCACGCAGCCGGAGACCACCAGCGGAGCGGTGGCGAACCCGTACTCCTCGGCGCCCAGCAGCGCGGCCACGACGACGTCGCGCCCGGTCTTCATCTGGCCGTCGGTCTGCACCACGATGCGGTCGCGCAGCCCGTTGCGCAGCAGGGTCTGCTGGGTTTCGGCGAGGCCCAGCTCCCAGGGCGTGCCCGCGTGCTTGAGCGAGGTCAGCGGCGAGGCGCCGGTCCCGCCGTCGTGGCCGGAGATGAGCACGACGTCGGCATGGGCCTTGGACACGCCCGCTGCCACGGTGCCCACACCGGCCTCGGAGACCAGCTTGACGTGGACCCGCGCCTGGGGGTTGGCGTTCTTCAGGTCGTGGATGAGCTGGGCGAGGTCCTCGATGGAGTAGATGTCGTGGTGCGGCGGCGGCGAGATGAGGCCGACGCCGGGCGTGGAATGCCGGGTGCCGGCGATCCACGGATAGACCTTGTGGCCGGGCAGCTGGCCGCCTTCGCCGGGCTTGGCGCCTTGGGCCATCTTGATCTGGATGTCGTCGGCGTTGGTGAGGTAGTGCGAGGTCACGCCGAAGCGCCCGGAGGCCACCTGCTTGATGGCGCTGCGCCGCAGGTCGCCGCTCTCGTCGGGGGTGAAGCGGTCGGAGTCCTCACCTCCCTCGCCGGTGTTGGACTTGCCGCCGAGCCGGTTCATGGCGATCGCCAGGGTCTCGTGCGCCTCGGCCGAGATGGAGCCGTACGACATCGCGCCGGTGGAGAACCGCTTGACGATCTCCGAGACCGGCTCGACCTCCTCGATCGGGACCGGCTCGCGCACACCCTCCTTGAGGCGGAACAGCCCGCGCAGCGTCATCAGCGTGCTCGCCTGGTCGTCGATCTTGGAGGTGTACTCCTTGAAGATCTCGTAGCGGCGGTCGCGCGTGGCGTGCTGCAGCTTGAAGACCGTCTCGGGGCTGAACAGGTGCGGCTCGCCCTCGCGGCGCCACTGGTACTCGCCGCCGATGGCCAGCCGCCGGTGGTCGGCGGGATTGGCGGCGAAGGCGGTGGCGTGGCGGATGCGGACCTCCTCGGCCAGCACGTCGAAGCCCACGCCGCCCAGCGGCGAGGAGGTGCCGGCGAAGCACCGGTCGACGACCTCGGGGCCCAGGCCCAGCGCCTCGAAGATCTGGGCGCCGGTGTAGGAGCTGACAGTGGACACGCCCATCTTGGACATGATCTTCAGTACGCCCTTGCCGAACGCCTTCACGGTGTTGCGCACCGCGTCGTCGGCGCTGATGCCGCCGATGACGCCGCGCTCGACCATGTCGCGCACCGTGGCCAGGGTCACATACGGCGTCACCGCCGAGGCGCCGTAGCCCAGCAGCAGCGCCACGTGGTGGCACTCGCGCACGTCGCCGGCCTCGACGACCAGGCCGACCTCGGTGCGGGTCTTCTCGCGCACCAGGTGGTGGTGGACGGCCCCGGTGAGCAGCAGCGAGGGAATCGGCGCGCGGTCGGGGCCGGCCCCGCGGTCGGAGAGCACGACGATGTGGGCGCCGTCGGCGATGGCCGCCGAGACCTCGGCGCAGATCTCGTCCAGGCGCACCGACAGCGCGGCGCCGCCGCCGGCGACGTCGTAGGTGCCGTTGGCGGTGAAGGTGCGGAAGGCGGGGTCGCCGTCCTCAGCGGTTCCGGCGCGCACGATCGCGGCCAGGCCCGCCTCGTCGAGCACGGGCGTAGGCGCCACGATGCGCCGGCAGTCCTCCGGGTCGGGCGACAGGACGTTCTCCTCGGCGCCCAGCGCCGTGTGCAGGCTGGTGACCAGTTCCTCGCGGATGGCGTCCAGCGGCGGGTTGGTGACCTGCGCGAAGCCCTGCGAGAAGTAGTCGAAGAGCTGGCGGGACTTGGCCGACAGGGCCGCAACCGGGCTGTCGGTGCCCATGGAGCCGATCGGCTCGGCGCCGGTGCGCGCCATCGGCTGCAGGATGATGCGCAGCTCCTCCTCGGTGTAGCCGAAGACCTGCTGCTCGCGGACGAGGTCGCCGACGGGGGCGGGCTCGCCCGCCTCCAGCTCGGACAGCTGCACCACGCCGCGCTCCAGCCACTCGGCATAGGGGTGCTGCGCGGCGAGCTCGGACTTGATCTCCTCGTCCTCGATGATGCGGCCCTGCTCGGTGTCCACGACGAAGATGCGGCCGGGCTGCAGCCGCCCCTTGCGGACGATGCGCGAGGACTCGGCGTCGAGCACGCCGGCCTCGCTGGCGAGCACGACGAGCCCGTCGTCGGTGACCCAGTAGCGGCCGGGACGCAGGCCGTTGCGGTCCAGGACGGCGCCCACCAGCGAGCCGTCGGTGAAGGAGACCGAAGCGGGACCGTCCCAGGGCTCCATGAGCATGGAGTGGAACTCGTAGAAGGCCCGCACCTGCGGGTCCATCTCGCTGTGGTTCTCCCAGGGCTCGGGGATCATCATCAGCACCGCGTGCGGCAGCGACCGCCCGCCCAGGTGGAGCAGCTCCAGGGCGGCGTCGAAGGACGCGGTGTCGGAGTCCTCGGGGTCGATGATGGGGAACACACGCGAGATGTCGCCGGGCAGCAGGTCGCTGGCCAGCGTGGCCTCGCGGGCCCGCATCATGTTCCGGTTGCCCTTGACGGTGTTGATCTCGCCGTTGTGGGCGATGTAGCGGAAGGGGTGGGCCAGCGGCCACGACGGGAACGTGTTCGTGGAGAACCGCGAGTGCACCAGGGCCAGGCCGCTGGTGAAGCGCCGGTCGGAGAGGTCGGGGAAGAACGGCTCCAGCTGCGGCGTGGTGAGCATGCCCTTGTAGGTGATGGTGCGCGGGGACAGGCTCGGGAAGTACACGCCCGCCTCGTGCTGGGCGCGCTTGCGCAGGCAGTAGGCGTAGCGCTCCAGTTCGAGGCCGCCCAGGCCGGCTGCGGCGGTGCCCTCCTGGCCCGCGACGAACAGCTGGGCGAAGTAGGGCATGGCCTCGCGGGCGGCGGGACCGCAGAAGCGGGGGTCGAAGGGCACGTCCCGCCAGCCCAGCACGCGCAGGCTCTCCTGGGCGGCCGCGGCCTCGACGGCGGCCATGGTGGCGGCGCGCTCGGCGGCATCGGCGGGCAGGAAGGCCATACCGGTCGCGTAGCGGCCTGCCTCGGGCAGTTCGAAGTCGCAGACCTCGCGGTAGAAGGCGTCGGGCACCTGGGTGATGATCCCGGCGCCGTCGCCGTCCTCGGGGTCGGCGCCCGCGGCGCCGCGGTGGTCGAGGTTGCGCAGTACCGTCAGCGCCTTCTCGACGATCTCGTGGCTGCGACGGCCGGAGAGGTCGGCGACGAATCCGACGCCGCAGGCGTCGTGCTCGTAGGCGCTGTCGTACAGGCCCTCGTGAGTGGACTCGGCGTTCGGCCGGACGGACGAACGCTGCACCTGGCCAGCAGGCATCTACCCTCCTGTCGTCGTACGTATGGGCTTCTCTTCGAAAGCGCATCCGGGACGACGTTGGCCCTGCTGCGTCAGCATGCGAAGGCGGCCCCGCAGGCACCGGTTCCACAGCCGGCTCGGCGCCGGACCTGCGTCACTTCCTCGTGGTAACCGGTGTCGCCCCTGTTCGGTGGCCACACGACGTAAGTAGTCTGTTATACCTGCGGTCCAGCCCCGACGTGAGTCGTTAGGTCTAGACCAAGCACCGCCACAGTGCGGTGAGGCTCGCGGCCTCGCACCCGAGGCGAGAGGGTCGGCGATGACCCGCCCGTTCGGGCTAGCCGTGATCTTTCCAAGCGGAGCACCGCGCAAACATCCCTTTTGCCCCGGTCTCGGTAGATCACCGCAATGCGGGACGAAAGCACCGTACCCCGCCCCCGTCCGGCGCCGCGCACCGGGGGCAGCCTCAGTTCACACCCAGCGTACCCCCGGGCAACACACCGGACATAAAGCCGCGGTGAGAATTCCCTGCGACCCACGCCACACCGGCCCCGAGGAGAGAGGGCGGGCGGCCCGGGTCCGCTGGGCGGGCTTGTCGGTCTGCGGGGTAGAAGGTGGCCTGTCCGAAAGGCGGCGGCGACGGCGGCAGCGGGGCCGGGCCCGCGGTCACCGGATCGGGTGCCCGCCGGTGGCGGCGGCCGACGGGGCGGCAGCGGTCTGCTGTGCGGCCTTGATGGTCTGCCGGGAAACGGGCGGCCTGATGGGTAACGGCGGCGGCAACGGTGGCGGATGGCCGGGCCCGCGGTCACCGGATCGGGTGCCCGCCGGTGGCGGCGGCCGGCGAGGGGCGGCGAGGACGGCGGGGAGCCGGGAGGCGCTCGCGGGCCCGTTATGTCGCAGGGCGGCGCGACGATCGTGCCCGTATGACGAAATCCAGCGGCGTTCTTTGGGAATTTGCCCACGACCGCCGCGATCGCCGCGGCCGACTCCGGCACGTCGGACATAGCGGGCGCGGGGGTTGGGAGGCGCCGCCGCCGTGTTCCGACCCGGGCCCACGCCGGCCGGAGGTCGCGCGGCGGGGCGCGGTCGCGGGTGCTCGCACGCCCCCGGTGGCGCGCCGGATCGGGGTCCGGGGGGCGACGACACGTCGCTCGTGGCGCCCAGGCGCGGCCGCCGACTGCCCCACCCCGCGATGGGGTGACTCCGGGACTGTTTTCGCGCCATTCGGCGCGTCTCGTGGGCCACCGCCGCCGCAGCGCGGGGGCGGACCCACCGAGAAATCGGGCATTGGTGGGCAAAACACCCCGTGTTGTTTCGTATCGCGGAATCACGGTGCGAGGGCGGCGCCTCGGGGCGACGCCGAGGCCGATGCCGCCGCACGTACGTGCATCTCGTGGCCCCGACCCGGCCGCATGACCGCCGCCCACCGCCCCGCAGGCCCGCGCGACAACCGGGCGGCAGCCGCCCGGGCTCGACCACCCGCAGCCGGGGCCGGTGACCGCCGCCCCGACCACACAGGCCCGGCCCCGCCGCCGTACTCGCCGCCCCCGTCGGGCGCCGCCACCGGCGAGCACCCGAACCGACGACCGCAGGCGCCACCCCGCGCCGCCGTCGCCGCCCCTCGTCGGCCGCCGCCACCGGCGAGCACCCGAACCGGCGACCGCGGGCCCGACCGTCCGCCACCGTCGCCGCCGCCTCTCCCACAGACCACCCCCCACCCGGCAGACCAACAAGACCGCACAGCGGACCCCACCCCCAGCAGCCCATCCCCCAGCAGCCCATCCGGCGCGCGCAACCGCGCCCGTTCCCGGCTCCGACGGCGGGTACGCGCCCGCTCGCCGAGTGCGCGAAGATCGTGGGGTGGAGGAACATCCCGAGGCCGACGGCACCGGCCGCACCGACCCCGCCCGTGGCACATCCGACTGCGCTCCCCCGCCGCCGACGGACGGCGACGGGGTACCGCCCGGGCTGCGCGAGCTGCTCGACGACCACGGCATCGCGGCGCGGCGGCTGCATCGCGTACTCGCAGCCCTCGCCGACGGCGGCTGGTGGTCGCCGCGTGAGCTGGTGCGCCGGACCGCGGTGGCGCACCGAAGCGTCCAGGGCGTGCTCGACGCCCTGGACGGTGAACTGGAGTGGGACACCGGCGCTGTGCACGCCCGGCTGCGGCGTGCCGGCGGCTACGCCGGCTTCGACCGGCCGGGCACCGCCGACCCGGTCGGCCACCTCGCCGGAGACCACGCGGAGGCGGCGGCCGAACTGCGCCGCCTGGTCGACGAGGCGCCCGCCGCGCGCACCGACCTGGACCACGTCGCCGCCACCGCGGAGACCGCGCTGCGGCGCGCGCTGCTGCTGCGGACGCACTTCGCGCTCGACGGCGCGCGGCTGCTGTGCGTAGGCGACCACGACCTCACCTCACTGGCCGCCGCCCTCGTCTGCCCCGGCCTGCGGGCCGTCGTCGTCGACATCGACGAGCGGATGCTGTCCTACATCGACGCGGCCGCCGAGCGGCTGGGCGCAAACGTCCGGTGCCACTTCGCCGACCTGCGGCTGGGCCTGCCCCCGGCGCTGCGCGAAAGCTGCGACCTCGCCTTCACCGATCCGCCCTACACCCCCGAGGGCGTCGAACTGTTCGTACGCCGCGGCGTCGAGGGCCTTGCCGCGCCCCGAGCCGGCCGGGTGCTGCTGGCCTACGGCGCCAGCGAGACGACCCCGGCCCTGACCGCCCGGACCCAGTCGCGGCTGAGCGCGCTGGACCTGGTCACCGAAGCGCTGTGGCCGGACTTCAACCGCTACCGGGGCGCCGAGGCGATCGGGGCGGCCAGCGACCTGTACGTGCTCCGGCCCACCGGCCGCACACCCCAGGGCTCGCGCGGCGCGGCGGCGGCGCGGGTCTACAGCCGCGGCACCAACTCCGCGGAGTCCGCCGGCGGGCTGCAGGAGGCCGAGGCTCGCGCCGTGCTGGAGGACGCCGCGGCCGAGACCGCCGTCGGCGAGTGGCCGCGCGGTGCGCTGGCGCCCCTCCCCCGGACTGCCGGCGCGTCCGGGGAACCGCGCACACCGCGGCACGTCCGCCTGGCCACGTGGCTGGAGACGCCGACGGAGCGCGGCAGCGCCGCCGTGGACCTCACCGGCGGCTGGGAGGACCTGCTGGCCAGGGTGGTACTGGCGGCACCGGGCCCCGAGGTCTCGGCGGTGGTCTCCGCCGACCATCCGCAGGTGCGCGACAGGGACGGACAGCGCGAACTGGCCGCGCTGCTCGCGCCGCGCTTCGAGGTGCGCTTCATGCGCGGAACACCGGCGCCGCGCCTGACAACGGTGCGGGCCGCCGAGGCACCAGACGGCGGGGCGGCGGACGAGCGGCTGCTCGCGCACTGCCAGCGGCGGGCGCACGGCCGACTGTCCGCCACCCTGCGCGAAGGGCTCGTGCGCGTGGCCGCGACCGCCGACGTGCCGGTCAACAAGCGCACCGCCCGCCATGCCGTCGCCGCGGCGGCGCCCTGGCTGGAGGGGCACACGCTGCTGGACCTGCCCGCCCACCGCATGGAGCGGCTGCGCGCGGCGGCCGCCGACCTCGCGGCCTCGATCGTCGAGGCGCGCGAGAGCCCGGACGGCGGCGGCGCGAACGCGTCGCGGTGATCCCGCGGCCGCCGCCAGGCCCCCTCTGTCGTCCGGAGCCGCTTGCACACGGATCAGGCCCCCTCGGGACCCGATGAGCGTGTCACCGCAGGAGGTGGCGGTGTAGCGCGTGGCTCGGCGGAAATTCCTCGGGCGGAGCCGGGCGACTTCGTCGTATCCGCGGGCCGGCGTGCCGGATCCGGCAGGCCGGGTCAGGCTGCGGGCGCGGAGTTCTGCTGCTGGGCCTCCTGCAGGTTCTCCAGCTGCACGACGCGGTTGTAGAGCGGGTCGCGGAAGCTGTTCAGCGCGATGATCGGCGAGACGAGGCTCTCCCGCTGAGACGGGTCGTCGGAGTCGATCGACTGCACCCACGTCACGGTCAGGTAGTGGCCGCTGACGGTGGCCTCGGCGGCGCTGTAACCCGCTCCCAGGCTGGAGAACGGGTCCTCCTCGGGGGTCGGCACCGCGATGAAGCCGCCCGGCTGGGCCTGCTCGCCCTTCGGGGGCTGCAGCGCGGTCGCGACCGCCTGGCCGGCCTCCTGATCGCGCAGGTTGAACATCACAACGGCGCCGACGTACTTGTCGGAGGTGTATCCGGCCCGTGCCGCCTGCGTGCAGTCGGCTTCGGAGAGCGCCGTACGGACATCGTCGCCCCAGACGACCGAGGCGCAGTCCTCGCTCAGCGACGACGACTGCAGCTCGAAGGTGATGCCCTGGCTCTCGCTGTCGATCTGCTTGGCGTCCTCGCCGAACAGCTCGCTCTTGTTCAGCGGCCGGGAGTCGGCCTCGCGGGTGGCGAGGATCTCCGTCCCGGAGTCGTGGATCTCGAACGCGGCGGGCACGGGGTTCTCCGGCGCATCGGCGCCGCCGGTCGCGAACTGCAGCACCAGCACGACCACCAGCGCCACCACGGCGACCCCGAGAGCGCCGAGCAGCACCGGCAGCATCCTGCTCCGCGACCGTGCGCGCGAGGAGCCCCGGCGCCGGCGGCGGGCTCCCTTGCGGCGGGCGGGAGCCGCTGCCAAACCCTCGATGGAGTCGGCCTCGTCGCTTTTCCTCCGCCGGCCGGGGGTACCGGACACAGACGACTTAGAAGACACCAGAACCTCTCGGACGGTCGCGGGGGCTGTTCGCATTCAGCGGGGTGGGACGGCGGACGCCGCGTGTGACCATGCCGCCGGTGCGCAAATCCTAGCTTGCAGAAGAACCCGGACCGTCCCGGCCTCAGCCCTTAGGTGCCGGACGTCGAGTGGCCCTGCAGCCGCCGCTGCGCCGCGGGTGCCGGTCGGGCCCGCGCCCGACCGGCACCGGCCTGGGCTGTCCCGGCTACTGCTCGGCCTCGCCGACCTGGCGGTAGACCCACGTGGAGGCGTTCATCGCCGCCACGTTGAGCGTGGACAGGGTGTCGCTTTCCCCGGGCTTCTCGCCGTCGGTGCGCGCCACCCAGTACACCGCGAGGTAGTGCCCCATGACCTGGGCGGTGGCCTGGCTGTACCCCTCGTGCAGCCCCTCGACGCCGCTCTTCCGGGGCAGTAGGAAGCCCGGGGCGATCGACGGGTCCTGGGGGTCGAGCGCCGTGGCCGCGTTCGTGGCGGCATCGACGTCGGCCAGGTCGAACAGCGTGAACTGGGCGATGTACTTCTCGCCGCCGCTCAGGTAGACGGCGCTGGCGGCCGAGGTGCACTCGCCGTCGACCAGCGTCTGGGCGACCTCCCGGCCCCACACCAGGCTGGTGCAGGTATCGGTCACCTCGGACTGGTCGCGGACCAGTTTCTGGCCGTCCAGCTCCAGCTCCTCGGTTTCGGAGCCGAACACCCCGTCCTCGGGCAGTCCGCCGGAGCCCTCGCCCCGCTCGGCGATCGGCTCGAAGGCCTCGTCTTGGGGCTGGGCCTGGTACATCTCGGGCAGCAGAGTGGAGTGCCCCTCGGGAGGGGCGACGACGCTGCCCACGGCCGCCTGGCTGGAGGTTCCCCCGGTCTGGGTGGCGAGCTGGTAGCTCAGCACGCCGAGCAGGCCCACCAGCGAGGTGAGGCATAGCACCAGCAGCCCGGCGAGGACCGCGGTGCCGTTCTTGCGCCGGCTCTGCTCGGCCAGGGTGTAGACGACCTGGCTGGGCCGGTCGCCCAGGACGCTGACGCGCCGCAGCGCCGAGGCGGAGAACCTGGATACCGGGTCGGCCCCCGCTCCGGAGCGCCCGGGGCGGCGGCCGCGGGCGGTTCTGCCGCCCGGAGCGCCCCCGCGCCCGTCCGCACCCCGGCGGCGGGCCTTGCCGCCCCGGCGCGTGCGGGAACCGTCGGCGCCCTCGTCGGCTCCGCGGTCGGTGTTGACGTCTTCGTCCTCGTAGCGCTCCCGGGGTGCGCGGGCCGAATCGGCCCGGCGCGATCCCCCTCGGCCGTTGCGGCCGGCGGAGTCGGATGTGCTCACGTGGTCATTCATCCATCCTCGGACGGCGCGGGGCCTGTACCTCCCGGCCGTCCGGCTGTGCCTTTCTCATGACCGGCGCCCCCCGTGGCGCCTGCGCCGGACTCGGGTCCGTCGGGGGACCCGTTCCCGCCCCTGTCGGCGGAGTCGGCTCCTCCGCTGTCCGCGGAGGTGGCGGGGTCGGTGTCGAAGACCTCGGTCCCGACATCGTGGCCTGCGGGCAGGACCCGGCTGGAGAAGGCGTCCAGCCGTCGCCCGGCCCAGAGGAAGTAGGCGAGTGCGGCGGCGAACACCAGCAGCGAGGTCCAGTTGTTCAATCGCAGGCCGAGGATCTCGTGCGCAGGGTCGACGCGCAGGTATTCGATCCAGAACCGACCCACACAGTAGCCCATAACATAGACCGCGAACAGCCGCCCACCGGCCAGGCGGTCACCGTATCGCCTGCCCAGCCAGGCGAGCAGCACCGCGAGTGCAAGACACCACAGTGACTCGTAGAGGAACGTGGGGTGGTAGTAGCTGTAGTACTCGGTGCTGGTTCCGGGGATCGGCTGCATACCCGGACGCGGTGCCCCGTTGGCGTTGTAGGTGTAGTCCAGCGAGATGTGCACCGCCCAGGGCAGGTCGGTGGGCTTGCCGAACAGCTCCTGGTTGAAGTAGTTGCCCCACCGGCCGAGCGCCTGGGCCAGCGGCAGGGTCGGGGCGATTGCGAAGGAGAGCTTGGACAGCGAGATCCCGCGGCGCCGGGCCATCCACCACACGGCCAGCGCACCCAGCGGAATGGCGCCCCAGATGCCCAGGCCGCCGTTCCAGATGTAGAGCGCCTCGACCGGGTTGCGCCCGGGACCGAAGTAGAGCTGGTAGTCGCTGATCACGTGGTAGAGGCGACCGCCGACCAGCCCCAGCAGTACAGCGGGCACGGCGATGTCGACGATGGTGCCCTTTTCGCCGCCCATGGCGGCCCAGCGGCGCTCGCTCCAGAACACGGCGGCGATGACGCCGGCCAGGATGCACAGCGCATAGAAGTGGATGGTGAAGGGGCCGAGCGAGAACGAGCTCACCTCGGGGCTGGGGATGGCCGCGAGGGCGCGGCCGGTCTCGGCCGCGCCCTCGGGGGTGATCAGCGGAATGGTCATCGCTGCGATCTGTTCCTTGCGGTCAGGGTGGCACTACGTTCACGGTGACACGGTGGGCTCGGGCGAAGCGTCGGCACTCGCCCCCGAGTCGTCGGAGGCGGCGAGCGGTTCGGTGCTCACCTCGCCGGGCCCCGCCTCCGAGACGGCGTCGCGGATTCCGTCGCCGGAGAAGGCGGCGTCGCCCATCTGCTGCCCGTTGACGTAGACCGCGGGGGTGCCGCCGAACGCGTTCGCTCCGGAAGAGTACCGGTCCTTGACCGCCGACGTCGCATCGATGACCTCCTTGACGTAGGTGTCCTGGAGGAACGAGCTGTCCACGCCGTTGGCGTCGCCCCATTCGATGAGGCCGCCCAGCCCCGTCTGCTGGATCTCGGATCCGCTCATCCGGTCCTGGGCCGCCGCGGAGAGCTTGGGCAGGTAGTCGCCGGTGAAGGTGTCGGCGACCTGCGCCTCGGCCTCGACGCGCTCCGCGAAGGCAGGGTCGTCGATGCCGATCTCCGCGCCCCACTCCTTGAGGTCGCCGGTGGCGAAGCCCTGGCTGCCCTCGGCCGGCTGGTTCTCGAACAGCAGGTCGTGGTACTCGACGAACTTTCCGTAGTCGGCGGCCGAGCGGGCGGCGGCCGCGGCGCGCAGCGAGTTGGTGCTCAGCGGCTCCTGGGCCTGAGCGAAGATGCTCACCGGCCGGTAGTGCACGATGGCCTTGCCCTCGGTGGCCAGCTTCTGCAGCGTGGGGCCGCTCGCGGTCTCGAACTGCTTGCAGGCCGGGCACTGGAAGTCGGCGTAGACCTCGACAACCGGGGCCTGGACGCCCTCCTCGGCGAGGACGACGCTGCCGTCCTGCTGCACCGTCTGCGACGGCAGCTGCTCGTAGCGGTTGGCGAACGCCTGCTCCTGGGCGCTCTGCTGGGCGAAGAAGAAGTAACCGCCGCCCACGACGAGAAGGATGACCGCTGCCGCGGCGCCGACGACGCCCAGCACCTTGTTGCGCTGAGACCTCTTCTTGGCCCTCTCCCGTTCCTGCCTGAGTCGTTCGCGAGACGCTTCCCGCGCAGCCTTGCCCATCAGCCGATCACCGTGAAATCCCTAGTCTCTGTCGTCTTCTCCGCCCGCCGTCGCCGGGCGGCGCGGTTCGCCTGTGTGCGTCCGCGGCGCGCCGTCCAGCCGCCGGGCGCCGGGCGCCGTCGCCCGGGGCGGTTCCCCCGGCCCGCCGCCGCGGTCGGGGGTGTGCGTCCGGCGCCGGTCTCAGCGGTAGAGACCGAACAGCCGGTCCAATGCCAGCGGCGAGCGCGGCCAGATCGTGACGACCGCGGCCAGTGCGAGGAACCCGAGGTCGCGCGCGATGTCGAGTCCGTACTGCGTCTCGCCCTCGGCGACCGGGCCCCCGGTCCCGAAGCACCCGCAGTCGATGTTCAGCCCGCGCGCCCACGCGGAGGCGATGCCCGCGATGAACACGATCATCAGCAGGCCCGAGGCCCCGCCGACGTAGCGCGTGGCCAGGCCCACCACCAGCAGCAGCGCCAACGCGAACTCCAGCAGCGGCAGCGCGAAGCCGATGGCCCGGCTGACGTCGGCGGAGAAGAGCTGGTAGGCCTCGACGGACTGCACCGACAGTGCGGGCGGCAGTTTGCTGGCGGCCGCGTAGGCGAGCACCCCGGCCAGGGCGAGGCGGGCCAGCAGGGTGACCCAGGGCTGGATGGCAGCCCATCGGCGCGGCGCCGCGGCCGGCCGGCTGCCCGGCGCCGTCTGATGTGTGGTGTCCAATGAAGTGTTCCCGGGGGCGAGTCGTTCACTGCGGTAGAGCACCGGATCAGGTGCGCACCGTGCGGATACTACTCTACGTCCGCGCGGCGACACAGGGAGTCGGCTCGCCTCCCCTGCCGAGCGCGACGCCTGGGCCCTCTCGCTGCACTGTAACGACGCAGGCCGTCGGTTCATGCCCCCGGAAGGCCGCCGGGGACGCACTCACACGGAACTCTTACCCGCCCGGCCCGCGGATCAGCGGGCCGGGCGGGCTGGTGCACGCGGCCGCCCGGGGGCGCGGCCGCCTCAGCCGCGCTCGCCGCGCACGCCCAGCGCCAACTCCTCGGCGAACGATCGCACGGCGCCGATGCCCGTCTCCAGGTCGGGGGCGTCCAGGACCCGCTGGCAGAACCCGGCGCCGGCGATGACCCCGTCGGCGTAGGCGGCGACCTCGGCGGCCTGTGCGCGGTTGGAGATGCCCAGGCCCACGCACACCGACGGCCCGTCCGCGCCGATCGCGCTGCGTGTGCGGGCGACCAGCTTCTCGGCGGTACCGGAGACCTGGGCCCTGGTGCCCGTCACCCCCATCAGGGATGCGGCGTAAACGAAGCCGCGGGACGCACGCGCCGTCAGCCGGAGCCGCTCGTCGCTGGAGGAGGGCGCGACCAGGAAGATCCGGTCCAGGCCCGCGGCGTCGGTGGCCGCGAACCAGTCGTCGGCCTCCTCGGGGATGAGGTCGGGCGTGATGACCCCCGCCCCGCCGGCCGCGGCCAGGTCGGTGCAGAAGCGCGCCGGCCCGTAGCGCTCGACGGGGTTCCAGTAGGTCATCACCACCGCCGCGGCGCCGGTGGCGGCGGTGGCCTCCACGACTCGGAGCACGTCGGCGGGGGTGGTGCCCGCCGACAGGGCGGTGTCGGCCGCACGCTGGATGGTCGGGCCGTCCATGGTCGGGTCGGAGTAGGGCAGGCCGACCTCGATGACGTCGCAGCCGCCCTCGACCATGGCGCCGATCACCCGGATGGAGGACTCCACGTCGGGGAAGCCCGCCGGGAGGTAGCCGATGAGGGCGGCCCGCCCGTCGGCTTCGGCGCGGGCGAGTGCGGCCTGCAGTGTGGTCTGGCTCATCGTCCCTCGCTCGTCTCGCCCGCCGGGCGCAGCGTGTGCGCCGCCGGTCTGCTGTGCCGCGCTCATGCCCGCACCTCGCCGTCCTGGTCGGTGTCGACGAGTCCGAAGTAGGAGGCGGCGGTGTCCACGTCCTTGTCCCCGCGGCCGGAGAGGTTGACGACGATCACGCCGTTCGGCCCCAGTTCGGCGCCGATCTCGCGCACGCCCGCCAGCGCGTGGGCGCTCTCGATCGCCGGGATGATGCCCTCGGTGCGGCTGAGCAGCTGGAAGGCGTCCATCGCCGCGGCGTCGGTGACCGCCCGGTAGGACACGCGGCCGCTGTCGGCCAGCCAGGCGTGCTCGGGGCCCACCGCGGGATAGTCCAGCCCGGCCGAGATGGAGTGGCTGGGCAGGGTCTGGCCGTGCTCGTCCTGCAGCACGTAGGTGCGGGCGCCGTGGAAGACGCCGGGCGCTCCCCCGGAGATCGCGGCGGCGTGGCGGGCCGTCTCGACGCCGTCGCCGCCGGCCTCGAATCCGTAGAGGGCGACGCCGGTGTCGGGCACGAAGGCGGCGAAGATGCCCATCGCGTTGGAGCCGCCGCCGACGCAGGCCGCCACGGCGTCGGGCAGCCGCCCGGTGGCGTCGAGCACCTGCGTGCGCGCCTCCGCGCCGATGACGTGGTGCAGGTCGCGTACCAGCGCCGGGAAGGGGTGGGGGCCGGCCACCGTGCCGAACAGGTAGTGGGTGGTCTCGACGTTGGCGACCCAGTCGCGGAACGCCTCGTTGATGGCGTCCTTGAGCGTGCGGCTGCCGACGGCGACGGGCACGACCTCGGCGCCCAGGAGCCGCATCCGGGCGACGTTGAGGGCTTGGCGGCGGGTGTCCTCCTCGCCCATGTAGATGACGCAGTCCAGGCCCATCAGCGCGCACGCGGTGGCGGTGGCCACGCCGTGCTGGCCGGCGCCGGTCTCGGCGATCACCCGGGTCTTGCCCATGCGCTTGGTCAGCAGCGCTTGGCCCAGCACGTTGTTGATCTTGTGGGACCCGGTGTGGTTGAGGTCCTCGCGCTTGAGGAAGACGCGGGCACCGCCGCAGTGCTCGGCGAACCGCGGCGCCTCGGTGAGCAGGCTGGGCCGGCCGGTGTAGTCGCGCAGCAGGGCGTCGAGCTCGGCGCGGAAGCCGGTGTCGTTCTTGGCCTTCTCCCACTCCTCGGCGACCTGGTCGAGCGCCGCGATCAGGGCCTCGGGGCTGAAGCGGCCCCCGTAGCGGCCGTAGTGCCCGCGTGCGTCGGGCTGGTTGGAATCCGGTGTCGCGGATGGCATGTGGTTCTCCATGTCGGCGCGCGGCGCGCCCTGTGCGGTGGTACCGGCCGGCGGCCGGACGCGGGGCCCGACCGCCCGACCGGATGAGGTCGGCGCGGCTGCGGGGGCCGACGCGCGGTTGCGCGCGGGCCCCCTAACGCCATCGGCCGCCGGCGGGGCGCCGCTGCACGAGCGGGCGGAGACGCACAGCTCAGCCCCTGTCCCGCAGCGCGGGGTGCGCCCCCGCGGTCACCAGGTCGGCGACGGCGTCGCGCGGCTGTCGGCCGCGGACCAGGCTTTCGCCCACCAGGACGGCGTCGGCGCCGTGGCCGGCGTAGGCCAGCAGGTCGTGCGGACCGCGGACACCGGACTCGGCGATCCGGACGCGGTCGGCCGGGATCATCGGGGCGAGCCGGGCGAAGGTGTCGCGGTCCACCTGCAGGGTCTTGAGGTCGCGGGCGTTGACGCCGACGACGGTGGCGCCGGCCTCCAGCGCGCGGCCGACCTCGTCCTCGGTGTGCACCTCGACCAGCGGGGTCAGCCCCAGCGAGCGCGCCCGCTCGACCAGGGAGACCAGTGCCTCCTGCTCCAGCGCGGCGACGATGAGCAGCACGGCGTCGGCGCCGTGCACGCGCGCCTCCCACAGCTGGTAAGAGCTGATGATGAAATCCTTGCGCAGCAGCGGGGTGGGCACCGCCGCGCGCACGGCGTCCAGATCGCCGAGGCTGCCGGCGAAGCGCCGACCCTCGGTGAGGACGCTGATGAGGGCTGCGCCGCCGGCCGCGTAGTCGCGGGCCAGCGCCGCGGGGTCGGTGATGGTGGCCAGGGCCCCCTTGGACGGACTGGACCGCTTCACCTCGGCGATGACCTGCACACCGGGCCTGCGCAGGGCCGCGGCCACGTCCTGGGGCCGGGGCACGGACCGGGCCGCCTCCTTGAGCCGCTCCAGGGGTGTGGCCTCCTGCCGATCGGCCAGATCGGCGCGTACTCCTTCGAGTATCTCGTCGAGCACGCTCACGTGGGACTGCCCCCTCAATTCGCCGGTGTGTGGACCTGGACCATCCCCGCGCGTGCGGGTTGCACTGGGGTCGACGGGTGCCCGCGGCCGAGGCCGGTGTCGCGTACTCGGGCGGGGCACGCCCGCCGCGGTTGAGCGGCGGGGCCGGGCACCGGAGCGCGGGGCGCGGCCCCGCGTTCGGGTACTACCGATCGTATCGAGTCCGCGCGGGGCTGTTGCCACGTCCCCCCGTGGTCGGGCGTCGGGGCGGTCAGCCCGGGGCGAGGAACTGGCCGAAGGGCAGGTTGCGGACCACCCAGTATGCGATGAACGCGACCAGGAACAGGTACAGCCACGCGGGGTGCAGGGCCTTCTTGGGCGTCGTGCGCGGCGGCGCCGGGCGGAAGGAGCGGTAGAGCCAGCGCACGTAGCCGTAGGCCAGGAAGGGCGCCATCAGCATCAGCATCGGGTTCATGCCGAACGCGCCCGCCACGTCCAGCTCGGTCATGGCGTGGATGGCGCGCATGGTCCCGCAACCCGGGCACCAGGTCCCGGTGATCATCAGCCACGGGCACACCGGGTAGTTGCCGCCCTCGTTGGGGTCGACGAAGTGCAGCAGGACGGCTCCGGCCGCCCCCGCGGCGGCTAGCAGCAGCGGCGCCGCCGCGGGGTGCAGGCGGCGCCGCGCGGTGGCCGCGAGGGCGTCGCGGGACATCAGTATCCCGGCGCCGTCGTCGTCGGCGCGGTGCTGAGCACGGCGGCGAACAGCGCGAAGTAGCCGACGATCGTCACGACGTAGATCAGGATGCCGACGACGAGCGCGATGATCGCGAAGCGCTTGGCGCGGTCGGCGCGCTCCTGGGCTCCGGCGAAGTCGCCGAGGTTCCACAGCTCGTTCACCTTGGCCGCCGCAAGGATGGCGGGGATGGCGAACGGCCAGCAGCAGAACATCGAGAGGATGGCCGGCACGAGGAAGTTGTTCGGCGGTTCGGAGCCGCCGGCGTAGCCCCCCGGGCCCCCGGGGGGCGGGCCGTATCCGGCGCCGGGCGGCGGCTGGGAGGGAGGCGGGGGCGGAGGACCGTAGCTCATGTCGATGCGGCTTTCCGGTTTCGGTTGCGGAGTCGACCAATGCGGCCGCTTCGCGCGGCGGAGGAGGCGCACCAGACGGGGTCACGGCTGGGCCTGTCGTCCTGAGCGCGTCGCGGTAGACCGAATCATGCCAGATCGGCCCGGATCACACCGAGGCAGGCGGGCGTATCGGCGCCTGGACGCTCGTGCCGCTCACAGGCGCCCGCCGGGCGGGCGGGCGCCGTGGTTCAGCGGACGGAGGCGGTTTCTCCGGCGGAGTCCTCGGCGGCGTCGCCGGCGACCGCCTCGGCCTCCTCCGCTGCGCCCGCGGACTTCGCGGCGGGCTCGGCCCGGCGCTGTCCGGCCTGGAGCGCCTCCCACTCCTCGCGGGTGGGCGGGGTGGGTCGGGGGTGCCTGCGGCCGAGTCCGGCCTTTTTCATGATCCCGGCGATCGCGGCGCAGACGACGCTGGCGCCCAGGGCCACCAAGGACCACATCACCACGTTCTCGTCGACGATGATCGCGCCTGCGGCCGCGGTCCACACGACGATCCAGGACGTGGTCAGGAACCATGCGGAGACGGTGTTGCCGTGGTCCTCGTGGTGTTCGTCGGCCATCAAGGCTCCTTCGGGTGCTCGTGCCGGGTGCGGGTCGCCGGGCTCGGTGCGGCGCGGCCGTGTGCGTCGGCGGGCCGGTCGCCGGCGCCGGGTCCGGTGTCCAGAGTGGGGTCGGCGCCGCTGTCGAGCGATTTCCACAGCTCGGCGGGGTCGCTGCTGCGGCCGGTGCCCGGGGCGCTGTGGCGATCGTACCTGCTGCCCATGCTCGGCCAGGCAGCCCCCCGGACCAGCGTGTAGGCACCGGCGGCCACCAGCAGCGCGGCGCCGGCGGCGGCCAGGCCGGGCCATAGCGCCGACACGTGGAGCGCCTCGACCGCGCCGTGGGCCGTGGAGCGGTCGGCGGCCAGGTCCTGCAGCGCGGCGGGGCGGGTCCCGCGCCAGACGGCGGCCAGTCCGGCGACGCCGAACAGCGCGACCAGGCCGCCCAGGACGCGTCGGGCGAGGCCGCGGGTGGCCGGCAGGGCGGCCACCGCCGCGAGTGCGGCCAGGCCCGTCGCGAAGGCCGCGGGGGCGGTGTCGTCGCCGGTCACGACGACGGGCGCGGGGGCGGCCGGGCCGCTGAGCGCGATCTCGGCGCGGGCCCAGGTGCGCCCGGACGCGCCGGTGAGCGCCGCCGCACCGGCGGCGACCGCGCCCAGGGCGAGGGCGTACTCCGCGCGACGGCGGCGATCGGTCACCGCGCCACCCCGCCGGCGGGGGCGCTGCCGCCGCCCAAGGGCAGCTCGCCCTCGTCGAAGCAGGTGTGCGCGCCGGTGTGGCAGGCGGGGCCGCTCTGGTCGACGCGCAGCAGCAGGGTGTCCCCGTCGCAGTCCAGCGCCACGCCGACGACCGCCTGCACATTGCCGGAGGTGGCGCCCTTGACCCAGTACTCGCGGCGGCTGCGCGACCAGTAGGTGGCGCGGCCGCTGTCGAGGGTGCGGCGCAGCGCCTCGTCGTCCATCCAGGCGAGCATGAGCACCTCGCCGGTGTCGTGCTGCTGGACGATTGCGGGCAGCAGGCCGTCGCTGTTGCGGGTGAGCCGCTCGGCGATCTCCGGGGCGAGCCGCGGGCCGGCGTCGGTACCGGGGGCGCCCGCGGGAGGACTGGTGCTCATGTTTCCAGACTATGGCCCCTCTGCGCCGGACCGCGCCCGGGTCCGCATAGCAGGCGCGGCCGGGGCCGCGCGTGTGGCCCGGCTCGTCCGGATGACCATCACCGATGCCCGCGGCCGGTGCGGGGGCGGTGGGGGCGGGTGGTGGGGGCGGGCGGCTCGGGTCTGCCGGGCGACGGATGGACTTACGGAAAAGCGGCGGCGACGGTGACAGCGGGGTCCGGCCCGCAGCTAGCGGTTCGGGTGCCCGCCGGTGGCGGCGGCCGGCGAGCACGGCGACGACGGCGGCGGGGCCGGGGACGCGGTGGGCGAGCCCCGGCGCTCGCCGCTCGGTTGTCGGCAAGGGCGCGACGCGGGGCGGTCGGCGGCGGTCATGCGGCCGGGTCGGGGCCACGAGATGCACCTACGTGCGGCGGTATCCGCCTCGGCGCCGCCCCGCACCGTCATTCCGCGATACGAAACAACTCGGGGTGTTTTGCCCACTAATGCCCGGGTTCCCGGCGCCCCCGCGCCCGCGCTGCGGCCGCGGGGGCGCACGAGGCGCACCGAATGGCGCGAAAACGCCCCCGACGTCAACTTTCCGTGCACCTCGTGGCCGCCGCGCCCGCCGAGGCCGCCCGCAAAACGGGCATAGGCCCCCAAAAGCCCACCCCATCGGGCGGTGGGGCCCCCGGCGGCAGCGCCCGGGCGCCACGAGCGACACGTCGCCGCCCCCAGTCCCCGATCCGGCGCGCCGCAGGGTCGTGCGAGCACCCGCGACCGCCCCGCCGCGCGGCCTCCGGCCCGCGCGGTCCCGGCCGCAACACGGCGACACCACGCCGGCCCACCGGCGCCGGTATGTCCGGTATGCCGGTCCATCCGGCGGTGATCGCGAACTTATAGCCGAGGAATGCGCTTTCCTGCGACCATAACTTCACGATAGACGGGCCAAGCCGCGCCCAGCGCAGGGTTGCGACCAGACAGCGGCCGTAATCGGGTGGAAACCGCGCGTTGGATGCGCCGACCGGCCTGCGGCGGCCGAACGCCGCCCCGCCGCAACCGCCGCCGGCGCACACCCGACCCGACGACCGCGGGCCCGGCCACCCGCCACCCTCGCCGCCCCTCGCCGGCTTCGTCACCCCGTAGGGTTTCTGGCGCCGCTTCAGTGTCCGTCCCCGCCGCATCCGATTCGCCAGGAGTCAGCAGCCTGTGACCGCCGAACTACTCACCGCCGACCTGGCCGGGAAACCCGACGCGCTGTCCGCGCTCGCCGACCGCCTGGCCCGCCACGATCCCTACCGGGCGCTGCCGGCGCTGCTGGACGACGAGCCCGCGGGCATCCTGCTGCTCGGCGTGGGCGCCGCGCGCCACGCGTGCGCGGCCGCGGCGGCGCGCATGCGCCTGGCCGGGCTGGGGGCGGTGGCCGAGTACGCCTCGGCGGAGCGCTCGCTGCCGCCGGGGCCCGACACGCTGGTGGTGGCGGTGGCCTCCGGCGGCGGCGACCGGGAGCTGTGCACGATCCTGGACACCTACGTCGAGCGCTCGGCCATCATCGTGCTGACCGACGCCGCGGAGGGGCCGGTCGCCCGCTACGCCGACATCCTGGTTCCCCTGCTGGCGGGCGGCGAGCGCAGCGGTCTGGCGTGCCGGGCGTTCCAGCACGCGCTGGCGCTGTTGCTGCTGCTGGGCTACCGGCTGGGCGCCCCGCCGCTGGGCGGGGACATGGCGACGACGCTGCGGCGCTGCGCCAACGCGACGGCGGGGCTGCTGGAGCAGGCTCGGGAGTGGGTGCCGCGGGCCGCCGAGGCGCTGCGGTCTCCGGCGGGGCTGTACCTGGTGGCACCGGCCGAGCGGTTGTGCTCGGCGCAGCAGGGGGCGCTGGCGCTGCGGCAGGGGCCGGTGCTGGTCGCGCACGCGGCGGAGTCCGGCGAGTGGTCGCACACCGACCGCTACCTGGCGGCGGTCAGCGACTACCGGGCGCTGCTGTTCGCCGGTTCGCACTACGACGACCGCACGGTGGACCACCTGCTCGGCTTGCGGGGCAAGGCGGTCGCGGTGGGTGCCCAGGTGCCGGGGGCGGCGCTGGAGGTCCGCTATCCGGGCGAGAACGACCCCGATGTGGGGCTGCTCACCGAACCGGTGGTGGCCGAACTGCTCGCCGCGCACTGGTGGGCCGAGCGCGAGCGCGCCCGGCCGGCGGCCGCGGGCTGAGCGGCGCCCGGACGGTGCGGGTGCCCGGCCGCACCCCGGCTCAGGCCGAGCTGCGCACCCAGGAGGCGTAGAGGTCGGCGTAGACACCGGGCCGGGCGACCAGTTCGCCGTGGGTGCCGCGCTGGGCGACGCGGCCGGCGTCGAAGACGAGCACCTCGTCGGCCGCCTCGGCCGTGGAGAGCCGGTGGGCGATCGCCACGGAGGTGCGTCCCCGGGTGAGCCGGTCCAGGGCCCGCTGGATGCGGACCTCGGTGTCGGGGTCGACGGCCGAGGTGGCCTCGTCGAGCACCAGCAGGTCGGGGTCGGCGACGTAGGCCCGCACCAGCGCCACCAGTTGCCGCTCGCCGGCCGAGAGCGACTCGCCCCGCTGGCCCACCGGGGTGTCGAGGCCGTGCGCCAGGGTGGACAGCCAGTCCGCAAGGCCCAGTTCGCCGATGGCCGTCTCCAGTTCCGCGTCGGTGGCCTCGGGTCGGGCGAAGCGGATGTTGGCGCCCAGCGAGCTGTCGAACAGGAACCCTTCCTGGGGCACCATCACCATCCGGGCGCGCAGCGAGGAGAAGGCCACCTCGCGCAGGTCGGTGCCGTCGACGAGGACCCGCCCCGCGGCGGGGTCCATCAGCCGGGTGAGCAGCTTCACGAACGTGGTCTTGCCCGATCCGGTCTCGCCGACGACGGCGATGCGGGTGCCGGGCGCGATCTCCTCGTCCACGGAGTCGAGCACGGTGGGCCCGCCCGGGTAGGCGTAGGACACGTCGGCGAAGCGCACCTCGACCGGGCCGCGCGGCAGCTGCACCCCCGCCTCGCCGGGGTCGGCGATGTCGGGGACGGTGTCGAGGATGCCGAGCACGCGCCGCCAGCCCGCGATGGCGTTCTGCGCCTCGTTGAAGATCTCGGTGGCCATCATCATGGGTGCGACGAACAGCGTCATCAGGAACAGGAACGCCACCAGCTCGCCTGCGGTGATGCTGCCGCCGATGCCCAGCAGCACGCCGACCACCACGACTGCGGCGTTGCCCACCGCCGCGATCATCTCGGCGAAGGGCGAGACGGCCATGGACAGCCGCTGCGCCTTGACCTGGGCGGTTCGGGTGGCCACCACCGTGGTGTCGATGCGGCGGGCGGTGCGCTCCTCGGTGGCGTGGGCGCGGATCACCGAGGCGCCCATCACGGTCTCGCCGATGGCACCGAGCATGTCGCCGGTGCGCTCGCGGACCTTGAGGTAGGCCCGGGAAAGCAGCTTCTGCAGCCAGCGCGCGCCGAAGAGCAGCGGCAGGAAGCACACCCACACCAGCAGGGTGAGCTCCCAGGAGTACACCGCCATGAGGACGGTGGCGACCACCAGCTGGCCGACGCTGACGATCAGCTGCAGGCCGCCCCACTGCATGAAGGTGCTGATCTGGTCCACGTCGGCGGTGACGCGGGCAACCAGGGCGCCCTTGCGCTCACTGTCCTGGGTGAGCACGGACAGGTCGTGGACGTGGCGGAACGCCTTGCGGCGCAGGGTGGCCAGCGCCGACTCGGTGGCGCGGTACAGACGCACGTTCATCAGGTACGCGCAGACCATGGTGACGGCCAGCGTGCCCGCGCACAGCGCCACCGTGGTGGTGACGAAGTCCATGTCGGGGCCGCCGCCCGCGGCTCCCAGGCCGCGGTCGATGATCTGCTGGATCGCGATGGGCACGATGACCTTGCCCGCGGTGGCCACGACGGCCAGCAGCAGGGTCAGCCACAGGCCGCGGGCGAACTCGGGGGACAGCCGCAACCCGCGCCGGACGGTGGCGAGGGCGCCGTCGCGGCTGCGCTGCAGCCCGCCGTGCGGTGCTTCCTGTTCCGGTGCCGTCTCCTCGGTGGGGGCGGTCAACGCGCGGCCTCCTGGGTCTCGGTCTCGGGTTCGGCCGCACCGTCCGCGGCTCCGCGGTGACCGGAGCCGGAGACGCGGGCGGGGCGCAGGCCGCGCGGTTCGGGCTCGCCCTCGCCGGGTTCGCCTTCGCCGGCCCGCTCGGCGGCGGCGCGCTCGTAGGCGGTGACCAGGCGGTGGTAGCCCGCGGAGCGCTCCAGCAGTTCGGCGTGGGTACCGCGGTCGTCCACGGTGCCCCGTTCCAGGTACACCACCTCGTCGGCGAGTTCGATGGTGGCGCGGCGGTAGGCGACCACGATGACGGTCGCGGCGAGGTCCCTCTCGCGCAGCCCGGCGAGGATCTGCGCCTCGACCTGCGGATCGACGGCGGAGGTGGAGTCGTCGAGGATCAGCAGGCGGGGACGGCGCACCAGTGCCCGCGCCAGGGCCAGGCGCTGGCGCTGGCCGCCGGAGAGGCTGGTACCGCGCTCACCGAGGCTGGTGTCGAGGCCCTCGGGCAGGGCCGCGATGAAGGAGTCGGCGCGGGCCAGCCGCAGCGCGTCCCACACCCGGGTGTCGTCGATGTCCGCGCCGAGGGTGACGTTGCCGCGGACGGTGTCCTCGAAGATGAACGTCGACTGCGGCACCAGTGCGGCGGCCCGCGCGATCTCGCCCTTGTCGAGGTCGCGTACGTCGGTGCCGTCGAGGCGGACGGTGCCGGTGTCGGGGTCGACCAGGCGCATCAGCACGGTGGTCAGGGTGGACTTGCCGGCGCCGGTGGGGCCGACGAGCGCGACGGTGCGGCCGGGGGCGATGTCGAGGTCGACCCCGCTGAGCACGGTGCTGCGGGACGCGGCGGCCCGCGGTGTGTCGCCGAGGTCGCGGCCGCCGCCGTAGCCGTCCTCGTAGGAGAAGGAGACCCCCTCGGCGGCGAGCCGGATGCCGCCCTCGCCGTCGGCGACGCGGCGGTCGCCGTAGGGCATCGCCCCCTGGGCGGTGAGGACCGCCTGGACGCGGTTCCAGCCCACGACGGTGCGCGGCAGGTCGCCCAGGATCCAGCCGAAGGAGCGGATGGGCAGTGTGAGCAGGGTGAACAGGTAGGCCACCTGCACGAGGTCGCCTGCGGTGATCGCGCCGGTGGACAGCCGCCACACGCCCACCACGAGGACGGCGAGGATGCCGAAGTTGGGCAGGTGCTCCATGACGGGGTCGAAGGCGGCGCGCATGCGGCCGACCTGGATCTGGGCGTCGCGCAGCCGGTGGGCGGCCTCGGTGAAGCGCTCGGTCTCGGTGTCCTCGCGGCCGAGGCTCTTGACCACGAGCGCGCCGTCGAAGGACTCGTGGGCGACCTCGCTGACCTCCGCGCGCAGCGCCTGGGCGCGGGTGGCGGCCGGCGAGACGCGGCGCTGGAAGACCACGTTGGCCAGTGCCAGGACGGGGAAGATGACGAAGGCGATCAGTGCGAGCATCGGATCGGTGACGACCATCGCCACGGCGGCGATGACGAGCATGATGATGCTGCCGATCACCATGGGCAGCGGCGCCAGGGGCCGCCAGGACTCCTCGACGTCGGCGTTGGCGTTGGACAGCAGCTGCCCGGTGGCGTGGCGGTGGTGCCAGGACAGCGGGAGGCGCAGGTAGGTGCGCGAGACCGAGCGGCGGTAGCGCGCCTGCATGCGGAACTGCATCAGCCCGGCGAACAGCCGCCGGGCGGCCAGTCCGAGCGCTTTGGCCACGCCCACGCCCAGCAGCAGGCCGGCGGCCGCGGACAGGGCGGCGGCGGTGGTCGAGCCGCTGTCGAGGGCGGGCATCACGACCCGGTCGGTGATGCCGCCCATGACCGAGGCCGAGGCGACGCTGACGGCGGCGTGCAGCGCGGCTCCGGCGACCGCGACCAGGAAGACCAGGGGCTCGGTGCGGATCGCCACCCACAGCACGCGCATGCCGCGCCGGAACACCGCCCGCCCGGGTCTCGGGCCGGTCGTGCTGTCGTGCGGCATAGGTCCCCCTGCCCGTAGGCACTGATCCGGTGGTGCGTCGCCGGCGCCGTCCTATGACCGGACGGCACCGGCGTACAACCTACTCCGGCGCACCGGGGAGGTCGTAGCCGATTGGTTCAGCGGCGGGCGTAGACGGACTATTCCACCCGGTGCCGACATTCCGGCTCGCTGCGTGTCCGGATGCGGACGCGTGGCGACCCACCCCGACGCGCGGGCACCCTTTGACACCGTTCGGTCACACCCCTGCCCTAGCGTGGCGCCATGGGCACTGTGCACCACGACCGCCTCTGCGACCACCTGCTCGCCCAGGCCGAGCTGCTCGGATCGCATGTCACCGCCGCCGACCTGGACCTTCCCGTACCCACCTGCCCCGGTTGGGCCGTGCGCAACCTGGTCCGCCATGTCGGGGGCGGGCACATGTGGGCCGAGGAGACCGTGCGCACCCGGGCGAGCGGGCCCGTGTCCGACGATCCCGTACGCGAGGTGTTCGGCCTGCCCGGCGAGCCCGGATCCACCGGCGGGCCGGACGAAGGCGCCGCGCTGGCGGCGTGGCTCGCCGCCGGCGCCGCGCGCCTGGTGGCGACCCTGCGCGAGGCGGGTCCCGACGCCGCCGTGTGGACCCCGGTGCCGGGCGTGCAGCGGTCCGGCTTCTACGCCCGCCGCTTCGCCCACGAGACCGCGGTGCACCGCGCCGACGCCGCGCTGGCGCTGGGCGTCGGTTTCGATTTGGACGACGAGCTCGCCGTCGACGGCGTCGACGAGTGGATGGAGCTGGAGTCGCTGCCGGGCATGCTGGAGGCCCGGCCGGACAAGCGCGACCTGCCGGGTACCGGCCGCGTCCTGGCGTTCCGGGCCGCCGGTCCCGGCGGCGAGGCGCTCGCCGACTGGCGGGTCGACCTCACCGGCACCGCGATCTCCTGCTCCCGCGGCCGGGGGCCGGCGGCTGTGACGGTCGTCGGCCCTCCGAGCGAACTGCTGCTGGTGCTGATGCGGCGCCGCTCCCCGCAGGCGGGCACGGTGGACGTGCAGGGCGATGCGGACCTGCTCGGATTCTGGCTGGAGCGTGTCGCCTGGACGTGATTCCCGCGCAGCCCCACAGCCGCGATCCGTGCCGGCGCGGCCGGGGGTCAGCGCACGGGGTTGCCGTGGGCGCGCAGCTCGGCCTTGACGTCGGCGACGGTGAACTCGCCGAAGTGGAACACACTGGCGGCCAGGACGGCGTCGGCTCCGGCGTCGACGGCGGGCGGGAAGTGTTCGACCTTGCCCGCTCCCCCGCTGGCGATCACCGGGATCTCCACCACGGCGCGCACGGCCCGGATCAACTCGAGGTCGAATCCGGCGCGAGTGCCGTCGGCGTCCATGGAGTTCAGCAGCAGCTCGCCGGCCCCCAGTTCGGCACCGCGGGCGGCCCACTCGACGGCGTCGACGCCGGTGCCGCGCCGGCCGCCGTGCGTGGTGACCTCGAATCCGCTAGGGGTGGGCTCCTCCCCCGAGGCGCGGCGCACGTCGGCGGAGAGCACGAGCACCTGGCTGCCGAAGCGCCGCGCGATCTCGCGGATCAGCTCGGGGCGGGCGATGGCCGCGGTGTTCACACCGACCTTGTCCGCACCGGCGCGCAGCAGCCGGTCGACGTCGGCGGGGGCGCGCACGCCTCCGCCGACGGTCAGCGGGATGAACACCTGCTCGGCGGTGCGGCGCACGACCTCGTAGGTGGTCTCGCGGTCGCCGCTGGAGGCGGTGACGTCCAGGAAGGTCAGCTCGTCGGCGCTTTCGGCGTCGTAGCGGGCGGCCAGTTCCACCGGGTCGCCGGCGTCGCGGAGGTTCTGGAAGTTGACGCCCTTGACCACCCGCCCGGCGTCCACGTCGAGGCAGGGGATGACGCGCACGGCCAGGCTCATGCTGCACGCACCGCCTTGAGCGCGTCCTGCAGGGTGAAGGCGCCTTCGTAGAGCGCGGTGCCCATGATGGCGCCCTCGACGCCCTCCCCGGTGAGCGAGGCGATGGCGGTGAGGTCGTCCAGCGTGGCGATGCCGCCGCTGGCGACCACGGGCTTGTCGGTGCGCCGGGCCACGGTCCGCAGCAGCTCCAGGTTGGGCCCCTTGAGTGTGCCGTCCTTGGTGACGTCGGTGACCACGTAGCGGGCGCAGCCTTCGGCCTCCAGGCGGTCCAGGGTGCTGCTGAGGTCGCCGCCGTCGCGGGTCCAGCCGCGGGCGGCCAGCGTGCTGCCGCGCACGTCCAGTCCGATGGCGATGCTCTCGCCGTGCTCGGCGATGATGCGCGCGCACCAGTCGGGGTTCTCCAGTGCGGCGGTGCCGATGTTGACGCGGGTGCAGCCGGTGGCCAGAGCGGCGCGCAGCGAGTCGTCGTCGCGTATGCCGCCGGAGAGCTCGACCCGGATGTCCAGGCGGCCGACGATCCCGGCGAGCAGGTCGCGGTTATGGCCGCGGCCGAAGGCGGCGTCCAGGTCGACCAGGTGGATCCACTCGGCCCCCGCTTCCTGCCAGCCCAGCGCGGCCTGGAGCGGGTCGCCGTACCGGCCGCCGGAGCCGGCCTTGCCCTGGACGAGCTGGACGGCCTGCCCGCCGGCGACGTCGACGGCGGGCAGCAGTTCAAGGGTGGAGGACATGGATGGCCTTACTGGTGGTGTGCGTGCGGGTTCGTCTGCGGGCGGGAACGCGTGCGGCGCGCGGGTGGTCACAGCGTGCCGACCCAGTTGGCCAGCACCTGGGCGCCGGCGTCGCCGGACTTCTCGGGGTGGAACTGGGTGGCCGACAGCGGCCCGTTCTCCACGGCCGACACGAACGGGCCGCCGTGGGTGCTCCAGGTGACCAGGGGCGGAGCCATGTGCGGCGAGGCCGGCTGCAGGGTCCACTCCAGCACGCCGTAGGAGTGCACGAAGTAGAAGCGCTCGTCGGCGGGCAGACCGGCGAAGAGCCGGGTGCCTTCGGGGGCGCGCAGGGTGTTCCAGCCCATGTGCGGCACGATGGGCGCCTGCAGCCGCTCCACGGTGCCGGGCCACTCGCCGCAGCCCTCACTGGCCGAGCCGTGTTCCACGCCCCGCTCGAAGAGCACCTGCATGCCCACGCAGATACCCAGGACGGGCCGCCCTCCCGCGAGCCGCTTGCCGATCACCCGGTCGCCGCCGGCGGCCCGCAGCCCCTCGCTGCAGGCGGCGAAGGCGCCGACACCGGGCACGACGAGGCCGTCGGCCTCCAGGGCGGCATGCGGGTCGCCGGAGACGGCGACCTCGGCGCCGGTGCGCTCGACGGCGCGCTGGGCCGAGCGCAGGTTGCCCGAGCCGTAGTCGAGGATGACGACGCGCTTGCGCACGGTGGATCCCGCCTTTCGAAGGTCGTGGGTCGTCGTAGGGGTCGGTCGCGGTCGGGCGGCGGCGTCGGGCCCCGGGCGGATGCGCTCCACCGCCGGTGCGCCCGCCGCGTGCGGCACGGCGCGCGGCTGCGGCCGCTCAGGCGCCGAAGTAGCCCAACCGCAGGACGCCGGCGGCCACCGCCAGCACGGCGCACAGGCCCAGAGCGACCGAGAGGGCCCTGTTCGTCTTCCACAGCGCGGCCGTGCCTCCGGCCAGCAGTCCGCCCAGGGCGACGAGCAGCACGCCCCATACCTGGGTCACTACAGTGCGCCCTTGGTGGAGGGGACGCCGCTGACCCGGGGATCGGGCTCGCATGCCTGGCGCAGCGCCCGCGCGAGGGCCTTGAACTGGCATTCGACGATGTGGTGGGCGTTGCGGCCGTAGGGCACGCGGACGTGCAGGGCCACCCGCGCCTGGGCGACGAACGACTCGAAGATGTGCCGGGTCATCGTGGTGTCGTAGTCGCGGCCGATGACGGGGGCCATGCCCTCGGGCTCGCTGTGGACGAGGTAGGGCCGTCCGGAGACGTCCACGGTGACCTCGGCCAGCGCCTCGTCGAGCGGCACCTTGGCGTCGGCGAAGCGGCGGATGCCGGCCTTGTCGCCGAGCGCCTCGGCGAAGGCCGCGCCCAGCGCCAGCGCGGTGTCCTCCATGGTGTGGTGGGAGTCGATGTGCAGATCGCCCTCGGTGTGCACGGTGAGGTCGAACAGGCCGTGCTTGGCGAGCTGGTCGAGCATGTGGTCGTAGAAGCCGACACCGGTGGAGATGTCGGCGACCCCGCTGCCGTCCAGATCGATCTCGACGGCGACCTTGGTCTCTTTGGTTGTCCGTTCGACGCGGCCGGTGCGGCTCATGGCTGGCGGTCTCTCCTGAGGCTGCTGAGGGTGGCGGTGGGGCGGGCCGCGCGGGCCCGGCTCATGCTTTCACGGCTCGGCGCTAGGCCGGATGCTCGGCGCTCACCTGGAGCAACGCTTCGCGGAACCTCGACATTTCCGCGGCGGTGCCGACGGTGACGCGCAGCATGTGCGGCGGACCGACCTCGCGTACCAGGATCCCGCGCTCCAGCAGGCCGCGCCAGATAGCGGAGCGGTCGCCGAAGTCGCCGAAGAGCACGAAGTTGGCGTCGGAGGCGGCGACCGCGAAGCCGTTGGCGCGCAGCCACTCCACCAGGGCGTCGCGCTCCTGGCGCAGCTGCTTGACCTGGCCCAGCAGCTCGTCCGCGAACTCCAGAGCGGTCGCGGCGACCACCTGTGTGACGGCCGAGAGGTGGTAGGGCAGCCGCACCAGCTGCAGCGCGTCGATGACGGCGGGGTGCGCGGCGAGGTAGCCCACCCGGGCCCCGGCCAGAGCGAAGGCCTTGGACATGGTGCGCGAGACGATCAGCCGGGGGTGGTCTTCCAGCAGGGTCAGCGCACTGGGGGTGCCCTCGCGGCGGAACTCGGCGTAGGCCTCGTCGACGACGACCATGCCGGGGGCGGCCTCGGCGACGGCCGCGACGGTCTCCAGCGGCAGGGCGGTGCCGGTGGGGTTGTTCGGCGAGGTCAGGAAGACCACGTCGGGCCGGTTGCGGCGGACGGCCTGCACGGCGGTGCGGGGGTCGATGTCGAAGTCGCCGCCGGAGCGCTCGACGGGCGTCCACTCGGTGCAGGTGACCCGGGAGATGACCGGGTGCATCGAGTAGGAGGGTTCGAAGCCCATCGCGGTGCGGCCGGGGCCGCCGAACGCCTGCAGGATCTGCTGCAGGATCTCGTTGGAGCCGTTGGCCGCCCACACGCGGCGCCCGTCGAGCCCGTGGCCGAGGTAGCCGGCGAGGTCGGCGCGCAACCGGGTGGCGTCGCGGTCGGGGTAGCGGTTGAGCCCGGCCGCCGCCTCCTCGACGTTGCGCGCGAGCGCCGCGGCGAGGGCGGCCGAGGGAGGGTAGGGGTTCTCGTTGGTGTTCAGCGCGACGGGGACCTCCAGCTGCGGCGCGCCGTAGGGGGCGCGCCCGCGCAGGTCGTCGCGCAGCGGCAGGTCCTCCAGGGTGATCGGCTCGGCGGCCTGGGACTCCTCGTCGCTCCCGCCGCCCGGTGCGGTGCCGTTCGCCTCGCTCACGCGGCTCCCCCCGATGCGCCGCCGACGCGCGCGGCCACCGCCTCGCCGTGGGCGGGCAGGTCTTCGGCCTCGGCCAGCGCCATCACGTGCGGGGCCGCCTCGGCCAGCGCGTCGCGGTCGTAGGTGACGACGTGGATGCCGCGCAGGAACGTCTGCACGCTCAGCCCCGCCGAGTGCACGGCGCTGCCGCCGGTGGGCAGCACGTGGTTGGAGCCGGCGCAGTAGTCGCCCAGCGACACCGGCGAGTGGGGGCCGACGAACACGGCGCCGGCGTTGCGCACCGCGGCGGCGTCGCCCGCGGAGTCGGCGGTCATGACCTCCAGGTGCTCGGCGGCGTAGGCGTCGACGACGGCCAGCCCGTGGGCGGTGTCGTCGACCAGCACGATGCCGGACTGGCGCCCGCCCAGCGCCTCGGCGACGCGGTCGCGGTGGCGGGTGGCGGCCACGCGCGCCGACAGCTCGGTCTCGACCTTGTCGGCGAGCTCGGCCGAGGGCGTGACCAGCACGGAGGCGGCCACCGTGTCGTGCTCGGCCTGGCTGACGAGGTCGGCGGCGATGTAGCCGGGGTCGGCGGTGTCGTCGGCGAGGACGGCGATCTCGGTGGGGCCGGCTTCGGCGTCGATGCCGATGACGCCCTTGAGCAGCCGCTTGGCGGCGGCCACCCAGATGTTGCCGGGCCCGGTGACCATGTCGGCGCGCTCGCACTCGCCGGCGCCGTAGGCGAACATGGCCACGGCCTGTGCGCCGCCGACCGCGTAGACCTCGTCGACGCCCAGCAGGGCGCAGGCGGCGAGGATCGTCGGGTGCGGCAGTCCGCCGAACTCCGCCTGGGGCGGCGAGGTGACCGCGAGCGAGTCGACGCCGGCCTCCTGCGCGGGCACGACGTTCATGACAACGCTGGAGGGGTAGACGGCGCGTCCGCCGGGGACGTAGAGCCCCACACGGCCGACGGGGACCCAGCGCTCGGTGACGGTTCCGCCGGGGACCACGCGGGTGGTGGTGTCCTCGCGGCGCTGCGCGGCGTGGACGCGGCGGGCGCGCTCTATCGACTCCTCCAGCGCGGCTCTGACCGCGGGATCGAGCCCGGCCAGCGCGGAGTCGAGCTCGGCGCGGGGAACGCGGATGGCCGGGGGCCGGACGCCGTCGAAGCGCTCGGTGAGCTCGGCGAGCGCCTCGGTGCCGCGCAGGCGGACGTCCTCGCAGATGGGGCGCACCGCATCCAGAGCGGCCCCGATGTCCAGCTCGGCCCGCGGCAGCAGCTCGCGCGGGTCCCCGGCGCTTCCTCGGAGGTCGATTCGGGAGATCACGGTTTCATTCTAAGGGGCGCGGGTGCGGTGGAGCGGCCTGCTCCGGGCGGGGCCGCAGGCGTGGCGCGGGTGTGCGGGCGGTGCGGCCCCCGGCACCGGAACACGAATTGAGGAGAGCCTTACCGAATGCCGGACAATTTAGCGTCGCCTTACTTCGCAATACCTAACTCGAATCCTCCCTGGGAAGGCTTTCCTAAGTGTCGGACATTACTTCGAAATTAATCGACAAGGCATTTTTCGGGGGCTATTGTGTAACTATGAACGCGACGACACGGACCTCCGAGCACGGCCTTTCCAAGTTCCACCGCCTCCTCCTGGACCAGGTGGGACACGAATTCACCGCCTCGCACCAGTACTTCGCGCTGGCGGCCTGGTTCGACGAGCGGGACCTGCCGGGGGTCGCGCGCCTGTTCTACCGCCAGTCGCTGGAGGAGCGCGACCACGCGACGATGATGGTCCGCTATCTGATCGACAACGGCGTGGCCCCCGACATTCCCGGCGTGGGCGAAATCCGGACCGACTTCGCCGAGCCGCGCGAACTCGTCGCACTGGCCCTGCGCCAGGAGCAGCAGGTGACCGAGCAGATCAAGCAGCTGGCCGAGGCCGCCCGCGACGAGCGCGACTACACCGGCGAGCAGTTCCTCAACTGGTTCCTGCAGGAGCAGGTCGAGGAGGTGTCGACCATGTCGACGCTGCTCAACGTGGTCGACCGGGGCAACGGCAACATGTTCGACGTCGAGACCTGGGTGCACCGCGAGCTGTCCGGCCACTCGGACGACCCGCACGCGCCCGAGACCGCCGGCCCCTTGGTCGGCTGACGCCGTCGCCGGCCCGCACGAGCACCGCCGGTCTCCGCCCGGCTCCCGGCAGCGCCCCCCGTCGACGCGGGTCGGCCGCCGCGGAGTCGGGCATACTTGTGCAATGCCACACCGGTTGCCGCTCTTTCCGCTGAACAGCGTGCTCTTCCCCGGCGCGCCCCTGCCGCTGCGCGTGTTCGAGGAGCGCTACCGCCGACTCGTGGCCGACGTGCTGGAGGAACCCGGCCACGCCGCCGCGGGCACCTTCGGCGTCGTGGGCATCGAACTGGGCCACGAGGTGGGCGACGCCTCGGCCCCCCAGCTCGCGGGGGTCGGCTGCACCGCCGAGATCCGCTCGGCCCGCCGCCACTCCGACGGCACCTACGACCTGGTGGTCGCCGGGGGCTCGCGGTTCCGGCTGGACACGGTGCAGGAGTCCGACGGCGACACCCCCTACCTGCGCGCCGAGACCACGTTCCTGCCCGACGAGCTCGGCGACGGCGCCGACGAGTACGCTGAGCGGGTGGGCCGCCTGTTCGGGGTCTACTGCGAGCGCCTGCGCGGCGTCGGCGTCTCCGCCGAGCCGCCGCGGGAGTTCCCCTCGGCTCCCCTGCCGCTGTCCTATGCCGTCGCCGCGGCGATGGTCGTCGACCAGAGCGACAAGCAGGGACTGCTGGAGGCCGACCACGCCGCACAGCGCCTGCAACTGGCCGCCGAGCTGCTGCGCCGCGAGAACCGCGTGCTCACCTCGCTGCCGGTGCTCCCGCCCGGGCGGCTGCTGCAGCCCGAGGTCAACCTCAACTGACACCCCGACGGATGCGGCCCCGCTACGGGCCGCGTCGAAAGCGGAATGGAGGCCGCGGTGAGCGGCAAGCAGACACCGGCCACGGTCGCGGCCGCGCGCGCCGGCATCGCCTACCGGCTGCACACCTACGAAACCGCCGGCCGGGCCGAACCGGGCTCCTCCTACGGCGCCGAGGCCGCCGACGCGCTCGGGGTGAGCCCGGACCGGGTGTTCAAGACGCTGGTCGCCGAGGTCGACGGGCGCCTGACGGTGGGCGCGGTACCGGTCTCCGGCGGTCTGGACCTCAAGGCGCTGGCCGCGGCAGCGGGCGGCAAGCGCGCGGCCATGGCCGATCCCGCTGACGCCGAGCGGGCCACGGGCTACGTGCGCGGCGGCATCAGCCCGCTGGGCGGGCGCAAGCGGCTGCGCACGGTCGTCGACTCCTCGGTCGCCGACCACGACACCGTGTTCGTCTCGGCGGGTCGGCGCGGCCTGCAGATGGAGCTCTCCCCCGGCGACCTGCTGCGCGCCGCGGACGCCGCCACCGCCCGCATCACGGAGGCGGCCGCGGGCTGAGCGGGCGCGCCTTTCGCCGCCGGCGTCTTCCCGGCCCCGCCGAGGCGCCCGATCCGCTTGCGAGCAGGCGCCTGCGGCCTCTTTCCTCGCTGCCCGTTCCGGCTTACCGTTGTGTCACCGACGTGAATAGAGCGGGGCGCGTGGAGGAGGCGCGATGGTCGCCGGGATCGTGTTGGCGCTAACCCTGGGCCACCTGGCCGTCGCCGCCTGCTACCTCGGCACCCGCTGGGCCTATGCGCGCATCCGCCGGCGCGGTCCGCAGCGTCCGCCCGTGGGTCCCGAGGATCTGGACTCCTTCGAACTGGCCATGCTCGCCGGCGGTCGCCAGCGCATGGGCGAGGTCGCGCTGGCCGAGCTGTACCTGAGCGGGCGCGCCGTGGCGCGGGGCCACGGCATGGTGGCCCGCCCCCAGCAGGCCGAGGAGCAGGCCGCCCGGCTCTCGCGCGCACCCTTCGCCCGCCTGCTGGACGCCCGCCTGGGCTCCGCCCGCCCGATCGCGGCCGACCAGCTGGTGCGCCTGGCCGCCAAAGCCGACCCCGCGACCGCCGTGCTGTGGCGGCTGCGCCGGCTGGGCCTGTTCCTCACTCCCGAGCGGCTGGCGCGGGTGGCTGCGGTGCGCGCCGCCGCCTGGGTGCTGCACACGCTGTTCGGCGCGGCCGCGGTGCCGGCCGGCGGGGCCGCGGTGCTGTGGGCGATGATCCCCGAGGGGGAACGCGTCGACGCCGTTCCGCTGGTCTTCGCGGGGGTGCTGATCGTCTACCCCTCCCTGGTCTATGCCGCCGAGCGGCTGATCGGCGGGATGCTGGGCGCGGTCGCCGTCGCGGCCGCCGCGACGGCGGCGGCGATCCCGGCGGTCGCACAACCGCGTGTCGCGGCCGCCGGGCTGGCGCTCATGGCGTGCTGGGGGCTCGTCCACAGCCTCTACCACCTCAGCGGCGGCAAACTGGGGCCGCGCACGGCCGCCGGGGACGCGGTGCTGGCCGAGGCGCACGCGCGGCCGGGCGGCGGCGGTCCCACCGCAGAGGCACTGCGGTCGAGTGCCCTGCTGGGCTTCCGGGCGCTGCGCCGCGGCCGGCACCTGCCGGTGATCGACCTGGACGATCCCGACTGCGCCGAGTTCGCCGCGGTACGTTCGTTCGCCGCGGCGTGCGGAACGGGTGTGGGCCGCCCCAACAGCGGGCTGGGCGGCAACTTCGGCGGTGACGGCGGCAGCGGCGACTGGCGCGGCGAGGGCACCGCCTCCACGGCGATCCGCCGACGGCCAGGGGACGGCACGGGCGGCACGGGCGGGCCGAGCGGCCCGCAGGCCGCGGCCTGAATCCGCGGGGTACGGCGGCTCAGCCGGGGCCGTGCGGGCCGGTGTCCTCGGGGCGCTCGGCCGCGGGCGCCTCGGCGGCCTCCGGCGCGCCGGAGGGCTGTGCACCGCCCGTGGGTGCGTCGGCGGTGTCGGATCCGGCGGGCACGGCTTCGGACCCCGCCTCGTGCCCGGCGGCGCGGCGCTGCGCGGGCAGGTCGCCGCGCCACAGGCTCACCGCGTCGAAGAGCCCGTACTGCAGCACGGCGACGAACGGCCAGGCCACGAGGGCGCTGAGCGCCTCCAGCCGCAAGCCCGAGCGGATCACCTCGCCCGGGCCCGCCGCCTCCACGGCCCGCTGGAACTCGGCGGCGTCGAGCAGGGTGCCCACCTGCCACGCGAGGACCGACCCCGCGGCGGCGCCCGCGGCCATGCCCAGCAGGCACACCAGGCGCAGGTCGGTGGCGTCGCGCGCGGCCAGCCGGTACTGCAGCATGTAGACGGCGTATCCGCACAGCAGGCCGGTGATCATCATGATCAGCGCGAAGTAGCCGTCGACCGCGAAATTCGTCTCGGAGACGGGGAAGGGCAGGATTCCGCCGTCGCGGCCGACCGTGACCCGCGGCCGCGGGGCCAGGAGCCACCACAGCAGGCCCAGCGGCAGGCCCAGCGCAGCGTTGGCGCCCAGGACGGCTCCGCCCGCGGCGAGTCTTCGGCGCATCATCGGGCGCCGCACCCCCTTGTCCGATTGAATCTCTTGGCTCCTTTCCTGCCGCCGCGGTGGGAAAACCGGTGGCGCCCGGTCCGACTGCGGCGGACAATCACCGCATGACGGACACGACGCGCGGCGCCGAAGCCGCCCAGGCGGCCGGAGCGGCTCCAACACCACCGCCGCCCGCGCCCCGGGTGGACGCGCCGACCTCGGCCGACGAGCGGACCATGCTCACGGCCTGGCTCGACTGGCACCGCTCAACGGTATGGGAAAAGTGCGCCGGGCTGGACGCGGGCCTCGCTCGTGCCGCCCCGCTGCCGACCTCTCCGCTGGTGTCGGTCGGCGGCGTCGTCGCGCACCTGCGCTGGGTGGAGCACGCCTGGTTCGAGGTGTGCCTGCGGGGCGGGCCCGACGAGGGGCCCTATACCGCCGACGATCCCGACGCGGAGTGGCGGCTGGGCGGCCGGCGGCCGCTGCCGGAGCTGCTGGCCGAGTACGCCGAGCAGTGCGAGCGCTCGCGCGCGATCACCGCCCGGATGGAGTTGGGGGGTGCGGGCCGGCTGCCGGGGCGCCAGGCGGTCACGCTGCGCTGGGTCCTGGTGCACATGATCGAGGAGACCGCCCGGCACAACGGGCACCTGGACATCCTGCGCGAACTCGCCGACGGCACGCGGGGCGAGTGACCACCGGCGCGTACGCCGCCGCACTGCGCCTGCCCGCGCCGGTCGACGGTTGGGCGGTTGCGGCCCTGCGACGCGGCAGCACGCTGTTCACCCGCCGATCGTCGCGGTGACGCCCGGCAATGGCACTGTGGGACGCCGCCGGGCACACTCGGCCCGGTGGCGACCGGCCATCCCGGCTC
Source organism: Streptomonospora litoralis (assembly GCF_004323735.1). GTDB lineage: Bacteria > Actinomycetota > Actinomycetes > Streptosporangiales > Streptosporangiaceae > Streptomonospora > Streptomonospora litoralis. Next base: position 2,403,834 of record NZ_CP036455.1, on the reverse strand, counting down.
GAAAGGAACCCCCGCATGCCCCGTCCGCGTCCCCGCGCGCTCCTCGCCCTGTCGACGGCGCTGGTCTGCGCGCTGACCGCCGCTCCAGCCGCCGCCTACGCCGACTCCGGCCACGGTCGCGGCCACCACCACGACCGCGACCACGGCTTCGGCTCCGTGCGCTTCGCGACGTTCAACGCCTCGCTGAACAGGTCCGCCCAGGGCGAACTCGTCGAGGACCTCTCCGGCCCCGGCGACGAGCAGGCGCAAGCGGCCGCCGAGGTCATCCAGCGCGCGCGTCCCGATGTGCTGCTGGTCAACGAGTTCGACTACGACGAGCGGGGCCGCGCCGCCGAGCTGTTCCAGCGCAACTACCTCTCCCTCCCCCAGGACGGCGCCGAGCCGATCCGCTACCGGTACCGCTACACCGCCCCCAGCAACACCGGCGTTGCCACCGGGCTGGACCTCAACAACGACGGCAAGGCGGTCACCGAGCCCGGAACCCCCGGCTACGGCGACGACGCCTACGGGTTCGGCATGTTCCCCGGCCAGTACGGCATGGTGGTCTACTCGCGGTACCCGATCGACCGCGAGGCCGCGCGCACCTTCCAGACTTTCCGCTGGGCCGACATGCCCGGCAACATGCTGCCCACCGACCCCGCGACCGGCGAGCCCTTCTACTCCGAGGAGGAGCGCAAGGTGCTGCGGCTGTCCTCCAAGAGCCACTGGGACGTGCCCGTCCGCATCGGCCGCGGCAGGCCCGTGCACCTGCTGGCCTCCCACCCCACTCCGCCCGGCTTCGACGGCCCTGAAGAGCGCAACGTCGCCCGCAACCACGACGAGAACCGGTTCTTCGCCGACTACGTGTCGCCGCGCCGCAGCCGCTACATCTACGACGACGCGGGCCGCCGCGGCGGGCTGCACCCCGGCGCGAAGTTCGTGATCGCCGGCGATCTCAACGCCGACCCCGAGGACGGCGACGGCCACCCGCGCGCCACCCGCCAACTGCTCCAGGCGCGCCGCGTGCAGGGCCATCTCACGCCCGCCAGCGAGGGCGCGCCGCAGGCCGCCGCGACCCAGGGCGGCGCGAACGCCGAGCACATCGGCGATCCCGCCTACGACACGGCCGACTTCGGCGACGTCCCCGGCCCCGGCAACCTCCGCGTGGACTACGTGCTGCCCTCCCGCGGCCTCCCGGTGCGCGAGACCGGCGTGTTCTGGCCCGCCGAGGGGCGCCCGGGCGCCGCGGCCGCCGCGCAGGCCTCCGACCACCGCCTGGTCTGGCTCGACGTCCGCCGCTTCCGCTGACCGGCCCGCCGGTGCAGGGCCCGGCTACCGCCCGCCTGTTCCGCCCGTCTCACCCGGCTGCGACCGAGTGCCCGCTACCGCGCCCGGCGTGTAACCGCGCCGGGCGCGGGTAGCCGCGGCCCAGGGACGACGCGGCCGCAGGCCGCAGGACGGGGGTGAGCATGAACCGGTCCGACAAGCCCGGCTCCCGCACGTCGGAAACCACCTCTTCCGGCGGCGCCGACTCCGCGCTCTCGGAGTACCGCCGCCGGCGCGACTTCGCCCGCACCGCGGAGCCCGAAGGCGCCGCGGGCGGTCGGGAGCGCGAGGAGGCGCTGTTCGTCATCCAGCACCACGTCGCCCGGCGCGAGCACTACGACCTGCGCCTGGAGGTCGACGGGGTGCTGAAGTCGTGGGCCGTACCGAAAGGCCCCTCCACCGACCCGCGCGACAAGCGGCTCGCGGTGCCCACCGAGGACCATCCGATCGACTACGCCGACTTCGAAGGCTCCATCGCCGCGGGCGAGTACGGCGGCGGCACGGTGCTCGTCTGGGACACCGGCACCTACGTCGGCACCACCTCGAAGCAGGGGCGGCCGATGAGCATGGCCGAGGGCCTGGAACACGGACACGTCTCCTTCGAACTGCACGGCGAGAAGCTCACCGGTCGCTACGCGCTCAACCGCTTCCGCTCCGGCGGGGACGGCGACGAGGAGGCGTGGCTGCTGGTCAAGGAGCGCGACTCCGCCGCCGACGCCCGCCGCAATCCGGTCTCCACCCAGCCCCGGTCGGTGCGCACCGACCGGGAGATCGGCGACGTCGCCGAGGACGAAGGCCGCACGCTCAAGGGGCGCCCCCGCGACGGGGAGGACCGATGAGCGCCTCGCCGACGTCGTTGAAGGCCGGGCGCCACACGGTGGACCTGGGCAAGCCCGACAAGGAGCTGTTCGGACAGGGTGGAGTCACCAAGCGGGAACTGGCCGAGCACTACCGCGCCGTGGCGCCCCTGATGCTGCCGCACGTGCGCAACCGGCCGCTGGCCCTGCACCGCTTCCCCGACGGCGTCTTCGCCGAGGGCGGCACGGAGGGGTTCTTCCAGAAGCAGCTGCCCGCCCACGCCCCCGACTTCATCGGCGGGGTCGAGGTCCCGCGCGAGCAGGGCGGCAGCGTCACCATGGCGGTCTGCGACGACACCGCGAGCCTGCTGTGGCTGGCCGACCAGGCCGTCATCACCCCGCACCCCTGGCTCAGCCGCGCCGACAGCTTGGAGCACCCCGACCGCATCATCGTCGACCTCGATCCCGCCGGCGACGACTTCGGGCTGGTCCGCGAGGCCGCGCACGACATCCGCGCCGCGCTGGACGAGGTGGACCTGGTCGGCTTCGTGATGACCACGGGATCGCGCGGACTGCACGTGACGTCGCCGATCCGCCCCGACGAGCACTTCGACGAGGTGCGTTCGTTCGCCCGGCGCCTCGCCGACGTCGTCGCCGCGCGCAGGCCCGACACCTATACGACCGAGTTCCGCAAGGACAAGCGCCGCGGACGGCTGTTCCTGGACGTCATGCGCAACGCCTACGCCCAGCACGCCGTGGCGCCCTACGCGGTGCGCGCGCTGGCCGAGGCGCCGGTGGCCGTCCCGCTGTCCTGGGACGAGCTGGACGGGGTCGGCTCGGCTCGGGCGTGGACGGTGCGCACGCTGGGCGACCGGCTGCAGCGGCTGGACGAGGCGGACGGCGACCCGTGGAAGGGCATGGCCCGCCGGGCCCGCTCGCCGCGCAAGGCGGCGGAGCGCCTGGCGAAGCTGGAGCGGCGGGAGTCCTAGCCGCGGGCGTCCGCCGCCGCGTTCGCAGCGCGGCGCCCGCTAACCCGCGGCGTTGCGCAGTTCCTCCTCCGCGGCCTCCAGGCCGGTTTCGATCACCGCGGCCATGATGCGCGCGAGCCGGTCGCCGCCCAGCCGCGGCGCGTGCTCGGCCATGGCGGTGACCAGGGCCCGCTCGCGCTCGGCATCGCGCCCGGCGAAGCCGCCGACCGGCTTGAGGCGCTGCACGTCGGCGGCGAGCCGGGCGCGGTCCTCCAGCAGCCCGGCGAGCCGGGCGTCGAGCACGTCGATACGGTTGCGGAGCTCGTGGACGCGGGCGGGCGAATCGGCCATGGGATCCTCCAACACTCGGGGGCGGCCGCCCCGCCGGGTCGAAGGGTCGCGGAGCCGCCGCTGAACAGAAAAAGAGCGCAAGGCGGGTGCCTTGGCGCTCTGAGCCGGCGTGCGAACCGCGACCGCTCAGCTATCGGCGGCCGTCCGGCGCGCAGCCGGCGGTCTAAAGCAGCGATAGCGGCGGTTCATGGCCTCGATTCTAGCGCGCCGAGCGCGGCGGCGGGAACGTCGTGCGCGCGCTCGGCGGGGCCGCCCGCGGGTTGGGGCGGCGGTGCCCCCGCCCGCGGGAAGGCCCCGCGGGCGGGGGAAGGGTCGTGCCCGATCGGCACGCTCAGACCTCGCCGAGGCCGAATCCGGTGAAGCGGATCAGGTCGGACATGGTGAAGTCGCCGTCCTCGGCGCTCTCCAGCGTCGGCTTCCAGCCCGGGTCCCTGCTCAGGTACGAGGCCGGGTCGGCGGCGAGCAGGCCGAGGAACACCTCGGCGACGATGCGCCCGCCGACGGGGCCCAGATGGCGCCCCTCGGCGACGACCTCGGCCTCGCGCAGGATGTAGTACCACAGCGGAGCGGGTCCCGGCCGGGGCAAACCCAGGTCGGCGTCGGCGAGCGGCTCCACACCCATCGCGCAGGCCACCGACTGCCCCGAGGGCAGCCCCAGGCTCACGCCGCGGGTGAGGTTGCGCCGGGCCAGCGACGCCACGCCCTCGGCCGCCTCCTCCGGCAGCTCCATCAGCGGCGGCGCGAGGAACGGGTCGATCGCCCGCGCGGACTCCGGTCCGCCGCCGTCCGCGCCGAGCGGGAAGAACCGGCGCCACTCGATCTGCCAGCCCTCCGGCAGCGCGCGGAAGCCGCCCAGGTGGGAGAGCGGGTCGCTCTCGGAGACGGGATCGGCGGTGAAGATCGGCAGTTGCGGGACCGACGTGTTCAGCTTGTAACGCGCCCGGATCAGCGAGTGCCCGAACCGGTAGGCCGCCACGGAGAACTCCACCGGCATGAACGGGTTGTTGCGCCAGCGGTAGTAGCGCAGGTCGGGCCGTTCGACGCCGCGGCCCCGCGCGGTGGGCTGCGCGCTGCGCAGGACGTCGCGGAAGGTCTCCTCGCCGACGATCCGCCGCAGGAAGTCGTGGATCACCACCCACTGGTAGTGCCGGCGCACGATGCCCTGAGCCGCCGCGAAATCGTCCTCCTCACCGAGCCGCGCGGATTCCGGAAGCTCAGGCAGTGCGTCCAGCACCTCGTTGTGGAACAGCTGCAGCGTCAGCTGAAGATGGGTGACGAACAGGTTCTCGTCGTTGCGCGGATCGGGGATGATCGCCGAGCCCTGGGCGTTGCGCTGCAGGTCGTACTGGCCGTCGCGCTCCGGCACGAGGAAGTGTCCCGGCTTCTCGTCGTCGTAGAGGTAGGGCTGGTCGGCGGGGCCGCGCCCGTAGACGGAGTCCAGGTCGAAGAACGGCGAGCGGAAATTGGTAAGCGCGTCCGGATCGCGGCGGCCGACCTGCAGCGGCGTCGGATCGTGGGTGATGTCGTGGTCGATGAACTGCCCGAGGAAGGTGTATCCGCTCGGGATGCGCGGATTGTCCAGCCCCGGGTCTCCCGGGCTGCGCTCGACCATGCGCTCGGCGAGGGCGGTGATCTCGTCCTCGCCGAGGGCGAGCGGGGGCAGGCGGCGGAACATGCGGCCGAACCGGCCTTCGTACAGCGGTGACTCGGGCACGTGGCCGAGCCCGCGCAGGCCGGCGCCGTGGCCCCGGCCGCGCCGGGGCGCGCTCCGGTGCTGCGCGGTCGCCGGTCCGGTGCGCTGCTCGGGTACCTCGGTTGTCTCGACGGTCGACTTCATGGCGGCGTCCTCATCTCTGCCGGCTCCTCGAAGGTGCGGACTGCTGCGGCGCGAGGACGGGCGGCCGCCGACGGGCGCGGGCGCCCCGGCGCAAAGGTCCGGCGGCGGTGTGCCTGTGGCACCCGGCGCGACCGGCGGCCGTCGCGCAGCAATCACTCCCCTGCACCTTCGGCGCGGGAGGGCCCTGCGGCAACACGGGTGGCCACGTACGGACATTCGGGCCGACCGACTGAACCGCGGGCGGTTTTGCCGGACGCTGACCCGCGGGTGGGCGGCGGGGCGCGCCGATCCGCCGACGGATCGGGGATGGCGGGCGCTTTGTGCCACGCCAGCGGGTATGCGGGCAGCCTGAGTCGGGTGTGACCGGATGATCGCCTGCGGCGGCCGGGGGCAAAGCGGCAACGCGGTCGGGCAAACGCCGCACAACTCTTTGCGCGTGCACTATTACACTACGGAGTCAATTTAGGGCAGTCGATAACGACGGAATCGGTTGACCCGATACAACCCACTGAATACGGCCGGTCCGGTGCGCCCGTCGCCGGATCGGGTACGCGTCGCGGAACCGGCCACCACCGTCCTGGTCGGCGAAACGGCAGGTCCAAGCCTTAAATCCGGTCTCCGCCGCACCGCTCGGGCCGAGCGGCGCCGCGGTCGGGCGGCGCAGCGATGATCACGGCGCGCAGCCTTGGAGGCGCTGCCTCCGACGGCTTCCTACGCGCGCTCAGCGCTTCGCGTACATCTCCTCGATCGATGAGCTGTAGCGGTCGGCGATGCGGGAACGGCGGAGTTTCAGCGTCGGTGTGAGCGTCTCGTCCTCCACGCTGAACTGCTCGGGCAGGATGCGGAAGGCGCGGATGGACTCGGCGCGCGACACAGCCGCGTTGGCGGAGTCGACCGCCTCCTGCACCCGCGCGCGAAGCGCCGGATCGGCGTCGAGGTCGTGCGGCTCACCGGAGGCGTAGCCGCTGCGCTCCTTGTACCGGGCGAGCTCGTCGGGCTCCAGGGTGATCAGCGCGGTGACGAAGGAGCGGCCGTCGCCGACCAGCATGCACTGCTCGATCAGCGGGTCGGCGCAGACGCGCTCCTCGATCGGCACGGGGACGACGTTCTTGCCGCCGGCGGTGACCAGGATCTCCTTCTTGCGGCCGGTGATGCTGACGTAGCCGTCGCCGTCGATCTCGCCGAGGTCGCCCGTGGCGAACCAGCCGTCGACGAACGCGTCCGCGGTGGCCTCGGGGCGGTTCCAGTAGCGCGTGAAGACGGGCCCGCCCCGGAGCAGCACCTCGCCGTCCTCGGCCAGGCGCACCTCGACCCCGGGCAGCGGGCCGCCCACGGTTCCGGGCCGGACGTGTCCGGGAGTGTTCGCCAGTACGGCTGCGGTGGTTTCGGTCAGCCCGTAGCCCTCGTAGACCTCCAGTCCGATACCGCGGTAGAAGTGCAGCAACCGCGTGTCCAGGGCCCCGCCGCCCGAGATCACGCGGGTGCAGCGGCCGCCCAGGGCATCCGTCAGCTTGCGGTAGACGAGCCGGTCCAGCACGGCGCGGCGCAGCCGCAGCACGGGCCCCGGCCCCCGGCTGTCGCGGGCTCGGCTGTAGGCGACGGCGGTCTCGGTGGCGGCGTCGAAGATGCGCCGGCGCAGGCCGCCGGTGCCCTTGCGGGCGGTGGCGTGGATCTTCTCGAAGACGTAGGGCACCGCGAGCAGGAAGGTGGGCCGGAACGATCCCAGATCGTCGATGAGCGAGCCGACGCTGTCGGTGTGGCCGAGGCGGGCCCCGGCGTGGATGACGCCGACCTGGACCATGCGTCCGAAGACGTGGGCGAGCGGCAGGAACAGCAGTGTGGAGGGCTGCGCGCCGTCGGGAGCGGGTTCGAACAGCACCGGCAGCGCGGTGACGACCGCGCGGATCTCGGCCAGGAAGTTGGCGTGGGTGAGCACGCATCCCTTGGGCGTTCCGGTGGTGCCCGAGGTGTAGACGATGGTGGCCGGGTCGGCGGGGTCGACGCCGGCGCGGCGCTCCTCGACCGCGCTGTGGGGCACCCCGGCACCGGCTGAGCGCAGCTCGTCGAGGGCGCCGGTGTCGAAGCACCAGACGTGCTCCAGGCTTTCGGGGCCGCCGGGGCCGCCGCGCAGGCCTTCGACCGCCGCGGCGTGCGAGGTGTCGTCGACGACGCAGGCCACAGCGCCGGAGTCGCCGAGGATGAGCGAGATCTGCTCGGCCGAGGACGAGGGGTAGACGGGCACGGAGACGGCGCCGGCCGTCCAGATCGCGTAGTCCAGCAGCGTCCACTCGTAGCGGTTGCCCGACAGCAGCCCCACCCGGTCGCCGGGGTGCACGCCGCGGGCGATCAGCCCCTTGGCCAGCGCCACGACGTCGTCGCGCACCGCTGCGGCCGGGATGTCCTGCCAGCGGCCGTTCTCCTGCCGGCTGAGCATGGGCGCGTCGGGGTGGCGTTCGGCGCGCCCGAAGAGGGTGTCGGCCAATCCGCCGTGTGCGGGAAGGTCGGCCTGCGCGGGTTCGGCGATGCTCGTCGTCACCTCTCCGGTCTATCGGACATCCGCCACGAAACCACCCGAACCGGGTGCCGCCGCGGCATGATCTAGCTCATAATCCGACCGGGTCTCCGGCATCGTCGGAGCCTGTTGCGCAGCGCACCGCAAACGCACGCAAGCCGCATGAGCTGCACGTTCTCCATACAGTCGACAGGACGCGCAAGCGGCGGGGCCCGGCCCGAGCGGCGGACCGGCGGGCCGGTCGCCGGGACGGCCCCCATAACCCGGCGTGTCACGGGTAGATAACACACCAGGGATCAGACGAGAGACCGTCTCCCTGAGCAGAGCGAAACAGAGCCATCCCCCCGAGGAGGACATCCCATGGGGACCCGTAGGAACTGGATCGAACGCAAGGCGCGCCAGGTCGTCGGTGGCAGGCTCAACGGCATGGGCGGCGGCGCCCCCGTCAGCCGCACTCACCGCCCCCACCGCACGGGCGGCGCCGCGCCGACCCGCGGGCTGGGCGGTTTCGGCCGTCCGTCGCGGACGAACCGCGGCACGGGCGCGCGCACGCGGCGCGGCGGCGGCATGCCGCCGGAGGTGCAGCGCGGCATCCGGCAGGTCGAGGGTCGACTGCGCCGGGCGCTGCGCCGCCGCTGATTCCCGATTGGCGCGATCGCGCCGCGCGGGGCTGCCGGAAGGCGCCCCGCGCGGCGCTTTCGTGTATCCGGGCCCGGGCGGCCGGGCGCGGCGGCGGCCGTCAGGCGCCGCCGTCGCCGGGAAGGTCCAGGCGCACCATGAGGGCGGTGCCCTCGGCGGTGACCTCGCCGTCGTGGCTGATCTCGGCCGCGACGAAAACCTTGCGGCGCTCGGTGCCCGTGACGCGGGCAGTGATCTCCAGCGGCGCTTCGACGGGCGTGGGACGGCGGTAGTTCACGTCGAGGTTGGCGGTGAGGCCCGGCATCCCCTCGGCTCCGGCGGCGGCGCCGAGGGCCTGGTCGAGCAGGGCGGCGAGCCAGCCGCCGTGCACCAGGCCGGGCGGTCCCTGGTAGACGCCGTTGAGCCGGAACCCGCCGTGCAGTCCGCCGCCGGAGGCCCGCTCCAGGCGCAGCGGCGGTGCCGCGGCGTTGGTCGGGCCGGCGACGATGTTGGCGAGGGTGCCGTACTCCACCCGGCCGTCGGGCCAGGTGTGGCGCACCATGGTGCCGATGTCGTGCCGGTCGCCCTGCAGACGCGAGGCGGCCTCGGCGACGGCCGTGCGCGCGGCCGCGAGGTCCTCGGCGCCCGCCCGGGTGTGGGCGACGGCGTCGACGAGCGTGCGCACCTCCTCGACCAGGGACGTCAACTCCGCCGGGATCTCCTCCTCGCCGACCACGGGGAGCCCGAAGTCCCGCGGGTCGGGGAGTTCGGCAACCGGCTCGGTCTCGACCGTCATGGCTTCCTCTGCTGTGCTGGGTGCGGCTTGCTAGGACTCGGTGCTGCTGCGGCGGGGCCGGGCCGCCGGTCCCGCGAATTCGTGCGGGACGCCGGGGCGTCGGCCGACCATTGAGGTTACTCCCTGGTAGCTTCATGGTCGCCCAGGGCCCCGATACAAGCAACGCGACGACCGTCACAACCGCCAACGGGAGCACGTCGTGGCGCTATTTCGTGACAATCGGCACGCAACTGCCACTGCGCGGCCCCGCAGCGGACGCTCAGTCCAGCGGCTTGCGCATGTCCAGATGCGCGATCCCGGCGTCCAGGAACTCCTCGCCCCGGGCGGTGTAGCCGAGGCGCTCGTAGAAGCCCAGCGCGTGGGTCTGCGCGTGCAGCTCCATCTCGCCCAGCCCCAGTTTGCGCGCCCGCTCCTCGATCGCGCGGACCAGGGCGGCGCCGGCACCCGTCCCCCGCGCCTCGGGAAGCACCGCCAGGCGCCCGAGCAGGCCCCGCACCCCTTCCACGACCAGACGGCCGGTTCCAGTGGGCACACCGTCGGTACGGGCCAGCAGGTGCTCGGCGTCGAGGTCGCGCGCGTCCCACTCCTCGGCGATGGGCACGCGCTGTTCGGCGACGAAGACGGCGCCCCGGATGGCGAACACGGCGGCGCGGTCGGCGAGGTTCTCGGCGACGTCGATGGTGAGCACGCGGAAAGTCTAGGTCCTGCCCAAACCTGCGTGGTGGCGGCGCCGGAACGGTTCCCGCAGGCTTCCCGGCTTCCCGGATTCCGAGCCGGCGTACGCCGGAGCGAAACGCCCCGCCGACGACTGCGCCCGAACGAGGGAGCCGGTGGCCGACCAGGGCGCGCACCGCTGCCGCCCCCTTGCCTAAGCTGGCGCTATGACCGACGAGTCCGGCGAGCGCGCCCGCTTCTGGCGCCATCCCGGCCTGCCCGGAGTCGAGCTGCTCAAAGCCCGCTATGTGCGCCACAGCTTCAACCGCCACACCCACGACACCTATACCTTCGCCCTCATCGAGACCGGCGTGGAGGAGTTCACCCACCGCGGAGGGCTCCACCGGGTTTCGGCCGGGGGGATCGCCGCCGTGGAACCGAACGAGGTCCACACCGGCCATGCCGGGGTGCCCGAGGGCTGGCGCTACCGGGTCCTCTACCCCGAGGTGGAGGTGGTCGCCGCCGCTGCCCGCGACCTCGGGATGGGGTCGGTTCCGCCGTTCACGGCGGGCGAGATCCGCGACCCCGCCTCCGCCGCCCTGCTGCGCTCCGCCCACCGCGCCACCGAGCGGGGCGACCGCCTCAGCGCCTCCACGCTGACCCGCCAGGCGCTGCATCGGCTGCTTGCCCGCCACACCCATGCCCCCTCCCCCACCGAGACGGCCGGGCCGCCCGGCCCCGCGCGCGCCGTCGCGCAGGCCCGCGAACTGCTGCGCTCGCGCCTGGCCGACCCGCCCAGCCTGGAGGAACTGGCCGCGGAGGTGGACACGCCGCCCTTCGCGCTGCTGCGCGCCTTCCGCGCCGCGCACGGCCTGCCGCCGCACGCCTACGTCAACGACGTGCGCGTGCAGCGCGCCCGCCGGCTGCTCGCCGACGGCATCCCGCTCGCCGACGTCGCCACCGGACTCGGCTTCGCCGACCAGCCGCACTTCACACGGCACTTCAAACGCATCACCGGGGTCCCGCCGGGTGCTTTCCAAAGGGGGGTACTGGGCGGGCCCGACGGTGATCAGCCGTGATGGTGCGGGAGGCCGGTGCCCGTGGAAGACGGCCGCAGGCGCGGCGAGGGTGACGGTGGGTCGGGCCTGTGGTTGTCGGACCGGGTGCTCGCCGGTGGCGGTACGTAGCGAAGGGGCGGCAGCGGTCTGCTGGGCGGCCTTGTTGGTCTGCCGGGTGCCGGGTGGACTTGACTGAAAAGCGGCGCCGAGGGCGGCGGTGGGCTGGGCCTGCGGTCGTCGGGTCGGGTGTGCGCCGGTGGCGGTACGTAGCGAAGGGGCGGCAGCGGTCTGCTGGGCGGCCTTGTTGGTCTGCCGGGCGACGGGGCGTTTGACGGGGAACGACGGGCAGCGAGGACGGCGCCGGGTCCGGCCCGCGGTCGACGGGTCGGGTGCTCGCCGGTGGCGGCGGCCGGCGGGGACGGCGTTGGGCCGCCGCGGGCCGGTCGGCGCATCGAATGCGCGGTTTTCACCGGATTCCGGCCGCTGTCCGGTCGAAACCCCGCAATAGGTGGCACCGGTCCCATCGAGTCTGTCTCCAGGGCTGGATTCGGCGCCGAATCCAGCCCTGGAGACAGACTCGGCGCGGCTTGGCCCGTCTATCGCGAACTTATGGTCGCAGGTAAGCGCATTCCGCGGCCATAAGTTCGCGATCATCGCCGGATGGACCGGCATAGGGGACCTACCGGCGCCGGTGCGCCGGCTGGGTCTCGCCGTGTCCCCTGCCGGGCCGGCACCGGCCGGAGGCCGCGCGGCGGGGCGCGGTCGCGGGCGCTCGCACGCCCCGGGGGTGCGCGGGATCGGGGGTCGGGGGCGACGCCGCGTCGCTCGTTGCGCCTGGGTGTCGCCTCCGAGAGCCGCACCCCCCGATGGGGTGGACTTTTGGGGTCTATGCCCGTTTTTCGGGCGGCCTCGGCGGACGCCGTGGCCACGAGGCGCACGAAAAGTTGACTCCGGGGCTGTTTTCGCGCCATTCGGCGCGCTTCGTGGGCCGTCGCCGCCGCAGCGCGGCCGCGGACCCACTGAGAAATCGGGCATTGATGTACAAAACACCCTGCGTTGTTTCGTATCGCGGAATCACGGTGTGGGGGCGGCACCTCGGGGCGACGCCGATGCCGATGCCGCCGCACGTACGTGCATCTCGTGGCCCTCAACCTGGCCGCATGGCCGCCGCCGAGCGCCCCGCAGGCCCGCGCCGATAACCGGGCGGCAGCCGCCACGGCTCGACCACCCGCGGCCGGGGCCGGTGACCACCACCGCCGACCACCGCGGGCCCGACGCCGCGGCGCCCTCGCCGCCCCCGCCGGGCGGGCCACCGGCGAGCACCGAACCGACGACCGCGGGCCCGGACCCATTGTTGCCGTCGCTGCCCCGCCGCAACCGCCACCGGCGGGCACCCGGCCCGATGACCGCGGGCCGAGCCATCCGCCGCCCTCGCCGCCGCTTTTCCTCCAGGTCACCCGCATCTCGGCAGGTCGGCAAGGCCGCACAGCAAACCGCTGCCGCCCCGCCGCAACCGCCACCGGCGGGCACCCGGCCCGATGACCGCGGGCCGAGCCATCCGCCGTCCTCGGCGCCGCTTTTCCTCCAGGTCACCCGCATCTCGGCAGGTCGGCAAGGCCGCCCGCCACCCGCCGCCATCGGATTCGACCGTCCGGCCGCCCGCCTGCGCCGGGCGCGCTGCGCTCGGCGGGGGCCCCGTACGGCGAAAGGGCCTGCAATTACGTTCAAGACGCCGCCGCCCCCGCGCGGCTAGCGTCGACTGACGTGGACATCACTTCTGGACGGCTGTCGCCTCCCGTCCGCGACGGACTGGGCATGGGTATCGCGGTGGGTCTGTCCGGTGTCGCCTTCGGCGCCGCCGCCGTCACCGCGGGGCTGTCGGTTCCCCAGGCGTGCGTACTGAGCCTGCTCGCCTTCACCGGCGCGTCGCAGTTCGCCCTCGTCGGGGTGCTCGCCGGCGGCGGCAGTCTGGCCGCGGGCGCCGCCGGCGCGCTGCTGCTGGGTGCCCGCAACACCCTTTACGGCCTGCGGATGGCCGACCTGCTGCCCTGGCGCGGCGCCCGGAGGCTGCTGACCGCGCACGGCATCATCGACGAGACCGCCGCCGGCGCCCTGGCCCAACCCACCGGCGCGTGGGCGCGCACCTCGTTCCTCACGGTCTTCGCCACCATCTACGTGATGTGGAACGCGACCACGCTGGTCGGCGCCCTGGCGACCGAGCGGATCGGGAACACCGAGGCGTTCGGGCTGGACGCCATGGGCGCGGCTGTGTTCCTTGCGCTGATCGCGCCGCGGCTGCGGGAGGGGCGCCGGGAGCGGGCCGTGGCGGTGCTCGCCGCCGCGATCGCGCTGGCGGCGGTGCCCTTCCTGCCGCCGGGGGTTCCCGTGCTGCTCGCCTCGGCGGCGGCGCTGGTCGTGCCCGGCGGGCGCGCAGCCACCGGAGGGAGCACCCCGGAGCGCGGCGACAGCGGCGCTCCCTCGGACGACGGCGGTACGGGACGGACGGATCGCGGGGAGGTCCGCACATGGCGCTCTGGGCGGTGATCATCGGCACCTGCGCGGGCTGCTACCTGCTGAAGCTGGCCGGCCTCTCGGCACCGCGGCGGCTGCTCGACCATCCTCTCGTGCAGCGCTTCGCGATGGCGGTCCCGGTGGCGCTGCTTGCGGCGCTGATCACCGTACAGACCGCGACCGACGGCGGTCAGCAGTTGGTCTTCGACCCCGCCCGTGTCGGCGGTATCGCCGCCGCGGCCGTAGCCCTGCTGCTGCGCGCGCCTTTCCTCGTCGTTCTCGTCGTCGCCGCGGCGACGGCGGCCGGGCTGCGCCTGCTGGGCCTGTGAGGACGCCACCGCACTCCCCCATTGCGGGCCGCCGCCCCCGTCCGGCCCTTCCGCCCGCGCCCGCCGAGGTGAATCGGGAGCCGCGGGCGGGCAGAAGGCAAGGGTGACCAACCCGCGAGCCGGAGGACGCCGATGACAGAGGAGACCGAAAACCCGGTCGGCAGCGCCGCCGAGGGCGCCTATGAGGGCCTGGACCGATCCCGGGCCGGCGGCGACCGGGCTTGGCGCACCGCCGCCGAGGAGGTCGTCGACGTCTTGGCCGCCGCGAGTGTACGCCGGTGCTACACCGTGCCCGGCGAGAGCTTCCTCGAACTCGCCGACGCGATCGAGCAGCACGACGACCTGCGGCTCGTCTCGACCCGCCACGAGAACGGCGCCGGGTTCATGGCCGAGGCCGAGGCCAAGCTCACCGGCGTCCCCGCGGTCGCAGCCGCCACGCGCGGTCCCGGCGCCGCCAACCTGGCCGTGGGCGTGCACACCGCGCGCCAGGACTCCACCCCGATGGTCGTGTTCCTCGGCCAGGTCACCAGCCCCTACCTGGGGCGCGAAGCGTTCCAGGAGGTCGACCTCACCGCCTTCTACACGCCGATCACCAAGTGGGCCACCACGGTCCACCGCGCCGACCGGCTCGCCGAGGTCACGGCCCAGGCGCTGCGGGTGGCCACCACCGGCCGCCCGGGCCCGGTGGCCGTCGCCGTGCCCGGTGACCTGTTCGGCCGACACGTCCCCGCGGCACATGCGCTACCGGGGGCGCAGCCGCCGCGGCCGCCGCTGGGCGAGGAGGAGCGCGACCGGCTCGCGGAGTGGCTGGCCGCGGCCGAACGCCCGGTGATCATCGCCGGCGGCGGCGCCCGCAGCGCACGCGAGGAGCTGGTCGCCGTCGCCGAACGCTACAACGTGGGCGTCTACACCTCATGGCGCCGCCAGGACGTGTTCCCCAACGACCACCGCCTCTACCTCGGCCACCTCGGCCTGGGGTGCCCCGCTGCGGTGCTGCGATCGCTGGAGGAGGCCGACGCCGTCCTGGTGGTGGGCTCGCGGCTGGGCGAGATCACCAGCCAGACCTACCGGCTGCCCACCGCCGCCGGCCCCGGACCGGGCTCGCCGGTGGCCCAGATCGACATCGACCCCGACCAGGTCGGCGCGGTCACCGGGGTATGGCTGGGCGCGGTGGCCGACGCCCAAGTGGCGCTGGACGCCCTCGCCGAACTGCCCGTCGACACGCCCGACCGCGACTACAGCGAGGCCCACCGCCGTTGGGAGCGCACCGCCACCGCACCCCCGGAGGCCGCCACCCGCGCCGAGGGCCCGCTGCACCCGTGGGCGGTGGTCGAGGCGATGCGCAAGGCGCTGCCGGAGGACACCGTCGTCACCAACGACGCCGGCAACTTCGCGGCGTTCCTGCATCGCGGTTGGACCTACCGGCACCCGCGCACCCAGCTCGCTCCGACCAGCGGCGCCATGGGCTATGCGGTCCCGGCGGCGGTCGCCGCGAAGCTCGCGGCGCCCAACCGGACCGTGGTGGCCGCAGTGGGCGACGGCGGCGTGCTGATGACCGGCCAGGAGTTGGAGACCGCGGCGCGGCTCGGCCTGGCGATCACGGTCGTGGTGTTCCAGAACGGGCTCTACGGCACGATCGCGATGCATCAGGCGAGCGAGCTCGGCCGCAGGGCGGGCACCGACATCAGCGGCCCGCTCGATCTGGCCTCCTACGCGCGGGGCCTGGGAGCGGGCGGCGCCACGGCCGAGACCGCGGTGGAACTCGCCGACGCGCTGGCCGATGCGGCGGCGGCCGAGGGCCCCGTCCTCATCGACGTGCGCACCGACCCCGACGCGATCAGCCCGGAGGCCACCCTGGCGGGCCTGTTGAACGGATGATCCCGACGCGGGCGCGCGGGCGGCCCGGCCGCGCTCAATCCTCGCGCAGCAGCTCCAGCGAGGCCGCGAGTTCGTCGGCGTACGCGCACTCGAACTCGACGCGGCGGCCCTCGGTGGGGTGCTGGAAGCCCAGCCGCACCGCGTGCAGCCACTGGCTGCGCACACCGAGGTACTCGGCCAGCACGGGGTCGGCGCCGTAGAGGTGGTCGCCCACGCACGGGTGCCGCAGCGCCGCCATGTGCACGCGGATCTGGTGGGTGCGCCCCGTCTCCAGCTTGACCTCCAGCAGGCTGGCGGCGCGGAACGCCTCCACGGTGTCGTAGTGCGTGACCGAGGGCCGCCCGCCGGCCACCACCGCGAACCGGCCGTCGCCCGCGGGGTGGCGGCCGATCGGGGCGTCGACGGTGCCGCGCAGCGGGTCGGGGTGGCCCTGCACGAGCGCGTGGTAGACCTTGTCGACCTCGCGTTCCTTGAAGGCCCGCTTCAGCACGGAATAGGCGGCCTCGCTCTTGGCGAGCACCATCAGCCCGGTGGTGTTGGCGTCGAGCCGGTGCACGATGCCCTGGCGCTCGGCCGCTCCGCTGGTGGCCAGTTCGACGCCGGAGGAAAGCAGGCCCTGGAGCACGGTCGGACCGGTCCAGCCCACGGTGGGGTGGGCGACCACTCCGGCCGGCTTGTTGACGACGACGATGTCGGCGTCCTCGTGGACCACCGACATCCCCGGCACCGGCTCCGGACGCGCCGAGGGCGCCTCCGGCGGAGGGGGCAGGGTGACCTCCAGCCAACTGCCCGCCTCCAAGCGGTCGGACTTGGCGGCCGCGGCGCCGTCGACGGTGACGTTGCCCTCGGTGATGATCTCGGCGGCGCGGGTGCGCGAGAGCCCGAACATACGGGCGATGGCGGCGTCGATGCGCTCGCCCTCGACGCCGTCGGGCACCGGCATGCCGCGGTGGTCTCCGGTCCTGGTGGAGCCGCTCACGCCGACCGCCCGCCTTCGTCGCGGCGGGTGCCCGCGCGGTCGGTGCCGTCCGGTTCCGCGCCGGAATCGGGCGCGACCGCGCCCTCGCCGCGGCCGGTGCCCTCCTTCGGATCGGCGGCCGTTTGCGGGCCGCCGCCGGCCTCGTCGGCGGGGCGTTCGGCGCCCTTCGCCTGGGCCGCCGCGCCGTCCTCATCGGCCGGGGCTTCCTCGGCCCGATTGTCGGACTCGCGGGTGCCGTCGAGGTTGATGCCGCGGAACGCCAGCAGCACGGCGAAAGCCCCGCCGACGCAGATGCAGGAGTCGGCGATGTTGAAGACCGGGAAGTTGGGGACCTGGATCCAGTCGACGACCGCACCGTGCAGCGGCGCCGGCGGCCGGAAGGCGCGGTCGACGAGGTTGCCCAGGGCACCGCCGAGGATCAACCCGAGCGCGACGGTCCACGACGCGCTGCCGAGTTTGCGCGCCATGAACAGGATGTAGACCACCACGCCCACGGCGATGATGAAGAACAGCCAGGGCACGCCCTGGCCCATGGAGAACGCGGCTCCGGTGTTGAACACGAGCGTGAACCGCAGCAGCTCGCCCACGACCCGCATCGACTCGCCCGGCTCGAACGCGGCCAGCGCGAGTTCCTTGGTGGCGTAGTCGGCCGCCAGAGCCGCCGCGGCCACCGCCGTCAACAGAAGGAACCGCCGCGGGCTGCGCGCGGCGGGTCCGTTCACCGTACGATTCTGGGCCCCGGAGGGCTCGACGTCACTCAGCGACGCTCCTCGCGCTGTTTGCACTGCACACACAATGTGGCGCGGGGGTAGGCCTGCAGGCGGGCCTTGCCGATGGCCTTCCCGCAGGACTCGCAGACTCCGTAGGTCCCCGCGTCCATCCGCTGGATCGCCCGCTCGCTCTGCGCGAGGAGCTCACGCGTATTGTAGTTCAGCGCCAGGTCGTGCTCGCGCTGATAAGCCTTGGCACCGGTGTCGGTCGGGTCGTCTCCGGCCCCCTCGACCGAATCCGACAGCCGCTCGGCCAGCTCGGACTCGGCGGCGGCGACGCCCTCGCGCAGCCGGGCGACCTCGGTCTCCAGGCCCTCGCGCACCTCGGCCAACTCGGCCTCGGTCCACGGATCCTCCCCCGGGCGGACTGGGAGCTCGGCCGCATTCGACACGCTCATCTTGCCCTCGCCTTCTCCCCTGCGGGCCTCCTCGCCGGACCTGCCGCTCGCGGTCGTCGACACCATTCGGCACCTCACCCCCTGGGCCGCGCGCTGGGCGCCGGCCGTGAACCCCGTTCTGACGTGCGATTCCACCGCATCAGGCGGTGTTCGCACGAGATGCCGGGTAGCTTAAGCGCCCGCCGGTGGCGAATCAACCATCGACAGCGCAGCCGGAACACACCATGCCTTCTGCAGATCTATCCCCCAGGTGTTCCCGATTCAGCGCGCCCGATTCACCAGGCCGACAGGCCCGCCGCTGCGGCGCCCCGGGGCGCCGCGCGGGTCGAGGACGAAGAGCAGGCGCGCTACCGGGCGGCGGCGAAGCCGCCGTAGTCCCGGGCCAGCATCGCCAGGTGCGGCTCGTCGAAGGTGGCCGGGCCGCCGTGCGGACCGGTGCTCACCTCGATCACCCAGTCGACGTCCTCGGCGTCGTCCTCGCCGGCCAGCATGTCGCGGTGCACGGTGCACGGCTCGTAGCCCTGGTCTGCCAACTGCTCGGCCAACTCCTCGGCGTCGTCCCTGTCGGAGAGCGTCACCAGCACGGTGCCCTCCTGCCCGGTCGCGGCCACGGCCCGCCCCTCTCGTCGTCGATCACCACTGCCCCGCCGCACGGCGCGCGCACGGCGCCGGACCGCGCGGTGCACGCGGCCCGGCAGGCAAGTATGCACCGCCGCCCGCCGCACGGGGAAAGGCGGCCCGCACCGTCGCGGTCGGCGGCACAGGACGACCCGGCATCCGCTCCGGCGAGCCCCCTGCCCTCCCCGTGTCGGCTATCCTCGGGATACGGCACGGCGCGGATGGGGACGAGTACCGCGGACACAGCCCATAGCGACCCGGGGACGGTGGAAGCCCGGGGGGTATGCCCGTCGGGAACATCACCCCGGAGCCGCCGGAAGAACGGCTGCGCGCGCCCGCGGCGCGCAGCGGCCCAGTAGACCCGGCAGCCACGGCAACGAAGTGGGGAACGAGGCGGCCGGCCCGCCTCTCCCAAGGAGGGTGGTACCGCGGGGCACGCGCCTCGTCCCTCCATCAGGACAACCGATGCCCTGGTGAGAGGTAGGCTCCATGCCCGACGACAGCGCCGCCCGCGCCTTCCCCGCGCTCCCCGCCCAGATCGACCTGCCCGCCACCGAGCACGAGGTGCTGCGGCGCTGGTCGGAGCAGAAGATCTTCGAACGCTCCCTGGAGCAGTCGCGCGGCAACCCCAACTGGGTCTTCTACGAGGGACCGCCCACCGCCAACGGCCAGCCCGGCGTGCACCACGTCGAGGCGCGGGTGTTCAAGGACGTGTTCCCCCGTTTCAAGACGATGCGCGGCTACCACGTCGACCGCAAGGCCGGCTGGGACTGCCACGGCCTGCCCGTGGAGGTCGCCGTGGAGAAGGAGCTGGGCCTCAGCGGCAAGAAGGACATCGAGGAGTTCGGCGTCGCCGAGTTCAACGCCCACTGCCGAGAGTCCGTGCTGCGCAACGTCGGCGCGTTCACCGCCATGACCGAGCGCATGGGCTACTGGGTGAACATGGACGAGGCGTACCGCACCATGGACCCCGAGTACGTGGAGTCGGTGTGGTGGGCGCTGAAGACCATCTGGGAGCAGGGCCTGCTGGTCCGCGACTTCCGCATCAGCCCCTACTGCCCGCGCTGCGGCACCACGCTCTCCGACCACGAACTGGCCCAGGGCTACGAGACCGTCGTGGATCCGTCGGTGTACGTGCGCTTCCCCGTCACCTCCGGCCCGCTGGCCGACCCCGAGCGGCCCACCTCCCTGCTCGTGTGGACCACGACCCCCTGGACGCTGGTCTCCAACACCGCCGTGGCCGTGCACCCCGACGTCTCCTACGTGGTGGCGACCGACGGCACCGAGCGGCTGCTGGTCGCCGAACCGCTGGTCGCCACCGCGCTGGGCGAGGACTGGACGCTGACGGGTGAGCGCTTCGAGGGCTCGGAGATGGAGCGCTGGAACTACCAGCGCCCCTTCGAGCTCGTCGAGTTCGAGGAGCCGGCGCACTTCGTCGTGCTGGCCGACTACGTCACCGTCGACGACGGCACGGGCCTGGTCCACCAGTCGCCCGCCTTCGGCGCCGACGACATGGCCGTCTGCCGCGCCTACGGGCTGCCCGTGGTCAACCCGGTGCGCGCCGACGGTACCTTCGAGGCCGATCTCGGCCTCGTCGGCGGCGAGTTCTTCAAGACGGCCGACTCCGCGCTGGTGGCGGATCTCCGCGCCCGCGGCCTGCTGCTGCGCAACGAGCCCTACGAGCACAGCTATCCGCACTGCTGGCGCTGCCACACGCCGCTGCTCTACTACGCGCTGCCGTCCTGGTACATCAAGACCACCGCCATCAAGGACCGGCTGCTGGAGCAGAACGCGCGCACCAACTGGTTCCCGGAGAACGTCAAGGAGGGGCGCTACGGCGAGTGGCTGCGCAACAACATCGACTGGGCGCTGTCGCGCAGCCGCTACTGGGGGACACCGCTGCCGGTGTGGTACTGCGCCGAGGACCACCACACCGTCGTCGGCTCGCTGCACGAGCTGGGCGAACTCGCCGGACAGGACCTCGACGACCTGGACCCGCACCGGCCCTACGTCGACGACGTCGCCTTCGACTGCCCGCAGTGCGGCGGGCGCGCCGAGCGGGTGCCCGAGGTCATCGACGTCTGGTTCGACTCCGGTGCGATGCCGTTCGCCCAGTGGGGCGCGCCGCACCGCAACCAGGAGGCGTTCGAGGCCAACTTCCCCGGCCAGTACATCTGCGAGGCCATCGACCAGACCCGCGGCTGGTTCTACTCGATGATGGCGGTGAGCACCCTCGTCTTCGGCCACTCCTCCTACGAGAACGTGGTCTGCCTCGGCCACATCCTCGCCGAGGACGGCCGGAAGATGAGCAAGCACCTGGGCAACGTCCTCGAACCCATGGAGGTCATGGAGCGGCACGGCGCCGACGCGCTGCGCTGGTTCATGGCCGCCAGCGGTTCGCCGTGGATGCCGCGCCGCGTGGGCCACGAGGCGCTGGAGGAGATCGTCCGCAAGGTCCTGCTGACCTACTACAACACGGTCTCCTTCTTCACCCTCTACGCCGGGGCCGCCGACGCCTGGAGCCACGACCGGCTGGCACAGGCGCCCGCGCCTGCCGAGCGGCCACTGCTGGACCGGTGGCTGCTCTCGGAGCTGAACCGCGTGGTCAAGGGTGTCGGCGAGGCGCTGGACCGCTTCGACACCGCCGGAGCCGGCCGGCTGCTGACCACGTTCATCGACGACCTGTCCAACTGGTACGTCCGCCGCTCCCGCCGCCGCTTCTGGGCCGGCGCGCAGAGCCCCGAGGGCGCATCGGCGTTCGCGACCCTGTTCGAGGCGCTGGAGTCGCTGACTCTGGCAATGGCGCCCGTGGTGCCGTTCCTCACCGACCACGTGTGGGCGGCGCTGCGCCGACCGGAGGCGCCGGAGTCGGTGCACCTGGCGCCCTGGCCCGAGGTCCGCGAGGACCTCATCGACCCCGGGCTCTCCGAGCAGATGGCACTGACCCGGCGCCTGGTGGAGCTGGGCCGCGCCGCGCGGGTCGACTCGGGTGTGCGCACCCGTCAGCCGCTGTCGCGGGTGCTGGTCGGGGCCGCGGGCTTCGAGCGGCTGCCCGAGCAGCTGCGCGCCCAGATCGCCGAGGAGCTGAACGTGCAGCAACTCGACCCGCTCTCGGCGGTCGGCGGCGACCTGGTGGACTACACGGTCAAGCCGAACTTCCGCGCCCTGGGCAAGCGGTTCGCCAAGCGCACTCCGCTGGTCGCCGAGGCCATCGGCTCCGCCGACGCGCGGGGGCTGGTGGAACAAGTGCGGTCCACCGGCTGGGCCCACGTCGAGGTCGAGGGCGAGCCGGTGGAGATCAGCTCCGAGGAGGTGCTGGTCAGTGAGCAGCCCCGGGAGGGCTGGACGGTGGCGGCCGAAGGCGGCGAGACGGTCGCGCTGGATCTGGAGATCACCCCGGAGCTGCAGCGCGCCGGCCTCGCACGCGAGTTGGTCCGCCTGGTCCAGGACGCCCGCAAGTCCAGCGGTCTGGAGATCTCCGACCGCATCGACCTGTGGTGGTCGGCGAGCGACCCTGTCACCGCCCAGGCACTGAAGGAGCATGAGCACTCGATCGCGGGCGAGGTGCTCGCCGTGACCTTCACCGAGGGCAGTCCGCAGGCCGAGGCCCACTCGGTCGCCTCCGAAGAGTTCGGCGTCACCGTGCACCTGCGCAAGACCGCCGCCGAGGCGGCGCACCGCCGCAGCTGACGCTTGCGCCGCCGGAGGCGGCGGTGCCGGTGGCTCGGGTCCGCTGTGCGGCCTCGGCGCCGGGCGGGTGCCCGCCGGTTGACCGAAAAGCGGCGGCGACGGCAGCACCGGGGCCCGGCCCGCGCCCGCCGTTCCGGTGCTCGCAGGTGGCCCGCCCGGCGGGGGCGGCGCGGGCTCCTCCGGGGGCGGTCAGTGCATCCGACGCGCGGTTTTCACCGGCCGCTATCCGGTCGAAACCGCGCGTTGGATGCACCAGTCCCGCGGACAGACTCGGTGCGCCGCCTACGGCCGGTCGTCGTCGGTGCCGCGCCGGAGGACGACGGTCTCGTCGGACTCGACGGCGGCCGCTTCGTCGTCGGCCGGGTCGGACGCTGCGCCGGCATCGGCTTCAGCGGTTACGGCTGCGTCCGCCCCGCCCTCCGGGTGCGCCGCGGGCTCTTCGGCCTCGGGCTCGGTGGCTGTGGCCGCGCGCAGGTCGATGGGCTCGGTCACGGGGTCGGCGGCCTCGGCGGCCGGCTCGGGGGCCGCGTTCCATTCGGCGTCCGGTTCGGCGGTCTCGGGCGGGACGGCCGACACCGGCTCGGGCTCCGCGGGGCCGGACTCGGCCGCGGGCTCCTGTCCGCGAGTCGGCTCGGTCCGCTCGGCGGTCTCGCCGATGCGGGCCGGAGCGGATTCCCCTTCAGGGGCCGCGTCGTCGCTCGGGGCGGGCTCGACGGCGGCCTCGTGGACAGCCGGGTCGGCTGAGGCGGCCGACTCCCCGGACGCAGCGGCCGCCGCAGCGGCCTCGTCGGCTGCAGCCGCGTAGTCGGCGTTGGCGTCGGTGTCGGAACCTGCGGCCCCGGCGTCCCCTTCCGGCTCCTGCACGGCATCCTCATGGTGGCGCAGGCCGCTGACGAAGGCGCTGAAGGAGATGTCGCGGTCGGACTCGTCGGAGACGTCCGATTCCTGTTCGGACGCGGGCTGTGCGGAGGGGGAATTCGCGGGGGCCTCGGATTCGGGGAACCGGGCGGCCTCGGTCGGCTCGGCCGGGGCGCTCGGCGCCGCGTCGGTGTGCCGGTCGGGATCGGCTCCGGCTTCACGGGCGGGCAGCTGCTCCGCGGCGCCGGTGCCGCCGACCGCTGCGGCGGCCTCGGGCTCGGCGGTGCCGGGCTCGGCGGTGTCGTCGAAGTCCCGGTCGGTCCATTCCGCCGGCCGTTCCGGGTCGGCGCCCGGCGCCGCACCCGCCGCGGCGGAATCCGCTCGGGTGGTCCGCGCCTCGGGTTCGGCGAGTGCGCCTTCGTCGGTATCGCCGGGCAGCCGGTAGATCCGCGGACGGACCGGCCTGCGCGGCTGCGGCCGCGCCGCACCGCCGTGCTCCGGGGGCTGCTGCGGCCGGGGCGGCTGGGGCGGCTCCGGCTCGGCAGCGGGCTCGCTCTCCTGCCCGGGCCGCTCGGCCTGCCACCCGCTCTGCTCGGGGGGTGCGGGCCGCTGCTCGTGCCCGACGGCCGGGGTGCGCGACTCGGGGTGTCCCTCCTCACCCCGCGACGACCGCTCGGCCTGCTGTGCGGGCCCAGGATCCGCCGGGCTCTGCTGCTCGGGTACCGGCCCGGCGGGGGCCTCGCCGCGGAGGGCCTCCGGCGGCGGGGCTGTGCCGCCTACGCCTGCCGGGGGGCTTTCCCCAGCCGGGGCGCCCCGCTGTACCGGGGTGCCGACCGCGGGGGCCGAAGACGCAGCGGCCCGCCCCGGCTGCTGAGCCGACGCGGGCGCGAAGTGCCGCTGCCCCTCGGTGACGCGGCTCCCATGCGCGGCGGGGTCCGCCGGTGCACCCGGCGGCGCCGGGGCGGGGACGGACGCCTTCCCCAAACCGCCCGTCCGTGCCCGCTGCCTTCCGGCTCCGGCATGGCCGACCGCCGCCTCTTCCGGGCCCGCCCTCAGGTACGCGCGCGATCTCACCGCCTCGACGAGGAGCAGTACCGCACCGAGGCCGCCCAATACCAGGGCGATGTAGACCAACACCGTCTCGGCGAACACCACCCCGAAGGCGATGACCGCCAGCGCCGCCACCAAGACGGCGAGACTGAGGATGAACACGGAAAAGGAGAGCCTTCACTCAAGGGTTCTGTTGTGCGCTACCGCGCCGCGGCACAGCCGTATCACCGTGTCCGCGCGCCTGGATCCGGTGATCAGCGGCGCTCGTGCGGAGCCTCACCGGGGTGGTATCCACCGTGCTGAGCCGGCTCCGGCTGGGCGAAGGGGTTGCCCTGGGGCGCCCCGTTGCCCGGTTGGCCGTGCTGCATCCCGGGGTTGCCGCCCGTGGGCGACATGGTCTGAAAGCCGCCGGTGGTATTCGGGTTCTGCTGCTGCTGTTGCTGCTGCTGGCCGGCCGCGGCGTTGTGCTCGGCGCCCTCGGCGAGCTCGCGCAGCTGACGCTCGAAGTAGTCCTTCAGGCGGCTGCGGTACTCACGCTCGAAGTCCTTGAGCTCGGCGACCTTGTGCTCCAGCTCCTCGCGCTGCTGGACCAGCGAGCCCATCACCTGGCGGTGGCGCTCCTGGGCGTCGCGGTCGAGGTTCTCCGAGCGGGCGCGCGCCTCGTTGACGATCTGCTCCGCCTGGCGACGGGCCTTGCCGAGGATGTCGTCGGCCTCGTGGCGGGCGCGGCCGAGGGTCTCGTCGGCCTCGCGGCGCGCGTCGGAGATCGCCTGGTCGGCGGTCTGCTGAGCCAGCGCCAGCACCCGCGCGGCGGTGTCCATGTTCTCCTCGGAGCCGGGCAGGCCCATGTTGGCGGCCATGGCGCCCATCTGCTGCTCCAGCGGCTGCTGCTGTTGTTGCTGCTGCTGCGGCTGGGGTTGGGGCTGCTGCTCCTGGCGCACCGGCTCGGGCTGCTGCGGCGGCTCGGGCGGGAGCTGCTGCTGCTCCTGCGGCTGCTGCTGCTGGAAGTCCTGCATGCCGGCGTTGGGCACCTTGCCGCGCAGGCACTCCGCGAGCTTGCCGCGAAGCTCCTCGTTCTCCTGGATCAGGCGGTCGAGCTCGGTCTCGACCTCATCAAGGAACGCGTCGACCTCTTCCTCGTCGTAGCCCGGCCTGAGCCGGGTGGTACTGAACTGCTTGTTCCGCACATCCGCGGGTGTCAGCGGCATGTTCGTCTCCTTGGCGCGCTTGGACTGTGTCCGTAGGGACGCTACCTGATCGTGACCTTACGGCAATCCAGATCATGACCAAGGCCACATATCGAAACCAGGGCTTACCTTTCCGACATCTGTGACCTTTTAGATGAACGCGATCGAACTTACAAGCTGGAGCACGATCACCACGACGATGAAGAGCACGGTGAAGCTCAGGTCGAGCGCCACACCCCCCAGGCGTATAGGCGGGATGAACCGGCGCAGGAACCTCAGGGGCGGGTCGGTGATCGTGTAGACGGTCTCCGCGAGTACCAGCACGAATCCGCTCGGTCGCCACGAGCGCGCGAACGATTGCACGAGTTCGAAGACGAGTCGCGCGATCAGCACCACCATGAACAGGTTCAGCAGGATGATGACGACGGACTGGACGATACTCACGGTCGTTCCCCGACCCAATCTCTGGACATCAGTGATGATCTAACTCTGGTTGAAGAACCCTCGCTCAGCGATGCGTGCTTTGTCTTCAGCAGTCACCTCAACATTAGCCGGGGACAACAAGAACACCTTGGTGGTCACGCGATCGATACTGCCGTGCAGACCGAAGATCAGCCCCGCCGCGAAGTCGACCAGCCGCTTGGCGTCGCTGTCGACCATCTCGGTCAGGTTCATGATCACCGGTACGCCTTCCCGGAAATACTCTCCGATCGTACGCGCCTCGTTGTAGGTCCGGGGATGCAGCGTAGTGATGCGCGCAAGGTCCGCGGTAGCAGGGGCGGTGTGCGTCGGGGTGCGCCTTTCGACAGGAGACATGCTGTAGTCATCCGCATCCGTCACGGAGTCGGCACGGGGGTCGCCGCCCAGGTGGTCGAGATCCCGGTCGCGCCGGCCCTCGACGCCTTCATCGAAGTCGTCGAAGTCATCATATTCGTCCGCATAGCGGTGATCGTAGCGGTCGTCCTCCACGAGGCCGAGGTAGACCGCCATCTTGCGCATCGCGCCGGCCATCTCTTGTCCTCCGTCGTCCCTGTGGTGCGGCACCGCAGATGACTCAGTCCATGTCGGACCCGGCCCGAATCCACCGGGCGGGCGAACTCGACAGTTGGGCGGCAAGGTCCATGTGGGGACATTACCCCACGTTCGTACTGCGGTCGTCGAGCAACGCCGTACCCACGCGCACGTGTGTCGCGCCGTGCTCGACGGCCGCCTCCAGGTCACCGCTCATGCCGGCCGAGACCGCCTTCGCCCGAGGGTAGCGATCCCGCACCTCGGCGGCGACCGCATTCAGCCGGGCGAACGCCTCTGCGGGGTCGGCCCCGCGCGGGGCGACGGCCATCACCCCCGCGGGCGACAGCCCTTCCTCCGCCGCGATCGCGTCGGCCACGGCAAGGGCGTCGGCCGGGTCGACACCGCCGCGCGGGCCCAGCACACCGGCCTGCGCGGCGGGGTCGAGATCGATCTGCACCAGGCAGTCCAGGTGCCGCCCCTCCAGCCGGGCGCGCTGCCCGAGCGCGGCGGCGAGTCTGGCACGGTCCACCGAATGCACCACGTCGGCATAGCGGGCCACCGAACGGGCCTTGTTGGTCTGCAGCTGGCCGACGAAATGCCACCGCAGCCCCAGGCCCGCGCACTCGGCGGCCTTGGGCGCCGCCTCCTGGTCGCGGTTCTCCCCCACGTCGCCGATACCCAACTCGGCGAGGATGCGCACGTCGGAGGCCGGGAACGTCTTGGTCACCGCGACGATGGTCACATCCTCCGGGCGGCGCCCGGCCGCGGCGCAGGCGGCGTCCACCCGCTCGCGCAGGGCGGCCAGGTTCGCGCGGATTCGCTCGCGGCGTCCCGAGGTCTCGCCGACACCTTGCGGTGCGGCGAAGCCGCCGCCTTCGGCGCCGCTCACGGCCGCCGCCACACGAAGCCGGCGAAACGCCCGGTGGGCGCCCCGCCGCGGTGCGAGAACAGTTCCGGACTCTCCAGCGTGCAGCGGTCGTCGGAGGAGATGTGACCGACTTCGGCCGCACGTAGTTGCGCCGTCACCGCGGCGCGCATGTCGATCCCCGCCGTGCCCCGCCGGGTGCGGCTGACCGCCTCGGGCACGCTGCGCGCCACCTCGGCCTGCACCCGGGGGCCGACCTCGTAGCAGCCGCCGCAGATGGCCGGGCTCAGCACGGCGCCGATGCGCCCGGGGTCGGCGCCGTGCCGCGCCATCGCCGCGATCATCGCCGGAACCACACCGGCGGCGGTGCCCAGCCGCCCGGAGTGTGCCGCCCCGATCACCCCCGCCTCGGCATCGGCGGCCAGCACCAGGAGGCAGTCGGCGGCCAGTGCGGCCAGCACCAGGTCGGAGCACTCGGAGACGACGGCGTCGACCCGCCCGGCCACGCCCGGCTCCTCGGCCACCGCCACCTCGGCGCTGTGCACCTGGTCCATCCAGACCACCCGCTCGGCGTCGAATCCCAGGCTCTTGGCGGCCACCCGGCGGTTCTCGGCCACCGCTGCGGGGTCGTCGTCGACCCCGTGGCCGAGGTTGAGACTGTCGAACGGCGCGGTACTGACCCCGCCGTCGTAGCGCTGGGTGAAGCCGGCCCGCACGCCCGGGCCCAGCTCGATCACGGCACTCATCGTGTGCGCGGTTCCTCCGCATCCTCCGCAGTCGTCGAGGGGACGCGAAAAAGCGTACCGGCGGCGGGGTGCCCCGCCGCCGGTACGCCCGGTGCTGCACTGCGCGGTATGCCGCTCGCGGCCCCGCTACTTCAGAAAGTCCGGCACGTCGAGGTCGTCGGGGTCGTCGAAGATCACCCGGCGCCGAGGCGTGGGGACCTCTCCCGAGCGGGAGAACGAGCCGTCGGTCCCGGTGCCGCGGACCTCGCCGTAGTCGGACTCGCCGACCGGGCGGATGTTGCGTGCCCGGTTGTCGTCCTCGGCCTCGGGCTCGGCGGGCTCGGGCTCGCCTTCGGGCTCGCGCCGGTCGGCGGCCCCGTCGGACTCGAACGCGCGGGCGGACTCGGCGGCCGGCTCGGGTTCGGGCTCGGGCGCTGCCTCGGGCCGCGGCGGCGGGTCCTGGCGAACCGGCTCACGAGCCGGTTCGGGCTGCGGCGCGGGGGCCGGGGCGGGTGCGGGCTCGGCGGCGGGCGGCTGCGGGCGCGGCTCCTCGGCCACCGGGCGCACGGCGGGCCGCGGCTCGGCGGCCGGGGCCGCCGGCTGCTCCCGCTGCGGCTCGGGTGGAGGCGCGGCGGTTCTCTGCTGTGTCTGTGTCTGTGTCTGCTGCACCTCGTTGCGCGGTTCGTCGAAGCCGGCTGCTATAACCGTCACCCGTACCTCGTCGCCCAGCGCGTCGTCGATGACCGCGCCGAAGATGATGTTGGCTTCGGGCGCGGCGGAGTTGGCGACGAGCTGGGCGGCCTCGTTGATCTCGAACAGGCCGAGGTCGGAGCCGCCCTGGATGGACAGCAGCACACCGTGGGCGCCGTCGATACTGGCTTCCAGCAGCGGCGACGAGATCGCCATCTCTGCCGCGGCCACCGCGCGATCGTCGCCCCGCGCCGAGCCGATCCCCATCAGCGCCGACCCGGCCCCCTGCATCACCGACTTGACGTCGGCGAAGTCGAGGTTGATCAGGCCGGGCGTGGTGATCAGGTCGGTGATGCCCTGGACACCGGACAGCAGCACCTGGTCGGCGGCCTTGAACGCGTCGAGGACGCTGACCTGGCGGTCGGAGATGGACAGCAGGCGGTCGTTGGGGATCACGATGAGCGTGTCGACCTCGTCGCGCAGCATCGCAATGCCGGACTCGGCCTGTGTGGCGCGGCGCTTGCCCTCGAATCCGAAGGGGCGGGTGACCACGCCGATGGTCAGCGCGCCCAGAGAGCGCGCGATGTCGGCGACCACGGGAGCGCCGCCGGTGCCGGTTCCGCCGCCCTCGCCCGCGGTCACGAAGACCATGTCGGCGCCCTTGAGGACCTCCTCGATCTCCTCGCGGTGGTCCTCCGCGGCCTTGCGGCCGACGTCGGGATTGGCGCCCGCGCCGAGCCCGCGGGTGAGTTCGCGGCCGACGTCGAGCTTGACGTCGGCATCGCTCATAAGCAGCGCCTGAGCGTCGGTGTTGATGGCGATGAACTCGACGCCCTTGAGTCCCTCTTCGATCATCCGGTTGACGGCGTTGACGCCGCCGCCGCCGATTCCGACGACCTTGATGACCGCGAGGTAATTCTGCGGTGCTGCCACGACGAGGGGCCTTTCCGCTCGCTTCGGCCAATCGCGCCGTCCCGCCTGCGCGGAACCTGCCGTCCTGCGGTGGCGAACGGACCGATTGGTGTCCGGTTCTACAGTCTTTCCACTGGGCCCCCTCAGACCGGCGCGGGGCCGATCGGGTTCCCATCAGGGCTTCGGGCTCGCAGCCGGGCGGTCCCCTCCTCCGGGTACTTCCGCCGTAACCGCCCTAAGGTCTCAGATCCATACTTATGTCAACCAACGGTATTGCTTCCCGACAGTAAGCCGCTGCCTGCCTGCGGGCAACTAACCACGAGTTCAGCCTAACGGCGTGTCGTGCGGCCGGGCGATGTCCCCTCCCGGCGCGTCGCGTCTGGAATGTCGGCCCTCGGCGGGGCCGCCGAAGCGGTCCCGCGGACGCTGATCTCGCGCATGCCGGGCATTGCGGCGGCTCATTCCACAACGGCCATATCCGGGGCGCTGACGTCGTAGTGGCGCTCGGGGCCCGGCGGGTGCTCGTTGATCAGAATGGTGAGGATCCGGCTCTTGCGCTCGGTGCGCTCGGCCGTCCCCCAGTCGACGTCCGCGCCGCTCTGCAGGGTCAGCCCGATGGCCGAGCGCTTGCCCGCGTCGATGGTGTCGATGCGCCGGCCGACGGCGGCGGGCACCCCCTCGACGATGCGCGCGGCGGCGGCGACGGCCGGGCTGCCCTCGGGATCGCCGGAGACGCTGATCAGCGGATAGTTCGCGGGCCGCTTGTCGGTGTCGGCGATGCGCACGCCGTCGCCGTCGATCAGCCGGAAGCCGTCGCCGGCGCGCATGGCCAGCACCGGCGTGCGCTCGACCACCTCCACCCGCAGCGTGGCCGGCCACCCGCGGCTCACCCGCACCGACTCCGCCAGGCGCAGCCGCTGGGCCCGCACCTCAGCGGCGGCGGTGTCCACGCGCGCCAGCGGCGTCCCCGTCGCCACGTCGACGGCGGCGGCGACACGCTCCGCGTCGAGCCGGTCGGTCCCGGTGACCTCCACGTCGCGGACCACCAGCAGGCGCGAGCCCAGCAGCACCCAGGTCACCACCGTCAGCACCGCGACGATCAGCAGAACGACGAAGGCGACCTTCCAGGGGTCCGACCGGCGCCGGGCCCGCGAGCGCTCCGCGGGACCGCCGCTGCCGGCGGCGGTCTCCTCGGTAGTCGCGCTCACCTGCTCTCGCCGCCCTTCGCCTAGGGCCGCGCGGGTCGGGCCCGCGCGCTACCCGCCTGCCTGCTC
This sequence comes from Streptomonospora litoralis, assembly GCF_004323735.1. Lineage (GTDB taxonomy): Bacteria > Actinomycetota > Actinomycetes > Streptosporangiales > Streptosporangiaceae > Streptomonospora > Streptomonospora litoralis. The sequence continues at coordinate 2,373,193 of NZ_CP036455.1, read as the reverse complement.
CAGCTCCGACAGCGCCTCGACGATCCTCGGCCCCAGTTCGGTGACGTCGCCCGCCCCCATCGTCAGCACGATGTCGCCGGCCTCGGCGGCGGCAGCGACCCGCGCCACCGCCTCGGCGCGATCGGGCTCGTAGGCGACTGCGCCGTGGCTGATCCGCCGGGTGATCAGCTCGGAGCTGACGCCGGGTTCGGGATCCTCCCGGGCGGCGTAGACCGACAGCACCACGACCTCGTCGGCCAGGGACAGCGCCGCGGCGAACTCGTCGGCGAATATCCGCGTGCGACTGTACAGGTGGGGCTGGAAGACCGCCACGACCCGGCCCGGCGATGCGCCCGCGGAGCCGCCGCGGGTGTCCAGGGCGGCGCGGGCCGCTTCGAGGTCCGCCGCGATCTCGGTGGGGTGGTGGGCGTAGCTGTCGTAGACCGCCACCTGCCCGGCCTCGCCCTTGAGCTCGAAGCGGCGGGCGGCGCCGGTGAACCCGGCCAGGCCCGCCACGGCCACAGCGGGGTCGTGGCCCAGCACCCCGGCGGCGGCGACGGCGGCCGCGGCGTTGAGGACGTTGTGCCGTCCCGGCACCGCCAGTTCCGCCGCGTGTTCCTCGCCGCCGAAGGCCGTGATGGTGAAGGAGGTGCTGAAGCCGTCGGCCGCGATGCCGGCGACCCGGTAGTCGGCGTCGGCGGTTTCGCCGTAGGTGACCACCCGTTTGCCCAGGCCGCGGGCGATCTCTGCGACGCGGCGGGCACCGGGGTCGTCGACTCCGACGACGAGGGTGGATCCGACGCGCTCGGCGAAGGCGGCGAAGTTGGCGTGGATCTCGTCCAGGCCGCCGTAGTTGTCGAGGTGGTCGGCCTCGACGTTGGTCACCACGGCGATCTCGGGCGAGAGCATCAGGAACGAGCCGTCGCTCTCGTCGGCCTCGGCGACGAGGACCTCGCCGGCCCCGGCGTCGGCGCCCAGACCGGTGGTGACCAGCGCGCCGCCGATCACGTAACCGGGGTCGGCGCCGGCGTGCTGCAGCACCACGGTGAGCATCGAGGTGGTGGTGGTCTTGCCGTGGGTTCCGGCCACGGCCACGCCGCGGCGCCCCAACAGCAGCGCGCCCAGTGCCGCGGCGCGCGGGACGACCCGCAGGCCGCGTTCGCGGGCCTCGGCAAGCTCGGGGTTGTCCTCGCGGACAGCCGAGGAGACCACGACCGTGTCGGCGGGGCCCACGTGGGCGGCGTCGTGGCCCACATGGACGCCCGCTCCCAGCGCGGCCAGCTCGTGCAGCAGCGGGCCGTCCTTGGCGTCGCTGCCGGTGACCTCGGCACCCAGCTGCAGCAGCACGCGGGCGATGCCCGACATGCCGACGCCGCCGATGCCGACGAAGTGCAGCCGGCCCAGCTTGTCCACGGGCAGGGGCTCGGCGGACGGGACGAGGCTCACCGGGTGTCCTTCCCGTCGTCGACGAACGGCTCGTCCGCGGGATCGGACTCGTCGATGACCGGGTCGGGTGCGCCGCGCTCACCGCGGGCGATGGCCAGCACCTCGCGGGCCAGCTCCATGTCGGCGTCGCGGCGGCCCATCCGCGAAGCGGCCTCCGACATCCCCACCACGCGGTCGGTGTCGGTCAGGACCGGGATCAGGTTGTCGCCGATCCACTGGGGGGTCAGGTCGTTGTTCTCCACGAGCAGGCCGCCGCCGGCGTCGACGATGGGCTGGGCGTTGAGGCGCTGTTCGCCGTTGCCGATGGGCAGCGGGACGAACGCCCCGGGCAGGCCCACCGCGGTCAGCTCGGCGCAGGTGAGCGCCCCCGAGCGGCACATGGCCACGTCGGCGGCGGCGTAGGCGAGGTCCATGCGGTCGACGTAGGGCACCACGACATAGGGCACGCCGTCGCGGGTGCGGTCCTCGGGCTCGTCGGCGTTGTTGGGGCCCACCACGTGCAGCACCTGCACTCCGGCGGCGCTGAACCGGTCGGCGGCGGCGAAGGCGGCCTGGTTGACCGACTGGGCGCCCTGCGAGCCGCCGAAGATCAGCAGCGTGGGCAGTTCGGGGCGCAGCCCGAAGTGCGCCCGGGCCTTGTCGCCCGTGGCCAGCCGGTCCAGCGAGGAGATCTGCTCGCGCAGCGGGATGCCGACGAAGCGGCCGTTGCGGATGTCGCAGTGGGGGTGGCCGGTGTAGACCTGGCTGGTCAGTCGGGCGCCGAGGCGGTTGGCCAGGCCGGGGAGGGGGTTGGCCTCGTGGACCACCATGGGAATGCGGCGCCGCCGGGCGGCCAGGTAGCCGGGGGTGGCGACGTAGCCGCCGAAGCCGACCAGGACGTCGGCCTCGATGCGGGAGAGGTGGTTGCCGGCGGCGCTGATGGCGCTGGCCAGCTTGCCGGGCACCGAGAGCAGCTGGGGGGTGAGCCGGCGCGGCAGGGGCACGGCGGGGATGGTGCCCAGGTCGTAGCCCCGCATGGGGACGAGGCGGCTTTCGAGTCCTCGTTCGGTGCCCAGACACACGATCCGGGTCTGCGGGTCGATACGCATCAGCGCATCGGCCAGGGAGAGCGCGGGCTCGATATGCCCGGCCGTGCCGCCTCCGGCGAGGGCTACCCTCATCGTCGCCGATTCCTCCTCGCTTGCACCTGCGTCGAGCGCGATCGGTTGTTCGCCTGGGCCGCGGCAGCGGGGCGCTTGGGGCCTGCGCCGGATGCCGAGTAGTCCAGGCCCAGCCAGCTTAGAGCCCTTTGCACCCGGCTGGGACCGCGCGCGGCCAGCGCCGCCTGGGCGTCCGGCTCGGACTTGGCCAGTGCGAGCAGGATGCCCAGCGCGACCATGGTCGGGATCAGCGCGGATCCGCCGGCCGATACCAGCGGCAGCGGGATTCCCGTGACCGGCATGACGCCGATGACCGTGCCGATGTTGACCATCGCCTGGACGGTGATCCAGGCGGTGATCGCGGCCGCGGCCAGCCGCGCGAAGGGGTCGCGGACGCGTGCGGCCACGCGCAGCCCAGCGTAACCCAGAACGCCGAAGAGGCCCACGACGACGAGGGTGCCGATCAGGCCCAACTCCTCGCCGATGATCGCGAAGATGAAGTCGCTCTCGGGGTGGGGCAGGAATCCCCACTTCTCGCGGCTGCCGCCGATGCCCACGCCGAAGACGCCTCCGGTACCCAGCGCGTAGAGGCCGTGCGTCAGTTGGAAGTTGGCGTCGGTGGCGTCGGCCGACGGGTTGAGGAAGGAGGTGACCCGAGCCAGCCGGAAATCCTCGACGGCGATCATGATGGAGCCCAGGGAGGTCACCATCGCGATCATCGCCATGATCAGCCTGCCGGGGGCGCCCACCACCCACAGCAGCGCCAGAAAGACCGACAGCAGCACGAACGACGTGCCGAGGTCGGTGCCGACCAGCACGAGCACGACCAGCGCGCCGCAGCCCGGCAGCAGCGGCATCAGCAGCTGGCGCCAGTCCACCAGCTGCTTGAGCTCCTCCTTGCGGGCGAGCACGCTCGCGCCCCACAGCGCGAAGGCGAGCTTGGCGGGTTCGGATGGCTGGACGGTCAGGCTGCCGATCTCCAGCCAGCGCACCGCGCCGCTGCCGTAGGCGTCACCGCGGAAGACGGTGATCAGCAGCAGCGCGACCGAGGCGAGCATCGCCGGGTAGCCCACCATGCGGAAGAGGTGCACGGGCATGTGCGAGGCCAGCACCAGCAGCGGGAGTCCGAAGGCGGCGGCCAGGGCCTGCTTCTGGAACAGCGAGAAGGCCGACCCGGTCTCGGTGTAGGAGTCGACCATGGACGACGACAGCACCATGGTCAGGCCCAGTGTCGTCAGCAGCGCCGTGATGCCGGCCAGGAGGTAGTAGGAGGTCAGCGGCCGGTTGAGGATGTTGGGCAGCTCGCGCAGCCAGGCGCGCTCCCCGCCGCCGCTCGCCGCTGTGCCCTGCCCGGCCCGTTTGGCCGAGGGGGCCGATGTGGACACCGCCATTCGCGACCTCCGCCTGCCGCAGTTCCTCCAGCGTCGACCAAGTCTGGCGGTTGGGCCGCGCGAAGCGTCGGACATATCGCGCGTGTTGGTGTTCTTTGCGGCACAGGTGACGCGGGCGCGGCGGTGGAACGGCGCCGGGGGCCGCGCGTGCGAGCGGCGCCCGGCGGCGCAGACGGTCCGGCGCCGATATGTCCGATCTTCCGGTTCACCGGCGTTGAGCTTGCACTTTCAGCAACGGAATGCGATTTCCGCTGACCAAAAGTACAAGAGCAACGGGAAAAGCCGCCGCTCAGCCGAGCGCCGCGACGGCGGCGGCGAAGCGGCGGCCGCGTTCCTTGTAGTCGGCGAACATGTCCATCGAGGCCGCCGCGGGGGCCAGCAGCACCGTATCGCCGGATCGGGCCAGGTCCTTGGCCGCGGCGACGGCCTCGGTCATGGCCTCGCCGCCGGTGTCGGCGACCTCCACCACCGCCGTGTCGGGGGCGTGGCGGGCCAGCGCGGCGCGCAGCTGGTCGCGGTCGCGGCCCAGCAGCACCGCGGCGCGCAGCCGCGGCGCGGCGTCGCGCACCAGCTCGTCGACGTCGGCGCCCTTGAGCAGCCCGCCGGCCACCCACACCACCGACTCGAAGGACGCGAGGGCGGCCGCGGCGGCGTGCGGATTGGTGGCCTTGGAGTCGTCCACGTATTCCACGCCGGCGACCGCGCCGAGCCCGGCCATCCGGTGCGGTTCCGGCGCGAAGGCGGCCAGCCCGGCGCGTATGGCGCCCGCGCCGACTCCGGCCGCGCGCGCCAGGGCGGCCGCGGCCAGCGCGTTGGCGACGTTGTGCGGTGCCGCGGGCACCACGTCGGACAGTTCCGCCAGCTCCTCGGCTCCGCCGTGCGGGTCGGCGACGAACGCGCGGTCCACCAGCAGGTCCTCCACGACACCGAGCTGGCCGGCGCGCGGCGTGTTCAGCGTGAACCCGTACAGCGGGGTACCGGGGTCGCCGGACTCCGCGGCCAGGCGGGTCGACCAGGTGTCGTCGGCGTTGGCGACGCGCAGTGTGCCCGGGGCGTAGATGCGGCCCTTGGCATGCGCGTACGGCTCCAGGCCGCCATGCCAGTCGAGGTGGTCGGGGGCCACGTTGAGCACCGCGGCCGCGTGCGGGGCGAGCGTGGCCGACCAGTGCAGCTGGAAGCTGGACAGTTCCACGGCCAGCACCGCCGGCGCCGGCCCCGAGGAGCCCGGCAGGGCCGCCTCGACGACGGGGGTGCCGACGTTGCCCACGGCGACCGCGTCGAGGCCGCCCGCCCGCAGCATCGCCTCCAGCATGCGCACGGTGGTCGTCTTGCCGTTGGTGCCGGTGACGGCGAGCCACCGCTGATCGGCGGGGCGCAGGCGCCAGGCCAGCTCCACGTCGCCGATGACCTCGATGCCCGCCTCGCGGGCGGCCGCGAGCAGCGGGGCGTCGGGGCGCCACCCGGGAGACGTGACGACCAGGTCGGCGCCCTCGGGCAAGCCGTGCTCGCCGAGGAACACCTGCGCCCCTTCGGCGCGCAGCCGCTCGGCGAGCTCCCGCGTCGCGTCGTCCTCCCGGGAGTCGACCACGCCGACCCGGGCGCCGTGGGCCAGCAGCACCCGCGCGACCGGGGGCCCGGACACCCCGAGCCCGGCCACGCACACGCTCCGCTCCTTCAGCGCCGCGCCGAAGGCCGGATCGGCCGGCGCGCCGCTGGGCGCCGGCGTCCTCCCGGCTTCGCCCGTCGGGGTCATCGCGGCATCCATTCCAGGTAGAAGATGCCGATGCCCACGCCCACCAGGAGCCCCTGGATGATCCAGAAGCGGATGACGATCGTGGTCTCGGCCCAGCCTTTGAGTTCGAAGTGGTGCTGGATCGGCGCCATGCGGAATATGCGTTTGCCGGTCAGGCGGAAGGAGCTGATCTGCACCATCACCGACATGGTGATGAGGACGAACAGGCCGCCGATGATCAGCAGCAGCAGCTGGGTGCGGGTGGTGATGGCCAGGCCCACGATCAGCCCGCCCAGCGCCAGCGAACCGGTGTCGCCCATGAAGATCTTGGCGGGCGGGGCGTTGTACCACAGGAAGCCGATGCAACCGCCGAGGCATGCGGCGGCCACCACCGCCAGGTCCAGAGGGTCGCGCACGGGGTAGCAGCTGGGCGCCAGGTAGGAGACGCAGCTCTGGCGCAGCTGCCAGTTGCCGATGATCACGTAGGCGACCAGGGACAGGATCATGGCTCCGGTGGCCAGGCCGTCGAGGCCGTCGGTGAGGTTGACGGCGTTGGAGAAGCCCACGATCAGGAACAGCGCCCAGGCCACGAAGACGATCAGCAGCAGCGGCGGCCCGAAGTCGCGCAGGAACGACAGCTGCGGGGAGGCGGGGGTGTAGCCGTACCCGTTGGGGAACTGGGTGACGCCCACCGCGAATCCGGCGCCCACGACGGTCTGCCCGAGCATCTTCGCGCCGCTGCGCAGGCCCAGGCTGCGGCGCTTGTAGATCTTGATGAAGTCGTCGAGGAACCCGACGGCGCCCATTCCCACGAACAGGAACATCACCAGCAGCCCGGAGGCCGTGGGCCGCGTCATGAGCACCAGGTGGGAGACGAAGTAGCCGATGACCGCGCCGAGGATGATGACGATGCCGCCCATGGTGGGCGTGCCCTGCTTGGTCTTGTGTCCCTCGGGGCCGTCGTCGCGGACCTCCTGGCCGAACTTGAACCGGAACAGGATCCGGATCACCAACGGCATGATGAGCAGCGAGACGAGCAGCGAAACGCCCGCCGCGACGAGAATGCCGGTCACTTGGCGTCCTCCCCGGACATCTCCCGGGCCGTTGCGGCGGGCGCCTCACCCGGCGCCAGCAGTTCGGCGACCCTCTCCAGCCCTGCCACGCGCGATCCCTTCACCATCACGACGTCCTGCGGCCGCAGCCGGGAGCCCAGCACCGCCGCCGCCTCGTCGGCGTCGCCGACCCGCACCACCTCGCCGTCCCATCCCGGCTCCGCGGCGGCGCCCTCGGCCGCGGGGGCGGCCTCCTCCCCGACGACCACGAGGGTCCGCACGCCGGTGCGGGCGGCCGCTGCGCCGGCGCGGCGGTGCTCCTCGCCGGAGAGGTCGCCCAGTTCGGCCATGACGCCCAGGACCGCGTGCGTGCGGCGTGCGCCGTGGCCGCCGAACGCCTCCAGAGTGCTCAGTGCGGCGGCGACCGATTCGGGGTTGGCGTTGTAGGCGTCGTTGACGACGGTGACGCCGTCGGGGGTCTCCGAGACCTCCATCCGCCACCGGCTGACCGGGCCGGCGCCGGCGAGCGCGGCGGCGATCGCGGCGGCGTCCATGCCCGCCTCGGCGGCGACGGCGGCCACCGCCAGCGCGTTGTGCACCTGGTGGGCCCCGACGAGGGTGAGCCGCACCGGCGCCGACTGCTCGCCGACGCGCAGCGTGAAGCCGGCCCGCCCGGCGGGGTCCAGTTCGACGTCCTCGGCGCGCACGTCCGCGTCGGGCGCCAGGCCGTAGGAGACGACGCGGGCGGCGGTGCGCCCGGCCATGGCGATCACGGCGTCGTCGTCGGCGTTGAGCACGGCGATCCCGCCCTCGGCGGCCGACGGCAGCGACTCGACCAGCTCGCCCTTGGCGCGGGCGATCGCCTCGCGGCTGCCGAACTCGCCCACGTGGGCGCTGCCGACGTTGAGCACCACGCCGATGCGCGGCGGGGCGAGGGAGCACAGGTGCGCGATGTGGCCGATGCCGCGGGCGGCGACCTCCAGGACGACGAACCGGGTGTCGGCGTCGGCGCGCAGCACGGTCAGCGGGTGGCCGATCTCGTTGTTGTACGAGCCCGAGGGCGCGACGGTGGGCCCGACGCCGCCGAGGACCTGGGCCATCAGGTCCTTGGTCGTGGTCTTGCCGGAGGAGCCGGTGATGCCGACGACGTCCGCGCCGGTCAGCTCGCCGGCCACGGCCCGGGCCAGGCGGCCCAGGGCCGCAACCACCCCCTCGTCGCCTCCGTCGGTGAGCAACTGCGGCGCCGCGACCGGCCGGGATCCCAGGACCGCCGCGGCGCCCGCGGCGACAGCGGAACGCGCGTATTCGTGCCCGTCGACCCGCTCGCCGCCGAGGGCGACGAACAGCGAACCGGGTTCGGCACGCCGGGAGTCGATGACGACAGGGCCGAACACGACGTCGGTTGGACGCGCCGGTCCGCTTATTCGGGATTGGGTGATCTCAGCGATCCGATCGAGCGTCAGCGCGATCAAATCCACTCCTCATGTCTGGCCCGGCCCATTGCGCCCAAGGCGCCTCAAGCAAGGTGACGGCGCGGTAACAGGGGATGGCGCGATCCGTCGACCCCGAGGCGGCGTCGATACGCCGCGGGCCGGGCTGCGATTGCCGGACCTACCTTAGAACATTTGATTGCCCGCGTTGTGCGCCGACCGGAACTACTGCGCCCGCCTCGAACCCGCGGCTGTGCGGATGCCGCGGCGGCGTCCCGCAGCGCCCGCAGCGGCCCGCGTCGTTCGGACCGGGCGCGCGCCGGCCGCTGCGCGGCTCGCCGAGGCGCTGACCTGCCTGCGCCCGCGTGTGGTTGCGTCGTCCGTGCGTCGCGGCACCCCCTGCTCAGTGGGCCGAGCGCCGCCGCAGCGCGGCGAGCAGCACGTCGCGGTCGTCGAAGGGCAGCACCTCGCCGGCGACGTACTGGCCGGTCTCGTGGCCCTTACCGGCCACCACCACCACGTCTCCGGGCCCCGCACGGCGCACCGCCAGCCCGATCGCCTCGGCGCGGTCGGGCTCGACGGTGATGCGGGCGCGCTGGTCCCGGGGTACCTTGGACACCCCGTCGAGCACCGCGGTGGCGATCGCGACCGGGTCCTCGGTGCGGGGGTTGTCGTCGGTGATGATCACGGCGTCGGCGAGCCGGGCGGCCGCCTCGCCCATCAGGGGGCGTTTGGCGCGGTCGCGATCGCCGCCGCAGCCCACGACCATGGTCAGCCGGCCCTTGGCGATCCCGCGCAGCGCGCTCAGCACCGCCTCGATCGCGCCGGGCTTGTGGGAGTAGTCGACCACAGCGGTGAAGTCCTGGCCGCCGTCGACGCGCTCCATGCGCCCGGGCACGCCCGGCGCCGCGGCAACGCCCTCGATGGCGTTGTGCAGCGGCACACCGGCCTCGACCAGCCCGACCACGGCGGCCATCGCGTTGGCCACGTTGAACGCGCCGGGCAGCCCGACCGACGCGGCGGCCTCCATACCGCCGGGGCCGACGATGCGGAAGGTGCTGCCCGCGGGGCCGGTCCGCACGTCGGCCGCGCGCCAGTCGGCCTCGGGGTCGCCGTCGGCGGAGAAGGTGGTGACCGGCACGTCGCCGCGGGCGCGGACCTGGTCGATGAGCACCCGGCCGAAGCGGTCGTCCGAGTTGACGACGGCGATGCGGCAGTATTCGGGGGTGAACAGCAGCGCCTTGGTGTCGAAGTACTCGCGCAGGTCGCTGTGGAAGTCCAGGTGGTCCTGGGAGAGGTTGGTGAACACGGCCACGTCGTAGTGGGCGCCGCCGACCCGGCCCAGGGCCAGGGCGTGGCTGGAGACCTCCATCGCGGCGGAGGCGATGCCCTCCTCGCGCATGCGGGCGAAGAGGCCGTGCAGGTCGGTGGCCTCGGGGGTGGTGAGCGACGAGGCGACCCGCCGGCCGCCCACCCGCATCTCCACCGTGCCGATCAGGCCCGTGGTCATGCCCGCCGCACGCAGTCCCGCCTCCGCGAGGTAGGTGACGGTGGTCTTGCCGCTGGTGCCGGTGGTGCCGATCAGCAGCAGGTCGTCGCCCGGGCGGCCGTAGACCCAGGCGGCGACGCGGCCCAGCACGGCCCGCGGGTCGGCGACGGTGACGACGGGCAGCCGGGTGGCGGCGGCGCGGTCGTAGCCGGTGGGATCGGTGAGGACGGCGGCCGCGCCGGAGGCGGCGGCCTGGCCGGCGAAGTCGGCGCCGTGCGCACGGCTGCCGGGCAGGGCCGCGTAGAGGTCGCCGGGGCGCACGGCGCGCGAGTCGTGGGTGATACCGCCGATCGGGGTGGCGGCGGGGTCGGTTCCGGCTTCGCCGGACGGGCCACCGCCCGCATCCGCGGTCTCGGCGGGCTCGACACACGTGACGAACGCCTCGGAGCCCAGCAGCCGGGCGAGCTCGGACAACGGGCGGGGCGGGTTCTGATCAGGTCGCATTACCGGTGGCACGTCGCGAGGTTATCGGCTGTCGGGGCCCACGGGTAAATCCGCGCCGCGCTCGCGTGCACGGATTCGGCCCGGTGGGGCGCGTGCCGGCGGCGCTGGGCCCCTGCGACGCCCGCGGCGGGCTCACCCATTGCCGAACAGCCGGATGTTGGGCGGCTCGGTCCCCGAGGGCTGGACTTTCTCCGACTTCAGCGCGAAGGACATGATGTCGGTGAAAACCGGGGCGGCCGCCTGACCGCCGTAGTATTCGCCCTTGGGGTTGTGCAGCACGACCTGGACGACCAGTTCGGGGTCGTCGGCCGGGGCGAAGCCCACGAACATGGCGGTGTACCCGCCGTTGTAGGTGCCGGTCTCGGGGTCGACCCGGTTGGCGGTGCCGGTCTTGCCCGCGACGCGGTAGCCGGGGATGCGGGCGGCCTGGGCGGTGCCGTGTTCTCCGGTGACCGCCTCCAGCATCCGCGACAGCTCCTGCGCGGTCTGGCTGCTGACGACCCGCTCGCGCGGCGGTGCCGCAGACGGGTCCAGCCCGCCCTCCTCGCTCACGGTCCCCGCGACGATGCTGGGCTCCACGCGCACGCCGTCGTTGGCGATGGTGGCGTAGACGCTGGCCATCTGGGCGGCGTTGACCGAGAGCCCCTGCCCGAAGGAGATGGTGGGCAGCTGAGTGCCCCACCAGTCGTCGGGGTCGGCGAGGATGCCGGCGTTCTCCCCGGGCAGGTCCAGTCCGGTGGGCTCGCCGAAGCCGAACTTGCGCAGGTAGTCGTAAAGCCGCTGCTTGCCCAGCTGCTGCCCGACCTTGATGGTGCCGACGTTGCTGGACTGGGCCAGGATGCCGTTGAGGGTCAGCCGCTGGGTCTCGTGGAAGTGGTCGTCCTTGAACGTGCGGTCGTGGATCTGCATCGAGTAGGGAACGGTGTAGACGCTGTCCGGAGTGGTCAGGCCCTCCTCCAGCGCACCGGCCAGGGTGATGACCTTGTTCGTGCTGCCGGGTTCGAACGCCTCGCTCACGGCGCCGTTGAGGCGCGCCTTCGCGGGGGCCTCGGAGAACTCGGACCGGTCGTAGGTGGGGAAGTCGGCCATGGCCAGGATCTCGCCGGTCGGGCGCATGACGATCGCGCTGCCGCCGACGGCGTCCAGCTCCTCGGCCCGCTCGTTCAGCGCCTGGCTCGCGTGCCACTGGATGTCGCGGTCCAGGGTGAGCCGGACGTCCTTGCCGGGAACCGGCTCCTGGGTCAGGCCGTCGGCCATGGGGATGCGCACGCCCGAGGAGCCCACCTCGACCTGCTGCTTGCCGGGCTCGCCGGCCAGGGTGTCGTCCAGGACGGCTTCGAGGCCCTCCAGGCCGTGGCCGTCGGCACCGGTGAAGCCGAGGACGTCGGCGGCCCCGGTCTCCTCGGGGTAGACGCGTTTGTAGTCGGGCAGCGCGCCCACGCCGGTGAGGCCGACCTCCTTCAGCTTCTTCCACTTCTCGGGCGCGACGTCCTGGGCGATCTCCTTGTAGCGGCTGGACTCGTCGCCGACCTTGGCCGCGACGTCCGCGCGTTCGAGGTCGAACCGCTGGGTGAGCTCGTCGATCACCTTGTCGCGCTCGTCGTCGAGGACGGTGACCGGATCGACGAAGACCGTGCGCGTCTCCACCGACATGGCGAGGGGGTTGCCGGAGGCGTCGGTGATGGCGCCGCGGGTGGTGGGGATGTCGACGGTGGTCAGCCGGACCTCCTCGGCCTTCGCGGCGTAATGGTCGGCCTTGATGACCTGGATATGGACCAGGCGGCCGGCGAAGACCATCAGCACCACGACCATCAGGATTCCGGCGACGTTGAGCCTGCGGCGCGGGTTGCCGCGCTTGAGGGGGCGCCGCTGCGGAGGCCGCGGTGGCCGACCGCCGCCGCCGCGTTCGGGCGGAGGTCCCGAGCGCGGGCGGCGAGGCGGCGGGGTGGCGCGGGCTGCGCCGCGGCCCTCGCCTGCGCGCGGGCGCGACCGGCCCTCGCGCGGCGCCGGCCCGCGGGCGGGTCGCGGCGAGGAGCCCGGGCGGCGCGGGTCGCGGGAGCGGCCGTCGCGGGAGGAGCTCAACCGCGCCTCCCGCGGACGGGTCTGCTGTGCGAACGCGCGGGCACCGGCCGCCGGCGCAGGGTGTGCGGGCTCACCGGTGGCCCGCCTGCGGCTGGGCTCCGGTGCCGGGCAGCCCGGACTGGGCACCGCCGTCGTCGCCGGTGACGCGGCGCTCGTCCAGATCCAGGAAGAGCGGCGCCTCGCCCGGACGCATGCCCATCTCCTCGGCCTCATCGGCGATGCGCTCGGAGGACTCCAGCCGCACGACCTCCTCGCGCAGCGCCTCCTCCTGATGGGCCAGCCGCTGGTTCTGCTGCTGGAGCTCGGAGATGGTGAAGGAGTCGGCGACCAGCACGGTGCGCAGCGCCAGCAGGCTGATCAGCGCGCCGCCGAGCAGGCCCAGTACCAGCAGCACGAAGGGCATGCGGGGTGCGCGCGGCGCGGGCCGCGCCGCCGGGGCGCCCGCGGCGGCGCCGCGGCGCCCGGGCGCCTTCCGGGCGGGTGCGGGCGTGCGCTCCTTAGGCCTCCTGGGGGGCGATTCGGTGCCGGCCCGCCGCTGCCGTGTGGGCTCCTCGGTGACGCTGCTCATCTGGGTCCTCCCCGCTGTGTCTCCCACGTGTCCCATCGGGTCCGCGGCCCGTCGGCGGGTGCCGTGCCGGCCGCCGTCACGGCCGGCGGATGCGCTCGGCGGCCCGCAGCCGCGCCGAGGCCGCGCGCGGATTGGCTTCGTTCTCCTGGTCGGTGGGGGATTCGGCGCCCCGCGTCAGCAGCCGCAGCTGGGGGCTGTGCTCGGGCAGCGGCACCGGGAGGCCAGCCGGGGTGGTGTCGGTGGCGAGCGCGCCCAGCGCCCGCTTGGTGATGCGGTCCTCCAGCGAGTGGTAGGACAGCACCGCGATCCGCCCCTCGACGGCGAGGCGCTCGACGGCCGCGGGCAGGGCGCGGGAGAGGATGTCGAGCTCGGCGTTGACCTCGATGCGCAGCGCCTGGAACGTGCGCTTTGCCGGGTTGCCGCCGGTCCGCCGGGTGGCGGCGGGGATGGCGTCGCGCACCAACTCGGCCAGCACGCGGGTGGAGTCGATGGGCTCGGCGGCGCGGCGGCGCGCGACGGCCTGGGCGATGCGCCCGGCGAAGCGCTCCTCGCCGTAGTCGCGCAGGACGCGCGTCAGCTCGGCGACGGAGTAGGTGTTCACGACGTCGGCGGCGGTGCGCCGCTGGGTGCGGTCCATGCGCATGTCGAGCGGGGCCTCGTGGGAGTAGGCGAATCCGCGCTCGGACTCGTCGAGCTGCGGCGACGAGACGCCGAGGTCGAGCAGCACGGCCTGCACCTCGGTGCGGCCGAGGCCGTCGAGGACCTCGGGCACGTCGTCGTACTCGGCGTGGGCGAACTCGACGCGGTCGGCGTAGGGCGCGAGGCGGGCGCGGCTGCGCTCCAGGGCCGCGGTGTCGCGGTCGACGCCCACCAGGCGCATCCGGGGGTGGGCGTCGAGCAGGGCGGCGGCGTGCCCGCCCAGGCCCAGGGTGCCGTCGACGAGGACGGCACCGGGCGCGGCCAGAGCGGGGGCCAGCAGCTCGGCGATGCGGTCGAGCATGACCGGCGTGTGGCCGGCTCCGGGCTCGCTGCCGGTGTCTGCCATGAGCACAGTGCCCCCTCCTCACTCACCGACCGTTGCGGCGCCGCCTCGGGCCGCCGCGGCCTCCCCCGTCGGGCCGCTGCGAACGCCGGCCTCTCCCCGCGGCCGGCTCCGCGCTCCCCTGCGGTGCCCGCGCTGCGGGTGGGTTCTGCGTCCGCGGTCGGTGTCTCGTCTTCTGCTGCCGGCCGAGCCGGCTCCAGCCGTGCTCCCTGCGCTTCACGCACACCGTGCGCTGCGGGCACCGGCTGCTGTCCGGACTGGCCTTCAGGCGCGGGACCCGCGGACCGCGCTGCGAGGCGGTCGCCACCTGGCGCCGGGGAAGATGCGTCAGCTGACTGCGGCTCGCGCCTGAAGGCCGGCGTCCAGACAGGGCTTGGTCGGCGGTGGCTCGGCGGACCGGTGTGCGCGGGTGTCGAGGCCGGCACCGCGGTCGCGCGAAGTCACAGCACCCCCGGCAACACCTCCTCCGACAGATCCGCGAAAGCCTGCTCCTGTTCGGCTTCGTAGCGGGCCCAGGCCGCGGCGTCCCAGATCTCCAACCGCGTGTTGGCCCCGATGACGACGCAGTCGCGTTCCAGGCCGGCATAGGCGCGCAGGCCGGCGGGGACCGTGATGCGCCCCTGCTTGTCGGGGACTTCGTCGGAGGCGCTGGCGAAGAACACCCGGCTGTAGTCGCGGACCGCCTTGGCGGTGACGGGCGCCGAGCGGAGGGCCTCGGTGATGCGCTGGAACTCGTCGACCGGAAAGACGTAGAGGCAGCGCTCCTGTCCCTTCGTGATCACCAGTCCCCCCGACAGTTCGTCGCGGTACTTCGCCGGAAGGAACAGGCGTCCCTTCTCGTCGAGGCGCGGTTCGTGGGTGCCGAGAAACAACGGCCCCACCTCCCAAGCCCCCAGTGGAGGCAGTCTCCCGCTCCACGATGCTCCACTGTACTCCACTCTTCCCCACGGTCAACAGTTTCAATCGCCGCCGCGAAGCTTCACCCTCCAAGAAACCGCAGGTCAACGAGGGTGGTGCAGAGTGGAGTGGCCGCGGGGCCCAGCCCGGGGGGCCGCCGCCACACGCCCGTGGTACCGCCTCGCCGAGCGCCGCGCCGCGCGCGCCGGGGCCAGGCAGACGTGACGCACCGCTCGCCGCTACGGCGCAAGCCGTTTTTGGGATTTGGTTTGCATTCGCGCACTTTGGCTCTAGCCTCGGTTCCATCGGCTCCGGATCCTCAGAGAGGGGACTCGTGTCACTGGGCACGCGGCAGAACACGCAGGAGGACGGGCTACCGGACGGCGACGGTGTCATCGCGGTCGCCGACCGGATCCGCGAAGCGATCGAGACCGTCATCGAGGGCAAACCCGACGTCGTGCGCATCGCGCTGACCGTTCTCCTCGCCGAGGGGCACCTCCTCATCGAGGACATCCCGGGTGTGGGCAAGACGATGCTCGCCAAGGCGCTGGGGCGCGCCGTCGACTGCTCGGTGCAGCGCGTGCAGTTCACGCCCGACCTGCTGCCGGCCGACATCACCGGCGTCAGCATCTACCACCGGGACCGCAACGAGTTCGAGTTCAACCCCGGCCCGGTCTTCGCCAACATCGTGCTGGGCGACGAGATCAACCGCGCCTCCCCCAAGACGCAGTCGGCGCTGCTGGAGTGCATGGAGGAGCTGCAGGTCAGCGTCGACGGCGAGACCCGCTCGCTGGAGCACCCGTTCATGGTGGTCGCCACGCAGAACCCGGCCGACATGGAGGGCACCTACCCGCTGCCCGAGGCTCAGCGCGACCGCTTCATGGCCCGCATCTCGGTGGGCTACCCCACTCCCCAGGCGGAGCTGGACATGATCGACACCCACAGCTCCGACTCGCCCTTGGACAGGCTGGAGCCGGTCGCCGACGCAGCCGACGTGCGCACCATGGTCGAACGGGTCAAGGCCATCCACGTCGCCCCCGGCGTGCGGCGCTACGCCGTCGACCTGGTCACGGCCACCCGCTCCTCCTCGGCGCTGCGCCTGGGCGCCTCGCCGCGCGCCACCATCCACCTGGTCCGGGCCGCGCGCGCCTACGCGGCGCTGGAGGGGCGGCACTACGTGGTCCCCGACGACCTGCAGGCGCTGGCGGTGCCGGTGCTGGCCCACCGGCTGCTGCCCAGCCCCGGAGCCCTGACGGAGCGCCGCGCACCCGAGCAGGTCGTCTCCGAGATCGTGGCCCGCCTGCCCATCCCCAGTCCGCGCTGAGCGCCGGGGAGCACGCGTGAGACTGCTGCCGGCCTTGACCGTCCGCGGCTGGGGCCTGCTCAGCGGCGGCGCCGCGCTGATCGCCAGCGGGCTGGTCATCGGCGAACGCGACCTGGTCGGATTCGGCGTCCTGGTGTTCGCGCTGCCGCTGCTGGCGGGACTGACGCTGTGGGGCGCGCCGCGGCGCGTGGTACACAGCCGGGCACTGCAGCCTTCCCGTACCGCTGCCGGATCCGAAGCGCGGGTGCTGATCCGCGTGGCCAACGCCGCGACGGGCCTGCCCGTGGGCGGCCTGGCGGTGGACGACACGCTGCCCTACGCGCTGGGCCAGGCGCCCCGGTTCAACGTCGGCTTCCTGGGGCCGCGCGCCGTGCGCGACCTCACCTACCGTGTCCGCACCGAGATCCGCGGCGCCTACCCCGTGGGACCGCTGACGCTGTCCTTCAGCGACCCGCTGAACTGCCTGCGGCGCCGCAGCCCGCTCGGCGCGCCGACGACCCTGCTCGTCACGCCGCCGGTAGTGGCGCTGCCCAGCGTCGCCGTACCGGGCGCGACCGCCGAGGACGGCGACAGCACCGCGCGCTCCCCGGCGGGCGGGACCGAGAACGACCCGGTGCCGCGCGGCTACCAGCACGGCGACGACATGCGCCGGGTGCACTGGCGCAGTACGGCCCGCTACGGCGAGCTTATGGTGCGCCGCGAGGAGCACCCCCTCAGCGACCGCAGTGCGGTGCTGGCCGACCTGCGCGGCCGCGCGCACGCGGGTGCGGGGCCGGACTCTTCGCTGGAGACCGCGGTGAGCGCGGCGGCGTCGGTCGCCGCGCACCTCGTCGGCCGCGGCCACGAGTTGCGGCTGCACACCGACAGCGGCGCGGTGGCGGCCCAGACCACGCCCGATGTCCTCGACGCTCTGGCCGTCGCACCCGCCTCGGACAACTCCTCCCTCGCCGCCGCCGCGGAGGCGATCGGGCAGTCCCACGTCAGCGGGCACGGCCTGGTCGTGGCCGTGCTGGGGGCGCTTTCGGCCGCCGACCTTGCCGCGCTGGCCCGGCTGCCCGGCAACCGCGGGCGCTCCTGCGTCGCCCTGCTGTGCACCCGCGCCGCCTGGCCGGAGCCCGCCGCAGCGCAGCAGGCGGCCACGGCACTGCGCGAGGCCGGGTGGACGGCGGCCGAGGTCGGCTCGCCGACCGATCTGCCGCGCGCCTGGGGCGGCGCCGCGCTGGGCCATGCCGGTTCGGGCGGGGCGATGATCGCCGACGACTAGGGCCCGCGCCTGCGGGTAGCCGCATCCTTTCGACCCTTTCGACCCCCTTGTCCCCCGTCCACCCGAGGCTCGCGAAGGAGGAACGGCGCATGCCCGCCGCCGTGCACCGCACCAGGTGCGGGACCGCCGGTACACGATGATCGCAAAGGCCGCACTGACCTTGGCGACCGCCGCCGCGCTGCTGCTGGCACTGCCTGCGCTGGCGCCGGTGATCGCCGGCGGCTCCTGGTGGGGCCCCTCCGCCGTCATCGTGGCCGTCTGCGCGCTGGTCGGGCTGGGGCTGCGGGCCGCCCGGCTCACCGTCGTCCTGATCCCCCTCGTGCAGGCGGTGGCGGCGCTGTGCGTGCTGACCGGCGCGTTCGTGCCCTACGCCGCCCCGCTGGGGTTCGTGCCCACCCCCGGCGCCCTGGCCGAACTGCTCGCCGTGTTCAGCGAGGGACGCATGCAGATCGGGGCGGAGACCACCCCCATCCCGGCGACCCCGGCCCTGGCGCTGGTGATCGCGGCGGCGATGGGGCTGCTGGCCATCGTCTCGGATTTCCTCGCGGTGACCGCGCGGGCCGCTGCGATGATGGCGCTGCCGCTGGCAGGGCTGCTGCTCGTACCGCTGCTGGTGGACGACGACGGCGTGAGCACGTTCGCCTTCGCCGCGGCCGCGGCGGGTTACGTGGCGCTGCTCGCCGTGGACGGCTGGGCGCGCGGCTCGCGGCAGGGAATCACCGTGCGCGCGGCCCACGACACCGCGGCCCCCGTCCTCGGCGGCTTCCAGAAACTGCTGACCACGGCGGGGGTGGCCGCCGTCGCGGTGACTCTGGCGCTGATCGTCCCGCTCGCCGTCCCGGGCCTGTCCTCCAGCGCCCTCTACGCGCTGGCCGACGGCAGCCGGCTCGGCGGCGAGACCATCACGACCACCCACCCCCTGGTCAGCCTGCGCCGGGATCTGACGTCGACCTCCGACCGGCCGGTACTGAACTACCGGACCGACGCGACCGATCCGGGCTACCTGCGCATGTACTCGCTGGACGTCTTCGACGGCCAGAACTGGACCATGTCGCGGCTGCGCGCCGACGGTGACGGCGACCTCGGCGACGAGACGCTGCCCTCGCCGCCGGGCCAGAGCTTCATCGGCAGCGAGCGCACGACCACCGAGGTCGAACTGGCCGACCGGTTCGAGGCCGACTTCCTGCCCATGCCGTACCCGCCGCGCCGGGTGTCCGCGTCCGGCGAGTGGTACGCCGACCCCGAGACGCTCATGGTGTTCACCACCGGCGCTCCGGCCCGCGGGACCTCCTACGAGGTGGTGAGCCTGCCGAACCGGCCCGACCCCGACGTGCTGGCCGCCGACCTGGAGCCCAGCGGCGACCTGGACGAGCGCTATCTGGAGGTGCCCGATTCGGTGGGCGAGCGCACCCGGGAACTGGCCGAGCGGATCACCGCCGGCGATTCCACGTCCTACGACCGGGCGGTGGCGCTGCAGGACTGGTTCGCCGCGGGTGACCGCTTCACCTACGACCTGAGCCCGCCCTCGATCCCGGCGGGCGAGGACCCGCTGAACCACTTCCTGTTCGACAGCCGGGTGGGCTACTGCGAGCAGTTCGCCGGCGCCATGGCGCTGCTGGCGCGGCAGGCGGGCATCCCCGCCCGCGTGGGGATCGGCTACACCTCGGGCACCAGTGCCGGCGACGGGGTGTGGGAGGTCTCGGAGTCCGACGCCCACGCCTGGCCGGAGCTGTACTTCGAGGGCGCGGGCTGGCTGCGGTTCGAGCCGACCCCCTCCTCCTCCTCCGGCGGCCAGGGCACGGCCACGGTGCCCGAATACGCGGACGGGATGCCCTCGGCACCGCAGCGCGGCGATGCGCCCGGATCGCAGAACTCCCGGGAGAACGGCGGCACCGAACCCTCGGCGGCCCCCGACGAGCCCCGGGTGCCCACCGAAACGCCCACGAGCCCCGACGCCTCCGAGGAGGCGGACGAGGGCGTCTTCGGCGGCGGCCCGGGCGACGGCGGCGGACCCGGCTGGTGGTGGCTCGCCCTGGTCCCGGCGGCGCTGCTGCTCGCCGCACTGCCCGCGCTGGCGCGCACGCTGGTGCGGCGCACGCGCTGGGTGCGCGCGGGTTCGGCGGCCCAGCGCGCGCACGCCGCCTGGCGGGAACTGCGCGACGACTGCCGCGACCTGGGTGTCGCCTGGAACGCGGCCGAGTCGCCGCGCGGTACGGCCCGGCGGCTGGCAGCCGATCACGGGCTCGGCGACGATGCCCGCGAGGCGCTGTGGCGGCTGGCGATGGCCGAGGAGAGCGCCCGGTATGCGCCCGAGGTGCACCAGGAGGGCTCCCCGGCCGTCGACAGCAGGCTGGTGCGCACGGCACTGCGGCGGCTGCGCGGCCGCGCAGCCGTGCTGCGGGCGCTGCTGCTGCCCGGCTCGCTGACCGCCTTCCCGCAGCCCGCTCCGAGCCGCCCGGCCCCGCGCACCGGACCCGCGGTGAGCTGACCCGGCAAGGGTCGGCAGGCGGGGAGGGCCGCGCAGAGCCGGCTTCCTCGCCGCTGCTCAAGCTCAAGCCGGGAGATAGTGACCCGGCCTGACGGCTCGGGTGGCGCCAGGCGCCTCGCGTCGGTAGCCGGTTCCCGCTTCAACCGGCGCACACGCCAAAGCGCCCGCCGGAAGGATCCGGCGGGCGCGTTGGCGTGTGCGCTCTCTGGGTTCGGGGCACCGGCCGCGGGGCGGCGGCCTGCTACTTGTCGTCGCCTTCCTGGCGGCGGCGCCAGCGCTCCTCGAAGCGGTGCATCATCCCGGGGCGCTGCTGGCGCCGGCGCTGCTTGGGCTCGGAGCTCTTGCCCTTGCTCTTGCCCTGCGGCTCGGCGGCGGCCTCAGCGGTGCCGCCGGCGACGCGCCGCCAGGCGGAGAGTCCCCACAGCAGGCAGGCGAGCATGACGACGAAGCCGATGACACCCACGATGACCTGCTGGAAGATCGCGCCGCCCATGAGGAGCGAGATCCCGACGACGAACCCGATCGATGCCTGGACGATCGACCGCTTGTAGTGCACGGCCGGGTTCGTCTGGCGCACAGTGTTGGCGAACTTCGGATCCTCGGCGTACAGCGCCTGCTCGATCTGGTCGAGCATACGCTGCTCGTGTTCAGAGAGCGGCACGGCGCCTCCCAATGACAGTCCCTGCGTGGGGTGAGGTTTGCTGAACAACAAGCTGTTGTTCAGTGGTATGCCCAGAATAAGGTGCCTTAGCGCCTACTGAAAAGAAAAGATGAACGTGTAGCCGGCCCACGTAGGCCACATTACCCTCACCGTCTAACCGCAACACCGCTGCGCTCGCCCTTCTGCTGTCCCCAGTACTGCCGGGGGATGCCCGGTCCGCGAACCGGTCGGCCGGCGGGCTCCCCCTGCCCCTATAACGAGTCCTATGACCCGAAAGTTGCCGTACTATACGTCATTCTCCTCACGCTTGGCCAAAGCCGCCGGGCGGATGGCTCCGGCCCCGAAACGGCGCGTGACGGCGTCCATGGCCTGCTCGGCCTCCCGCCATCCGGTCTCGGGCTCCTCCAGGCTGAGCTGGCGGTGGGACGCCGAGACCGGCCCCAGCCCCTCCACGCGCACCCCCACCAGCCGCAGCCGCACCCGCTCCAGGCCGGCTGCGGCGTAGAGTTCGCGCGCGGCGGCGTTGATCTCGTGGGCGACGTCGGTGGGCTCGGCCAGGGTGCGCGAGCGGGTGATGGTGGTGAAGTCGGCCCGGCGCAGCTTCACGACCACCGTGCGGCCGACCTGCCCGCGGCCGCGCATCCGCCGCGCGACCTTCTCGGCGAGGCGCAGCAGCTCCCGCCGGATGGTGGCCGGGTCGTCGACGTCGCGGGGGAAGGTCTCCTCGGCACCGATGCTCTTGTCGGGCGAGGACGGCACGACGGGGCGCTCGTCGCGGCCCCGGGCCAAGGCCGCCAGGCGCTCCCCCAGCGCGGCGCCGAACTCGCCGCGCAACGTGGCCGCCGAGACCCGCGCCACGTCGCCGACCGTGCGCAGCCCCAGGCGGGTCAAGGTCTGCTCGGTCTTGTCGCCCACGCCCGACAGCGCGCCCACCGGCATCGGGTGCAGGAACGCGGTGACCCTCTCGGTGGGCACCGCCAGCAGGCCGTCGGGCTTGCACCGGGTCGAGGCGAGCTTGGCCGCGAACTTGGTCGCGGCCGCACCCACCGAGCAGGTCAGGCTCTGCTCGTCGCGCACCCGGCTGCGGATCAGCTCGGCGATGCGCACCGGCGAGCCCAGCCTCCGGCGCGCGCCGGAGACGTCCAGGAACGCCTCGTCCAGCGAGACGGGCTCGACCTCGGGGGTCACCGACAGCAGGATGTCCATGACCGCCTCGGAGACGCGCTTGTAGGCGGCGCCGTCGGGCGGGAAGACCACGGCGTCGGGGCACAGCCGCAGCGCCCGCACCATCGGCATGGCCGAGTGGACGCCGTAGGAGCGGGCGATGTAGTCGGCCGAGGAGACCACGCCGCGCGGCCCCGTACCGCCGACGATGATGGGCTTGCCCCGGGTCTCGGGGTGCTCCAACCGCTCGACGCCGGCGAAGAAGGCGTCCATGTCGATGTGCAGGATGGTGCAGTCGTCGTCGAGGCCGTCGAGGCCGCCCTCGGGCAGCGGTTCGACCCCCTCGGGCCCCATGATCCCCCGCAGCGCCTGCCCGCGCTCAAGCTGGCGTCGGCTCATGCCACCAGTCTGCCGCCTGCACCGTGACCGGCGCCAACGGGCCCTCGCGGCGCCGTCACCGCGGCCTGCGCGCCAGCAGGTGGATCTGGGTAGCGATCCCGGACAGGGCCGGGTGCTCCGAGGCGGCCTTCTCCAGCTCGACCAGCTGCTCGCCCACGTGCGCCTCGCCGTCGAGCACACGGCCGGGCAGCAGGTCGGCGAAGACCCGGACCCCGCGGATGTCGGCTCCGCCCAGCCCGGCCCGCTCGGCGAGGTCGACGAGCTGGCCGGAGGTGAAGCGGCGGGGCATGGGGTCGCCCGGTCCCCAGCGCCCCTCGGCGTCCTCCAGCAGGCGGAGGGCATCGGCGAGGTGGCCGGTGAGCGCCCGGTGGAGCACACCGGCCACGGCGTTGGCGGCCAGCACGCTGACCGCGCCGCCGGGCCGGGTCAGCGCGGCGACGTCGGACAGGGCGGCGGCGGGCTCTTCGACGTACTCCAGCACGTTGTGCATGAGGACGAGATGGGCGTGCTCGGCGGGCAGCAGCCGGGCCAGGTCGCCGGTCTCGCCTTGGAGCGCGCGCACCCGCACCCCGGCCTCCGCGGCCCGGCGCTCCAGCGCGGCCAGCGAGTCGGGACTGGGATCGACCACGGTAACGCGGTGGCCCAGCCGCGCAAGCGGGACGGCCGCGCCGCCGGTGCCGCCGCCCGCGTCGACGATGTCCAGGCCCTCGGCCTCGGAGTCGGCGGGCTGCTGGTCGGCCAGGGCGGCGCGCAGCACCTCCCAGACGACCTCGGTGCGGGCGGCGTTGGCCGCCCGGTGCGGTCCGGCGCCCGCACCGTGCTCGGTCGGCACGGCGCCGCCGCGGGGCTTGTCGCTCACCGGCTCCCCTTCTCGTTCGTCCTTGCGGCCGCCCGCCCGGCCGGCCCGGCCCGGGCCTTTAGGGCGCGAGCTGGGCCTTGTTCTCCATCAGCCGCGACAGCAGACCGTTGATGAAGGTCGGCGACTCGTCGGTGGAGAGCTCCTTGGCCACCGCGACGGCCTCGGAGATGGCGACGCCGTCGGGGATGTCGGCGGCCCACAGCAGCTCGTAGGCGCCCATCCGCAGGATGTTGCGGTCGACCACCGGCATGCGCTCAAGCGTCCAGCCGATCGCGTAGTCGTCCAGCAGCGTGTCGAGGCGGTCGCGGTGGCCGTCGACGGCCAGTGCCAGCTGCTCGGTGAACTCGTTGATCGGGGGCTCGGCCTGGGCACGGCGGCGTTCGATGACCGCGGTCACTCCAGCGCCGCGCACCTCGGCCTCGTACAGGATCTCGACCGCGCGTCTGCGCGCCTTGCGCCGCGCCCCGCCGCTGCTCATCGGATCTCCGCCCGGCCGCCGGTGCGGACGCTCGCGAACAGCGCCATCAGTTGACGCGGCCGAGGTAGTCGCCGGTGCGGGTGTCGACCTTGACGCGCTCGCCGGTGGTGATGAACAGCGGGACCTGGATGACCGCGCCGGTCTCGATGGTGGCGGGCTTGGTGCCGCCCGTGGAGCGGTCGCCCTGCACCCCGGGGTCGGTCTGGGTGATCTCGACCTCGACCGCAGCGGGCAGCTCGACGTAGAGCGGCACGCCCTCGTTGACGGCTACCGTGATCGTCGCGCTCTCCAGCAGGTAGTCGGCGTTGCGGCCGACCACCTTGGCCTCGACCGGCAGCTGGTCGTAGGTATCGGTGTCCATGAAGATGTAGGACTCGCCGTCGGTGTAGAGGTACTGCATCTCGCGGCGGTCGACGTTGGCGATCTCGACCTTGGCGCCGGCGTTGAAGGTCTTGTCCACGACCTTGCCCGAGATGACGTTCTTCAGCTTGGTGCGGACGAACGCTCCGCCCTTGCCGGGCTTGACGTGCTGGAACTCCACGACGTTCCAGAGTTCACCGCCGTCGAGCTTCAGGGTCGTGCCGTTCTTCAGGTCGTTCGTCGAGGCCACTTGGGTCGTCTCTCCAGAGTGTCGGGCTCGGTCGGTGGCGGAGTGCCGTCCTTCTCGGGGCGGCCGGGCCGAAGCGGGGCTCCGCCGTCGTCGTCATCGCAGTCTAGTGGGTCTCACCGGTGCGGGCGTTCACGTCGGGCTACGCGTACTCACGTGCTGATCGCGGCGTATGCGGCGTCCAGCAGCTCCGCCGAAGGCCCGGGGAGCACGGCGGGCTCGCCGAGGGAGTCGAGCACGATGAAGCGCAGGGTGGCGCCGCGCGCCTTCTTGTCCACGCGCATGCTCTGCCGCAGGGCGGGCCACGCCCGGTCGGTGTAGCCGGTGGGCAGCCCAAGCGCCGCGAGCACGCGGCGGTGCCGCTCGACCAGGTCCGCGCCGATGCGGCCGTCCAGGCGCGCGAGTTCGGCGGCGAAGACCATGCCGATGGCGACCGCGTAGCCGTGCCGGAACGTGTAGTCCTCGGCGCGCTCGATCGCGTGGCCGAGCGTGTGGCCGTAGTTGAGGATCTCCCGGCGGCCGCTTTCGCGCAGGTCGGCCGAGACGACCTCGGCCTTGACGGCGACGGCGCGCTCGATGAGTTCGCGGGTGTGGCGCCCCTCGGGACGGGTGGCGCCTACGGGGTCGGCCTCGATGAGGTCGAGGATCGCCGGGTCGGCGATGAATCCCGCCTTGACGATCTCGGCCAGGCCGCCGATGTAGTCGGCGGCGGGCAGGCTGGGCAGGGTGGCCAGGTCGCAGAGCACGCCGGCGGGCGGGTGGAAGGAGCCGACCAGGTTCTTGCCCTCGGGGGTGTTGATGCCGGTCTTGCCGCCCACGGCGGCATCCACCATGCCCAGCAGGGTCGTGGGGACCAGGACGCAGCGGACGCCGCGCAGCCAGGTGGCGGCGACGAACCCGGCGAGGTCGGTGACGGCGCCGCCGCCCACCCCCACCACGGCGTCGGTGCGGGTGAAGCCCGCTCGGCCCAGGGCGCTCCACAGGCCGGCGGCGACCTCGGCGGTCTTGGCGGCCTCGCCTTCGGGCACGGGCAGCGGGTGGACGGTGTAGCCGGCCGACTCCAGCGCCCCCAGCACCGGGCGGGCCAGCTCGGCGAGCCCCTCGGGGTGGACCACGGCGACCTGTTCGGCGCGCTTGCCCACCAGTTCCGGCAGTTCGGCGAAGACGCCGCTGCCCACGACGACGTCGTAGGGGTCGGCGGCGGGGCCGCCCACGCCGATGCGGGTCGCGCTCATCGGCTCGGCTCCCGGTGCTCGGGCAGGCCCTCGACGATGGCGTCCACGATCTCCTCGGGGTGGTAGCCGCTCGTGGGCACGGTGGCCCGCGCCAGTCCCTCGTACAGCGGCAGGCGCTCCTCCAGCAGGTGGCGCAGCCGGGTGCGGGGGTTGCCGGCCAGCAGCGGGCGCGGGGTGTCCAGGCCGACCCGCTTGGCGGCGTCGGCGAAGTCCACCTGCAGATAGACCACGTGGTGCCGGTCGAGTTCGGCGGAGGTCGCGGAGTCGAGAATCGCTCCCCCGCCCAGCGCGACGACGCCGGTCCAGGCGGCCAGCGCCTCGGCGGTGATCTCGCGCTCCAGCGAGCGGAAGGCCGGCTCGCCGTCCTCGACGAAGATGTCGCCGATGGGCTTGCCGGCGCGCGCCTCGATCTCCGTGTCGGTGTCCAGCAGGTCCACGCCCAACCGCTCCGCCAGCGCCCGGCCGACGGTGGTCTTGCCCGCGCCGGGCGAGCCGATCAGAACCGCGATCGGTGTGCTCATCGCCTGTCTCCCTCGGTCGTCGGGCGGGGCTACCGGGTCTCCAGCGTATCCAGGTAGGCGCGGGCGTTGCGGGCCGTCTCGGCCAGGGAGTCGCCGCCGAACTTCTCGACGGCCGCCTCGGCGAGTACGAGGGCCGTCATCGACTCGGCGACCACGCCCGCGGCGGGGACCGCGGTGACGTCGCTGCGCTGGTGGTGGGCCTGGGCCGCCTCGCCGGTGGCGACGTCGACGGTGTCGAGTGCGCGGGGGACCGTGGCGATGGGCTTCATGGCGGCGCGCACGCGCAGCGGCGCGCCGGTGGTCATGCCGCCCTCCACGCCGCCGGAGCGGTTGCTGCGGCGGCGCACACCCGCCGCGCCGGGATCGGGTTCGATCTCGTCGTGGGCCTCCGAGCCGCGGCGGGCGGCCGTGCGGAACCCGTCGCCGAGCTCGACGCCCTTGATGGCCTGGATGCCCATGAGCGCGCCGGCCAGCCGCGAATCCAGGCGGCGGTCCCAGTGGACGTGGCTGCCCAGCCCCGGCGGCAGGCCGTAGGCGAGCACCTCAACGACCCCGCCCAGGGTGTCGCCGGCCTTCTTGGTGTCGTCGACCTCGGCGACCATGCGCGCGCTGGTCTCGGCGTCGAAGCAGCGCAGCGGGTCGGCGTCGATGCGCTCCAGGTCGCCGGGCTCGGGCAGCTCGGTCTCGGGGGCGCTGATACCGCCCATCGACACGACGTGGCTGAGGATCTCCACGCCCAGTGCCTGGCGGCAGAAGGCGCGGGCGACCTCGCCGAGGGCCACGCGGGCGGCGGTCTCGCGGGCGCTGGCGCGCTCCAGCACCGGCCGGGCCTCGTCGTGGCCGTACTTCTGCATGCCGACGAGGTCGGCGTGGCCCGGGCGCGGCCGGGTCAGCGGGGCGTTGCGCGCCACACCCTCCAGCTCTTCCGCGGGCACCGGGTCGGGCGACATCACCCGCTCCCACTTGGGCCACTCGGAGTTGGCGACCTCCACGGCCACGGGACCGCCCTGGGTCAGGCCGTGCCGGATGCCGCCGACGACGGTCACCTCGTCCTGCTCGAACTTCATCCGGGCGCCCCGGCCGTACCCGGCGCGACGGCGGACCAGTGCGGCGGCGATGTCGTCCGAGGTGACGGCGACGCCGGCCGGGAGGCCCTCCAGTATCGCGACGAGTGCGGGGCCGTGGGACTCCCCTGCGGTAAGCCAGCGCAACATGGTCCCGATCATTTCACGTGCGGGGGCGGGCGGGCACATCGAGTATCCCCGGCCGCCGGCCGGCTCAGCCTGCCAGGCCCGGCAGGCCCGCGTGCGGCCCGGCGAGCAGCACGGCCAGTGCGCCGCCGATCATGAACGGGCCGAAGGGGATCTGGGTGCGTCGGGTGGCGCGGCGCAGCGCCAGGAGCACCACGCCGTAGACCGCGGATGCCAGGAACGCGGCCAGGGTGCCCGCCACCGCGGCGGCGAATCCGGCGGCCCCGAGGTACAGCCCGACCAGTCCGGCGATCTTCACGTCTCCCCAGCCCATCCCGGCCGGGTGGATGAACCACAGCAGCCAGTAGAAGGCGGCCAGGCCGGCCAGGCCGCCCAGCGGGTAGGCGGCGGCGCCCAGGTCGGCGGCGGAGAGCGCGGGGGCCGGGGTGCCAGCGGCGCTCTCCAGCACGGCGGCGCCGCACACCAGCGGGACCGCGATCGGGTAGGCCGGGCCGACGATGGCGTCGGGCAGCCGGTGCACTCGGACGTCGACGGCGGCCAGCAGCGCGCCGACCGCGGCGAAGAACAGCAGCGCCGCCGTCCACACGGGATCGGCCGCCGCCCCGGACACCCCCGCGGACAGGCCGACGGCGCCGAAGAGCACGCCGGTGGCGGCCGCGAGCGGTGCTGAGGGCGGCACGGAGCGGGCGCAGGCAGGGCAGCGCCCGTTGCGGGCGAATCCGCGCAGGCGTACCGCGGGCAGCCAGCCGACGAACGGGATCGGCGCTCCGCAGGCGGGGCAGGCGGGCGGGGGCGGCGGAGCGTCGTCGTCGGGACCGGGGTCGTGCCGGGCGAACAGGGGGACCAGGCGGCCCGCGGCCGCGCCGACCGGTGCGCCCGCGGCCGCCAGCAGCAGCGCCAGCGCGGCGTCGGCGATTCCGAGCATGGGCGGGAAGCTAGCCGATCCCGCGCAACCGTGCCCAGCCGGGGCTGGCGGAGCCGGGGCGGCGGGACGAGTCAGCCACGGCGCTCGGCGCGTACGACCGCGCTCAGCTCGACCCCGCCCGGCAGCATGGGGGCGAGTTCGGTGGAGAGCCGGTCGGCGACGCGCCGCAGCGACTCGTCGTCGCGCCGGTCGAGCTCCAGGCGGATGCCGATGTCGGCCCGCTCGGACTCGTGCACGCGCACGCGGCCGATGCCGAACTCGGTGTGGGTGACCCGGTAGATCAGCGCGAGGACCTGCGGATCCTCCTTGGGTGCGGGCACCGTGCCGTGCTCGGCCAGGGTGGTGAGGAACCGCCCCCGGATGGAGTAGGTGACGGGCCCGGCGACGTCGACGACCACGGCGTCGGCGCCCTCGTCCATGGCGGCGCGGCAGGCGTCGACGGCGGTGACCGGGACCGGGCGGGCGTCCTCGCGCCAGGCCCGGGCGGAGCCGACCGAGGTGAAGGCGGGCACGCCGCGGCGGCCGTCCTGGCCGACCATCAGCGGCAGAGCGACGTCGGCGGCCTTCTCGCGCGTGCGCCCCGCAGTGTTCTCGCCCTCGTTGTCCTCGCCCTCGCCCGGCACGGCGAGCACCGGCACCAGCAGACGCGACTCCCCCAGTGCGTCGAGCACCTGGCGGTCGCCGGCCTCACCGCGCGAATACGCGTCGAGCCGGGCGGCGACGGCGGGGTCGGCCGAGCCGTCGTCGTCGCGGAAGCGCTGCGCTCCGGTGATGGTAGGGCGGTTCACGACGGGTTCAGGCTCCTGCTCGTCGGGGCGGAACCCGCCCCAGTCGGGATGTCCGCGGACCAGCTTAGCCAACCGGACGCACCGCCCGGGGTGGAACACCCGATTCACCTGCAGGTGCCGCTCCGCCGTAACGCTCATGCCGCCCGCGGCACGTCGGACACCGGCCGCGCCGCCACCGGAAGCGATCGCCCCGATACACTGAGCGACGAATACGGACAATGCGCAATGCAGGGGGAGAACATGTCCGATCAGCAGCTGGAACCGGGCACCTGGCGGATCGACACCGTGCACTCGATTCTCGGGTTCTCGGTACGCCACATGATGGTCAGCCGGGTACGCGGCCGGTTCGAGCGGTTCGACGCCGTGCTGACCGTGCCCGAGGACCCGCTGCGGTCGCACGTGCGCGCCACCATCGAGGCCGACTCGCTGAACACCGACAACGAGCAGCGCGACAACCACGTGCGCTCCGCGGACTTCTTCGACACGGCCACCCATCCGCAGTGGACGTTCGAGTCCACCGGCATCCGCACCTCGGGCGAGGACTTCCTGCTCGACGGGGAGCTGACCGTGCGGGGCACCACGCGCCCGATCGAGCTCCGGCTGGAGTTCAACGGTGTGACACGCGATCCCTACGGCATGACCCGTGCCGGGTTCCACGCGGAGACCGAGATCAGCCGCAGCGCGTTCGGCGTCGACATCGAGATGCCGATGGACGGCGGCGGCGTGGTCGTGGCCGACCGCATCAGGATCGACATCGACGCGGAGTTCACCCGCGAGGAGGGGTGAAGGCGGCGCCGGCCAGGCTCCGGCGGCGCGGCGGATATGCTCGTCGCGCCGCCGCCGGGCGGCGGCCCGCTCGCGTCCCGGAGCCCGCTCCGGCGGGTCCGCCCGACACAGCCACGCCGGAGGAACCCCCGATGACCGTGCCCTCCACACCGTTCACGGCCGAGGTCGTCTCGGCGATCACCGCCCACATGAACGGCGACCATCCGCAGGAGACCCTGGCCATCTGCCGCGCACTGGGCGGGGTTCCCGAGGCCACCGCCGCGCGGATGACCGGCGTCGACGCCGCGGGCGGCGACTACCTGGCGACCGTCGACGGCGCCGAGGCGGCGGTGCGCATCCCCTGGTCGCAGGAACTCACCGAACGCGGCCAGGTCCGCCGCGAGGTGGTGCGGATGTACCGCGACGCCTGCGAACTGCTGGGCATCGCACCCGCGGGAGACGAGGAACCGGGCGGCCACTGACCTTCCGGGCCCGACCGCCCGTTCACCTCGCACGCACTCGCACGGGACTTGTCCCCGCGGTCACCGGGGCCGGGTGCCGACCGGTTGGACGTCTGGCGGGGGCGGGTCGGGTCTGCTGGGCGGCCCGGCGCCGGTATGTCCGGTATGCCGGTCCATCCGGCGATGGTCGCGAACTTATGGCCGAGGAATGCGCTTACCTGCGACCATAAGTTCACGATAGACGGGCCAAGCCGACTCGATGCGTCCACCGACACCCGTCCGAAAACCGTCCCGACGCAGGCCCCGGCGGGATCAGGGATGAATCCGGGTCTCAGGCGCCTCTCGCCGGGCACCGCCTCACCTAGTCTGTAAGGGGTCAGCACGGCGCGGCGCCGCCCCCGGCGCCGCGTTGCCGCAGCAGTGAGAACCCCGAGGGACGCCGCCACCACGATGCCCGAGTCCTGGGATCCCGACTCACCCACCCGGAATGTCGAGCCGGCCGGAACGACCACCCGGCTCGACGCCGATCGCGCCCGCACCCGGTGGGTCACCCGCGTCCTGCGACCGCGCACCGGGGCGAGCCCGGGTGCCGGCGACAGCGGTCGAACGCGGGCCCACACCCGGCCCCATACCCGGGCGCTGACGCGCGCCGGGCTGACCCCCCGCACCGCCGAGGGCGCGGCCGAGCGCCCCGCGCCGCCGTGGTGGCGCCGACTGCTCGCCCCCCTGTTCGCCTGGTTCCCGCGTCTGCTCACGCGGGTGGTGGTGGGCCCGGCCGGCGAGATCGACTATGCGGTGCCCGCGGACCTGCGCCGCAGCTACACGGTGCTGGAGCGCATCGGATCGGGGGGTGAGGCCGTCGTCTACCTCGCCGAGCCCCTCGAAGCCGGGCGCCGCCACGAGCGGAGTGCGTCCGGCGAGCGGGCCGGGCGCCGGATCGCGCTGAAGGTCTACCGCCCCGGCCACGACATCAACCGCGAACTGCTCGACCGGCTGCGCGCCCGCGGGGAGGGCGACCCGCACACTCCCGCCATCGACGGCTACGGCTGGGCCCGCAGCTCGTGGGACGAGGAGGTGGCCTGGGAGGCCCAGGAGTACTTCGCCGACGGCTCGCTGCGGTCGGTGATGGAGCGGTCCCCCGTCGACGACGCCACGGCGCGGGCCGTGGTCGCCGCGGTCGCCGACTGCCTGCGCCACTGGCAGGAGGATCTGCAGCACAACCACACCGACGTCAAGCCGGAGAACCTGCTGGTCCGCTCCAGCGACCCTCCGGTGTTCGCGCTGACCGACTTCGGCGGCGCCGTGCGGGCCACCATGAGCCGGGTCTACGGCGGGCTGGCGATCACCGAGGCCTACGCCGCGCCCGAGGTCGTGGAGGGCCGGCGCGAGGCCCCCGCGGCGTGGTGGTCGCTGGGCGTCATGGTGCACGAACTGCTCACCGGGCGGCGCCCCGAGCGCGGTGAGAGCTGGCTGACGGCGCGCAGCACCGAGATCGACGTCTCGGCCATCACCGACGAGTCCTGGCGGCTGCTGGCGCGCGGCCTGCTCACCCCCGCTCCCTCGGCGCGCTGGGGCCACGCCGAGGTACGCGAATGGCTGGCCGGGGGGCGGCCGACCATCGCCCGGCCGCGCCGGCACGCCCCCATCAGCTTCGCCGACACCTCCCACGACGACCCGCCCAGCCTCGCGTTCGACCTGCTGGACCGTTGGGACCGCGGCGAGGTGTGGCTGCGTACGCACTGGCCGACGCTGCGCACCTGGCTGGACCGGGAGGTCAACGACTACACGTTCGACCGGGCCTACCTCACCGACCTCGACGCCCGTCCCGAGCGGGTGCACCTGGCCATCAGCGCGCTGGCGGCCCGGTTCGTGCCGGGCATGCCGCCGCGCTTCCGCGGGCTGGAGGTCGGCGCCGAGGGTGTGCTGGCGCTGGCCCGGGGCGGGGCCAGCCGGCATGCGGCACTGCGGGAGGCGCTGGAGCTGGGTGCTCTGGATCTGGCGGCGCGCCACTGGTGCGGCCACCCCGGATGCCGCGCGGAGGGGGTCGGCCGCTGCGCGCCGCTGGAGCACGTGCAGCACGATGTTCCGCTGATCATGCGCCAGGTCGAGGCGACGGTGCGGGGGCTGGCGGAGGGCCCGGCCGCGGCCGCCGGCGCCGCGGACCTGCCTCGCCACGCGTGGGACGGCGCCTGGGCGCTGGCCGTCGAACTCGTACTGGACCCCGACGCGGCCGGACGCGAGCGGGGCCGGCTGCGCGCGCAGTCGTGGCATCCGCGCCACCGCAGCCCGGCTCCGCACGTCGACTGGTGGCGCCGACAGCGCGACACGGGGCTGAGCCGCCGTTCTGGCGCGCTCGCCGCCAACTCGGCCCTGGTCGCCGCCTCGCTGCTGCAGCCGGTGGCCGCGCGCATCGGCGCCGCCCAGCGCGAGCACGACAAGCAGGAGGGGCGCGCGCGGCGGCGCGACCGCCGGGCGGCCTTCTCCGACGCCGTGGCGGACCGCTGGCAGCGGGTGCGCGGCCGCATCGGGGGATCGGGCACGGCGCAGCCCGCGGACCCCTCGGGCGCGCCCTGGGGAACCACCCCCTACGGCGGGTACGGCACGCACTACGGGCGGCCGCTGACCGAGGTCGAGCAGCGCAAGGCGCGCCGCAGGGAGGAGAAGGAGCGCGCGCGCGTCAATCGCAGCATGCGCCAGATCGAACGGGCGCAGGGTGCCGGGCGCGGTCGCCGGTTCGCCTACCCCGCGGCCGTTCTCGGCCTGCTCGACGGGCTCGGCCGGCTGCTGCGCGCGGGCGGGTTCTACCCGGACCGGCCCGGTCCCTTCGCCGACGCCTACACGGCGGTGGTCGAATTCACCGCGAGTCCGATCGTCTCGGCGGTCGCGGCCGCGGCCGGCGCCGTGGTGGGCCTGCTGCCCGGGGACGTGGAGGACCAGTGGTGGCTGCCCGCCCTGCTCGGGGTGCTCCTGGTGCTACTGGGCCGCAAGGCGGCGAGCCGGTCGCCCGCTCGCTCCCGGCTGGTGTCCTACCGGATCGCCGTCGCGGGCTCGCTGCTGATGCTGCTCGTCCTGTGCTCCACCGGCCTTTTGATGGTGGGCGCGGGCGTGCTGATCCCGCTGTACAACGTCTTCGGCTGACTTTCGGACCGGGCGGTGCCGGGTGCGGGACGTTCGTCACGCCCGCGGGCCGGGTGCGGTGCGGCGCCCCCGAGAGCGGCCCGGGGGCACTATCATCGCCCGGGATCGGTAACGGAACGGAAAGGGCGGGCACCGGTGGGCGACGCGATCGAGTTGACGGCAGGGGACTACGAGGCGGTCGTGAGCCGTCAGGGCGCCTCCATGTGCCGCCTGGCCTACGGCGGCGAGGAGCTGATCTGGACCTGCCCGCCCGACGTCCAGCCCGCCGCCTTCGAAGGCCGGCTGCTGGCGCCCTGGCCCAACCGGGTCGGTGACGGCAGCTACGTCTTCAAAGGCGTCGAGCACCAGCTGGAGATCACCGAGCCGGAGCGCGGCACCGCGCTGCACGGGCTGGCCCACGCGCGCCCGTGGCTGCCGGTGGAGATCGCATCGGACCGGGCCGAGCTGAGCTGCCTCCTCGACGGCGCGCCGGGGTACCCGTTCCGCCTGGAGCTGACCGCGGTCTACGAGCTCGACGCCGCCTCGGGGCTCACGGTCACCCTGGGGGCACGCAACGCCGGCGACTCGGCCGCGCCCTACGGGGCCGGCGCCCACCCCTACCTCGCCGTCGCTGGGCCGCTGGACGACGCGGTGCTGCGGCTGCCCGCCGGCAGCCGGCAGCCCGCCGACGAGCGGCTGCTCCCGGCGGGACCGCCCGAGCCGGTCGCGGGCACCGAGCACGACTTCCGCACTCCGCGCCCGATCGGTCCGACGGCGTTCGACACCGCGTTCACCGACCTGGAGCGCGATTCCGACGGCTTGGCGTGGACGGTGCTGTCCTTCGGACGCGCAGCGGTGGCGGTGTGGGCCGACGCCTCGTTCGGCTGGCTGCAGGTGTTCAGCGCGGAGGGCCTGCCCGAGGGGATGCACCGGCGCGGGCTGGCGGTCGAGCCGATGACGTGCCCGCCGGACGCGTTCTCCTCGGGCACCGATCTGATAGTGCTGGAGCCGGGCGAGGAGACGCGCTCGCGGTTCGGCATCGCCCGCACCGAGCCGCAGGCCGGCTCGTCGTAACCCGCGGCGGGGATGCGCGGGGGGCGGGTCAGTCCGCGGAGGGCGGGGCTGCGGGACCGTCCAGGACGGTTTGCAGCCGCATGAGGTCCTCGGGGGTGTCGATGTCGTCGGGGCTGGCCACGTCGTCGCAGGGAACGGTGGTCACCAGGTGGGAGTAGGCCCGCAGGAACGGGCGCGCTCCCACGTCGCCCTCGGCGAGGGCGTGGACGCTGGGCCAGTGCTCGCGGGCCAGCAGCACGGGGTTGCGCAGGTTGCCCGCGTAGGTCGCGACGGCGGCGCGTGCGCCGTCGCCGTAGGCCGCGAGCAGTCGCCGCACCGCGGCCGCGCTCACGAACGGCTGGTCGGCCAGCGCGACGACGACCGCGTCGACGTCGCCCGGCATAGCCTCCAGCCCGACCCGCAGCGACGAACCCAGCCCGGTCTCCCAGTCGGGGTTGTGTACGGCCGCAGCGCGCTCCACGTCGACCTCGGCGGCTCCGGTCACGATGTAGACGGGTGCGCAGCCGCCTTCGCGCAGCATGCGGGCGCCGCGGTCGGCCAGCCGCTCCCCCGCGACCTCGACCAGCGCCTTGGGCCGGCCCAGTCGGCTCCCCTGCCCCGCGGCCAGCAGCATCCCGGCGATCGGCGTGTCGCTCGCGCCGGCGTCGCTCTGCTCGCGTGTCGTCATGGCGCGATGATGCCACGCCGACCCCCCGCCGCGGCTCGCCGTGGGCGGCCGCCGGGGCCGGGTGGATCCCGAAACGGCCCGCGTGCGGGTAGATCGCGGCACATCGGCGAGCGGGGTTACCGCAACCGCTGTCCGCATCCGGCCGTCCGCGCGGATTGCGCCCGGGCGTGTCGCGCCGCCTCCGCCGCGCGGGCGCGATCCGGGCCCGCCGGTCGGGCTCAGCTGGAGCGCGCCGCGGGCACGGCCTCGTCGTCGCGGACGCCGGCGGCCGCGAGCGGTTCGGTGTGGATGCGGCCGGTGGTCGCCGAGAGCGGCCGCCCGCTGCCGCCCCAGCGGGTCTGGATCAGCTCGGCGGCGATGGACACTGCGGTCTCCTCGGGCGTGCGCGCGCCGAGGTCGAGCCCGATGGGCGAGCGCACCCGCGCGAGCTTGTGCTCCTCGATCCCCGCCTCGCGCAGCCTCGCCAGGCGGTCCTCGTGCGTGCGGCGGCTGCCCATCGCCCCGATGTAGCCGGCCGGGGTGCGCAGCGCCACCTCCAGGACCGGCACGTCGAACTTGGGGTCGTGGGTCAGCACGCAGACGGCGGTGCGCTCGTCGATCTGGGCCTCGATCTCGCCGAGGAACACGTGCGGCCACTTGACCACCACCTCGTCGGCGCGGGGGAAGCGCTTCGCGGTGGCGAAGACCGGCCGGGCGTCGCAGACGGTGACGCGGTACCCCAGGTAGGCGCCGATCTCGGCGACCGCCGCGGCGAAGTCGATCGCACCGAAGACGAGCATGCGGGGCGAAGGCGCGAAGGACTGCACGAACACCTCAAGTTCGTCGCCGCGGCGCTGGCCGTCGGCGCCGTAGCGCAAGATGCCGGTGCTGCCCTGGGCGAGCATTCCGCGGGCGTCGTCGTCGACGGCGGCCTCCAGGCGGCTGCCGCCCAGGTCGCCCTCCGCGCGGTCGGGCCGGATCACCCGGCGCGCGCCGACGCGGCCCGGCCCTCCGGCGACGGTGGCCACGGCGACCGGGCGGTGCGCCTCGATGTCGGCGAGGACGCCGCCCAGGTGCGGGTGGTGCGCGGGGTCGACCGGTTCGACGAGTACGTGCAGGGTTCCGCCGCACGTCAGCCCGACGGCGAAGGCGTCGTCGTCGCTGACGCCGTACGTGGCGCGGGCGGCCTCGCCGGTGGCGACGACCTCCTGCGCCAGTTCGTAGACCGCCCCTTCCACGCAGCCGCCGGACACGCTGCCGGCGACCTCGCCGCCGGGGCCCACGGCCATCGCGGCACCGGCCTCGCGCGGCGCGCTGTGGTAGGTGTCGATGACCGTGGCCAGGGCGAACGTCTCGCCGCGGGCGTACATGTCGGCGACAGCGGCGCGGATGTCACGCACGGTGCACTCCTCCCTCGCGCCGACCGCCGATCACGGCGGTGGCGAGCTGTTCCAGCGCGTCCAGGCTGTGTCCGGACACGAAGTCGTCGATGTGCGGCCAGGCGGCCCGCATCCCCGCGGTGAGCGGGGCGTAGCCGGGCTGGGCCTTATGCGGGTTCACCCACACCACGCGGTGCGCCAGCCGGGCGAGCCGGGCCATCTGGGTGCCCAGCAGGGCGGCGTCGCCGCGCTCCCAGCCGTCGGAGGCGATGATCGCCAGGGCGCCGCGGGCGGTGCCGCGGCGGCCGTAGAGGTCGAGGAACTCCTTGAGCTCGGTGCCCAGCCGGGTGCCGCCGCTCCAGTCGGGGATCGCGTCGGCGACGGCGGCCAGCGCGGCGGCGGGGTCGCGCAGCCGCATCTGCGGCGTCAGCCGGGTCAGCCGGGTGCCCACGCTGAACGCCTCGGTGTGGCGGGGGTGTCCGCGCACGACGACGTGGGCCAGGCGCAGCAGGGCGTCGGCGTAGGGCGCCATGGATCCGCTGATGTCGACGAGGAGGACGACGCGGCGGGGCCGGGTGGAGCGGTGGCGGCGCGGCAGCCGCAGCGGCTCGCCGCCGGTGCGCAGCGCGGAGCGCAGCATGCGGCGGTGGTCCAGGCGGCCGTGGACGGCGGGTTCGAGGCGGCGGGTGCGGCGGCGCGGGCGGTCGGCTGAGATCCGCGATACGAGCCGGGCCACGGCCGCGCGTTCCTCGCGAGTGAGAGCGGCGATGTCGGCCGTGCGCAGCACCTCGGTGTCGCCGGCGGCGAGGCCGGTGGTATCGGTGTCAGTGTCGGTGTCGTCGGAGGCGGGCGGGTTCCACATGGCCGGAGCCGTGGTGGCCAGGGGTCGGGCGTGTTCGGCCGCGGCGGGGGCGGCGCCGCCGAAGTAGGCGGCGAAGCAGGCGTCGTAGCGGGCCAGGTCGGCGCCGTGGGAGCACAGGGTCAGCCGCCCGGCCCAGTAGACGGGTTCGGGGCGGGTGACGTCGAGGGTGTCCACGGCGCGCAGGAACGCCGCCGCGCGGCCCGTGTCGGCACCGACTCCGGCGGCGCGCAGGGTCCGCACGAAACCCAGCAGGGTCTCGATGGCGTCGCGTGCGGCCCGCTCCACGCCGCTCACCCCGCCGGTTCGGGTTCGTGCCCGTCGAGCAGCGCCGCGAGTTTGAGCCGGACGGCCTCGGAGTCCTCGCGGTGCTTGATGAGCGCGCCGAGGCTGCGGGCGGCGGTGTCGGGGTCGAGTTCGCGGGCGCCCAGCGCGACCAGCGCCGCGGTCCAGTCGATGGTCTCGGCCACTCCGGGCGGCTTGACCAGGTCGAAGCCCTCGCTGTCGGGGTCGCGCAGCCGCTGGCCGGCGGCGGCGACCTGGTGGACGAGGCGGTCGGCGGCCTCGGGCAGCCGGCGGCGGATGATGGCGGCCTCGCGCTCGAAGCCGGGGTTGGGCATCCAGTGGTAGAGGCAGCGGCGCTTCAGGGCGTCGTGCACCTCGCGGGTGCGGTTGGAGGTGAGCACCACGACCGGCGGGTTGGCGGTGCGCACCGTGCCGAGTTCGGGGATGGAGATGGTGAAGTCGGAGAGGAACTCCAGCAGGAACGCCTCGAACTCGTCGTCGGCGCGGTCGATCTCGTCGACGAGGAGCACGCCGGGACCGGCGGCGCCGGCCTCCAGGGCGCGCAGCAGCGGGCGCGCGAGCAGGAAGCGGCGGTCGTAGAGGCCGGATTCGAGCTGGTCGGCGTCTGCGCCGGCGCCCGCGGCCTGGGCGGCGCGCAGGTGTAGCAGCTGGCGCGGGTAGTCCCAGTCGTAGAGCGCCTGGGCGGCGTCGATGCCCTCGTAGCACTGCAGGCGGATGAGGGGAGCGTCCAGCACGGCGGCCAATGCCTTGGCGAGCTCGGTCTTGCCCACTCCGGCGTCGCCTTCCAGGAACAGCGGGCGGCCCATGCGCACGGCCAGGAAGCAGGCGGTAGCGGCGCCGTCGTCTGCCAGGTAGTCGTGTTCGTCGAGCCGCCGTGCGAACTGCTCGGGGCCGGTGATCGCCGCGGCGGCTCCCGGTGCGTCAGCCATCGAAGTGGGCCTCCCCTCCTCCTCGGGCCCAGGCTAGACGGTCCGCACGCTAGGGGGAGAGTGCAGCGGGGGACAAGAATCGACAAACCCGCGGCGGCCGCATTGTGCGGTGTTTTCGAACCGTCGGCTGCGGGGCGCCGATCGGCTCCGCGGCACAGCCGTGGCCGCGGCCGGTGCCGCACCGCGCGGATGCGGCCGCCCGCGGGCTCTTCGGGCGAACCCGCGGCGACGGTGTCGGCGGCGCTCGGGGCGGCGCGCCGCCGGGCCGGGCGGCGCGGCCTCAGATCGCCAGGCGGCCCAGCAGGTCGTCGAGCGCGACGACGCTCACGACCGCCGTCCACAGCAGCGCCTTGGCGCGGAGGTTGAGCGGACGCGGGCGGTGCGGACGCTCGTGCCGGTCGCCGGTATCCATACCTCCAGCAGGCGCCTTTTCCGCCGCGCCGTCAAGCCCCCGATCGCGGACCGAGTGCGCGGCGGGCGACCGAAACGGTGAAAACCGCGACTCCGGCCGGGTGCGGCGATCGGAGCCCGCGCGGGACCGCCCGGCGCTAGCGCGAGTCGTCGGCGAGCCGGGCCGCCGTCACCCCGGCCGCTCCGGCTCCTCGGCCTCTCCCCGGCTGTGCAGCAGGTGCTGGAAGTCGGCGAGCGCCCGGCGCGCCATGGCGCCGTCGTTGCTCTGGATGCCCATCACCGCCAGCGTCGAGCCGTCGGCGAGGTCGATGGTCGGCCAGGGCTCGCCCACCGGCATGCGGGCGTCGACGATCTCGGGCCACTCCAGCACGTGCGTGCGGATGCTGTTGACCACGGTCACGCGGTCCTCGGTGGCGCGCAGGCAGGGCCGGGCGAGCAGGTGCAGCACGCCCACGCCGACCAGACCCAGGAACACCAGGCCGAACCGGTCGGAGAGCCGCCAGTCGGGCGGCAGCACGATGGCCAGCAGCACCATGGTCGCCAGGACGAGCGCGGCGAGGGCGTAGCCCACGATGCGCATGTTGCGCGGCCGCCACGTCACCGGCAGGCCCGGGGCCCGCCCTTCGCGCCCGTCCTCGTCCACGGTGCCTGTGTCTCCTCGTTCCGCTTCGTCGGCGCCCACCGGCCCGCCCTCCGCCTTCGCACGTGCTCCCTCGCTAGCCGGCGACGCGCTCGCCGCCGGCGGTGCGCAGACCGCGCAGGACGGCCGCGGTGTCGACGGCGGCCGTCGCGGCCTCCCAGCCCTTGTCCTCCCGGCTGCCGGGGAGCCCGGCGCGGTCGCGCGCCTGCTCTTGGGTATCACAGGTGAGCACCCCGTTCGCGACGGGGGTGGACTCGGCCAGCGCCACCTCCGTCAGGCCCTGCGTCAGCGACTGGCACACGTAGTCGAAGTGCGGTGTGCCGCCGCGGATGACCGCGCCGAGCGCCACGACCGCGTCGCGGGTGCGGGCGAACTGCTGGGCCACGACGGGGAGCTCGACCGCCCCGGCCACGTGGACGACGTCGGGCTCCTCGGCGCCCCAGTGCGCCAGGGCCTCGCGGGCGCGGGCGAGCATGGGCTCGACGACATCGGCGTTCCAGCGGGTCGCGACGATGCCCACGCGCAGGCCCGCGGCGTCGACCGCGTGCTCCTCGGGGCGTCCGGTTCCGCTCATGTCGGTTTCCCTCCGGCTTGCTCGGACTGGGGTCGGGGTGCGGCGCGCCGCATCAGGTGGCGGCGACGATCCCGGGCAGGTCGTGGCCCATCCGGTCGCGCTTGGTCTGCAGATAGCGCAGGTTGTCGGCGGTCACCGCGCTGGGCATGGGGATCCGCTCGGCGACGGTGATCCCGTGCTCGCTCAGCCCGTCGGTCTTGCGCGGGTTGTTGCTCAGCAGCCGCACCGAGCGGGCACCCAGGTCGGCCAGGATCGCCGCGCCGGCGCTGAAGTCGCGGGCGTCGGCGGGCAGGCCCAGCTCCAGGTTGGCGTCGACGGTGTCGGCGCCGGAGTCCTGCAGCCGGTAGGCCAGCAGCTTGTGCAGCAGTCCGATGCCGCGTCCCTCGTGGCCGCGCAGGTAGACCAGGACGCCGCGCCCTTCGGCGGCGATGGCGGCCATCGCCGCCTCCAGTTGGGCGCCGCAGTCGCAGCGGTGGGAGCCGAACGCGTCGCCGGTGAGGCACTCCGAGTGCAGGCGCACCAGGGTCTCGGCGCCGTCGGCGGGATCGCCGAAGACCAGCGCGACGTGCTCGGCACCGTCGGTGGTACCGCGGTAGCCCACGGCGCGCCATTCGCCGTGGCTGTTGGGGATGCGGGTCTCGACGACGCGCTCGACCAGCGGCGGACGGGCGGTCGAGGCGGCTGCGCCCGGCACGGCGGCGGGTGCGCCGGGGGCGGCAGCGTCGGCGTCGGCGGCACTCGCCTCGATGTGGTGCACCAACTGGTCGATCGAGACGACGCGCAGCCCGTGCTCGTCGGCGAACTCGCGCAGCCGCGGCAGGCGGGCCATGGTGCCGTCGTCCTCGACGACCTCGGCGATGACCGCGGCGGGCCGCATGCCGGCCAGCCGGGCGAGATCGATCGAGGCTTCGGTGTGCCCGCGCCGGGTGAGCACCCCGCCGGGGCGGTACCGCAGCGGGAGCACGTGGCCGGGCCGCCGCAGGTCGCCGGCCTCGGTGCGGGGCCCGGCGAGCAGGCTGATGGTGCGCGCCCGATCGGCGGCGGAGATGCCGGTGGTGATACCGGAGCGGGCGTCCACGGTGACGGTGTAGGCGGTGCCCAGGCCGTCCTGGTTGTCGGCGGTCATCAGCGGCAGTTCGAGCCGGTCGAGGTCTTCGCCGAGCATGGG
This sequence comes from Streptomonospora litoralis, assembly GCF_004323735.1. Classification (GTDB taxonomy): domain Bacteria; phylum Actinomycetota; class Actinomycetes; order Streptosporangiales; family Streptosporangiaceae; genus Streptomonospora; species Streptomonospora litoralis. The sequence goes on along the minus strand of NZ_CP036455.1, from coordinate 2,332,189 downwards.
CACGCACACCAGCCCGGAGCTGTGGCGGACGGTGAACGCGAGCAGTTCGGGAGTGGCGGCCTCGGCGGCGAAGACGAGGTCCCCCTCGTTCTCGCGGTCCTCGTCGTCGACCACGATCACCGGTCGCCCGGCGGCGATGTCGGCGACGGCGTCGGCGATGTCGTCGAGGAGGCGCGGGCGCGGCGCGCCGCCCGCGTCGCGGTGGCCGTTCGCTGCGGCGGGCTGCTCGGTGGTGATGCCGGTCATCGCTGCGGGAACTCCTTGGCCGTGGCCTGCGGTGCGTGTGGCGGCTGCGTCGACGGGTGTGCGGGGCGCGGTGCGCCGGGCGCGCCGGGCGCGCCGGGCGCTGTCGTGCCTGCTCATCAGGCACCCGCCGCGGAGCCGGCGACGAGGCGCTCGACGTACTTGGCGACGATGTCGGTCTCCAGGTTCACCGGGGCGCCGATGCCCTTGGCGCCGAGCGTGGTGAGGTGGAGCGTGGTGGGGATGAGGCTGACGGTGAAGCTGTCGGCGGCCACCGAGGCGACGGTCAGGCTCACGCCGTCGACGGTGATGGAGCCCTTCTCGACCACGTAGCGCGCCGACTCGGGGGGCAGGGAGAAGCGGACGGTCTCCCACCGGGAGCCGCTGATGCGCTCGACGACCTCGGCCTTGGCGTCGACGTGGCCCTGCACGATGTGGCCGCCGAGGCGGTCGGAGACCTTGGCTGCGCGCTCCAGGTTGACCGGCGACCCCGAGCTCAGGGCACCGAGGCTGGAGCGGTCCAGCGTCTCCTTCATCACATCGGCGCTGAAGCACTCGCCAAAGACGGCGGTGACGGTGAGGCAGACGCCGTTGACGGCGATGGAGTCGCCGTGTGCCGCATCGGCGGTGACGACGGGCCCGCGCAGCGTCAGCCGTACGGCGTCGCCGACGAAGTCGCCCGCCTGCTCGATCTCGGTGACCTCACCGAGCTCCTCGACGATTCCGGTGAACACGTCCCATCCATCCCCTAACCCTGCTCAGGGCTCCGGGGGTGGCGTGCAGGCGGTCAGGTCCGCCCGGGGGAACCGCGAAGAGCGGGCACAGCACCCGCGACTCGGCCGTATCCCACGCGTACTGCCTCCCATCCGGACTTTCACCGTCGGTACCGGAATTCCACCGGTTCAACCGGCCGATGGCCTCGGCCGGGTCGCGGACTGTCACCGCCGGTTCGGACTTTCACCGACCCCGGAGCACGCGTCGTGTCGTGTCAATGTATCTGCCAACAGTGTGCCACGCCGGCTCATTCCCGGCCCGCACCGGGCCCGCCTGTCGGCGACTGCTCGTTCGGTGCGGCCGGTTCGGGGCGCTCGGCAAGTCCCATCCGCAGGAACAGCTCGGGGGCGCCCAGCGCGCACCAGGCCGCCAGCACCGCGAAGAGCACGTAGTCGCGCACGGCCGCGGAGGCGCCCGCGGCTTCGGGGACGGCCACCCCGGCGACCGCCAGGATCAGCACGACGCCGGAGATTCCGATCACATACCGCGCGGTGCGGGAGACCGCCGACCCCGCGGCGCTGTACCAGCCGCGCGCGGCGAGCACGGACAGCCCCGCGGCGCCGCCGAAGAAACCGCCCGCGGCCCCGGCCACGTACGTAAGCGAGGTGGCGCCGATCCGCGGCGGCACGCCGCCCGTCCAGGCCTCGGGCGGGCTCCAGCCGGCGTGGACGAGCGCCTGCCACCCGGCGGCGGCGAGCAGCGGGGCGAGGGACAGGGCCAGCGCCAGTCCGACCTGGGCCGAAAGCGGGAGGCTGCGCCAGCGCGCCGTCACCGCCGCCTCGTAGCGCAGCGCGGCCCACAGCACGGCGGCGGCCACCAGCCAGCCGGCCAGCAGGTCGGTGACGAAGTGGGCGCCGAGGTAGATCCGGGTCACCCCTACGGCCAGGACCACGGCGGCGGCCGCGCCCCAGATCCACCGCCGCCGGCTGCGCAGGGCCAGCGACCCCCACAGCAGCAGCGACGTCGACGCGTGCGCGGAAGGGGCGCCGAAGGTCGTGGGCGCGGCGATCGGCCGCACGGCGTGGTGGTACCAGGAGGGCCGCGGGGCGTACAGCACGATCTTCAGCAGGCCGACGAGCAGCGCGCCGCCGGAGACGGCGACGAAGGTCCGCGCGCCCAGTCCCGCGTGCAGGCACCAGAACACCAGCGTCACCACGACGAGCAGCATCGCCTGGGAGCCCAAGACGCTGACGCCCTGCATCGGGGCTTGGAGCCATCCTCCCCAGCTCTGGACCCACTCCACGACGCCGATCTCGGCGTCCCACACCGCGTTCATGCACACCTCGCCTAGCGGACTCGGAGTCTGGAGCGCGCCTTACCGGTGCGTTCCGACACCGAATTCCAGACCTCGGCTCAGCAGTGATCGTAGATGCACCCGCGGTGGTCTCCCAACCCGCGGGCGCGGACATCCGTTCCATCGGGTTCTCGCCGCAGTCGGCCCGGCGCCGCGGAAACCGGTGCTACTTGCCGGACACGGCGGCCTTCTCCGCCTGGGCGCGCAGGCTCTGCACCGCGGCGGCGGGGTCCTCCGCCTTGTAGACCGAGGAGCCGGCCACGAAGACGTCGGCGCCGGCCTCCGCGGCACGCTCGACCGTCTCCTCGCTGATCCCGCCGTCCACCTGGAGCCAGATCGAGCCCCCACCGGCCGCGATCAACTCGCGGGCGCGGCGGATCTTGGGCAGCACGATGTCGAGGAACCGCTGCCCGCCGAAGCCCGGCTCGACCGTCATCAGCAGCAGCATGTCGACCTCGGGCACCAGGTCGGCGTAGGACTCCAGGGCCGTGCCGGGATTCAGCGCCAGACCGGCGCGTGCGCCCTGGCCGCGGATCTCCCGCAACGTGCGCACCGGCGAGCGCGCCGCCTCGGCGTGCACGGTGACGCTGCCCGCACCCGCCTCGGCGTAGGCGGGCGCCCAGCGGTCGGGGTCCTCGATCATCAGGTGGCAGTCCATGGGCACCGTGACCGTCTTGAGCAGCGACTCGACGACGGGCAGGCCCAGTGTCAGATTGGGCACGAAATGGTTGTCCATCACGTCGACGTGCAGCCAGTCGGCCGTGTCGGAGACCGCCGCGGCCTCGTCGGCGAGGTGGGCGAAGTCGGCGGACAGGATGCTGGGTGAGATTCGGATGGCCACGCCGCCGAGTCTATTAGCAGGCCCCGGGCGGGGCGGCGCCCCGCGCGCCGGGGACCGGCGGCCGAGGCGGCACGCACCGGCGGCGGCGCCGGGCCTCAGCGTTTGCGCAGCAGCGCGAGGAACATGGCGTCGGTACCGTGGCGGTGCGGCCAGAACTGCACGTACCGGCCTCCGGCGCCGGCCGCGATGCCGGGGACCTCGTCGAGGTAGTCGGCGGCGCGCAGCACCTCGGCGTCGGAGCGTTCCGACAGCACCGCCGCCACGATCGCGCTGGTCTCGGCCAGGTGCGGCGAGCAGGTGACGTAGGCGACCACGCCGCCGGGACGCGCCGAATCCAGCGCGCCGCGCAGCAGGTCGCGCTGCAGCGGCGCCAGGCCGTCGGCGGTCTCGGGCGTGCGCCGCCAGCGCGACTCGGGGCGGCGGCGCAGCGCCCCCAGGCCGGTGCAGGGCGCGTCGACGAGCACCCGGTCGAAGGCGCCGGGGCGCCAGGCCGGGCGGGTGGAGTCGGCCACCACGGTCCGGCCGGCGTCGCGCACCGAGCGCTCCACGGCCTGGGCCACCAGTCCCGCGCGGGCGGGCTGGACCTCCGCGGCCAAAAGCCGCGCTTCCCGCTTGCCGGCGAGCCCGGCGAGCAGCCCCGACTTTCCGCCCGGCCCGGCGCAGGCGTCCAGCCAGCGCGCGTCGGCGCCTTCGACACCGACGCGGGTCAGCGCGAGTGCGACGAGCTGGCTCGCTTCGTCCTGGACGGCGGCGCGCCGCTGGCGGACCTCGCGCAGGGCGGCCGGGTCGCCCTCGGCCAGATAGGCACCGTAGGGCGAGTACCGCGCGGCGGTGGCGCCGCCTCCCAGGAGGTCGGCCACCGACGCGCGGCCCGGCTTGGCCACCAGGGTCACCCGCGGCCGCTCGTTGTGCGCGGCGAGCAGCTGCTCGGTCTCGGCGAGCCCGGCCCCCTCCGCATCGGGGCCCGCGCCGCCGGGGGCGCCGGGGGCCTTGTCGGCCGCCTCACCCAGCGCGGCGGCGAGGGCCTCGACGATCCAGCGCGGGTGGCTGTGCACGATGCTCAGGTGGCCGACGGGGTCGGTGGCGCGGTCGGGCGCCACGACCGCCGTCCAGTCCGGCAGGTCGCGGCGGCCCACCTTGCGCAGCACCGCGTTGGCGAACCGGCCCCGGTGGTGCCCGACCACGCGGCGGGCGAGGTCGACGGTCGCGCTGACGGCGGCGTGCGGCGGGACGGCGGTGGCGAGCAGCTGGTGGGCGCCCAGGCGCAGAACCGGCAGCACCTCGGGGTCGACGGAGGACAGCGAGCGGTCGATGCAGGCGTCGAGGATGGCGTCGTAGGTGCCCTGGCGGCGCAGGGCGCCGTAGGTCAGCTCGGTCGCAAGGGCGGCGTCGCGCCCGTGGATGCCGCGTTCGCGCAGCATGGAGGGCAGCAGCAGGTTGGCGTAGGCGTCGCGGTCCTGCACCGCCCGCAGTACATCGTAGGCGGCCCGGCGAGCCGGATCCTTCGGGGCGGGCGGCGTGTTCTTGGCGCCCTTGCCCCCGCTCTTGCCGGAAGAGCGGGAGGGCGGACGGGAACGGTCACTCACAGGGAACTCTGCCTTCAGCCTCACCGGGGGATCTGCACTCGCAACCGGACGCGCCGACCGCCCCGCGCTCGGCCTCGTACGGGCGCGCGGGCACGGGGAATCGCGTCGAACCGGGATTACGAGGATACTCACTCTGCGTACCCGGTGGGGTCGGCGGAGCGGGGTCGCGGCTACGGGCGATCACCGCGCAGGGGCCGGTGCTTGCGGCGCCTCGATCCGGACGGGTGGCGCCCGTCGTCCCGGCGGCTCCGGGGAGCGTCCGCACGGCCGTGGAGGCGCGTGCCCGCGGGCAGCGGGCGCCGGCACCCCCGTAGGGGCTCAGGTCGCGCCGAGGACGTCGGAGTCGCCGGGGCGGACGCCGCGCGCCCAGTCCACGGCGGGCATGCGGCGCTTGCCCTGGGGCTGGACCTCGCCCAGCTCGACCGGGTGGGTGGCCGTGCCGGCGAACACGCGGTCCTTGGCGACCACCAGGCGCCCCGGCGGGACGGCGTCGGCGTCGGTGACCGGGCGGACGGGGCCGAGCTTCAGGCGTTCGCCGCGGAAGGTGGTCCACGGGCCGGGGGCCGGGGTGCAGGCGCGGATCAGGCGGTCGACGCGCATGGCCGGGGCGGTGAACTCGACCTCGGCGTCGGCGGAGGTGATCTTCGGCGCGAAGGAGACCTCCTCCTCGCTCTGCGCCCGCGCCTCCAGCTCCCCCGACTCGATGCCGTCCAGGGTGCGCAGCAGCAGACCCGCGCCCGACTCGGCGAGCCGCGCGAGCAGGTCGCCGCTGGTGTCCGCGGGGCCGATGGGTTCGACCAGCGTGCCGAACACCGGCCCGGAGTCGAGGTCGGGTTCGATGCGGAAGGTCGACGCCCCCGTGAGGTCGTCACCGTGCAGCACCGCGTGCTGCACCGGGGCGGCGCCGCGCCAGTGCGGCAGCAGCGAGAAGTGCAGATTCACCCAGCCGTGCCGCGGGACGTCGAGTGCCTCCTGGCGCAGGAGCGCACCGTAGGCCACCACCGGGCAGCAGTCCGGGGCGATCTCCCGCAACCGGTCCAGGAACCCGGGATCGCTCGCCTTCTCCGGCTTGAGCACCTCGATGCCCGCCTCCTCGGCCACCTGGGCGACCGGGCTGGGCGAGAGGTGCCGCCCGCGCCCGGCGCGGGCATCGGGCCGGGTCGCCACCGCGGCCACCTCGTGGCTCGACCCCAGCAGCGTCCTGAGCGAAGGCACCGCCGCCTCAGGGGTTCCCGCGAAGACCAGTTTCATTCGGACCGTTCTTCCTCACCGATCGTGTTCCGCCTGGCACTTGTCTACCAGCCCGCCCGCGCTCCCGGGCGCCCGTCGCCGACCGCGTCGGCGTCGGCGCAGCGCTGCGGGGGTGTCGGCGGGCTCTGGTACACCAGATGTCGATGACTCCGCAGCCCGACCCCGACGAGGGAATCCTGTTCGACGTGCCGCGGCCCGCCGCGGGGCAGCGGCGGGCAGACGGCTCGACCGGGAGGGACGCGGAATCCGCAGGCGCCGGCAAGGCGGCCGCCAAGGGGGCGGGGAAAGCGAAGGGCACCAAGCGTCCCGAACCCAAGCGCCCCGCCGAGCGCGATCCCGTCGCGCGCGTCGCCGTCGACACTCCCCTCCCCCACCTGGACCGCCTCTTCGACTACCTGGTCCCCGAAAGCATGGATGCGGCGGCGGTGCCCGGCTGCCGGGTGCGGGTGCGCTTCCACGGCCGGCTCCTCGCCGGCTTCGTGATCGAACGCCGCACCGAGTCCGACTTCCAGGGCGAACTGGCCTACCTGCACCAGGTCGTCTCGTCCGAGCCGGTTCTCACCCCCGAGATCAGCGCACTGGCCCGCGCCGTCGCCGACCGCTACGCGGGCACGTTCAGCGACGTGCTGCGGTTGGCGGTGCCGCCGCGCCACGCCCGCGTCGAGAAGGAGGGCGGCGGGCCGGCGGGAGCCGCGGCACCCGGTGCGGACCCCGACAGGCCCGGCGCCGACTCGGGCGCGGACGGCACCGGAGCCGATGGCTCGGCGGCGGAGGCGGCGGCCGGCGAGCAGCCTCCGGAGACTCCGCACGGCGACCCGCCGAGCACGGGCGGCGGCCCCGATTCCGCACCGGCCGCGGTTTCGCCCGCGGACGCCGCGCCGAGCGGGGTCTCCTCCTCCGCGCCCGACCCCGGTCCCTGGTCGCGCTATCCGGCCGGGCGCTCCTTCCTCGCCGCGCTGCGGTCGGGGGCGGCGCCGCGGGCCGTGTGGAACGCCCTGCCCGGTCCCGACTGGGCCGACGCGATCGCCGTCGCCGCCGCCACGGCGCTCTCCGCAGGCCAGGGCGCGGTCGCGGTCGTGCCCGACGGCCGCGACGTCGAAGCCGTGGACGCCGCCTTGGCCAGCCGGCTGGGTGCGGGCCGCCACGTCGCGCTGACGGCGGACCTGGGTCCCGCCGAGCGCTACCGCCGGTGGCTGGCGGTGCTGCGCGGCCGCGTCCGCGTCGTCGTGGGCACCCGCGCCGCCGCCTTCGCCCCGGTGCGCAAGCTGGGCCTGGTGGTGCTGTGGGACGACGGCGACGACGTGCACGCCGACCCGCACGCGCCCTACCCGCACGCGCGCACGGTCCTGTCCATGCGCGCGCACCGGGCGCAGGCGGCGGCGCTGATCGGCGGCTTCACCCGCACCAGCGAAGGCGCGCAGCTCGTGGAGTCCGGCTGGGCCCACCCGCTGGCGGCCGACCGCGCGACCGTGCGCGAGCGCGCCCCCCGGGTGCAGCCCTCGGGCGACGACAGCGAACTGGCGCGCGACGAGGCCGCCCGCACCGCCCGCATCCCCAGTCTCGCGCTGCGCGTCGCACGCGAGGCCGCCCAGAGCGGTCCGGTGCTCGTCCAGGTGCCCCGCCGCGGCTACCTCGCCTCGCTGGCATGCGCGTCGTGCCGGGCACCGGCGCGCTGCGGCTCCTGCCAGGGACCACTGGCTGTGCGCGGCGCGCACGCCATGCCCTACTGCCGCTGGTGCGGGCGGATCGCCGGGGAGTGGCGCTGCCCCTCGTGCGGGGCCGCCCGGATGCGCGCCGCGGTGGTGGGCGCGCGCCGCACGGCCGAGGAGATGGGCCGTGCGTTCCCTTCGCTGACCGTGCGCACCTCCGGGCGCGACGAGGTGCTGACCGGAGTCGGCGAGCGCCCCGCACTGGTGGTGGCCACCCCCGGCGCCGAGCCCGCGGCCGAGGGCGGCTACGCGGCCGCCGTGCTGCTCGACGGCTGGGCGCTGCTCGGCCGCGCCGACCTGCGCGCGGCCGAGGAGGCGCTGCGGCGATGGTGCAACGCCGCCGCCCTGGTCCGCCCGGCGGCAGAAGGCGGCCGCGTGGTCGTGGTCGCCGACGCGCAGGTGTCCGCCACCCAGGCGCTGGTGCGCTGGGATCCGGGCGGCTTTGCCGAGCGGGAGCTCGCCGAGCGGCGGGAGCTGGGCTTTCCGCCCGCGGTCGCGATGGCCTCGGTCACCGGCGATCCGGCGCACGTGCGCGAACTGCTGGACCAGGTGGAACTGCCCGCCTCCGCCGAACTGCTGGGGCCGGTGCCCGTCGGCGGTGCGGGCGGCGACGGCGACGACTCCGCCGAGCGCGCCCTGCTGCGGGTGCCGCGCGCCGACACCCTCGCCCTGGCCGCCTCGCTGAAGGCCGCCGCGTCGGCGCGCAGCGCCCGCAAGGACGAGCACCTCGCGCAGATCCGCATGGACCCGCTGCAGGTGGTGTAGATCACAGGGCGTTTTGCGGCTTGCGGGTGACATGCCGGAAACCGGCGCTGAGAAATCGCAGCGTACCCACCCGCAACCGAACACGGATTTCGAATACTGGTACCCATGAACGCAAGGAGGCATCATGGTACTCATGAGCATCGGCGAGACGGATCCGCATCCGCGCCCACTGACGGTCGAGGACTTGGAGCACACGCCGGACGACGGCAAGCGCTACGAGCTGGTCGACGGGCGGCTTGACGTGTCACCGGCGCCGTCACTGCTGCATGCCGACATCAACGAGCGGCTGAGTATCGCTCTGTTTCGCCAGTCCCCGAAGGGCTTCATCAGGGCGAGTGGGGCAGGCATCAACTTCAACGCGGACCGGACACACCACCGGATTCCGGACCTCTCGGTGATCCACCGCAGCGCACGCGAGGAGCCCTACCTGACCCGCCCGCCGCTGCTGGCCGTCGAGATCGTCTCGAAGTCGAGCGTGTTCCACGACCACCACATCAAGCGGTTCGAGTACGCCAAGTTCGGGATCGAGTCCTACTGGATCGTCAATCCCGGCGAGGTGGCCGAAGAAGCGGGCATCATCGAACTGCGGCTGGAGGACGGCCAGTACCGGGACGCCTCCCGTGCCGTCGGCCGCGACGTGTTCAAAACGGACGCGCCGTTCCCCTTCAGCCTCGTGCCGTACTGGCTGCAGGCGGACACCGACGACTGGGCGGACCACATCGACGGCAGTGGAATCCCGGAGGAGGAGTCAACTTGACCCGGCCCTGATAGGCCCTGATAGGCCCTGATAGGCGGGCTTGGAGGTAGCCGCCCGACCGGCTGCCGGGTGGGCTCCTCCGTCCAGACACCCCTTACGGGGCGGCAGGGACGCGCGACTCACGCCCCGCATTCCACGCAGCCTCGCCCCGGCGGGCGATGGCGCGGGAAGCGTTGCGGTCGGCGTGGGCAACGACCCCGCACGACCGGCACACGAACCGGGCCTGATCGACCCGGTTCCTCGTGTCGATGTACCGGCATTCGGCGCATTCCCGGCTGGTGTAGGCCGGATCCACCGAGACCAGCGGGACCCCGGCCCGCTTGGCCTTGTAGGTGATGAAGGCGGCGAGCCGGGCGAAGGCCCAGGAATGGATCGCGACCCGTTGGGGCCGGCAAAGCCGTACCCTCTGCCGGATGCCCGTCAGGTCTTCCAGGGCGATACCGGATGAGGTGCGTTCAGCCTCGGTCACGATCTGCTTGGCGATGACGTGGTTGGTGTTCGCAACGTCGCGCCGCTCGCGGCGGTTGCGTTTCTTGAGCCGGCGTTTCGCCGATGTCGTCTTTTTGGCCTGGAGTTTGGTCCGCAGGGCGGCCTGGCGCTTGCGGTGGCGGTTCAAGCCCCGCCCGGCCGCCCGGTAGCCGGTGGAGGTGGTCGCGATGTTGGCGATGCCCAGATCCACACCGATGAACCCGTCCGGTTCATACTGTTCGGCTTCGGGCACCTCGCAGGTGGCCATCAGGTAGAACACGCCGTCGCGTTCGACCAGATCGGATTCGCCCTGCCGGTGCTCGATCAGCGTCTTGAGGGCCTCCGGTGCGCAGGCGAAACCCACGTTCTTCAACCGGCCTGCGGTGGTCCAAATGGAGACCCTCTGTTGATCGTACTGCCAGCTCAGACACCGGTCGTCGAAGGGGTGGGGCGGCCTGGGGCCGGAAGGAGATCGGCGCGGACTCGGCGTTGCGGCGGCGCTTCGAACCGGGTGTGCCGAGGTGGCCGGCCCGGATATCGGCCGCCAGCGTCGTGTAGGCGTCGCGGACCTTCTTGATGGTGTGCTGGGCCGCCTGGGCGCCCAGACCTTGGGAGCGCAGGTCGGCGTAGGTGTGCTTGCGCAGCTCGTGCGCGGCACACCGAGGTCGAAGGCCACCGCCGAGACCCGGTTGGCGGCCTCGTTGAGAGTGCGCAGGGTCGCTGACAGCGCGGACGCCTGTGCGGCATCGGGCACGAGTTTGACCTGCACGACGAGCTTCACAGCGGCGATCCTACGATCACCGCCGCCCCGATGGGGGCCGAACGCCGATATCCGCAGGCGTGCTCGTATTCGGGGCAGGGCCGTGATGAGAAGCGATTCCTCCCGGCTCTGAAGAGCCGGGGCTCCTCGCTAAAATCGGCTGAACCCGTTCGAGCGCCTGGCGACTGCGGTTCGAGCGGTGTGCGCTCGTGCTCGTCGTCGCCGAAGGGGAACGTTTTCGGTCCGGCGGCGGGCGTCGGCCCCGCCGCGCCGCCCTCACTCCGCGGTCGTCCACCCCGGCGACTGCCGCAGGGTGGTGCCCGCCGACTCCATCTCCAGCAGCATCCGCTCGGCCTCCAGCAGCAGACCGCCGTAGACGCGGGCGTCGCCGAGGTTGCCGTGGCCGCTGCCGTCCGAGCCGTCCGGGTTCTCCATCTGCGTCATATCGTCGTGGATCTGCCGCGCCTGCGAGATGTTCTCCGTGAACTCCTGCTCGGCCTCGGTGAGCCGGCCGGGCTCGACGTCGGCGAGCATGCCCACTCCGGTCCGGATGCGGTCGAGGAACTCGCCGTAGCGCTGCAGGAAGGCCGTCTGCGCGGGATCGGAGGTGTCGGAGACGCGCCGCAGGATGTCGGTGACCGACCGCAGCCGTCCGCCCGTCCTGGAGACCTCGCCGATGAGCTGGGTGTAGCCGGCCAGCGAGGGCCGGTACCGGACGAGCATCCGCCGCGGGTTCCACCGCATGCTTTCGCGGGCGCTGGTCACGGCGTCCTGGGCCTGGTGACCGAGCGACTCGATGCCTTGGGCGCGGTAGGCCCAGTCGTCGCCCTCCTCGCTGCCGAGCGTCCGCTCCCGCATCGACTGGGCGACGTCACCCAGCAGGTCGTGCAGTGAGCGGGCGACGTTGGTCAGTCCGTACTGGGCGCCGCGGTAGCGCATCGGCGGCAGCAGCACGACGTTGACGAGCAACCCGATCGCACAGCCCAGCAGCACCAGCCCGATGAGTTGGCCCAGCACCGCCACGCGATCTACGGTCTCCTCGGCTGTGATGAAGGCGGAATAGGCGAAGAACGCCGAGGTCGTCACCAGGCTGCCCTGCTGCTCCAGCCGCCGCCACCTGCCTAGGAGCAGGGCGATCACGGCGACCGCGGCGAATGTGTAGAGGCTGGGCGCGAAGAAGAAGCCGAGCATCCCCTGGAGTGAGACGCCCAGCACAGCCGCCCCGACGAAGCGCAGCGAGCGCACCACCGACTGATGCACGGTCGCCTGGATGATCAGAATGGCCGCGAACGGCGCGAAGGCGGGCGCCTGGAACTGGAGGAGGGGCGCGGCGACGGCCCAGGCGATGGTCGCGGCCAGAGCGCTCTTGGCCACCATGAGCAGGGTGGCGCGCTCCGGTCCCGCGTATCTGCGGGCGCGGCGCAGCGCCGCGGCGGCTTGGGCCAGTCGCGTGGTCGGCGCGTACTGTTCGGCGGTGCTGGAGGCGTCGTCCGCTGTGTTCGCCATCGTCTCCACCCGTGGTCGCGTCGGCGGGGGATCGGGCTGGCGGACGGCTACCCCGCTCCGCCGTGCTCACGCGTGAAATCGGCCTCCCCCGCAGCGGGTGCGCCCGCCGCGGCGGCGTTCCCGCGCCCTCTCGCCCCGCGGCGCTCGCCCGGACCCGGACGGCGCCGGTGCGTCCTCAGACGGCGTCGCCGCGGTGGGCCGGGTGGGAGCGGTAGAGGTCGCGCAGCAGGGCGACCTCGGCGTGGTGGTGGATGATCTCGCGGTTGACGTGCAGCGCCAGTGTCACGAACGGGAACGCCGACCACTGCGGGGGCTCGGCGGCGCCCACGGGCGCCGCGAAGGCGGCGTCGTCGAGCTTGCGGAGCTCGGCGCACCAGCGGCGGAAGGCGCGGTCGAGCCGGTCGAGGGCCTCGGCGGCGCCGCCCGGCCACACGGCGTCCTCCGGCGTCAGCGTGCCGTCGCCGAAGTGGTGGTCGAGGCGCATCTCCAGCACGGCCACGAGGATGTGGCTCAGCCGCCAGGCGATGGTGGTCACCGGCGGCGGATCGGGGGCGGGGGCGGCGTAGTCGATGCTGAACGATCCGTCCGGGCGGGGACGGACCGACCAGCAGCCTTCGACCGGCTCCCAGAAGTACTCGTCGTCGTCCAGCCCCTGCAGCCGGGGCCAAACGCAGGTGGTCCAGTGGAACTCCAGTTGGTCGAGGATCTCCGCGCCCCACACCGGCGCCGTCATGGCCACTCCCCTGCTATGCCGTTCGTGCCGTCCGCGCGTCAGCCGCCCATCCCGCCGCTGTACCCGGCTGAGCCGTTCGGGCCGCCCTGCCGAGTACATATGCCTTCGCGCCGGTCTCTCGGACGCCGGGGGTACCCGCCCGCCTTCGGCCGACCGCCGGCGGGCACGCTCAGCCGCGGCGGCCCAGTCCGGCCAGGATTCCGGTCGGTTCGCCGCTGACCTCCTCGTCCGGGTAGGGCCACCAGGCCATGTCGGTGAGTCCCGGCTCGACCAGGGTGAAGGGCTCGAAGACCGACGCGGCGAACTCCCGGCAGTGCGGGTCGCGCGAGTCGGAGGCGGGCTGGGCGATGGCGACGTGGCCGCCGGGTCCCATCCGCATATGCAGCGCCCGGACGAGGTCGTGCACGAGGACGCCGTCGCGGCGCAGCGCGGTGGTGTCGGTGACGAGCACCCCCACCGGATCGGCGAAGTCGATCACTCCGCGCCCGATGAGCCGGTCGATCAACGCGTGCGGATCCATGTGCGCCACGGCGACCACGGAAACGGCGGTGTCCTCGGCCGCCGCGCGGCCGCCGTGCAGCGCCGCGGTGGACTCGGCGTCGACGTAGACCACCCGCGACCCGGGAGCGTACTCGCGCGCCGCCCGGCCGATGCCGTCGCCCGCGGGCAGCCGGGACCCGAGGTCGACGAACTGGCGGACCCTCGCGTCGGCGGCCAGATAGCCCACGGTCCGGCGCAGGAATCCGCGCCGGGCCTCCATGACGGGGCCGCCGATCTGGGCGGGCACACCCGCGTGCGGGGATCGGGCGTCGTGGGCGCCGCCGTCCTGGGCGGAGCCGGCGAGACCGGCGGCCGGCGGCGCGGCGGAGCGGCCGAAGCGTTCGCTGATGTGCACCACGCGCGGATCGGGGATCTCCGCAAGGGGCTGCTGGTCGTCGCATTGCACCGCTCGCCAGTGGTCAGTCACGGTCGCGCTCCCCGGGCCGTCGGCCGGTGCCGCGGGCGCCCGGTGCCGCGGAGGGCGCGTGGTCCACGCGGCCTCCGCGGCACCGGGGCAGTGGAGGCCGCCCGCTGCACCTTCGTCAGCGCCCGATGTTACCGGTTGTGAGCCACATCATTCACCCTTGGAAAAGTTCACGGTTCTTTTTCCCGCGCACCTCTGTCGCAGGGCGCACCGGCCGTGCTGGACCCGCGCCGCGGGCGGGGCGCACGGGGACGGGCGCTCGGCGCGCACCGCGGTGGCCTGGGGCGGCCACGCACCGCACGCCGGACCCGATTGACAGCCGAGCGCGGCCGTCGTGGATACTGTGAGGCGTCTGCCCTCCCGCCGAGGGTGTCCGGCTTCCCCCGGCTGCCCCACCAGGCGCGAGACTCCAGTCAACACGGGGTTTTCGCCTGCCCGAAGGGAGGACGTGCGCTGTGCGCAGCAACGACGGGATCCGGCCGCTGCTGGAGGATCCCGGGATCATCCTGGTCTCCGGCTACGCCCGGCTGCCCGACGCCGTGGCGAGCCATTCGCAGTACGAGCGGCTCGGCGTCGTGCTCGCCGTCGACGTGGCCGACGGGAGGATCGTCGCCGCCGACACCACTCTGCTCACCGACCTGGCCAAGGAGTTCTTCCGGGCGCTGGTGGAGGGGCTTTCAGTGACCGAGGACATGGCCGAGATCGTCGAACGTGTGCAGCGGCGCTACGCCGGCCAGTCCGGTGGCGCGCTGGCCACCGCCCTGCGCCGCTGCCTGGAGGCGTTCCACCAGCGGCGCGAGAGCGAAGCGCAGACGCACGATCGGGAAGCGGGGCGCGGATGAGACCGGCCCGGAGCGCGCCGGAGCCGGCCGAAGGCGCGGGCCCGCTGGCGGGGGTGCGCGTAGCCGACCTGTCCCGGGTGCTGGCGGGGCCCTACGCCACGATGCTGCTGGCCGACATGGGCGCCGACGTCGTCAAGATCGAGCATCCCGGCCGCGGCGACGACACACGCGCGTGGGGGCCGCCGTGGGTGGGCGGGGAGGCGAGCTACTTCCTCTCGGTCAACCGCGGGAAGCGCAGCCTGGCCGCGGATCTCAAGGACCCCGAGGTTCGCACCGCGGTGCAGGAGGTGTGCGCGGGCGCCGATGTCGTCGTACAGAACTTCCGTCCGGGGGTGGCCGAACGCCTCGGACTGGGCTACGGCGACGTCAGCGCACGCAATCCCGCCGCGGTCTACTGCTCCATCAGCGGCTTCGGCCCCGAGCACGAACCGGCCCGGCGACCGGGCTTCGACCTCATCGTGCAGGCCGAGAGCGGGTTCATGGCCGCCACCGGCGAACCCGGCGGGCCGCCCACCAAGGCCGGAGTGGCCATCACCGACGTGCTGACCGGGCTCAACGCGGCGGTGTCGGTCCTGGGCGCGCTGGTGCGGGCCCGCGCCACCGGCCGCGGGGAGCACATCAGCGTCTCGCTGATCAACTCCGCGCTCTCCGGCCTGGCCAACGTCACGCAGCAGGCGCTGGTGACCGGCGAAGAACCCGAGCGGGCGGGCAACACCCACGGCTCGATCGTCCCTTATCAGGCGTTTCCCACGGCCGATTCCGACATCGTCGTCGCCGCCGGAAACGACGCACTCTACCGGCGCCTGTGCGAGGTGCTGGGACGCGGCGACCTCGCAGCCGATCCCCGGTTCGCCACCAACCCCGACCGGGTGGCGCACCGCGCCGAACTCGTCGCCGAGATCACCGCGGAACTGCGCCGACGCCCCGCCGCGGACTGGCTGGAGCGCCTGCTGGAGGCCGGGGTTCCCGTCGGCCGGGTCCGCGGCGTGCTCGATGCGCTGCGCAGCGCCCAGCAGGCCGGCGACGACGTGCTGCTGCACGCCGACCACCCCGCGGCGGGGCCGCTGGAGCTGGTACGCGCAGGGTTCCGGATGGGCTCGGCAGCCTCCGGCGGCGAGCGCGCCACCACCGCTCCCCCGCTGCTGGGCGAGCATTCCGCCGCCGTCCTCGGCGAGTTCGGCGTCGGCGCCGACCGCATCGCCCGGCTGGTCGAGCGCGGCACGGTCCATCAGGCGCAGCGCCGGGACGGCGAGTCGGCGCACGCGCCGCCGTCGGACTGATGTTTCCGCGCCGCGAGCCGAAACCCGTGCCGCGAGGCGATCCCGCGGTGTGTGGGCGCCGCCGCGGCGCCGTCCACGATCCGTCCGCGCCCGTCCACTTCCGAAAGAGCCCGCACCGGGTTCCGCGCAGCGCCCGGACGCCGCGCCCACGATCCCGCACTGGAGTTCCGCGCCAGAAGGAGGCATCCGCGAAATGACCGACCGCTTGCGGCCCGAGGCACCCGATCCGCAGGACTTCCTCGCCCTCGACGCCACGTTGTCGGCGGAGGAGACCGACATCCGCGACGCCGTCCGCGCCTTCGCCGACCGTGAACTGCGCCCGCACATCGCCGACTGGTTCGAGGCCGGCACGCTGCCCGACCCGCGCGGTCTGGCCAAGGCGTTCGGCGACCTCGGCGTGCTGGGCATGCACCTGCAGGGCCACGGCTGCGCAGGCACGAACGCGGTCGCCTACGGGATCGCCTGCCGCGAACTGGAGGCGGTCGACTCCGGGCTGCGCAGCTTCGTGTCGGTGCAGGGCTCACTGGCCATGTTCGCCATCCACCGCTTCGGCTCCGAGGAGCAGAAGAGCACCTGGCTCGCGCGCATGGCCGCGGGCGAGGCGATCGGCTGCTTCGGCCTGACCGAACCCGACTCCGGCAGCGATCCCGGCTCGATGCGCACCCGCGCCCGGCGCGACGGCTCGGACTGGGTGCTCGACGGCACCAAGATGTGGATCACCAACGGTTCGGTCGCCGACGTCGCCGTCGTCTGGGCCGCCACCGACGAGGGCGTCCGCGGGTTCGTCGTCCCCACCGACACGCCCGGTTTCACCGCCAATACGGTGCACCGCAAGCTGTCGCTGCGCGCCTCGATCACCTCCGAACTGGTCCTGGAGGGCGTCCGGCTGCCCGCCGACGCGGTGCTGCCGCACTCCGCGGGTCTGGGCTCTCCGCTGTCGTGCCTGAACGAGGCCCGTTTCGGGATCGTCTGGGGCGCGGCGGGAGCGGCGCGCGCCTGCTACGCGGCCGCGCTGGACTACGCCACCACCCGCGAGCAGTTCGGCGGGCCCATCGCCGGCTTCCAGCTCACCCAGCGCAAGCTCGCCGACATGGTCCTCGACGTGAACCAGGCCGGGCTGACCGCACTGCGGATCGGCCGGCTCAAGGACGCCGGCGACTGCCACCGCAACCACATCAGCCTCGGCAAGTTCGGCAACGTCGCGGCCGCACAGCGGGTGGCGAGTAGCGCCCGGTCGGTGCACGGCGCCAACGGCATCACCCTGGAGTACCCGGTGATGCGGCACATGGTGAACCTGGAGACCGTGGCGACCTACGAGGGCACCGAGGAGATCCACGCGCTGAGCATCGGCCAGGCGGTGACGGGGGTCTCGGCGTTCCGGTAGGGGGCCGGGAAGGCGGTGCGAGGTGCGGTCAGTGCGCGCAGGCACCACAATGGGGGCAACCGAGCAAGGGAGAGGTCGATGGCAAACGAGGCCGGCCGCTTTCCCCGCACGCGGCTGTGGCGCACCGCCAACGCCGTCATCGGGGGGTTCATCAGGTACGGCATCAGCCCCGGTGACCTGCGGCTGCTCACCACGCGCGGCAGCAGTTCGGGGTTCCTGCGCACCACGCCCGTCAGCCTGGTCGAGAACGAGCACGGCAGGTACCTCGTCGGCGTCTACGGCGAGTCGGGATGGGTGCGCAACCTCCGCCGCGACGGATTCGCCACGCTGCGCCACGGCGGGTGGATCGAGCTGATCAGCGTCGTCGAATCCGGCCCCGACCGCGCCGCCCCGGTGCTCAAGGACTACCTGGACCACCCCCGCGCGATCATGGTGTCCCAGCAGTTCACCGCCGAACCCGACGCCCCGGTCGAGACGTTCCGGCAGGAGGTCGCCACCCACCCGGTCTTCGAGATCGTGCGGAGTACGACGGTGCGGTTGTAGCCGCCGGGACCGCTGCGGCGTGCGGCCGCCACCGCACGCGGCCTCAGCCCGTGAACAGACGGGCGGCTGTGGCGGTGATGCGAACGAGGGCGTAGCCCAGCAGCAGCGCGACGACGGCCCAGGAGACCACCACCCAGACACCCCTGCCGCGTGAAGGCGCTCCCGGGGCCGCGCCGGAGTCGGCGGGGGCGGCTCGGGTTGGCTGCGCGGTCTTGCTGATCTGCCGGGCGGCGGGTGGTCTTACGGAAAAGCGGCGGCGACGGTGGCAGCGGGGCCAGGCCTGCGCCCACCGCGTCGGGGGCTCGCCGGTGACGGCGGCCGGCGGAGCGGCCCGGCGGCTTCTCCCGTCTACCGTGCACTTATGACCCCGGAAAGCGCATTCCGCGACCATAAGTTCACGATAGGCGCCACAAGACCGCTCGCGGGTCTACAAGCAGGTAGATCGGCATCCCCCACTCGGCGTACAGCGTCGGGAGGATTTCGACGTCCTTCTCGACGCTCCCCTTGGAAACCACCTCGACGACGAATTCGACATCCGCTACGGGCAGCATCGGCCGATCCACATGGAGGGCACTGCGGGTTGTCAGCACGACATCGGGGATGACGAAGTCCCCTTTTCTGATGTCCACTCCAACGGCCGCACCAGCCGTCGTCGGACAGCGATCCGTGCCGGAGAACCGCTCCATCAACTGCTCCATGATCTCATGGGCGATGAGAACATGCATGGGCGCTGCACTCACGTAGATGCGTCCTCCGAGGATCTCCACATTCGAGCCCTCGGGAACAACCATCTGCTCGGCGATCACGCGAACCGGGTCGGCCTCGACCGTGTGCGGGCGCTCGCATAGTTCCATAGCCACGGGCATTCCCTTCTTCTTCCCGTTCACGCTAGCGATGCGGCCCGACCACCGGATGCTACTCGGAGCGACCGGCCGGATACGGCTAATATCGGCGTTTCGCCGCCATCACGCCTGCGACCATGCCAGCGCCCCGCCCGCCGACCACCCTGCGCTTCGCGGAGACCACGCGCACGAAAACGCCCGGCCGCGACCCCGAAAACGGGGCCGCGGCCGGGCGTGCATCAGCGCCGGGCGCCCGCGACCGGGATGGTCAGGGGCGCTCGCCGTCGGATCAGCGGAGCGTCAGGCGCCCGCGGCGGACTTCAGAGCCGCGGCGCGGTCGGTCGACTCCCAGGTGAACCGCTCGTCCTGGCGGCCGAAGTGGCCGTAGGCCGCGGTGCTGGAGTAGATCGGGCGCAGCAGGTTCAGGTCGCGCACGATCGCGGCGGGACGCAGGTCGAAGACCTCGTCCACGGCCTTCTCGATCACCTCGGGGGCCACCTTCTCGGTGCCGAAGGTCTCGATGAAGACGCCGACCGGGTGCGCCTTGCCGATCGCGTAGGCGACCTGCACCTCGGCGCGCTCGGCCAGGCCGGCGGCGACGATGTTCTTGGCGACCCAGCGCGTGGCGTAGGCGGCCGAGCGGTCGACCTTGGACGGGTCCTTGCCGGAGAAGGCACCGCCGCCGTGGCGGGCGTAGCCGCCGTAGGTGTCGACGATGATCTTGCGGCCGGTCAGGCCGGCGTCGCCCATCGGGCCGCCGATCTCGAACCGGCCGGTGGGGTTGACCAGCAGCCGGTAGTCGTCGGACTCAAGCCCGTAGCTCGCGACGATCGGGGCGATGACGTGCTCCTTGATGTCCGGGGAGAGGAGCTCGTCCATGTCGATGTCGGGAGCGTGCTGGCTGGACACGACGACGGTGTCCAGGCGGACCGGCTTCTGGCCCTCGTACTCCACCGTGACCTGGGTCTTGCCGTCGGGACGCAGGTAGGGCACCGTCCCGTTGTGGCGGACCTCGGACAGGCGCTCGGCCAGGGCGTGGGCCAGCTTGATCGGCAGCGGCATGAGCTCGGGGGTCTCGTTGTTCGCGTAGCCGAACATCAGGCCCTGGTCGCCCGCGCCCTGCTTGTCCAGGGCGTCGTCCTCGTTCTCGACACGGGCCTCGTAGGCGGTGTCGACGCCCTGGGCGATGTCCGGGGACTGGGCGTCGATGGAGACCGAGATTCCGCAGGACTGGCCGTCGAAGCCCTTGGCGGAGGAGTCGTACCCGATTTCCAGAATCTTCTGGCGGACGATGTCTTGGATGTCGACGTAGGTCTGAGTGGTGACCTCACCGGCCACGTGTACCTGTCCGGTGGTGATCAGGGTCTCGGCGGCGACGCGGCTGGCCGGGTCGTCCTTGAGC
Source organism: Streptomonospora litoralis (assembly GCF_004323735.1). Lineage (GTDB taxonomy): Bacteria > Actinomycetota > Actinomycetes > Streptosporangiales > Streptosporangiaceae > Streptomonospora > Streptomonospora litoralis. The sequence goes on along the minus strand of NZ_CP036455.1, from coordinate 2,312,245 downwards.
ATCGCGTCGAGGATCGCGTCACTGATCTGGTCGGCCATCTTGTCGGGGTGGCCTTCGGTGACCGACTCGGAGGTGAAAAGGCGACGGGACACGTTGAGTGACTCCTTGCAGCGGCTGCTGGCTGACAGTTGTCGGCTCGGCTCGGCCATCACGGAGGGGAAGGGGGTCTCCTCCGTGAAACCGACCGACGCGGTTGGTTTCCCGCACCACTGTAGTGGGACGGTGCTCGGAGCGCTCGGGCGGGCTCGCGGGAGTGGTCGTGTCGCGACCGCCCACAGGGCGGCGCGGCGTCGGCGCGGTGACGCGGAATGCCTACTCAGGCGGCGACCCGCGGCGTGTGACACACGACACAGCCGAATTTCCGATACCGCCCCGATCATGCCGGTGTGCTGGGAATTTCCGTAGCGCAACGCGGAACGGAAAGCTAGACACGCAACACCACTCCACAAAAGGGCCGACGATGCGTCGGCCGGCTCGACCGCCTTTCCCATCACCGAGGGTCATCGTGGGCACGGGGCGCTACGGCCGGGTATGGGCGGGACCCAACCGCGGGGCCACGAGGTCCCAGACGCGGTCGGCCAACTCCTCCTTGGGGCCGTGGGGGATCTCCGTCGCCGACCCGTCCGCGCCCAGGACCACCGCCTGGTTGTCCTCGGTGCCGAAGGCGCGCCCGTCGCCGACCTGGTTCACCACGAGCAGGTCGCAGCCCTTGCGCTCCAGTTTCGCGCGGCCGTACTCCAGCACATTGTCGGTCTCGGCGGCGAATCCCACCACGAGCCGACCGGGGTCGTCGCGCCTGCTCGCCAACTCCGCCAGGATGTCGGGGTTCTCCACCAGTTCGATCGGCGCCGGACCTTCTCCCGTTTTCTTGATCTTTCCGGGCGCGGATTCCGCCGGTCGGAAATCGGCGACGGCCGCCGTCATGATGACGACGTCGGCCGCGGTGCTGTGGGCGAGCGCGGCCTCGCGCATTTCGCGCGCCGACTCCACACGGGTGATCTCGGCGCCCGGAGGATCCGGAAGCGCCACGTTGGCCGAGATGAGATCGACCCGGGCACCGCGGGCGAGTGCGGTGGCGGCGAAGGCGTAGCCCTGGCGGCCCGACGAGCGGTTGCCGATGAATCTGACGGGATCGACGGCCTCGCGGGTGCCGCCGGCGGTGATGAGCACCCGGCGCCCGGAAAGGTCGGCGGGCAGGTCGCGGCGGGCGAGCACGCGGCGCGCGACGGCGTACAGGTCGTCGGGCTCGGGCAGCCGCCCGGGGCCGGTGTCGGCTCCGGTGAGCCGCCCTACGGCCGGGTCGACGACGACGGCGCCGCGCGAGCGCAGTGTGGCGACGTTGGCGCGGGTGGCCGGATGCTCCCACATCTCGGTGTGCATGGCCGGCGCGAAGACGACGGGGCAGCGCGCGGTGAGCAGAGTATTCGTGAGCAGGTCGTCGGCGAGGCCGTTCGCGGCCTTGGCGAGCAGGTCGGCGGTCGCCGGGGCGACGAGCACGAGGTCGGCGCGCCGGCCGATGCGCACGTGCGGCACCTCGTGCACGGAGTCCCAGACACCGGTGGCGACCGGGCGGCCGGAGAGCGCGGACCAGGTGGGCTCGCCCACGAACCGCAGCGCGTCGGCGGTGGGGACGACTCGGACACTGTGCCCGGATTCGGTGAGGCGGCGGAGCAGTTCGCACACCTTGTAGGCGGCGATGCCTGCCCCGACTCCCAGGACGACCTCGGGCCGGTTATCGGTATTCACGAGGCAATTTCAGCAGACGCAAACGCAGCCGCAGATCGCGCACCGCACCGGCGGGGCCGCGTTCCGCTGGGCCGCCGGTGCGGCGGCCGACGGCGGAACACGCCCGCGGGTGTGCGGGTCAGGCGCCCTCGTAGGGCTCCGCGGTGAGGAGTCCGCTCTTGACCTCGCGCAGCGCGATGGACAGGGCCTTCTCCTGCACCTGGGTCTCGACCAGCGGGCCCACGTACTCCAGCAGGCCCTCGCCGAGCTGGGCGTAGTAGGCGTTGATCTGGCGCGCCCGCTTGGCGCTCATGGTGACCAGGCTGTACTTGCTCTCGACGCATTCGAGGAGGTCGTCGATCGGCGGGTTGGTGATGCCTTCGGCGACGGGCTCGGTGCCTGCCACGTGCGTCCCCCTGGAGGGTCGGACGGTCCCCTGCGGAACCTGCGGAATCTGATTCGACTGAAAGGATAGTCGACCGCGCGGGCCGCTACCGACGCCAACGCCGACACGACCACCGAAACCCCGGCCGCCTCGCGGCGCCGCCGGTGCGCGGCTGCGGCCCGGCGATGCGGGCGCGGCGGCCGGCGGAGCGGCCTAGGACAGTGCCGCGGAACCGGCGCCGGAAATCCCGATCAACGCTAGCAGCTCCTCGCGCACGTCGCGCACGGACGTGTTGACGAGGGTGGCGTCGAACTCCTTCTCCGCGGCGAGCTCGACGCGTGCGGTGTCCAGGCGCCGCTGCACGACCTCGGGAGGCTCGGTGCCGCGCCCCGTCAGCCGGCGCACCAGCTCCTCCCAGGAGGGAGGGGCCAGAAACACCTGCAGGGCGTCCGGCATGCTCTCACGCACCTGGCGCGCGCCCTGCAGGTCGATCTCCAGCAGCACCGGCTGCCCCCGGCGCAGCCGCTCCTCGACGGGGGCGCGGGGGGTGCCGTAGCGGTTGCCCGCGAACTGCGCCCACTCCAGCAACTCACCCCGGGCGACCATCCGGTCGAAGCCCGCGTCGTCGGTGAAGTGGTACTCGACACCGTCGGTCTCCGCGGGCCGGGCGGCGCGCGTGGTCACCGAGACCGACAGCCACACCTCCGGGTGCAGCGCGCGGATCTCGCGGACCACGGTGCTCTTGCCGACTCCGGAGGGGCCGGAGAGGACGGTGAGCCGCTGCTCCCGCCCCGCGGGCCGCTCTTCCTCGGCGGAGGCGGCGTGGGCGGCGGAGTCGTTGGACACGTGAGGATCTAACTCTCGATTTCGACGCTCTCGCCGCCGGACGAACGCGCCGGGCCTGCCCGGCGCACGGTGCGCGGGCGGCCGCCTGCTCGGCGGAATTCCGGTGGCGATTGGTCTTTTATACCACCGCTGTGCGGCGGAGACCGCCGATGCGCTGCGCGGGGCCGCCGGCGGCCGCGCCGACGCGACGGTGCCGTTCGGCGCGCCGCCGGTGCCCGCCACCGCGGGGCTGCGGAGGTCGGGGCACCGGCGGCCGCGCCCGGGCCCGCCCGCTGTCAGCGCGGGCGGCCCGAAGTCGCCGTGAAAAACGGCACATCCGCCTTCGAACGCTACTCGGCTCCGCCGAATTCGCGCTCCAGCGCCGAGCGCTGGTTGGCACCCAGCCCTCGGACGCGGCGGGACTCGGCGATGTTCAGCCGCTCCATGATCTGCTTGGCGCGGACTTTGCCGACGCCGGGGAGGGATTCGAGCAGAGCCGAGACCTTCATCTTGCCGATGACGTCGTCGGTCTGTCCGTCGGCGAGAACCTCGGACAGGGAGACGCCGCCGTGCTTCAGGCGGTTCTTGACTTCTGCGCGCTCTTTTCTGGCCTTCGCGGCTTTCTCCAGAGCCGCGGCGCGCTGTTCGGGTGTGAGGGGAGGAAGGGCCACGCCGGGTCACCTCGGTTTTCTCTCGTTTGTAGAGGGCGGACGCCTGCGCAAGTTAGTAGGTTCCGACCCTGTTCGGCAACGCAAAGTCGCCTTTCAAGCGCCATTTCATCAAAGTAATTACCCTTTGTAATTACATGATTGCGCAGAGGTATGAAATTTAGGACTTTCGGCCCGGTTGAAGTTCGGTGCAACCGTACCCGCCGCGACGTCCTCCCCGGACCGCGCAGGTCAGGGAGGTGCAGGGTCGGGCGGGTTTCGGACCTGAACTTTTTCTGGCTGAAAGGTGGCCGCAACCGGTCATCCTGTGGGCCCACGGGGTCGGCGGGATCACGCCGAGGCGGCCTCCGCGCGCCGCAGCGCAGCCGCGATCGAGGCAGCGGCGGCCCCCGGGTCGGCCGCCCGGGTGATCGGGCGGCCGATCACCAGCAGATCGGCTCCGGCCTCGTAGGCCGCCTCGGGCGTCGCCACCCGGGCCTGGTCGCCGTGGTCGGCGCCCGCGGGACGGACTCCCGGGGTGATCAGCGTCACCTCCGGCCCGACCTCCGCGCGCAGCGAGGCGACCTCGTTCGGCGAGCACACCAGTGCGCGGGCGCCCGATTCCACCGCCAGCACCGCCAAGCGCCGCGCGGCGTCGGCAGAGGGGCCGGTGATGCCGACGTCGGCCAGGGCGGCGTCGTCCAGCGACGTCAGGAGCGTCACCGCGGCGATGGTGGTCTGCGGCGCCGCCTCGACCGCGGCGGAGATCATCTCGCGCCCCCCGGCCGCGTGCACGGTCAGGATGGAGGGCTTCAAGCGGGCCAGATTGCGCGCGGCTCCCGCGACGGTGGCGGGGATGTCGTGCAGTTTGAGGTCAAGGAAAACCGAGGTCTTGTTCCCGCCGCGCAGCGTGCCGACCACCTCGGGGCCGTAGCGCAGGTAGAGCTCCAGCCCCACCTTCACCGTGCTGACGTGGGGGGCGACCTCGGAGGCCCAGCGTGCGGCGGTCTCGATGTCGGGTGCGTCGATGGCGACGGCGATGGGCGCTGCCACGGTGGTTCTCCTTCGGCTCGCTGGGGCTGGCAAAGGCGGTTCAGGGTCGTGCGCCGGCTTCGGGCACCGGCGACTGCGGCGCCTGCGGGCGGGGCGTTCGGATGATCGGCGTTGACGCGCTGTCCCGAGCGGTTCCCCGGTGCGGCCGGTTCATGCATGGACGCCGGGAAGCATCCGTCGGCGCCGCTGAGACGGCCGCAGCGGCGCTTTCCGCCCCCGAGCCTAGGCCACGAGGCTGCCCGGGTACCGCGAGCCGCGAGAGGGCCCCTGAGACTCTCCTAGGGTCATCGTCCCAGCGCAGTCCCCGTAGAACGGTGGGCGGCGCCGATGACGTCGGTGACCCGGTCCACACCGCGCTCCTCCAGCAGCTCCTCCAGTTCGCGCAGGATCCGCACGCACGCCGACGGGTCGGCGAAGTTCACCGTGCCCACCGCGACCGCCGAGGCCCCCGCTGCGAGGAACTCCAATGCGTCGGCGCCGGTGCGCACCCCGCCCATGCCGACGATCGGCACGTCCGGCAGCGCCGCGCTCACCTGGTAGACGCAGCCCACGGCGACCGGGCGGATCGCCGGTCCGGAGAGCCCGCCCATGCCCCCGGCCACCGCGGGCCGCAGGGTCAGGGGGTCGACGGACATGCCCCGCAGGCAGTTGACCATGGACAGCCCGTCCGCGCCCGCCTCCGCGCACGCCCCCGCCAGGCCCACCGGATCGGGGACGTCGGCGGCCAGCTTGGCCAGGACCGGCACCTGCGGGTCGGCGGCGGCGCGCACGGCCCGCACCACCCGCGCCGCCGCGCCGGCGTCGTCGGTGAAGTGGCGCCCCTGCCCGGCCGGGTCGGCGCAGGAGAGGTTCACCTCGATCACGGCGACCCCCGCAGAGGCGGGCAGCCGCCGGGCCACTTCGGCGTACTCGTCGGCCGCTCCCCCGGCCACCGACACCACGGTGGTCCCGCCGCGCGCCTGTAGCCAGGGCAGGTCGCGCTGCAGGAAGACCTCGATGCCCGGCCCCTGCAGCCCGATCGCGCTGAGCATGCCGGAGGGGGTCTCGGCCATGCGGGGCGCGGGCCGCCCCGCCCGCGGTTGCAGCATCACCGACTTGGTCGCCACGGCGCCGAGCCGCGCGATGTCGTAGAAGCGGGCGAGCTCGCGCCCGGTGCCGGCGCACCCGGCGGCCGCCATGACGGGGTTGGCCAGCTCCAGTGCGCCCAGGCGGGTGCGCAGGTCGGGGTTCATGCTCAGCCGGCCTCCCGCTCAGCGGCCCCGCCCGCAGCGGTGTCCTCGGCGCGGGCCTTCCATCCGGGTGCGCCCAGTGCGTCGAAGGGGATGGTGCCCACGTCGCCGAAGCGGACCCGTTCGGCGCGGAAGACCGGGCCGTCGACGCAGGCACGCGCCATCCGGGTGATCCCGTCCTCGCCGACCACCGGAATGACGCAGCTCATGCACATGCCCGTACCGCAGGCCATGGCCTCCTCCACCGCGACCTGGGCGGGGATCCCCATGCGCGCGGCCGCGGCGGCCACGCCGCCCAGCATCGGCATCGGCCCGCAGGCGTAGACGACGTCGGAGCGGGCGTCGGCGGCGACCCGCTCCAGAGCGTCGGTGACCCGACCGCGCACGCCGAAGGAGCCGTCGTCGGTGGTGAAGGTGGCGGTCTCGGCGATCCGGCGGGCGCTGATCGCCGAGAAGACGCGGTCGGCGGAGGCGGCGCCCAGCACGAAGTCCACCCGGCAGCCCCGCCGCCGCAGCGCGTGCGCCAGCGGGAACAGCGGCGCCGCGCCCGAGCCGCCGCCCACCAGCAGGCAGTTGACGGGGTCGCGCGGCAGCGGGAAGGGGCGGCCCAGCGGCCCGACGACGTCGATCAGGTCGCGGGAGCGGCGCTCGGCCAGCCACGCGGTTCCGGCGCCGCGCACCGCGAACAGGAACTCGACGGTGCCGCCGTAGTCGGGTTTGACGTCGTGGATGGCGAAGGGGCGGCGCAGCAGCATGCTCGACTGGTCGCCGCCCACCGCCACCGAGAGGAACTGGCCCGAGCGGAACCGCTCGGCGATCTGCGGCGCCACCACCGTGATGGCGTGGTAGGCGTCGACACGGCGCACGGTCAGCACAGGGCTGCGTGTCTGCACCGGCCCGTTGTCACTCACTCGGTTGCCCCGCCTCGATCCGCTCGGCTGCGCGGACTCACCGGCCCGCGCCCGGCCCCCACCGGCCGCCTGTGCGGCGGCCGGACCCTGCCCCGCCGCGCGGACGCCCCCGCGCGCGGGGGCTCAGTCCGCTCCCCCGCGCAGGGCGGCGGCGTGCTCCTGCAGGGAGCGCACGCCGATGTCGCCCCGCACCAGGGCCTCGATGCCCTCGACCGCCGCGGCCAGCCCCTGCACCGTGGTGACGCTGGGCACACCGCGCACGACCGCCGCGGTGCGGATCTCGTAGCCGTCCAAGCGGGGGCCGGACTGGCCGGCGCTGCCGAAGGGCGTGTTGACGATGAGGTCCACACCGCCTTGGTGGATGAGTTGCACGATAGTGGGTTCGCCGGCCGGTCCGGGACCTTCGCTGTGCTTGCGCACCACTCGGGCGGCCACACCATGGCGCCGCAGCACCCAGGCGGTGCCCTCGGTCGCCAGGATCTCGAAGCCGAGGTCGGCCAGCCGCTTGAGGGGGAAGACCATGGTGCGCTTGTCGCGGTTGGCCACCGAGACGAACACCGTGCCCGAGGTCGGCAGCGAGCCGTAGGCCGCCAGTTGGGACTTGGCGTAGGCGGAGCCGAACTCGGTGTCCAGGCCCATCACCTCGCCGGTGGAGCGCATCTCCGGGCCCAGCACGGTGTCCACCCCCTCGCCGTGGCGGTCGATGAAGCGGTTGAAGGGCAGCACCGCCTCCTTGACCGAGACGGGGGCGTCCATGGGCAGCGTGCCGCCGTCGCCCTCGGCCGGCAGCAGGCCCTCGGCCCGCAGCTCGGGCACGGTCGCGCCCAGCATCACCCGCGCGGCGGCCTTGGCCAGCGGAACGGCGGTCGCCTTGGAGACGAACGGCACGGTGCGCGAGGCGCGGGGGTTGGCCTCCAGGACGTAGAGGACGCCCGAGGCGAGCGCGTACTGCACGTTCAGCAGCCCGCGCACCCCGGTGCCGCGGGCGATGGCCTCGGTGGAGTAGCGGATGCGCTCGAAGTCCTCGCGGCCCAGCGTCACCGCCGGCAGGGCGCAGGCGGAGTCGCCGGAGTGGATGCCGGCCTCCTCGATGTGCTCCATGATCCCGCCGAGGTAGAGGTCGGTGCCGTCGTAGACGGCGTCGACGTCGATCTCGATGGCGTCGTCGAGGAACCGGTCGATGAGCACCGGATAGTCCGGGCTCACTTCGGCGTTGCGCTCGATGTAGTCGGCCAGCATCGCCTCGTCGTAGACGATCTCCATGCCGCGCCCGCCCAGCACGTAGGAGGGGCGCACCATCACGGGGTAGCCGATCTCGGCGGCGACCTCGCGGGCTCCGGCGAAGGAGTGGGCGGTGCCGTGCTTGGGTGCGGGCAGCCCCGCGCCGGCCAGCACCTTGCCGAACTCGCCGCGGTCCTCCGCGAGGTCGATGGCCTCGGGGCTGGTGCCGACGATGGGCACCCCGGCCGCCTTGAGGCCGCGCGCCAGCCCCAGCGGCGTCTGGCCGCCGAGCTGGACGACGACGCCGGCCACCTCGCCGGTGGCGCGCTCGGCGCGGACGACCTCCAGCACGTCCTCCAGGGTCAGCGGCTCGAAGTAGAGGCGGTCGCTGGTGTCGTAGTCGGTGGAGACGGTCTCGGGGTTGCAGTTGACCATGACGGTCTCGTAGCCCGCCTCCGACAGCGCGAAGGAGGCGTGCACGCAGCTGTAGTCGAACTCGACGCCCTGGCCGATGCGGTTGGGGCCCGACCCCAGGATGACGACCTTGGGGCGGGTGCCCTTGGGGACCTCGGTCTCCTCGTCGTAGCTGGAGTACAGGTAGGGCGTCTGGGCGGCGAACTCGGCGGCGCAGGTGTCGACGGTCAGATAGACCGGGTGGACGCCCAGCGCGTAGCGCAGCTCGCGCACCACCTCTTCGCTCTTGCCGGTGATCTCGCCGATCTGCAGGTCGGAGAAGCCGATGCGCTTGGCCGCGCGCAGCCGCCCGGCGTCGAGCCGGCCGCCGGCCAGCTCGCGGGCGGTCTCCTCCAGCAGCAGCAGCTGGTCGAGGAACCAGGGGTCGATTCCGGTGGAGGCGTTCAGCTCGGCCACGGTGGCGCCGGCGCGCAGCGCCTGCTGCATGCGGCGCAGCCGCAGCTCGCCAGGGGTGGCCGACGCCCGCACCAGCTCGTCCTTGTCGCCGGGCTCGCCGGCCCAGGTGAGGCCGACGCCGTTCTTCTCCACCGAGCGCATGGCCTTCTGCAGCGCCTCGGGGAAGGAGCGGCCGATGGCCATGGCCTCGCCGACCGACTTCATCGTGGTGGTCAGCGCCGGGTCGGCACCGGGGAACTTCTCGAAGGCGAACCGCGGCACCTTGACCACGACGTAGTCGAGGCTCGGCTCGAAGCTGGCCGGGGTCTCGGCGGTGATGTCGTTGGGGATCTCGTCGAGGGTGTAGCCGACGGCGAGCTTGGCAGCGATCTTGGCGATGGGGAACCCGGTGGCCTTGGAGGCCAGTGCCGAGGAGCGGGAGACGCGCGGGTTCATCTCGATGACGATCATCCGCCCGGTCTCGGGGTGCACGGCGAACTGGATGTTGCAGCCGCCGGTGTCGACGCCGACCTCGCGGATGACCGCGATACCCACGTCGCGCATGTGCTGGTACTCGCGGTCGGTCAGCGTCATGGCCGGCGCCACCGTGACGGAGTCGCCGGTGTGCACGCCCATGGGGTCGAAGTTCTCGATGGAGCAGACGACGACCACGTTGTCGTTGCCGTCGCGCATCAGCTCCAGCTCGTACTCCTTCCAGCCGAGGATGGACTCCTCCAGCAGGACCTCGGTGACCGGCGAGAGCGCGAGCCCCTGGCCGGCGATGCGGCGCAGCTGCTTCTCGTCGTGGGCGAAGCCGGAGCCGGAGCCGCCCATGGTGAAGGAGGGCCGGACCACGACCGGGTAGCTCAGCTCCTCGGCCGCCTCCAGGCACTGATCGAGCGTGTGGCAGATGCGCGAGCGCGCGGACTCGCCGCCGATCCGCTCGACGATGCCCTTGAAGGTCTCGCGGTCCTCGCCGGACTGGATGGCCTCGACGTTGGCGCCGATCAGCTCGACGCTGTACTTGGCCAGCACGCCCGAGTCGTGCAGCGCGACGGCGGTGTTGAGCGCGGTCTGCCCGCCCAGGGTGGGCAGCAGCGCGTCGGGGCGCTCCTTGGCGATGATCTTCTCGACCATCCCCGGGGTGATCGGCTCGACGTAGGTGGCGTCGGCGATCTCGGGGTCGGTCATGATCGTGGCCGGATTGGAGTTGACCAGGATGACGCGCAGGCCCTCGGCCTTGAGCACGCGGCACGCCTGCGTTCCGGAGTAGTCGAACTCCGCGGCCTGGCCGATCACGATCGGCCCGGATCCGATCACGAGGACGGACTTCAGGTCACTACGGCGCGGCATGTGTGGATCCCCCGGCTTACGACTGGACGGGCTCGGCCGGCCGGCCGGAGCTGCTGGACGGGTCGGATGAGGCGGCCATGAGGTCGCAGAACGCGTCGAAGTGCGCGGCGGCGTCGTGCGGTCCGGCGGCGGCCTCGGGGTGGTACTGGACGCTGAAGGCGGGCCGGTCGAGCAGCCGCAGGCCTTCGACGACGTTGTCGTTGAGGTCGACGTGGCTGACCTCGGCGCGACCGTAGGGGGTCTCGAAGGGCCCGTCGGCGGGTGCGTCGACGGCGAAGCCGTGGTTGTGGCTGGTGATGTGCACCCGCTTGGTGTGCACGTCCTGCACCGGCTGGTTGACGCCGCGGTGGCCGAAGGGCAGCTTGAAGGTGCCCAGATCCAGTGCGCGGCCCAGGATCTGGTTGCCGAAGCAGATACCGAACAGCGGGGTGCGCGACTCCAGCACGGCGCGCATCAGGGCCACCGGTTTCTCGGCGGTCGCGGGGTCGCCGGGGCCGTTGCTGAAGAACACGCCGTCGGGCTCCAGGGCGAGGATCGCCTCGGCGGTGGTGTCGGCGGGCAGCACGGTGACTTCGCAGCCGCGCTCGGCCAGGCGCTGGGGCGTCATCGCCTTGATGCCGAGATCGACGGCGGCGACGCGGAAGCGGGCGGGCACGCCCTCGGGCGGGCGGACGGTGTAGGGCTCGGTCGTGGTGACCTCGCCGGCCAGGTCCGCGCCGGCCATCTGCGGGCTGGCCAGGACGCGCTCGCGCAGCCGCTCGGGGTCGGTCTCGACGGTGCTGATGGCGGCCCGCATGGCGCCGCGGTCGCGCAGGTGGCGGGTTAGGGCGCGGGTGCCGTCCAGCGCGATGCCCACGACGTCCTGGCGCTGCAGCTCCTCGTCCAGCGTGCGCCGGGCGCGCCAGTTGGAGGCGACGCGGGCGGGCTCGCGGACGACGTAGCCCGAGACCCAGATGCGCCCGGACTCGGGGTCGTCGTCGTTGACGCCGGTGTTGCCGATGTGCGGGGCCGTCATGACGACGATCTGCCGGTGGTAGGACGGGTCGGTGAGCGTCTCCTGGTAGCCCGTCATGCCGGTGTTGAAGACGATCTCGCCGAGGGTCTCCCCCTGCGCGCCGAAGGACCGGCCGCGGAAGGCGCGCCCGTCCTCCAGAACCAGGATGGCGTCGGCGTGGCCGGAGGCTGCTGGTGGAGTCACTTGATCTTCCCATCGAGAACCGTGGGGATGCCGCGCAGGAACGTCGCCTGGATGCGGCCGGGCAGGCGCATGCCCCGGTAGGGGGTGTTCGCGCTCTTGGAGACCAGGGCCGCCGGGTCGATTTCCGAAGCGGTGTCCGCGTCATACAGCGTAACGTTGGCGGGCTCGCCGGGGGCGATGGGACGCCCGTGACCTGCGAGACGTCCGATGCGAGCCGGAAGGGCCGACATCCGGTGGGCCAGCTGGGCCCAGTCGAGCAGGCCGGTGTCGACCATGGTGTGCTGGACGACCGAGAGCGCGGTCTCCAGCCCGAGCATGCCCATCGCCGCGGTGGCCCACTCGGTCTCCTTGGCCTCGGCCGGGTGCGGCGCGTGGTCGGTGGCGACGATGTCGACGGTGCCGTCGGCCAGGCCCTCGCGCAGCGCGTGCACGTCCTCGGCGGTGCGCAGCGGCGGGTTGACCTTGTAGGCGGGGTCGTAGCTCTCGGCGAGGTCGTCGGTCAGCAGCAGGTGGTGCGGAGTGACCTCGGCGGTGACGTCGCAGCCGCGGCTCTTGGCCCAGCGCAGGATCTGCACCGAGCCCTTGGTGGAGACGTGGCAGACGTGCAGCCGCGAGCCGACGTGCTCGGTGAGCAGGCAGTCGCGGGCGATGACGGCCTCCTCGGCCACGGCCGGCCAGCCCGCAAGGCCCAGCCGGTCGGAGACCACGCCCTCGTTCATCTGGGCGTTCTCGGTGAGCCGGGGCTCCTGGGCGTGCTGGGCGACCACTCCGTCGAACGCCTTGACGTACTCCAGGGCGCGGCGCATCAGCAGCGCGTCGGAGACGCACCTGCCGTCGTCGGAGAAGACGCGCACCCCGGCCGCGGAGTCGGCCATGGCGCCCAGTTCGGCCAGCTGGACGCCGCCGAGCCCGCGGGTGACCGCGCCCACGGGCTGCACGTCGCAGTGGCCGGATTCGCGGCCCAGGCGCCAGACCTGCTCGACCACGCCGGCGGTGTCGGCGACGGGGTCGGTGTTGGCCATGGCGTGCACGGCGGTGTAGCCGCCCGCGGCGGCGGCGCGGGCGCCGCCGGCCACGGTCTCGGCGTCCTCGCGGCCGGGCTCGCGCAGGTGGGTGTGCAGGTCGACCAGTCCGGGCAGGGCGACGAGCCCGGCGGCGTCGACGACGGCGGCATCGGCCGCGCTGATTCGGGGGCCGACCTCGGCCACGGCGCCGTCGCGGATCAGGATGTCGGCCGGCTCGCCCCCGGCGATGCGGGCGCCGCGGATCAGGTAGGCGGCGCTGCTCTGGGTCATCTCTTCCATCGCTTCTTTGTCAGTGGTTGCGGTGCGGGCGGGCGCGGGCCGCGGCCCCCGCGGCGTGGGACGCGGGGCACGGGGCGCGCGGCGGCGGCAGGGCTTAGGACCCGCCCAGGAGCAGGTAGAGCACGGCCATGCGGACGCTGACGCCGTTGGCGACCTGCTCGTTGACGGTGGTGCGCGCGGAGTCGGCGACCTCGGCGGAGATCTCCATCCCGCGGACCATGGGGCCCGGGTGCATGACGATGGCGTCGTCCTGCATGCGGGCGAAGCGCTCGCGGTCGAGCCCGTAGCGGCGGCTGTACTCGCGCGCGGTGGGGAAGAACGCGTCGTGCATGCGCTCGGCCTGCACCCGCAGCAGCATGACCACGTCGCTCTTGGGCAGCACGGCGTCGAGGTCGTAGGAGACCGCGCAGGGCCAGGTGTGCACCGACACCGGGACCAGGGTGGGCGGGGCGACCAGGGTGACCTCGGCGCCCAGGGTGTGCAGCAGCAGCACGTTGGATCTGGCCACGCGGCTGTGCAGGACGTCGCCGACGATGGCCACGCGCAGTCCGTCGAGCCGTCCCAGGCGCTCGCGCATGGTGAAGACGTCCAGCAGCGCCTGGGTGGGGTGCTCGTGGGTGCCGTCGCCCGCGTTGAGCACGGCGCCGTCGACCCACTCGGCGAGGCGGTGGGCCGCGCCGGAGGCGCTGTGCCGCACGACCACGCCGTCGGCGCCCATGGCCTGCAGTGTCAGCGCGGTGTCCTTGAGGCTCTCGCCTTTGGAGACGCTGGAGCCCTTGGCGGAGAAGTTGACCACGTCGGCCGAGAGCCGCTTGGCGGCGAGCTCGAAGGAGGTGCGGGTGCGGGTGGAGTCCTCGTAGAAGAGGTTGACCACGGTGCGGCCGCGCAGCGTGGGCAGCTTCTTCACCGAGCGGCCGCTGACCTGGGCAAGCTCGGCGGCGGTGTCGAGCACCAGCAGCGCCTCGTCGCGGGAGAGGTCGCCGGTGGACAGCAGGTGGCGCATCAGCCCTCCTCTTCGCCGGGGCGCGGTTTGGCCGGGCCCAGCAGGACGGCGTCGGCGCCGTCGGACTCGGCCAGCTGCACGGTCACGGTCTCGCGCAGCGAGGTGGGCAGGTTCTTGCCCACGTAGTCCGCCCGGACGGGCAGCTCGCGGTGGCCGCGGTCGACGAGGATGGCGAGCTGCACCGCGCGGGGGCGGCCGATGTCGTTGAGGGCGTCGAGCGCGGCGCGCACCGTGCGGCCGGAGAACAGCACGTCGTCGACGAGGACGACGAGGCGCCCGTCGACCCCTTCGGGCGGGATCTCGGTACGCCCGAGCGCGCGGGCGGGCGCCAGCCGCAGATCGTCGCGGTACATCGTGATGTCGAGCGAGCCGCAGGGGACGGCCCCACCCTCGACGCGCTCCAGGCGCTCGGCCAGGCGGCGGGCCAGCGGGACGCCCCGCGAGGGGATGCCCAGCAGGGTGATGTCGCTTCCGCCCTTGGTGCGTTCCAGGATCTCGTGGGCGATGCGGGTCAGCGCCCGCTGGATCTCGGGACCGTCCAGGACGGTCCGCGCCGGCACGGGGACGCGTTCCGCGGATTCGGCGGAATCGGGCGGCGATGCGCCCGCATCACTCTCAGCGCGAGATTGCGCACACACAGTAGTGACCCCCTTCCCTGCCTCACTGGACAGGCGGTTAAAGGATGTCGAACGACTTCACGTTATCAGCGCGGCGCCGCGGCGCTGATCGACAGCCCCCCGAAACCGGTAGAAAATATGACTCTCATCACATGCGGTATTCTTGACATATCATCCCATCGTTCGGTGAAACGGACGCCACGGGCGGTGCGCATGTCGGGCGATCAGTCGGAATCCCCGTGTCAGCGGCCTTTCCGTACACCGAAGCTGCACGGGATGTCCGCATCGGTCCCGAAATGAGAGTCCCCTCACTTACACACGGTTTGGCCACTGAATCGTCGCGTTTCCACCCAACGGCTTGACCTGGCAACCGAACAGCCTTACCGTCACTGTCCGTAACCAATCTCGGGCGGGACCGCTTTCGTCCGGGCCCTGCGGATGGCACCCACCGGGCGCCCTCGGCCGGGCGCGGTCACCACGGGCGCACTCGGGGCCCACCGCCCGCACCAGCCACCTTCACGGCCGGGGAGCGACGAAGAAGATGCCATCGGAATACGCCAAGTCCCTCGGTGCGCGGCTGCGCGCCATCCGCACCCAGCAGGGGCTCTCCCTGCACGGAGTGGAGGAGAAGTCCCACGGCCGCTGGAAGGCCGTCGTGGTGGGATCCTACGAGCGCGGCGACCGCGCCGTGACCGTGCAGAAGCTCGCCGAGCTCGCCGACTTCTACGGCGTGCCCATGTCGGAGCTGCTGCCCGGCGGCGCCGCACCGACCCCGCTGGGGCCCACGCCCAAGCTGGTGATCGACCTGGAGCGGATGCAGCAGCTGCCGCAGGAGAAGGCCGGCCCGCTCGCCCGCTACGTGGCCACCATCCAGAGCCAGCGCGGCGACTACAACGGCCGGGTGCTGTCCATTCGCCAGGAGGACCTGCGCTCGCTGGCGGTCATCTACGACCGCTCGCCCGGCGACCTGACCGAGGAGCTGATCAACTGGGGCGTCCTCGACCCCGAAGCGCGCCGCGCCGTCGACGCGTTCTAGTCGAGCCGGAACGCCTTCCAGCCGAGCTCCAGCGGCCCCGGAGACGCGCGCCCCTCGCAGCCGCGCGCGTCCTCCCGGCGCCCTGCGCCGGCGCCCCCTGACCCGGGCCGGGGAGCGCCCCTCACCGCCTGCGGCCGCGCAAGGAGGCGGCCGCAGCACCCGGGCCGACCCGGACGGTCCGTCCCCTCTCCCCGCGGCGCGGTGCGACCGCGCGCACAGGCACGCGCCGCGCACGACGCGGCGGCAGACGACGAGCGGCCGTGTCCCCGCACGGTTTCCCACGGGGACACGGCCGCTCGTCGTCTGCGGGGCCGCAAGGAGGGGCGGCACCCGCCCCCCGGACGGGCGCGCCCTTTCCGCCCGGGGATGGCCGCGGCCGGGCAAGAGGCTTCCCCTCCCCCCGCCCGGCCGCTTCCCGCGTTCGCGCGTCGCCTACGCGGCGGCGAACACGGACCGTCCGCACTCCCGCTACTTCGAACAGAAGTACGAACAAGGACAGTTAAGCGCACCCCCGTCGCCGGCGTCAACAACGCCCCCGGCGGGCCCGCTTCGTCTACCGTGGCGGTGTGCGCACCGACATCGAGCTGTGGGAGCTGGCCGCCCCGGCGTTCCTGCACGCCCTTCCCGCCCTGATGGAGATCTACGCCGCCGCGATGGAGCCCCCGCGCGAGCAGCTGGCCGGGCGGCGCTCCATCATGCGCGAGCACGCCCGCAACGCGCGGTTCCGCTCGGTGATCGCGCTTCCCCGGGGCAATGCGGACGCCGCCGGGTTCGGCTACGGCTTCCACGGCCACCCGGGGCAGTGGTGGCACGACATCGTCTCGGGCGAGGTGTGCGAGCGCGATCCCGAGGCCGAGCGGCGCTGGTTCGGCGACTCCTTCGAGGTGGCCGAACTGCACGTGCTGCCCGGCCACCAGGGCCGCGGCATCGGGCGCGGCCTGCTGGAAGCACTGACGGCGGCGCGCAAGGAGCGCACCGCCGCCCTGTCGACCCCGGCCGGACCCACGGTCGCCCGGAGCCTGTACCTCTCGTGTGGTTTCGTCGACGTGCTACCGGAGTTCCACTTCCCCGGCAGTCCTCACCGGCCCTTCACGATCATGGCCGCGCCCCTGCCGTTGCGGGCAAGCGGTCGTAGGCGACCTGCTCGTAGATCTCCCGCGTGGCAGTGGACTGGTTGAACGTGATGAAGTGGATGCCGGGAGCGCCCTCGTCCAGCAGCCGCTCGCACATCCGCTGCGCCTGCTCGATGCCGAGCTTGCGCACCGACTCCGGATCGTCGGCGACCTTGTCGAACTCCGCGGCCAGGTGGCGCGGGAAGGGCGCGCCGGAGAGCTGCTCGGACATCCCGATCGTGGAGTACTTCACCACCGGCATGATCTCCGGGATGATGGGGGTGTCGCAGCCCGCTGCCGCCACGCGGTCGCGCAGCCGCAGGTAGTCCTCCGGGTCGAAGAACATCTGGGTGATGGCGTAGTCGGCCCCCGCACGGCACTTCTGCACGAGGTACTTCGTGTCGGACTCGATGTCGGGCGAGCGCGGGTGCTTGTAGGGGAAGGCCGCGACGCCGACGCTGAAGTCGCCGAGCTCCTTGATGAGCCGCACCAGCTCGTCGGCGTACTCCAGGCCCTCGGGGTGCTTGACCCATTCGCCCAGCGGGTCGCCGGGCGGGTCGCCGCGCAGAGCGAGGATGTTGTTCACACCCACGCTGGCGAAGCGCCCGATGAGGTGGCGCAGCTCGCTCACGGAGTGGTTGACGGCGCAGAAGTGGGCGACGGGGAGCAGCGTCGTGTCGGTTTGCAGCTGCTCGGTGATCTCCACGGTGAGATCGCGCGTCCCGCCCCCGGCTCCGTAAGTGACCGAGACGAATGAGGGCGCCAGCGCCTCGATCTGGCGGATGACCTGCCAGAGTTTGCGCAGCCCCTCGTCGGTCTTCGGTGGGAAGAACTCGAAAGAGAATGTCGGTTCGCCGGCTTTGAGCAGTTCGCGGATGTCGCGCGGCCGCGTCGCTGCGGCGGGCGCGCTCCCGTTGCGTGTCGGTGACCCAGGCATGTCCTCTACCTTAGGCGAAGCCCTTCGGGAGGGGGAGCAGGTGGGTACCGGCTACCCGATAACCTGCAGGCTATGTCCTTCTCCGCCTCCTCCCCGGTCTCCTTCGTCCGCGCCGCCGTCGACGGGGAGATCGCCCGCTTCCTCGACCGGCGGCGCGCCCAGCTGCTGGAGGTCGGCTCCGAGCTGGTGCCGGTCGCCGACGCGTTGGAGGCCATGCTCGCGGGGGGCAAGCGGCTGCGCCCGGCGTTCTGCTACTGGGGGTGGCGCGGAGCCGGCGGCGCCGACGTCGCCGGGATCCACGCCGCCGCGGCCTCGCTGGAATTCCTGCAGGCCTGCGCGCTGATCCACGACGACGTGATCGACAACAGCGACACCCGCCGCGGCCTGCCCGCCACCCACAAGCGCCTGGAGAGCCTCCACGCGGCCTCGGGCTGGACGGGCTCGGCCGAAGCGTTCGGCCGCGGCGCCGCGATCCTGATCGGCGATCTGTGCCTGGCCTGGAGCGAGGACCTCTACCAGGCCAGCGGGCTGGGCCCGGAGGCGCTGCAAACCGGGCGCGTCCCCTTCGACGCGATGCGCACCGAGGTGATGGCCGGGCAGTACCTGGACATGCTGGAACAGGTGCGCGAGGACGGCGGCGTCGAGGCGACGCTGCGGGTCATGCACTACAAGGCGGCCAAGTACACCGTGCAGCGGCCGCTGCACCTGGGCGCCGCGCTGGCCGGGCGCTACGACGACCTCGCGCCCGTCTACACCGACTACGGGCTGCCGCTGGGGGTGGCCTTCCAACTGCGCGACGACATCCTCGGCGTCTTCGGCGACCCCGAGCAGACCGGCAAGCCAGCGGGGGACGACCTGCGGGAGGGCAAGCGCACCCTCATCGTCGCCGAGACGCTGGAGCGGACCGGATCCGCCGACCGCGCGGAGTTCCTGCGCCATCTGGGCGACCCCTTGCTGAGCGCCGAGACGGTCGAGTGGATGCGCGGTGCGGCCGAGGACTGCGGCGCCCTCGCGGCCTGCGAGCGCCGCATCGACGACTACGTCGCCCAGGCCACCGCGGCGTTGGAGACCGGGCGGATCGACGCCACCGCCCGCTCGGCCCTCGCCGACCTCGTCGTCGCCGCCACCGCCCGCAAGCACTGAGGGGGATCGCGGACTCCGGCGGACGGGGCGGTCGGCCGGAAGGCGGTGGGCCGGAAGGCGGTGGGCCGGAAGGCGGTCGCTGACCGCTAAGGCGGGCAGGGCGACCGACGTAGGGCGGGTCGGGTCTGCTGTGCGGTCTTGTTGGTCTGCCGGCGTGCGGGTGTCTTCGGGGAGGCGGCGGCAACGGTGGCAGCGGGGCCGGGCTCCGCGGTCACCGGGTCGGGTGCCGCCGGTGGCGGCGGCCGGCGAGGGGCGGCGAGGGCGCCGGATGGCCGGGCCCGCGGTCACCGGGTCGGGTGCCGCCGGTGGCGGTTGCGGCGGGGCGGCAGCGGTTGGCTGTGCGGCCTTGTTGGTCTGCCGGGAAACGGGTGGCCTCACGGAAAAGCGGCGCCGAGGACGGCGCCGGGTCCGGCCGGCGGCCGACGCACCCGGTGCTCGTGTTCGGCGGGCAGCGGGGGCCGCCCCCCGGGGGTGGGTATTCATCACAACACCTCCGTGCGGAGCCGGTGTTGCACTCACCCCCTGAACCCGCGGCCGCTGTCTGGTTAAAACCCTGCGTTGGGCGGCACCGGTCCCGGCTTCTCCCGTCTATCGCGAACTTATGGTCGCAGGAAGGCGTATTCCGCGGCCATAAGTTCGCGATCATCGCCGGATGAACCGGCATACCGGACATACCGGCGCCGGTTGGCCGGCTGGGTGCCGCCGCGTTGGGGCCGGGCCCGCGCGTGGGGGTGGCCGCGCTGCGGGGCGCGGTCGCGGGTGCTCGCACGCCCCGGGAGTGCGCCGGATCGGGGGCCGGGGGGCGACGACACGTCGCTCGTGGCGCCCGGGCGCGGCCCCCGGGGGCTCCACCCCTCTGATGGGGTGGGCTTTTGGGGGTCTATGTCCGTTTTGCGGGCGGTCTCGGCGGGCGCCGCGGCCACGAGGCGCACGAAAAGTTGACTCCGGGACTGTTTTCGCGCCATTCGGCGCGCTTCGTGGGCCACCGCCGCCGCAGCGCGGCCGCGGACCCACCGAGGAATCGGGCATTGGCGGACAAAGCACCCCGTGTTGTTTCGTATCGCGGAATGGCAGCGCCAGGACGGCACGTCGGGGCGACGCCGAGGCCGATGCCGCCGCACGTAGGTGCATCTCGTGGCCCGATCCGGCTGTATGGCCGCCGCCCACCGCCCCGCAGGCCCGCGCCGACAACCGGGCGGCGGCCCCCCGGGGCTCGACCACCGCGGCCGGGGCCGGTGACCGCCGCCCCGACCACGCAGGCCCGGCCCCGCCGTCGTCGCCGCCGCTTTTCCGTTAAGTCCGCCCGTTTCCCGGCAGGTCGGCAAGGCCGCTCAGCGGGCCTGAGCCGCCCCCGCCGGGCGCGCCACCGGCGAACACCCAACCCGACCACCACAGGCCCGGACGCCTACCCCTACCGCCTCTCAGGGACCGGCCCGAGCCGGAAGTCGGGGGGCCTACCGACTTGCGGAGGATGCCGTCGCAACGGCGATTGGTGCATTCTGAGGGAAAAGCCCCCTTCGGGGGACCTTCATCCCCTGCTGGAGGCACTGCCGTGGACGCCATCCGAGACCCCGCCCGCGGTCCCGTGCGCCCCGACGAGCGGGCGCCGGCGCCCGACCTCGCGCGCGGGTTCATGCTGCTGCTCATCGCGCTGGCCAACACACCCTGGTATCTGTACGCCGCCCAGCAGGCGGGCACGGTCGCCCATCCCGCCGACGGATCGGCGGTCGACCGCGTCGTGCAGTTCGCCATGCTCACGGCGGTGGACGGGCGCATCCTGCCGATGTTCGCCCTTCTGTTCGGCTACGGGCTGATCCGCCTCTACGACCGCCAGCGCGAGGCCGGCACCCGGATCAAGGCGGCCGCCGCGGTCGTGCAACGCCGCAACCTGTGGCTTCTGGTGCTCGGTTTCGCGCACGCGGCCCTGCTGTTCACCGGGGACATCCTGGCCGCCTACGGCCTGACCGGCCTGGTCCTGGGCTGGCTACTACTGCGCCGCAGCGAGCGGGCGATGCGCGTCACCGCCGCCGTGCTGGTCGGACTCTCACTGGCGCTGCTGCTGATCCTCGGCCTGTCGGCGGCCGCGGCCACGCTGATCCCGGCAGGGGGCGGGGAACAGGCCGCGGGATCGCCCGGCTTCTTCTACGACAGCTTCAGCGAACCCGGCTACTTCGCCTCCATCGGCCCCCGAATCCTCGGCTGGCTCTTCTTGCTGCCACTGACGGTACTCATGCCGGTCATACCGGCCATGATCGCGCTGGGCATGGCGATCGGCCGACTCCGCGTATTGGAGCGGACCGAGCACTACCGCGGCCTACTGGCCTGGACGGCCGCGATCGGGATCGGCGGCGCGTGGCTATGCGGGCTGCCCGAAGCGCTGGTCCACGTCGGGCTCGTCGACGCATCCGAAACCGTCGCACTCTCGCTGGGCGGGGTGCGGCAGATGAGCGGCGTCCTCGGCGGGCCCGGCTACGTCGCCCTGTTCGGCCTGGTCGGCGATGCGCTGGCCCGCCGGGCGCGGCGCGGTGCGGGCGTGGTCGCCGTCGCCGCCGTCGGCAAGCGCTCGCTGTCGTGCTACCTGGCCCAGTCGGTGATCTGCGCTCCGCTGCTGGCCGCCTGGGGGCTGGGGCTGGGCGCGCAACTGGGCAGCGCGACGATGGCACTGTTCGCCGTGGGCGTGTGGCTGGTCACGCTGGTCGGAGCCTACGGCCTGGAGCGCGCCGGCCGCCGCGGGCCGGCCGAGGCGCTGATGCGGCGGCTGGTCTACCGCTCCCCGGCGAGCACGGAGCCGGCGGCCGGGGTGTCGACCGCGCCCGGCGCAGACAGGGCGGGAAGACCCTCCGGCCCGGGCGGACCGCCCGCGACGCGCTGAGGACCGCGGAAACCGCCGCGGGACGGCGGTTGCCGGGGGTGTTGTCCCGCGGTCGATGACGCGGCCGGGATGTTGCCGGACAATGCGGACCATGGGCGACGATCGGGAGACACTGCACCTCTTCGGCATCACGGGCGCCACGGGGGCCCTCGGGCGGCGGATCGCCGAGCGGCTGGCGCGGCGCGGGGAGGCCCAGCGGCTCATCGTCCGCGACCTCAACCGCGCCCCCGAACTGCCCCGCGCCGGCGCCGCGATGGCCGCCTACGAGGACACCGCCGCCTTCGAGCGCGCGGTCAAGGGCGTCGACACCCTGCTGCTGGTACCGGCGCCGGAGTCCGATCTGCGTGTCGAACTGCACCTCGGCGCCATCGACGCGGCCCTGGCGGCGGGTGTGACCCGCATCGTCTACGTGTCGTTCCTCTCGGCCGGGCCGGCGGCGGTCTACACCGCCGCGCGCGACCACTTCTACAGCGAGGCGCACATCCGCGCCGCGGGAGTGGCCCACACCGTCCTGCGGCCCGGCCTGTACCTGGATCTGCTGCCTTCGTGGGTCGACGCCGAAGGGCTCCTCCGCGGCCCGGCCGGGCGGGGGCGGCTGGCGTGGGTCTCGCGCGACGACGTGGCCGACGCGGCGGTGGCCGTGCTCACCGGCGGCGATGCGCACGAAGGCCGCACCTACGACCTGACCGGCCCCGAGGCGGTCACCCTGGGCGAGACCGCGCGCCGCCTCTCGGCGCTGACCGCGCGCAGGATCGTCTACGTCGCCGAGACCTGGCAGGAGTCGGCCGCCTGGGCGCCGAGCGCGCGGACGGGGGCCGACCCCGCGGCCTGCGCCGCCATCGCCGCCGGCGAGCTGGACGCGGTCTCGCCTGCCGTGCCGGAGCTGACCGGGCGCCCGGCCCAGTCCATCGAGGGTTTCCTGCGCACCCGGCCCAGCGCGCTGCACCATGTGCGCCGGTGAGCCGGGCGCGGCCCGTGACGCTCAGGAACGGGTGTCGACGACCTTGAGATCGCCCGAGGCGTGGCTGCCGCGCAGCGACTTCTTGTCGAACTTGCCGACGCTGGTCTTGGGGACCTCCTCGACGAAGCTCCAGAAGTCGGGCAGCTGCCAGCGCGCGACGCGGTCGGCGAGGAAGGCCCGCAGCTCCGCGGCGCCGGCGGTCGCGCCCTCCTTCAAAACGACCGCGGCCAGGGGGCGCTCGTCCCACTTCGGGTCGGGTACCGCCACGACGGCGGCCTCGGCGACCGCCGGGTGGGCCATGACGGCGTTCTCCAGCTCGACCGAGGAGATCCGCTCGCCGCCGGACTTGATCACGTCTTTGGCGCGGTCGGTGAGCCGCAGGAAGCCGTCGGGGGCGAGCGTGCCCACGTCGCCGGTGCGCAGCCAGCCGTCGTGGAACTTCTCCGGGTCCTCGTCGTTGTAGTAGGAGCCGGTGACCCAGGGGCCGCGCACCTCCAGCTCGCCGACGGAGGTGCCGTCGCAGGGCACCGGCGCGCCGTCGGGGCCGATGAGCCTGCCCTGCACCGTGGCAGGCAGGCGGCCCTGGCTGAGCCGGTAGGCCCAGCGCTCCTCCCCGGCGGATTCGGCGGGCGGGCGCGCGAAGCTGCCCAGCGGCGACGTCTCGGTCATGCCCCAGGCGTGCAGCACCGGCACCCCGTAGCGCGCCTCGAAGCGCTCCATCAGCGCGGGCGGGCAGGCCGATCCGCCGACCACGACGCTGTGCAGCGAGGAGATGTCGCGCGGCGCGGCGCGGGCTCAGTCGGCGGCGGCGAGCCTGCGGCGGAACTCCGCCGCGGCGGCGCGCGGGTCCGCGGCCTCGGTGATGGCGCGCACGACCACCACGCGCTCGGCGCCGGCCGCCATCACCCGGTCGAGGTTGTCCAGGTCGATGCCGCCGATCGCGAACCAGGGGCGCGCCGGCTTCAGGGCGGCGGTGCGCTCCAGCAGCTCCAGCCCGGCCGCCGCACGGCCCGGCTTGGTGGGCGTGCTCCACGTCGGCCCGACGCAGAAGTAGTCCACGGCCTCCTCCTCGGCGGAGGCCGCCGCCATCTCCGCGTCGCTGTTCGACCGGCCGATCAGCGGGCCGTCGCCGACGACGGCGCGCGCGTGGGGCACCGGCAGATCCCCCTGCCCCAGGTGCAGCACGTCCGCGCCCGCGGCCAGCGCGATGTCGGCGCGGTCGTTGACCGACATCAGCGCGCCGTGGCGCGCGCACGCGGCCCGCACGGTCTCCAGGACCGCGAGCTCCCGGCGGGCCTCCAGGGACTTGTCGCGCAACTGGACGATGTCGACGCCGCCCGCCAGCGCGGAGTCGAGGAACTCGGCCAGATCGCCCCGTTCGGTGCGGGCGTCGGTGCACAGGTACAGGCGCGCCCCGTCCAGGCGCTCTCGCAGACTCGCGTTCACGCGGCCAGCCTAGACGACGGGGCAGGTGTCTGATCGGGTCGGTCGGCCCGCCGGTCGGCTCGGTGCAGCCCGGCGGCGCCTCGGCTCCTCAGCCGCCGTGCGCGGATTCCCGAATCCGAGGCCGTTCTTTCGCGATGCGCGCACGAAGGCGCCCGCGACACCCGGCATAGCGGACACGCGGGCGCCCGGTGCCCCGACACAGGCGCCGCGCCCGCTCTACAACGCCATCGCCTGAGCGCGGCGGCGGACCTCGGTGCCGCGGTTCTCCACCAGCGCGTCGATGGGCGCCCCCGGCAGCGTGTCGTCTGGGGTGAACATCCACTGCAGGGCCTCATCGGTGCTGAACCCGGAATCGGACAGCACGGTGAGGGTGCCGGGCAGGCCCTTGACGACGTCGCCGCCGGAGATGAAAGCGGCCGGGATGCACAGCTCGCCGCTGCGCCGCACCCCGAGCAGCTTGTGGTCGGCGATGAACTGCTTGATCCGGTTCGGGCTGACGTTCAGCGCCTTGGCGGCGTCCTTCAGCGTCATCCATTCACCGACAAGGGTGTCGGTGTCGCGGTCGTTCTCGTTCACGGGTCCAATGTGCCACAGCCGACCCCGCGTCAAACGCCCCCGCGCACGCGTATCGCTGTAGGCGAAGCGACGCGGTCGGGCCCGCCCGCCCGAAATCCCCGCCGCCCGGCCCGGGCACTCCGGCGGGCGAGGTCATAGAATGGGCGCCGGACGAGATACACCCGCGGGAGCCGGGTCGGGACCCGGCTGAGAGGGAGGCTGTCAGCCTCCGACCGCATGAACCTGATCCGGGTCATACCGGCGAAGGAAGTGGCAGTAGCAACGTGTGCGCAGCGACTTACTCCTCCGCTCAGCGGAGCACCGACGTGGTCGTCGTCGGCGCCGGGCTCATCGGCCTCGTCACGGCGTGGCGCGCCGCCCGCGCCGGGCTGGGCGTCACCGTGGTCGCCGAACAGCTCCACGGCTCGGCCTCCGTGGTCGCCGCCGGCATGCTGACCCCCGCCACCGAGGCCTCCTTCGGCGAGGAGGCGCTGATGCGGTTCGGCATCCTCTCCCGCGACCGCTATCCCGGGTTCGTCGCCGAACTGGAGGAGGACAGCGGCGCCTCGGCCGGCTATCGCGCCCAAGGCACCCTGCAGGTCGCCTTCGACACCGACGACCTCACCCGGCTCGGCCACCTCGGCGACCTGCGCGCCCGGCTCGGGCTGTCCACCGAGCGGCTCACCGGCCGCGAGTGCCGCAGGCTGGAGCCGATGCTGGCGCCCTCGGTGCGCGGCGGCTACTTCGCCGCGGAGGACCACTCCGTCGACCCGCGCTCCCTGCTGTGGGCACTGCGCGCCGCGGCCGAGCGCCGCGGCGCCGTCGGCGTGCGCGACCGCGTCCGCCGGGTCGTCGTCGACGACGACGGCCGCGCCCGGGGTATCGAACTCGACTCCGGCGGCGGGATCACCGCCGGCCAGGTGGTGCTGGCCGCGGGGGTCGGCACCCCGGCCCTCGAAGGCCTCCCCGACGGCGTGGTGCCGCCGCTGCGGCCCGTCAAAGGCCAACTGCTGCGCCTGCGCATGCCCCCCGGCGAAGGGCCCATCGTCACCCGCACCGTGCGCGGGCTGGTCAAAGGCTCGCCGGTCTACCTGGTGCCGCGCGACTCCGGCGAGATCGTGCTCGGCGCCACCCAGGAGGAGCAGGGCTTCGACACTCGGCTGACCGCCGGAGGACTCTGGGAGGTGCTGCGCGACGCCCACGAACTGGTACCCGGAGTGAGCGAACTGGAGATCGCGGAGACCTGCGTCGGCCTGCGCCCCGGATCCCCCGACAACGAGCCGCTGCTGGGACCGACCGCGGTCCCCGGCCTGCAACTGGCCGCCGGCCACTTCCGGCACGGCGTGCTGTTCACACCGGCCACCGGCGACGCCATGGCCGAGGCACTGACCACCGGCGCGCTCCCCGACTACGCGCGCCGGTTCGCCGCCACCCGCATCACCGGCGGAACCCCCGCCGGTGCGGACGGCGGCCCCAGCGAGGGAGGCGATCAGCACCAGTGGACGTGATCATCAACGGCGAGCGCCGCGAGGTCTCTCCCAGGACGACGGTGGAGGAGGTGGTGCGCTCGCTCACGCAGGCGCCCGGCGGCGTGGCCGTCGCGCTCAACGACGAGGTCGTGCCCAAGGCCGGATGGGCCACCACCCGCCTCGGCGACGACGACCGCGTCGACGTGCTCACCGCGGTCCAAGGAGGCTGAAGTTGACCGACACGCACACCCCGGCGGCCCCGCGGGCGACCGCCGACACGCCCTTCACCGACCCGACCGGCGGACCCGGCGCCGAAGTCGGCGCCGACCCCCTCGTCATCGCCGGCCACCGGTTCTCCTCCCGGCTGATCACCGGCACCGGGGGCGCGCCGTCGCTGCGCATCCTGGAGGACGCGCTGACCGCCTCGGGCACCGAACTGACCACCGTGGCCCTGCGCCGCGTCTCCCCCGACGCCGAGGGCTCGGTGTGGGACGTGCTGCGCCGCAACGGAATCCGGCCGCTGCCCAACACCTCGGGCTGCTTCACCGCCGGCGACGCGCTGCGCACCGCGCGCCTGGCCCGCGAGGCGCTGGAGACCGACTGGATCAAGCTGGAGGTCATCGCCGACGAGCGCACTCTGCTGCCCGACCCGGTCGAACTGCTCGACGCCGCCGAGCGGCTGGTCGACGAGGGGTTCACCGTGCTGCCCTACACCAACGACGACCCCGTACTGGCGCGGCGCCTGGAGCAGGTGGGCTGCGCCGCCGTGATGCCGCTGGGCGCCCCCATCGGCTCGGGTCTGGGCATCCGCAACCCGCACAACATCGAGCTGATCGTGGAGCAGGCGGGCGTCCCCGTGGTCGTCGACGCCGGGATCGGCACCGCCAGCGAGGCGGCGCTGGCCATGGAGCTGGGCTGCGACGCGGTCATGCTGGCGACCGCCATCACCCGGGCCGAGGACCCCGTTCTGATGGCGGGCGCCATGCGCGACGCGGTGGCCGCCGGTCGCGGCGCCCGCCGCGCCGGACGCATCCCGGTGCGGCGCTACGCGCAGGCGTCCTCCCCCGCGGTGGACTGACCGCCGCCGGTGCGCCCGGCGCACCGCGCCGCCGCGCCCGCCGACACACGCGGGACCGGGCGCGGCGCAGGAAACGTCACCACGAACCCCGCGGCACCGCGACCCGGGGAATCCGAAGCGCGCGGTACCGGCCTCGTGGCACGGTTCGCGACGACCTCCCTTCGCGGACGCCTTACACTCCCCTGTGTGGACATGACGACTGCCGACCCTCTGGTGGGCACGACACTCGATCACCGCTACCACGTCGAGGCGCGGGTGGCCAGCGGCGGTATGGCCACGGTCTACGTCGCCCGCGACCTGCGGCTGGACCGCCGCCTGGCCTGCAAGGTGATGCACGCCTCGCTGGCCCAGGACCCCGCTTTCGTGCGCCGCTTCATCAACGAGGCGCACTCGGTCGCCAAGCTCTCCCACCCCAACGTGGTGCAGGTCTACGACCAGGGCACCGACCAGGGGCACGTGTACCTGGCCATGGAGTACGTGCCCGGGCAGACACTGCGCGAGATGCTGAACGAGCGGGGGCGCCTGGCACCCGCCGACGCGCTCGACATCATCTCCCCGGTGCTTGCGGCGCTGGGCGCCGCGCACCAGGCCGGGCTGGTCCATCGCGATGTCAAGCCGGAGAACGTGCTGCTCACCGAGGACGGCCGCGTCAAGGTCGCCGACTTCGGTCTGGCCCGGGCGGTGGAGTCCGCCCAGCAGGGCACCACCAAGACCGGCGCGGTCATGGGTACCGCCGCCTATCTGGCACCAGAGCAGATCGAGCGCGGCGCCGCCGATGCGCGCACCGACGTCTACGCGGCCGGGATCATGCTCTACGAGCTGCTGACCGGGACGCAGCCGCACACCGGCGACACCCCCATCTCCATCGCCTACCAGCACGTCAACGAGGACGTCCCGCGGCCCTCCCGGGTGGTCGCGGGCCTGCCTCCGCAGATCGACACGCTGGTCACCCGCGCCACCGAGCGCGACCCCCGCTACCGGCCCGGCGACGCCGGGCAGTACCTCGCGCTGGTGCTGAACACCAAGTCGGACGCGAGCGGGGAGTACAGCGCCGACGCGTCCCCTCCCGGCTCCGGCGGCAACGACACCCTCGTGGTCGAGACCGGCGGTCTGGCCGAGGCGGCTCCGGCCGAACCGGGCGGGCGCGGCCGCCGCGGGCGCCGCCGGCTCGCCCTGGACTACCGCAGCTACCCGATGATGCTGGTCGCCGGCGTGCTCGCGGTGGTGATGCTGGCCGGCGGCTGGTGGTTCCTGGTCGGACGCTACGAGCCGGTACCCGACATCGTCGGCATGCCGGAACAGGACGCCGCCGCCGTGCTGGGCAGCGTGCCCGTGCGCATGGAGGTGGGCGACAAGCGCGTCTACTCCGAGGAGGATCCCGGCAGGATCGCCGAGGTCGAGCCCGCCGTGGGCGAGCGCATCCTCCCGCAGGACACGGTGACGGTGTACCTGTCCAAGGGGCCGCAGACGGTCGAGATGCCCGACCTGGTGGGCCAGAACGCCCAGGACGCCCGGGCGGCGCTGGAGGACGACGGCTTCACCCGGATCCAGGAGGAGGAGGCCGACTCCGAGGACCAGCCGGCGGGGACGGTCATCGGCACCGATCCCGAGCCGGGCTCCGACGCCGACCGGGAGGCGCCGGTCACCCTCACCGTCAGCGCGGGATTCGACATCCCCGACGTGGTGGGCCGGCAACAGGACCAGGCGCGCAACATGCTGCAGGAGAAGGGGCTGCGGGTCTCCATCACCGAGCAGCCCAGCGAGGACGTGCCCGAGGGCGAGGTCATCTCCCAGGAGCCCGGCGCCGGCGGCACGGTCAGCTCCGGCGACAGCGTCACCCTCACGGTCTCCTCCGGCCCCGAGGACATCGAGATCCCCGACGTGGCCGGGTGGAAGGTCAAGGACGCCAAGAAGCGCCTGGAGGACCTGGGCTTCACGGTGAAGGTCACCCGGATCCTCGGCGGGGACCGCGTGTCGCAGTACAACCCGCAGGGTTCGGCGCCCGAAGGCACCGAGATCGAACTCGTGGTCAGCCCGTTCGCGCCGCAGGGCGGCAACGGCGGGCCGGGCCAGGGCGGCGGCCAAGGAGGCCAGGGCGGTCAAGGCGGCAACGGAAACCAGGGCGATCAGGGCGACGGCGGCGACGACTGACCGGCGCCGAGCGCATCGGCGGGTGGCGGGCTCCGGCGCGCCGCCCCCGGTTCGCTAGAGTCGCGCCATGGCAGAGCAGCGCGAACCCCGCTCCCCCGGTGGCTCCGCCGCCCGCGAAGCGCCCGACGAGCGGCCGATCCGGGTCCTCGTCGTCGACGACCACCCGCTGTGGCGCGACGCGGTGGAGCGCGATCTGACCGAGGCCGGGCTGGAGGTGGTCGCCACCGCGGGCGAGGGCGCCAAAGCGGTGCGCGTCGCCCCGGCTGCGCGGCCCACGGTCGCGGTCGTCGACCTGCAGCTGCCCGACATCGGCGGTGTGGAGGTGACCCGCCGCCTGCTGGAGGGGGCCGAGCCGCCGCGGGTGCTGGTGCTCTCGGCCAGCGGCGAGCAGTCCGACGTGCTGGAGGCGGTCAAGGCGGGCGCGACGGGCTACCTGGTGAAGTCGGCCGGGCGCGCGGAGCTGCTGGAGGCGGTGCGCCGGGTCCACGCGGGCGAGGCGGTCTACACCCCCGGGCTGGCCGGGCTGGTGCTGGGCGAGTACCGCCGCATGGCCGCCGCGCCCGAACCCGCCGGCGATCCGGCCGCGCCGGAGCTGACGCCGCGCGAGACGGAGGTGCTGCGGCTGGTGGCCAAAGGGCTCGGCTACAAGCAGATCGCCGAGCGCCTGTCGGTCTCCCACCGCACCGTGCAGAACCACGTGCAGAACACGCTGAGCAAGCTGCACCTGCACAACCGGGTCGAACTCGCGCGCTACGCCATCGACCGCGGTCTCGACGGCGGCGCCTGAAGCGCAGCCGCCGCCGGTTTCCGGCCGCGAGCACCGACGGCTGCGGCTCCGCTGCGGGCCCTGCGGCAGCGCCGGGGCGCTGCCGCAGGGCCCGCAGGTGATGGGAGGAGGGTTGCGGGGGCCGGGGGCGGTCGGAGGTGCGGGGGAGGTTCAGTCCAGCTGGGCCCAGCCCTTGGAGCGCTCCACGGCCGCGCGCCAGCGCCGGTGGGCGGAGTCGTCGCGCGTGCCGGGCTCGAAGCGGCGGTCCAGGTTCCACGTGCGCGCCAGCTCGTCGGTGGAGGACCACACGCCGGTGGCCAGGCCCGCCAGGAAGGCGGCGCCCAGCGCGGTGGTCTCCTGCACCTGCGGCCGGGCCACGCTGACCTGGAGCTGGTCCGCCTGGATTTGGCAGAGCAGGTCGTTGGCGGAGGCGCCGCCGTCCACGCGCAGCTCGGGCAGCTCGTTGCCCGAGGCCGCGGCCATGGCTTCGGCGACGTCGCGGACCTCGAAGGCGATCGCCTCCAGCGTGGCGCGGGCGATGTGGGCCCGCTGGGTGCCGCGGGTGATGCCGAAGACGGCGCCGCGGGCGTGGGGGTCCCAGTCGGGGGCGCCCAGGCCGGTCAGCGCCGGCACGAACACCACGCCGCCGGAGTCGCGCACGGATGCGGCCAGCCCTTCGGACTGGGGTGCGCTGTCGATGAGCCCGAGGCCGTCGCGCAGCCACTGCACCGCCGCGCCGGTGACGAAGATCGAACCCTCCAGGGCGTATTCCAGGCGGCCGTCGGGGTGCTGCCACAGCACCGTGCTGAGCAGCCCGTGCTGGGGTGCGATCGCCTCTTCGCCGGTGTTGATCAGCACGAAGGAGCCGGTGCCGTAGGTGCATTTGGAGGTGCCGGGGGTGTAGCAGTTCTGCCCGAACATGGCCGCCTGCTGGTCTCCGGCGATACCCGCGATCGGCAGCCGCAGGCCGAGGAACTCCTCGGGGTCGGTCTCGCCGACGGTGCCGTAGGAGGGCACGACCTCGGGCAGGGCGGAGAGCGGCACCCCGAGCAGCTCGCACATCTCCTGCGACCATTCGCCCCGGTGGATGTCGTAGAGGAGGGTCCGCGAGGCGTTGGACGCGTCGGTGACGTGGCGGGCTCCGCCGGTCATGCGGCTGACGACGTAGGAGTCGACGGTGCCGATGACGGTGTCGCCCGACTCCACGCCGCTCCAGGCGCGCTGGTCGTTGCGCCGAATCCAGGTGAGCTTGGTGCCGGTGAAGTAGGGGTCCAGTCGCAACCCGGTGATCTCGGTGACGCGGTCCTCGTGCCCGGCGTCGCGCAGCTCCGCACAGATCCCGGCGGTACGCCGGTCCTGCCAGACGACGGCTCTGCGCGGGGCGCTGCCGCGCTTGCGGTTCCACAGCACCGCGGTCTCGCGCTGGTTGGTGATGCCTACGCAGGTGGGCTGGTCGTCGGTGCCGTCCAGGGCGGACTGGCAGGCCGCCAGGGTCGCCTGCCAGATCTCCTCGGGAACGTGCTCGACCCAGCCGGTCTCGGGGTAATGCTGGGCGAACTCCTGGTAACCGCGGGAGAGGACACCGCCGTTCTCATCGACGACGAGGGCGGTCACGCCGGTTGTGCCGGCGTCGAGCGCGAGGACGGACATGGGTTGGCCTCCAGCACGTTGGGCGACTATGGTCTAGACCATGCGGACGGTGTGGAACTGAAGGCGTCGACCCCCATTCCAGGCCGCCACCCGGTGGACTTACCCCCCGGCGAGCGGCTTCCAACGCATGGCGGGCGCCTTCGGTGACAACGGTCACCCAGTGGCCGTCGGCGCGCGAGCGCACGACCGCCGGTCCGCAGCTGGTCCGCACCGCCCGGGGGCGCCGCCCGCGCCCGCCGAGGCGGTCAGAACGTTCACGGGAATTCGAGGAGTGCACGCATGCGAGTCGGAGTGCTGACCGGTGGCGGCGACTGCCCGGGGCTGAACGCGGTCATCCGCGCAGTGGTCCGCAAGGGCATCAAGGACTACGGCTACGAGTTCGTCGGGTTCCGTGACGGCTGGCGCGGACCGCTGGAAGGCGACACCATGCCGCTGGACCGGGCGGCCGTCAGCGGGATCCTGCCGCGCGGCGGCACGATCCTCGGATCCTCGCGCACCAACCTCATGAAGATCGAGGGCGGTGTCGAGAAGGTCAAGCAGAACATGGCCGAACTGAACATCGACGCCCTGGTCGCCATCGGCGGCGAGGACACCCTGGGTGTGGCCACCCAGCTGCACGACCAGGGCGTCAAGGTCGTGGGTGTGCCCAAGACCATCGACAACGACCTCAACGCCACGGACTACACCTTCGGCTTCGACACCGCCGTGAACATCGCCACCGAGGCGATCGACCGGCTGCACACCACCGCCGAGTCCCACCACCGCGCGCTGGTCGTGGAGGTCATGGGCCGCCACGCCGGCTGGATCGCGCTGCACTCGGGCATGGCCGCCGGCGCCAACGTGATCCTCATCCCCGAGCGCCCCTTCGACATCCACGAGGTCGTGGCGCACGTGGAGAGCCGGTTCCAGACCAACTACGCCCCCATCCTCGTCGTCGCCGAGGGCGCCCACCCCAAGGACGGCCAGATGGAGCTGTCCACCGGCGAGAAGGACTCCTTCGGCCACGTCCGCCTCGGCGGCATCGGCCAGCGCCTCTCCGAGGAGATCGAGTCGCGCACCGGCAAGGAGGCCCGCTCGGTGGTCCTGGGCCACGTGCAGCGCGGCGGCACCCCCTCGGCGTTCGACCGCGTGCTGGCCACCCGGCTGGGCGTCAACGCCATCGAGGCGGTACACGACCAGGAGTACGGCAGGATGGTCGGTCTGCAGGGCACCGAGATCGTCCGGGTGGACCTCTCGGCGGCCACGGACAAGCTCAAGACCGTCCCGAGCGAGCGCTTCGAGGAGGCCGAGGTCTTCTTCGGCTGATCCGCGCCGCGGCGGATCCGGACATCCGGCTCCGCCGTCGCGCCCCGGCGGCCGGGGCGCGGACGGCGGCTTTGCCGGGAATGCGGTCGTCCCGACCGGTCGTTGGGATGTTCGATACTGGAGGGTGCGGGGCCGCGCACGGCCCCGCTCCCTTCTCCTTCCCCCTTCAACCGGCAAGACTTCAGGGAGCCGCCGCCATGGCCGTCATGTCCGAACCCGAGGCCGTCGGGGGACGCGAGGTCGAGACCGCCGTCCAGGAGCGGTCCGCGTCCGGACCCCACGAGCTGTGCGTGCTGATGAAGCTCGGCGAGATCGTGCTCAAGGGCAGTAACCGCAGCCTGTTCGAGCGCCGCCTGCACAACAACATCCGCGCGGCGGCGCGCGGTCTGAGCCCGATCAAGCTGTCCCGGCGCGGCTCGGGGGTCGTCTTCGTGCGCATGCCCGAGGCCTCCGACATCGAGGTCGCCGAGCTCGCCGAGCGCATGAAGAACGTCATGGGCGTGGTGTGGGTGCACCTGGTGCGCCGCGTGCCCAAGGACGTCGACACCGTCACCGCGGTCGCCGTGCAGGCGCTGGCCGACCGCACGGGCTCCTTCGCCGTGCGGCCCCGCCGCCGCGACAAGCGGTTCCCGCTGACCTCCTCGCAGATCGCCCGGCACGTGGGCTCCGCCGTCCAACAGGCGCACAGTCTGCCGGTCGATCTCAAGCACCCGCAGAACACGGTCTCCATCGAGGTCGACAAGGACGAGGTGTTCGTCTTCACCGACGGCATCCCCGGCCCGGGCGGCCTGCCGGTGGGCATGAGCGGGCGCGCGCTGGTGCTGATGTCGGGCGGCATCGACTCCCCCGTGGCCGCGCACCGGATGATGCGCCGCGGCCTCAAGGTCGACTTCCTGCACTTCTCCGGCATGCCCTTCACCGGCCCGGAGTCGATCTACAAGGCCTACAGCCTGGTGCGCCAGCTCGACCGGTTCCAGGTGGGCTCGCGGCTGTTCGTCGTCCCCTTCGGCAAGGCGCAGCAGCAGCTGAAGACCTCGGGGGCGGAGCGGCTGCAGATCATCGCCCAGCGCCGGCTGATGCTCAAGACCGCCGAGGCGCTGGCCGACGACCTCGGCGCCGAGGCGCTGATCACCGGCGACGCGCTGGGCCAGGTCTCCAGCCAGACCATGACCAATCTGACCGCGCTGGACGACGCGGTGGACGCGCCGATCCTGCGTCCGCTGATCGGCATGGACAAGAGCGAGATCATGGACCAGGCGCGGCGGATCGGCACGCTGTCGATCTCCGAACTGCCCGACGAGGACTGCTGCACGCTGCTCACGCCGCGCCAGGTCGAGACCGCCGCCCAGATCCCCGACCTGCGGGTGATCGAGAAGCGGCTCGACGCCGAGGAGCTGGCCGAGCATCTGCTCACCGCCAAGCAACTGCACCGGCCCAGCTTCCTGGGCGACGCCGCTCCCGCGAAGGTCTGAGCGGGCGCGGGCCGCAACACCCGCTCCGGACCGAGGAGCCCCCGGGTCGCGGCAACGGGACACGGCTCGAAGCCCCGTGCGAAGCGCGCCGCCGAGCGAACAGCGGCGGGCTTCGCACGGCGCCGCCCCGCTCGGCGGCCCGGGACATCCGGTGGCGTGGAGGCGCCTGCTCGGATCAGACCCCGGCCGGCTGCGGCGCGGCGGTGAGGGTGCGGCCCAGCAGCGGCGGCAGGGTCTCGGCGACGCGGGCCAGCTCGGCGATGTCGCCGCCGACCAGCGCCTGCGGGCCGTCGCACAGCGCGGTCTCGGGGGTGGGGTGCACATCGACGATGACGCCGTCGGCCCCGGCCGCGATCGCCGCCCGCGACAACGGCAGCACCAGCTCGCGCTTGCCGCCCGAGTGCGAGGGGTCGACGATCACCGGCAGGTGCGACAGGCTCTGGGCCACCGGGACGGCGCTGATGTCCAGGGTGTTGCGGGTGGCCTTCTCGAAGGTGCGGATGCCGCGCTCGCAGAGCACGATGTCGAGGTTGCCGCGCTGGGCGATGTACTCGGCGGCCATCAGCCACTCCTCGATGGTGGCGTTCATGCCGCGCTTGAGCAGCACCGGGCGCCCGGCCTCCCCCGCCGCCTGCAGCAGCGCGAAGTTCTGCATGTTGCGGGTGCCGATCTGCAGCATGTCGGCGTAGCCGGCCACCAGGTCGACGTCGGCGGCGTCGACCACCTCGGTGACGATCGGCAGGCCGGTCTCGGTGCGCACGTCGGAGAGGATCTTCAGGCCGGTCTCGCCGAGCCCCTGGAAGGCGTAGGGGGAGGTGCGCGGCTTGTAGGCGCCGCCGCGCAGCAGCGCCGCCCCGGCCGCCTTGGCCATCTGCGCGGCGGCCAGCGTCTGCTCGGGGGTCTCGACGGCGCAGGGCCCGGCGACGACGGTCATGTGGTCGCCGCCGATCGGCACGCCGGCGACGCTGACCTCGGAGCGGGTGGGCTGGTTCTCACTGCTGACGAGCTTGTAGGGGACGCTGATGCGCAGGACGTCGCTGACGCCCGGCATCGCGCGCAGGTCCAGGGTCTCGAACTGGCGCACGTCGCCGACCAAACCGATGATCGTGCGGCTCACACCGCGGGTCACGTAAGCCTCGCCCCCCGCTGCGGCGACGAGGTCGACGAGGTTGTCGATATGTTCGCGGGTGGCTCCCGGCCCCATGACGATGACCATGTGCGTTGTCCCTTCGGCTGTTCGCGGGTCCGTTCGGCGGACTCGGCTGGAGGTTGTCGGCCGGACGGGCCGAGGGGAGCCGGGCGGCGGTTCGGGCCGGGCAGCAGAAGAGCCCCGGGCCTTTCCCGGCCCGGGGCTCCTCAAGTCGTCCGTGTCAGCGCAGCGCTTGGCGGGCGACCGTCCTAGCCGTGGGCCGGTAGCCATAAAAGCGCCAAAAGCTCTGCTGCATGGCACCGACTATAGCGCATCGTCCGGGCCGGGCGTACGGGCGAGGGGCGCGGCGCGTGCCGACAGCGGGTCACTGGCAGGATGTCGGTGTGAGGCGCACGAAGGAGAGCGATTGTCGGATCAGCCGCTTCCGCCGGGACAGCACGTGCCGCGCGACCGGCCCGCCCTGCACTACGGCCCCGTTCCGCGGTTCCGTGCGCACAGATGGGATCTGCGGGTCTACGGCTTCACCGAGTCGCTGGGCGAGTTCCGGTGGACCTGGCCCGAGTTCGACGCGCTCCCGCGCATCGACTCCGTCTCCGACTTCCACTGCGTGACACGTTTCACGCTGCCCGGCGTGCACTGGAGCGGCGTCTCCACCGAGACGCTGGTGGAGCTGGTGCCGCCCGCGCCGGGCGCCACCCACGTCATGGTCTGGGCGGAGTACGGCTACAGCGCCAACATGCGCCTGGACGACTTCCTGGCCCCGGACGTGCTGCTGGCCACCCACCGCGACGGTGAGCGCCTCGCCCCCGAGTACGGCCATCCGGTGCGCCTGGTGGTGCCGCACCTGTACGGCTGGAAGAGCGTGAAGTGGGTGCGCGCGGTGGAGTACCTCACCGCGGACCGCCGCGGCTTCTGGGAGGAGCGCGGCTACCACAACCGCGCCGACCCGTGGAAGGAGCAGCGCTACTCCTACCAGGAGGAACCGGGCGACGGCCCGCCGCCGACCTAAGCCGTGTTCAAGAAGTGCTGGATCGGTCCGGCTCCCATGGGCGTCCGGGCCGTGCGGCTCGGATCCGCTACGCCGACTTGCCCTGGCCTTGCCCCGTGCCGGCGGGCTGAAGGATGGGGAGCAGCGGGCATCGGGGACGGTGGCGGGCCGGGGCCCGCGGTCATCGGGCCGGGTGCCCGCCGGTAGCGGCGGGCGACGGAGGGGCGGCTCGGGTCTGCAGTGCGGCCTTGCTGATCAGCCGGGCGGCGGGTGGTCTTCACTGAAAAGCCGCAGCGAGGGCGGCGGACGGCCGGGCCCGCGGTCATCGGGCCGGGTGCCCGCCGGTAGCGGCGGGCGACGGAGGGGCGGCTCGGGTCTGCAGTGCGGCCTTGCTGATCAGCCGGGCGGCGGGTGGTCTTACGGAAAAGCGGCGGCAGTGATTGATTGAGTGGTCTCTGGGACGGAGCTGACCCCAGCGGCGGCCGACCGGGCCCACAAGCCCGTGTCCTTCCGTCGATCTGTCGCTGCGCCCCAGAGACCAACGAGCCGGACAGGAACCTGTGACCTCATAGGAGCCTGCAAGCGCACGCTTGCCCATCACTGTCCTGTCCAGGACCTGCCCGGCCCGCATCGCCCCTCTCCGCACCACACGGGAAAGGCCACCCCCATGATGGACCCCCGACCCGGCGATGTCATCGCCGGCGTGGACACCCACACCGACACCCACCACTGCGCGATCATCGACCACCTCGGCCGCCCCCTGGCCGACCGCGAATTCCCCACCACCGCCACCGGCTACGACGACCTCGCCGCCTGGACCGCCACCCACGGCCACCCCATCGCCGTCGCCATGGAAGGCACGGGCTCCTACGGCGCCGAACTCACCCGCCGGCTCACCGCCGCCGGCCACACCGCCCTCGAAGTCAACCGGCCCGACCGCTCCGCCCGCCGCCGCCACGGCAAATCCGACCCCCTGGACGCCTACGCCGCCGCCCGCGCCGCCCTGGCCGACCACGCCCGGGCCGCACCCAAGGACCGCACCGGCACCGCCGGAGCCCTGCGCCCCCTGCACCACCTGCGCACCATGCCGGTCGGCCAGCGCACCCAGACCATCAACCAGATCCACGCGCTGATCACCACCACCGGCCAGGACCTGCGCGCCTTGCTGCGCGGGCTGAGCACCACCCGGCTGATCCGAGCCTGCGCCGACCTGGAGCCCCACGCGGCCGACCCGGCGGAGTTGGCCGATCCGGATGCGGCCGCCCGCTACAGCCTGGCCGCCCTGGCCCGCCACTACCAGGACCTCACCCGCCGCATCACCGAAATCGCCCGCCACATCGACCACCTCACCGCCACCGCCGCGCCCGGCCTGCGCGCCCTGGTGTGCGTGGGCCCCCAGTCCGCCGCGCAGCTGATGCTGACCACCGGCGACAACCCCGACCGGATCACCGGCGAGGCCGCCTTCGCCCACCTGTGCGGCACCGCGCCGGTGCCCGCCTCCTCCGGGCGGCGCGACCGCCACCGCCTCAACCGCGGGGGCGACCGGGCCGCGAACAAGGTGCTGCATCAGATCGTCATCGCCCGGATGCGCCATGATGGCGACACCCGCGCCTATGTCCAGCGGCGCCTGAAGCAGGGGCTGACCAAGAAGGACATCATCCGCTGCCTCAAGCGCTATGTCGCCCGCCAGGTCTACAAAGCCCTCACGCGAACCGGTCACCAGCGCCGACACCTATACCCAAGCCGCTTGACAAATAGGAGCATCGACGGCGGCAGCGGGGCCGGGCCTGTGGTTGTCGGTTCGGGTGCTCGCCGGTGGCGGTTGCGGCGGGGGCGGCGTTCGGCCGCCGCAGGCCGGTCGGCGCGGCTTGGCCCGTCTATCGCGAACTTATGGTCGCAGGAAAGCACATCCCGCGGCCATAAGTTCACGATCATCGCCGGATGGACCGGCATACCGGACATACCGGCGCCGGTTGGCCGACGTGGTGTCGCCGTGTTGTGGCCGGGCCCGCGCAGGCTGGACGGCCGCGCGGTGTGGCGCGGTCGCGGGTGCTCGCGCGGCTCGGGGGTGCGCCGGATCGGGGGCCGGGGGCGACGACACGTCGCTCGTTGCGCCCGGGCGCGGCCGCGGGGAGTCGCACCCCCCGATGGGGTGGGCTTTTGGGGGTCTATGCCCGTTTTGCGGGCGGCCTCGGCAGGCGCAGCAGCCACGAGACGCACGAAAAGTTGACTCCGGGGCTGTTTTCGCGCCATTCGGCGCGCTTCGTGGGCCACCGCCGCCGCAGCGCGAGTGCGGGCCCACCGGGAACTCAGGCATTGACGGACAAAACACCCCGCGCTTTTTCGCATCGCGAAATTAAGGTGCGAGGACGGCACCTCGGGGCGACACCGAGGCCCATGCCACCGCACTTACGTGGATCTCGTGACTCCGACCCGGCTGCATGACCGCCGTCGACCGCCGCGTCGGGCCCTCGCCGACAATCGGGCGGCGGCGCCCCCCGGGTCTCGACCACCCGCGGCCCGGGGCGGTGACCACCGCCCGACCACCCCAGGCCCGGAACCGCCGGCGTCGTCGCCGCCCCCGCTGGCCACCGCCACCTGCGAGCACCCGACCCGGCAACCGCGGGCCCAGCCCCGCGCCGCCCTCGCCGCCGCTTTTCAGTCAAGTCCACCCGTCACCCGGCAGACCATCAAGGCCGCCCAGCAGACCGGGCTCTCCCCCGCGGCCGCCGCCGAGCCGGGCGGGCTCGTGAAGCGCCGCTACCTGGGCACGCGCATCTCGATCTCGGTGCCCTGGCCACCCGCCGTGGTGATCTCGACGGTGCCGCCGAGGTCGGCGATGCGGCCGCGGATCGACTGGGCCACGCCCATCCGTCCTTCGGCGGCGGCCTCGTCCAGGCGCCGGGGCGCGATTCCGGGACCGTCGTCGCGCACCGTCACCGTTACACGCTCGCCCTCGTCCTCGACCAGCAGCCAGGCACCCGTCTGCGGCGGGCAGTGCCGCTCGACGTTGCCCAGCGCCTCGCGCACCGCGGCGTCGATCTCGTGGGCGGCGTGCGGGGCCAGTGCGACCGCGGTCGCCGGGGCGGAGACGGTCACCCGCGCGCCGGAGTGCCTTTCGAGCAGGTCCGTCAGATCGGCGGTGAGCGAGGCGGCCTCCCATGCGGTGGACTCGGCCGCCCGGCCGCGGGCACCGGTGGGTCCGGGCGCCGCCGCGGGTGCTGCCGCCGGGGCGGCGCCCGCCCCGTGGCGGACGCCGATCAGCGCCCGCAGCTTCACCTCCTGCTCGCCGGCCAGCCGCCCGAGTTCGGCCGCCTCACCGCCCGCCTCGGCGCCGCGCCGCTGCACCATCGCCAGGACCTGCAGCACGGAGTCGTGGATGGAGCGGCCCAGCCGCTCGCGCTCGCGGGTGCGCGCCTCCAGTTCGACGGCCTCGGCGAAGCGCCGCTCGGCCGCCGCGGCGTAGTTGGCCAGGTAGCCCACGCAGTAGCCGGCCAGCAGCAGCAGGACCACGCCCCGCGGCACGGCGGCGGAGATCGTCAGCCCCAGCGCGGTCCGCACCGCGATGTCGACGACTCCGTGGGCCAGCGCCGCACCCAGCGCCAGGCGCCGCCCGGCAACCACGGCGGCCGCCAGAACGGCGCCGCCGAACCAGGTGGTGGTCAGCGGCGGCGCCATGCGCAGGTATCCCGGCTCGACCACCAGCACGGTGGCGGCCAGGCAGCCGAAGGCCACGGCCAGATCGGCCGCGAGCAGGGCCCGGGTGCGGCGGTGCGGCCGGGCGTAGAGCGCGGTCGAGGCGGCGGTCCAGGCGGCCATGGCGGCCAGGACCGACCAGGCCGCCCACGGCCGCGCCAGCAGGTCGAGGTGCTGGGCCATCAGGAAGACGGCGTAGCCCACCGACGCGGCGCGGAAGACGGCGATGGCGCGCCACAGCGGCGCGGAGAAGCCCATTCGGGCGTCGTCCGCGGTGTCGGCTGCCGCTCCGGAGGGGGCGGGACGCTCGGCGGGGGCTGGGGCGGCGCCGGTCGCGTCGGGGGCTTCGGAGATCATATGGGGGTGTCCTGGCGGCTGCGGGGATGTGGACGCCGCCCGCACGCGGCTGCGGTGAGTGCGGCGGAGGGGTGGGGGTGTGCTGACGCCGTTGCGGGCCGCGGGCGCCTGCGGTGCGCGGCTCCGCGCCGAAGCGGCGGGCGGGGTGGCGGAGGTGGTGCGCCGGCCGCCGGGCCGTTCCGGCTCAGACCACGGCGCCGTCGTCCGGGCCGTTGTCGCCGGGCGGGCGGTCGCCCATGCGTACGACCAGGACGACGAACCCGGCGATGAAGGCGGCCACGGCCAGGAACGCGACCCAGCCGGGCAGGGACATGCCCAGCAGCATCGAGCCCAGCAGCACGAGCGGACCGCCGAACAGCCCGGCCCAGGACAGCCGGCTGGTGAGGTCGCCGCGCGGCAGCGGCGGGGGCGGAGGCGGAACGTAGTGGTCGTGGTCGTCTCCGGGCTCGGCCGGGCGGACCACCCGGCCGCGCGGGGAGCCCGCTGTGTCGTCGGCCGCGCGGGGGTCCTCGCCGCCCTCCGCGGTGTCGGTCGCGCCCTCCTCTGCGTCGGCCGTGCGCTCGTTATCGGCGAGGTTCTCGGCGTCGGGCCAGGCCGCCTCGGCGGGCCCGGGGGTGTCGTAGAAACGCGCCACCAGGTCGGCCCACACGTCGTCGTCGGCGGAGCCGACGGGCGCCTCGGGCTCGGCCGAGGGCTGGTGCCGGGGGATCTCGGAGGGCTCCGCGGACTCGGCGGCCCCGGAGTCGGAGCTGAAGCGCTCCAGGTCGGGCAGCTGGTCGCGGAGGATCGCCTCGGCGGCGGCACGCTCGCGGGAGTCGACGTAGAGGTGGTCGGTGGGGGGTTCGGCGACGGCGCCCGACTCCTCCAGCACCCCCTCGTCCAGTTGCACGGCGTAGGCGGCGATCCCGGACTCGCGCAGCGCGTCGAGCATCTGGTCGGCCGGCGCTCTCGGGAGCAGGATGAGGGGGACGTAGGTGTCGGCGAGAAGGCCGTTGCCCCGGCGATTCGTCATCGCTTCGTCCCTTCCCCGCTCCTGCTGTGCTCGCGGACGAACGCGAGGCTCCCGTCGAAGATGGTTGAGGCGTCGTAGTCGAGGGTGGCCACGTGGTAGCTGTGGTCCAGCGAGTGGACGCGCAGCCGCGCGTTGACCGCCCTACTCGTGAGGATACGCAGACTCCGGGGCCCCACGACATGATCCTGCGGACTTCTGTAGGCCAGGACCGGCGCGGTGATGGAGGCCATGTCCCGTTTCGTGTCGCGCCACAGTTTCGGAAGCGTCGCCGCCGCGGCTGTGGGCACCCGTTCGTAGGAGCCTTCTCCGGCGCCGGGTTTGTTGATGTCCTCGCCCACGGCGGCGGTGGTCGGCACGAACGGGGCGAGCAGGCGGGCGACCGGCAGCAGCAGGTTCTCCACCGCCAGCGACGGGTTGACGACGACCGCTCCGCGGACCTTGTCCGGGTGCAGCTCGGCCAGCCGCAGCGCCAGGCATCCGCCCATCGACAGACCCATCACGAAGACGGTGTCGCAGACCTCGTGCAGCCGCAGCAGCGCCGACTCCGCGGTGGCCAGCCACTGCGTGCTCGTGGTGGCGGCCATCTCCTGCCAGGTGGTGCCGTGTCCCGGCAGCAGCGGCAGGTCGACGGTCAGTCCCGCGGCGGCCAGGTGCTCGGCCCAGGGCCGCATGGAGCGCGGGGTGCCGGTGAACCCGTGGCACAGCAGTACGCCGACCCCGTCACCGTGGCGGTGGTAGGGCTCGGCGCCCGGCATCGACGGCATTCGGGCCCTCCTCGATTCCGAGCAGTGGGCGCGGCGGGGCGGCCGCGCCTGTCCAAGTCGACTTTACGAAACCGG
This sequence comes from Streptomonospora litoralis, assembly GCF_004323735.1. Classification (GTDB taxonomy): domain Bacteria; phylum Actinomycetota; class Actinomycetes; order Streptosporangiales; family Streptosporangiaceae; genus Streptomonospora; species Streptomonospora litoralis. The sequence continues at coordinate 2,269,930 of NZ_CP036455.1, read as the reverse complement.
CACGCGGAGCGCGCCCCCGGTACCCCGTCGACTGCGGCCGGCGGATGCCCCGGCCCGTCGGCGCGACTCCACTACCAGGGGGTAACTTCCGCCGGCATTGGTAGTCCGGCGCCGACAATGGGAAGATGACCACGATTGTTCGTGGAAGCGGGAAGGACAGCGCGCGTTCGGCGAGAGGCGCGCCCCGCGTGGTCGAGGGTGAGTGCCGGTGTTCTATTGGGTGGTCAAGGCGATTCTGGGCCCCGTGCTCGCGGTGCTGTGGCAGCCGCGCGCCGAGGGTGTCGAGAACGTGCCCCGGCAGGGACCGGCGGTCATGGTGGGCAACCATCTGTCCTTCTCCGACCACTTCTTCGGGCCGCTGCCGCTGCCCCGCAAGATCACCTTCCTGGCGAAGGCCGAGTACTTCACGGGCACCGGCATCAAGGGCCTGGCCAGCCGCCTGTTCTTCACCGGTGTCGGGCAGATCCCCATCGACCGCTCGGGCGGTAAGGCCAGCGAGGCGGCGCTGCGCACCGGGCTGAAGGTGCTCAAGCAGGGCCGGCTGCTCGGGATGTACCCCGAGGGCACGCGCTCGCCGGACGGCAAGCTCTACCGCGGGCGCACCGGGGTCGCGCGGGTGGCGCTGGAGTCGAGGGCGCCGGTGATCCCGATGGCGATGATCAACGTCGACAAGATCATGCCGCCCGGCCGCTCTGTGCCCAAGCTCGGCATCCGGCCCAAGGTCGTCTTCGGCAAGCCGCTGGACTTCTCCCGCTACTACGGGATGGAGAAGGACCCGCGGGTGCTGCGCGCCGTCACCGACGAGATCATGTACGCCCTCATGGACCTCTCGGGCCAGGAGTACGTCGACCGCTACGCGCAGTCGGTCAAGACGGAACTGGAGGCCGCGGCCAAGGAGGAGAAGGAGGAGCAGCACGCGGGCGCGAAGGAGCGCAAGCGCACCGAGCGGGCCGCGCGCAAGGCGCGCCGCAAGAACGCCCGCAAGGCGAAGAACAAGGCGCGCGCCGAGGCCGACACCGATCCCGACGGTGTGCCGGCCTCCGATCCCGACTCCGAGCGCGGCGCGAACCCCGGCACAGCCGCGTAGGGCGCTGCCGAGTTATCCCACCTGGAGCGGGAGCGTCGACATACCCGAGGGGACGGCCTTCGAGTACAAGCTCGTGCAGGTCGCCCCCGACGGCGCGGTCGAGTGGGAGTCCGGCGACGACCGCAGCGCCGCGGCCGGCTCCCCCGGCGACGACTGCGCGCCGCTCCGTCGCCTCAGCCGCCCTCCGCCGCCTCCGTCACGGGTTCGGCCTCCAGGGAGATGTCGGCGAGCACGGGCCGGTGGTCGCTGGCGTCGGCCATGTCGGCGGCGTCGGCCGGCTCCACCGGCACGCCGGCGCGGTGCACCTCGACCGCGCCCGAGGTGAAGACCCCGTCGATGCGGCGGGCAGGGTTGCGCGCGGGGAAGGTCGCCGCCTCTCCCCACGGGTGCTCGCCCGCGGCGTCGCGCAGCCCGGCCGTGATCAGCCGCCAGGCCGAGCTTCCGGGCTCGGCGTTGACGTCGGCGGCCAGCACGCTGGGGCCCGGGTTCTCCACGGCGAAGGCGGCGAGGTAGTCCACCGCCTCCCCGGCATGGTGCAGGCGCGCGCCCGGATGCAGGTCCAGATGGGTGCAGCCGACCAGCAGCGGGCGCCCATCCACCTGCAGCGCGGCCATGGACAGGGTGCGCACCCGCAGGCCGGGGTAGCGCCGCAGCACGCGGTGGCCGATGCGGTGCACCTCGATGCCCGGGCGGCAGAGGACGGCCAGCCCGCCGGTGCGGCGGCTGATCGCCGGGATCATCCCCATCATCCGGTCCAGGCTGCGCCGCCGCGACTGCCAGCGCAGCAGCCGCGGGGCCTCCTGCAGGCAGACGACGTCCGGGTCGCACGCGCGGACGACCCGAGCCACCGCCTGGGCGTCGTCGCGCAGGGCATGCACGTTGTAGCTCAGCACGCGGATCCGAGTATTCGACACGTCCCCAGGACTACCCGCGTCTGGGCACGCCATGGGTGCGGGCCGCCACTCGGCGAGCCGCCCGAGGGGGTCCGCTCAGCGCAGCGCCAGGTCGGCGGCGCCGACGATGCCGGCCGCGGAGCCCAGTTCGGCGATGCGGATGTCGGCGAGGCGGCGGGTGGAGCGACCGGTGACGTGGCGTGCGAAGGACTCGCGGACCGGGTCGAGCAGGATGTCGCCGGCGTCGGAGACACCGCCGCCGATCAGGAACAGCTCCGGGTCGAGGATCGCGGCGAGGTCGGCGAGCCCGAGGCCCACCCACTCCCCCACTGCGCGGAAGCAGGCCAGGGCGCCCTCGTCGCCCTCCACGGCGGCGCGGGTGATCTCGCGGCCCTGGATGTCCTCGGGGTCGCCCCCGGCCAGTTCGGCCATGCGCTCGGCACGCTTGGGTTCGGCGCGGGCGAGGTCGTGCGCCTCGCCGACGAGGGCGCGGCCGCTGGCGTACTGCTCCCAGCAGCCGTGGTTGCCGCAGCCGCAGCGGCGTCCGAAGGGCACGACGCGGTAGTGGCCGACCTCGGCGGCGACGCCGTAGCGGCCGCGCTGCAGTTCGCCGTTCATCACGACGGCGCCGCCCACCCCGGTACCCAGGGTGACGCAGACGACGTGCTCGCTGCCGCGGCCGGCGCCGAACCGGACCTCCGCCCACGCCGCGGCGTTGGCGTCGTTCTCCACGACGACCGGCAGGTCCACCCGGCGGCGCAGCCGCTCTTTGAACGGCTCCTCGGCCAGGCCGAGGTTCGCGCCGAGCACGATGGTTGCGCGGTCGGCGTCGACGAAGCCGGCTGTGCCCACGCCGATCGCGCTGATGGGGGCGCCGGTGTGCCGCTCGCGCAGTTCGGCGACCGCCCGGCCGACGACGTCGGCGAGCGCCTCGCCGTCGCCGTAGGGCGTGGGGTGCTTGACGACGTCGCCGATCCGCCCGTCGGAGTCGACGATGCCCGCGGCCACCTTGGTGCCGCCGATGTCCACGCCGATCGTCGTCCGCATGGGCGGTTCCCTCTCTCCTATCCGGCGGCGCGCCGCACCGCCCGCGCCCGGACGGGCCGACGGGCTGTCCCGGGCGCGGCGATTGGACTAAACCAGTTCCCGCCGGATTCTAGATCACTCGCCTTTGGAGATCTCACGCGGTGCCTCGACCCGGTTCGGGCCGGTGCCCGCGTCGGACGGGGCGGAGGACCCGGGGTCGGGGGTGCGGCGCTCCAGTGCGCGCTCGACGACGCCGAGGGTCTCGCCGAAGGCGCCGACCGCGGCGATGCCGGCCCGACCGATGTGGCCCGCGACCTCGGGCGCCTTCTTGCGCGCGATGCCCAGCAACTCCTCCAGCGGCGAAGGCTCCGGCTGGGGCTGCTCGTACTTGATCGCCTCCTCCCACACGTCACCCTTGGGCGGAGGCGCCGACGCGGCGGAGACGCCGCGGCGCACGCCGGCGACGAGCAGTCGGCGCTGCAGCGTGTCCACCATGCGCAGCGCGTCGTCGATCATGTCCTGGGTTCCGTTCTCCCGGCGGTCGGTGTCGCGACCGGCCTCGGGGCCGCTGTCGCGACCGGTGTCGCGGTCGGATTCGGTCATGGCGGTGTCCTGCCCCCACTTCCCCTGCGTTCCTCGGCTCTGCCCGTCACGTTAGCCGCCCGCGGCCCCGCGGTGGCGACACGCGGCGGGATTTCCGGGATATCCCCGGCGAAGCCCCGGGACTCCCTGAACTCGCGGATCACTATCGGATACCAGGCGATAACGTGTTCTACCCGCGGGTAAGGAAAGTTGTTACGGTCGTGCTGTCCCCTCGTGGAAACAGATGTCCGGGAGCGATCACGTGCGCGAATACAGCAGTCCGGTCAAAGTGGAGGTCGCGGTCGAGTCGCGCCTGCCCGACACGCTCTTCGCACGGGCGGAGGAAGAGCCCGACGCCGTCGCGTTCCGCCGCCAGGAGGCGGGGCAGTGGCGCGACGTCACCTGCGCGCGGTTCCGCGACGACGTCGCCGCGGTCGCCAAAGGGCTGATCGCCGCCGGTATCGAGCACGGCGACCGGGTCGGCCTGATGTCGCGCACCCGCTACGAGTGGACCGTCGTCGACTACGCCGTGTGGGCGGCCGGCGCCGTCACCGTCCCCATCTACGAGTCCTCCTCCGAGGAGCAGGTTTCCTGGATCCTCGGCGACTCCGGCAGCCGGGCGGTCTTCGTCGAGAGCCCCGAGCACGCGAAGCGGGTCGAGGCCGCCCGCGCCGACCTGCCCGACCTGGGCCACCTCTGGCAGATCGACGGGCCGGACTTCGCCGAGTTCCAGCGGAGCGGGGAGGAGGTCGCCGACGCGACCCTCGACGAGCGCCGCACGGCCGGCACGGCCGACGAGATCGCCACGCTGATCTACACCTCGGGCACCACCGGCCGCCCCAAGGGCTGCGAACTGACCCACCGCAACCTGCTCTTCACCATCCTCAACGCCGTCCACGGCCCGCTGGAGGAGGTCTTCTCCATCGAGGGCCGCTCGACGCTGCTGTTCCTGCCGCTGGCGCACTCCTTCGCCCGCATCATCCAGATCGGCTGCGTCGAGTCGCGCACCGTGATGGGCCACTTCCCCAGCACCGGCCCCGAGGTGATCGACGCGCTGGGCTCGTTCCGCCCCACCTTCCTGCTCGCGATGCCGCGGGTGTTCGAGAAGGTCTACAACAAGGCCGAGCAGAAGGCCGCCTCCGAGGGGCGCGGGCGCATCTTCCGCGCCGCCGCCGACACCGCCGTGGCCTACAGCCGCGCGCTGGACAGCGGACGCGTCCCGCTGTCGCTGCGGCTGCGCCACGCCCTGTTCGAGCGGCTGGTCTACGGCAAGATCCTCGCCGCGGTCGGCGGGCAGGCCCGCTACTCGGTCTCGGGCGGCTCCGCGCTCGGCGAGCGGCTGGGCCACTTCTTCCGCGGCGTGGGCCTGACCATCATCGAGGGCTACGGCCTCACCGAGACCTCGGCGCCCACCTGCGTGAACAGCCCGGCCAGGAACAAGGTGGGCACGGTCGGCCCGCCGCTGCCCGGGGTCAGCCACCGCATCGCCGAGGACGGCGAGATCCTGGTCAAGGGCGACCACGTGATGCGCGGCTACTGGCAGAACGCGAAGGCCACCGAGGAGGCGTTCGACGAGGACGGCTGGTACCGCACCGGCGACCTCGGCTCGCTGGACGAGGACGGCTACCTCACCATCACCGGACGCAAGAAGGAGATCATCGTCACCGCGGGCGGCAAGAACGTCGCCCCGGCGGTGATCGAGGACCGGCTGCGCAGCCACGCCATCGTCAGCCAGTGCATGGTGGTCGGCGACAACCGCAACTTCGTCTCCGCGCTGGTCACCATCGACCCCGAAGCCTTCGGGTTCTGGAGGGAGCGGAACGGCAAGAGCGGCGAGATCCCGGACATGACCGAGGACCCCGACCTCGTCGCCGCCGTGCAGGAGGCCGTGGACGACGCCAACAAGGCCGTCTCGCGGGCGGAGTCGGTGCGCAAGTTCACCATCCTGCCGGTGGACTTCTCCGAGGAGGGCGGGCAGATGACGCCGTCGCTCAAGGTCAAGCGGCACGTGGTGGCCAAGCAGTTCAGCGAGGAGATCGACAGCCTCTACAGCTGAGGCCGCCAGGCGGGACCGAGCGGGCGGGCGCGGGCCGGGAGGTCCCGCGTCCGCCTTTGCGCGTCCCGCCGCCGGCGGCGCCGCGCGGGGGCTCCACCCGCTCGGCTGAGGACTCCCGCGGTGTCGCGCAGCGCCTCAGTCCCGCACCCGCGCTCGCGGCACTCCCGCCGCTCAGGGCGTCAGCAACTCCGCCAGCCGCGCCGACACCCGGTCCCAGGTCCACTCCCGCTGCACCCAGGCGCGGCCGCGCTCACCCATCGCCGCCGCATCCTCGGGATCGCGCAGCAGCCGGATGAGCGCCCGCGCCGTGGGACCGGGCCGGGCGCCGTCGACCACCAGGCCCGTCTCCCCTTCGCGCACCGCGTCGGGCGCACCGCCGGAGCGCCCGGCGACCACGGGCAGGCCGCTCGCCGACGCCTCCAGGTAGACGATGCCCAAGCCCTCGACGTCGAGCCCGCCGTTGCGGGTGCGGCAGGGCATGGCGAAAACGTCGCCGGCGTCGTAGTAGGCGGGCAGGTCCGCGGCGGCGACGTCGCCGGCGAAGTGCACGGAGTCCGAGACGCCCTGCTCGCGCGCCATCGCCTCCAGCCGTCGCCGGTAGGGGCCGCCGCCCACCAGCAGCAGCGCCGCGCCGGGCACGTCGGCCAGGATGCGCGGCCAGGCGCGCAGCAGCGTGTCCTGGCCCTTGCGCGCCACCAGCCGCGAAACGCACACCACCACCGGGCGCCCGGTCAGACCGTGGCGCTCGCGCACGGCCTCGCCGCCCGCTCCGGGCCGGAACCGGTCGGTGTCGACGCCCGGCGCCAGTCGGCGCATGCGCGCGGCCGCGGCGGGCGACAGCGCCCGCGCCAGGCGCGTGCGCGTGTAGTCGCCCAGATAGGTCAGCGCGTCGGTCTCCTCCCCGATGCGGTGGAGCGCCCGGCGCGCGCCCGGCAGCACCGACCAGCCCGTCTCGTGGCCGTGGGTCAGCCCCACGATGCGGCGCACCCCGGCGCGGCGCAGACGGCCCGCGAGCAGCCCCAGCGGCGCGGCGGCCCCGAACAGCACCGAGTCGCACCCCTCCAGCCCGGCGATCCGCTCGGCGCGGCGCCCCACCGCCGGGGTGGGCAGCAGCACCGAGGTGCGCTCGCGCACCACCGGGAACGGCAGCCCGAGATCGAAGTCGGCGGCCCGCTGCCACCCGGCCGAGCCCCGCGATCCCGGCGTCGAGCAGTACACGACCACGGAATCGGCGGGCCGACGCATGGCCAACTCGTGCACGAATGCCTGGATCCCACCGGGGCGCGGCGGAAAGTCGTTGGTGATGATGAGCGTACGCGGCACGAGGCGGAGTCTAGTGCTTCTCCCCGGAGCGCGGTCTGCGCTGCCGGCGGCGCGGTGCTGCCGACCACGGGGCTACGCGGCCGCCTACCCCGGATGTCACCGCCTCCTGCGACGATTCGGGAATGGACATGCTGCGTTGCGACTACTGCGACCTACTCATCGGTGCCGGGTGCGCGTGCTCTCGTTCCCCGCAACCTCCCCCCGGGGAGTCCGCCGAGGGCTCGGGGGCGACCTTTCCCTCGTCGTCCATCCTGATCTCGCCGACCCGGTACGCCCACCGGCCCGGGTGCGGCCACTTGTCGGACTCGGCGATCCACCCGCCAGAGTGGGGATGGATCACCGGTGCCGACCCGCACTTGTGGACACGCATCGCCCAGGGGCATGCCGTGTACGCCACGGAGGGCAATCCGCAGCGCTACGCCGTGCGGCGCTGTACGACCTGCGAGGGATGACGCGGCGGCGAGCAGGCGGCGCCCCACCCACCGCGGAGCGCCCGCTGCGGGTCAGGGGCGTACCGCCGAGTGGAAGTTGCTCTGGTAGTAGCCGCTCAGGGAGACCTCCGCCACCGGCTTGGACGGGTTGGAGGCGTGCACCATCTTGCCGTTGCCGACGTACATGCCCACGTGGCTGGGGCCGTCGTAGAAGAAGATCAGGTCGCCGGGCTGCATCGCGCCCCAGGAGACGGAGGTTCCGGCGTTGACCTGGCTGTAGGTGGTGCGCGGCAGGCTCACTCCGCCCTGGGACCAGGCGGCCTGGACCAGGCTGGAGCAGTCCCAGACGTCGGGGCCGTTGGCGCCGAGGCTGTAGGAGTCGCCGATCTGGGCGTAGATGAAGTCGAGCGCGGCTCCGGCGCTGCCCGAGGCGCTGCCGGTGTAGGAGGCGCCCCCGCCGCCGCTGCTTCCGCCGCCGACACCGGAGGTGGCCGCGGCGGCCTCCTCGGCGGTGAGGTCGGAGAGGATGTCCTCCTGCTCCTCGATCTTCGTCGCGGCCTCGTCCTTGGCCTCTTCGGCCTCGTCGAGCTTGTCCTTGGCCGTGTCCTCGGTGTCGGCGGCCTCGGCCGTGAGGTCGTCCAGCTTCTCCTTCTCCTCGTTGTAGTCGACGAGGGTCTGGCGCTGGTTCTCCGAAAGGTAGCCGAGGTCGGCGGCCTGCTCCAGAGCGGCTTCAGGGCCGCTGGAGCTGAGCAGATAGGCGGGCGAACCGTAGTCGGCGTTGGTGTAGGCCGCGTTGGCCAGCGCGCGGATGTCGCCCTGCATGCCGTCGATCTTGTCTTGAGTCTCCTGCTTGTCCTTCTTCAGGTCCTCAAGCTTCTCTTTCGCGGCGTCGTGGTCCTGCTTCGCCTGGTTGTACTTCTCGGCGAGCTCCGCGTGCTCCTCTTCGAGCTTCTCGATCTTGTTGCGCACCTCGTCGGCGGTCGGTTCGGCGACCGCGGCGCTGGTGGACAGGATCAGGGCTCCTGCGGCGACGAACCCGACGGTCGCGAGATGCCGGCGGAACGAGCCACGTTCATGGCGTTCATCCACGATGGTGGCACACCTTTCTGCCAGGACCGCCTACCGGAGGGGCGCAGGCCGGGCGGCGACGCGGCACAGGTCGGACCGCGGAGGCTGATGGCAGCCGAAAACACCCGGGGAGTCTGCGTGCGGCGCGCGGGGGACGCGACCGCGGGGTCCGGTCTCCGCCGGCCGAGCGGTGGGGCGGCCGGTGCGGAGGTCGGCGGGAGGCGGCCGCTGCCGCCCTTCTGGCGGCAAGAGCGACGACCGCACTCGGCGAGGAACACTAGTGCATCCCCGACACCATACTCAACCGTTTCGTTACTTTTTCTGGCGATTTACGGCATGTCCGCATTGCAAAGGAGGAACCATCCGCATCCCAAACGAGCACCAAGTCGCCCCGGCCGCCGCGAAGCGGCGCAGACCGCGGCCCGGCGCCCGTGGCCGCTCCCCGCCCGGGATATGACGATCGGCACACACGTCCCGGCAACGGCACACCGCGGCCGCCCCGGGCGAACCGCTTTGCTTACGGACGGACGCCGAACTGGAACTGGCTGTCCCAGTAGCCCGACAGCGACACGACCTCGACGTTCCTGCCGGTGCGCGGCGCGTGCACCATCTGCCCGTTTCCGACGTAGAGGCCGTCGTGGCCCAGGCCGCCGTAGAAGAAGACGATGTCGCCCGGCTGCAGCTGATCCCGGCTGACGCGGTGGCCGACCTCGGCCTGGCCGTAGGTGGTGCGCGGCAGGCTCACCCCGGCGGCGCCCCACGCGCGCATCACCAGGCCGGAGCAGTCGTAGCTGCTGGGGCCCGTGGCGCCGTAGACGTAGGGCTTTCCCACCTGGGCGAAGGCGAAGTCGAGGGCGGCGCGGGCGTTACCGGAGGCCGGGCCGGTGTAGGACGCACCGGCGGAGTCGTCGCCTCCGGACGCGGGCTCGGCCTCGGGGAACTCGGCGAGCAGGTCCTCCTGCTCGTCGATCTTCTCCTCGACCTCGTCCTTCTTCTGCTCGATCTCGTCCTTCTTGTCCTTGGCCTCCGCAAGGGCGGAATCCGCCTCGTCCTTCAGCCGGAACAGGCGCTCGGAGGAGTCGCTGAAGTCGTCCAGCTTCTCCTTCTGGTGCTCCGAGAGGTAGCCGATGTCGGCCGACTGGGCCAGCAGGTCCTCGGGCGAGCCGGTGTTGATGACCGTCGACGGCGCGGAGAGGTCGCTGCCCTGATAGGCGGCGCTGGCGAACTCCGCGACGTCGTCGCGCAGCTTCTCGTAGCGCTCCTGCTCGTCGCCGACCCGCTCCTTCAGGTCGTCGGCCTTCTCCTTGGCGGCGTCGTAGTCCTCTTTGGCCTTGTTGTAGTCCTGGACGATGCCGTCGGCCTGCTCCTGGAGCTCGCCGAGCTTGGACTCGACCTCCTCCTGGGTCGGCTCGGCATAGGCGACCCCGGAAGGCACGATGAGGCCTCCGGCGGCGACGACCCCGAAACCGGTCGCGAGCCGGCGGGCCGTGCGCCGACCACCTGTGCTCGTCATGGCGGTCCACGCTCCTTACGGGTCAGTCCACATGCGGGACGAGGGGGCAGTGCGGTTACCGGAGAGGCCGCGCAGCGCCGCGTGAGCGGGACCGCGGGCACGGCGTTCAAGCCTTTCGGACAAGCGCGGCGGCGGATCACCGCTGCCCGCTCCGGGGAAGGAACTCCCCGCGGCACGCCGGTCCGGGCGGACACGCCGTCGTGTCCGCCACCGCGACACCCGCCTGCGACGCGGGAAACCGATCAAGCTCCGCGTAGAACTTAGCGGACCGCACGGGCCACCTCAACCACAGCGGCAGGCCCGTCACCCGGCGCACACGGCGATTTCGCAACGCGCGGGCCTCGCGCCGGGCTCGTTGCGGGCTCGTGCCGGGCCGCGGCCCGGCACGAGCCAAGCGCCGCGGATACGGGCTCACCCGCCCAGCCGGCGCAGCAGCAGCGCCGAGGAGACGGTGCGCGCGCCCTCGCGGCGCACCGCGGCGACGATCTCCTGGTCGGAGGTGACCACGGCCAGCGGCCGCCCCCGCGGCTCGGCGCGCACCAGGCGGATGATCAGCTCGTCGGCGGTCTCCTCCGGCGCGCTGAACAGCAGCCGCACGCGGCGCGTCGCGGAGAGCACCGGCGGCGTACCGACGTCGGCGCCGTCGAAGACGCAGGTGATCTCCGCCTTGGTGCGGCTGGCGAGCCCTTCGAGGGACGACAGCAGGCGGCTGCGCTGGTCGGCCAGCGGAAGGGTGCCGTAGCCGGTCTTGGTGACGTTGTAGCCGTCCACGAGCAGGTGCATCCGGGGCAAGCCGAGCAGTTCGTCGACCAGGCCGGGGTCGTCGTCGGGCAGCCCGCGGCCGGGCACCGCAGCGGCTTCCTCGGCCGGGCGCTGTTCGGCGACCAGGTCGGCCGGGCTCTCGATGGACGTGGGCAGCGCGAGCTCGCGACGCAGCCCGTGAGCGGCTTCCAGCAGCACGTCGAGCAGGACACGCAGCCGCGCCTCGTCGGCGCTGCGGCCCGCGCGGGCGGCGCGGCGGGCGTTCTCCACCTGGGTCTCGGCCGCCGCGAGACGGTTGCGCAACCGGCGGTTCTCCGCCTCCACCGCGTTGACCTGACCGGTCGTGGTGGCATCGCGGTCCGCCGCCTCCGCAACCGCCTGCTCGGCCTCGCTGACCGCCTCCTTGGCGCGCTCGCGCTCGGTGTGCAGCCTGCGGCGCAGGTCGGCGATGGTGCTGCGGTGGTCCTTCAGTTCGCTGCGCAGCCGCGACAGCTCCTCGCGGCGGCTGTTTCTGGCCTCCTCCAACTGGCGGCGCAGCTCGGCGATGGTCTCGGCCGCGTCACCGGCCTCCTTCGCGCTCTCCTGGCGATCCAGCTCCTCGCGGACGCGGTCCACGATCCGCCGCCACCCGTCCGGACGCAGCAGGTAGGCGGCCGCGGCCACCGCGACCGGGTCGGCCGCGGGCGGGACCACGCCCCGGCGCAGCTCCTCGGCCAACTCCGGCCAGACCTGCTCGACCCGTTCGCCCACCCGGGCGCGGAAATCCGCGTCCGATTCCAGCTGCGCCGCGATCTGGGGCCCGGCCAGGCGCGCGCGGCGGCGCGGCTCGAACTTGGCGACGCGGCGCAGCACCGGCGGCAGATTTGCCGCCCGCATTCCGCCCAGGACTTCGGAGCCGTACTCGATGATGCGGGTGCGCACCGCATCCGGCAGCGGGCGCTGGGTGCCGTCGCCGTCGCTTTGGCCGTCGTCGGGACGGTCCGGGCTGTCCGGGTTGTCCAAGCTGTCCGGACTGTCGGGGCCGCCGGTCTCCCCGGCCGCCGCTGCGGCGTCGCCGGGACCGCGCTGCCCGGCCGCCTCCGAACTCATGTCCACTCCGCTGCGCCGACGGGACCGGTACCGGCCGAGGACGCGCCCACCGTACGGCCGCCGACGCGCTGCGACGCGCCGCGGCCGACGGGACCGATGCGGGTGGTGCGGCGCCGGCACCGGGGCCGAGCCGGATCTCGCACAGCCGTCTCCTTTCGCTCCTGCTGAAATGCGCGCCGCCGGATCCGGGGCGCGCCGCGCCGAACGGCCGCGACCAGCGCGGTCGGCGACCTCGCGCGGGGTCTGGGCAATCTTTCCACGGAGCACACCCCGGAAACCGTCCGAACCGCGCACCCGGACGCGGCGCGCGACACCCGCACACCCGCCCCCGGAGGCGGCCCCACCTGCACCGACAGCCGCCGCAGCGACCCTCCCCGCCGCGGTTCGGTCATATCCGGCGATTACCCTGGCCGGGTGGCCGAGCAGCACACCCCCGTTCAAGGCACCCTCGACGACCTGGGCACTCCTCTGTCGGAGAGCACGTTCGTCGTCGTCGACCTGGAAACCACCGGAACACGCGCCGACGCCGCGGGCATCACCGAGATCGGCGCGGTCAAGGTACGCGGCGGCGAGGTTGTGGGCGAGTTCTCCACACTGGTCAACCCCGGCCTGCCCATCCCGCCGTTCATCACCCTGCTCACCGGCATCACCCAGGCCATGGTCGCCCCGGCGCCGGCCGTCGACGCGGTGCTGCCCGGGTTCCTGGAGTTCGCCGGTTTGGAGCGCGGCGCCATCCTGGTGGCGCACAACGCCCCCTTCGACGTCGGTTTCCTGCGGGCCGCCTGCGCCGAGCACGGCCACGACTGGCCCTCCCCCCAGGTCGTCGACACGGTCCGGCTGGCCCGCCGGCTCGTCACCCGCGAGGAGGTGCCCAACCACAAGCTCGGCACGCTCGCCGGCTACTTCGGTGTGCCCGACCAGCCCACCCACCGCGCCCTCGACGACGCCCGCGCCACCGTGGGCGTGCTGCACGGACTGCTGGAGCGCCTGGGCTCCTTCGGTGTCGACACCGCCGAGGAACTGCGCCGGTTCCGCTCGGCGCCCACCGCGGCCCAGCGCGGCAAGCGCCGCATCGCCGAGAACGTCCCCGCGGCCCCCGGCGTCTACGTCTTCACCGACGCCAAGGGCGACGCCCTGTACGTGGGCAAGAGCACCAACCTGCGCCGCCGCGTGCGCACCTACTTCACGGGCTCGGAGAAGCGCGGGCGCATCCGCGAGATGGCGGCGCTGGTCGAAGGGGTCACCCCCATCGTCTGCGAGACCGGGCTGGAGGCCGAGGTCCGCGAACTGCGGCTGATCGCCGAGCGCAAGCCGCCCTACAACCGGCGCTCACGCAACCCGGAGCGCTCCCCCTGGCTGAAGCTCACCCGCGAGGACTTCCCGCGGCTGTCGATCGTGCGCGCCGTGCGCGACGACGGCGCGCCCTACCTGGGCCCCTTCGGCTCCGCGCGTGCGGCCGAGCGCGCCCGCGAGGCGCTGCACCAGGCGTTTCCGCTACGCCAGTGCACCCGGCGCATCACGCCGAAGAACCCGACGGCCGCCTGCGTGCTGTTCGAGCTGGGCCGCTGCGGCGCGCCGTGCTCGGGCGCCGAATCCGCGGCGGACTACGCCGTGCACGCCGATGCCGCGCAGTCGGCCATGACCGCCGACCCTTCGGCTGTCGTCGAGCGCATCACCGCCCAGATCTCGGAACTGTCGGCGCAACTGCGCTACGAGGAGGCCGCCGACCACCGCGACCGGCTGGCCGCCTTCCTCACCGCCGCGGCGCGCAGCCAGCGCCTCGCCGCGCTGTCGGCCATCCCCGAACTGGTCGCGGCGGCACCCGCCAGCGGCGACTCCGGCGCCCTGCGCCCCGGATGGGAGGTACACGTCGTCCGCCACGGGCGGCTGGTCAACAGCGGCCTGATGGAGCCGGGCGCCGACGCCGCGGAGTTCGTCTCGGCCCTGACGGGCACCGCGGAGTCGGTCTTCCCCGGTCCGGGCCCCGCGCCGTGCGCCAGCGCCTGGGAGATGGAATGCGTGCTGCGCTGGCTTGAGGGCCCCGGCGTGCGGCTGGCCGAATCCACCGAAGGCTGGACATGCCCCGTCAACGGGGCGGAGAAGTATCGCCACCTGACAGACTGGGACCGCGGCGGCGGCCTGTCGGCGCTTTCGCACCGCTGACGCCCGCGCCGGCGGGGCGATTCCGGCCGCCCCGCGCCCGCAGTGGCCCGGAGTCCTCGCCCAAGGAGTGCAGATGGCGGGTATCCCGCTGAGTGACGACTACCCGGTACGGCGCGTGCCCACGGTGACCTACGCGCTCATCGCCGCGAACGTCGTCGCCTACCTCGTCTCGCCGCTGTCGCTGCTGGCCTTCTGGTACGGGGGCCAGGCTCTGCCCCGCGAGTGCGCCGTCGAGCACTACTTCCTGCGCTGGGCGGCCGTCCCGGTGGAGTTGCTGGGCGGTGCCCAGGTCGAGGGGTCCGACGTCTGCCCCGACCCCGGCCATACCAAGGTCGCCTGGGTGTCGGCCTTCACATCCATGTTCATGCACGGCGGTCCGGCCCACCTCATCGGCAACATGGTCTACCTGTTCGTCTTCGGGCCGGTCGTGGAGGACCGCCTGGGCCGGCTGCGCTACCTCGGCCTCTACTTGGGCGGCGGGCTGGTGGCCACCTACGCGTTCGCCCTCAGCCAGGCGTCGGCGGAGATCCCGCTGGTGGGCGCGTCGGGCGCCATCTCCGCCGTGCTCGGCGCCTACCTGCTCGTGCAGCACCGCAGCCGGGTCGTCACCCTGGTGTTCATCGTGGTCCCGGTGCGCCTGCCCGGCTGGGCGCTCGTGGGCACCTACTTCGTCCTCCAGTATTTTCTCTACATCAGCATGTCGACCTATCCCGGCTCGGAGAGCGGCGTCGCCTACGCGGCCCACGTCTACGGCTTCATCGCCGGGGTCCTCGGCGCGCTGCTGATGCACCGCATACGCTGGCGCTCCGGCATGCGCCGCTCGGACGTGTACTGAGCCCGCCGGACCGCCAGGCCGACCGACCAGGAGGAGCCCCTGTGATCACCGCGATCGTCATGATCAAGGCCGATGTCGCCCGCATCCCCGAGGTCGCCGAGGCGATCGCCGAGATCAGCGGTGTCAGCGAGGTCTACTCGGTCACCGGCGGCGTCGACCTGATCGCCATGGTGCGCGTGCGCGGCCACGAGGACCTGGCCGAGGTCATCCCCGGCCACGTCAACAAGGTCCCGGGCGTGCTGGGCTCCGACACCCACATCGCCTTCCACGCCTACTCCAACCACGACCTGGAGGCGGCGTTCTCGCTGGGGATGGAGTAGTAGTACTTCGTTACGTGCGTCGCTGGTGGCGGTAGGCGGGGAAGGCACCCCGGACAAGGCGGCCCGGGCCCGCTGGGCGGCCTTGTGGCCTGCCGGGCGGAGGGTGGTCTGGAGGAAAAGCGGCGGCGACGGCGGCAGCGGGGCGGGCCCGCGCCCACCGGGCCGGGTGCCCGCCGGTTGGGCGCCCGACGGCGCGCCGAGAACGGCTCCAGGGACAGTCTCGACGCCGAAAGTGTCCCTGAAGTAAGACTCGGTGCTGATCGGGCGTTCGGATGTCCCGAGCCCCGCCCGGCCACGGGAGCGGAACAGCGCCGGCGCGGGCGGGAGGGGCCGCCGCCGTTGCCGCCGCTTTTCAGCTCAGGCGGCCCGCCACCCGCCTGGCGCCAAGGCCGCACAGCAGGCCCGAGGCGCCGTCGGCGTGCCGAGCCGTGCGCGGGCGGGCCGAAGACCGCACGCCCGAGTCGACCGGGTCGGCACACGGAATTCAGGAACGTAACGAAGTACTAGTAGTCCGCTGTCCCCGAAGGGGGTGCCGCGCTACAGCCGGTCGGCTTCGGCCAGGAATGCCCGCCACTCGGCGGTCCCGAAGCTGAGGTGGCCGAGGTCGGGGGTCCGGGAGTCGCGCACGTCGATCCACGCGCGAGCTGCGGCCACGCGGACCTCGACACACTCGCCCCCGCTGTTGTTGCTGTAGCTCGACTTAGTCCACGTGTCCATACCTCTCCTTGTTGATGCGGCGAATGAGGATGATCGACTCGGCTGGGGAGACCGCCTCGGCCGAGATGAAACCGAACAGTCGCGACAGTTCGTTCACGCGCTCGGGTGCGTCGAACAGGGTACTGCCAACGGTGTGCTCCACGAATGCGACGGTTTGCGTCTCGTTAAGCGTCATCACGCGGAAGGCGTCACACAGTCCGACCGCTCCGCGTTCGCTAGGTAGCACCTGAACACGGATGCGCTCTTCTTCGGCCTGACGCGCGATCTCGTCGAGTTGGTGCTGCATCACCGCGGGGATGCCCACAGGCTGCTCGAACACCGCTTGGCGGATCACGAACCATAGAAGCGGTTCTGTTTGAGCGAGCCGCCCGAGTCTCTCGGTGCGTGTCTTGACCAGGTTCCGCACGCGCTCGGAGTTGGATCGGCCCAGACGGGCGGCTATCAGCGCTCTGGCGTAGTCCTCTGTCTGCAAGAGCCCGGGAACGACGAGCGGTTGGTAGTGCCTGATCTCATGGGCTCGGCGCTCCATCAGGATCTCGTCGCGGAACCATTCGGGAACATCTCTGCGGTTGACCAGTTCGTTACGGAGCCGCGTCAGCGCTCCGCCTGTAGATAAGACAGCATCCAGTTGTTCCACAATGTCCTGATTGGGCATTCTGCGCCCCGTCTCCCAAGAGCTGACGGTGACTGCGGACACGTGTAGCGCATCGGCTAGCTCTTGCTGCGTTTTCCCAGCTAGATCACGCAGTCGTCGGCACTCGGCCCCCCAGCGCGCCCCGGATTCCTTCACTCGGTTCCCCATGCCTACAGATATACCGTTGAGCCCTTACAGATGTCTACATGCTTGACATGCATAGTGCGAGAAGGTGAATTCTATGGAGCTTGGGTTCTGACGGATGCAACCTGGGATGCAACCTGGGACTGCCAGCTCGGATGCTCACTACACGCTAACCAGAGCATCCGGAATTGTCTGCACCTTCCCTACATGCATCAGCGCAGGGAATGTAGACCTCGTAGCCGGCGTCAGCACCGAAGGGAACCCTGTACCGATGCCCAAGCCACCCGCGCCCATTACCACCCACAGCACCCCGGAGACACCGCCACCCCCGCCCCTCCCCCACGCGGACCGCCCCGACCTCCCCGAGGAGCTACTCCCCCTGCACGAGGAATACGGCGCGTGGTGGGTGCTCAGTTACCAACCGCTGTGCCCAACGGCCCCCTACACCGCCCGCCCACGAGCCGCAGACGGCGCCGATCGGCGCCCTCAGACCCTGCGCACCGACACCGTCAGCATGCTCGCCCGCGTCCTCGACGCGGCCGCTTCCGAGAAGTACGGCGAAGAAGGCGACGACGGCCATGCCGACGCACCGGCAGCACGCACACCGCCGCCCGCGGCCCTCGGCGTCGGGGACCGCGGGCGGCGGGATGCGGCTACTCGGAGGGCTGCGGGAGGTCGGGGCACTCGATGGTCGGGTTGACGCCCACGTAGTTCAGCGGGCCGGCGGCGATCGTCGTCAGAGTGCTGCCGATGGTCGCGCAGTTGGCCTCGTCGGCGCTGAAGTAGCCGCGCTGGATGGCCGCGAGCAGGCCGATGAGCAGCCAGATGACCACGACGGTCGGGATGACGACTCTACTGCGCACTACTGCCTCCTGGGGGTGGGGGACAAAAGGGGTCGAAGCGGCTGTACCGATGTCGCAGACGGCTTACCCCGTTAGCGAGCGATGTCACCACCCTTGTGCCGCGTCCTCCGCAAGGCCGGCGGCGGCTCAGCCCTGTTTGGCGTAGGACTGGCTGATCTCCACCCAGTTGTCCAGCACCCGGGCGGCGGCGCCGCTGTCCAGGGCGTCGCGGGCGGTCTCCAGGGCCGTGCCCAGGACCTCGGCGGCCCCCGCCGTACCGAACCCGGGCAGTGTGGTGGCCACCGCCGCCGCCGCGTTGAGCAGCACGGCGCCGCGCACGGCCGCGCTCGCGCCGGGACCGCCGGAGACCAGCTCGCGCACGACGCGGGCGTTGTACTCGACGTCGCCGCCGCGCAGCGCGCCCGGATCGGCGCGCTCGATCCCGAGTTCAGCGGGGTCGACGCGCTCGTGGACCACCCGGCCCTCGTGCACCGACCAGACCCGCGAGGTGGTCGTCGTGGTCAGCTCGTCCAGCCCGTCGTCGCCGCGGAAGACCATCGCCGAGGCGCCGCGCCGCGCGAAGACGCCGGCGATCGTCTCGCACATGCCCTCGTCGAAGACGCCGACGGCGCCGGAGGTCGGGCGCGCCGGGTTGGTCAGCGGGCCCAGGAAGTTGAAGACGGTGGGCACGCCCAGCTCCTTGCGCGTCTTGGACGCGTGGCGCAGCGAGGGGTGGAAAAGCGGAGCGAAGCAGAAGGTGATGCCGGCCTCTTCGGCGACCCGCGCCGTCTGCTCGGGCGCGAGGTCGATGACCACGCCCAGCCGCTCCAGCACGTCGGCCGTGCCGCAGGAGGACGACGCGGCGCGGTTGCCGTGCTTGACGACCTTCGCCCCCGCCGCCGCGGCCACGATGGCCGCCATGGTCGAGATGTTCACGGTGTGGGCGCGGTCGCCGCCGGTACCGACGATGTCGACCGTCCGGCCGGGGACCGAGATCTGCACGGCGTGGGCGAACATGCCCTCCGCCAGCCCGGTGACCTCGGCGACCTCGGCGCCCTTGGCGCGCAGCGCCACCGCGAAACCCGCGATCTGCACGTCGGTGGCGGAGCCGGACATGATCTCGTCCATGGCCCAGGCGGTGTCGTCGGCGGAGAGCGGCCGGCCCTCAAGCAGCGCGGTGATCAGCTCGGACCAGGTGCGTTCGGTGGTGCTCACGTGGATGCTCCTCGGGGGACTCGTCCCCGTGGTGGGACGACAAGGCGGACGGGCGGGCGGATACGGCCGATGACGGGAAAAGAGATGTTCAGCCGCGCCATCGCGAAGTGCTTGCCCCGTGGTTCCCCCTGCCGGGAGAGAAGCGAAGTTCCGTGCCCCGCGGGACGCTCGCCCCGTGGCCGCCGCTGCCCGGCGAGAACCGCGCCGCGGCCGCGGGGAGGGGCCTCGTTCTCCGGTGCGCGGCGCCGCCGCGGATGCGCGGGGTGCGGGCGCCGCGGCGGGCCGCGTCTGCGCTGTGCACCATCGGATACGTCTCTCGCTCGGCTGGCTCCGTCCGCCCGGCTGTTCGCCGGGAGCGGGTGTCGGCGCCGCCGGCCGGCGGCGCCGATCCTCGCGTCGGAGACTACCCGAGGGCCGCCGTCTCGGCCGCCTGCTCGCGCATCAGCTCGGCCAGCGCCTCGGCGAGGGCGACCGGGTCGATCGGGTGGCTGACGACCTTGTCGGCGCGCGACCAGGCGGCGAGCCAGCCGTCGTCGCGGCGTCCGATGATCAGCAGCACCGGCGGGCAGCGGTAGATCTCGTCCTTCACCTGCCGGCACACGCCCATGCCGCCCGCCGGGGCCGTCTCGCCGTCGAAGATCGCGACGTCGATTCCGCCGTCCTCCATGCGCGCCAGCACGCCCGGTGCGGTCGCGCACTCGACGAACTCGACCTTGGGCACGTCGGCGGCCGGCCTGCGCCCCACCGCCGCGCGCACCTGGTCGCGGGTGCCGGGCTTGTCGCTGTAGAGGAGCACGCGCATCCGCGGTGCGGACTCCGCGGAGCCGGGGCCGTTGGTCGCCATGGTCAACCGTCACCATCCCTGTACGTCACGGCCGCCCCGGTGCGCCTGGGGTGCGCGCCGGGGGCTGCGGGCCGGCGCCCGCGGCCGTGGAGTTGAGACCTTCGCCACCTCAGCATGCCACCGCCGCCGCCCCCCTGGCCATTCCGGAGGCGGGCCGCCGCGCTCCCGCGGTGAAAAGCCGCGCCCCGCCGGCCCCCACTCGCCCCGCGAACCGCCGACACGCCCGCCGACTCGCACGGAGGCCGTGACTCCGAGCGCCGGGCGCGCTATCCTCGCTGCAGCCGGGGTTCTTCCGGCCGGGTCGCCCCACCCGGCCGTCGCGGACCGATACCGTTGTCGCGGCAGATCGGGCGCCTTTCGGGGGGTCGTGCACCAACCTTCGCGGGATGCCGTAATAATGCTCCCGTGGCGACAGCAACCGCGAATCAACCGACAGGACCGACACCGTTGCACGGTGCGGCAAAGCGACCTGACCTGGTGAGCGTTGGCACCATCGTTTGGCTTGCCAACGAGCTCATGTTCTTCGCTGCGCTGTTCGCGATGTACTACACCATCCGATCGGTGACGAAAGGCAACCCCGACCTGGGCGAGTGGCCCGCCGCTCACCTGAACGTGCCGTACGCCTTGGTGATCACCATCATCCTGGTGGCCTCCAGCTTCACCGCTCAGGCCGGCGTCTGGGCCGCCGAGCGCGGTGACGTCCGGAAGCTCCGTATGTGGTTCTACATCACGTTCCTCATGGGCCTGGTCTTCGTACTCGGCCAGGCCTACGAGTACTACGAGCTCATCCACGTCGAGGGCCTGACCCTGCAGTCCAGCGCCTACGGCTCGATGTTCTACCTCACCACGGGTTTCCACGGTCTCCACGTCATCGGTGGGCTGATCGCGTTCCTGATCATGCTGGGACGCACGTACGCCGCGAAGCGCTTCACTCACCAGCAGGCGACCAGCGCCATCGTCGTGTCCTACTACTGGCACTTCGTCGACGTGGTCTGGATCGCTTTGTTCGCAACCATCTACTTCCTTCAGTGACCCGAAACGGGGAAACCGTGAAATGGATTACCGCGCGGCGACGGCATCCCCTAGCGGGGTATGCCGTCGTCATGCTCGCGCTCACGCTCTTCGGCGTGGGCTACGCCGTCATCGCGCCCAGCGCGGAGCGGGCCGAGGCCCAGACTCTGGCGGCTGAGGCCGCCGCAGGCGAGCAGCCGACCGCCGAGGACGTGGCCCAGGGCCGCGAGATCTGGACCAAGAGCTGCGCGAGCTGCCACGGCCCGGACGGCACGGGGGGCGAGGGCTACACCGGCCCCGACATCACCGGCGAGGGCGGCGCCGCCGTCGACTTCCAGGTCAGCACTGGCCGCATGCCGTCGACGAACCCCGACGCGCAGATGCCCCGCAAGCCTCCGGTGTACGACCAGGAGGCGATCGACGACCTCGTGGCCTACTACGAGGCGCAGATCGGCGAAGCGGGCGCACCCGAGGTGCCTTCCGCCGACATCCCCGGCAGCGCCCCCGTGCGCAACAACTTCGCCGACGAGGCCGCCTACGAGCAGGCCCTGGAGGAGTGGGAGTCCAAGTACGAGCAGTACCTTGAGGGCGCTCAAAGCACCGATGCGGGTATGCAGCTCTACCTCGCCAACTGCGCGCACTGCCACAGCTGGTCGGGCGAGGGCGGTGCGCTGACAGGCGGCCGCTGGGCGCCCGAGATCGGCGACGCCAGCCCGCGCCAGATCTACGAGGCCATGATCACCGGCCCCGGTGCGATGCCCGTGTTCAACGACACGACCGTCACCCCGGACGAAAAGCAGGAGCTGATCGCCTACGTCAAGGACCTCCAGGCCGAGCCGAACGCCGGCGGCATCTTCGACCTGAACAGGATCGGCCAGGTCGCCGAGGGCTTCATCGCCTGGACGGTCGGCCTCAGCCTGATCGTGGCCTGTGCGATCTGGATCACCGCGAAGCAGCGAGCCCATGACTGACGAAAACCGCAACCACGACACCGAACCGGGCGCGGGGGGACCCGAGCGGGTCATCGGGACCCCCCGGGGGGAGGACCGCGTCGTCACCGGCGCGGCCCCGGAGCACGAGGACCACGAGGGCCCCTACTCCGCCGCCGAGACCCACGGCCGCCCGGAGGAGATCCAGCGCAAGGGCGAGCGCACCGCCGCGATGTGGTTCACGATCGCCTTCGTGGGCGGGGTGGGCTTCCTGGTCTCCTACTTCCTGTTCCCGCCCAACGCCGAGGGCGAGCCTGCGATCGCGAATCCGCTGGTGGGCCAGTGGGCGAACATGCTGATGGGCGGCACGCTCACGCTGGCGCTGTTCGGCATCGGAGCGGGTATGACGGTGTGGGCGCGGCGCGTCATGCCGCACTACGAGGTGGCCAGCCCCTACGACGAACTGCCGTCGCCGCCGGAGCAGAAGAGCTCGTTCAGCGACTTCCTGATGCGCAGCGCCGACGAGAGCGGCTTCACCAAGCGGCCGCTGATGCGCCGCACGCTCCTGCTGGCCATGGCCCCGCTGGGGGTGGCGCCGATCGTGCTGCTGCGCGACACCGGCCCGCTCCCCCGCGAGAGCCTGCGCCACACGCTGTGGGAGCCGGGCATGCACATGGTCGTCGAGGGCGCCGAGCGCACCGGCGACAACAAGTGGATCCACCAGGACGACCTGCGCGACGGCAGCATGATCAGCGCGCTGCCCTACGTGGAGCCCACCGCGGCGCACCCGCACGGGCTGAGCCTCAACGACCAGGCCCAGACGGTCATCCTGCTGATCCGGATACCGGAGGAAGACTACAGCGAGGAGCTGACCCGGGAGCAGCGCAACTGGCTGCATAACGGGATCGTCGCCTACAGCAAGATCTGCACCCACGTGGGATGCCCCGCCGCGCTGTACGAGAGCGGCACGCACCGCATCCTGTGCCCGTGCCACCAGTCGACCTTCGACGCCGCCAACGGCGCCAAGATCACTTTCGGGCCGGCCAACCGGCCGCTGCCCCAGCTGCCCATTACAGTGGACGAAGAAGGGTACCTGGTGGCGGACGGCGACTTCTCCGAGCCGGTCGGGCCGACCTTCTGGGACGCGCAGAGGGGGAACTAGCCGATGAGTCGCACAACACAGGCGCCCAAGGCGCTGCGCAACGCCGGCAACTACATCGACGACCGGTTCCACCTCGCCAAGACCGGTGAGAAGCAGCTGCGCAAGGTCTTCCCGAACCACTGGTCGTTCATGCTGGGCGAGATCGCCCTGTATTCGTTCATCATCCTGCTCATCACGGGCGTCTTTCTGACCCTGTGGTTCAAGCCGAGCATGGCCGAGATCGTCTACGACGGCTCCTACGAGCGGCTGCAGGGTGTGCCGATGAGCGAGGCCTACGCCTCGACGCTGCACATCGATTTCGATGTGCGCGGCGGCTTCCTGGTCCGCCAGATCCACCACTGGGCCGCGCTGATCTTCGTCGCCGCGATGCTGGTGCACATGCTGCGGGTGTTCTTCACCGGCGCGTTCCGCAAGCCGCGTGAGATCAACTGGCTGATCGGCATCGCGATCTTCGGCCTGGCCATGCTCGAAGGCCTGTTCGGGTACTCGCTGCCCGACGACCTGCCCTCGGGCATGGGCGTGCGCATCCTGCAGGGCGTGATGATGGCGCTGCCGATCATCGGCCCCTACATCTCGATGTTCCTCTTCGGCGGCGCGTTCCCGGGCGAGGAGATCATCCCGCGGCTGTACATGCTGCACATCCTGCTGATCCCGGGCATCCTGCTCGCGCTGATCGGTGCGCACATCCTGATCCTGTGGCACCAGAAGCACACCCAGTACCCCGGCAAGGGGCGCTCGGAGAAGCAGGTCGTGGGCACGCCGATGATGCCGGCGTTCGCGGTCAAGGCGGGCGGGTTCTTCTTCTTCGTCTTCGCCGTCACCGCCGGACTCAGCGCGTTCGTGCAGATCAACCCGATCCACCTGTTCGGTCCGTTCACCCCCACCTCCATCACCTCCGGGCTGCAGCCCGACTGGTACATGGGCTTCATGGAGGGGTCGCTGCGGATCTTCCCGAACTGGTTCGACATCGACGTGGCGGGCTACTCGATCCCCACCGCCGTGCTGGTGCCCGGCCTGGTGATCCCCGGGCTCATCTTCGGCGCGATGGCGCTGTGGCCGTTCGTGGAGGCGTGGATCAGCGGCGACAAGCGGCACCACAACGTGGCCGACCGCCCGCGCAACGCCCCGGTGCGCACCGGGATGGGCGTCGCCGGCATCACCTTCTACGGCCTGCTGTGGCTGGCGGGGTCCAACGACATCCTGTCGGAGACCTTCTCCATCAGCCTCTACGCCACCACCTGGTTCTTCCGGATCACGGTGATCATCGGGCCGATCATCGGCTTCATCGTCACGAAGCGGGTCTGCCTGGGTCTGCAGCGGCGGGACCGGGAGCAGCTGGAGCACGGCTACGAGAGCGGTACCATCCAGCAGCTGCCCAGCGGCGAGTTCATCGAGGTGCACAAGGAGTCCACGGACGAGACCGTGCACGTGCTGGAGAGCAAGGAGCCGGTCTCCCGCGTCGACGTGCAGGCCCTCGACGAGAACGGCGTCGAGGCGCCGTCCTCGCGCGGGATCATGGGTCGGCTGCGCGCGCGGCTGGCCGACTGGTACACGCGCGACAACGTCTCCTTCGAGGGCGTGGAGCCGCACACCGGCCACCACCTGCACCACGAACTGCACGAGCAGGAGGAGTACATCTCCGACGAGGCCAAGTCCCGGGAGGAGGCCGGCCTGGCCTGACGCCGGTCGCTCCCCCACGCACAGCAGGAGGGCCCGGCACCCCGCGGGGTGCCGGGCCCTCCTGCTGTGCTGCGCCGTCCCGCTACGCGCCGCCCTCCGCCCGTTGCGCTCGGCGTATACGGCTACGGGAGCGGACCACCGTCGATCCGGCTCTCCTCGCGCCGCTGAGCCGCCCTCTGCGCCGTTCACAGGACCCCGGGCGGGGCGGGGGGCGCCGCGGGCAGCGGCGGGGCCCGACGCGCGCCTCTGCGGCCCCGCCGGGGCCCCACCGGGCCCGGGGAGAAGGGTGTGGAACCCGCGCTCAGCTGCCCTCGGTGCCGTGGACGCTGCCCGGGGTCCCCTCGCCGTCGGTGGTGTCGGGCTCGCCGGTGGGGCTGTTGGCCAGCCACTCGTCCCAGGAGCGCTGCCAGTAGCCCCAGCCGTTGTCGACTTCGAGTTGCCGGTCGGTCCCGGTGACGACCAGCGGGTCGCCCATGTAGGAGTTCTCGTAGAACCACTTGGCGTCGGCGGTGGCCAGGTTGGGGCAGCCGTGGCTCTCGTTGGACTCGCCGAGCCGGTCGTTCCACGGTGCGGCGTGGGTGAACTCGCCGCTGTTGGAGAAGCGGACGGCGTACTCGACGTCGAGCTTGTACCCCTCGGGGCTGTCGACCGGGACACCCACGGTGGAGGAGTCCATGACCAGCTCCTCGTACTTCTCCATGGTGAGGTGGGTGCCGCTGGTGGTGGTGTACTTCCTGATGTCGGCCTTGCCGATGCTGGTGGGGAAGTCCTTGATCTGCGCTCCGTCGCGTTCGACGGTCATGCGCTTGGTGTCGCTGTCGATGGTGCTGATCTGGGCGCGGCCGACGTCGAAGTTGAGCTGGTGGTTCTCGATGCCGTAGACGCCCTCGGAGGCCTCCACACCGGCGAGGCGCAGGTCGACGGTGATGTGCTGGTTCGGCTGCCAGTACTCCTCGGGACGGAACACCGCCGTCTTGTCGCCGAACCAGTTCCAGGCGCCTTCGGCGGGCTGTTCGGAGGTGACCTCCAT
Organism: Streptomonospora litoralis; assembly: GCF_004323735.1. GTDB lineage: Bacteria > Actinomycetota > Actinomycetes > Streptosporangiales > Streptosporangiaceae > Streptomonospora > Streptomonospora litoralis. The sequence continues at coordinate 2,244,574 of NZ_CP036455.1, read as the reverse complement.
GGAGTTCTCGACCTGCGTCTTGTTCTGCACGGGCAGGTCGAAGTTGACGATCACCGGCATGCCCACGCCCACGGTCTGCCCGCTGACGGGGAAGTTCGACTGCAGTTCCAGGCGCTTGCCCTCGACGGGCGGCAGGGTGCTGAACTCGGATACGACCTCGGCCGACTCGCCGTCGCCGGTTTCGACGGTGGCGGTGACGGTGACGTCGGATCCGGGGATGAGGTTCCAGTCGCTGACCCAGGTGGTCTCGTCCTCGCTGAGTGTGCCGGTCACGGCGCCGACCTCGGACTGCGCGCTCGCCGACGGGGTCGGCTCGGCGGTCGCTGCGCCCGCTCCCGAGGCGCCGCGGCTCTGCTCGACGGAGACGTCGGTGATGGGGCCCTCGCCGGACTCGACAGTCACCGGCAGGTTCGGCTCGACCTCGGCCGCGCCGTCCTGCGGCGAGATGCGCACATCGACGGGATCGGGGCTCTCGCCGCCGGCGTTCTGCGGGCCCGAACCCCCGCTGTCCTGGCCGGTGCAGGCGGAGGCCAGGACGAGGACCAGCCCGGCGACACCGACTCCCGCACCGCGGACCACGGATGGGATTGCTCTGCCCTGCACCCTGCGACCTCCACTCTCGAATGGCGGCCTGTGACGGCCGAAGCCTCTACCCGGCTGACCGGGGAGATACCGCACAGCACCGAGAAGTTCCACGTGTGGCATGTTCCGGACGGCCGCGGGGGAATCCGGCACCGCGTCGGCAGGGGGATGACGACCGCCGGGTAAAAGAATACCCCCGGCGGGTGGCGGTTTCGGTGGAAACCTCCACCCGCCGGGGGCGGGCGCTATTGCGGGGCGCAGGCTGTTCCGGCTAGTGGCTGAACTCGCCGCGGTAGTACTCGAACACCCACCCGATCGCGGTGAGGATGACGGCCAGGGCTCCGACGAAGACCATCCACCAGCCGATGGCCACGCCGATCGCCATGAAGGCGACCGCCATCGCCACGAACAGCGGCCACCAGCTGTGCGGGCTGAAGAACCCGTACTCGCCGGAGTTCTCGGCGACCTCGCCGTCCAGCCGCTCCTCGGGCGCCAGCCCGTGGTAGCGCTCGCTGCGCCGGGCCGACTGCCACAGCCAGAAGCCGATCATCCAGCCGAAGAACACCGCGACGACCAGGGCGACCGTGCCCGTCCACTCGACGTAGCCCTCGGACACCCAGGACCAGTAGGCGTACATGGCCGCAACCAGACCGAAGAAGGTTGAGATACCCATAAACAGGTAAGCCTGCATCTTCATGGTGAACTCGCTCCCCTACTTCGCGGTTGCGGGTGTGGGTGCCGCACCCGGTGCGGCGGCGTGCGGGTGCTTCAGGTCGAACGCCGGGCGCTCCGAGCGGATGCGCGGCAGCGAGGTGAAGTTGTGGCGCGGCGGCGGGCAGGAGGTGGCCCACTCCAGCGAGCAGCCGTACTCCCACGGGTCGTCGACCTCGACCTTCGCGGCGTTGCGGTGGGTCACCCACATGTTCCAGAAGAAGATGAGGGTGGAGGCGCCCAGCACGAACGAGCTCACCGAGGAGACCATGTTCAACGCGGTGAACCCGTCGGAGGGCAGGTAGTCGGCGTACCGGCGCGGGAAGCCCTCGGCGCCCAGCCAGTGCTGGACCAGGAAGGTCCCGTGGAAGCCGAGGAACAGCAGCCAGAAGTGCAGCTTGCCGAGGCCCTCGTTGAGCATCTTTCCGGTGAACTTGGGCCACCAGAAGTAGAAGCCGGCGAACATCGCGAACACCACGGTGCCGAAGACCACGTAGTGGAAGTGGGCCACCACGAAGTAGGAGTCGGTGACGTGGAAGTCGATCGGCGGAGAGGCCAGCAGGACGCCGGTCAGCCCGCCGAACAGGAAGGTGACCAGGAACCCGACGGTGAACAGCATCGGGGTGGCGAAGACCAGCTGGCCGCGCCACATCGTGCCGATCCAGTTGAAGAACTTGATCCCGGTCGGCACCGCGATGAGGAAGGACATGAACGAGAAGAACGGCAGCAGCACCGCGCCGGTGGGGAACATGTGGTGGGCCCACACGGTCACCGACAGGCCGGTGATGGCGATGGTGGCCGCCACCAGGCTTTTGTAGCCGAAGATCGGCTTGCGGCTGAAGACCGGCAGCACTTCGGTCGCGATACCGAAGAACGGCAGCGCGATGATGTAGACCTCGGGGTGGCCGAAGAACCAGAACAGGTGCTGCCACAGGATCGCGCCGCCGTGCTGGGGGTCGAACACGTTCGTGCCGACGATCCGGTCGGCACCCAGCGCGATCAGGGCCGCGGTCAGCACCGGGAAGGCGATGAGCACCAGCACGCTGGTCAGCATCCCGTTCCAGCAGAAGATCGGCATGCGGAACATCGTCATACCGGGTGCGCGCATGCACAGGCCGGTGGTGATGAAGTTGACGGCGCTGAGGATCGTGCCCAGACCGCTCACCAGCAGGCCCATGATCCACAGGTCGCCGCCGAGGCCGGGCGAGCGCACCGCGTCGGACAACGGCGTATAGGCGAACCAGCCGAAGCTGGCGGCGCCGCCGGGGGTGAGGAACCCGCCGACCACGATGAGGCCGCCGAACAGGAAGAGGTAGTACCCGAACAGGTTCATGCGCGGGAAGGCCACATCAGGCGCGCCGATCTGCAGCGGCATGATGATGTTGGTGAACCCGACGAACAGCGGGGTCGCGAACAGCAGCAGCATGATCGTGCCGTGCATGGTGAACAGCTGGTTGAACTGCTCGTGGCTGACGACCTGCATGCCCGGCCACAGCAGCTCGGCGCGCATGACCAGGGCCAGGATGCCGCCGAAGACGAAGAACGCGAACGAGGTGATCAGGTACATGTACCCGATGACCTTGTGGTCCGTCGACGACATCCAGCTGACGATGATCGAACCCTTGCGGGTGCTTGCGGGCGAGGCCGCCTCGGGGGTCTGAACCACGGTCGCCATCAGCGCCCAGCCTCCTCGTTCGCCGCTGCGGGGACGCCCGCCTCGTCGGCCGGCGACGGCTCGCCGACGGGCGGCCCTGCGTCGGTCACTTCGTCCTCGGCGCCCTCTCCCTCGGGGCCGGGCAGGTCGGGCCCTCCGGGGGCCTCGGGGCCGGATTCGAGCTCCTGCTCGGTCTCCAGCTGCTGCTGCTGGGCCGCGGCCTCCTGCTCGGCCACCCAGGCGTCGTAGGCGGCGGGCTCCATCACCTTCAGGTCGAAGAGCATCCGGGAGTGGTCGACACCGCACAGTTCGGCGCAGCGGCCCGCGTAGGTGCCCGCGGTGCCCTCCTGCACCTTGACCTGGAACTCGTTGTCCTGGCCGGGGATGACGTCCATCTTGAACGCGAAGGCCGGGATCCAGAACGAGTGGATGACGTCGGGCGAGGTCAGGTCGAAGTGCACCACGTCGCCCTCGCGCAGCACCAGGGTGGGCTTCTCCTGCGGGGTGCCGGCGACGGAGAACCGCGGCTGCGCCTCGGAGCCGCCCTCTTCGTCACCGGCCTGCGGCTCGCCGCCCGGTGTCTCGGCGTTGTCGCGGGCCTCGTCGAGGTAGTTGAACTGCCAGCTCCACTGGAAGGCGACGACCTCGATGTTGGTGTCGGCCTCTTCCTCGGTGGACAGCAGCGCCGTCTGGTCGCGCGCGGTGAAGTAGAAGAGCACCGCGATGATCACGATCGGCAGGACGGTGTAGAGCGCCTCGATGGGCATGTTGTAGCGCACCTGCGGCGGGAGCTGCTCGGAGCGCTTGCGGTGGAAGATGATCGACCAGACGATCAAGCCCCATACGAGAATGCCGACCGCGAACGCCGCCACCCATGAACCCTGCCAGAGCGTGAGGACGCGGTGGCCCTGTTCGGTGATCGGCTCCGGCAAGCCCAAACGAGTGAACTCGTTCGACGCGCAGCCGGTCGCGGCCAGGCCCAGCGCGGCGAGCGCGGCGCCACGCGGTGCCCATCGGCGCAGCGCGGGGCGCCGATTCCTATGGCGGGTCGGACTCACGGATTGCCTTCCCAGCGGTGATGCCCGCGGCCGTTGCGCGGGCGGTCGTATTCCAAAGCTTTTCGGGGGAAACACTAGCGTGATCCCGCCGGACCCCTGTTCAGGGGCATGCCGGACGAGCGTGTCGACCGTGCGCCCGTCGGGGCTCCGGCCGGCCACGCGCCCCGGTCCCCCGAAGTCCCGTCGCGGGGGTCGGGGCGGCAGGCGATCCGGCGGATCGAAAGTGTCTGCCCGGCCCGCCGCCGCGGCCACCGGGTGCCTGGGGTATCCGGATCCGGCCGTCGCAAGCGGGCTAAGGCGAGAGTACCGCTGCGTTTACCGGCCCCTTAACCGGGTGCCGTTTAAGGCCGGGGCGGGGTACAGAATGGTTACACAGCTCGCGGAGAGGAGAGCCGTTGTCGGACCAACCGTTGGTGACGGTCGAGGCGATCGGCCGCAAGTGCCCGATCCCCATCATCATGCTCGCCGGACGCATCCGCGAGGTCCCGATCGGGTCGGTGATCGCTGTGACGGCCGACGACCCGGCGGCCAGCGCCGACATCCCGTCGTGGTGCCGGATGAAGATGCAGGAGTTCGTGGCCGAGGTTCCGCTGGAGCAGGGCAGCGCCTTCCACATCCGGCGCATGTACTGACCCGCTTGAGCGGACTGGGGCCGCGGCCCGCGGGCCGGAGGCTGCCGGGCCGGTCACCGGCGGCGTGCTCCCCCCGGTGGTCACCGCCGGGGCCGCTCGGCGGGGTCTCGGGCCGGCGGCCGAAAGCCGCCGTGCGGTGATCCGGTCTGGCGGCGACACGAAACGGGCCGCGCGACCTCCGGTGGTCGGGGGGCGCGCGGCCCGTCTGCGGCACGCGTAGCGCTGGACTCTAGCGCGCGTAGTACTCGACGACGAGCTGCTCGTCGAAGGGCACCGGGACCTGCTCGCGCTTGGGGCGGTCGACGACCGCCACACGCAGGTCCTTGTGGCTCACCGCGAGGTAGCCCGCCGTCTTGTCGTCGGCGTGCACGCCCTCGGCGGCCTCCACGAAGGGCACCATCTGGCGGGACTTCTCCCGCACGCCGATCACCTGGCCCGGCTTGACGTGGTACGACGGGATGTCGACCTTCTTGCCGTCCACGGTGATGTGGCCGTGGTTGATGTACTGGCGCGCCGCGTAGATCGACGGCGCCAGGCCGGAGCGGAGCACCACCGAGACGAGCCGCGACTCCAGCTCGGCGATCAGCTCCTCACCCGTACGCCCGGGCCGCTTCTTGGCCGTGTCGTAGGTGCGGGCGAGCTGCTTCTCGGACAGGTCGTAGTACCAGCGCAGCTTCTGCTTCTCCGCCTGGCGGACCGCGTAGTCGCTGGTCGAGCGCCGAACGCGGCGGCCGTGCTCACCCGGGGGGTAGGGCCGCTTCTCGAAGTAGCTGACCGCCTTACGGGTCAGCGGGGTACCCGCGCGCCGGGACAACCGCACCTTAGGTCCGGTGTAGCGCATTCACGTCCTCCGTCTATGAGTCACTTGCAAAAACGGGAGTCCTAGGTAAGGCTTGCCTAAGTCTAGGAGGTGCCATGCGACAACCCAGCCCGTCCGGAACCGAACGGGTCCGCTCCCTTGCCGCCACGGCGACCCCCACCGCAGCGGCGTTGGCAGACAATCCCGACACGCGTTTCAGCGTGGCCGGGGCGGTCGATCACGCCGGCCGCGTACTCCTCTGGGTCGCGGCGCACCACCCGCTGCACGAGGCACTGCGAGAGGGGCGGCGCACAGATCCCGGCCCGGAGGTCGGTATCGATCTGTCCGCTCTTCGGCGTGTGGGTCGCACCTCTACTGTACGCGCTCGGCTGTGGTGCCAGGGCAGGGCCGAGCCCGTACCCGACCACGAGCGGCGCAGGGCGGCCCTCGCCGTGTGGGAGCGCGACCCCGACGAGGAACTGCTGGCGGCCGCCGCCCGCCAACCGGAGCCCGACGCCTCTGTGCTGCTGCGCGTACCGCCGCGCAAGGTGATTTACCACACCTACGACGCGGCCGGGGTGATCGAGGGCTCCGCGTTCACACTGGCCCGCCCCGACCCGCTCACGGTTCCCGGCGAGCGGATCATCGACCTGGTCAACGACCGCTACCGCGACGAATTGGCGCGCGCCGTCGGCCGCCTGCCCGACGCTCCGCGCGGAGCCGCGTGGCTGTGGGAGCTCGACGCCCGCGGCGCGACGACGTGGGTCAACGCCGCCGACGGCGGCGAAGCCGCGCTGGTGCGGGTCCCCTGGAGCGCGCCCGTGCACACCGCCTGCCAACTGGAGCGCGCACTGTTCGACTTCCTCGCCGACGACGCGGCCGACTCCGGACCGGCCGGGTCGGGGCACCGCCGCGGCTGCCCCATGGGCGAGGCGCACCGGCACCGCTGAGGCGCCGAACACCACCGGCGCCGCGGCGGCCGGACGCGGGCGTTTCGGGCGGCCGCCGCGGCAGCCGCCCGAAACGAAGAAGGGCCTCCCCGGTGGGGGCCGCGAGCGGGCCGAGACGCCCGCGGCTCCGCCCCGGGAAGGCCCGGCTCACCGCGCGCCGCGGTACGGCGCGGGCGGGCGGTTACGGCTGGAGAGCCGGTCTGCTCAGGACAGGTGCGGCTTGATCTCGCGCGCACTCTCCTCGCCGTAGGACTCGGTGATCTTGTCGAGCAGGCTGGCCGCCGTCAGGTCGTACTCCTGAGGGCCGTTGACCTCCAGGCAGTGCACGGCGACGGCGTTGCCGACCTGGGCCGCCAGCTCCAGCGACAGGCCCCAGTGCAGGCCCGTGAGGAAGCCGGCGCGGAACGCGTCCCCCACACCCGTGGGGTCGACCTTCTCGGTGACCGCGGCCGGGCCGACGCTGACCGGCGGCTCGCCGCGGCGGTCGATGCGCACGCCCTTGGCGCCCAGCGTCGTCACGCGCGTCTGCACGCGGTCGAGGATCTCCTCGTCGCTCCAGCCGGTCTTCTGCTCGCAGAGCGCCTTCTCGTACTCGTTGGTGAACAGGTAGGTGGCGCCCTCGATCAGCTCCCGCACATCCGGGCCGTCCATGAAGGCCAGCTGCTGGGAGGGGTCGGCGGCGAAGGGGAGGCCGCGGTCGCGGCACTCCGCGCTGTGGCGGGTCATGGCGCCGGGGTCGTTGGCGCTGACGAGGACCAGGTCGTAGCCGCCCACGGCGTCGGAGAGCGGCTTCAGCTCGATGTTGCGCGCCTCGGCCATGGCTCCGGCGTAGAACGACGCGATCTGGTTGTGGTCCTTGTCGGTCGTGCAGACGAAGCGGGCCGTGTGGCGGAGCTCGGAGATGTGCACGCCGGAGGTGTCCACCCCGTGGCGCTCCAGCCAGGCGCGGTACTCGTCGAAGTCGGCCCCCGCCGCGCCGACGAGGTACGGGCGCAGGCCCAGGACCCCCATGGCGAAGCTGATGTTGGGGGCGCAACCGCCGCGCCGCACCTCAAGCTCGTCCACCAGGAACGACAGCGAAACCTGCTCAAGCTGATCGGCGATGAGTTGTTCGGAGAACCGTCCCTCGAAGGTCATCAGATGGTCGGAGGCAATCGATCCGGTAACCGCGATGCGCACTGCAGAGGGCTCCTCAGGTTGGGGAGAATGGACGGACAACAAGCCTACCGATGCCGTTTTCGGCGCCTGGAGGCACCCGCGATACACCGGTCGTCTCCGCTGGTCAGAAGCCCTTCGAGGGGCAACGGTGACCGGCGCCGCTGCGCACGCTGCGGGCGCGGAATCGGCGCGGGCGATTGTTCCGCAACGCGCTTTCCGTTCCGTTATACGCCTTCTGAAGCGCAAAAACCGGCGGCGGACGCGGAAAAGATCACACCCCGCACACCGGGCGCATGTCTACCGGGGACGACTCCCCGCGGTTGCGCCGCTCCGATACGCCTCCGGAGCCGCACACGACGAGGGTCCGCGCGCCGCCCGTGGGCGCGCGGACCCTCGTCGCCGCTGCGTGCGGTGCTCGCCGACGGCGCCCTTCATCAGGGGCGCCGACCGGGCTCCCGCCTCGGGCGCGCTTGGTGGATCATCCCTGCTATGCGGCTGCGCAAGGTCGGGTTTCTCGCACTCGCGGCGTTCTCCGGGCACTGAGGAACGAGACAGGCGAAGCCCGTCCGTCCCGGCTCCGGTCCCAACGCCGGGCGCGAGGACACGCCTCACGCTCGCCGATGCGAGGCGCCCGCGGGTGCGCCGCTCGCTGCGGGCGACCCACCGAGCACGCCTTAGTTGAAGGAGTCGCCGCAGGCGCAGGAACCCGTGGCGTTCGGGTTGTCGATGGTGAAGCCCTGCTTCTCGATGGTGTCGACGAAGTCGATGGTGGCGCCCATCAGGTAGGGGGCGCTCATCCGGTCGGTGACGACCTCGACGCCGGAGAAGTCGCGCACGACATCGCCGTCGAGCTCGCGCTCGTCGAAGAACAGCTGGTAGCGGAGCCCGGAGCAGCCACCCGGCTGTACCGCGACACGGAGCCGCAGGTCGTCCCGGCCCTCCTGCTCCAGGAGGCCCTTGACCTTGCCCGACGCGTGCTCCGTCAGGATGATGCCCTGCGCGGGGGCCTCGCTCTGAACCGTCATCTGCTAGCTCCTCCGTTAAAGCGTGGCGGCCGCCACTGGCACTGGTCGACCCGCGTAGGTCAACGCCGACGGCCGCTGGTGCATTCCTGCCCGCGGCGGGGACGCGCAATGCTGCCGCCTACCAGAGTAGGCGCTCGCACCGGCCGCCGCCATCATCGAGAGCCGCTGTGGACGCCGCCACGGTGCCCAGGCACGGGGCGCGTCCGGCCAAGCCCTGTTTGAGAAGAGCTGGGTCCCTTCGGCTCCCATGCGCGGCCGGGCCGGGTCGGCCGGCTCGGGTTGGCTGTGCGGCCTTGTTGGGCCTTGTCGGTCTGCCGGGTGTCGGGCGGACTCGACGGGAAGGCTACGGCGGCAGCGGACACGGCGAATGGCCGGGCCCGCGATCGCCGGTCCGGGTGCTCGCCGGTGGCGGCGCGTAGCGAAGGGGCGGCTCGGGTCTGCTGTGCGGCCTTCTGGTCGGCCGGGATGCGGGTCGCCTGACGGGGAACGGCGGGCACCGAGGGCGGCGCCGGGTCCGGCCGGCGGCCGACGCGCCCGGTGCTCGCCGGTGGCGGCGGCCGGCGGGGGCGACGTTGGGCCGCCGCAGGCCGGTCGGTGCATCCAACGCGTGGTTTTCACGGGAGTCCGGCCGCTGTCTGGTTAAAACCCTGCGTTGGGCGGCACCGGTCCCGCCGAGTCTGTCTGTAGGGACGGATTCGGCGCCGAATCCGTCCCTACAGACAGACTCGGCGCGGCTTGGCCCGTCTATCGTGAACTTATGGTCACAGGAAAGCGCATTCCGCGGCCATAAGTTCACGATCATCGCCGGGTGAACCGGCATACCGGACATACCGGCGCCGGTTGGCCGGCTGGGTGTCGCCGTGTCCCCTACCGGGCCCGCACAGGGTGGAGGCAGCGCGGCGGGGCACGGTCGCGGGCGCTCGCACGCCCCCGGTGGTGCCTGGATACGGGGACCGGGAGGCGACGCCGCGTCGCTCGTGGCGCCCGAGCGCGTCCGCCGGGAGCTCCACCCCCGACGGGGTGGACTTTTGGGGGCCTATGCCCGTTTTGCGGGCGGCCACGGCGGGCGCCGTGGCCACGAGGTGCACGAAAAGTTGACCCCTGGGCTGTTTTCGCGCCATCCGGCGCACCTCGTGCGCCATCCCCGCCGCAGCGCGGCCGCGGACCCACCGGGAACTCGGGCATTAGCGGGCAAAACACCCCGCCTTGTTTCGTATCGCGGAATGACGGTGGAGGGTGGCACCTCGGGGCGGCGCCGAGGCGGATGGGACCGCACGTACGTGCGACTCGTGGCCCCGTTCCGGCCATGACGGCCGCCGGCTGCCCCGCGCCGGGCCCGCGCCGACGACCGGGCGGCGGCCCCGGGGCTCGACCACCTGCAGGCGGGTGACCGCCGCCGACCACCGCAGGCCCGACCCCGCCGGTGTCGTCGCTGCCCTCGTCGGCCGCCGCCACCGGCGAGCACCCGGCCCGTTGGGCGCGGGCCCGGCCATCCGCCACCGTCGCCGCCGCATTTCAGTCGTCCACCCGTCGCCCGGCATTGCGACAAGGCCGCACAGCAGTCCGGGGCCGCCTTCGTCGCTCGCGCCACCGGCGAGCACCCGACCCGGCGACCGCTGGCCCGGTCGGCCGCTGCCGGGGTCAGCTCCGCCCCGTCGAAGACCACACAATCACTGCCGCCGCCTTTCCCGTCGAGTTCGCCCGACACCCGGCAGACCAACAAGGCCGCACAACAGACCCGAGCCGCCGATTCGTCGGGAGCGCCACCGGCGGGCACCCGATCCGTTGGGCGCGGGCGCCACCCCGCGGTGTCCTCGCTGCCCCTCATCGGCCGCCGCCACCGGCGAGCACCCGACCCGACGACCGCGCGCCCGACCGTCCGCCGTCCTCGCCGCCGCTTTCCAGCGAAGACCACTCTCCACCCGGCAGACCGACAAGCCCGCCCAGCAGACCGGCGTTCTTAGCCACGGCTTAATCGTCGCGCCGTTCGCCCGCGCCGCTGCGGGCCCCCGCCCAGCGGCGGGCGACGTCCGCAGCGAGCTTGCGCAACTCCTCGGCCGAGCGGCTCAGCGCGGCCTCGGTGGACCCCGCCGACTCCACCAGCGAGTAGGTCTCGGCGATCCCGGCGGCCGCCGCCTCCTGGCGGCCCACCGCCACCGCGCCGGCGAGCACCACGCACGGCACGCCCTGGTCTGCGGCGGCCTTGGCCACGCCGTGCGGGAGCTTGCCGCGCAGCGACTGGGTGTCGAAGGAGCCTTCACCGGTGATCACGAGGTCGGCCGCGGCGACGTCACCCGCCAGCCCCACCGCGCCCAGGACGCGAGCCACGCCGGACTCGACCGTTCCGCCGATCAGCAGCATGCCGTAGCCCAGCCCGCCCGCGGCGCCGGCGCCGGACGCCTCACGCAGCCCTCCGGGATCGGTGGCCTCGGCGAAAGCGGCGAGCGCGGCGTCCAACCGCTGCACCTGGTCGGCGTCGGCCCCCTTCTGCGGCCCGAAGACGGCGCTGGCGCCGTGCAGCCCCAGCAGCGGGTTGTCGACGTCGGTGGCGGCCACCAGGGACACGCCGCGCAGGGCCTCGCGGGCCGCCGCGAGGTCGACGGGCCGCTCCAGGCCGGCCAGCACCGCGCCGCCGCCACTTAGCCCCGCGCCGGGTTCGGCGCCCAGTGCGGCGAGCATGCCGGCGCCGCCGTCGTTGGTAGAGCTGCCGCCGAGGCCGACGACGACGCTGCGCGCACCGGCCCCGACCGCGTCGGCGATCAGTTCGCCCACACCGCGGCTGGTGGTGCGGCCGGGGTCGCGGCGGTCCTCGGGAACCCGGTGCAGACCGCACGCCTGGGCGCTCTCGATGTAGGCGGTGGCACCCGAGACCAGGTACCGGGCGGACACCGGCGTGCCCAGCGGGCCGGTGACCTCGGCCTCGTGCAGGGTTCCGCCCAGGGCGGTGTGCAGGACCTCGACGAATCCGGGGCCGCCGTCGGACAGCGGCAGCAGCCGGGCCTGCACGCCCGGGTCGGCCGAGCGCCAGCCTTCGGCGACCGCCTCGGCCGCCTCGACGGCGCTGAGGGTTCCGGCGAACTTGTCAGGAGCGATAACGATGCGCACCCGACCAGTGTGCCGTGCGCCTCATCGGGACCACCAGTCGGGCCGCCCGGCTGTGGACGCGGAGCGCCCGGCCCGCCAACCGATCACAGGCCGGGCGCGCCGTAGACGGGGAACCAGCGGGCCTTGTCGCGCTCGATGGGGAGGTCGTCGCCGATCGCGGCCTCGATCTGCAGCTCCAGGGCGTTGTCGCGGCGCTGCCCGGCCAGCGGGGCGAAGGGGTAGAAGGTGCCGCGCTTGTAGAGGTAGACGAGCGCGACCCGGCGGCCGCGGCCGTCGGCGAAGGCGACCAGCGAGCACAGCAGGGACGGACCGAACCCGTGGGCCTCCAGCGAGGAGTTGACGGCGTGGATGTCGGTGACCAGCTCGCTGACGCCCGCGGCACCCGAATCCGCGGGCGGTCCGGGCTGGGGTTCGGCCGCCGCCTCCTGGTCGGCGGCCTGCTGAGCCGCCGCGGGCGCCTGCATCACCAGCCAGGTGTAGCCGTACTCGTCGGCCGTGGCCTCCACCTCGGGGCCCTCGTCGGCGTTGAGGAGTTCGGTGACGCTCTGCTGCAGCTCGGTGAACGCCTGCCCCTCGGCCGGGCGGAAGGCCACCGAGCCGCTTCCGGTGGGCCGCAGTCCGGCGGCGGCCTCCAAGGTGACGGCGGCCGTGGGCAGGCCGAACAGGGCGTCCAGGTCGGGCTGGGCCGGCTTGGAGCGGCCCAGCAGGGTGCGCAGGAAACTCATCTCGAAGGCCCCCTTCGTGTTCGGCGTCTCGAATGCCGCGATCGCCGCCTCGGTGGCGGCGTGCGGCCGCGGGGGTGCTGACGCGCCCCTCAGGTCCCGCTACCCAGTTGCCGCGAGATGTCGGAGAGCTGGTCCAGACGCCGCTCCATCGGCGGGTGTGTGGACAGCAGATGGCTGAGGCTGAACCCCTTCTTGGAGACCGCGGGCGTGAAGAAGAACGCGTTGAACGGCTCCGCCCGGCGCAGGTCGTCGGTGGGGATGCGCGCCATGTCGCCGCTGATCTTGGTCAGCGCGCTGCCCAGGGTGGAGGGGCGGCCGGTCAGGTAGGCGGCCGCGCGGTCCGCGGAGAGTTCGCGGTAGCGCGAGAGGCCCCGCGTCAGCAGGAAGCTCAGCGCCCACACGAGGGCACTGACCAGCACGACCAGCAGGGCGACCACGGCCGGCGCCGGGCCGCTGTCGTTGCTGCGCGCGCCGCCGGTGAAGAAGGCGAAGCGCAGTCCCATCTGCGTCAGGAAGCCGGCCACGATGCCGAGGAACCCGGCGATGGTCATGACCATCACGTCGCGGTGGGCGACGTGGGACAGCTCGTGGGCCAGCACGGACTCCAGCTCGGCGGTGTCCAGGCGGCGCATGATCCCGGTGGTGGCGCAGACCACGGCGTTCTTGCGGTTGTGGCCGGTGGCGAAGGCGTTGGGGACGTCGGTCTCGGCGATTGCCACTCGCGGCTTGGGCATGTCGGCCATCGCGCACAGCCGGTCGACGACGCCGTGCAGCTCGGGCGCCTCGGCGGGCGAGACCTCCCGGGCGCCCATGGAGAAGACGGCGATCTTGTCGGAGGCGAAGTACTGGAAGGCGGCGAAGCCCAGCACCACCAGTACCAGCAGCCACAACGGCATGCCCACCAGGTACAGCGCGATGACGAACGCCACGTAGAGGACGCCCAGCAGCGCCATGGTGAGGACCATGCGGGCGGTCAGCCCGCGGTCGGGGATGAACTTCGAACCAGCCACGGCGGCACTCCTTCGTCCGCTTCTCGACGGTTCGGCCCGCTGCACACGGGCCCCGCCGGCCGGTGCGGGCCGCGCGCCCGCATCAGGCGGCGGCACCGTGTCAGGCCGGTCGATTGCAGTCTAACCAGCGCAGACGGCCAGAAGGGGGTTCGGGAGTGGCAGGCGGGCGCGCCGGGATGAGCCGGGCGGGCGGCGGAAGCACCGAGGGCCGTCGCGCCGAAACGCGGCGGCCCTCGAAAACAGCCGGGTCGGAGATCGACGTGAAGGGCGCTCCCCGATCAGGCGAGGTCGGGGATGAGCCCTTCGTCGCCGAGCATCGCACGGACCTCCTCCATGCTGGCGTCGGCGTGCGGCAGGATGAACTGCGACGGCTCCAGCGTGTCCGGCGGAAGCGGGTTGCCGTCCTGGCGGACGCGCTCCAGCAGGTCGCGCAGCGCCTCGCGGAACGTGTCCTCGCTGCCGCTCTCCAGGGCCTCTTCGAGGGTGCGGTCGAACTGGTTGAGCAGGTCGAGGTCGGCGTCGCTGAGGTCGAGCTGGCCCTCGCCCATGATGCGGACGATCATGCGCCCTCCCCTTGGCGGTAGGACTGGGTCTGCCCGGGCTGGCCGCCGTTGGCGCTGCCGTTGGCGCCGGCGCCGCCGCTGCCCGAGGTGCCCTGGGAACCGGACTCGCCGCCCTCGATCTGGCGTGCGGACTCCGAGCCGCCCTGGCCGATCTCCTGCTTCATCCGCTCCAGCTCCAGCTCCACGCCGCTGGTGCTGGACATGCGGTCGAGCTCGGACTGGATGTCGTCCTGGGAGGTGCCGGTGACGTCGTCGAGGGCGCCGGAGGCAAGGAGCTCGTCGACCGCCCCGGAGCGCGCCTGCATCTCGGCGGTCTTGTCCTCGGCGCGCTGGACCGCCATGCCGACGTCGCCCATCTCCTCGGAGATGCCGGAGAAGGCCTCGCTGATCTGGGTCTGGGCCTGGGCGGCGGTGTAGGTGGCCTTGATGGTCTCCTTGCGGGTGCGGAAGGAGTCGACCTTGGCCTGCAGCCGCTGGGCGGCCAGGGTCAGCTTCTGCTCCTCGCCTTGGAGCTGCTCGTGCTGCTGGCGCAGGCCGTCGATCTGGGACTGCAGCCCGGAGCGGCGGGTCAGCGCCTCGCGCGCCAGGTCCTCGCGTCCCTGCCCCAGGGCAGTGCGGCTCTGGGTCTCCAGCTTGCCCGACTGCTGCTCCAACTGCTGGACCTGCAGCTCGACCCGCTTGCGGGAGGTGGCGACGTCTGCCACGCCGCGCCGGACCTTCTGCAGCAGCTCAAGCTGCTTCTGGTAGGAGTAGTCGAGGGTCTCGCGCGGGTCCTCGACGGAGTCCATGGCCCGAGTGGCCTTGGACTTGAAGATCATGGAAAGTCGCTGAAACACGCTCATCGGCGTGGCCGTCCCCTTCTCGGTCCGTGTATCGGCTGTTCCCGGCGGGCGCTGCATCCAACCCTACGCTCTCGGGCCCAGGGTCGCTATGAAGCTCGGACCGGCTACCCTGGTAGACGTGTTCCGACGTCGCACCGTTCCCGCAACCGAAGATCCGGCCGCGTCCGGCCCGGCCACTGCTGAGGCCACCCAACCTAAGGGATATACCCCGAAAAAGGGTGCGCCAACGCCTAAGCGCAGCGAATCCGAGCAGACGCTCCGCCGCCCGCTGAACGCGCCGCGGACGCGCAAGGAGGCCTATCGGGCCTACCGCGACCGCCAGGCGAGCCGGTCCCGGCGCCCCGCCCGCCAGGGGGGCAGCGCCCCGGGCGAGGATCGCCACTACCGGCCGCAGGACTACGGCCCCGTGCGCGCCTACGCCCGCGACGTGGTCGACTCACGGCGCAGCGTCAGCGAGTTCTTCCTCTACTTCTCGCTGGCGATCATCGTGCTGCTGTTCATGCCTTCGCCGCAGTTCCAGCTGGTGGTGACCTACGTCGTGTGGCCGGCCATGATGGTCACGATCATCGCCGAGGGCATCTACATCGGCAACCGCGTCAAACGCCAGGCGCGCGAGCTGTTCCCCGGCGACAAGTCCGTGCGCGGCGTGGGCATGTACTCCGCCATGCGCCAGCTGCAGATCCGGCGGCTGCGCCTGCCCAAGCCGCGGGTCAAGCCGGGACAGGCCGTCCCGGCGCCCGAGCGCTGAGCCCCTCCGCGGCCTCGCCGCACTCCCCCGTCCGCCCCTCTCCCGTGGTGCCGCGGCCGCATCCGGCCCCGCGGGCTCCGCGCCGAGTGGCCCGGGGCCCGGCCCGCGGGCCCCGGGCGTAGGCTGCTCGGCATGGAATTCCGGCATCTAGGCAGCAGCGGTCTCGTCATCAGCGAGATCGCCTACGGGAACTGGATCACCCACGGCTCCCAGGTCGAGGAGGAGGCCGCCACCGCGTGCGTGCGCGCGGCGCTGGACGAGGGCATCACGACCTTCGACACCGCCGACGTCTACGCGCAGGGGCGCGCCGAGGAGGTGCTGGGCCGGGCACTGAAGGGCGAGCGCCGCGACGGCCTGGAGATCCTCTCCAAGGTCTACTGGCCGATGGGCGAGGGGAAGAACGATCGCGGGCTGAGCCGCAAGCACATCGTGCGCGGCTGCGAGGACTCCCTGCGTCGGCTCGGCACCGACTACCTGGACCTGTACCAGGCGCACCGGTTCGACTACGAGACGCCGCTGGAGGAGACTCTGCGGGCCTTCGACGACCTGGTGCGCCAGGGGAAGGTCTGCTACATCGGCGTATCGGAGTGGCGGGCCGAGGAGATCGAGCGGGCGCTCAAGCTCGCCGACGAGATGGGCCTGGACCGCATCGTCTCCAACCAGCCGCAGTACAGCATGCTGCACCGGGTCATCGAGCCCGAGGTCGTTCCGGCCAGCCGGCGCGGCGGGCTGGGCCAGATCGTGTTCTCGCCTATCGCCCAAGGCGTACTGACCGGGAAGTACAAGCCGGGCGCGGCGCCGCCGCCCGGATCGCGCGCCACCGACGAGATCGGCGGGCGGTTCATCAGCGGGAGGTTGGACGACGACGTGCTCGCCCGCGTCCAGCAGCTGGTCCCGCTGGCCGAGGAGGCCGGGCTGACCATGGCCCAGCTCGCCGTGGCCTGGGTGCTGCAGAACGACAACGTCTCGGCGGCGATCATCGGAGCGTCCCGCCCGGAGCAGGTGCACGACAACGCCGCGGCAGCGGGCAAGGGGCTCGACGCGGAGCTGATGCGCCGCATCGACGAGATCCTCGGCGACGGCGTCGAGCGCGACCCGTCCCGGACGGTCAGCCCGCCGCAGCGCCCGTAGAACACCCGGACCGCAGCCCCGTCGCGTCCTGCTTCGTCCCGTTTCGACGAGTCGTCCCGGCCCGGCATCGGCCACCGCCCTTCCGGCGGTGCCGCATGCCCGGGCCGGATCCCCGCCGCTCGGCCGCAGGCCGTCGTCGAACGCTTCGCGCACAAGGTCCCGTCGACGACCACACGACCGCTGCCGCGGCTGCGGTGGTGACCGGCGGGGCTGCGGCGCAGACCGGGTCACCGCCTGCGCCCCGCCTCAGGCGGGGTCGTCCAGGCTCATCGTGTAGACGGGGTGCTCGTCCTCCAGCAGGGTGACCCGGGCGGCGCCGCCGTCGACCAGATCCCGCCAGGTCTCCCCCAGCCAGCTCTCGGCGTCGCCGCGCGAGGAGAACAGCTCGCGCGGAAGGGAACCGTCGTCCACGGGCTTGCCGTGCTCGGTCTCATACCGCCAACTCCAGGCCATGGGCCGCCCTTTCTCACGTCCGACTCGCTGCCGGCCCCGTCGCACGGCACCGGATCCGGATCTTCGAGCATAGGGTGTGCCCGCCGAGCGCACCCGTACCGGCGCACGCATCGGGCGGCCTCCCGGGCTCCCGACCACGGGGCGCCGGCACGTGCGTGCGCCGCGAGGCCCGGACGCGCCCGGGCCTCGCCGCATCCTCCCGTCCCCGATGCTGTTAACTGGCCAACGTGCGAATCCGACTCTCCGGCACTTCCGGCTCCGAAGGCTGGCCCGCACCGCAGTGCCGCTGCGCATCCTGCAACCGCGCGGCGGAGAACCGGCGGGTTCCCGTGCGCATCACCGTCGACGACGTCCTGACGCTGCGCGATCCCGGCACGGGGGCGGTCTCCGCTCCCCCGTCCGGGTACACGGTCGACGTGACCCCCTACGGCACACGCGTGGAGGGTCCCGGTGGGGAGCGCCTGCTGTTCGCCCGGCCCGATGCGCCCGCCGACCCGCCGGGGCCGCCGACCGCGGACTCCCCCGGCGACGCCGACGGCGGTCCGGGCCGAGGAGGCGGCACCTGGACCGCGGAGCCCGCCTCGGCCTCGACGGCACCCGCCCACCAGGTCGACGTCGCGATCGTGGACGTGGGCGAGTCCGCCGCCGTGATCGGTGCGCTGCGCCGGGCCGGTGTCGTATCGACCACCACCGCGGTCCTGGCGGTGGGAGGCGACCACCGCGTCCACTCCCCGGCCGAGTTCGACCGCCGCGCCCGGTTGTGGGGCGCGTCCTCGCCCTCCGACGGCCAGGAGCTGTGGTGTCCGCCGTCGGCCTGGCCGCCCGAGCGCGCGCACGGCCCCCACCGGGTCCTGATCACCGGGGGCGCGAGGTCGGGGAAGTCGGCCGAGGCCGAGCGGCGGCTGCTGGGCGAACCCGACGTCACCTACCTGGCCACCGGTCCGAGCCCGAGCGGCGACGAGTCCTGGGCGCGCCGCGTGGCCGACCACCGCGCGCGCCGCCCCTGGTGGTGGAAGACCGAGGAGACCCCTGATGCGGCGGCCGTGCTGCGCGGGTCGCAGGGCGCCCTGCTGTTCGACTGCGTGGGCACGTGGCTGGCCGCCGCCATGGAGCACTGCGGCCTGTGGGCGGAGAGCCCGCCGTCGGGCGCCGAGGAGGAGCTGTCGGCGCGGGTCGGCGAACTGGTCGACGCCTGGCGCCGCTGTCCCGCCTACGTCGTCGCGGTGACCAACGAGGTGGGCTCGGGGGTGGTGCCCGCGACGGTGAGCGGCGGCCTCTTCCGCGACTGGCTGGGCCGCGTGAACCAACTCCTCGCGGCAGAGTCCGAGGAGGTCGTGCTGGCCACGGCAGGGCGCGTGACGGAACTGCCGTGAGACGGCGGGCGCGCCCGTCGTGTCGGGTGGTCAACTTGACCCGGCCCTGATAGGCCCTGATAGGCGGGCTTGGAGGTAGCCGCCCGACCGGCTGCCGGGTGGGCTCCTCCGTCCAGACACCCCTTACGGGGCGGCAGGGACGCGTGACGCACGCCCCGCATTCCACGCGTCCTCGCCCCGGCGGGCGATGGCGCGGGAAGCGTTGCGGTCGGCGTGGGCAACGACCCCGCACGACCGGCACACGAACCGGGCCCGATCGAGGCGGTTCCTCGTGTCGATGTGGTGGCGTTCGGCGCATTCCCGGCTGGTGTAGGCCGGATCCACCGAGACCAGCGGCACACCGGCCCGCTTGGCCTTGTAGGCGATGAAGGCGGCGAGCCGGGCGAAGGCCCAGGAATGGATCGCGACCCGTTGGGGCCGGCAAAGCCGTACCCTCTGCCGGATCCCCGTCAGGTCTTCCAGGGCGATACCGGCCGAGGTGCGTTCAGCCTCGGTCACGATCTGCTTGGCGATGACGTGGTTGGTGTTCGCAACGTCGCGCCGCTCGCGCCGGTTGCGCTTCTTCAACCGGCGTTTCGCCGATGTCGTCTTCTTGGCCTGGAGTTTGGCCCGCAGGGCAGCCTGGCGCTTGCGGTGGCGGTTCAAGCCCCGCCCGGCCGCCCGGTAACCGGTGGAGGTGGTAGCGATGTTGGCGATGCCCAGGTCCACACCGATGAACCCCGCGGGTGCATACTGCTCGGCTTCGGGCACCTCGCAGGTGGCCATAAGGTAGAACACGCCGTCGCGTTCGACCAGGTCGGATTCGCCCCGGCGGTGCTCTACCAGCATTTCGAGCGCCTCTGAGGAGCAGGCGAAGCCCACGTTCTTCAACCGGCCCGCGGTGGTCCAGATACTGACGGTCCGCTGGTCGTACCGCCAGGACAGGCACCGGTCGTCGAAGGGGTGGGCGGCCTCGGGCCGGAAGGCGACCGGCGCGGACTCGGCGTTGCGGCGGCGCTTGCTGCCGGGTTTGCCGAGGTGGCCGGCCCGGATGGTGGCCGCCAGCGTGGTGTAGGCGTCGCGGACCTTCTTGATGGTGTGCTGGGCCGCCTGAGCGCCCAGTCCTTGAGCGCGCAGGTCGGCGTAGGTGTGCTTGCGCAGCTCGTACTCGCGCGGCACGCCGAGGTCGAAGGCCACCGCCGAGACCCGGTTGGCGGCCTCGTTGAGGGTGCGCAGGGTGGAGGCCGGCGCGGACGCCTGTGCGGCATCGGGCATGAGTTTGGCCTGCACGACGAGCTGCACAGCGGTGATCCTACGATCACCGCCGCCCCGATAGGGGCCGAACGCCGATATCCGCAGGCGTGCTCGTATTCGGGGCGGGGCCGTGATGAGAAGCGATTCCTCCCGGCTCTGAAGAGGCGGGGTTCCTCGCTAAAATCGGCTGAAAACCTGATCCCGCTCCGCCGGCCGTGGTCGGCCCCGAACATGGCCGCAGAGGCGGGATCAACGCGATGTCCACGGGCCGAGGGGGCATCGACGGTGGGAACGAAGCCCTTTGCCCGGGCACGGAAGGGAGCGCGATGGCCTCGGGTGGCGACTCCGGCTCGCCGGGGGCCGCACGGAGCGGGCCGCTGCACGACGGGCTGGACGGGCTGCGCATGGCGGCGGGCACACTGACCGCGGTGCCGGTGGCGGCCCCCCGCGTCGACCGGACCGTCGCGGGCTGGGCCATGGTGCTGGCGCCGCTGGTGGGCGCGGTGCTGGGGGCCGCCGCCGCAGCGGTGCTGGTGGCCGCCGCGCTGCTGGGGCTGCCCGGCTTCCTGGCGGCGGCACTGGCGGTGGGAACGCTTGCGCTGCTCACCCGCGGTCTGCACTTGGACGGGCTGGCCGACCTGGCCGACGGGCTGGGCAGCGGGAAACCGGCGGCGCAGGCGCTGGAGATCATGCGGCGCTCGGACATCGGGCCGTTCGGCGTGATCACTCTGGTGCTGACCCTGGTGATCCAGACGGCGGCACTGGGCGCGGTCGCCGACGCCTCCCTCGCCGCCGGTGCGGCGGCGCTGGTCACCGCGACCGCATCCGGACGGCTCGCCATCACCTGGGCGTGCACTCCGCGCGTCCCCTCGGCGCGCCCGGAGGGGCTGGGAGCGTTCGTGGCGGGCACGGTCCCCCATTGGGGGGCGGCCGTGGCCACCGCCGCGGTACTGCTGTTCGCCGCCGCGGCCGGGCTCGCCCACGGCGGCTGGTTCGCGCCGGCCTGCGCCGCAGCGGCCGCGGCGGGCCCTGCCGCGGCAGCACCCCTGCTGGCCCGCGCGGTGCACCGCACCGGCGGCATCACCGGCGACACCCTCGGCGCCCTATCCGAAACCGCGGCGACCACCGCACTGGTCGTCGCCGTCGCCGCCGTGTGACGAGCATCCCGCGCTCACAAGCGCGCCTCGCGCGCCCGAGGCGGACACCGGAATTGCGTCTCAAAATACGAGACACGACGGAGAGCCGCATCCACTCCCAACGGGTCGGGCGCTCTCCGGTCGCGCGGTCCGCGGGGACACGGCTCGGGCCAACTGGGCGGCCTTGTGGATCTGCCGGGTTACAGGCGGTCTGCACTGAAAAGCGGCGGCAACGGTGGCCGCGGGGCCAAGCCCGCGCCCAACGGTTCGGGTGCTCGCCGGTGGCGCGCCCGGCGAGAGTGGCGAGGAGGGCGCGGGGTGGCGCCTGCGGTCATCGGGTCGGATGCCCGCCGGTGGCGGCGGCCGGCGAGAGCGGCGAGGAGGGCGGTTGTCGGTTGTCGGCGCGGCCTCTGATGCGGGGCGGCCGGGCGCCATGCAGCCCGATGGCGGTCACGAGATGCACGTATGTGCGGCGGTATCGGCCTCGGTGTCGCCCTGAGGATGCCACCCTCGCACTGTCATTCCGCGATGCGGAACAGCGCGGGGTGTTTTGCCCACCAATGCCCGATTCCTCGGTGGGTCCGCCTCCGTGCTGCGGCGGCGGTGGCGCACGAAGCGCGCCGAATGGCGCGAAAATGCCCCCGGAGTCAACTTTTCGTGCGTCTCGTGGCCGCTGCGTCCGCCGGGGCCGCCCGCAAAACGGGCATAGGCCCCCAAAAGCCCACCCCATTGGGCGGTGGGGCAACCGGCGGCCGCGCCCGGGCGCCACGAGCGACGCGGCGTCGCCCCCCGGCCCCCGCTCCGGCGCGCCACCGGGGCGTGCGAGCATCCGCGACCGCGCCCGCCGCCTGTTCCGGCCGGCGCGGGCCCGGTCGGAACACGGCGAGACCCGGTCGGCGAACCGGCGCCGGTATGTCCGGTATGCCGGTTCACCCGGCGATGATCGTGAACTTATGGTCACGGCATGCGCTTCCCGGCGACCATAAGTCCACGATAGACGGGACAAGCCCCGCCGAGTCTGTCTGCAGGGACGGATTCGGCGCCGAATCTAACTGTGCAGACAGACTCGATGGGACCGGTGTCGCCCAGCGCAGGGTTTCGACCAAAGAGCGGTCGGAATCCGGTGAAACCGCGCATTAGATGCGCCGACCGGCCTGCGGCCGCCGAACTTCGCTCTCGTCGGCCGCCGCCACCGGCGGGCACCCGACCCGTCGACCGCGGGCCGGACCCGGCGCGGTCCTCGCTGCCCGTCGTTCCCCGTCAGGCCACCCGCCGCCCGGCCGACCAACAAGGCCGCCCAGCGGACCCGACCCGCCGCCCCGCCGACCGCCGTCACCGGCGGGCACCCGACCCGACGACCGCAGGCCCGGCCCACCGCCGCCCTCGGCGCCGCTTTTCGGTAAGGCCACCCGCCGCCCTCGGTGCCCGCCGTTCCCCGTCAGGCGACCGGCTACCCGGCAGACCACAATGCCGCCCAGCGGAACCGACCCACCCCGCTGGCCGCCGCCACCGGCGAGCACCCGAACCGGTAACCGCGGGCGCCACCCACCGCCACCCTCGCCGCATTTCCAGTGACGACCACCCGCCACCCGGCAGACCAACAAGGCCGCCCAGCAGACCCCAGCCGCCAGCCGACGGGTACCACATGTTGGCATCGTCACATTTATTCACACCCACGGCCGTTACCCTCCCCGATCGGGACCGCCTGACCTGGTGACTCGTCCGGCGGCACGGCCGCGGACACCCGCTGCAGCCTTGAGCGTCCCCGCACCCGAGCCGCTGGCGCCGCCGACCTGGGGTTGGCGGCTCGGCGGCGGCAGTGGCGAAGGGCGCGCGTTTCGTGAGCGGCGCAGCGTGTCGGGCTCCGCTGCGGGCGGAAGACCGTGACTGTCGCCGGACCGCGTCGAGGGACGCGGTTCTTTTCCGCATGCGCTGCCACGCCGCGGGCGACGTGCCCGGGGGCACGTCACAAGGGCTAGCATCGGGTGCGTGAGCACGTCGTTGTCAGTTATTACGGAATCCCCCGGTTCGCTCGACGTCGACGCGGTGGTGGTCGGCTACCATGCGGCGGACGACGGACCCCAGCCCGCGTCGGGCGCCGAGACCGTCGACGCCGCCTTCCCCGGCGGCCTGGCCAAGACGCTGTCGCTGCTGGGTGCGACCGGCGCCGCCGAGGAGGTGCACAGCGTCCCCACGCAGGGCGCGCTGAACGCACCCGTGGTCGTCGCGGTCGGCCTGGGCGCCCCGCCGGGCGCCGGTGCCGCCCCCGATCCCGACGCCGTCGCCCGCGCCGCCGGCGCGGCGCTGCGCTCGCGCGGCACCGCGCAGCACCGCATCGCGCTGGCACTGCCCGCCGAAACCCCCGAACTGGCCGAGGCCGCCGCCCTGGGTGCGCTGCTGGGCGACTACGCCTTCAACCGCTACCGCACCGACGAGGACGTCCGTTCTCCCGCCGCCGAACTGCTGGTGGCCGCCGGCGTCCCCGGAGCGCGGGAGGCCGTCGAGCGCGCCGGCACCATCGCCGGAGCCGTCTCCCTCACCCGCGATCTGGTGAACACCGCCCCCGCCGACCTCGTGCCCGAGGACCTGGCGAACATCGCCGCCGAGGTCGGACGCGGTGACGGCCTGAGCGTGCAGGTCCTCGACGAGCAGGAACTCTCCGACGGCGGCTACGGCGGGCTCATCGGCGTCGGCCAGGGCTCGGCGAACCCGCCCCGCCTGGTGCGCCTGGAGTACACCCATCCCGAGGCCCGCCGCACAATCGCGTTCGTGGGCAAGGGCATCACCTTCGACTCCGGTGGCCTTTCGCTGAAGCCGGCCGGGTCCATGGACTGGATGAAGTCCGACATGGGCGGCGCGGCCGCCGTACTGGGCGCCATGCGCGCCATCGCGCAGCTGGGCCCGGCCGTCAACGCCGTGGCCTACCTCGCCATCGCCGAGAACATGCCCGGCGGCAGCGCCCAGCGCCCCTCCGACGTGCTGACCATCTACGGCGGCAAGACCGTGGAGGTCCTCAACACCGACGCCGAGGGCCGCCTGGTCATGGCCGACGCGCTGGTGCGCGCCCAAGAGGACTCCCCCGACCTGATCGTGGACGTGGCCACGCTGACGGGTGCGCAGCTGGTCGCGCTGGGCACCCGGGTGTTCGCCGTAATGGCCAACGACGACGGCGTACGCGAGGACGTCCACGCCGCCGCGACCGCCGCCGGCGAGCAGAGCTGGCCCATGCCGCTTCCCGCAGAGCTGCGCCAGGGCCTGGACTCCACCGTCGCCGACATCGCCAACGTCCCGGGCGAGCGCTGGGGCGGCATGCTCAGCGCCGGCGTGTTCCTCAAGGAGTTCATCGATGAGGGCGTGCACTGGGCGCATCTGGACATCGCAGGCCCCTCGTTCAACCAGGGCCGGCCCTTCGGCTACACCCCGAAGGGCGGCACCGGTGCCGCCACCCGCACGCTGGTGCGGATCGCGGAGAACGCCGCGAACACCTCCGCACGCGAGAACTGAACAGCTGCCGCGGCCGGGCACCATCCGGCCCGGCCGCGCGGACGCGTCCGATCCAGACGAACATTCACATCCACATCAAGGAGTGTCCTTCCCGTGAGTGAGAACGGCGGCACCTTCGACCTGGTGATCCTGGGAGCCGGCAGCGGTGGCTACGCCGCCGCCATCCGCGCCTCCGAGCTGGGCATGAAGGTCGCCCTGATCGAGAAGAACAAGCTCGGGGGCACCTGCCTGCACGTCGGCTGCATCCCCACGAAGGCGCTGCTGCACTCGGCCGAGGTTGCCGACGCCGCGCGGGACTCGGAGACCTTCGGGGTCAAGGCCAGCTTCGACGGCATCGACATGGCGGGCGTCAACGCCTACAAGGACAAGGTCGTCAGCCGCATGTTCCGCGGGCTGACCGGCCTGATCAAGTCGCACGGCATCACCGTGGTCGAGGGCGAGGGCCGGCTCACCGGGCGCGACGAGGTCACCGTCGGCGACACCGTCTACAAGGGCACCAACATCCTGCTGGCGAGCGGTTCGGAGCCCAAGACCCTGGGCCTGGACATCGACGGCGAGAAGGTCATCACCAGCGAGCAGGCCCTGACCATGGAGCGGGTGCCCAAGTCGGTGGCGGTGCTGGGCGGCGGCGTCATCGGCGTCGAGTTCGCCAGCGTCTACCGCTCGTACGGCTCCGAGGTCACGATCATCGAGGCGCTGCCGCATCTGCTTCCGCTGGAGGACGAGTCCACCTCCAAGCAGCTGGAGCGGGCCTTCCGCAAGCGCGGCATCAAGTACGAGCTCGAAACCCCCTTCGAGAGCGTCAAGACCACCGACTCCGGCGTCAGCGTGACCCTGCAGGGCGGCAAGACGCTGGAGGCCGAGGTGCTGCTGGTGGCCATCGGCCGCGCCCCGGTCTCGGAGGGCCTGGGCTACGAGGACAACGGCATCCGCATGGAGCGCGGGTTCGTCGAGGTCGACGAGAACCTGCACACCGGTGTCGGCAACATCTACGCCGTCGGCGACCTCATCCCCACGCTGCAGCTCGCCCACGCCGGCTTCGCCGAGGGCATCTACGTCGCCGAGCAGCTCGCCGGGCTCAACCCGCCGGCCATCGACTACGACGGCGTCCCGCGCATCACCTACTCCGAGCCGGAGGTCGCCTCGGTGGGGCTGACCTCCGCCAAGGCCAAGGAGCGCGGCTACGAGATCGTCGAGCTCGACTACAACCTCGGCGGCAACGGCAAGAGCCAGATCCTGCAGACGCAGGGTTCGGTGAAGGTCATCGCGCAGAAGGACGGCCCCGTCCTGGGCGTGCACATGATCGGCTCGCGCGTGGGCGAGCTGACCGCCGAGGGCCAACTCATCTACAACTGGGAGGCGCTGCCCTCCGAAGTGGCCCAGCTCGTGCACCCGCACCCGACGCAGTCGGAGGCACTGGGCGAGGCGCACCTCGCACTGGCCGGAAAGCCGCTGCACGTCCACGAGTGAGGCGATGCGGGGCGGGCGGAAACAGCCCGCCCCGTTTTTCTTTCCCCGCGTCCGCACTTGTCGTTTAAGAGGAATCATGCCGACTTCCGTTTCAATGCCCGAGCTGGGCGAAAGCGTCACCGAGGGCACGGTCACCCAGTGGCTGAAGCAGGAGGGTGACACCGTCGAGGTCGACGAGCCCCTTCTGGAGGTCTCGACCGACAAGGTCGACACCGAGATCCCCTCCCCCGCGGCGGGGGTACTGAGCAAGATCCTCGTCTCCGAGGACGAGACCGTGGAGATCGGCGCGGAGATCGCGATCATCGGCGGGGAGGAGGAGGGCGCCGCCGAGTCCGGCCAGGGCGGCGCGGCGCAGCCTCCGGCCCCCACTCCCGAGGAGCCCGCCTCCGACCCGGCCGAGAGCACGGCGCCCCAGGCCGAGGAGCGCGCGCCGGAGCCGGAACCCGAACCCGAGCCGGAACCCGAGCCCGCACCGCAGCCCGCCGCCGAGACCGAGACACCGCGCGAGCAGCAGCCCCGGGCGCAGCAGCCCGCCCCGAAGCGGGAACCGCAGCAGGCCGAGCCCCGCCCCAGCCGCGAGGACGTCACCCCGCCGGTGGACGTCGAAACACTCAGCGGCTCCGGCCGCTCCGCGGGCACCGACGCCGTCACCGAGGCTTACGTGACGCCGCTCGTGCGCAAGCTCGCCGCCCAGGAGGGCGTCGACCTCGGCTCGGTGCAGGGCACCGGCGTCGGCGGGCGCATTCGCAAGCAGGACGTGCAGGACGCCGCCCGCAAGCGCCGCGAGGCCCCCGCCCCCGGCGGCGGCACGGCCGCTCCCGCTCCCGCCCGCACCAGCCGCTCCGTGGCCGCCGACACCAAGCTGCGCGGCACCACGGAGACCATGTCGCGCCTGCGCCAGACCATCGCCGACCAGATGGCCGAGTCGCTGCGGATCTCCGCCGAGGTGACCCAGGTCGTCGAGGTCGACGTCACCACCGTCGCCCGGCTGCGCGAGCGGGCCGCCGCGCAGTTCGAGGAGCGCGAGAGCGTGGAGCTGGGTTTCTTCCCCTTCTTCGCGCTGGCCACGGTCGAGGCGCTGAAGGCCCATCCCAAGCTCAACGCGGTCATCGACAGCAGCAGCTACGAGGTCACCTACCACAGCATCGAGAACCTGGGGATCTCGGTCGACACCGAGCCGGGCCTGCTCGTGCCCGTCGTCAAGGACGCCGGAGACCTCAACCTGGGCGGCCTGGCGCGCAAGATCGCCGACCTCAGCGAGCGGGCGCACACGGGCAGTCTGAGCCCCGACGAGCTCAGCGGCGGCACCTTCACCCTCGCCGACACCGGCGACGTCGGTGCCCTGTTCAACACCCCGATCATCAACCAGCCGCAGGTCGGCATCCTCAGCACCGGCGCCGTGGTGAAGCGCCCGGTCGTGGTCGACGACCCCGAGCTGGGCGAGGTGATCGCGGTCCGCTCCATGATGTACCTGGCGCTGACGCACGACCACCGGCTGATCGACAGCGCCGACGCGGCGCGGTTCCTGCAGGACGTGCGCGAGCGCATCGAGGAGGGTGCGTTCGAGGCCGAGGTGGGCCTGGCCTGAGCACCCGCGGGAGGCGGACGCGGCCCGGGCGGTTCGGGCGGCTTATGCGGACGGGGCGGTACCCGAGACCGGGTACCGCCCCGCTTTTACCCCACCATTCACCATCCCCCTGGTGATCCCCATCACCAAAGGTCTGCGTCGGCGGCGTCCGGACGTACGCCGCCTCGGAGGCGGGGACTCCGCGATTACGTTGAGTCCCTCGCTCCTGACACAACGGTATTGCCCACCGGGTACCCCGCGCAGCCGTTTGGCGGAAACCGGCCACCGAAGATTGCGCGGAACCGCCGGCGGCCGCGGCCGAGCCCGCGCCGGGACCCGCATGCCTGCGAGGACCCGGGGGCCGCGCCGCTGAGGCGGTCGGCGGGAGTGGCACGCGTCGAGCCGGGTAGCCCTGCACCATGCGAGTCGCGATCACCGGAGCCTCCGGACTCATCGGCGGCGCCCTGGCCCGCTCCCTCACCGCCGACGGCCACGAGGTGCAGCGCATGGTCCGGCGCCCCGCACACGACATGGCCGAGATCGAGTGGCGCCCCTCCAGCGGGTACGTGGACACCGGCCGCCTCGCCGGCGCCGACGCCGTCGTGCACCTGGCGGGCGCGCCGCTCGGCCCGGCGCGCTGGACACGCCGCTACAAGCGGCTGCTGCGGGACAGTCGCGTACAGGGCACCCGCACCCTGGCCGATGCGCTGGCCGGGATGGACGCGCCGCCCCCGCGTCTGGTGTCCGGCTCGGCGGTGGGGTTCTACGGCGACACCGGCGCCGCGCGCACCGGCGAGGACGGTCCCCGCGGGCGCGGCTTCCTGGCCGAACTGGTCGACGACTGGGAGGGGGCCGCCGCCCCGGCCGAGGAGGCCGGGATCGCGGTGGCGCATGCGCGCACCGGCGTCGTGCTGGCGCGCTCGGGCGGCCTGCTGGGCACGCTGCTGCCGCTGTTCCGGCTCGGGCTGGGAGCGCGGCTGGGCGACGGGCGCCAGTACGTCTCCCGGATCGCGTTGGAGGACGAGGTGCACGCGCTGCGGTTCCTGCTGGAGCGGCCCGGCATCACCGGCCCCGTGAACCTGGCCGCGCCGGAGCCGGTGACCAACGCCGACTACACCCGGGCGGTCGCGCGGGCGGTGCGCCGACCCGCGGTGCTGGCGGTTCCCGGCTTCGCCATGCGCGCGGCGCTGGGCGGCTTCGCCGACGAGGCCGCGCTCGTCAGCCAGCGGGTGGTGCCCGAACGCCTCCTCACCGAGGGTTATTCCTTCCGGCGACCGGAGCTTTCCGGTGCCCTATCCGACATCGCCCGAGTTCCGGCCGGGGCATATGGTGGGATGTATGAGTGAGCTCGTCTTCGCCCGCCTCGGTGAGGCCCCGGTCCCCTACCAACAGGGCTGGGACCTGCAGAAGCGGGTGCACGCCGACCGGGTCGGGGACCGCATCCCTGACACCGTGCTGGTGCTGGAGCACGAGCCCGTCTACACGGCGGGCAAGCGCACGGGGCCGTGGGACCGCCCGCTGACCGACCCCGGCGCGCCCGTCGTCGACATCGACCGCGGAGGCAAGCTCACCTGGCACGGCCCCGGCCAGCTCACGGTGTACCCGATCGTGCGGCTGCGCGACCCGATCGACGTCGTGGCCTACGTGCGGATGCTGGAAGAGGCCGTCATCCGCACCCTCGCCGAGTTCGGCCTGGAGGGCATGCGTGTCGAGAGCCGCACCGGCGTCTGGCTGGCGGCCGATCCCGACCGCGGACTGCAGGAACGCAAGATCGCCGCGATCGGCTGCCGTATCGCACGCGGAGTGGGCATGCACGGCTTCGCGCTCAACTGCGCCAACGACCTGGCGTGGTTCGACAGGATCGTGCCCTGCGGCATCACCGACGCCGGAGTCACCACGCTCTCGGCCGAACTGGGCCGCGACGTCGCCGTCGCCGAGGCCGTCCCCGTCGTCGAGCGCCACCTGGCCGCGGTGCTGGGAGCCACCGGCTACCGCTGCCGAGAGCGCGTCCCCGAGCCCGAGCCGACCCGCGAGCCCGAGCCGGCCGGCGCCTAGGACGTGCCGTATCACGACATCCCCACGAGGGACGCAGGAAAGGAAGGGTCAAAGAGTTGACCGTCGCTCCTGAGGGCCGCAAGCTGCTGCGGATCGAGGCCCGCAACAGCGAGACGCCCATCGAGAAGAAGCCGCCTTGGATCAAGATCAAGGCGAAGATGGGGCCGGAGTACTCCGAGCTGCACTCGCTGGTCAAACGCGAAGGTCTGCACACGGTCTGCCAAGAGGCCGGCTGCCCCAACATCTACGAGTGCTGGGAGGACCGCGAGGCCACCTTCCTCATCGGCGGCGACCAGTGCACGCGCCGGTGCGACTTCTGCCAGATCGCCACGGGCAAGCCCAGCCCGCTGGACCGCATGGAGCCCACCAAGGTGGCCGAGTCGGTGCGCAAGATGGAGCTGCGCTACGCGACGGTCACCGGTGTGGCGCGCGACGACCTCGACGACGGCGGCGCGTGGCTCTACGCCGAGACGGTCCGCAAGATCCACGAGCTCAACCCCGGCACCGGCGTCGAGGTGCTGATCCCCGACTTCAACGCCGAGCCCGCCCAGCTCGCCGAGGTGTTCGGGTCGCGTCCCGAGGTGCTCGCGCACAACATCGAGACCGTGCCGCGGATCTTCAAGCGGATCCGCCCCGGGTTCCGCTACGAGCGCTCGCTTGAGGTCATCACCAAGGCGCGCGCCGACGGGCTGGTCACCAAGTCCAACCTGATCCTGGGCATGGGCGAGGACCGCGCCGAGATCAGCGAGGCGATGCGCGACCTGCACGAGGCCGGGTGCGACCTGCTGACGATCACCCAGTACCTGCGGCCCTCCAAGCTGCACCACCCCATCGAGCGGTGGGTCAAGCCCGAGGAGTTCGTCGAGCTGTCCGAGGAGGCCGAGGAGATCGGGTTCGCGGGCGTCATGTCGGGCCCGCTGGTGCGCTCCTCCTACCGCGCCGGCCGCCTCTACCAGCAGGCCGCCGAGAAGCGCGAGCGGATCGCCGCGGGCGGCTGAGCGCCGCTGAGCGCCGGGCACGCACCCGCGGCGGCGTGCCCGGCGGGAACCTTCGGGAACCCGCCGGACAACGACCTTCGCGGACAACGTAACCAACATGAGACGGCGGGCCGCGGGCCGCTGCCTCCTGTCCGCTCGGGCGGGACCCATATCCTGGGAGGTACGGGCGGGGCGCACCCGCCGGCATCCACCAGGCCGGCGAATGCCCCGCACCGAGACGAGCGACGGCGCGCGCCCGATGCCGAGGGCACGGGCCGGATCAGCAGGGTTCGACCGATAGGAGGACGGGCAGCACGAGGGGGTTTCCCGTCGGTGCACGCCGGTGCACCCTGCCCGGAAACATGATGGCGAAGAAGCCCAAGGACACCAAGGCAACCGCGAGCCCGGCGCCCGGCGCCTCGGGCGACAGCGCTCAGCAGAAGCCCGGCAGGCTCAAGCAGTTCGGCATGGTCGTCCGGGTGGTCCATCGGCAGAGCCCCCGGACCATCCCCATCGCGGTCGGCATCTTCCTGGCCGTGGCCGCGCTGGCCGTGGTCGGCGGCATCCTGGTCGGCGGATGGTTGTACTGGGGGCCGCTGGGGTTCGCGGTGGCGTTTCTGGCCGGGTTCTTCTACTTCACGCGCGCCACCCAGCGCATCCAGTACCAGATGCTCGACGGCCAGCTCGGCGCCGCGATGGCCGTACTGGACAACATGCGCGGCGACTGGACCACCGAGCCGGGCGTCAGCGCCAACCGGCAGATGGACGTCGTGCACCGGGCGGTGGGCCGGCCCGGCGTGGTGCTGGTCGGCGAGGGCGAGCCGGCGCGGCTGAAGGGGCTGATCGCCGCCGAGAAGAAGAAGGTGGCGCGCGTCGCCTACAACACGCCGATCTACGACCTCCAGGTCGGCAACGGCGAGTCCCAGGTACCCATCGCCAACCTGCAGCGGCAGATGATCAAGCTCCCCCGCAACCTGGACAAGGGCGAGGTCGCCGAGCTGCGCTACCGGCTCAAGGCGCTGCCCGCGGCGATGCAGATGCCCAAGGGGCCCATGCCCAAGGGCGCGCGGATGCCCAAGGGACCCAAGGCGCCGGGCGGCGGCGGACGCTGAGGTCCGACGCGGGCGGGCTGCCCGGCCGGCTCGTGCCGCGTCTTCGGCGGAGGCGGCTGCGCCCGGCGCGGATCACATTCGGCGGGTGACGGTTCCCGCGGCGCGGTCGTGCAGGCCCCGGTGGTCGCGGTCGTAGACCACCGCGGGAATCACCAGGCACAGCAGCACCGTGCGGACCACCATCGCCACCGGCCAGGGCAGCGGCCGGTCCCCGGCGGAGGCGACCTCGACGCCGACGATGCGCTTGCCCAGGGTCGTACCGAACACAGCCAGCATCACCGCGCTGTAGGCGGCGAACAGCAGCAGTGCCGCGCTGGAGGTGGAGCTGGTGGCGGCGGGATCGCCGCCGGGACCTCCGGTCAGCGCCGAAGCGACCAGAACGCACAGCAGCCAGTCCAGGACGAGGCCCGCCAGCCGCCTGCCGATGCCCGGTACCGACCCGCGACCGTGCTCGGGCATCCCGAGTCGGTTGCCCCGGTGGCGGAACTGCTCCTGCTCGGCTCCTTCGGTGTCGGCCATGGTGACAACGGTATCGGCAGGCCGGCACGATTCCGGTCATGCCGACGGCGCAGCACACACTGTCCGCACGCTGCCCGCACTGCTACGGCGTGTCCGGTTTCGGGCTGTTACCGCCGCTCAGGCACGATGGGCAGGGAAAACGCCGGGCTCCGTAACGCGCAGGAAACATTGGAGACATGGACCGGAAATCGCCTGGTCCTAGCGTCGTCGACGTAGCCGGGAGGTTGCGAGGACGGCGCACGCCACCGCGACGATGCGGGGCGCCGCCCGCGCGGCCTCTTTCACCTGCACGGAGGTAACTCTTGTTCAGCAGCGCCGAAGAACTTCTGGCCTTCACCCGGAACGAGGACATCAAGTTCCTCGACGTCCGATTCACGGACCTGTTCGGGGCCACGCACCACTTCACCCTCCCCATCGAGCACGTCGATGAGGGAATCTTCGACGAGGGCCTGATGTTCGACGGTTCGTCGATCCGTGGATTCCAGGCCATCCACGAGTCCGACATGCTGCTCCTGCCGGACGTGACCAGCGCGGTGGTGGACAGCTTCCGCGAGCACGCCACGCTCA
Organism: Streptomonospora litoralis; assembly: GCF_004323735.1. Lineage (GTDB taxonomy): Bacteria > Actinomycetota > Actinomycetes > Streptosporangiales > Streptosporangiaceae > Streptomonospora > Streptomonospora litoralis. The sequence goes on along the minus strand of NZ_CP036455.1, from coordinate 2,211,915 downwards.
ACGTCACGTTCTTCGTGCACGACCCGTTCACGCGCGAGTCCTACAGCCGCGACCCCCGCAACGTCGCCCGCAAGGCCGAGGCGTTCCTGAAGAGCACCGGCATCGCCGACACCGTGTTCGTCGGCCCCGAGGCCGAGTTCTACATCTTCGACGACGTGCGCTTCCAGACGCAGGAGAACGCGAGCTTCTACTACATCGACTCCATCGAGGGCGCCTGGAACACCGGCACCCAGAACGGCCAGTCCAACCTGGGCTACCGGCCGCGCTACAAGGGCGGCTACTTCCCGGTCGAGCCGGTCGACCACTACAGCGACCTGCGCTCGACCATGGTGCGCAACCTGATCGATGCCGGGCTGGATGTCGAGATCCAGCACCACGAGGTCGGCACCGCCGGCCAGGCCGAGATCAACTTCAAGTTCGGCGAACTCCTCAAGACCGCCGACAACATCCAGCTCTACAAGTACATCGTGAAGAACACGGCCTATGCCCAGGACAAGTCGGTCACCTTCATGCCCAAGCCGGTATTCGGCGACAACGGCTCGGGCATGCACTGCCACATGAGCCTGTTCAAGGACGGCGCCCCGCTGTTCTTCGACGAGTCGGGCTACGCCCAGCTCTCCGACACGGCGCGCTACTACATCGGCGGCCTGCTCAAGCACGCGTCGGCGCTGCTGGCCTTCACCAACCCGACGATCAACTCCTACCACCGCCTCGTGCCCGGCTACGAGGCGCCGATCAACCTGGTGTACTCGCAGCGCAACCGCTCGGCCTGCATCCGCATCCCGCTGACCGGGTCCAGCCCCAAGGCCAAGCGCGTGGAGTTCCGGGTGCCCGACCCCTCGGCGAACCCCTACCTCGCCTTCTCGGCGATGCTCATGGCCGGGATCGACGGCATCAAGAACAAGATCGAGCCGCCGGAGCCGGTCGACAAGGACCTCTACGAGCTGCCCCCGGCCGAGGCCGACGCCATCGAGAAGGTCCCCGCGTCGCTGGACGCCGCCCTGGACGCCCTGGAGGCCGACCACGAGTTCCTGGTCGAGGGCGGTGTGTTCACCGAGGACCTGATCGAGACCTACATCGACTACAAGCGCACCGAGGAGATCGACTCCCTGCGCCTGCGCCCGCACCCGCGCGAGTTCGAGCTTTACTACGACATTTGATGCCGCTGCAGGTCAGGCCGCTCGGGCGCTGAACTGGGCCGTGCATGGGCCGTCGTCCGCACCCGGTCACGGGGCGGTCGGCGGCCTTCGCCGTGCGGCCGCTCGACCCGATCCGGCCAGGGCGCGGGCGGCCCGAAAGAGGTACCGGACCGGTCCGAGCCGATTATCCGACCCTGCAGAATCGTGATGCCGGCGTGGCCGGTGCACCGCAATGATGTACTACAGGCTGTAGTACCGTCGGGGCATGGACTTCATCAACTCCGTGCTCGTCTTCCTCCACCTGCTGGGCATGGCGGGCATCATCGCGGGCTTCCTGATCCAGGTGATCGCCGGGCACCGGGCCGGGCCCAAGAGCATCCTGCACAGCTCACTGCTGCAGCTGGTGACCGGGCTGCTGCTGACCGGGCTCGCCGAGATGGGTGAGGACCCCGTCAACCACATGAAGATCGGCATCAAGCTGGTCGTCGCGGTGGCGGTCGTGGTCGTGGCGATCCTGGACGTCCGCAAGCCGAACACCCGCCTGGGCATCGCCGCCGGCGCCCTCGCGGTCGTGAACGTGGGCGTGGCCGTCTTCGTTTAGCTCCCCCCCGACCCCGCGGACCCCGCGGACCACCGCCGGGCCCGGTGCCGAAGCGGCGCCGCCGCGGCCCGGCGGCGTCCGCTCCCCTTTCGTCCCCCGTCCCCGGCCGCCGTAGCGCTCCCCCGCGGCTCAGTCGTCGTAGAACACGCGTTCCATCACCGTGCGCGCCCGCCGGGTGGCCTGCCGGTAGTCCTGGATCAGGCGGCCCACCGCGCCCTCTTCCTCGTCGTCGTCGCGGTAGCCCAGCGCTCCGGCCAGGATCGCCTGGTCGCGCAGCGACTTGGGCACGGAGTCGGCGGGCTTGCCGCGCACCAGCATGATCGCGCCGCGCACGCGGGCCGCCAGGCGCCAGGCGGCCTCCAGGGTCGCGCCGTCCTCGGCGTCGAGCAGGCCACGGGAGACCGCGGTCTGCAGCACGCTGAGGGTGCCGGTGGTCCGCAGCTCGGGGATCTCGTGGGCGTGCCGCAGCTGAAGCAGCTGGGCCACCCATTCGACGTCGGAGAGCCCGCCCCGGCCCAGCTTGGTGTGCAGGGTGGGATCTGCTCCCCGCGGCAGCCGCTCGGCCTCCATCCGCGCCTTCAGCCGGCGGATCTCCCGCAACGCCTTGTCGTGCACACCCCCCTCTGGGTAGCGCAGCGGGTCGATGATCTCGGTGAAGCGCGCGCCCACCTCCATGTCGCCGGCTATCGGGCAGGCGCGCAGCAGGGCCTGGCTCTCCCAGGGCGAGGACCAGCGCCGGTAGTAGGCGGCGTAGGAGTCCAGTGTGCGCACCATGGCGCCGCTCCTGCCCTCGGGGCGCAGGTCTGCGTCGAGGTGCAGGGGCGGATCCACCGCCGGCATCTCCAGCAGCCGCCGCAGCTCGCGCACGAGTGCGTCGGCGGTCTCCGTGGCCGCCACCGCGTCCGCGCCGGGGACCGGCTCATGGACGAAGACGACGTCGGCGTCGCTGGCGTAGGTCAGCTCGCGGCCGCCGAAGCGGCCCATCGCCACCACGCACAGCCGCGTCTGCAGCTCCTCGCCGCGCTGCCGGGCCACCTGGGCGCGTGCGGCGCGCAGCGCGGCCTCGATCGTCACCGCCGAGATCGTCGTCAGCGCGTCGCCGACCTCGTCGACCGGGGAGACCTCCAGCAGGTCGGCCAGCGCTGTGCGCAGCAGTTCGCGGCGGCGCAGCGCGCGCACCGCGGCAACGGCGTTCTCCGCGGAATCGTGGCGGCGCAGCGCCGAGTCGGCCTCTGCGGTGAGCGCCCGGGGCGAGCGCGGCGCCAGGTCGGCGTCGTCGGAGAGCACACCCACCGCCTCCGGCGCGCGCAGCAGCAACTCGGTCACGTACCGGCTCGTGCCCAGCAGCCAGGCCATGCGCTCGGCCACCCGCACGTCGTCGCGCAGCAGGCGCAGGTACCACGGGGTGCTCCCCAGCGCCTCACTGACCTGGCGGAACGCCAGCAGTCCGGCGTCGGGATCGGGGGCGTCGGCGAACCAGCCCAGCATCACCGGGAGCAGGGTGCGCTGTATCGACGCCCGCCGCGACACCCCCGAGGTCAGCGCCTCCAAATGGCGCAGCGCACCGGCGGGGTCGGTGAAGCCCAGCGCGCTCAGGCGGTCGCCGGCCTGCTCCAGGGTCAGCCGCGCCTCGCCCTCGGGCAGCCGCGCCACAGCGTGCAGCAGCGGCCGGTAGAAGAGCTTCTCGTGCAGCCTGCGGACGTCGCCGGCGACCCGGCGCCAGGCCGCCGTGAAGTCGGTCACGGGATTGGCGGTGTACCCGAGCGCCCGGCCCAGGCGGCGCAGCTGCTCGGCGCCGTCGGGGCTGTCGGGGTCGGGCAGCAGATGGGTGCGGCGCAGTCTGCTCAGCTGGAGCAGGTGCTCCACGCGGCGCAGGAACCGGTAGGCCTCGGAGAGCCCGGAGGCGTCGTCGCGCCCCACGTAGCCTTTCGCCGACAACGCCTCCAGGGCGGCGAGTGTGTTGCCCGAGCGCAGAGCGGGGTCGCTGCGGCCGTGGACGAGTTGGAGCAGCTGCACGGAGAACTCGATGTCGCGCAGCCCGCCGCGGCTGAGCTTGATCTCGCGCTCGGATTCGGCGGCCGGGATGTGGGCCACCACGCGGCGGCGCATCGACTGCACGTCGTCGACGAAGTTGTCGCGGCCCGAGGCGCGCCAGACCATCGGCTCGATCTGTTCGGCGTAGGCCGCGCCGAGCTCGGCGTCGCCGGCGATGGGGCGCGCCTTGAGCAGCGCCTGGAACTCCCACGTCTTTGCCCAGCGCCGGTAGTAGGCCACGTGCCCCGACAGGGGGCGGACCAGTGGCCCGTTCTTGCCTTCGGGGCGCAGCGCGGCGTCGACCTGCCACAGGGTGCCCTCGCGGTCGGTCTCACCGGGGATGCGCATCATCGCCGCCGCCAGGCGGGCGGCGGCGCGCATGGCCTGGTCGTCCTCGACGCCGTCGGCGGGTTCGGCGACGAAGACGACGTCGACGTCGCTGACGTAGTTCAGCTCCCGGCCGCCGCACTTGCCCATGCCGATCACCGCCAGACGGCACAGGGCCGCCTGATCCGGCTCCTCCGCGCGGGCGACGGCAAGGGCCGCCTCCAGCACGGCGGCGGCCAGGTCGGCCAGCTCGGCGCCCACGGACTCCAGGTCGGCGGAGCCGGTCAGGTCGCGACCGGCCAACCGCAGCACCCGCCGGTGGTAGGCGACCCGCAAGGCGTGGGCGGGGCCGTCGGGGTCGTCGACCTTCTCCGCCGCGACGGGGGCGGTGTTCGCGTTGGGGTCGGCGCCGACGGTGTGCAGCATGCCCGCCCGCAGCTCGGCGGGGCCCGGTGCGCGTGCGGCGTCGACGCCGCGCAGCTCGCGCCAGTCCCCCGGGTGGCGTACCAGGTGGTCGGTCAGCGCGGTGCTGGCCCCGAGGATCTTGACCAGGCGGGCCCGCAGATCGGGGTCGGCGCAGAGCGCCTCCAGCAGCTCCTCGGGGTCGGCGCAGCACTCCAGCTGCCGGGCGAGGCCCAGCAGCGCCTGGTCGGGGTCGGGGGCGGCGCCGAGTTCGTCGACGACGGCTCGGTGGCGGCCGGGGTCCAGCCCGCTCTCGGCCATCAGCCGCACCGCCCGCGTACCGTCCCCGAATCCGCGCCGCGCCAGGGCGCCCGCCGTCATGGTGAAAGTCTCCCGCGTCCCCACGCTGATCACGGTAGCCGCCGTCGCGAACCCCCGGTAGAGTGAAGTAGTTGAACTGACGTTCAACTTCCTGTTCGGCCTCGGGAAAGGAAGACCGCCCATGGCGTGGCTGCTGCTGGTCGGTGCGATCGCCGCCGAAGTGACCGGGACGATCGCCCTGCGCTTCTCCGACGGCTTCACCCGCGCGCTGCCCACGGTGGTGGCCCTGGCGGGCTACGCCGTCGCTTTCTGGCTGCTGGCCCAAGTACTCAGCCGCGGCATGAACATCGGCGTGGCCTACGGCGTCTGGGCGGCCCTGGGCGTGTCCCTCGTGGCGGTCATCGGCGCCGTGTTCCTCGGCGACAGCCTCACCTGGATACAGGCGGGAGGCATCGCCCTGGTCATCGCGGGGGTGCTCGCCCTGGAACTGGGGGCAGCGCACTGAACCCCCGCACAAGCGCCGACGGCCGCCGGGCCCGCGGCGAGCGCCGCCGGGCCGAGCTGATCTCGGCGACCCTGCGCGTGGTCGAAGCGGAGGGCGTGGCCGGTGTCACCCACCGCGCGGTCGCGCGCGAGGCCGGCGTACCCGCGAGCTCGGCGGTCTACCACTTCGCGACGCTCGACGACCTGCTGGTCGCCGCCCTGACCTCGGTGACCGACACCTACGTCGAGCAGCTGAACGCCCTGGCCGAGGGCGGCTCCGACGTCGCCGCCGCTCTGGCCGCCGTCGTCGCCGACGGCAGCGGCGCCGACCGGTGCCGCGTGCTGGCCGAGTACGAACTCACCCTCCTGGCCGTGCGCCGTCCCGCCCTGCGCCCCGTGGTGCGCCGCTACCTCGCCGCCCTCACCGAAACCGCCGCCCGCTGCACCTCGGACCCCACCGCCGTGCGCGCGGCCGTCGCCGCCGTCGACGGCCTGTTCCTGCAGGGCCTGCTGGACGAACGCGGCGTCTCCACGCAGGAGATCCGCGACGTGCTGAACCACATCCTGGGCTGCGGCGCCGACGGGTAGTACTTCGCCACGTTCCTGCGTTCCTCCTGCCGAACGAGTGGGCGGGGGCGTCGGCTGCGGCGGCGGGGGGGCGGTCTGCTGTGCGGCCTTGCTGGCCTGCCGGGAAGCGGGTGACCTGGAGGAAAAAGCGGCGCCGAGGACGCCGGATGGCTGGGCCCGCGCGCCGCTTGGCCCATCTATCGTGAACTTATGGCCACTGGTAAGCGCATTCCGCGGCCATAAGATCACGATCATCGCCGGATGAACCGGCATACCGGACATACCGGCACCGGCTCGCCGGCTGGGTACCGCCGTGTTCCGACCAGGCCCGCACCGGCCGGGGGCTGCACGGCGCGGCGCGGTCGCGGGCGCCCGCACGGCCCGGCCCACCGCCGTCCTCGCCGCCCCCGTCGGGCGGGCCACCGGCGAGCACCCGAACCGATGGGCGCGGGCCCAGCCATCCGGCACCCTCGCCGCCGCTGTTTCCTCCAGGTCACCCGCCACCCGGCAGACCAACAAGGCCGCCCAGCAGACCGAGGCCGCCCCCGCCGGACGGGCCACCGGCGAGCACCCGACCCGACAACCGCGGGCCCAGCCATCCGGCACCCTCGCCGCCGCTGTTTCCTCCAGGTCACCCGCCACCCGGCAGACCAACAAGGCCGCCCAGCAGATCGAAGCCGCCCCCGCCGACCACCACCGCCACCGGCGGGCCCCGCGTGCCGACGGTCGCGCGCCGGAATCAGCGGGAGTCGGCGTCGCCGGCGGCGCGGCCGGGCGCGGGTCCGGCGCCGAAGCGGAGACGCAGGCGGTTCCACACGACGAAGACCGCCGCGCCCGTCGTGAGGACGAGCAGGGTCGCGGTGACGATGCTCGCCACGGTGAGCACGCGCTGCGGCACCGAGACCGCCGACGCGCTGTCGCCTGCGGCGGGCTCGACGCGGTTGGCGTCGGTCGCGCACGCCACGGGTGGGGCGCCCGCCTCGGTCTGGGCGCAGACGGTGGTGGCGACCCGCCACAGCTTCTGGCCCGGCTCGCCGATCCGGACGCGGGCGGTGCGCTCGGCTTCGGCGCCGGCCTCGACCGGAACGCGCCAGGTGGCGACGCCGCCCGTGGCCATCCCGTCGCCCTCGACGTCGACGAACCGCGCCTTCGCCGAAACGCGCTGTGACACGATGGCCTCCTGCGCTTCGTCGCTCTCGTTGCGCAGCGTAAGCGTGTAGGTCGCTTCGTCCCCGGCGGCGATCGTGTCGCGGTCGTCGCTCACCTGTACGGACAGGGTGGCGCCCTCGACCGTTCCGGCGTTCTCGCCGCCGTCGGCGGCGACGGGCGCGAGCGCGGCGGTGACGGAAGGCCCCAGGCCCGGCGCGAACGCGGCGGAGGCCGGGACGTGCGGGCGGCCCGGCATGGGCACCGCCTCCCCGCCCCGTCCCGCTGCGGCGGCGTCGCCCTTTTCCGCAGCGGCCCACGCCGGGGCGCCGGCACCGGCCAGCACCACGACGGCGGCCGTGGTCAGTCCCGCCGCGCAGCGGCGCCCTGAGTTCTCGATCCCGTCGGCCACGTCAACCAACTCCCGATCGCTCTCGGCACTCTCCGTAACGAGCGGCCACAACCACGACAACTACTCGCGTGCATCCGGAAACGGAAAACGACACGCCTACGGAGAGTGATACCGCTCTCCCCGCTCGCCCGGTCGCCGCCCCGCCGGAGCACCCGTCTTAGCCGCCGCCACCGGCGCCTGCGTGCGAGAACGGCGGGTAAGGCCCGCGGATAAGGCATTCACCCGATGTGCACGCATCCGTCTTACCGGAAGTGTGGTGATCACCGGGGCCGAGGCCCGCAACCGGCGGACCGGCGGCCCGTTCCACTTCCCTTCGAAGGAGCCCCTCATGCACCCGGACTTCCTGCAGGCGGCCGCCGAGAACCGCATCGCGCGCTACCGGCAGCAGGCGCGCGAGAGCGCGCTGCGCCGCACGGTGCGCGCTGCTCGGGCGCTGCGGCGGCGCGGTGGGGTCCCCGGTCCCGCCTCGGTGCGGGCGGCGCACGAGGTGGGGCCGGCCGCACCGCGGCGGCAGGACGCGGCCGGCGCGGCCCTCGCCGAGTCCGCCGAAGGCGACCGGGTCCCGGCCCGATGCTGATCGCGGTCCGGGTCCTACCGCCCGCGGCCGCTCCGTCCGGATCCGGCCGGGTCGGCCGCGGGCGTCGCGCGGCTCTCCCGTCGCCCGCTCCCTCTTCCTTCTTCGCGGGTCCCTCCGGATCCGGGGACCCCGTCGGCGCCCGCACCTCCTACGTGCATCGAAATAGCACAATCGCCCCGACTGTCGGCATACTGGACCCCATGACGCCGGTCGGTTCCAGTCCCGTGTTCATCGGGCGCCAGCAGGAACTCCGCCTTCTTCTCGACCATGCGCACCAGGCGCGCTCCGGCACCGCCGCGGCGACCGCGCTCGTGGGCGGGGACGCCGGCGTCGGCAAGTCCCGGCTGATCGCGGAGTTCGCCGGCCGCCTGGCGGACGGCCGCGTGGTCTCCGGCGGATGCCTGGAGCTGGGCGTCGACGGGCTTCCCTTCGCGCCCTTCGTCGCCGCACTCCGCCAGATCCTGCGCGACCACGGCCGCGCCCCCTTCGACGCGCTCGCCCAGGACGGCCCGCAGGAACTGGCGCGCCTGCTGCCGGAGCTGGGCGCACCGCCCGACGACCGCCGGGAGGCGCGCGGGCTGCTGTTCGAACAGGTGCTGCGCCTGTTCGCCTCGGTCGCCGGCACCGACGGGCTCACCGTTCTCGTCGAGGACCTGCATTGGGCCGACACCGCCACCCGCGACCTGCTGGTCTTCCTGATGCGCAACCTCGACACCGCGGCGGTGCAGATCGTCGCCACCTACCGCAGCGACGACCTGCACCGCGGCCACCCGCTGCGGCGCCTGCTGCTGGAGCTGGAGCGGCTGCCCACGGTCACCCGGCTGGAGCTGGGCCCGCTGAGCCCGGAGGAGACGGCGGAGCAGGCCGCGGCCATCCGCGGCCGCGAACTGGAGGCCGACGAGGCCGCCGCCCTGTTCGACCGCAGCGGCGGCAACCCGCTGTTCGTCGAGTCACTGGCCGGCCGTCCCGAGTTCGTCGGCGCGGACATCCCCGAACGCCCGCGCGAGCTGCTACTGGCCTCCTTGGACGGGCTCGACCAGGCGCACCGCCAGGTGTTGCGGGTGGCCGCGATCGGCGCGGTCAGCGCCGCCCACATCGAGCACGACCTGCTGGCCCGCGTCGCCGGGCTCGGCGAGGAGAGCCTGAACACCGCGCTGCGCGCCCTGGTCGACGCGAACGCGCTGTGCATCGACGGCACCGGATACCGGTTCCGGCACGCGCTGCTGCGCGAGGCCGTGCACGACGAGGTGCTGCCGGGCCAGCACACACGGCTGCACCTGAGCTTCGCCGAGGCCCTGGACGCGCTGCCCGGCGTCGTCCCCCTCCACCGCCTGGCGGCGGAGCAGGCCCACCACTACTGGTCGGGCCACGATCTGCCGCGCGCGCTGGAGGCCGCATGGTGGGCCGCCGTGCGTGCCGCCGACACGCTCGCCTTCGCCGAGGCGCTGCGCATGCACGAACGTGTCCTGGAGTACTGGGAGAGCGTGCCCGACGCCGTCGAACGCGTCCAAGGGCACAGCCACGTGCAGGTCGTCTCCCAGGCGGCCGCCGCCGCGCTGGAGAGCGGCGACTTCTACCGGGCCCGCGCACTGTGCGACGCCGGACTGGCCGAGGTGGGCGAGGAGGCCGACGACGAGCGGAGCCGCACCGACCGCGCCGTACTGCTGCGGCGCCGCGGCCAGGCCCGCACCCAGCTCTCCGACGGAGACGGGATCTCCGACTTCGTCGAGGCGATGTCGATCCACCCGCCCCACGACCCCGGATACGGCTTCGTACTCTCCCTGCTGGCACGGGAGGTCAAGCTGCACCAGCAGCCCATCGCCGACGACCGCCCCGACACCAGCCGATCGCAGCGCAGCACGCCCGTGGCACTGGACGCGAGCGAATTGGCCGCGGAGGCCATCCGCCGCTCCCGCGAGGCGGGCGACACCTGTGCCGAGTCCGACGCGCTGACCACTCTGGGCACGGTGCACATGAACGACGGCCGCTTCGACGAGGGGCGCGCCCTGGTCGAGCGCGGCCTGGAGCTGGCGCGCGAGCGGCAGGACCCCACACTGGAGTGCCGCGGCCTCGCGTGCTTCGCCCACTACCTGCGCGAGCGCGGGCTGCACGGCGAAGCGCGCGCCCGCCTGGAGGCCGCTCTGGAGCGGCTGCGCGCGATCGGCCTGATGAGCACCAGCGGGCCGTTCGTCGCGCTCAACCTGGCCGAGACCCGGTTCGACACCGGCGACCTCGCCGACTGCCGGAGGCTGGTCGAACGGGCCGTGTCCTGGTCGCCCTCGCCGGCCCACCGGATGTATCTGGCCACCGCCGACGTCCGTGCGGCCGTTGCCCAGGGCGACCTGGAGGGTGCCCGCCGCAGCGCGGCTTTCATCGACCCCGAATCGGTCCACTCCCGCATCCACATGATCCAGCTCAGCGTCGGCGCGCTGCTCGACCTGTACCTGGCCGAGCAGGACTTCGCCCGGGCCCTGGCGCTGGCGGGCACGGCCCTGGAGCGCGTCGAGTTCGAGCGTTCCACCGGCTACGGCTGGATGGTGGTCGACCGCATCGCCGAGACCCTGCGACAGGTGGCCGAGCGCCCGAAGGGGTGCTCGCCCGATGCCGAGGCGGTGCGGGCGCAGGTGCTGCGCGTCGCCGCCGCGATGCGTGCCGACGGGCCGGTACAGGAGGCCTTCCGGGCGACGACCCGCGCACGCCTGGCCTGCGTGCGCGGCACCTCCGGGGCGACGGCGGCCGAGGCCGCCGAGGCGTGGCGGGACGCTGTGGAGGCGTGGAGCGGCCTGGGCATGCCGCTGTACCGCGCCGAGGCGCTGCTGCTGTCGGCGGAGTGGGCACTGGCCGCCGACCGCGGCGCCCAGGTCGACGACCGGTTGCGCGAGGTCGTGAAGCGGGCGGCCGAGCACGGCGCCGCGGTGCTGGAGGGGCGCGCCCGCGACCTGGCGCGCCGCACGGGGGTCGCGCTGGAGGCCGCAGACGGCCGCCCTTCGGCGGAGCCGCCAGCGGGCCTGACCCCGCGCGAGGCCGAGGTGCTGCGGCTGCTCGCCCGCGGCTACACCAACGCCGAGATCGCCGCCGAACTGTTCATCGCCGCCAAGACCGCCAGCGTGCACGTCTCGCACATCCTGGCCAAGCTGGAGCTGCCCAACCGCGCCGGTGCGGCCTCGCGGGCCCACGAGCTGGGGCTGGTGTAGTGCCCCGGCCGACCGCACCGGGGACCGGCGCACGCGGCTCCGCTGCGCTGCCCTGTCACCGGTCGGCAGACCAGGGCGGCGCAGCGCGCCTGAGCCGCCCGTCACCGGCCGCGGATGCAGGTGTCCCGCTCACGCCGTCGGCGTCCAGCGGTTGGTGATGGGCAGCCGCCGGTCGCGGCCGAAGTTGCGGGAGCTGATCTTGGGGCCGGGCGGGTACTGGCGGCGCTTGTACTCGGCGCGGTCGACCATGCGGATGACGCGTTGGACCAGCTCGGGGTCGTAGCCCGCGGTCGTCAGCTCCCGCATGCCCTTGTCGGTGCCGATGTAGGCGTCCAGCAGCCCGTCGAGCAGGTCGTAGTCGGGCAGCGAGTCGGTGTCCACCTGGCCCGGGCGCAGCTCGGCGCTCGGCGCCTTGCTGATCGAGTTCTCCGGGATCGGGGCGGGTGCGCCCGCCCGCTCGGCCTGGGCGTTGCGCCAGCGCGCCAGCTCCCACACCAGCGACTTCCAGCAGTCCTTGATCGGCGCGAACCCGCCCACCGAGTCCCCGTAGAGCGTGGAGTAGCCGGTGGCCAGCTCGCTCTTGTTGCCGGGGGCCAGCACCAGGTGGCCCTCCTGGTTGGACAGGCCCATCAGCAGCGTGCCGCGCACCCGCGCCTGCAGGTTCTCCGCGGCCAGGCCGTCCAGGGCCATGCTCTCCTCGAAGGCGGCCACGATCGGCGCGATGGCCACCGTGCGCGCGCTGATGCCCTGGCGCTTGGCCAGGTCTTCGGCGTCGGTGAGCGAGTGCTCGCTGGAGTACTTGCTGGGCAGCAGCAGCGCGTGCACACGGTCGGCGCCCAGCGCGTCCACGGCCACGGTGGTGGTCACCGCGGAGTCGATGCCCCCGGAGAGCGCCACGGCGGCGGAGCCGAAGCCGTTCTTGCGCGCGTAGTCGCGCACCCCCACGACGAGGGCGCGGTAGACCTCGCCGACGTCGGAGGCGGGATCGGCGCGCGGGGTGAGCACCGGCGGTTCGGGCGCGTAGGCCGCGACCGGCTCGGCGGAGAGGGTGTGGCGCACCACGCGCACACCGTCGACGGACTCGCCCCGATCCTCGGACGTGGGGTCCTCCCCCGCCCTCTCCCGCGCGTCGGGCAGCGCGAGGTCGGTGACGAACAGGTCCTCCTCGAACTTGGGTGCGCGCGCGAACAGCTCGCCCTCGGCGTCGACGATCAGCGAGTCACCGTCGAAGATCAGCTCGTCCTGGCCGCCGCTCATGTTCACATAGCCCACCACGGCGCCGATCTCGCGGGCGCGGCGCTGGCACAGCTCCAGGCGGACGTTGTCCTTGTCGCGCTCGTAGGGGGAGGCGTTGACGGTCACCAGCAGCCCGGCGCGGGCCCGGCGGGCGGCGGCGACGGGTCCGCCGCCCTGCCACAGGTCCTCGCAGACGGCGAAGGCGACATCGGCGCCGTGGATCCGCACGACCGGGAGGGTCTCGCCGGGGACGAAGTGGCGGAACTCGTCGAACACGCCGTAGTTCGGCAGGTGGTGCTTGGCCGAGGTGACCTCCACGCGGCCGCGGTACAGCAGCGCGAACGCGTTCTGCGGCGCGCCGGCGGGCTGGCCGTAGCGTTCGCCGACGCCGGCGCGGCGGCTCAGGTATCCGACCGCGACCGGCAGCTCCCCCAGCCCGTCGTCGGCCAGCCGCTCGGCGAGGGCGGCGACGGCCTTGACGGAGGCGGAGACGAAGGAGTTGCGCAGTGCGAGGTCCTCGACCGGGTATCCGGTCACCGCGAGTTCGGGGAAGACGGCCAGGTGCGCGCCCGCGTCGTGCGCGCGCCGGGCGTAGTCGGCGATCGTCCGGCAGTTTCCGTCGAGGTCGCCGACGGTGGGGTTCACTTGCGCCATCGCGATTCTGAGCTGGGCCACGCCGTCGAGACTAGTCGGTGCCCCGCTCGACGCGCCGCCCCGGTCCCCGGCGCGCGGAGGACGGCGAAGTGAGACTGCGTACACTGGCGTCACGGCCGACGGCGCGAGCTGCGTTAATACGTCGGAAACCTGCGGCGTGCAGACTGGCGGTAAGGACCGTACCGACCGCGACGGACGGCGACGCCGCGTGCACCACTACGAGGAAGGTGGACCGTGAACCGACAGCAGGAGTTCGTGCTCCGGACCCTGGAGGAGCGCGATATCCGGTTCGTCCGACTGTGGTTCACCGATGTGCTCGGTTACCTCAAGTCGGTCGCCGTAGCCCCGGCCGAGCTGGAGGCCGCGTTCACCGAGGGGATCGGCTTCGACGGCTCGGCGATCGAGGGGTTCGCGCGGGTCTACGAGGCCGACATGCTGGCCCAGCCCGACCCCGCCACGTTCCAGGTGCTGCCGTGGCGCAACGAGCCGCACGGCACGGCGCGGATGTACTGCGACATCCTGATGCCCGACGGCAGCCCCAGCTACGCCGATCCCCGCCATGTGCTCAAACGCCAGCTCAGCAAGGCGTCCGACCTCGGGTTCACCTTCTACACCCACCCCGAGATCGAGTTCTACCTGCTGAAGAAGAAGCCGGAGCACGGCGAATTCCCCGAACCCAACGACTCGGGCGGCTACTTCGACCACACCCCGCACAACAGCGCGCACGACTTCCGGCGCAACGCCATCAACATGCTGGAGGCCATGGGCATCTCCGTGGAGTTCAGCCACCACGAGGGCGGCCCGGGCCAGCAGGAGATCGACCTGCGCTACGCCGACGCGCTGACCACCGCCGACAACATCATGACGTTCCGTCTGGTGATGAAGGAGGTGGCGATGGAGCAGGGCGTCTACGCCACTTTCATGCCCAAGCCCTTCACCGAGTACCCGGGCTCGGGCATGCACACCCACATGTCGCTGTTCGAGGGCGAGCGCAACGCGTTCTACGAGCCCGGCGCGGAATACCAGATGTCCAAGGTCGGCCGCGGGTTCATCGCCGGCCTGCTGCGCCACGCCGGCGAGATCACCGCGGTGTGCAACCAGTGGGTGAACTCCTATAAGCGGCTGTGGGACAACGCCGCCGCCTCGGCGGGCGCCGGCGGCGAGGCTCCGGCGTATGTGTGCTGGGGCCACAACAACCGCTCGGCGCTGGTGCGGGTGCCGATGTACAAGCCCGACAAGAGCAACTCCAGCCGGATCGAGTTCCGCTCCGTCGACACGGCCTGCAACCCCTACCTCGCCTACGCCCTGATCCTGGCCGCGGGCCTGAAGGGCATCGAGGAGGGCTACGAGCTGCCTCCGGGCGCCGAGGACGACGTGTGGGCGCTGACCGACTCCGAACGCCGCGCACTGGGCATAGCGCCACTGCCGCAGAGCCTGGACGAGGCCATCCGGGCGATGGAGAACAGCGAACTCGTCGCCGAGACACTGGGCGAGCACGTCTTCGACTTCTTCCTCCGCAACAAGAAGGCGGAGTGGGAGTCCTACCGCCGCCAGGTCACCCCCTACGAGCTGCAGCGCTACCTGCCGACACTCTGAGCCGGCCGCGGGGCGCCCGCGCATCCCGCCGGGGGTGCGGGCGTCCGGCTGAGCGGTAGGCTTCCGGCCCTCGGCCGCGGCGGTCCCCGGGCGGGGCCGACGCGGGACCGCACCGCGGGCCTACTCGCCGTCGAGGAACTTCTCGCGCACCGCGTAGACCGCCGCCTCGGTGCGGGAGTGGAGTTGCAGTTTCTCCAGGATGTTGCGCACGTGGTTCTTCACCGTGTGCTCGGAGATGAAGAGCTGCTCGGCGATCTCCTTGTTGTTGCGGCACCGCGCGACGCCGCGCAGGACCTCGGTTTCGCGGCCGGTGAGGTGCGGGGCGGGGACCCGGCGGGCGCGGCCCCCGTCCTTCTTGGCCAGGGCGGTGAACTCGCCGATGAGCTTGGTGGCCATGGACGGGGTGATGAAGGACTGCCCGCTGGCGATGGCGCGCACGGCGGAGGGCAGTTCGTCGACGGAGATCTCCTTGAGCAGGTAGCCGGTGGCTCCCGCCTTGAGGGCCTCGAAGAGATCGTCCTCCTCGTCGCTCATGGTCAGCATGACGATCTTGGCGCTGGGCACCATGTCCTTGATCCCGGTGCAGGCGTCGATACCGCTGCTGCCGGGCATCCACACGTCCATCAGCACGACGTCGGGGACCAGGTCGGCCGCCGTGCGCACGGCGTGCTGGCCGTCGGCGGACTCGCCGACCACGTCGATGTCGGGCTCGTCGTCCAGGACCGAGACGAGTCCGCGCCGGAAGAAGGCGTGGTCGTCGACGACGAGCACCTTGACGGGCGGCACCGGGGTCTCGGTCGGGACGGCGTATGCTGCGTCCGGGGCGGGGGGGTGCCCACTCACAACGGAAATTCCTTCCTGGCGCGAGGCGGCCGGGTATCTGCTATTCGGGTCCGTGGCTGGTGAAACCCGCAGAGTGCATCGCCGCACGGCCGGGAGCGGGATGCGTGGTTCCGGAGGCCGTTGTGCGGAACAGTTTATGGCATTGCTGCGCACATCGATAGTGGTCGGCCGCGCTTCTTATGGCGGCGCCCGCGCCCGCATTACCGCGCCTCGTCGGAGCCACCGACAATATATCCACCATCCCGCGGCGGTTGGTCCAATTCTGCCGATTCAGTGGCGATTTTCGCAGATAGAGCGAATTCTTTCCGTCCGCACATACCGCGGTTCACGTCAGCGTGCATTGCGCATTGTGGTGCCGAAGAGGGGCACCGAGTGCCGAAACTCCGATACGGAGCCGCCCGGCGGACGCAGGCCGGAAGCCCGCCGGCGGCAGCCGTACGCCTCGCGAAACCGGCGGTCGGGCGGGTGGCGCACGGGTGTGCGGAGGCGGGCGGGCCCCGGGATGATCCGCGGCCCCCGCGGAGTTGGGACACGGTGAAGGCCGCGAATCCTGCTATGGGATGATGAATCAGCCGACGGCCCCCTGCCGCCCGGCCTGTCCGACACCGTCCGGAGACGCCGCAGCCGCGCTTCGAGACACCGGAGGAGAGCACCATGAGCACAACCGCATCCGCCCCCGCCCTCTACGGGGGAACCGCCGACCGCAGGGTCAGCGTCCGCGACGTCCTGCACGCCAAGGAGCGCAACGAGCGCTGGCCGATGCTCACCGCCTACGACGCACTGACCGCACGCGTCTTCGACGAGGCCGGCATCCCGGTCCTGCTGGTGGGCGACTCGGCGGCGATGGTCGTCTACGGCTACGACTCCACGCTGCCCGTCACGGTCGACGACCTGCTGCCGCTCACCGCGGCCGTCTCACGCGCCACCAAACGCGCACTCGTCGTCGCCGACCTGCCCTTCGGCTCCTACCAGGGCTCACCCGAGCAGGCGCTGGACGCCGCCGCCCGGTTCATGAAGGAGGGCCACGCCCAGGCGGTGAAACTGGAGGGCGGGAAGCGCGTCGCCCCGCACGTCGAGGCACTGGTCGCCGCCGGCATCCCGGTCATGGGCCACATCGGGCTCACCCCGCAGTCGGTCAACACCCTGGGCGGCTACCGGGTGCAGGGCCGCGGCGAGGAGGCCGGGGCCGCATTGCTGGCCGACGCCAAGGAGCTGGAGCGCGCCGGAGCGTTCTCGGTGGTCCTGGAGTGCGTCCCGAGCGAACTGGCCGCGCGGGTGACCGAGCAGCTGACCATCCCCACCATCGGCATCGGCGCCGGCCCGGGCACCGACGCCCAGGTGCTGGTGTGGCAGGACATGGCCGGGCTGAGCCCGCACGTGGCCAAGTTCGTCAAGGCCTACGCCGACCTCAACGAGACGCTCTCCTCGGCCGCGCGCACCTTCGCCGACGAGGTCGTCCAGGGCTCGTTCCCCGACGCGGAGCACTCCTACAACTGACCGCGCCGCACCGCCCGCCCGATGCCGGCATCCGGCGGGCGGTGCGCGCTACGGCGCGCCCGGCGCCGGTCCCCCGACCGGGCGGCGGGCGTCCCGCACGGAGGAGCCGCACCGGGGCCGGCGGGCCCGGCACCACTCCGGCACTGCCGGATACCCGGCGAAACGGCCGTGAAGGCGCCCGCCGCGACACCCGGGCCGCCAGCACATTAGAACGTTACTCGGTAGTAGAGTTGCCGCATCCGTGCGCGCCCCGCCGCGCGAGTCACAGGGAGGCACCATGCGCATCTCCATGCCGCTGCAGTACGCCGGCGAGGCCAAGCCGGCGGTGGACCAGGTCGTCGAGTTGGAGAAGGCCGGGCTGGACACCGTGTGGGTCGCCGAGGCCTACGGCTACGACAGCCCCACCCTGATGGGCTACATCGCCGCGCGCACCGAGCGCGTCAACATCGGCTCGGCGATCCTGCCCCTGTACACCCGCACCCCCACCCTCATCGCCCAGACGGCCGCCGGCCTCGACTACCTCTCCGACGGCCGCGCCGTGCTCGGGCTCGGCGCCAGCGGCCCGCAGGTCATCGAAGGCTGGCACGGCGTCCCCTACACCAAGCCGCTGGGCCGCACCCGCGACATCGTCGAGATCTGCCGCAAGGTGTGGGCGCGCGAAGAGCGGCTCACCCACGACGGCCGCGCCCTCACCCTGCCGCTGCCGCCCGAGCAGGGCACCGGCCTGGGCAAGCCGCTGAAGATCATCAACCACCCGGTGCGCAGCAGCGTGCCGATCTTCGTCGCCTCCCTCGGCGAGAAGAACGTGGCCATGACCGCCGAGATCGCCGACGGCTGGCTGCCGCACCTGTTCATCCCGGAACGGGCCGGCACCGTGTGGGGCGAGGCGCTGGCCCGCGGCAAGGCCAAGCGCGACCCCGCGCTGGGCGAGCTGCAGATCTCCGCCGGCGGGCTGCTGGCCATCGGCGAGGGCGAGGAGACCCGCAAGCTCGCCGACTTCACCCGCCCGATGATCGCGCTCTACGTCGGCGGCATGGGCGCCAAGGGCAAGAACTTCTACAACGACGTCGCCCGGCGCTACGGCTTCGAGGAGGCCGCCGAACGCATCCAGGACCTCTACCTGGACGGCAAGAAGGACGAGGCGGCGGCCGCGGTGCCCGACGAGATGGTGGAGCTGACCAACCTGGTCGGCCCGGAGTCCTACGTCCGCGAGCGCGTCGCCGCTTTCCGCGCCGCCGGCGTCACCCACCTCAACGTGACCCCCGTGGGCGACGACCCGGTCAAGCTCATCGAGAAGCTGCGTTCCATGGTCTGAGCCTGCCGGGTTCCGTCGACCGCGTACCCGGTGCCGTGTTCGGCGCTGCCCGCCGACCAAGCGGGGTCGCCCCTGCGGCAGGAGCCGGTGGCGGGCGGCGCAGCGCGGCCCGCCACCGGCCGGATGCTCATACGTCGGTGACGCGCACTCCCGCGTGCGCCTTGTAGCGGCGGTTCACGGCGATGATGTTGGCGGTGAGCGCCTCCACCTGGTGGGCGTTGCGGAGCCGGCCGCCGTAGATCCCGCGCACCCCCGGGATGCGGGCGGCCAGTGCGCGCACGGTGTCGGTGGCGTCGCGGTCGTCGCCCAGGACCAGTACGTCCAGCTCGACCCGTTCGACGGCGGGGTCCAGCATCAGCACCGCGGAGACGTGGTGGAAGGCCGCGACCACGCGGCTGTCGGGCAGCAGCGCCTCGGCCTGCTGAGCGGCACTGCCCTCTTCGACCTGCAGTGCGTAGGGCCCCTTCTTGTCGAAGCCCAGCGGGTTCACGCAGTCGACCACGAGCTTGCCCGCCAGGTCGCCGGCCAGCGATCGCAGCAGTTCGCCGTGGCCCTCCCAGGGCACGGCCACGATGACCACGTCGCATCCGCGCGCCGCCTCGGCGTTGCCGGCGCCGCTGACCGGGATGTCCGCGCCCAACTCCGCGGCGGCGGTCTGCGCGCGCTCGGCGCTGCGCGAACCGATGACCACCCGGTTGCCCGCCATCGCAAGCCGCAGCGCCAGGCCGCGGCCCTGGTCGCCGGTGCCGCCGAGCACCGCGACGGAGAGCCCGGAGGCGTCGGGAAGGTCGTATGGGGATCTCTGCTCTGCCATGGCCCGATCCTGCCAGCTACCCGGGTGCCCACGGCAGGCGCGGCGGTGTTCGGCGGGTCACCCGGCCGCGCGGCACCACCGCGGCACCGCGGCACCGCGGCGCGGCGGCGGCCGCGCCCGGCCCCGTGTGGCGCGGCACCGCCGGACTCAGCGGCGCCTCAGCCGGGATCGACGCCCAGAGCGTGCATTTCGCGGCGCTCCCGCCAGGCGCGGGAGAGCATGGACACGGTGCGGCCGTCGGCCACGCCGTCGTCGGCGAGTCCGCTCGCGCGCTGGAAGGCAGCCAGGGCCCGGCGCCGCTCCTGCGGCGGCGCGGCGGGATCGAGCTCGCCGATCTCGATGAGCATGGTGCGCACCCGCGCGGGGTCGGGCTCGGGGAGCAGACCCTGTGCGTCGACCATCGCCTGGAGTGCCGCGAGCAGGGCGGAGAGCACGCGGCGCGGTCCGAACCGGCCGATACCGGAGGGACTGTGCGCCCGCTCGGCGCCGGCGCCACCCTGTCGGGGCCGCCGTTTCCAGTGGTGCGGCGACGTGATCGCGACCATCTCGGCCTCCTTGCCCGGGTGTGACTCGGTGTCTCCTTCTTCGCCTGCCTCTTCCTTCCAGTATCGGCATCCCCGCGTGGGCCCGCATCATGCTCCGGGTTGGAATCGGGTTGGACCGACGGCGGCGGCCGGCGCGGGCCGCCTACGCCGAAGGTCGCCCGCCCGCACCGACGATCGGCGAGCCGCCGCACACCCGCTACAGCAGCGCGGGCCGCTCCAGGGCGAGGGTGCGCGCCCCGGCGTCGAGGACGGCGGCGGCTCCCAGCGGAACGGTGAGCTGGGCGGGGCGGTGGCCGAAGCCGAACTCGCCCACCACGGGGACGCCCAGCGGCGCCAGTCGCTCCAGCATCAGCGTGCGCACGGTCGCGGCGTCGGGGGTGCACCGGGCCCAGGACCCCAGCAGGACGCCGGCGGCACCCTCCATCCAGCCGCTGCGCAGCAACTGGGTGAGCATCCGGTCGATGCGGGAGACGTCCTCGGCCACGTCCTCCAGCAGCACCAGGCCGCCCGCAGCCGAGGCGCGGCTGTGCGGGGCCGCCAGGCTGTCGTTGAGCACGCTCAGGTTGCCGCCGACGGTGACGCCGCGCGCCCTGCCCGCTACGAGCGTCTCGGCGCCCGGTGCGGTGAGCACGGTGGCGCTCTCCGGCGCGAACAGGGTGGTGCGCAGGTGCTCGGCGGCCGCCGCGTCCTCGGTGAAGGACTCCAGCCCCACCACAGGGCCGTGCAGAGTGGCCGCCCCCAGCTCGACCGCGAACGCCTCGTGCAGCGCGGTGACGTCGCTGAACCCCACCAGCACCTTGGCCGGGGCGCTGCGCAGCTCGGTGAAGTCCAGCCGGTCCAGCACGCGGTGCGCGCCGTCGCCGCCGCGCGCGCAGACCACCGCCGACGTGCGCGGGTCCAGCCAGGCCCGCTGCAGATCGGCCGCGCGCTCGGCGTCGGTGCCGGCCAGGTAGGGCAGTCGGGGGTGGCTGCCCCGCAGGTGTTCGCCCTCGACCACCTCCAGTCCCCAGCCGCGCAGCACGGCCAGCCCGGCGTCCAGGACGTCGCCGGGCACCGGGCTGCACGGGGCGACCACGGAGACCGCGTCGCCGGGGTGCAGCCGCCGCCCGCGCAGCCCGGCCGCCGCCGTCACGGGCGCAGCTCCAGCCGGGGCGCGTCGGTCTCGAAGCCGAACACCCGAGCGTACAGCGACAGTTCGGCCTGCAGCGCGGCGGTGATGGTGGGCTCCCGGCGGAAACCGTGCTGCTCGGCCTCGAAGGCCAGGTAGGCGTGCGGCACGCCGCGCACGCGGTGGAGGAACCGCTCCGCCTGGGCGGGCGGGCAGATCTCGTCCTCCAGCCCCTGCATCAGCACGAACGGCGCACCGACGTCGGCGGCGTGGTTGACCGGGGACCGGTCGGCGTAGCGCCGGGCGGCCTCGGGCCAGGGGCCGACCAGGCTCTCCAGGTACTGCGACTCGAAGTCGTGGGTCTCGCCGGTGCGCCATCCGGCCAGGTCCACGATGGGATACAGGATCGCCGCGCAGGCGAAGACGTCGGTGAAGGCGAGCGCGGCGGCCGCGGTCCAGCCGCCGGCGCTGCCGCCGCGCACGGCGATGCGGTCGGGGTCGGCGAGCCCTTCGGCGGCCAGGGCGTGCGCGGCGGCCACGCAGTCCTCCACGTCGACCACGCCCCAGTTCTCCCGCAGCCGCTCGCGGTAGGCGCGGCCGAAGCCGGTGGAGCCGCCGTAGTTGACCTCCACGACGCCGATCCCCCGGCTGGTGAAGTAGGCGATCTCCGGATCGTGGATCATCGGCGCGCGGCCGGTGGGACCGCCGTGCGCCCATACGGAGTACGGCGGCAGCTCGCCGGCGGCGGGCTCGGCCCGGGGGTTGCGCGGCGGGTACAGGTTGGCGTGCACCTCGCGCCCGTCGGGGCCGGTGAACACGCGCGGCCGCGGGAGCGGCAGGTAGGACGGGTCGACTCCCCCGGCGGGCGGCTGCGCGGATGCGGTGCCGGCGGCGCTGTGGCGGGCGGGGTCGCTCAGCGAGCGCCAGGAGCCGCCCGGCCCCACGGCCACGATCTCGGGGGCGGTGTTTGCCGCCGCGGCGAGGCCGATGAGGGTGTCGCCGTCGGCGCCGCCGACGGCCAGCCGCCCGAACCACTCGGTGTGGGGGGTCGCGGCGTCGGCGATGGCGCCGGTGGCGGGGTCGATCCGGCCGAGGGCGGTGGTGGCGCGGCCGTGCACGGCGGCCACCGGTCCCTTGTCGGGCACCGCCAGCCAGGTGTAGCCGAGCTGCCACAGCGGCCCGCCGAACTCCTCCTCGGCGGCGGCCACGGGGCGCGGTTCGTCCCATTCGCCGTCGGTGGCGGTGATCCGGTAGGGGTTCCACCAGCCGCTGTAGTCGGCGACGCAGTACAGCGTGTCGGGGCCGGCCCATTCGGCCTGGACGACGGAGACCCCGGGCCCGCCCGCGACGGTGCGCGGCGCGCCCGCCGCGCGCCCGTCCGGGCCCAGTTCGGCCACGTGCAGCACGGTGCTGTCCCAGGGCATGTCGGGGTGGTCCCAGCCGATCCAGGACAGCCGGCGGCCCTCGGGAGACACCCGGGGGCAGGCCAGGAAGCGGTGCCCGGCGGCGACCTCGCGCAGCGAGCCGGCGTCGTCCGCGGCCGAGCCGTCCAGCGGAACCGCGACGATCGCCCGGCGCACGTCGGTGGGGGCCGCTCCGGTGCGGCGCTCGCATACGCACCAGATCTCGCGGCCCCGGGGAGCCGCGACGGGTTCGACGAAGCGCGGCGCGGCGGGCTCGCCGGGCGCGGGCCCGGGTGTGAGCGGCGCGGGCTCGCCGCCGGGCTCCCACAGGTAGAGGCGCTGATCGGCGAACTCGGCGAAGACGACCGCGGTGCCGGCCTCCGAGGGCAGCAGCGCGTAGGAGCGGCCGCCGTACTCGTGGACGCGGCTGCGCACGTTCCACGGCGCGGGCAGCAGGCTCTGCGGGCGGGCGGCGGGGTCGTCGAGGCGGGTGCGGCACAGCGTCACCCGGCCGCCTTCGGCCGGGCGCGGCTCGGCCCACCACACCTCGTCGCCGAGCGCCGCAGGCCAGTTCGGCGCGCCCGAGTGGCGGGCGACGCCGCCCGCTTCGACGGGCGACGGCCAGGAACCGCATGGAATGCCGTGGTTCACGACAGAAGACCCTTCTTGATCGTGGTCCGTGTGGTCCGGGTGGTCCGCAGGCGCGTCATCCGGTGCCGCGCAGGAATCGGTCCAGCACGCGCACGCCGAAGTGCAGCGCCTCGACCGGAACGCGCTCGTCGTCACCGTGGAACAGCGCCGCGTGGTCCAGGTCGGGCGGGAGGCGCAGCGGAGAGAACCCGTAGCCGGTGATACCCAGCTCGGCGAACTGCTTGGCGTCGGTTCCGCCGCTCAGGCACACCGGAACCACGTGAGCGCCGGAGTCGAAGGCGAGCAGCGCCTCGCGCATGGCCTCGAAGACGGGCGCGTCCACCGGCGACTGCAGCGGGCGGGAGCGGTGCTGGAACTCCCACCGCACCCCCGCGCCGGTGAGCTCGTCCAGTGTGGCGGCGAACTCCTCCTCGGCGCCGGGCGGCACCCGGCCGTCGACCGCGGCGCCAGCCTCGGCGGGGACCACGTTCACCTTGTACCCGGCCTGCAGCATGGTCGGGGCGCTGCTGCAGCGCACGGTGGGCCGCACCAGCTCGGCGGCGCCGCCGAACCGGTCGACGAGGGCGTCGGTGTCGCGTTCGGGGTCGAAGCCGGGGTCACCTGTGGCGGCTTCGACGCCCAGCGCGGCGGCGAGGCCGTCGAGGGCGGCGCGGGTCACCGGTGTCAGCCGCACCGGCCAGCGGTGCTCGCCGATACGGGCGACGGCGGCGGCCAGCGCGCTGACGGCGTTGTCGCGGTTGGTCTTGGAGCCGTGCCCGGCGGTCCCCGCTGCGCTCAGCCGCAGCCAAGCGGTGCCGCGCTCGCCCGCGCCGACCGGGTAGAGGCGCACCGGCGTGCCGTCGGCGGCCGCGGTGTGCACGGTGTGGCCGCCGGACTCGCCGATCGCCTCGGTGCAGCCCTCGAACAGCCCGGCGTGCTCGCGGGCGAGCCATTCGGCGCCGTAGGCGGCGCTGTCCTCCTCGTCGGCGGTGAAGGCGAGCACGAGATCGCGGCGCGGCCGCAGTCCGGTGCGCGCCCAGTGGCGCACCAGAGCCAGCACCATGGCGACGGTGCCCTTCATGTCGACGGCGCCGCGGCCCCACACCACGCCGTCGCGGACCTCGCCGCTGAACGGCGGCAGGCTCCACCGGGCCGCATCCGCCGGCACCACGTCGAGGTGGCCGTGCACCAGCAGCGCCGGCGCGGCGGGGTCGGCGCCTGCGACGCGGGCGACGACGTTGGCCCGGCCCGGTGCCGATTCCAGCAGGCGCGGCGCGAGCCCCGCATCGGACAGGCGTTCGGCGACGTACTCGGCGGCGGGCCGTTCGTCGCCGTCGCCGCCGCCGCGGTTGGTGGTGTCGATGCGGACCAGCTCGGAGGTGAAGCGGACAGCCTCCGCGTCGAGCCGACCGAGCCCCTCCCCCTCCGCGGCGCCGGATGCGGCCTGTGGTGCGGTCTGGGCGTGCTGAGCCTCGTGCATGCCTTCCCGTCCGTGCCCGCCGGCCACCGGGGCGGCCGGTATGCGTGCGTGCGTCGCCCGAGCCCGCGCCGGCCGGCTCAGCCGTAGTCGGCCTCCACGGCGTTGGCGATGAGCGTGGTGACGGCCTTGAAGCTGCGGATCATCTCAAAGGCGCTTGGCGAGGTGTAGCGGACACGCCGATGGCCGACCAGCTCGACGCCGGGCACGAGCGCGGCCGCTCCGGCGAGGTGGGCGGCGTCGGTCTCGACCTCGACGGTGAGCGGCCCGCGGCGCCCGGGCTCGGCCGCCCCCGCGTCGGCGGCCGCCGCCTCGGCCGCGGCGGCGATGTCGGTCGCGGTGGCACCGGGCGGGCGGCACCGGGCGGCGTAGCGCGAGACGTAGCGCTTGACGGCGACGGTGCGGGCGTCGGGCGCGTAGGCGGCGGCGTCGGCGCAGGCCCGGTCGTCGCCGGTGACCAGCACGACGGGGACGCCGTACTCGGCGGCGACGCAGGCGTTCAGCCCGCCCTCGTCGGCGGGCTCGCCCTCCAGCCACACGCCGGTGATGGAATTGGGCAGGTAGGTGTGGGCGAGCACGCCCTCGGCGCCGGCGCCGCTGTGGTAGCCGAGGAAGGCGACGCCGTCCACCCCGCCGTGCTGGATCCCCTCGACCATGGAGAGGTCCTTGTGGCGGCCCGTGATCATGGCGGCGCGTTCGTCCAGCCGCTCCAGCAGCAGGTTGCGCATGGTCGCGTGCGCCTCGTTGACCAGCACCTCGGTGGCGCCGCCGGCGAAGAGGCCCGAGACGGCGGCGTTGACGTCGGAGGTGAACATCGCGCGGCAGCGCTGCCACTGCTCGGTGCCGGGGGTGACGTCGGCGGGCCAGGTGACGCCGGTGGCGCCCTCCATGTCGGCCGAAACCAGGATGCGCACCGCTCGCTCCCCTCGCCCGGCGCGGCCGAATGTCTCGCGCTCGCGCCCGGGGGCGCCCTCGGTATGCCCGGTATGCCGCTAGGGCCGGGTGAGGATCTCGGCTCCCTCGTCGGTGATGAGCAGGGTGTGCTCGAACTGCGCGGTGCGCTTGCGGTCGGCGGTCACCGCGGTCCAGCCGTCGTCCCACACCTCGTAGTCGATGGTGCCCAGCGTGATCATCGGCTCGACGGTGAAGGTCATGCCGGGCTCCATGACGGTGGTGGCGCGGGGGTCGTCGTAGTGCGGCACCACCAGGCCGGAGTGGAACTCGGGGCCGACGCCGTGCCCGGTGAAGTCGCGGACGACGCCGTAGCCGAAGCGCTTGGCGTAGGACTCGATCACCCGGCCGACGACGTTGAGCTGACGGCCGGGCCGGCACGCCTTGACGGCGCGCGCGGTGGCCTCGCGGGTGCGCTCGACGAGCAGGCGCGACTCCTCGTCCACGTCGCCGGCGAGGAACGTGGCGTTGGTGTCGCCGTGCACGCCGCCGATGTAGGCGGTGATGTCGATGTTGACGATGTCGCCTTCGGAGATGACCGTGTCGTCGGGGATGCCGTGGCAGATGACCTCGTTGAGCGAGGAGCACAGCGACTTGGGGTAGCCCTTGTAGCCGAGCGTGCTGGGGTAGGCGCCGTGATCGCAGAGGAACTCGTGGCCGACGCGGTCGAGTTCGTCGGTGGTGACGCCCGGCGCCACGTGCTCGCCCACCTCGCGCAGCGCCTGGGCGGCGATCCGCCCGGCCAGCCGCATGGCCTCGATGGTCTCGGGCGTCTGCACATCGCCGAGCACGCCCTCGACCGGGCGCTTCTTGCCGACGTACTCCGGACGCGCGACGGCGGAGGGGACCGAACGGGGCGGCGAGATGCGCCCGGGAACCAGCGGAGTAGTCATGCTGCGGATTCTAGTTCGTAGGTGAGGCGCACCGATCCGCGTCGGGACACCGACACGCGGGTAAGAGCCGGGAAGCAGGCAAACAAAGCCGGACGAATCAGCAGGAGCCGACCATGACCGACCGGGACCGCACCACCCCGGAGGAAGACCGGCAGTGGTGGTATTGCCTCAGACACAGCAAGCCTGAGCAGGGGCCCGGGTGCCCGAACAAGTACCGGCTCGGCCCCTACCCCGACGAGGCCACCGCCGCGGCGGCCTTGGACATCGCCGCCGACCGCAACGAGGCGTGGGACGAACAGGACAGCGACTGAGCCCGCGCGGCGCCCGGCCGCCGCGGGCGGCGCGGGCGCCGAGCGGGCGGCGGCGTGCTGCGGCCGCCGCGGGGTGGGTCAGTCCGGCATGCGCGGACCGCTGACGACGTCGAGGAACCGCGAGAGGCGTTCGCGCAGCCCCGGTTTGCGGCCCCCTCCGGCGTCCTCGTGTCCGGCGGCGCTGCTGACGAGGTGCTGCAGCCCTTCGAAGGTCAGCGGCTCGCGGCCGGGGCGCAGGCTGATGGACTCGTGGGCCAGCGAGGTGAGCTCGCCGTCGCCGTGGTCCAGCGACAGCACGGTCGCGCCGGTACGGCGGGCGTCGTCGACGCGCTCCAGCAGCGGAACCGGTGCCTGCTCCTCGGAGTTCACCACGAACAGGGTCTCGCCGCGCCGCGCCTGGGCGATCCGGTCCAGGCCGATGCGCAGGTGGTCGGGGGCGTCGGGGGGCGGCTCCCAGCGCACCAGGCTGGGTGCGAGCTGGGACAGTCCGCTGTAGCGGGCCTCGTCGTCCAGATGCGCGGCCAGATGCCACGGCTCGTCCTCGGGCGTGCCGATGAGCATCAACCCGCCGGGGTCGCGGGTGCGGCGGAGCGCGTGGGCGAAGTCCTCGGTGCGCTCCAGCCACGGTGTCGAGGCCAGGAGTTCGCGCAGCAGCGCTACGTGTTGGGCGTCCACGTTCCCATGGTGCCTCATCACGCTCCGCGGCGCTGCGGTTCCGAAGAGCCCGCCCGACACCCGGCCGCCCCCACCCGCGGACGAGGCGCTCGGCGCACCAGTTTCCCCCCTGCGAGCCGGGGTAGCTGCGCGGCGGCGGAGTGCGGCGAAGGGAGAAGCATGGCCCGCAGATCCGAGGGCGCCGTCTGGGACCGGACGGCAGCCCTGTTGCGCGACCCGTACCGGTTCATCCTGCGCGGGTGTCGGCGCCGCGGCGCCGACGCCTTCGCCACGCGGCTGCTGCTGGAGCCCGCCGTGTGCGTCACCGGACCGCACGCCGCCGCGGTGTTCCAGGACCACGGGCGCTTCACCCGGCACCGCGCCGTTCCCCGGCGCATCAATCGAACCCTGTTCGGCCGCGGCGGGGTGCAGGGCCTCGACGGCGCCGAACACGGTCACCGCAAGAGCGTCTTCCTCGCGCTGATGTCACCCGAGCGGGTCGCCGAGCTGACGGCCCTGGTCGAGCGGGAGTTCGACTGCGCGGCCGAGGGCTGGCGAGGGCGCCGGAAGGTGGTGCTCTACGACGAGTTCCGCGCCGTACTGACCCGCGCGGTCTGCACCTGGGCCGGAGTACCGCTGGTAACCGCGGACGCGGACCGGCGCACCGCCCAGCTCACCGCCCTCTACGACTACGCGGCGCGCGTGGGCCCCCGGCATTGGCGGTCCCGCCTGGCCCGCCGCGCGGCCGAGGACTGGGCCGCCGACGTCGTCGGCCGGATCCGCGCGGGCCGTATCGAACCTCCCGAGGACACCGCCGCCCATGCCCTGGCCTGGCACCGCGAACCGGACGGGGGCCTGCTGGACGAGCACACCGCCGCCGTGGAGCTGCTCAACGTCGTGCGGCCGGTGGTGGCGGTGTCGGTCTACCTCGCTTTCGCCGCCCACGCCCTGCACCGCCATCCCCGCTGGAGGTGCGAGCTCGCCGCCGAGGCGGCCGCCGGCGGAACGGACGAGGCGGCGGCGGACGGCGCCGTCCCGGCGGCGGAACTGTTCGCCCAGGAAGTGCGCCGCCACTACCCCTTCTTCCCGTTCGTCGCCGCCCGCGCCCGCCACGACATGGTGCTGCACGGCCTGCGCATCGCCCGCGGCCGCCGCGTGCTGCTCGACCTCTACGGAATCAACCACGACCCGCTCCTGTGGGAGGCGCCCGACGACTTCCGCCCGGAGCGTTTCCGCGGATGGCGCTGGAACCTCTACGACTTCGTGCCCCAGGGTGCGGGCGATCCCGCCACGAGCCACCGCTGCCCCGGCGAGCCGATCACGGTATCGCTGATCAAGGCGGTCTCGCGCCGCCTGTCCCGGCTCGACTACGAGGTGCCCGAACAGGACTTCACCGTCGACATGGGCCGCGTGCCCGCGCTGCCCCGCAGCAGGTGCGTCATCCGGGTACCGGAGGCGTCCACGGCCGCGTGATCGCGCTTCCGCGGTCGTGGCGGGCGCCGACCACGGCCACAGGGACGCCATCGCCGCGCACGGGGCCCGCCGCCCTACCCCGCCCGCTGCTCCTTCCCCGCCTTCCCGGCGCGACCGGCCTTGTGGGCATGCGCCCAGTGGCAGGCGACCCGGGCCGGGCCGAAGGCGCCGAGTTCGCCCGGATCCTCGGTGCGGCACCGCTCGGCGACGCCGGCCGCCTCCGCGCGCCCCGAGGCCAGCACCGGGCAGCGGACGTGGAAGCGGCAGCCGCCGGGGATGCGGGTGGGGTCGGGCGGCTCGCCCGCGAGGATCTGCTGCTCGCGGGCTCCCGACTCGGGCAGGACCGAGAGCAGCGCCCGGGTGTAGGGGTGGCGCGGCTGTGACAGCACCTCTTCGACCGTGCCGGTCTCCACGACGCGGCCCAGGTACATCACGGCGGCGCGGTCGGCGATGTTCCAGGCCAGCCCCAGGTCGTGGGTGACGACCAGCGCCGCCAGGCCGTAGTCGTCGCGCAGGCGCAGCAGCAGCTGCAGGATCTCGCCGCGCACCGAGGCGTCCAGCGAGGCCACCGGCTCGTCGGCGACCACGACCTCCGGGTGCAGGATCAGCGCCCCGGCGATGGCCACACGCTGGCGCTGGCCGCCGGAGAGCTCGTGCGGGTAGCGCAGCAGGAACCGCTCGGGCGGGCGCAGCCCTGCGCGGGAGAGCGCCTCCGCGACGTGCTCCTGCTCGTCGGCGGTGCTGCCGCGGTGGATGCGCCGCCCCTCGGCGACCGCGTCGTAGACCGTGTGCCGGGGGTTCAGCGCGCCGCTGGGGTCCTGCAGCACCAGTTGCACGCGCTCGCGGAACGCCTTCAGCTCCCGCGGCCGGTACACCAGGCCGCGGCCGTGGAAGGCCACCTTTCCGGCGGAGGGCCGCACCAGACCCAGCAGGGCGCGCGCGAGGGTGGACTTGCCGCAACCGGACTCCCCTACGAGCGCGACGATCTCGCCGGGGCGGATCTGCAGGTCGACTCCGTCGACAGCGCGCGCCGTGCCGCGCACGGCCCGGCCGGTGAAGGCGACTTCCAGGCCCGTGGCGCTGAGCACCGGCGCGGTGGTGTCGGGGCCGCGGGGGGCGGGCGGGCGCGCGCTCATCGCGTCTCCTCGGGTTGCGGCGCCGAGTCGGGGGCCGGCGCCCGGTCGTCCTCGCCGCCCCTGTCGAGACGGCTCGTGTCCGCTGCGCCCTCCTCCCGGGGCCGCGCGGGCGGCACGCCCGCGGCGCGCGCACCCTCGTCCGAGAGCACCCGCACGCACGCGGCGCTGCGCCGCCCTCCGGCGGGCCACAGCACGGGGTCGACCTCCGCGCAGCGCTGCTGGGCCTCGGGGCAGCGGGGCCCGAAGGAGCAGCCGCGGGGCAGGGCTGCCGGATCGGGCGGGTCGCCCGGCAGCCCGCGCGGGGCGCGCCGCGACGCGGGATCGCCCACCCGGGGGAACGCCGCGCTCAGCGCCGCGCTGTAGGGGTGGCGGGCGCCGGCGAAGACCTCCTCGGCCGGCCCCTCCTCGACGATGCGTCCGGCGTACATGACCGCGAGCCGGTCGCAGGTGTCGGCGAGCACCGACAGGTCGTGGCTGATCATCAGCATGCTGATGTCCAGCCCGGTGACCAGGTCGTCGATGAGCCGCAGGATCTGCGCCTGGATCATCACGTCCAGCGCGGTGGTGGGCTCGTCGGCGATGATCAGCCGCGGCTCGCACGCGAGCGCCATGGCGATCACGGCCCGCTGGCGCTGCCCGCCGGAGAGTTCGTGGGGATAGGACCGCGACCGCCAGGCGGGCAGCCCCACCTGCTCCAGCAGTTCGGCGACCCGCTCGCGCGCCCGGGCGGGCTTCGCGCCGCCGTGCAGCAGTACGGGCTCGGCGATCTGGGCGCCGACGCGGTGGACGGGATTGAGCGAGTGCATGGCCCCTTGGAAGACGATGGAGGCGCCCGCCCAGCGCACCGCGCGCAGCCGGCCCCACCGCATGGCCAACACGTCCTCGCCGTCCAGCAGCACCCGTCCGCCGGTGCGCGCGGTGCGCGGCAGCAGCCGCAGCAGTGCCAGCGCCACCGTGGACTTGCCGCAGCCCGACTCCCCCGCCACGCCGAGTTTGCTGCCCGGCTGCAGGCCGAAGGAGACGCCGCGCACGGCGGGCACGTCGCCGCCGGCGGTGCGGTAGGTGACGGACAGGTCGGCGACCTGGAGGTACTCGCCGGGCCCCGGGCCGCCGCCGCCCGCACCGGCCGCTTCGCCGACGGGGCCGCGCGCGTTCCGGTCCGCGTCCGGCGCCGCCTGCTCGCCCGTGTCCCGCTCGTCGCGCTCGTCCGGTTCGTTCATCGCCGCTCCCGCAGCCGGGGGTCGAGTACGCCCTCCAGGGCGCGGCCGCACATGGTGAACGACAGCGCGACCACCGCGATCGCCACGCCCGGCGGCACCATGTACCACCAGATGCCCGAACTGATGGCCCCCGCGTTGCGCGCCTCCTGGATGATCCCGCCCCAGGAGATCGTGCCGGGGTCGCCGAGTCCGAGGAACGCCAGGGTGGCCTCCATCAGGATGGCCTCGGCGACCAGCAGTGTCGTCTGGGCCAGCACCACCGGCATGACGTTGGGCAGCACGTGCCGCACCATGACGTGGGCGTGGCCGCCGCCCAGTGCCCGCGCGCGCTCGATGAAGGGCCGCGCCTCCACCGCGAGGGTCTGGGCCCGAACAACGCGGGCGGTGGTGGGCCAGGCGGTGACACCGATGGCGATGATGATGGTCAGCGTGCTGCGGGTCATCACGGCGGCCAGCGCGACCGCCATCACCAGGGCGGGCAGCACCGCGAACCAGTCGGTGACGCGCATCAGCACGTTGCCGGCCCATCCGCCGTAGTGTCCGGCGACCACCCCGATGAGCGTGCCCAGCGCCACCGACACGAACGCCGCCAGGAACCCCACGGTCAGCGAGATCCGCGCTCCCCACACCACCAGGTCCAGCACGGAGCGGCCGAAGGCGTCGGTACCCAGCGGGTAGCCGGGCCCGGGAGGTCGGAACCGGCCGCCGTCGGCGCCGGTGAGCGTGAGCGCGGCGGGCTCGATGAACAGCGGGGCGGCGAGCGCGGCCGCCGCGATCAGCGCCAGCACGGCCAGCCCCGCCATGCCGCCGCGGTTGGCCGCGAAGGCGCGGGCGTAGCCCGCCATGGCACGGCGGCGGCGTGTCCAGACCAGCGCGGCGCGGCTCATGTGCGCACCCGCGGGTCCAGCAGCGGATAGACCAGGTCGGCGAGCAGGTTCATGAGGATGACCGAGCCTGCGAAGACGACGAACAGCGCCTGCACGATGGGCAGGTCGGGCACCCGCAGTCCGGAGTAGAACAGCGAGCCCAGCCCCGGCCAGGCGAACACCGTCTCGATCAGGATCACCCCCGAGACCACGCGGCCGAGGTTGAGGAAGATCAGCGTGACGGTGGGCAGCAGCGCGTTGGGCACGGCGTGGCGGCGCAGCACCAGCGCGTCGCGCAGCCCCTTCGCGCGGGCGGTGGTCAGGTAGTCGGCGCCCATCTCGTCCAGCAGCGACGAGCGCATGATCATCATGTACTGGGCGTAGACCACCGCCACCATGGTCGCCACCGGGAGCACC
Organism: Streptomonospora litoralis; assembly: GCF_004323735.1. Lineage (GTDB taxonomy): Bacteria > Actinomycetota > Actinomycetes > Streptosporangiales > Streptosporangiaceae > Streptomonospora > Streptomonospora litoralis. The sequence continues at coordinate 2,179,673 of NZ_CP036455.1, read as the reverse complement.
ATGTGGTGGGCGGTGTCCAGCGCGGCGGCGAACGCGCCCTGCGCACCGGGGCTGGACATGCCGCTGGTGGGGAACAGCCCCGCGCCCGAGGCCAGCAGCACGATCAGCAGCAGGCCCAGCCAGAAGGAGGGCACGGACCACAGGGTCAGCGCGACCCCGGTGTCGACGCGGTCCATGAGCGAACCCCGCCGCCAGCCCGCCCGCGTGCCCAGCACCAGGCCCAGGACCGCGGCGATGACGGTTCCGGTGCCCGCCAGCAGCAGTGTCGGCCCGAGCCGCTCGACGATGAGGTCGGCGACCGGCACGCGGTACTGGTAGGACATGCCGAAGTCCAGGGTGAGCATGCCCAGGCAGTAGTCGAGGAACTGCTGCGGCAGCGGCTGGTCCAGGCCGAAGTCGCGGCGCATGGCCTCCAACTGCTCGACGGTGACCGACCGCCCCTGGGTGAGCGCGGCCACCGGGTCGCCGGGCAGCACCCGGAACAGGAAGAAGCTGGTGACCATGACGGCGAACAGCGACACCAGGGCGGTCAGCACGCGCCCGCCCAGGTAGCGCACGGCCGGGTGCAGGCCGGGCCGGGCGGCGCCGCCCGCGGTGCCCCCGGCCCGCCGGGGTCGGGCGCCACCCGCTCCCCCTTCCGCCGGCGGTCCGGGGCCGAGGCGGTGCGGCGCGCCGTCGCCGGTGTCCGAGGAGGTGTCCACGGCTACTCGCGGTCCTCGGCGGTGGCGGCGCGGCGGCGGAGGAGGTACACGCCCCCGCCGATCGCGACCAGCACGGCCGCGCCGGTCCCGGCCATCGCCCACGGAGACGCGCCTGCCGCCGCGCTCGCGCGGGAGTCCGCGGGCACCGCCGAACTCCACGACCAGTGGCCGTCCTGGCCCCAGATGTTGCCGCCGGGGTCGGGCTGGACCTGGATGGAGGCGATCTGGTCGGAGCGGTAGGCCTCCAGCGTGTCGGCGTAGGTCAGCACGTTGACGACGGCCTGCTCGTAGAGGATCCGCTGCATCTCGGCGACGGCTTCGGCGCGGGCGCCGCGGTCGTCGTAGGCGGCGAGCTGCTTCTCGTAGAGGCGGTCGTAGTCCCGGTCGCAGAAGTAGGAGTCGCTGCGCATGGTGCCGGGCTCCTCGGGCAGCGCGCCGCAGGTGTGGATGCCCAGCACGTAGTCGGGGTCGGGGTTGACGGTCCAGCCGGTGAAGATCAGGTCGTACTCGCCGCTGTAGAGGGCGTCGCTGAGCACACCGGGGTCGACGGTGCGGTTGACGACCTCGATGCCGATGTCGGCCAGGCGCTCCACCAGCAGCTTGCCCATGGCGACGTAGTCGGGGCGGTCGTTGTGCACGTGCATGCGCAGCTTGAGCCGGTCGCCCGCGGGCGAGACGCGCACACCGTCGTCGCCCCGCTCGTAGCCGGCCTCGTCGAGCATGCGGTTGGCGGCTTCGGGGTCGAAGGACAGGCGCCGGGAGTCGCCGGGCGTCCAGTGGTAGGTGTCGTAGCGGGCGGGGATGTAGCCGCCGGCGGCCTGGGCGTAGCCGCCGTAGACGGATTCGACGATCTCGTCCTTGTCGACGGCGCGCATGATGGCCCGCCGCAGCACCCGGTCTTCGAGCGCGGGGTGGCCGTCGCCGAACCCCTCGCCGTCTCGGGTGCGGGCGCCGGGGTTGACAGTGAACCCCTGGAACCGCTTGCCGTCGGCGGTGTTGACGGTGACGTTCTCGGTCTCCTTCAGCGCGTCGGCCTGCGCGGGGGTCAGGCCGCCGACGAAGGACACCTCTCCCGCCCGCAACGCCTCGACCTGGGCGTCCTGCTCGGGCATGTAGCGGAAGACCAGGCGGTCGAACTTCGGCGGCTCGCGCCAGTAGTCCTCGTTGGCCTTCAGCGTGATCGACTGATTGGGCTCGTGGCCGGTGATGACGAAGGGGCCGCTGCCGACGATCGGGAAATCGCCGTTGTCGAAGGTGGAGAAGTCCTCGACGTCCTTCCAGATGTGCTCGGGCACGATGGGGATGTCCAGCGCGAGCATGGTGGCCTGCGGCTCCTCCAGTTCGATCCGCAGGGTGGTGGCGTCGACGGCCTCCACGCTCTCGAAGTTGGCGACGAAGTTGCCGTTGGCGGTGGCGGCGCCCTCGTCCTCCATCATCGTCGTGTAGGTCCAGGCGGCGTCCTCGGCGGTCACGGGCTCGCCGTCGCTCCAGGTGGCGTCTTCGCGGATGGTGTAGGTCCACGTCAGCCCGCCTTCGGAGGTCTCCCAGGACTCGGCCAGACCGGGGATGGGCTCGTTGGTCTCGGGGTCGTAGTTGGTCAGGTAGTCGTAGGCGAGCCGGTGGATGCTGGTGCTGATGAGCCGCTGGGCGAGGAAGGGGCTGAGTGAGTCGACCGGTTGGGAGGCGGCGACGGTGAGTGTGGCGCCGCCGTTTTCGGAGTCGGCGGAGGCGGAGGAGGCGGCCGTCAGGCCGGGGGCGGCGGCGAGGGCGGCGGCGGTGAGCGCGGATGCGGTGCGCACAGCGGGGCGGTTCGTCAGCGTCTTCGGCGGCCGGGAGGGCGGGCGGAAGCGATCCTGCTGTCGGGCCATGTGCTGGTCAACCCCTCAGGTTGCGGTGCGGGGGACGACGGGGTGTACAGGGATCGTGACGCATGGCGTAGTTGGTTGTTTACCAGCATGCACAGAACAGCGTCAACGATTTACACCGCGTGCGTCCCGCGCGGTCCACGACGGGGCGGCAGGGATTCCGCCGCCAAGGGCGGAGCCCGCGTGCGACGTCGGTCTTCGAATCCGCGCCGGGCCGCGCGCCGAGTCGGAACCGGACGACCGGACAAGGGGGCGCGGGCAGCGCGTTTGCACCGGCCGCCGGGCGCGCGGTTCGGGCCGCTGCCGAAAACCGGAGCTGATTCGCTTGAAATACCGCCAACCGCTACGGTTCCGCCCATGATGGGGCACGCGCACGCGCTCAGCGGCATAGTCGGTTGGATGGCGGTAGTACCGCTCCTCGACGGACACGAATTCTTCGGACTGCGATTCGACCTCGGCCCCGGGGAGATCGTCGCCGGCTCGCTGGTGTGCGCGGGGGCCGCCCTCATCCCCGACCTGGACGCCAAGAGCTCCACCATCACCCAGACCTACGGGGTCGTCACCCGCGGGCTGAGCGCCGCCTTCAACTGGATTTTCGGCGGCCACCGCAACGGCACCCACTCCCTGCTGTTCGCGCTGCTGATGGGCGGGCTGACCCAGGCTCTGGCGCTGTGGTCGGAGCTGGCCGTGCAGATCTTCGTGTTCCTGCTCCTCGGCATCGCCTTCAACGGGCTGGGACTGGGCAACGACAAGAACCGCCTGGCCTCCGAGGTCATAAACGCGATGGGCACGGCCGCCGTCACGCTGGCCCTTTACGCCTCCGGGGTCAACTACGCCTGGATCGGCGTCGCGGTCGCGTTCGGCTGCCTGCTGCACTTCGCGGGCGACATGGCCACCGAGCTCGGCGTACCGCTGCTGTGGCCGGCCTCGAAGTACCGCTTCGGGCGGAACATCGGGTTCACCACCGACGGCAAGGTCGAGCGGAACATCGTCACACCGGGTCTGACGATCGCCATACTGCTGCTCTCCTTCTACCTGTTCCCGTGGCCGGAGCTGCTGCCGCAGGCGTGAGGCGTGCCCCAACCGCCCGGCGCCCGAGGACAGCGCGGGCCAGCGGGGGGCGGCGGGGGGCGGCGTCGCGGCCCGGCTCCGCACGCGCCCGCGCCGCCGGGACAGCCGGGCCCGCCGCGACTAGAGTGGCGCGCGTGACTCGGACTTCGGAATCCCTCACCCCGGAACTGCACGACTACCTGGTGGCCCACGGCGCCCCGGTCGACCCGGTGCTGGCCGACCTCGCCGAGGAGACCGCGCGGCTCTACCCCGACCTGACGACGATGCAGATCGGGCCGGAGCAGGGCACGTTCATGACCCTGCTCGCCCGCATCGCCGGCGCCCGCGACGTCGTGGAGGTCGGCACCTTCACCGGCTACTCCGCGATCTGCATGGCGCGCGGCATCCCCGACGACGGCACGCTGCTGGCCCTGGACATCAGCGAGGAGTGGACCTCCCTCGCGCGGCGCTACTGGGAGCGCGATGGGATCGCGCACAAGGTCGACCTGCGCATCGGCCCGGCACTGGAGTCGCTGCGCGCGCTTTCCCCCGAGACGCGCTTCGACCTGGCCTTCATCGACGCCGACAAGGAGGGCTACATCGGCTACTGGGACGAACTCGTGCCGCGCATGCGCCCGGGCGGCGTGCTGCTGGTGGACAACACCCTCTCCCACGGCCGCGTCATCGACCCGGCCGAGGACTCCGCGGCGGTGCAGGGCATCCGCGACTTCAACGACCACGCCCTGGCCGACGAGCGCACCGAGCTGGTGCTGCTGCCGGTGGGCGACGGTCTGACCATGGCGCGCAAGCGGGACTGAGGCGGCGCGGGGGCTCGGCGCGGCGGGGGGCGGCGCCGCCCGAGCCCGCCCCGGGCCGCGGCGGGGCCGCTTGCGCGCCACGGTCGTCCACCAGGGGGAGATCGGGGTGGCGCGGGGCGGTCCTTACCGGCTTGACTTGAGATAAGGGGTTCCCCCGGAGCCCCCGCACCGGCATGCCCCGAGACCGCAGGCCCGACGGCGAGCGCCCTCCTGGAGCTCCGACTGTCCACAGCAGCGCCCCGAACCACTGCGCAACCGCGGCCGACTCCAGTACTCTGCCGGAACATGCGCCTCTTGCACACCTCCGACTGGCATCTGGGACGCTCCTTCCACCGCGAGAACCTCATCGACGCCCAGGCGGCGTTCGTCGACCACCTCGTCGACACCGTCCGCACGGAGCGCATCGACGTCGTCGCGGTCGCCGGCGACCTCTACGACCGCGCCCTGCCGCCCGTGGACGCCGTGCGGCTGTTCGGCGAGGCGCTGCGCCGCATCCGCGACACCGGCGCGCGGGCGGTGCTGATCAGCGGCAACCACGACTCCATGGCCCGCCTCGACTACGCCACCGACCTCATCGACGCCTCCGGCATCCACCTGCGCTCCTCCCTGGAGTCCGTCGGCTCGCCGGTGCTGATCGACGACGACCACGGCCCGGTCGCCTTCTACGGCATCCCCTACCTGGAACCCGAGATCGCCCGCCCGCACTGGGGGCTCGACGAGCGCGGCCACACGGCGGTGCTGAGCCACGCGATGGAGCGCGTGCGCGCCGACCTCGCCGCGCGCCCGCCCGGTACCCGCTCGGTGGTGCTCTCCCACGCCTTCGTCAGCGGCGGCGAGCCCTCCGACAGCGAACGCGACATCTCCGTCGGCGGCGCCTCGCACGTTCCGCTGCCGGTGTTCGCGGGCACCGACTACACCGCGCTGGGCCACCTGCACGGCCGCCAGACCATGGCCGAGTCCGTGCGCTACTCCGGCTCGCCGCTGGCCTACTCCTTCTCCGAGGAGCACCAGGTCAAAGGCTGCTGGATCGTCGACCTCGGCCCGGCGGGGCTCGCCTCCGCCGAGTTCGCCGAAGCCCCGGTGCCGCGCCCGGTCGCCCGCATCAGCGGCCGCATCGACGACCTGCTCACCGGCGAGCGCTGGGAGCGCTACACCGGCCACTGGCTGCAGGTCACCCTCACCGACCCGCTGCGCCCGGCCTTCCCGATGGACCGGCTGCGTGAACGGTTCCCGCACACCCTGGTGCTCGACTTCGCCCCCGACGACCGCCGCCCCGAGGACGACCGCAGCTGGTCGCGGCGCACGGCCGACCGCTCCGAGTCCGACCTGGTGCTGGACTTCGTCGACTGGGCGCGCGGCGAGCCCGCCACCGGCGCGGAGCGCGACCTCGTATCCGCCGCCTTCGAAGACATCCGCCGCAGGGAGGCCGCCCGCTGATGCGCCTGCACACCCTCACCGTCCGGGCCTTCGGCCCCTTCGCCGACACCGAGACCGTCGACTTCGACCGCCTCGGCGACGGCGGCCTGTTCCTGATCCACGGCCCCACCGGCGCGGGCAAGACCTCGGTGCTGGACGCGGTGTGCTTCGCGCTCTACGGCCGCGTGCCCGGCGTGCGCGAGGCGGCGCGGTCGCCGCGCAGCAACCACGCCGCCTCCGGCACCGCTCCCGAGGTCACGCTGGAGCTGACCGTGCGCGGGCGGCGGCTGCACATCTTGCGCAGCCCCGCCTGGCAGCGGCCCAAGAAACGCGGGAAGGGCACCACCGAGGAGAAGGCCAAGGTCGTCGTCCGGGAATTCGCCGACGGCTCGTGGAACGGCCTGACCAACCGGCCCGACGAGGCCGGGCAGCTGGTGGACGACGTGCTCGGGCTGTCTCTCGCCCAGTTCTGCCAGATCGTGCTGCTGCCCCAGGGCGACTTCGCGCGGTTCCTGCGCGCCGACGCCAAAGAGCGGCGGGCCGGCTTGGAGCGCATCTTCGCCACCGGGGTGTTCGCCCAGGTCGAGGAGTGGCTGGCCGACCATGCGAACGAGCGCCGCCAGGAGGCCGAGCGCGCCGAGTCGGAGGTCACCCGAAAAGCCGGCCTGATCGCCGAGGTCGGCCGCTCGGCCCGGCCGGAGGCGAACTCCGCGCGGGGCGCCGAGGACCTGGAGGCGCTGGCGCCGTGGGCGGCCGAGCTGGCCTCGGTCGCGGCCGCTACGGCGGACGACACCGCCCAGGCGGCCGATGCGGCCGTGCGCGAGCGCGACGCGGCCCGCGGCGCGCTGCAGGAGGGCCGCGAGCTGGAACAGCGCCGGCAGCGACGCGCCGAAGCGCTGCGCCGCGAAGGCGACCTCGCCGAGCAGGCGCCCCGGCGGGCGGCGCTGCAGGAGGAGCTGGAGGCGGCCGAGCGCGCGGCCGCGGTCATGCCGCTGGTCCGCAGCGCCGAGGACCGCCGCACCCGACTGGAGAAGGCCGACCTCGCTGCGGCCGAGCGGCTGAGGCTGGTGCGCGCGCTCGCGGCCGCGGGCGAGGACGGGAGCGCGGCCGCAGGCGCGGACGGGGACGCGGCGGCGGACGGGCCCGGCGACCCCTCCTCGCCCGGATCACCCGGCTTGGCGGAGGACGGCGACCTGGCCGCGGCCGAGCGGCTCGGGCTGCTGGACGATCCCGCCTCCGCGCTCGGCGGCGACACGGACGGCGCCGCGGAACAGGGCGGCTCCGAGACGCCGGACCGCCGGCGCGAGGCGCTCGCCGCGGCCGAGCGCGACCGGCGCGACGAGGCCGCCCGCCTGGAGCAACTGCGCGGCGATGCCGACCACCTGCGGTCCGTGCACGAGGATGTCGAGCGCGCGGAGGCCCAGACGGCACGGGCGCAGCGCGACCTCGGCGCGTGCCGGGAGCAGGCCGCCGCACTGCCGGAGCGGCGCGCCCGCGTCGCCGCCGAACTGGAGGAGGCCCGCGGCCGGACGGGATCGCGCGATAGCGCCGAGGCCGCGCTCGAATTCGCCCGCACCCGGGAGGAGTCGGTGCAGGCGGCACACCGGCTCGCCGGCGAACTGGCGGGGGCGCAGGAGCGGCGGCGCAGCCGGGTCGACGCCGCGCAGGCGGCCCGCGACCGGTTGCAGGAGATCCGCGGGGCCCGCATCGAGGGCATGGCGGCCGAGCTGGCCGAGCGACTGGAGGCGGGCGAGGCGTGCCCGGTGTGCGGGTCGGCCGAGCACCCGGAACCCGCTGTCGGCGCCGCCGACCGGCCTTCCCCGGCAGACGAGGAGACGGCCGCCGAGGCCGCCGCGAAGGCCGACGAGGAGCGCACCGCCGCCGAGAACGCGGTCGCCGAGGTCCAGGCGCGCCTGGACGCGGCCCAGGACGGCACCGGGGGCATGAGCGGGGACGCCGCCACCGAACTGCTCGACCGGCGGCGGGCGGAGCTGGAGCGCGTCGACGCCGCCGCGGTCGAGGTCGAGCGGCTCGCCGCCGATCTGGAGCGGATCGACACACAGGTCGAGAAAACGCGCACCGATGAGTCGGAGCTGACCCGCGAGATCGCCGAACTGGACAAGGTCCGCGAGACGCGGGCCGCCGAGGCCGCACGGCTCGCCGATAAGCTCGACACCGCACGGGGCCCAGACCCCGACCTGGCCACGCGCATCGGCAGGCTGAGCGAGGAGGCCGAGCTGCTCACGGCGGCGGTGCGGGCGCTCGACGACCGCGCCGGTGCGGCCGAGGAGCTGCGCGCCGCCGAGCACGAGGCACACGCCGCCGCGACCGGGGCCGGTTTCAGCGGTTCCCATCAGGTGCGGGCCGCCGAGCGCGGCGACGCGGACCGCCGCGCGCTGCACGAGAAGATCCGCGCCCACGACGACGAGGCGGCCCGCGTCCGCGAGATCCTCGACGACCCCGGCCTGGCGGCGGCCGGCTCGCTGCCCGCACCGGACGTGGCGGGACTGACCGCGGCTGCCGAGCGCGCCGCGGACGCCGCCGACCACGCCCTGCGCTGGCGCGACCGCTTCGCCGATCAGGCGGACCGCCTGGCCGAACTGCGGCACGGCCTGGAGGACCTGCTCTCCGCCTCGCGTCCGGCCCGCCACCGGCACAGCGTCGCCGACGGCCTGGCCCGGCTCGCGGCGGGAACCGCGGCCGACAACCGGGAGAACGTGCGGCTGTCGGCCTACGTGCTGGCCGCCCGCCTGGAGCAGGTGGTGGCCGCCGCCAACGATCGGCTGGCCACGATGGCCGCCGGGCGCTACGAGCTCCGCCACACCGTGGACAAGGCCGCGGGCGACCGGTCGCGCTCGGGCGGCGGGCTGGGTCTGCGCGTCCTGGACGGCTGGACCGGACAGGAGCGCGACCCCGCCACCCTGTCGGGCGGCGAGACCTTCGTGGCGTCCCTGGCCCTGGCCCTCGGCCTCGGCGACGTCGCCACGCAAGGCGCGGGGGGCAGTGAGATCAACACCCTCTTCATCGACGAGGGCTTCGGCACCCTGGACGAGGACACCCTGGAGGAGGTCCTGGAGGTCCTCGACTCCCTCCGCGACGGCGGCCGCGCCGTCGGCGTCGTCAGCCACGTCGCCGACCTCCGCACCCGGATCACCACCCGCCTGCGCGTGGCCAAGACCGCGACGGGTTCCAGCCTCCACCAGACGGGATGAACACGGCCCGGTGGGTGGCCTGACGGGGAACGGCGGCGGCAACGGTGGCGGATGGCCCAGCCCGCGCCCACCGCACCGGGTGCCCGCCGGTAGCCCGCCCGACGAGGCGGCGAAGGGCTGGGCCTGCGGTTGTCGGGTCGGGTGCTCGCGGGTGGCGCGTGCGGCGGGGCGGCTCGGGTTGGCTGTGCGGCCTTGTTGGTCGGCCGGGATGCGGGTGACCTGACGGGAACGACGGGCAGCGAGGACGGCGCCGGGTCCGGCCCGCGGTCGACGGGTCGGGTGCTCGCCGGTGGCGGTTGCGGCGGGAGCGGCGTTGGGCCGCCGCAGGCCGGTCGGCGCATCCAACGCGCGGTTTCCACCGGATTACGGCCGCTGTCTGGTCGCAACCCTGCGTTGGGCGCGGCTTGGCCCGTCTATCGTGAACTTATGGTCGCAGGAAAGCGCATTCCTCGGCCATAAGTTCGCGATCATCGCCGGATGGACCGGCATACCGGACATACCGGCGCCGGTGGGCCGGCGTGGTGTCGCCGTGTTGTGGCCGGGCCCGCGCGGGCCGGAGGCCGCCCCCGTCAGGCGGGCCACCGGCGAGCACCCGAACCGATGGGCTCAGGCCCGACTACCCGCCACCTCGGTGCCACATTTCCGTGCAAACCTCCCGTCGCCCCCGCCGAACACCAGCCGACGCACCCGCCCGCTACCTCACAGGATCTCCAGCGGGGTCCGCCGACGCGGGGGCGGGAAGGCGGCGTCGAGGGCGGACAGTTCGTCGTCGGTCAGGGTGATGTCCATGGCCGCCGCGTTCTGGCGGGCGTGGTCGACGTCGGCGGCCTTGGGGATGGCGATGACGTCGCCTTCCCGGACGGTCCAGGCCAGCGCCACCTGTGCGGGCCTGACGCCGCGGCCTTCGGCGATGCGGCGCACAGTCGGATCCTCCAGGATCGCGCGTCGGGCGCGGCCACCCTGGGCCAGCGGCGAGTAGGCCATCACGGGCAGGCCGGGGGCGCTCTCGCGGCACCACGGGAGCAGGTCGTACTCGATGCCGCGGGAGCCGAGATGGTAGAGGACCTGGTCGGTGACGCACGCCTGTCCGGAGGGGACCCGCCACAGGCGTTCCATCGCCCCGGTGTCGAAGTTGGACACGCCCCATTGGCGGATCTTGCCCTCGGCGCGCAGTTCCTCCATCACCGCCGCCGTCTCCGAGAGGGGCACCGAGCCCTGCCAGTGCAGCAGGTAGACGTCGATGGTGTCGGTGCCCAGTCGTGTGAGGCTGCGCTCACAGGCCCCCTTGGCCCTGCGTCGCCCGGCGTTGCTCGGGTACACCTTGGATACGATGACGACCTCCTGGCGGCGACCGGCGACCGCCTCACCGACCACCCGTTCGGCGCCGCCCTCGCCGTACATCTCAGCGGTGTCGATCAGGGTCGTTCCCGCATCGATGCCGGCCCGCAGTGCCCGTACCTCCTCGGCGTGGCGGTCCGGGTTCTCCCCCATATGCCAGGTTCCCTGACCGATGGCCGGCACCCGCTGCGACGGCCCCAGCGCGATCCCGCGCTCGCCGTTTGCCATGTCCCGCACTCCTTGCCCTCGAAACCGTCGCCGCGAAGCCGCCGCTTAACGATTGCTTATCCGGAAGGCGCATAACCACCGACATGTTCCCTGAGACGGCCTCCGCCTCCACCCCCGCCCCCGCGCAAGGGCTCCAGCCGGGGCGTGTGCCCCGGGTGCTGCGGTACCCGGACGACTCGCTGCTGCTTGTCGGCGGCATCCCGGGCGCGGGCAAGAGCACGCTGCTCAACCGGCTGTTCGCGCTCGAAGGCACCGAGACCCACCCGGTCCGAACGCCCGAGGGCACCCGGGTGATCGATTCGCAGCAGTCACGCAACCGGCTCACCCGCCGACTGCGCGCACTGCCCTACCCCGCGTGGCGCTGGATGATGCATTGCCTGCACTATCTGCGCGTCCTGCAGGCGCTGCGCGTCGGCGGCGGCCCCGTGGTGGTGCATGTCACCGCTACGCGGCGCCTCATGCTGCGGCTGCTGGGCCGGTACTGCCGCCGCATCGGTGTCGAGGTGCACCTGCTGCTGATCGACGCCGATCCGCAGGCTGCGCTGCGCGGCCAGATCGAACGCGGGCGCCGCCTCACAGCGCACAACCACCGGTGGCACGTGCGACGGTGGCGGCGGGTCCTGGTCGACTGCGCCGCGGGCGCCCAAGCGCTGGTGCCGGGCGCCCGTTCGCTGCTGCTGGTGCGACGTGAAGCGGTGGAGGAGGTGGCCGAGATCCGGTTCACAGCCGACGCCCAGGGGCCGCCGGGCGACGGGGCCGCACCTGCGGCGATGCCATAATGTCCGGGTGAACTCGCTGGTCGACATCGCTGTCTTCGGTATGGCGGGCGCCGTGACCCTGGCGGCCCTGGTCGGGCTGCTGCTGGTGGTCGCCGGGCGCTCCGCCGTCCTGCCCAAGAGCGCGCTCGGCGCCGTCTGCGCCGCGCTGCTGCTGGCCGTTCCCGCGCTGGCTGCGGGCCGCACGCTCGGGGGCGACGCGGGAGCGGGTGCCGGCCAGGCGTTCCTGGTCGCCTCGGCGACGATGGCCGTGGTCTACGCCGCCGGTGCGGCGCTGCTGCCGCTGGTGGTGCGGCGGGCGGCCGCGGGGCGTGGTGTGGCCGTGCCCCGAGGGCTGCGGCCGACACCCGCCGCAGCGGGCTGGGGGGTGCTGGTCTGCGCCGCGTTCGGCGCCGCCGGAACCGGCATCGCGCTGCTGCTCGGCTGAGGTCGCCCGCCCGGGTGCGGGAGGCGCTCAGCCGTCCCGCTGCGTGGCCGCGGGTGCCCCGCCGGCGCCCGTGCCCACCGGTTCCCCGGCCGCCTCACGCACCACGGGGATCACCTCCGCGAGGGCGTCGCGGAAGGGACCGTGGGTGGTGATGTAGGAGAAGCCGAACTCCTCGCGCGCGGCGATCAACTCCGCGGCGATCTCGGCGGTGGTTCCCACCAGCACGAACGGGGACTCCAGCACTTGGCGCCCGGTCTCCAGCCCCGGGACGGAGTACGCCGCCGCGAGTTCGGCTGCGGCCTTCTCGGCGTCGTCGGTGACGACCACGCCCTGCGCCAGCACGTTGAACTCCAGCCCGTCGGCACGCTGGCCCGCCTGCTCGCGCACGAAGTCGACGCGGCGGCGGGTCTCGGCCCGGTCGGCGACGTTGAAGGTGCCCATTCTGGCGCCTTTGACCTGGGTGAGGCCCGAGAACCCGACGATGTCGGCGTGGCGGGCGGCCATCTCCAGACCGCGCTCGCCGTGGGCGCCGATCAGCAGCGGGGGACGCGGCACCTGGTGCGGCAGCGGCTGCTGGCCGTCCTCGGCGAAGAGGCGGTCGAGTTCGCCGATACTCCGCTCCAGCCGGTCCATCCGCTCGGTGTGGGGGCGCCAGGGGATGTCCGCCGCCTCGAACTCCGACTTCATGTGCCCGGCGCCCAGCCCGAGCTCCAGCCTCCCCGCGGAGAGCCGGTCCACCGTGGCGGCCTCGCGCGCCAGCAGGGCGGGGTTCCAAAACTCGTTGTTTAGCACAAGCGTGCCCAGGCGGAGCCGCGAGGTCGCCACCGCCGCGGCGGCCAGCAGCGCGAAGGGCGAGGCCGCACCGAGGTGGTCGGGGGCCTGGACGACGTCGTAGCCGGACTCCTCGGCGGTCCGGCAGACCTGCGTCCAGCGGTCGATCTCCTCTTGTCGGCTGTTGAAGCCGAACCGGAACTTCCTCATGGCCCCGACCCAACCGGAATCGGCGGCGCGGCGCCACCCCGCAGCGGAAGCGGCCGGGGTTTTCCGCTGAGGGCGGAGGCTCTCCCGCGGCGCCTTCCGCGGGCCGGGGCCGCGTTCCCGCGCAGGCGGCCGGGCTACGCGCCTCGCCCGCCGCCCGCGCGGCCGTTCGCGAGCAGCGGTCAGCTCTGCCCGCGGGAGCGCCGGTCCAGCTCGGCGAGGTAGGCGTTGTAGGCGTCCATGTCGGCGTCGTCGGACCCGTCGCGCCGGCTGTGGCGCTCGCGGCGGCGCTCCGTGCGCTCCTCGTCGCGTGCCCACTGCCGAAGCATGGCCAGTGTCACCAGCGCGGTGGGGATCTCGCCCACGGCCCAGGCGATGCCGCCGCCGGTGTACTGGTCGGCGCTCTGGCCGTCGATCCAGGGCACCTCGAACTGGCCGTAGTACTCCATGCCCAGCGGCGAGGACTGCATCATGATCGTGATGCCGAAGAATGCGTGCACACCCATCGCCGCCAGCAGCAGCACCAGGCGCAGCAGGTAGGGCAGTTTGCGGGGCCCCGGGTCGACGCCCACGATGATCCAGTAGTAGAGGAACCCCGTGACGAGGAAGTGGACGTTCATGAACAGGTGGCCGCTGTGGTCGTTCATGAGCGCGGGGAACAGCGGGGAGAAGTACAGCGCGTAGGGGCTGAGGACGAACAGCGGGGCGGCCACCGCGGGGTGCGTCGCGACCCGGGAGAACCTGCTGTTGACGAAGGCGGTCAGCCATTCCCGCGGGCCGCGGTCGCCGCGCCGGCGGGCGGGCCGCAGCGCGCGCAGGGCGAGGGTCACCGGAGCGCCCAGTACCAGCAGGATCGGGACGAGCATCGACAGCACCATGTGCTGCACCATGTGCACGCTGAACAGCACCATCGAGTAGGTCGCGACGCCGCTGAGCAGCACGGCCGCCATCACCAGCAGACCCGCCGCCCAGAACACTGTGCGGCTCCAGGGCCACGGGTCGCCGCGGCGCCGAAGGCGGGCGACACCCGCGGCGTAGCCGCCGCCCAGCAGCACGACCGCGCCGATGAAGAACAGGTCCGGCCGCCACAGCGTGAGCAGCGTCTCCAGGCTGATCGGCGGCGGCATGGCGAAGCCGAGGATCGCCTGAGCGGGGTCGGTGGTGCCTTCCTCGGGAGGCGGCGCGGTGCGGCTGAGCGCCGCCGCGATGCCCATCGTCGCCGACATGACGGCGATCTCCACGCCGGCCAGGCGCGCGAACAGCCGTCTTCCGCCGAGTTCGGCGATGCGCGGGACCGTGCGGCGCCGATGCAGCCAGCCGGCCGCGCCCAGCGCGGCGAACAGCACCGCCTTGGCCGCGATGAGCAGGCCGTAGGGGGTTGTGAACAGGTCGGTCGCGGAGTAGAGGCGGCTGACGGCGCTGGCCACCCCGCCCACACCCACGCCGATGTAGGCCCACAACGCCATCCGGCTGAAGCGCTCCGCGGCCACGGGCGCATCCTGAGGGGCGGAGCGCAGCCCGTGGAACGTCACCGCGGTAAGCCCGCCCACCCAGGCCGATACCGCCAGGATGTGCAGCGCCAGCCCGGTGATGGCCAGTTCATGGCTGCCCGCGGACGCGGAGTGGCCGGTGAGCGCGGGCGGCACCAGTGCGGCGCAGGCCAGCAGGAACGGCCCGAACGCTCCGGCGGCGGTCTCGGTGGTGCGGCAGAGCAGCGCCGCGGCGCAGGTCAGCAGGATGACCACGGTGAGCCCGATGCCCTGGCCCACGGAGACGGCGTAGCTGGTGAGCTGGTCGCCGACGACCTGTCCGGGCGGCAGCCCGGAGACGTCGGAAAGCTGGAAGACGAGGACGGCCCCGGCCGCACCGGCCCACGCCAGCGCCGGCCAGGCGGCGGCGCGCAGGTAGCCGAGTGCTTGGGGGCCGAGTGCACCCTTGCGCAGGGGCAGCAGGAAGAGGGCGAGCAGCAGCAGGCCGATTGTCAGGGCCGCGGCGACGTCGCGCACCGTGGTGGCGACGGGTAGCCCCCAGCGGGTGACGGGCCCGGCGTCGGGCAGGCCGGGGATCACCCGGGCGGTGACCGCTCCCCCGGCGACGAGGGCGGCGATCAGGGCGATCAGGCATGTCGCGACGGCGCCGACCGCGATGATCGCGGCGGTGTCGCCGCCGGGGGCTCGGGCGGCGCCGCTCGGAGCGCTCTCCTCGTTCGGCGGGTCGCCGTCGCGGACTGCGGGGGAACTCACGCGGGCCGCTCCATGGGTCAGGGGTGGCTACTGGCGGTTGCGGCGGCGGATCAGGGCAGCGGCGGCGGCCGCGCCGACCAGCACGCCGGCCGTTCCCCACATCCAGGGTGCGATCCAGCCGGCCACCTCGCCGACGAGCAGAACCGCCGTGTCCATGCGAAACACCACCACGAACCACACCAAATCTACTACAGGGTGTCGGAGACACTACCGGGCCGCAAAGCGGCACAGTGCGCACCGGAACCTCCCGGTCCGGCCATCGCCTCGGCACGCTTCCCCTACCGACCGCATTCCCGCCGTTCGGCTCCGCTCCGCTCCCTGTTAATGCCCGCCGAAAACCCGCACCATTCCGCCCGGAAAAGGTTCCGATGACCGGGATCGCCGATCGCCGCACCGGGGCGTTGCGCGCCGAGGTCCCCGTATGCGGCGCCGATCGCGGTACGGTCGGTGAATCGGACCCGGGCAGCACCAACCGCTCGGCCGCGGCGTTCGCAGCGCCGCGCCGCCGCGGATTCCGACGAATAACAGCGATTCTCGCATTCTGTGCGAATATCGCCAGTAAACCACGAAGGGGATTTCCATGCCCCATATCGACACCGTCATCCGGTCGCGACGGGTCGTCACTCCCGCCGGCGTCGTGCCCGCGTCCGTCAGCCTGAGCGCCGGGCGCATCGCCGCACTCGGCGATTACGAGACCTCCGCCACCGCCGCCCGGGACGTCGATCTGGGCGCGACGGCGCTGCTTCCCGGGGGGATCGACGTCGACACCGCCGTGCAGGAGCCCGGCCGGGGGCTGCGCGAGGGCTACACCGCGGTGGCGACCGCCGCCGTGCACGCCGGGGTCACCACGCTCGTCGCCTCCGGTCCGGCCCGGCCCGCGGTCACCGGCGAGGCGCAGTTGCGGGCCCACCAGGCCGCGGCGGCCGATGCCGCGTCCCACGTCTTCTTCCTCGGCGCGCTCACCGCCGACAGCACGCCCGCCGGTCTGGCCGAACTGCGCGCCGGCGGCGCGGTGGGGTTCCACTGCTCGCTCTCCGACGGCGCCGGGGAGGATGCCCGACCGGTCGACGACACCCGGCTGCGCAAGGCGATGGTGGAGCTGGCCGCCATGGAGGTCCCGCTCGTGGTGCACGCCGAGGACGCCGGCGAACTGTCGGTGCCCCGCGGCCCCGGCCTGTCCGCGCTGCTGGCGGCGCGTCCGGCGCGGGCCGAGCGGCGCGGGGTGGAGCGGGTCGTCGCCGCGGCGCGCATGGCCGGCACCCGGGTGCTCGTTTCGCCCTTCGCCGCCGCCGAATGCGCGCCCCTGCTCGCCGCCGCCCGCGCCATGGGCGCCGCCGTCAGCGCTCAAACCTGCCCGCACTACCTGTGCCTGCCCGCCGAGCAGGTGCACGACGACTCCACGGCGCACGCCTGCCGCCCGCCGCTACGCAACGGCGCCAACCGCGATGCGCTGTGGAGCGTGCTGCTGGAGCGCGGCGACCCGGCGATCACCCAGGTGGGCTCGGGCCACCGACCGGGCACCGGCATCGAGGGCATCCGCTGGACACTGCCGGCGCTGTGGACCGCCGCCCGCCGCCGCGGTCGCGGGCTGGCGGACCTGGCGGGCTGGACCTCCACGGCTGCCGCCGACCTGCTGGGCATGCGGAGCAAGGGACGGATCGCCCCCGGCTGCGACGCCGACCTGGTCGCCTTCGACCCCGTGGCCGAGGTGCGGGTCTCCGCCTCCGACACCGGCCCCTACGCCGGGCGCACGCTCACCGGGCGCGTCGTGGGCACCTGGGTAGCCGGCGAGGAGACGGTTGTCGCAGGCGGTATCGGCGCAGCGGCGATCCGCCGTGCGGACGGCCGCGCCGTGCCCCGGACCGACCCCGTAGAGCCGTTACATCATGTAAACAAGCTGTGAAAACAGCATGCACGGTGGAGATGGCGGGGTGGGGGCGGGCACGTCAGAGTGAAGACGTATCAAAGACGATGCAAGGAGGAGTCCCCGTGCGCGTCGGCGTGCCCAGCGAAATCAAGAACCACGAGTACCGAGTGGCCATCACCCCCGCCGGTGTCCACGAACTGGTCACTCGCGGCCATTCGGTCGCCGTCCAGAGCGGAGCGGGCCGCGGTTCCTCCATCTCCGACGAGGAGTTCACCTCGGCGGGGGCCCGCGTGCTGGGCTCCGCCGACGACGTGTGGGCCGAGGCGGAGCTGGTCCTGAAGGTCAAGGAGCCCGTGCCCGAGGAGTACCACCGGATGCGGCCGGGCCAGACCCTGTTCACCTACCTGCACCTGGCGGCCTCCAAGGAGTGCACCGACGCCCTGCTGGAGAAGGGCGTCACCGGCATCGCCTACGAGACCGTGCAGGCGCCGGACGGGTCGCTGCCGCTGCTGGCCCCGATGTCGGAGGTCGCCGGCCGGCTCGCGCCGCAGGTGGGCGCCTTCACCCTGCAGCGGCCCAGCGGCGGACGCGGACGGCTGATGGGCGGCGTGCCCGGCGTGGCCCCGGCGCGGGTGACCGTCGTGGGGGCCGGGGTCGCGGGGCTGAACGCCACCCGCATCGCAGTCGGCATGGGCGCCGACGTCACGCTGCTCGACCTCAACGTCGCCAAGCTGCGCCATGCCGACGACGTCTACCAGGGCCGGGTGCGCACGGTCGTCTCCAACGCCTTCGAACTGGAGAGCGCCGTGCTGGAGTCCGACATGGTCGTCGGTGCGGTGCTCATCCCCGGCGCCAAGGCCCCCAAGCTGGTCTCCAACGAACTGGTCTCGCGGATGCGCACCGGCGCGGTGCTCGTCGACATCGCGATCGACCAGGGCGGGTGTTTCGCCGACTCCCGCCCCACGACCCACGACTCCCCCACCTTCGACGTGCACGAGACCGTGTTCTACTGCGTGGCCAACATGCCCGGCGCGGTCCCCAACACCTCCACGCACGCGCTCACCAAGGACACGCTGCGCTACGCGGTCGCGCTGGCCGGCAAGGGCTGGCGGCGGGCGCTGGCCGAGGACCCGGCCCTGGCCCAGGGGCTGAACACCCACGACGGGACCGTCACGAACGAGGGCGTGGCCGAGGCGCACGGCCTCAAGTCCCGCACCGTGACCGAAGTCCTCGCCGAGGGCGGCCACTGACCGGCCCGGCCGGAAGCCGCGCGGGCCGCCGCAGTGCCCCCGCTGCACCGCCCGCAGGGCATGCTCGCAGCGCGTGCTCGCAGCGCAATACCGGTTCGCGGCGCGTTGCCGACCGGCCGTTCGCGGGCATTAACACATCAGCCCCGTTGCGCGGCCGGGTCGGCGGTACCTGTCCCGGCCCCGCCCGCGGCGGGGCCGGCGCGGTTTCGCTTACGGGGGAGGGGCTGCGATGGCGCGGCGGCTGTGGAGCGGCACGCCCGTGGGCGCCGACCCCTTCGCGCTGCCGCGCGGTCCACTCGGCCGCGCGGCGGGCCGGGTCCTGGCGCTCTCCAACCGGAGGCAGAACGCCGAGGTAGCGGAGGAGCTGGCGCCCCGGCCGTTCCACTGCGGGCTGGAGGTGGGCTGCGGGCCGGGCGTGCTCGTCGAACTGCTGGCCGCCAGGCCGGAACCGGTGACACTGGTCGGTGTCGACCCTTCAGCGGAGATGGTGGCCATGGCCGGCCGGCGCAACGCCGCGGCGGTGCGCACCGGCCGGTTGCGGCTGCACCGCGGCAGTGCCGCCGCCACCGGCGAGCCCGACGCGGCCTTCGACCTCGTCGTCTCCGTCAACACGGTAGGGCTGTGGCCGAGCCTGGACGACGGCCTCGCCGAACTGCACCGGGTACTGCGCCCCGGCGGCCGGGCCGTGCTCAGCTGGCACCTGCGACCGACCCGCTTCGCGCTGACCCCCGTGGAATGCGCTCAGCTGATCGCCGCCCTGCGGTGGCGCTTCGGCACGGCGCAGCGCCGCGACCTGTACTGCTCGGTGCTGTTCGAGGCGGCCAAGGAGGCGAACGGATAGCCCGATCGTCCGCGCCGCCGCTGGGTTTTTCAGGGGCGTCGGTCGGGGTGGAGGTCGGGTTTTTTGGGGGGCTTGGGGGCGGTGGCGGCTCGGCCGGCGGGGGCGGCTCAGGTCCGCTGGGCGGCCTTGTCGGTCTGCCGGGCGGCGGGCGGTCTTCACTGAAAAGCAGCGGCGACGGCGGCCACGGGGCCGGGCCCGCGCCCACCGCACCCGGTGCCCGCCGGTGGCGGTGGCCGACGGTTGCGGCCCGGCTCCGCTGGGCGGCCTTGTTGGTCTGCCGGATTACAAGTGGTCTTCACTGAAAAGCGGCGGCGACGGTGGCGGGTGGCTGGGCCTGTGGTTGTCGGGTCGGACGCTCGCCGGTGGCCCGTCCGGCGGGGGCGGCCCCAAAACGGGCATAGGCCCCCAAAAGTCGGCCCCATTGGGCGGTGCCACTCCCGGCGGCGACACCCGGGCGCCACGAGCGACGCGTCGTCGCCCCCGGCCTCCGATCCGGCGCGCCACCGGGCCGCGCGAGCGCCCGCGACCGCGCCCCGCCGTGCGGCCGTCCAGCCTGCGCGGGCCCGGCCGGAACAGGGCGACACCCAGCCGGACATACCGGCGCCGGTATGTCCGGTATGCCGGTTCACCCGGCGATGATCGTGAACTTATGGCCGCGGAATGCGCTTTCCAGAGGCCATAAGTCCACGATAGACGGGAGAAGCCGCGGGACCGGTGCCGCCCAACGCAGGGTTTTAACCAGACAGCGGCCCGCGGCGGCTCAACGCCGCCCCCGTCGCGCGCGCCACCGGCGGGCATCGGAACCGGCACCTGCGGGCCCGGCCCCATTGCTGCCGTCGCCGCCTCGCCGGGCGGACCACCGGCGAGCACCCGACCCGGTGGGCACGGGCCCAGCCCCCACCGCCCTCGGCGCCGCTTCCCAGCAAAACCACCCGCCACCCGGCAGACCAACAAGACCGCCCAGCAGACCCCAGCCGCCCCCGTCGGCCGCCGCCACCGGCGAGCACCCGACCCGACAACCGCAGGCCCAGCCCCCCACCGCCCTCGGTGCCGCCTTGCCCGCAGTCGGCCCGTCGCCCGGCCGCCGCCGAAACGCCATGGCCGCCCCCGATGCCGACGACGCAGGGTAGTGGGCTCAGGGGGCGAAGACGGCGCCCGCCGCCGGGCCGCGGCCGGTCTCGCCGGGCAGCAGCACTCCCACGACCTCGCCGGTGCAGTCGCGGCGGCTGAGGATGAAGACGGTCTCGTCGGTGTGGTTGGCGACGCGGTAAGGCCCGCCGGTGAGCGGGTGGCACCCGCTGGGGTCGGCGTAGTCGGTGCCGTCGACGTTGAGCACCCCGTCGGCGGCCGCGGCCGGTGCGGCCCCTACGGCGGCGAGCGCACCGGCCGCGGCGATGCCTGCGAGGATTGTCACTGGGGTTGCGGGGCGGCGACCCATCGACTTTCTCCTTCGGTGTCCGGTCGAACACATATCGTGAAAACCGTACCGACGCTAGTCTGTGAACTGGGAACACGCCACCGGACTCTCCCGCACCGCACAGAACGCGACCGTCCGAAACCCCGGGTCGGGCGGCCTCGGCGGCGGCGCCCGCATTCGCTGGCAGCCTCCGCGGTGAGCGGATACGTTCGGTTGAGGGCGGTCCTGGAGCACGGACGGTCGCCTGCACTGTTCCCGCCGCATCGAGACGGAGCCCGCGTGTCACCTACCGAACCGGCAACCCTTGCCCGCATCACGGGCATCGACGCCACCCTGGTGCGGTTGCCGCTGGTCCATTCCCAGGCCCGCGGCGCGGCCGGCGACCGCCCGCGGTTCGTCCGGCACGCGCTCGTGCGGGTCTGCGACGAAGTCGGCACCTGCGGCTGGGGCGAGGTCCCCCTCATCGACGACGACGGTTGGCGCCTGCTGGTGGACGACTACGCGCCGGCGCTCCTGCGCCACACCTGGATTCGCCCCACCGAGACCGCCGGCGCCTGGGCCGATCTGCCGTGGGTGCCGACGGTGGCCGCCGGGCTGGACACCGCCTGCTGGGACCTGTGGAGCCGGCAGCGCGGGACGCCGCTCTCCTCCGCGCTGGGCGGCGACCGCACCGCCTTCACCGCCGGATCCACCGTGGACCGCCAGTCCTCCGCGGAGATGCTGGTGCTGGAGGTCAACCGGCAGGTGGGCAGCGGGTACCGCCGGGTGCGGCTGGAGGTCGGACCCGGTTGGGACACCGACGTGGTCCACACCGTCCAGGAGTCCTTCCCGTTCCTGGTGCTGCAGGTGGACGCGGGCGGCCGCTACACCGAGAGCCAGGCCGACCTGGACGCCCTGCGCGCGCTCGACGACTACGGGCTCGTCGCGATCGAGGAGCCGTTCGCCCGCGGCGACCTGGACGCCCACGCGCGTCTGCAGCGCGAGCTGCGCACCCCCGTCGCGCTGAGCACGTCCGTGGACTCGCTGGAGACGCTCGACCGCGCCGTCCGCGCCGAGGCCGCCGGAGCACTGAGCCTGCGGCCGAGCCTCTTGGGCGGGCTGACCCCGGCGCGCCGCGCCCACGACCGCGCCGCGGACGCCGGCTGGGACGTGTGGTGCGGCTGGGACGGGGAGTCGGGCGTCGGCCGGGCGGCTCTCGCTGCGCTGGCCTCGCTGCCCGGGGTCTCCCTGCCCAGCGAGGCGCCCGGTGCGGGAGGGCGCTTCAGCCGCGACACGGTGCGCCCGCCGGTGCGGGCGCACGAGGGCATCACCCCGATCCCGCTGACCCACGCGGGCCTGGGACATGAGATCGACACCCGGGAGGTGCGCCGGTTCGCCGTGGACTCGGTACGCCTGGGCGAGGGCGGCCCGGCCGACGCACCGGCCTGAGGAGCGACGGCCGCGGCGGGCCACCACTGCGTGCGGTCGGCGGGCCGAAGGCGGCGGACCCGGCAGAGGGGTCCGGCGGCCGCTGCCGCTGCCGGTCGCGCACCGGCGAGCCTCGCCCGTTGCCCCTCGGTCGGCAGGCGTCGAGACGGGCGGCCGCCGGCGCCGGGCACACCGCTCCGCGCCTCCTGCGCGGCCGCGCGTGCGCCGCCCCTCGCTGAAGGCGAATTCCACGGCACCCACGCGTCCCTCGTCGCCCGCGGGGGGCCGGGCGGTGGCGGACCTGCCGAGCACACTGCGACCCCCGGTTGCGACCGGGGCGGCTCGCTTCGCTGTACGCGTCGCTGATCGGCCGCGTTCCGACGGTCGCCGTGCGCATCGGACGCGTCGCCCTCCGGTGACAATGCGCGTTCGATATATTACTCCGGGTGACAGGCCGGATTCCCGGCTGTCCCGGCCGTGCGCCGCCACCCGCCCCGTTCGCCCCGGAGGTCCCCGCCGTGTTCCGCCGCGCCGCAGCAGCGGCCCTCGCCCTGGTTCCGACGCTGTGGCTGATCACCCCGGGTGCTGCCGCGGCCGGGACCGCGCACACCGGTCGGGAGGTCCCCGTCGCCCCCGGCGTCGCCCTCTCCTCGTCGCGGGCCGCCGGCGACGACGGCACCCGTCGCTTCAGCATGCTCAGCGTCGACCTGGACGGCCCCGCGGCGGTGAGCTACCTGGGCGGCGAAAGCCTCACCGACCCCGCTCCCCTGGCGCGGCTGCGCGCGCCCGGGGGCACCGTCGCCGCCGTCAACGGCGACTTCTTCGACTCCGGCGCCTCGGGTGCCCCGCTGGGTGCGGCCGTGCGCGGCGGCACCCTGCTCAAATCCCCCACCGCAGGCCACCGCCACGTCGCGGCCATCGACCCCTCGGGCCGCGGCGGCATCCACCGCGCCTCGTTCTCCGGCACCGCGGACCTGCCCGGCGCCGATGTGGCCGTCGACCGGCTGAACAGCCACCGCGTCCCCGTCGACGGCACCGGCGTCTTCACCCCGGCCTGGGGCGGCCACCCGCGCGGGCGCGCCGCCGGCTCGGGACCGGTCACCGAACTGGTGATCGGCGAGCAGACCGTGCGCAGCGTCCGCGATTCGGCGGGCAGCGGGCCGATCGAGCCCGGAACGCGGGTGCTGCTGGGCCGCGGCGCGGCCGCCGAGCGCCTGGCGGAGGTCCCCGTCGGCGCCGCGGTCGCTCTGGACTACACGCTGCGCGCCGGCGGCTTCCGGCCGCGGACCGCGGTGGGCGGCAGGCACGTGCTGCTGCGCGACGGCGAGGTGACCGGCGCCGACGACGGCGCGCGCCATCCGCGCAGCGCCATCGGGTTCTCCCGCACCGGGCGGCGGATGTTCCTGCTGGTCGCCGACGGCCGCGCACCGGGAACCCGCGGGGCGACCCTGCAGGAGACCGCCGAGCGGCTGCGCCGGGCCGGTGCCCACGACGCGCTGGAGTTCGACGGCGGGGGCTCGGCCACCCTGCTCGCCCGCGAACCCGGCACCGAACGGCCCGTGATCCGCAACCGCACCGGCGGGCCCGAGCGCGCGGTGCCCAACGGGCTCGCGGTACACGTGCCCGCGGGCGACGGCACGGCGCGCGGGGTGTGGGTGCGGCCGAGGCTGGGGGCGCGGCCCGAGCGCGGCTCGGCGCTGTCCCCGCGCCCCGATCCCCACCGGGTGTTCTCCGGCCTCAGCCGGGCGCTCACGGCCCGCGCCTACGACTCCGCGCACGGCCCCGCCCCGGAGTCCGGCCTGACGTGGGCGGCCGAGGGCGGCACCGTCGACAGCGGGGTCTTCCGGGCGGGCGCGCCCGGCGAGGCCCGGGTCACCGCGCGCACCGGCGGCGCGCGGGGCGCGGCCGGGATGCGGGTGCTGCCGGGCCCGGCCCGCCTGGAGACCGAACCGGACGCGCTCGCGTTCGCCGGCGCCTCCGGGGGCCGCCGCTTCGTCGTCGACGGCGTGGCCCCGGACGGCACCCGCGCGCCGATCGAGCCCGCCGACGCGGCGGTGTCCGTGGAGCCCGATTTGGCCGCCGTCACCCGCCGCGGCGACGGCAGCCTGCTGGTCGAGCCCACCGCCGAGTCGGGCACGGGCACCGTCACCGTGGAGGCGGGCGGGCGCAGCGTCGCCGTCCCGCTGCGCATCGGCTCGCGGAGCGTGCGCCTGGCCGACTTCGACGACGCCGCATCCTGGCGCGCGGAGACCTACCGCGCCGCCTCGGCGGAGGTCGCCCCGGCAGAGGGGTACAGCGGCCGCGGGCTCGCGTTGGACTACGACTTCACCGCCCAGCGGCGCAGCCGGGCCGCCTACGCCGCGGCGCCCGCGCCGCTGCAGGTGGGCGGGACGGCGTTCGGGTTCAGCGTGCGCGTGCGCGGCGACGGCGGCGGCGCGCTGGTGGCGCTGGCGGTGACCGACGCCGAGGGTCGGCGCCACTCCTGCTACGGCGAGCGGGTGGACTGGCAGGGCTGGCGCACGGCCGAGATCGACGTGCCGGAGGGAGTCGCCCACCCGGTCGCGGTCGAACGCGTCTACCTGGTCGAGACCCGTTCGGCGCGGCAGTACCGCGGCCGGGTGGTCTTCGACGACCTGCGTGCCTTCGCCGCACCGGCCGGTTGAGCGTCCGGCGGTCCGCACGGGCCGCGGCCGCTGTTCCCGGGCTCAGGGGCCGTCGACCCCCCCTTACATACCGAGCGGTCGGTTCGCTAGACCTGGGCAGTGGGCGTTTTCATCCTGTCGTCATCGGTGTGCCGCACAGATACCCCTCGGGGACCGCGTGCGAACCGGCCACAGCAGGAGTTGCGGCAATGGGGCGCAGATCGCCCAGCGAGCAAGCCGGCTTGCCGCCGAGCGGACGGTCCCCACGGGCCGCGGCTGCTATTCCCGGAAGCCGGGACCGCTGCCGGCCTCCCCCTCCCATACCGAACGGTCGGTTCGCTAGAGTCTGAGCAGTCTTCCGTTGGGCTAAGGAGTCGACACGAACATGCGGACCTTCACCGACCTCGCCGAACTCGTCGCCGCCAAGGGCGAGCACCTCGGCTACAGCGACTGGCACACCGTCACCCAGGAATCCATCGACAAGTTCGCCGACGCGACCGGCGACCACCAGTGGATCCACGTCGACCGCGAGAAGGCCGAGCAGGGCCCGTTCGGCGGGACCATCGCCCACGGGTTCCTCACCCTGTCCCTGCTGTCGGCCTTCAGCCCGCAGGTGTGGCGGCTGGAGAAGGCGCCCACGATGGCGATCAACTACGGCCTGAACCGCGTCCGCTTCCTGCAGCCGGTGCGTTCGGGCGCGCGGGTGCGCGACGGCATCGAACTCGCCGACGCCCGCGAGACCAAGAACGGGATGCTGCTGACCTTCCGGCACACCGTCGAGATCGAGGGCGAGGAGCGCGACGCGCTCGCCGCGGAGGGGCTCAGCCTCATCGTGCCCTGATGCCCGCCGCCCGCGAGGGCCTCCCGCCCCGGCCGAACCGGGGCGGGATCAGCGGGTCAACCGGTCGGCCAGCCGCCGCGGCAGCCCGCGACCGAGCCAGCGCAACCGCCGTTCCAGGCGGTCGGCCCGCGCCCGCTGGGCCGCCGCCTCCTCCTCGGCCTTGCGCAGCCGCCCCCGCCAGTCGTGCGGCACTGCGTCCGCGTCGTCCTCGCCTTCGACGAAGAGCCCCTGACCGCCGATCCAGTGCTGGCCCCACAGCCGGTCGATGGCGTCGTCGAGCCCTTCTCCGCCGGCGCCCAGCCTGCGTGCCCGGGCGAAGGCCGCGGTGCGCTCCAACCGCATCGAACCCGGACCGTGCGCGGCCACCCCGGGCGCCGTGACCCGCAGCAGCCCCGCCGAATTCCTGTTCGCGGCCTGGGTGATGCGCTCCAGGAAGCTCCGCGTCGGGTGGACTCCGGCGGGCATCACCAGCCGGAAGGGCACGTTCGGGTCGCGTTGGGGCTCGGCGTCGGCGAAGACCACCCGGCTCTCACCCCGGAAGGTCTCGCGGATCAGCCGCAGATCCAGCAGCTCCTCCTCCAGCGGCGAGCGGCGCTCCTCGGTCAGCTTCGACCACGGGCCCAGCAGCGTGACCCGCACATCGGCGGTGCCGCCGCCCAGCAGCGCGGCCACCGTGGTGTCGGCGTCCTCCAGCGATACCCCGGTCACGTCGACCACCACGTCGACGTAGGGCACCATCCACTGCCGCGGACCCTGCTTGCGCCGGTTCTCGAAGTCCGGCACGCGCGCGGCGACGTAGGGGTGGCGGTACCGGGCGCCGGCCTCGCGCCGGGTCTGCATCTGGGTGCGTCCGAGGTGCCAGCTGCTGGATTCGGAGTCGGGCACGAACACGGCACCGGTCTGGGCGAGGCGGTAGGCGAACTCGGAGTCGCCGCCCAGCACGAGTTCGCCCGCCAGTCCCCCGGCCTCGTCGAACAGGGTGCGGTGCAGCGATCCGGTGGCGCCGATGAACACCCGGTAGGCCAGGTGGTCGGCGGCCGTCAGCGCCTCGGTGCGGTCGATGATTCTCTCGATCCAGTGCCGCTCGGCCGCGGCGGCGTCGAACAGGTCGGCCGTCCGCCCCGCGGCGACGGCGGCGTGGACCTCCTCGGCGCTCGGCTCGCCGGGGGTGAAGGGGACGAACAGCTTGTGCCCGAGCACCGCGGCGTAGTCGGCGAGGTGGTGCCAGCGCAGCTGCGATTCGACGTGGTCCCGGTACACGAGCATGTCGGCGTCCAGACGCAGCACCACCGCCCCCTCGGAGGCGGCGACACCGCAGTTGACCGCGTGTGCCGAGCCCCATCCCCCGTCGTCGGCCGTGATCAGCCGGGCGTTCTCGGGACGCACCTCGGGCATGCGCAGCGGCGGCGTGCTGCCGTCGTCGACGACGACCACCTCCATGAGGTGTCCGGGATAACTCTGCGCGGCCAGCGCGGCCAGCACCAGGTCGAGCTTGTCCTGGTGCCCGTGGGCGGGGACGACCACGCTCACGTCCAGGCGGGGCTCCCAGGCGCCGAGCGCGGGCACCTGCAGGTCCGTGTAATCGTTGCGGCGGATCCAGGGCCGGGGCGGGGCCGCGGACTCCTGCGCGCGGATGCCGGCCGCCTCCTCGGGGCCCTCCGCGGCGCCGTCGTCGACGATCGTCAATCCGTCTCTCCTTCCTTCTGCGAGGCGCCCGCGCCGGGCGCGCCGGCCGGCTCGCGCCCCGCGAGTCCCGCGAGCCGCCGCCCCGGCCACTGCCGCTGGGCGTCACGCAGAAAGTACGCGTCGTCCTCCGTCCAGGTGTGCCCGGCCGAACGGCGGCGCACCAGATAGTTGTGCGCGTGCGTCCGGTAGACCCGTCCGCCCGCGGCGCCCACGGCCAGCATCAACTGGGTGTCCACGGCGCGGGGCAGCCGGCGGAACCAGCCGCACTCCTCCAGGACGACCCGGTCGGTCAGCAGGCTGCCGCCCGAGACCAAGCCGACGGCCCGCTCGGACTCGCCGGGCCGCCACACCGTGCGGTCGATCTCCTCCAGGTAGACGAACTCCGGGCCGCAGCCCACCACGTCCGCAGCGGCGTAGGTGCGGGCCAGCATGAGGTCGGCCAGGTGGTGGGGGCCGTAGAAGTCGTCGTCCCACTTGGCGATCACGGTCCCCGCGGCCCGCGCAGCCGTGCGGTTGAGGACCGCGCCGAAGACCTCGCCGCGCTCGGCCTCGTAAACGGTGATCTCCCGCCCGCCGGCGGCGAAGCGGTCGATCGCGCGGGCCACCCCCGGGGCGTCGGCGCCGAATCCGTGCAGGGCCAGGACGACCTCCAGGTCCACTCCGCGCTGGCGGGCGACCTGGTCCAAGGCGAACCCGACCAGTTCGGGGCGGCGGGTGCACAGCAGCACCGACACCCGCGGCTCGGGCAGCGGCCCCAGTTGGGCCTGTGCCCCCAGTTCACGCCATCGCGCGGCGGTGGCGTGCGTACGCAGCGCGCACCGGCGCAGCGCGACGCTGTAGCGCTCGCGGTCCAGCCGATCGCCGAGGTGCTCGGCGCAGACCGAGGTGAGCAGCGCGCCGAGTTCCTCGCCCAGCGGCTCCGCCCAGCCGGGCACCGCCTCGGCGAAGACCGGCACTCCCCCGGCCGCCAGGCCGATGACGGCGCGCAGCACCGGCAGCGGCCCGCTGTAGCCCGACCACTCGACCTGGATGCCGCGCAGACTGCGCAGGCGCGCCAGGTCGACCTCGCTGACGGCTCCGGATTCGGGCAGCTCCGCCACGGTCTGGCGGCCGCTGACGACCACCGGCCGTCCCCCGCGCGCGGCCAGCGTGCCGAGGCGCCGCCCGGCGGCGCTGACGAAGCCGACCGGGTTGACGACGCGCTCGTCGACCGGCGGCAGGTGCGTTGCGGCGTCCTCGACCAATCCTCCGCGCCGGATGCGCGCGGGGCCCTGCGGGCCGCTGATGCCGGCCCAGCTCAGCGCGTCGCCGGAGGTGCGTTCCAGGGTGGGCACCTCGGTGTCCTCCCACGGCGGCTGCTTCTGGGTGCCCACGCGTAGAGCGACGTCGGCCAGGGGTGTGGTGCGCCGGCGCTCGACGGGGCCTTCGGGTTTCGGGGTCGCCGGCGGCACCGTGCCGGGGACCCATGGGGCCGCGTCGGGGCCGCTGAGCGCGACGGCGGGGGTCACGGCCGGACCGCGGCGGCGGCCGATCGCGCCGGAGGCGACGGCGTCCAGGGCGGGGCCGGTCTCGACGGGCTCCAGGAAGAACAGCTCGCAGACCCAGCCGCCGTCGTCGAGCCGGCGCACGCGCGCCTCCTGCAGTTCACGCCACTGGCCGTGGCCGGGCGGCGACGGCAGCGGGGGGTCGTGGTGGCCGGAGGCGGCGGTCAGGACGGCGACGAGGTGGTGGGTGCGGGGCAGGCGGCCCGCCATGGCGACGGCGCGCCGCAAGTCGGCGAGAGTCGCCGCGACGACGGCGACCAGGCCGACGGGTCGGTCGTCGCCGTGTCCGCCGGCGCCCGGGCGGGTGTCCGCGGGCGCCTTCAGCAGCGCACCGCCGTGGGCCCCGACGCGCTCCAGGTCGACGCGCCGGTCACCGGGGCGCAGCGGCAGGGCGGCCAGGTCACGTCCGGCGCCCGGCCCGATGTGGGTGACCAGGGCGGGCGAATCGCCGCGCACGCCAAGCGCAGACTTGAGTACGGGCGCCGCGCCCCCGCTCACAGCGCTTTCCGGGAGAAGACGCGCACGCCCTTCTCGGCCTGCTCCTCGTGGGCGCTGAGCTCGGGAAAGTCCCGCAGCCACCGCTTGCTCATCTTGCGCTCGTCGGGGCGGGCGGCGTCGTCGAGGATGAGTACGGCGTCGGATGCGCAGCGGGGCATCAGCACCGGCAGGGCGGGATAGCGCGCTTGGCGGGCGGTGGCCTCCGGGGGGCCGTCGATGAACACGAGCCCGATACCGTCGAGGTCCTCCACGGCGGCGAGGTCGTACCAGGGCTGGGGGTCCTCCCCCGTTGCGCCTTCACCGCCGGGGCTCCAGTCGGCGAGCGGCGCGTAGCGGACCTCGACGACGTCCTCCAGCCCGTGGTCGCGCACCAGCTGGCGGGACAGCTCGGCGTAGCGCTCGCTGTGCTCCAGCGCCACCAGGCGCCCGCCGCCAGCGCGGCGCAGCGCGTAGCCCAGCCACACGCTGGAGGCGCCGCTGCCGCACTCGACTACCAGCTCGGGGCGGTGCCTCTCCACGCTGCGCACGAGCAGCCGCATCACGTCGGGGGAGGCGGCCCAGCCGCGCAGCGAGGGCATGAACGGGGCGGGGGGTTCCAGGTGGTCGCGCAGCTCGGACCAGGCGACCTGCTGCTCGTAGTCGTTGCGTCCCTGCAGGTTCACCGCCTTGGCCAGTTCCGCCGACATGGCGGGAAGGGTCTGCGCGCGTACCCGCTTTAGCTCGTTGCGGGTGGCGTCCAGCGACTTGATCATCTCCAGCCGGTCGGTGCCGATGGCTTCGGTGACCTGCTTCGCCTGGTCGTCGATCCGCCGGCCCAGGGCGTCGACCCGCCGGGTCAGCCGCACGGCGAGCAGCGCGTTGGCCGCCACGGCGCCGCCCACTGCTCCCAGTGCCGCCAGTTGGACGGCGCCCTCCCAGCTCAGCATCCCCACCGCCGCAAGGGCCGCGAGCGCCGCCAACCCGACCAGGGCCACCAGCGCAGCGGCCGCGAGATACTTTCGGCGGGGACGCAGGGAGCGCAGGGACCGCATGAGGAGACCTCCAGTGATTCGGTGCCCGCCGGCTCGGCGGCGAGCGAGGGGGATTTCCCGCGCCGGCGGAGAGCGGCGTGGCCGCGCTGCGGCAAAGCGGTGTGAAGACCGCCGGAACAGGGCATTTCACCCGCAATTCGGGACGGAAAAGACAGTAACGCAATGCAGCGCATGGCGCATGGGGCGCGCTTGCACTGGAAACGTCTCGGCGACAGAGTTCCCTTCCTGTTCATGACCGGATAACCCGGGTGCCGCCGGGCGGGCGCCCGAAGCGCTGACGCACGAGCGGCAGACGCCACCACCCGGTGGCCGAGTGCACGTGCCCTCCGAGCATAGGACCCGGGGTGCGGCCGTAGGTGGCCTTCGGATGCCAATGGTCCCAGATCCCCTGCACGTTTCCGATCACCCTGGGCACCGGTTCTGCGGGCGAACGCGGTTGCCCGAATCCGCCGGCGTGACGCCGCCGGGCATCCCGCCGCGAGGCTGCGCGGGACCCGTGGAGGAGCGGCCCCCACGAGGACTGAGGGAGCCCGCACGCAAGCGGGCCCGCGGGGCTCCATCTCCGCCTCTGCAGGGGACACGGTCGGAATATGTGAATATCCCACAAATTCCCGGGCAGCTGGCCAGGCGCGCGGCGGTCCACGGGCGCCATGCGCGCTACCGAGGAGTGGGGCCGGCACCTTCCGGCTGGAGGAATCCGCGTCCACGGTGTCACCAGAGCGACTCGAAGCAGACCCCGGATTGAACTTCCGGGTATTTTGCGGTAATCACGGCTTCTTCGGGACAGAGCGGACATTAAGCGTCGCGACGATGGGTGCCCGTCCCGGTGCCGCGCCGTCGCTGTGCAGGAGTGGAAATGCGTGTCTTCGTGCTGAACACCGGCCGCTGCGGCTCCGTCACCCTCGCGCGGGCGTGCGAGGAGCTGACCAACTACACCGTCGGCCACGAAAGTCGCGCCCGCCGCGTCGGCGACGACCGGCTGGACTACCCCGACCAGCACATCGAGATCGACAACCGGCTGTCGTGGTTCCTGGGCGAACTCGACGAGCGCTACGGCGCCGAACCGCTCTATGTCCACCTGCGCCGCGACCCCCTCCAGGTCGCCCGCAGCTTCGCCCGGCGGTGGGAGAACGGAAACCCGGCCGGCGTCATCAACGCGTTCGCGGGCGCACTCGTCATCCGGCCCCAGCCCTGGCCCGGCGAGCAGCGGTTGGAGGTGTGCCGCTTCTACGTCCGCACGGTCACCGCGAACATCGAGGCGTTCCTCGCCGACAAGCCGCACCAGATGACAGTGTGGCTGGACGAGGCCGAGGAGTGGTTCCCGCAGCTGTGGGAGCGCATCGGCGGCGAGGGCGACGCCGACGCCGCGCTCAAGCGGTTCGAGGTGCAGCACAACGCGAGCTGAGCCGTCCCCGATCCCCGGGCCCGCTCGTGGTATAGGCGGGCCCGCCCCGGGTAGAGCGCGCGTTGGGGGAAGCCTGGTTTATTCCCGGTCCCGCCTGTCAGAAGGGCTATACAGGCGGGTCCGGCCGCCTGCTGATAGCTTCGGACCGGCGATCGAGGTCGCCCCACAAACATCGAAATCGTGTCAGAGGAAGGTGCGTAGAACATGGCTGCGCCTTACGAGCTCCCGGAGTTGCCCTACGACTACTCGGCGCTGGAGCCGTGGATCTCCGGTCAGATCATGGAGCTGCACCACGACAAGCACCACGCGACCTACGTCAAGGGCGCGAACACGGCGCTGGACCAGCTGGCCGAGGCCCGGGACAAGAACGACCTGAGCACGGTCAACCTGCTGGAGAAGAACCTGGCGTTCAACCTGGCGGGGCACGTCAACCACTCTGTCTTCTGGCCGAACATGTCGCCCGACGGCGGCGACAAGCCCGAGGGCGAGCTGGCCGCGGCCATCGACGACCAGTTCGGCGGCTTCGAGGCGTTCCAGGCCCACTTCAGCGCCGTGGCCACCGGCGTGCAGGGCTCGGGCTGGGCGATCCTCGCCTGGGACATCCTCGGCCGGCGGCTGATCATCGAGCAGCTCTACGACCACCAGGGCAACCTGGCCGCGGGCTCCTACCCGCTGCTGATGCTCGACATGTGGGAGCACGCGTTCTACCTGCAGTACAAGAACGTCAAGGCCGACTACGTCAAGGCGTTCTGGAACGTCGTGAACTGGGCGGACGTGCAGCGCCGCTTCGAGGACGCGCGCAAGGTCCAGCTGGCCTGACGACCGCCGGACGGCGCCGCGGCGCCGAGATCGGCCGGTG
The DNA here is from genome assembly GCF_004323735.1 of Streptomonospora litoralis. GTDB lineage: Bacteria > Actinomycetota > Actinomycetes > Streptosporangiales > Streptosporangiaceae > Streptomonospora > Streptomonospora litoralis. The sequence continues at coordinate 2,147,333 of NZ_CP036455.1, read as the reverse complement.
AGGGGCGGCACCCGCGGGTGCCGCCCCTCACCGCTTCCGGGTGGGGCTTGGCCGCCCGATCCCCGCAAGCCGCCGGGCACACGCCCGTCTCGTCCCTGTTGCCGTGGCCGGCACCGATGGCCACCGGTGCACGATCGATGCGCTCTCTTCGCGGCGGGCGGGCGCCCGTTCAGGCGCAGAGGGCCGCCACGGCCTGCCTGGGGGTGTCGAGCACCGGGTGGCCGGTGGCCTTGAGCCGCTCGCGGCTCATCATGCCGCTGGCCACCAGCAGCGCGTGCGCACCGGCCTCGGAGGCGGCGCGGCCGTCGTCGTCGATGTCGCCGATGAGCACCACGGCGGCGGGGTCGACGTCCAGTTCGGCGAGGTGGGCGGCCAGGTGGCGGGACTTGGAGCCGTCGGGGGTGTCGAAGCGCCGCCCGTCCACGCGGGCGAAGTGGTCGTCGAGGGAGTGCTCGGCGACCAGGCCGACGAGGCTCTCGTGCGAGGCCATCGACAGCAGCGACTGCGAGCCGCCGCGGGCCAACCAGTCGGCGAGGATGCCGGGAACGCCGTCGGCCAGCGTGCAGGAGGGCAGTTCCGTGCGGTAGCGGTCGTCGTAGACCCGGTTCAGCCGGGCCCACTCGTCCTCGGCCAGGGAGCGGCCCAGCAGGTCCTCGTAGCAGCCCAGCAGGGGGCGCCGGAAGAACCCGCGCCAGTAGTCGATGTCGACGGGCTCGCGCCCGAACTCGGCGCAGACCCGGTTCAGCGCGGCCATGTTGGCGTGGTTGTCGTCGAGTAGCGTGCCGTTCCAGTCCCAGACGATGTGCGTGACGCCGCTGAGGTGGGCGAACCCGTTGTCTACCACGCAGAGCACTCTAAGGGACGGCTTCGGCGGACCCGGTCGGCGCCCCGCATCCGGTGCGCTGCCCCGCCCGCTTGCCATCGCCGCGCGCAAGCGGCGGGCGGCGGAGGGCGGTCTCAGGGCACGCGCGGCACCGCGGCCTCCTCGGGAGCGCGGCGGCGGCGCCTGCGGCGGCGCCACGCCCACACGCCCACGGCCGCCAGCAGCGGCACGGCGATCAGGACCAGGATCGGCACGATCACGGCCGCCAGCGAGGTGAGCACGGCGGCCGCGTCCTCGAAGACGCTGACCACCGGTCCGCCGGCGCCGAAGGTGACGGCGTTGAGGACCGGCCGCGCCCCGGCCTTGAGCAGGTGGAAGGCCAGCGCGATCAGCACCCCGGCCGCGATCCGCCACCAGGACGCGCCGTCGGCGCCCTCGCCGCCGCCGAGGGCCGTCAGGTCGGCGGCGGTGAAGGAGGAGGCGCCCGCGCCGAAGGTCAGTCCGCCCGAGGTGGGGCGCACGAAGGTCTGCACGACGTCGTTGACGCTGTCGACCGCCGGAATCTTGTCGGCGGCGACCTCCAAGGCCAGCAGCACGCCGAGGATCGCGAGCACCGCGGGGTGCTCCAGCCACTGCCAGCCGGGGCCGAGCGGCAGCAGGTCGGTGAAGCGCGCGACCAGTCCGACGGTCAGCAACGGGATGTAGGCGTTGAGGCCGGCGGCCGAGGCGAGTCCGGTCCCGGTCAGTATCTCCAGCATCGAGGGGCGGCCCGATCCATCTCACCTGCTCTGCGCACCGCCGCCGCACCGCGCCACGCGCGCGGCAGGGTGCTCGGTCGGGAGGTGAGACGCGTCTGCCGGCTTATGAGTTCCCGCGGGGCGCTCGTGTCCGGATCCGGCCGACGTCCGCGGGTGGCGGAGGCGGCTACTGGCGGTAGCCCTCTACTTCGCCCGCTGGGCGCACGTGGGCCGTGTCGGGGTCGTCGCCGAACTCCTCGCGGGCGCGGCGCTGGCGCAGCAGGTCCCAGCACTGGTCCAGCTCCCGCTCAAGCTCGCGCATCCGCTGGCGCTCCTCCGGGGTCAGCCGGTGCTCGTTCTGCTCGCGCAGGTCGCGCTCCTCAGTGACCAGATCGTCGATCCGGCTGAGGATGCCGCGCTCCTCGTTCCTGGACTCGCTCATAGGTCCAATGGTCGGTCGACTGCGCAGGGGTTGGCAAGCACCTCGCGCGCCGCGGGCCCGGCGCGGCGGCACCGGTAGCCGTACCGGGTGTTCGGCGGCCACGGCAGGTCTAAGCCGGGCTGTTCGGGGGACTGCTTCGACGGGAGGATTCGCCGGACTCCCCCGCCTTGCCCCCGATGCCCCCGGTGCCCGGTTTGGAGACGCGATGAGAATCTACGCCGACCGCCCCCTCCGCTTCCTCGTGCAGTTCGCGGCCGACCTGCTGACCGCGGGCTGGATCGCGGCCTGGGTGTGGGCGGGCATGACGCTGCACGACACGCTCAGCACCCTGGCCGTGCCGGGAGAGCTGCTGGAGTCGGCCGGCAACGGGGTATCGGAGAACATGGCCGACGCCGCGGAGCAGGTGAAGCGGGTTCCGCTGGCCGGCGACAGCCTCGCGGCGCCCTTCCAGAGCGTCGGCGAGGCGGGCACGTCGCTCAGCGAAGCCGGTCAGGGCCTCCAGGAGACCATGACCACCGTCGCCCTGACGCTGTCGCTGCTGACGGCCGCGCTGCCGGTGCTGTTCGCCCTGGTCGTCTGGCTGCCCACGCGCGCCCGGTGGATCCGCCGGGCCTCAAGCGCCGCCGCGCTGCGCTCGATGCCCGACCAGAGCGGGGCGTCGCTGCTCGCGCTGCGCGCGCTGGCTTCGGCGCGCCCGCGGCGGCTGCTCAAGGTCGCACCGGACCCCGCCGCAGCATGGCGCAAGGGCGACCGCGCGGCGATCGCCGGGCTGGCCGACCTCGAACTGCGCCGCATGGGCCTGCGCCCCCGCCGCACCTGATGGCGCGCGCGGCCTGCCGGTACATCCGCCCTGGTGCGCGCGGAAACGACCATACCGGGGCACATCGGCGCTGCCGGTATCGTGCCCACGCGGCGCGCCCTGCCTCGGGAATGCCGCACGCACACAGGGCGCTGTTATACCCGAAGGGGGTATATTCATGGCTGCAGAGCGGGAAACCCAGGGGAGCACCCAGATGGCCACCTACGGCTACCACGACGACAAGAAGAGCCACCTCAACCGGCTCAGCCGGATCGAGGGCCAGGTGCGCGGACTGCAGCGAATGGTCGAGAGCGACTCCTACTGCATCGACATCCTGACCCAGACCTCCGCCGTCAACAAGGCGCTGCGCTCGTTCGCGCTGTCGATGCTCGACGAGCACCTCAAGCACTGTGTCGGGCACGCCGTCGCCAACGGCGGCGAGGAGGCCGACGAGAAGGTGCGCGAGGCGTCCGAGGCGATCGCCCGTCTGATGCGCTCCTGACCCGCCCTCGGAAACCGATGCAACCGCCGTCAGGGAAGGGGCCGAGCATGGCCGCCAGCACCACCATCACCGTCCAGGGCATGACCTGCGAGCACTGCGTCAAGGCGGTCCGCGAGGAGGTCTCGGCGCTGCCCGGAGTGACCGCGGTCGACGTCGACCTCGGCAGCGGCCGCGTCGACATCGCCAGCGAGCACCCGCTGTCCGACGAGCAGCTCGACGCCGCCGTCGACGAGGCGGGGTACGAGATCGCGCGCTGAGCGCCGCCGGGTCGGCGGCGTCGGCCGTTCGCACCGGCACGGACGGCCGACGCCCCGCCCCGCGCCGCAGCCGCCGCACGCGCGCCGGCCCGCCCGGCCTGCCGGGCCTGCTCCGTCCCGCTACTCCTGGGCCGCGGCGGCCGTGTCCAGCAGGCGCGCGCTCTCCTTGCGGGAGTCTTCGGGGTCCAGGTAGTGGGCGGCCTCCAGGTCGACGAAGGTCGACGGCTTGCCGCGGTGGAAGCCCAGCCGCGACACCTCGCCGCCGGTCACCGCACGGATCATCCAGTTGGCCGCCACCCGCGCGCGGGCCGGGTTGGAGGGCAGCGACCACAGGTGGTAGCCGCGGGTCACCGCGAACGCGGGGAGTCCGGAGAGGTCGTAGCCCAGCGGTCGGGCCACCGCGTCGCGCCCGCTCAGATCGACCACCAGGCCGAGGTCCTTGTGCAGGAACGTGCGCTTGGGCCGGCCGGTCAGCGAGGCGATCGCGTTCTCGGCGGCCACCGTGCCCTGCCGCTCGGCGTACTGGGCCGTGGGCGGGCATACGGCGCCGCTCTCGTCCTTGCTGAGGTCGGGCACGGCCGCGGCGTCGCCCAACGCGAACACGTCGGGGTGCTCGGGTACCGCGAGGTCGGCGCCCACCACGAGCTTGCCGCGGTCGGTCTCGGCCCCCAGGGAACCCATCAGCGGGCTCGGCGAAGTGCCGGCGGTCCAGATGACGGTTCGGCAGGGCAGCACCCGGCCGTCGGTCAGCGCCACCTTGTGCTCGGTGACCTCCTTGACCGTCACCTCCAGCTTGACCTCTACGCCCATGGAGCGCAGCAGCTCCAGCGCTTCGTCGCCCAGTTTGGAGCCCAGCTCCGGCAGCAGCCGCGGCGCGATGTCGACCACGTGCCAGCTGATGGCCGAGCGCAGCGACGGGTAGCGCTTGGCCGCCTCCTCGGTCAGCCGGCGCAGCGAGGCCGCGGTCTCCGCACCGGTGTAGCTGCCGCCCACCACCACGAAGCGGCAGCGCTCCTCGCGCTCGACGGGGTCGCTGGTGGCGTTGGCGAGTTCCAGCTGGGCCAGCACGTGGTCGCGCAGCACGGTGGCCTCGGCGAGGTTCTTGTTGCCGAAGGCGTGTTCGGTCAGACCGGGGATGTCGAAGACGCGGGTGAAGCTGCCCGGCGCGAGGATGAGCCGGTCGTAGCGCTCAACGGTCACCTCGTCGGAGATCTTGCGCACGAGCACCGCCTTGGCGTCGGTGTCGACGCCGATAGCCGAGCCCGGCACGATGCGGGTCCGGTGCAGCGACCGGTGCAGGGACACCGCCACCGACTGCGGGGTCAGCAGTCCCGACGCCACCTGCGGCAGCAGCGGGCTGTAGAGCATGTAGTCGTTGGGTGCGACCAGGACGATGTCGGCGGCGGTCTTGGGTATGCGCCGTTCGAGTCGCTTAAGCGCCTGCAGTCCGGCGAACCCTGCGCCGATCACCACGATGCGAGGCCGTGCCATCGTCGATCCACTCCCCCTTAAGCCGCCCTGCTGTGCGGGTTTGCCCGCTCCTGCCGTACCACCGGAACCCGCGGCGGGGCGGAAGAGCACGTCTGGTGCACGGGCTGCCCTAGCGCCCCGGAGTCAAACGTCGTCCTCGGCCAGCAGGGCCGCCGTGCCCATGGCCAGCAGCAGCGGGGTCATGGACTCGGCAGGCAGTTCGTCGGCGCTGTGCGGAGTGGAGTTGAGCAGACCGAAGGCCGCGTGCACGGCCGCGCGCAGCGTCGGCGCGTCGGTGCCGGGGCGGAGCCGGGCGAGCACGCCCACCCACCGCTCGACGTAGCCGCGCTGCAGGCGCCGGATGCGGCGGCGGTGCGGGTCGGGGACGTTGTCCAGTTCCCGGTCGTGCACCGTGATAAGCGCCGGCTCGGTGAGCGCGAACTCGATGTGGCCGCGCAGCAGCTCCTCCAGCGCCCGGCGGGGGTCGTCGGCGAAGGCCGTTGCACGCCGCTCCCCGTCGGCGGCCAGGCGCTCGCTGACATCCAGCAGCATGGCCCCGAGCAGCGCCTCCTTGCCCGGGAAGTGCCGGTAGAGGGCCGGTCCGCTGGTGCCGACCGCCCGTCCCAGGTCGTCGATGCTCACACCGTGGAAGCCGCGCGCGGCGAACAGTTCCGCGGCCGCCCGCAGGATCTCGGCGCGGCGCGCGCCGGCTGCCCGGCCGGGCATCGGCGCCTCCTTCCCGCCGGGACGCTCCCGCCGACGCTGCGCGGAACGGCCCCTGGACACCGGAGTTAACGGTCACTAACATCGCCGATGTTATCGATCATTAACCCGGGAGGCCAACAGATGCCAACGGCACCGGTGCTCAGCTCGGCCGTCGACACCGAGGGCGCCGCGTTCGCGGGCAACGCCGAAGCCAACCGCGCCCTGGCCGCCCAGCTGCGCGACCGAATCGCCGCCACCGCCCTCGGCGGCCCGGAGAAGACGCGCAACCGCCACACCGAACGCGGCAAGCTGCTTCCGCGCGACCGCGTCAACCACCTGCTGGATCCCGGATCGCCGTTTTTGGAGCTGTCCCCGCTGGCCGGCTGGGGCCTCTACGGCGCCGACGGCCACGACGCCCCCGCCGCCGGCATCATCACCGGGATCGGGCGGGTGTGCGGACGCGAGACCGTGATCGTCGCCAACGACGCGACGGTCAAGGGCGGCAGCTACTACCCCATGACCGTCAAGAAGCACCTGCGCGCCCAGGAGGTCGCGCTGCACAACCGGCTGCCGTGCGTCTACCTGGCCGACTCGGGCGGCGCGTTCCTGCCGATGCAGGACGACGTCTTCCCCGACCGCGAGCACTTCGGGCGCATCTTCTACAACCAGGCGACCATGTCGCAGCTGGGTATCCCCCAGGTCGCGGCGGTGCTGGGCTCCTGCACGGCCGGCGGCGCCTACGTGCCCGCGATGAGCGACGAGGCCGTGATCGTGCGCGAGCAGGGCACCATCTTCCTGGGCGGTCCGCCGCTGGTGAAGGCGGCCACCGGCGAGGTCGTCACCGCCGAGGAGCTGGGCGGCGGCGAGGTGCACGCCCGCGTCTCCGGGGTCGCCGACCACCTCGCCGACGACGACGCGCACGCGCTGGCCGTCGTCCGCCAGATCGCCGACACGCTCGGCGGCCGCCCCGAACCGGCCTGGGAACGCGCCGAACCCCGCCCGCCGGCGCTGGACCCCGAAGAGATCTACGGCGTGGTGCCCACCGACACCCGCACCCCCTACGACGTCCGCGAGATCATCGGCCGCGTCGTGGACGGCAGCGAGTTCACCGAGTTCAAGGCCGAGTACGGCACCACACTGGTCTGCGGGTTCGCCCGCATCCACGGCCACCCGGTGGGCATCGTCGCCAACAACGGCATCCTCTTCGCCGAGTCGGCGCTCAAAGGCGCGCACTTCATCGAACTGTGCGACCGGCGCAGCACTCCGCTGGTGTTCCTGCAGAACATCTCCGGGTTCATGGTCGGTCGCGACTACGAGGCCGGCGGCATCGCCAAGCACGGCGCGAAGATGGTGACGGCCGTCGCCTGCGCGCGGGTGCCCAAGTTCACCGTGGTCGTCGGCGGCTCCTTCGGCGCCGGCAACTACAGCATGTGCGGGCGCGCGTATTCGCCGCGGTTCCTGTGGATGTGGCCCAATGCGCGGATCTCGGTCATGGGCGGCGAACAGGCCGCCTCGGTACTGGCCACCGTGCGGCGCGACCAGGTGGAGGCGCGCGGCGAGGAGTGGCCGGCCCAGGAGGAAGAGGAATTCAAGACGCCGATCCGCGAGCAGTACGAGCGCCAAGGCGACCCCTACTACTCGACGGCGCGGCTGTGGGACGACGGCGTCATCGACCCCGCCGACACCCGCACCGTGCTGGCGCTGGGGCTCGAAGCCGCCCGGCACGCACCGCTGGAGCCGGTCGGCTACGGCGTCTTCCGGATGTGAGGTGGGCACCGATGTCCGATCATGAGCAGCACGCCGCCCAGACGGGCGCGCAACCGGTCGAGGGGCCTTGGCCCGGAGCGGACCCGGCCGCCGGGGTGGACGCGGGTGCGGCCGGCGGTGCCCCCGCTGTGCTGGTGGCCAACCGCGGGGAGATCGCGGTGCGCATCATGCGTACGGTGCGGCGCATGGGGCTGCGGTCGGTGGCCGTGCACAGCAGCGCCGATCCGGGCGCCCGGCACGTGCGTGCGGCCGACGCGGCGGTATGCGTCGGAGGCGCGTCACTGGCCGACAGCTACCTGAACGCGGCGGCGATCGTGGACGCGGCCGTCGCCTCGGGCGCGCGGATGGTGCACCCCGGATACGGCTTCCTCGCCGAGAACGCCGATTTCGCGCGGCGCTGCGCCGAGGCGGGGCTCGTGTTCATCGGCCCGCCGCCCGCCGCCATCGAGGCGATGGGCGACAAGATCCGCGCCAAGGCGCGCGTCGCCGAGGCCGGTGTGCCGCTGCTGCCGGGCTTCGCCGAGGAACCCGGTCGGCCCATGGGCGAAGAGGAGCTGGCGCGTGCCGCCGAGCGGACCGGCTACCCGCTGCTGATCAAGCCTTCGGCGGGCGGCGGCGGCAAAGGTATGCGCGTCGTCGGCGAACCCGGCGAGCTGGCCGCTGCGGCCGCCGCGGCGCGGCGCGAGGCCGAGGCGGCCTTCGGTGACCGCACGCTGCTGGTGGAGCGGCTGGTGCAGCGCCCGCGCCACATCGAGGTGCAGGTGCTCGCCGACGGGCACGGCAACGCGGTGCACCTGGGCGAACGCGAATGCAGCCTGCAGCGGCGCCACCAGAAGATCGTCGAAGAGTCTCCGTCGCCGCTGCTCAGCGAGGCGCAGCGCGCCGCGATGGGCCAAGCGGCGGTCGCCGCGGCGAAGGCGTGCGGCTATGTCGGCGCGGGCACAGTCGAGTTCATCGTGGAACCGCCGGAGGCCGCTGCCGAGGCGTCGGCCGCGGCCGACGCCGGGCAGCACGGCGCGGGGGCTCCGGGGGAACCCCTTTCTTCAAGTCAAGCCGACGAGAACACCACCCCGCCACCCGCACCCGCCGACCTGTGGACGGCCGCCGCCCTCGACTACTCCTTTTTGGAGATGAACACCCGCCTGCAGGTGGAGCACCCCGTCACCGAAGCCGTGGCCACGATCGGCGGGCGGCGCGGCATCGACCTCGTCGAGCTGCAGATCCGCGTCGCCCGCGGCGAGCCGCTGCCGTTCGGCCAGGCCGACGTGTCGCTGACCGGGCACTCCGTGGAGGCCCGCGTCTACGCCGAGGACCCGTCCCAGGGCTTTCTGCCCACAGGGGGCCGCGTGCTGCTGCTCGACGAGCCCGCGGACGCCGGCGTCCGCGTCGACTCCGGGCTGGACGAGGGCACCGAGGTCACCTCCGCCTACGACCCCATGCTGGCCAAGGTCATCACCTGGGCACCCGACCGCCCCGCCGCCCTGGACGGGATGGACGCCGCCCTGGCCGGCTACACCCTGCTCGGCTGCGTCACCAACGTGTCCTTCCTGCGCGGCCTGCTGCGCACTCCCCAGGTGCGCGCCGGAGCGCTGAGCACCGACCTCACCGAACGCCTCGCCCCCGCGATCACCGGCCGCGGCGGCGATCCGGCCGCCGACTCCGCCGCGCGGCGCCCCGCCGAAACCCCCGCCACCCCCGGCACCGACGGGGCGGCCGCGCCGACGACGGCCGCGTCCCCGACCGGCGGCGCCAAGGGCGGGTCGGCACCGGCGCCTCCCCCGCCCGACGAACTGCTGGCGGCCGCCGCCGACCACCAGCTCGGCCTGGAACCCGACCCGCGCACCGCCGACCGCTTCGACGTGCCCGACGGGTGGCGCCTCGGCGCCCCGGCCTGGACCGTGTGGCGGCTGCGCTCGCCCGGGCACCGCTCGCCCGGGCACCGCTCGGCCGCCGTCCGCATCCGGCGCCGCCCCGCCCGCGCGGCGGTTGCGGGCGACGCCGATCCCGCGGCGCCCGCGCACACCGCCGCGCCCCTGCTGCCCGACCCCGACCCCCGCGCCCGCACCGTCGGCTACGAGGTCGGTGTCGACGACGGCCCCGCGGTCCCCGTCGACGCGGCCCGCTCCCGCGACGGCCGCAGTCTGACCGTCGCGCTGCGCTCGCGCGTCCTGCGCTACGCCCGCGCCGCCGAGCCGGCCGGCCTGTGGCTCGGCCGCGGCGGAGCCGCCTGGCACTTCACCGACGACCCCGTCCTCGCCCCGGCCCGCGGCGGCGGCACCGCCGGCGACGGTTCGGTGCGCAGCCCCATGCCGGGAACCGTGCTCTCGCTCGCCGTCTCCGAAGGCGAGCACGTGACCGCGGGAGCTCCCGTGGCCGTCGTCGAGGCGATGAAGATGGAGCACACCGTCACAGCACCCGTCGACGGCACCGTCACCGAGCTGCCGGCCCGCCCCGGTCGCCCGGTGGCCATGGACGCGCTGCTGGCCCGCATCACCCCGGAGCCCGCGGAAACCCCGGGCGGCTCCGGCGACACCGACTCCGCACCGACCACCCAGGAGTGACGCCATGGCCCACGGACTGTCCGAGGAGCACGAGGAGCTGCGCCGCACCGTCGAGGAGTTCGCCCGCACCGAGGTCGCCCCGGTCATCGGCGACTACTACGACCGCGGCGCCTTCCCCTACGACATCGTCGCCAAGATGGGCCGCATGGGCCTGTTCGGCCTGCCCTTCCCCGAAGAGCACGGCGGCATGGGCGGCGACTACTTCGCGCTGTGCCTGGCTCTGGAGGAGCTGGCGCGCGCCGACTCCTCCGTGGCGATCACGCTGGAGGCGGGTGTGTCGCTCGGCGCGATGCCGATCTTCCGCTTCGGCACCGACGAGCAGCGCAGCACCTGGCTGCCGCGCCTGTGCTCGGGCGAGGCGCTGGGCGCGTTCGGGCTGACCGAGCCCGGCGGGGGCTCCGACGCGAGCGCCACCCGCACCACCGGCCGGCTGGAGGACGGCGAGTGGGTCCTCGACGGCACCAAGGCGTTCATCACCAACTCCGGCACCGACATCACGGCACTGGTCACCGTCACGGCGGTCACCGGGCGCCGAGGCGACGGCCGCCCGGAGATCTCGGCGATCCTGGTCCCGGCGGGCACGCCGGGCATGTCGGTGGGCCAGCACTACTCCAAGGTCGGCTGGTGCGCCTCGGACACCAACGAGCTGGTCTTCGACGGCTGCCGGGTGCCCGAGGCCAACCTGGTGGGCGAGCGGGGCCGCGGCTACGCCCAGTTCCTGCGGATTCTGGACGAGGGGCGCATCGCCATCGCGGCGCTGTCGGTCGGCCTGGCGCAGGGGTGCGTCGACGAGAGCCTGCGCTACGCGGGCGAGCGCGAGGCGTTCGGGCACCCCATCGGCGACTACCAGGCGATCCAGTTCACCGTCGCCGACATGGAGATGCGCGCCCACACCGCGCGCCTGGCCTACTACGACGCCGCCTCGCGCATGCTGGCCGGGGAGCCCTTCAAGAAGCAGGCGGCGATCGCGAAGCTGGTCGCCTCCAACGCGGCGATGGACAACGCGCGCGACGCCACGCAGATCTTCGGCGGCTACGGGTTCATGAACGAGTCTCCGGTGGGCCGGTTCTACCGCGACGCCAAGATCCTGGAGATCGGGGAGGGCACCTCGGAGATCCAGCGCATGCTCATCGCCCGGGAACTGGGGCTGCCCGCCTGAGGCGCCTCCGCTCGGCGGCCGGGCCCTGCGGGGCACACGGCCGGGGCCGGCCGTTTCGGGAGCACGGGCGGGGAAACGGCCGGTAGCCTCAGGCACCTCCCGGGCACCGGCCGGAATCGCCGGGGGTGGTTGCGGCGGTCGCCTCCCACGGTGCGGCTCACGGTCCCCGACGATTCACACCCGCCGACTCCCCATACTCGTCGCTTGGATCGGGTATACCGGACGTTCATGGAGATGTCGCGAATCGTCTACGACCGCTGGGGGGCCGGCAGTCCTGTCGTGCTGCTGCACGGCTTGGGCCACCACCGGCGCGCCTGGCTTCCGGTGGCCGCCGATCTCGCGGCGCACCACGATGTCGTCGCGCCCGACCTGCCCGGTTTCGGTGATTCACCGGCACCGGACGCGGAGGCCACCTACGACGTGCGCTTCCTGGTCGAGGCGGTGCTGCGGCTGTGCGCCGAACTCGGCTTCTCCCGGCCGCACCTGGTGGGCAACTCCCTGGGCGGGGCGGTCGCGCTGGAGATGGCGGCCCGCGGCCAGGCGGCGTCGGTGACGGCGCTCTCCCCCATCGGCTTCGGCACCGCGCCGCACAGCGCCGGCGCGCGGATGCTGGCGCGCGGCGCCCGCTGGGTGGCGCGGGTGCCCTCCGGGGTCACCCGGGCCGCCGTCGAGACACCGCCCGCCCGGCTCCTCGCGCGGCGGATGCTGCGCGGCGATCCCGGCTCCACCGCTGCGGAGCGGATCGCGTTCGATCCCGCCGTGCTGTCGCCGGGGTCCGCCTTCCTGCGGATGGCGCCGCACGTGGCCGACTACACGTTCACCGGTACGGTCGACTGCCCGGTGACCATCGCCTGGGGCGACCGGGACCGCCTGCTTCCCCCGGCCGGAGCACGTCGGGCGCTGCGCCGCATTCCGCACGCGCGCCACGTCGCGCTGCTGGGCTGCGGACACATCCCCATGGCCGACAACCCGGGCCCGGTGACCGCGGAGATTCTGCAGACGTGCCGCGAGACGCGGGCCGCGGTGGGGGCGGCGGCCCGCTTCTGAGCCGCCGGCCGCCCCAAGGCGGGCTCAGCGGCGTTCGCGTACCGCCCGGAGGATCTCGTCGGCGGCCTCCTCCAGCGGTACCCCGTTGTTCTGCGAACCGTCGCGGTAGCGGAAGGACACGGCCTGCTTGGCGACGTCGTCGTCACCCGCGAGCAGCATGAAGGGGACCTTCTGCTTCTGGGCGTTGCGGATCTTCTTCTGCATCCGGTCGTCGCCGGTGTCGACCTCGACCCGGATGCCCTGGGTGCGCAGCCGATCGGCGAAGCCCTGCAGGTAGGGGGCGTGCTCGTCGGCGATCGGGATGCCGACGGCCTGCACCGGCGCGAGCCACGCCGGGAACGCACCGGCGTAGTGCTCCAGCAATACCCCGAAGAACCGCTCGATGGATCCGAAGAGCGCGCGGTGGATCATGACCGGGCGCTGCCGCGAGCCGTCGGCGGCGGTGTATTCCAGCTCGAAGCGCTTGGGCTGCTGGAGGTCGACCTGCAGGGTGGACATCTGCCAGGTGCGGCCGATGGCGTCCTCGGCCTGCACCGAGACCTTGGGGCCGTAGTAGGCCGCGCCCCCGGCGTCCATGACCAGTTCCAGGCCCTGCTTCTGCGCGGCCTGGCGCAGCAGCTCGGTGGCCTCCTCCCACTCCTCGGCCTCGCCGATGAACTTCGGCGACTCGCCGCGGGTGGACAGCTCCAGGTAGAAATCGCTGAGCCCGTAGTCGCGCAGCAACTGGAGCACGAAGGTCAGCAGGCTGTCCAGTTCGTCCAGCGCCTGCTCGCGGGAGCAGTAGATGTGCGAGTCGTCCTGGGTGAAGCCGCGGGCGCGGGTGAGGCCGTGCACGACGCCGGACTTCTCGTAGCGGTAGACGGTGCCGAACTCGAACAGCCGCAGCGGAAGTTCGCGGTAGGACCGTCCGCGCGAGCGGAAGATCAGGTTGTGCATGGGGCAGTTCATGGCCTTGAGGTAGTAGTCCTGCCCCTCGAACTCCATGGGGGGGAACATGCCCTCGCTGTAGTTCGGCAGGTGCCCCGAGGTCTCGAACAGCTGGGCCTTGGAGATGTGCGGGGTGTTCACGAACTCGTAGCCGGCCTCCTCGTGGCGCCGGCGCGAGTACTGCTCCATCTCCTTGCGGACGACGCCGCCCTTGGGGTGGAACACCGGCAGGCCCGCGCCGAGCTCCTCGGGGAAGGAGAACAGGTCGAGCTCGGCGCCCAGCTTGCGGTGGTCGCGCTTCTCCGCCTCCTCCAGGAAGGCGAGGTACTCCTTCAGCGCCTCGCGGGTCTCCCATGCGGTGCCGTAGATGCGCTGCAGCTGCGGGTTGACCTCGCTGCCGCGCCAGTAGGCGGCCGCCGGGCGCATCAGCTTGAACGCCGGAATCGCCTTGGTGGTGGGCAGGTGCGGACCGCGGCAGAGGTCCTTCCAGCAGAGTTCGCCGGTCTTGGGGTGGATGTTGTCGTAGACGGTGAGCCCGCCCGCGCCGACCTCCACGCCGGCGCCGTCGGTGGCGTCGCCTTCGCCCACGTCGCCCTTGAGGCCGATCAGCTCCAGCTTGTAGGGCTCGGTGGAGAGTTCGGCGCGGGCCTCCTCGTCGGAGACCGGGCGGCGCTCGAAGCGCTGGCCCTGCTTGACGATCTCCTGCATGCGCTTCTCGATGCGCTTGAGGTCGTCGGGGGTGAAGGGTTCGGCGACGTCGAAGTCGTAGTAGAAGCCGTTCTCGACGGGCGGGCCGATGCCCAGTTTGGCCTCGGGGAAGAGCTCCTGGACCGCCTGGGCCATCACGTGAGCGGTGGAGTGGCGCAGGATGGCGCGGCCGTCGCCGGACTCGACGGCGACCGGTTCGACGGCGTCTCCCTCTGCGAGCTCGTGGGCGAGGTCGCGCAGCTCGCCGTTGACCCGGGCGGCGATCACGGTGCGGCCGTCGGCCTGAAGCGCCTGGCCGGCCGTCGTGTGGGCCGCCACCGCACGCTCGGTTCCGGCGAGGGTGATACGCAGCTCAGGCACGACGGACACAGTGACTCCTCAGCGGTTGGTCGGCGTTGGCACGCGGGGCGGATCCTGTGACGCGGGGCCGCGGAGCGGACCGCGCCGCTTCGTTTCGATGCTATCGGCTCCGCCGGATCCCAACACCAGGAATTCCACAGGCCCGGGCGCTCTGCGGCACGGTCGGCCGGCGGAGGCGGCGCGCCGATCGGACGTGAACCCGATCGACGCATCCAGGGCGATACGCCCGGTCTGTGCCGTTCTCGCGCACGGCGGGCGACCGCGCGGGATCGGAGCGGACCAAGGTCGCACCATGTTCGGATCAACTCGGATCGTTTAGGATCCTTTGGGTGCCGAGCGGCATCCGGACGGGCATAACCCCGTCGGGGCAAGACAGCCGGAACCGAGCAGGCTCGGGGGATCGCGTGCGAGTTGTGGTAGTGGGGGCGGGAATCGCCGGTCTTGCGCTGGCGGCCGCGCTTACCCGCGACGACGCCCGGGTGACCGTGCTGGAGCAGGCCCACGACCCCTCCCCCGTCGGAGCCGGAGTGGAGCTGACCCCCAATTCCCTGCGGCCGCTGCGGCGCCTGGGATTGGGGCCGGCGCTGGATCGCACGGCGGTGCTCCCGCTCTCGCGCGACGTCCTGCGCTGGCACGACGACCACCTGCTGGACCGCTCTCCGCTGGGCGAGGACCAGGCCGACCGCTACGGCGCCCCCACGCTGACCCTGCTGCGCTCCGATTTGCACCGGGCGCTGCGCGAGGCGCTGCCCGCCGGCACGGTACAGACCGGCCGCTATGTCACCGACCTGCTGGAGAGCAGCGACGGTGTCGCGCTGCGCTGCGCCGACGGCCGCCGAACCCACGGCGACCTGGCCATCGGCGCCGACGGCGCCAACTCGCTGATGCGCAGCCTGCTCAACACCGACCGCTACCGCCCGGCCCGGCGGCTGATCTACCGCGGCCTGGCCCCGGCCGAGCGCGTCCCCGAGGTGTGCGCGCGGGCCCGGGTGAACGTATGGGCCGGGGGCGACCGCTACATCTCCTGCTACCCGGTCGCGGGAGGCGATCAGGTGAGTTTCACCGCGGCGGTGCCCTCGGGGGCGCGCGATCCCGGCTCCTGGACCGCTCAGCGGCGCATCGGCGACCTCGCCGCCGCGTTCGGCGGGTGGAGCCCGTCGGCGCTGGGGCTGATCTCGGCGGCCGAGTGGGTAGGTGTGCGCGACGTCCACGACCACGCGCCCATCCCCGTGTGGCAGCGCGGCCGGATCGCGCTGATGGGCGACGCCGCCCACCCCACGCTCCCCTTCTTCGCGCAGTCGACCAACCAGGCCCTCGAGGACGCCGTGGCCCTGGCCTCCTGCCTGCGGGGCGCGGACTCGCTGACGGCGGGGCCCGCGCTGGAGCGCTACGCCGCGGCCCGCAAGCGGCGCACCGACCGGTTGCACGCCATCACCCGCGAGATCCTGGACGCGCTGCGGGCCGGCGGCGAACGCTCGCCCGAGGCGTGGCTGCGCGTGGTGGCCGACGCGGAGGAGGCCAACGCCGACTGGATCTACGGCACCGACCCGGCCGACGACGGACTGCGGCCCGTCGGCGCCGACCCGGCGGCGGGCTGAGTGCCCCCACTCCGGCTGAGCGGTGCGCCGCACAAGGCGTCCGGCGGCCCGGCACGGCACCGGAGCGGCCCGGCCGCATCCGAGGGTGACTGCGTCTGCGTCTGTGTCTGCCCCCCATATCATCCGATCGTGGATTTCCACGGCGGGATCCGTTACCTCCCCTTGATGCTGCGGATAGTGTGAGTCCATGTCACCGAGCCCCATGAGCGGCGCTGGCCACCCGGACCCGGCGGCATCCCCCTCGCCCCCCGCCAACCGCCCGTCGCGGCGCTGGCGGCGGTTCCGCGTCCGGCTGCGAATCTGGCGGATGCGTATGCACTCCCATCCCGTGCTGAGTTGGACCTGGCGCACGGTGGTCGCCACTGTGGGCCTGGTGATCCTGCTCGCCGGGCTGATCATGTGTGTGACACCGGGCCCGGGAGCCGCGGGGATCATCCTCGGCCTCGCGATCCTGGCGACCGAGTTCGCCTGGGCGCGCGGGGTGCTGCGCTTCGCACGCGCCTGGGCGCACCGCGCCAAGGAACGCGCTCTGGAGAAAGCACGGCGGCGCCGCATGGGACGCCGGAACGCCCGATCGGTGTGATGAGTCCCCTGCGCCGACGGCACCGGCCCGCGGCGAATCGGACAACCGGTTCTCGACTTTGAGGCACTGCCGCTGGACTATGGCGTCGGCCACGCCGCGGCGGATGCGGATCACCTTCGCCCACCGCGGCGATCACGTCCTCACCTGCGAAGACACCGGAACGGCCAAGCCGTGGGCGGAGGCGCGGCGGTGCGCGGAAGGGCTCCGATGGCCGGACGAATAAGGCCGACCCCGTGTGAACGGAGCCGACCTCAGTAGTGTGTGGGCGATACTGGACTCGAACCAGTGACCTCGTCGGTGTGAACGACGCGCTCTAGCCAACTGAGCTAATCGCCCGGGGCTCCCCGCTCGCTGCGGGGCGAACACTTAAAGACTCTAGCGCATCCGACGGGGTGGATAGTGCACTCATCCCCAGGAGACCGATACGACTGTGACCGACGTCTCATCAAGCGAAGCCATGGCGGTGTTCAACATGGGGCAAAGCCGCAGAAGCCCGGCGGAGACGGGCATGCGGCCGTCCGTACCGCCGCCGGACGGCGCCGCGCGCGCCGACCTCGTGATGCGCAGCACAGATCATCGGGAATTTCCTGGTTTCCGCAGCTCATTACAGTGACGGAGGATCCAGTGGCGGTACATGGACCGTCAAGCGGACCCCAATCACCCCGATCGGCGAGAAACTCCGCCGGTCGTGCGTCATAGCCCGCACCCGGCCGCGTTGGAGCGGTCGAGACGGCAACGAATCCGCGCCTGACGCGAGGCCGGACGAGAAAAGGTTTGGCGAACATGAACAGTAGCGGCACCACTGCCACCGCCGAGCTGGGCCTTCGGCTCGTGGTCCCCGACCGCACGGCGGTCCCCCTGGTCGCTCGGCTGGACTACACGGCCGACGACCCGTACGCGATCAAGGTCGCCTTCCACACCGGCGAGGACGAGCCCGTCGAGTGGATCTTCGCGCGCGAACTGCTGACCGTTGGCATCGTGCGTCCGGCAGGCGACGGCGACGTCCGCGTCTGGCCCGAGGCCGGGGACGGCGAGCGCACCATCAACATCGCGCTGTCCTCGCCCTTCGGGCAGGCGCAGTTCGACGCCGAGGTGACGCCGCTGGCGGAGTTCCTGCACCGCACCTACGAGATCGTGCCGGCCGGCCAGGAGGGCGACTACGTCGACCTGGACGCCGAGATCGAGCGCCACCTGCAGGCATAGGGCTCTACGGCACTTGGCCGCACCGACTTCGAACGGATGCGGGTTTCGGACGTCTCGGCGCGGCTAGCGCAAAACCGCAGCTAACGCCTGTGACCTACCCGCCTATACGACCGGCGAAACGGGGCAAACGGCCGAACACCGGCGATCCGGGCAGACCGTGCGACGGGCGCACCCACCGCGGCCCCCGCGGGAGGAACCGCCCCCGCGCCCTCGGGACGGCGGAGGCGGCCGCAGCCGGGACAGCGGGGTTCCGACCGCGCGGGGGCCGGCACCCGGCGGCCGGAGGCGTGCCCTTCGGCTCAGGGATCGATGTCGGAGGCCCCGCGCTCGGTGAAGACGTCCATGGTCTTGCGGGTCACCGGCCCCGGCGCCGCGGGCAACTCCCGGCCGTCGACGGCGCGGATCGGCTGCACGTCTCGGCCGGAGGACGTCAGGAACGCCTCCGAAACCCGTTCGAGGTCGGACATGGCGATGTCGGCCTCGGTGCCCCCGGCCCATTCCAGGACCAGCTCGCGGGTGATGCCCGCCAGGGGGCCCGCCGACAGCGGCGGAGTGACGAGGTCACCGTCCAGGACGACGAAGACGTTGCTTCCCGTGCCTTCGCACAGGTTGCCCGCGGTATTGGCGAAGACCGCCTCGCCGGCACCGCGCCGCCGCGCGTGGTCGAGGGCGAGGACGTTCTCCGCGTAGGAGGTCGTCTTCAGTCCCGCCAGTGCGCCGTTCTCATTGCGCGTCCAGGGCACCACGGCGACGTCGACGGTCGGCGCGGCGGGGGTGAGCGGCCCCACGGCCACCACGCACGTCAGCTCGTGGGGCGTACGCTCCGAGCCCAGCGGGCCCGCGCCCGCGGTCACCGTGATGCGCACCCGCGCCAGCTCGATGCCGGGGTTGGCGTCGAGCGCCTCGCGCACACCGCCTGCGATGAGGTCGAGGTCGGGCGCAGGCAGGCCCAGCCCGGCAGCCGAGCGGGCCAGCCGGTGCAGGTGCCGGGTGAGCGCGAACGGCTCCTGGGCCACACCCTTGACCGTCTCGAATACGCCGTCTCCCACGGTGATGCCGTGGTCCAGGACGGGGATAACGGCCTCGCTCTCGTCGACGACCCGGCCCCGGCCGAATCCTGCGCCTGCGATCCAGATCCGCATGCTCGACTCCTCCCTCGCGCACCGCCGTGCACCGCGTGGTCCGATCCTGCCACCTCGGCCTGTCCGGTGGCGCCCGCGCCGCGTCGGCGAGACCGACTCCACAAGCGCGCGAAGCCCTGCGGCGCAAGGGTTGTGACCAACTTTGGCCGCCCCCCTATGCGCACCGGCCACCACGGGTAACGTAGCGAACCGCACCGATAACCGTCCTATCGCCCCAAGTGGCCACCCGTCCGACACGCCGCAGCAAACCACCGGGGTGGGTTACGAATGGCTATCATCTGGGCAACGCTTATGAGGACCCTCCGCCCCGGGGGTTCCGCGGACGCATGCGTGCCCCTGCTCCGGGGGGCGACGCGGTCCGGCCGAGACGACGACGGATCAAGAGAGCTATGACCTCACAGAGCACCGCCCCAGGCGAGTTGAGCTGGCTGCTCGACGACCTCCTCACGCGCGCGAAGGGCACCCGCCACGCCATCGTGCTGTCCACCGACGGTCTCCTCATGGCCACCTCCAGCCGCCTGGACCGCTCCAGCGCCGAGCACCTGGCCGCCATCACCTCCGGCCTGCACAGCCTCGCGATCGGAGCCAGCAGGCAGTTCAGCGCCGGCGGCATCCGGCAGAGCATCATCGAGATGGACGACGCCTTCCTCTTCGTCGCCGCCGCGGGCGAGGGCGCGTGCATGGCGCTGCTCTCCGACACCGAGTGCGACGTGGGCCTGGTCGCCTACGAGATGAACAAGGTCATCGAGCGCGTCGGCCAGTACCTCTCGGCCCCGCCCCGGCCCGACATGCCCACCTCCCCCGCCCACGTCGAACGCTGACCCGCGCCGCCGCCTGCGCATCCGCTCCACGTACCCGCGTATTCGATTTCGTGCACGCGGCGGTTATCCGATAGAGTCCTAGACACAGCGAAGGAGGCGCCCCGCCCCGAACGGGACACCATCCTCCGCGCGGACGTGGCTCAGCTGGTAGAGCATCACCTTGCCAAGGTGAGGGTCGCGGGTTCGAATCCCGTCGTCCGCTCGATGTGCACACGCTGCACAGCAGTACTCCTGGGCCCGCCCAGGGGCACGCGGACGTGGCTCAGCTGGTAGAGCATCACCTTGCCAAGGTGAGGGTCGCGGGTTCGAATCCCGTCGTCCGCTCGGAGTAGCCGTTAGGGGACACTGGAGCGCCTCGGTCACGGCTCGCGGCGGAGTGGCCGAGTGGCTTAGGCAAGGGACTGCAAATCCCTGTACACGGGTTCGATTCCCGTCTCCGCCTCCACCCCGTCGCACACACCCTGGTGCGACTTCAGGGCGGTTAGCTCAGTTGGTTAGAGCGCTACCTTGACACGGTAGAGGTCACAGGTTCGAATCCTGTATCGCCCACCAGCATCACTGCAGGTCAGGATGGGTCTCTCAGATCTGTCCACGGAAGGCGTCAGCCGCCGTGGGAGACATCTGGGAGATCATCTTTTCTCACGGGGTCGCTTCGGACCCTCCCGCGGCCTCGTCCCGGTAGGGCTCATCGCCCACCTGGGGGACGAACGGCACCGGTTTTCTTCGCTCTACGTGCGCCTGCGCCTGGCTGCGCGGACTGTCGTCGCCGGCCCTGCAGCGGGCCCACGCCCGCCGCCGTCCCTGTACTCCAAGCCGATCCCGATCGTCTCGCGCTGGGCTATCGGCGAATGCGCCGGTCGCAGCGGCCCCCTGAGCCGACCCGGAACGCCTTCGGTTCGCCTTCCGGGCAGGGCCTCACAGCTCGGCCAGGAGCGGAACCTGGTCGGGATCGGCTAGGGCGGATCCCACCGCCACCATGCGTGCACCCGCCGCCAGGAAGTCCCGCGCGTTGCGGCCGTCGACGCCTCCGGTGGCCACTACGCGCACATCGGGGAACGGTCCGTGCAGCGCGCTGATCCACTCCGGGCCGAGCACCGACGCCGGGAACGCCTTCACCCAGCGTCCGCCGACGCGCAGCACCCCCTGAACCTCGGTGGGTGTGGCCACACCTGGCAGGTGGGGCATGGCGGCCTCCTCCGAGGCGGCCATGACCTCCGGGTCGAATCCGGGCGCCACGGTGAAGGCGGCGCCTGTGGCCGCGACCGCGCGGACCTGCTCGGCGGTGACGACCGTGCCCGCACCCACCGCGAGTCCGCGTTCGGCACCCGCCCGCACCGTCGCCCGCAGCGCCTCCATGCCCTGGGCGTCGCGGGCGGGCACCTCGACCGCGGTGATCCCCAGATCCCAGGCCCGGCTCGCGAGGGCGACCGTGTCCGCTGCCGGCATGCCGCGCAGGATGGCCATCACCCGCCGATCCCCGAAGAGCGCGGCGAGCCCGTCCCGCTCGGCCGACCCCGCCGACCCCGTCGGTCCGACCGGTCCCCCGCCCGGCGCCTCGCCGCTCATCGCCGCCTTTCCGCCGTCGTCCACGCTTCCTCCTCCTCGTCGTCGCCGGACCGCACCGACAGCAGCGCCGCTGCCGCCTCGCCCCAGTCCTCGTCCGGGCACGCCAGTGCGGCGTCCCACTCCCCCGCGCGCGGCGGGTCGGCGAGATCGCCCGTCACGCGCAGGACCCGCCCGGCGCACAGATGGCCCAGGCGCAGGCGGCCCGCCGCGTCCAATCCGCGCAGGCCGCCCGCCAGGTAGCCCGCGGCGAAGGCGTCGCCGGCGCCGACCGGTTCGACCACCCCGACCGCCGGCGAGGGCACGCGGGTCGTCTCCTCCGCGCGGAACTCGGTCGCGCCGTGCTCGGCGTCCTTGACCACCAGCTGCGGGACGTCCGGGAGCAGCGCTCGGATCCGGGAAGGGGTGGCGGTACCCCACAGCTCCTCGGCCTCGTCGCGGCCGACCAGCACCACGTCGGCGAGCCGCGCCAGCTCCAGCAGCCGCTCGGCGGCCCGGCCCGGCCGCCACAGGCGGGCGCGGTGGTTGACGTCGAAGCTCACGGTCAGGTCGGGGTCGGCGAGCAGCCGCTCGGACAGCGCGTCGCAGGCCGGCGACAGCGCCGGGGTGACACCGGACAGGTGCACCACCGCCGCGTCGCGCACCGGCGGCGCGTGCACCGTCTCGACGCCGAGAGCCGAGGCCGCCGACCCGGCGCGGTAGTAGTGGACGGTGCTGCCCGCCGGTGCGGGGTCCTTGGCGAAGAGGCCGGTGGGGCGGTCGGAGTCGACGCGGACGCCCGAGACGTCCACGCCGCGCTCGGCCACGCTGCGGACGACCACCCGGCCGAAGGGGTCCTCTCCCACCGCGCTGACCCAAGCCGCCGGGTGGCCGAGCCCGGCCAGGGTGCAGGCGACGTTGGACTCGGCGCCCGCCGCCGTCACGGCCAGGTGCGGCGCGGAGTCGAGCGGCCGCGCCGTGGTCGGGACCAGCAGGGCCATGGTCTCGCCGACGCACACCACCGGGCCGGTCACGACGGCGCCCCGAAAGCGGCCGCGGGCGGCGCGGGGACGTCTACGGCCGCGCGGTACACCGCCCCGTCGTGCTCACCGCCCGGTTCCAGGCCGATTGCGGCGGAGGAGACGAACAGGTGCGGCGTCTCGGCGCCGACCACGCACACGCTGGTGGGCTGCGCGGCGGGCAGGGCGATCACCCGGTCCAGTCTCCCGTCGGGAGTGTAGCGGTGGACGCGCGAAGCGCCCCAGACGGCCGCCCACAGGTGGCCGGCCGCGTCCACCTGCATACCGTCGGGGCCGCCTTCGGACACGCGGGCGAAGACCCGGCCGCCGTCGAGGTCGCCGTCGGCGGTCACCGTGTAGGCGTCGATGCGGCCGTCGGCGCTGTCGGCGAGGTACATGAGCCCTCCGTCCGGCGAGAACGCGGGTCCGTTGGGCACGGTGTAGCCCTCCAGTACGCGGTGGACGCCGCGGTCGGGATCGACCCGGTACAGCGCGCCGGCGTGTTCGGTCTCGTCGTAGGCCATCGACCCGGCCCAGAAGCGGCCCGCTGGGTCGCAGCAGCCGTCGTTCATGCGCATCGCCGTGGGCGCGCCGTCTTCGGGCCGCGCCAGCCACTCGACCTGCAGGTCGTGGTCGGCGCCGACGGTGAGCACCGCGACTCCGGGGCCGGTGGCGGCGATGAACCTCCCCGCCGCGCCGCGGACGGGGGCGACGGCGCCCAGCGGGCCGTCGAGCTGCGCCAGGATGCGCACCGGGCGGACCGGCGCCTCGGTGTCCAGGGCGAGCAGGCGGCCGGTGAGGATGTCGACGCCGACCAGGCCAGACGGCGTCCACCGCAGCCCTTCCCCCAGTTGGAACCGTTCGGTCGTCCAGCGCTGGGCCGGGGTGTCCATTGCTGCTCCTCCTACCATTCGGCGAACGATCCGTCGGCGTGGCTCCACACCGGAGGGCGCCACCGGTGGCCGGCGCGGTCGGCGGCGCGCACGGCGTCCTCGTCGATGCGCACGCCCAGGCCCGGCGCGTCGGTGCGGTGCATGTGCCCGTCGGGGAAGGCGAAGACCCCCGTGTCCAGAACGTAGTCGAGGAGTTCGGCGTCGGTGTTGTAGTGGATGCCGATGCTCTGCTCCTGGATGAGGAAGTTGGGGGTGGCGAAGGCGACCTGGAGGCTCGCCGCCAGCGCGACCGGGCCGAGGGGGCAGTGCGGTGCGAGCAGGGCGTCGTAGGTCTCGGCGAGGGCGGCGATGCGCCGAACCTCGGAGATGCCGCCGGCGTGGGACAGGTCGGGCTGGGCCACCGCGATACCCGCTTGCAGCGCCGGGAGGAACTCGCCGCGGGAGTAGAGGCGTTCGCCGACGGCGATGGGCACGGGGCCGGCGCCGACCACACCGTCGAGCAGGTGCCCGAACTCGGGCAGCACCGGCTCCTCGGCGAACATCGGCCGCAGCGGCTCCAGCAGCGGCAGGACGCGCCGGGCCGCGGCGGCGGTGAACCGGCCGTGGAAGTCCACGGCCACGTCGCGGTCGTCCCCCAGGACCGAGCGGACCTCGGCAAGGCGTTCCACTACGCCGTCGATCTCGCGGACGGTCGGCGAGCGGCTCACCGTCCCGGCCGCGTTCATCTTCACCGCGGTCAGCCCGGACTCCACGCGGGCCGCCACCGCTTCGCGCAGCCGCCCGGGATCGTCGCCGCCGACCCAGCCGTAGACACGCACGCGGTCGCGGACGGGCCCGCCCAGCAGCCGGTGCACCGGCATGCCCAGCCGCTTGCCGGCGATGTCCCACAGCGCCTGGTCGAGCCCTGCCACCGCACTGGAGAGGATCGGTCCGCCCCGGTAGAAGGCGGCCTTGGTCAGGCGCTGCCAGTGGTGTTCGATCGGAGCCGGGTCCTCGCCCACGAGCAGGTCGGCCATCTCGTGCACGGCGGCGCGAACCGTCTCGGCCCGGCCCTCCACCACGGGTTCGCCCCACCCGACAAGGCCCTCGTCGGTGTCCACGCGGCACAGCAGCCAGCGCGGCGCGACCAGGAACGTCTCGATTCGGGTGATCCTCATTCGGGTCTCTCCAGTCCGTCGTGGGGCGCGTCGTCGCCGGCGGCCCGCAGCAGGTCCTCGTCGGCCTGCTCCAGCAGCGAGCGCATCGCGCTTTCGGCCGCCGCCGGGTCCCCCGCAGCGACGGCCTCCGTGACAGCGGTGTGGCTGGGTACCGGGTCCTTGTGCGTGCCGGAGTGCACCAGGCGGTCGCGCTCGATCAGGCCCGCGGAGATGAAGATGTCGGAGCGGGTGTAGAGCTCGTTGCCGGTGGCGGCCAGCAGCGCGCGATGCCAGCGCAAGTCGCTTTCGGCGGCGTCCTCCGGGGATGAGTCGTGTGTCTCGGCGATGTCCCGCACGGCAGCGCGCAGCTGGGCCACGTGGTCCTCGGTGCGGCGCAGCGCCGCCAGCCGGGCCGCGGTCGGCTCCAGTGCCCCCCGCAGTTCGGCCAGGTTGCGGAAGAACGCCTCGCCCGCGCCCGCGGCGACCTGCCACTTGACCACATCGGGGTCGAGCAGGTTCCAGTCCGACCGCGGACGCACGTAGGTGCCCTTGCGCTGGCGGGATCCGACCAGCCCCTTCGCCCCCAGAACCCGGATCGCCTCCCGGATCGCGGTGAGGCTCAGGTCCAGCTCGCCGCTCAGTGCGGCCAGGTCGATCGTCTCCCCCTCGGCGATCCTTCCGGACACCACGCGTTCGCCCAGCAGTTGCACGGTCTGGCCGTGGACTCCGCGTTCCGAGTAGGCCGCCATCAGTTCCGTCCTCCCCTTGGCCTCACGACGATGCCTTGTAGATACTCCACCCTCCATCGACCGGCAGGCTCACTCCGGTGATGAAGGACGCCTCGGCGGACGCCAGGAACGACACCGCGGAGGCGACCTCGTCGGGCTCCCCGAAGCGCCCGGCGGCGGTCTGGGCGACGCTGTCGCGGCGGTCCTCGTCGTCGACGCCTTCCCAGGCCGCGGTGAGGACGGGGCCGGGCAGCACGCAGTTGACGCGCACCCGCGGCCCGTACTCCACCGCCAGCTGCCGGGCCAGCGAGGTGAGTCCGCCCTTGGTGGCGGCGTAGGCGGGCCGCCCGGGCAGGCCGAACCAGGCGTGCACCGAGGAGACCAGCACCACCGCCCCGCCGTGTTCGGCAAGGTCCGCCAGGCATGCCCGCACGCCCAGGAACGCGCCGGTGAGGTTGACCGCCAGCTGGTGCTCCCACGAGGCCGCCGAGGTCGCGTGCAGTGGCGCGATCTCGACGGTGTAGGCGTTGGAGACCAGCGCGGTGACCGGGCCGAACTCGGATCGGGCGGTGCGGACGACCTCCGCCCACTGCGCCTCGTCGGCGGCGTCGGCGCGCACCGCCACCGCGCGCCCGCCACCCGCGCGGACGCGCTCGGCCGCTTCGTCCACTTCCGCGGACAGGTCGGTCATCACCACCGCGGCGCCCTCGGCGGCCAGGCGGCGGGCGGCGGCCTCGCCGATGCCCTGGGCCGCGCCGGTGACCACGGCGGTGGTCCCGGCGTGTCGTGTGTGTGCCATGTCCCTCCGTAGGTTGCCTAAGCCCGGTGCGGTGGCCGTTACGCGTGCGGCGCGGCGAGTTCGACGCCGACGGCCAGCGACATGCCCGCCCCCGGGGCGAGGTCGGTGAGCGGCCCCAGCACCTCGCACTCGACCACCCGGTCGACGGGGCGCAGCCCGCCCAGGTGCGCCAGCGGGCGCTCCAGCGGGCATTCCAGCCACACCTCGGCGCGCGACCCCTCGTCGGGGTAGCGCCCGTCGACCGGGGTGAAGGTCTGGGTGAGCGTGCCCGCGCCGGAGACGTGGCTGATCCGTCCCGCGGCCGTGGGGAATCCGACCTTGCCGACCACGTCCTGGGCGGGCACCCGCAGCACACCGGGAGCGTGCTCGACGACGCTCGGGGTGGCGTCGCCGGCCACCAATGGCACGGTGTGCGGCCCGTCGCCGCTGACGTCGACGTAGACGCCGCCCGTCCGGTCCGCCGGAGCCTCTCCGTCGAGCTGGGTGACGTTCCACAGCGCCCAGGTGCGCACGGTATCGGAGGTGTTGACCGCTTCGAGTTCCATCCGGTAGCCGGATGCGCCGGGCGCCACGCTGACCCGGCGGCGCAGCCACAGCCCGGTGCGCGGGTCCTCGCCGCTGGTCATGGTGAGCACGGCGGCGCCCTCGGGGGCTGTGTCGACCCGTGCCGCATAGGCGCCCGAATCGAGGACCGGGTCGGGCGGGCCCGCCCACTCCCCGGGACCGTTCCAGCCTTGGGGCGCGGGCCAGGTCTTGTCGCCGCCGACGTTGTTCCACGCGCTCATGGGCCCCTCGACCGGCCCCAGCCGGACGCCCGGCCGCGCCTGCAGATCCGCGTCCAAAAGCCGCGGGTTGCGGTAGAGGAACTCCCGGCCCGCGAGGCGCAGCGACAGCACGCGCCCACCCAGGCCCGGGGCGGCGGTCAGGCGCAGCACACCGGTGTCGAGGACGATCCGCTCGTCGGGGCCGTCCCCGTCGCGCATGACGCGCACGGGCGCGCTCACTGCCCATCCCCGCTGGTCAGGACGACCTTGCCGCGGCTCTCGCCCGCGGCGAGGCGGTAGGCGGCGTCGGCGTCGGCGAGGTCGAACCGGTCGGAGACGACCCGCTCGGGGGCGAGGCCCCAGCGGACCAGGTTCCGGGCGAGCTCGGCCATGGTCGGCAGCGAGGTCACCCAGGAGGCGTGCAGCGTCAACTGCTTGTGCAGGAGCGTGTCGGAGACCTCGGTCTCCAGCACCCCGCCCTCGCCCACGAGCGACACCCGGCCCCACTCGGCGGCGTGCTCGAGTGCGAGTGCGCGCCCCGGGCGCGATCCCGAGCAGTCGATCGCGGTTGCGGCGCCGCGGCCGCCGGTGGCGGCGCCGACCGCGTCGTCGGCCTCCTCGGGTGCGGCGACGGTGTCGAAGACGTCGAGCCCCGCCGCCCATTCGCGCCGCCGCTGCGAGGGCTCTACCCCGATGACGCGGGCGGCTCCCATACCGCGCCCGACCATCCCGGCCGCCAGGCCCACGGGCCCGAGTCCGACGACGAGCAGGTCGCCGTCGCCGTTGACGCCGATGCGCCGCAGCCCTTCGTAGGCGGTGCCGAACCCGCAGGCGATGAGGGCGCCGTCCACGTGCGACAGCTCGTCGGGCAGCTCGACGCAGGTGGACTCGTCGGCCAGCAGGTATTCGGCGTGGCCGCCGTCGCGCTGCCAGCCGTAAGCCGCGCGGGAGGCGTCGGTGCAACTGATCATGTAGCCGCGGCGGCAGTTGTCGCAGCGCCCGCACCCGGCGATGTGGTAGACGATCACCCGGTCGCCGGCTTCGAACCGGCGGCATCCCGGCCCCGCCTGCACGACGGTCCCCGAGGGTTCGTGCCCGGCGACCACGCCCCGGTAGGCGGGGCCGTCGATACCGCGGTGGGTCTTGTGCTCGTGGTAGATGAACCCGATGTCGCTGCCGCAGATGCCCGACGCGCCCACGCGCAGCAGGACCTGTCCCGGGCCGGGCTCGGGCACGGGCAGGGTGTCGAGCGCCGCGGTGGAGTCGCCCGGCAGCCGGACGCCGCGCATGGTGGCCGGCCGCGGCGCGGTGGTGGTCGTGTTCACGCGGTTGCCTTTCTTCGCTCGGCGGCTCAGGTGAGGCGGTTCTCCGCCGTGCGCCGGTTGATGAGGACGTTGACCAGCACGGCGGCCACGATGATGAATCCGCGGACGACGTCCTGGAAGAAGGGGTTGACGCCCAGCAGCACGAGCCCGTTGGCGATGACGCTGATGAACACCACCCCGAGGAAGGTCCCCAGCAGGGATCCGCGGCCGCCGGCGAGGGCGGTGCCGCCGATGACCACGGCGGCGATGACGTCGAACTCCAGGCCGGCGGCCGCGCCGCCGTTGCCCGAGCCCAGGCGGGCGGCGAGCAGCACACCGGTGATCGCGGCGAGCAGGCCGGTCGTGGCGAACAGCAGCACCCGCACCCGGGTCACGTTCAGCCCGGCCAGGCGGGCTGCGGCGGCGTTGCCGCCGATGGCGTAGACCGAGCGCCCGTAGGCGGTGTAGCGGGCCAGGTAGGCGAACACGCCGAACAGGACGAGCATGACGAGCGCGGAGGTCGGGATGCCGAGCACCGAGCCGCCGAGCACGTCGAAGACGGCGCTTTGGGGCAGCGGGACGGGCAGCGCGTCGGTCATGTAGAGCGCGAGGCCGCCCAGGACGCTCCACAGTCCGAGTGTGGCGATGAAGGAGGGGACGTTGAACCGGGCGCGCAGCCAGCCGGCCAGGGCTCCCCAGCCGAATCCCAGTACCAGGGTGAGGGCGATGGCGCCCATGACCCCGAGGTTCCACTCGGCGGCGCCCTTGGCGACCAGGACCGACGCGAACGCCACCGCGGGGCCGATGCTGATGTCGATGTCGCCCGAGACGATCACCAGGGTCACGCCCCAGGCGGCGATGCCGATGGTAGCGGCGTTGCGCAGCACGCCGAGCTGGTTGTCGAGGCTGAGGAAGCCGCTCGCGGAGGCGCCCAGCACGATGTAGAGCAGCACGATGGCGGCGAGCAGGCCGATCTCGTTGAGTCGGCGGCCGTAGCGGCCGGCGAGGCCGGGCCGGGCGGGGGCCGCTTCGGCGGGGGCTTGGGTGATGGTGGTCATTGCTACCTCGCCTCAGACCGCCATCGCGGCGGCCATGATGGTGTCCAGGGTGATGTCGTCTCCGGTGAACTCGCCGTCGATCCGGCCGCCGCGCAGGGTGAGTACGCGGTCGCAGACCAGGGGCAGTTCCTCCAGTTCGCTGGAGACGAAGACGACGGCGGCTCCTTCGTCGGCCAACTCCCGGATGATCCGGTAGATCTGGGCCTTGGCCTCGACGTCCACGCCGCGGGTGGGCTCGTCGAGGAGCAGGATCCGGCTGCCGGCGTGCAGCCATCGGCCGATGACGGCTTTCTGCTGGTTGCCGCCGCTGAGGTTGACGATGGGGGTGTCGGGGCGCGCGGTCTTGATGGAGAAGCGGTCGACCAGATCGCGTCCCAGGGCCGAAACCCGCGAAGGCAGCACCGTTCCGGCGCTCGACGCGCCCGCGAACCGGCTCATCACCATGTTCTCGGCGACGCCGAGCAGCGGTACGACGCCTTCGCCCTTGCGGTCCTCCGGGGTGATGCCCACGCCCAGGCGCTTCATGGCGCGCGGGGTGCGCCGGGCGACGGCGGTCCCCTCGACCGCGACGCCGCCCTCGGCCGGGGTGAAGCCCGCGAGGGCGCGCAGGATCTCGGTGCGGCCCGCTCCGAGCAGGCCGGCGAGCCCGAGGACCTCACCGGGGTACACGTCGAAGGAAACGCCGTCGATCTTAGGCGGCACGGCGAGATCGCGCACCGACAGCAGCGGGGTGCGGGAGCGGTCGACCCCGCTCGCGGGGCGCTGGAGGGGCTGGTCGCCTTCGCCGCCCAGCATCAGCGCCACGATGCGGGCGGTGGTGGTGCCGCGGACCGGGGCCGTCTCGACGACGGCGCCGTCGCGCATGACGGTGACGGTGTCGGCGACCCGGCGGATCTCGTCGAGGCGGTGGCTGACGTAGACGACGCCGACGCCCCGCTCGGCCACCCGGGTGACCGCGGCCAGCACGATGTCGGTCTCCCCGGCCGCCAGCGCGCTGGTGGGCTCGTCCAGGATGAGCAGCCGCGGCCGGGAGCGCAGCGCCCGCGCGATCTCGACGAGCTGCTGCTGGGCCAGGGCGAGCGAGCCGACCGGGGTGTCCGGGTCGATGCTCAGGCCGATGTCGGCGAACGCCTCGCGGGCGCCGGACCGCATGGCGGCATGGTCGATGCCGCGGGCGGTGGTGGGCCAGGCGCCGAGGTAGAGGTTCTCGGCCGCCGTCATCTGCGGTACCAGGCTGAGCTCCTGGTGGACGGTGCCGACGCCGAGTTCGGTGGCGCGGCGCACACCGCCGCCGGACAGCGGGGCGCCGCCGATCTCGACGGTGCCCTCGTCGGGTGTCTCGACTCCGCAGAGCACGCGGATGAGGGTGGACTTGCCGGCGCCGTTGCGGCCCAGCAGCGCGCGGACCTCTCCGGCGCGGACGTCGAAGTCGGCGCCGTCCAGGGCCCGGACGCCGGGATAGGTCTTGGTCACGGAGCGGGCCGTGGCGACGACGGCACCGGGTTCGGGGGAAGGGGTGTCACTGGGCATGGGGTGCTCCACGGGTGGCGGACGGCAGAGGTCGGGGCGGATGGTCTAGGGGATGCCGTCCGGATGCTCCTCCAGCCACCGGCTGCCGTCCTCGGGTGTGGTGTAGATGTCGATGGGCGCGTCGGTGACGAACTCCTCCGGTTCCTCGCCGTCGATGACGTCCTCGACGATCTCCCCGGCCATGCGGCCGACGGTGAGACCGGAGATGTCCACGTTGGCCTTGAGGATCGTGTGGTCGGCCAGGGCCTGGGCGGCGTCGGTGGACATGTCGCTGCCGAAGACCACCACGTCGCCGGTGCTGTTGCTGGTCTTGACCGTGCGCACCGCGCCCATGGTGGCGCCGCCCGCTTCGCCGTAGAAGGCGTCCAGGTCGGGGTGCGCGGTCAGCACGCGTTCGCCGACGCGGACCGCTTCGTCGATGGTGGCGCCCTGCTGGTTGGCGACGATCTCGGCGTCGGGCAGGCGCTCGAACAGCGCCTCCTCGAAGCCTTCGCGGCGGTCGACGCAGACCTCGACGAACTCGCAGTTCAGCACGGCGATCTTGGGGGCGGTCACACCCTTGTCCGCAAAGTGGTCGGCGGCGGCTTCGCCGAGCAGGCTGCCGAACTTGTGGGGGTCACCGAGGATGTAGGACGTGACGTACTTGCGGGCCGCTTCGTCCTCGATGCAGGTGTTGTAGCAGACGACGGGGACGCCGCTCTCGTGTGCGAGGCGCACCGCCGGGATGGAGGCCGTGGCCGAGACCGGGGAGAGCACGAGGGCGTCGACGTCGGCGGAGGAGGCGACGTCGACGAAGGAGCTCTCCTCGGAGGCGTCGCCCTGGGCGTTGACCTCAAGGAGCTGGTAGCCGGCGCCGGAGTCCTGCGCGTGGTCGCGGAGCCCTTCGCGGACACCGGCGTAGTAGCCCTGGGCGTCCATGTAGACGATGCCGACGCGGCCGTTCTCACCGAGCCGTCCGCCGCAGCCCGCGAGGGTCGTCGCGCACACTGCCGCCATCAATACGGCGAGTACGCCGGTCCGTGAGCGCAGTGGCCGTCGGGACATGGGGGACCTCCCTGAGCTGACAGGTATCCGCCTCACCTGGGCGGATACCGGCTTGACTGCCAGAGAGCATGCCACTGTGCCGCACGTTACGTCAATGAAAAATACTAATTAATGGTTTTTCGTGCCGCGCCGTGAAGCTCTTCCTGTAGGCGGTCTGCCGGCTCGGAGGGGTCTCGGTCGCCCCGGCACGCACCGAGCGGCCGAAGCCCCGTCCACCTCTGCCCGAGCCGCCCCCCGCTCGCGGAGCGAAATAGCCACCGCGCGGGCGGCGTTGTGTTCTGCATCATGGACGAAGCAGCGGAAGCGGATCCCCCCGAGCGCCCCGGAACCGACCACAGCGCGGCGGCCGAGCGGATTCGCCGGGCCAGAGCCGAAGCGGCGGCACTGGCCGAATCCCTGACGCGCCAGTGGGACGGCGTCGTCGACGCGGCCGCGTTGACGGCGAACGACGACGAGCACGACCCCGAGGGGCCCACCATCGCCTGGGAACGCGAACAGCTCCGGGCCATGCGCGAGCGCGTGCGGCGCGAACTCGCCGACCTCGACCGGGCCGACCGGCGGTTGCGCGACGGCGTGTACTGGACGTGCGAGGGCTGCCAAGGCCCGATCCCCGCGGAGCGCCTGAGCGCGCGCCCCACGGCGCGGACGTGTATCGGCTGCGCATGACCGGGGGCGGCGCGCAGCCCCGCTAGCCGGACGCTTTGCCTACTCCGAGGATGCGGCGGGCGGGCGCGCTACGAGTCTTACGGGGAACAGCGGCGGCGACGGTAGCGGATGGCCCGCCCCGCTGCCACCGTCGCCGCCGCTGTTCCGTAAGACCACTCACCACCCGGCAGACCAGCAAGACCGCCCAGCAGACCCGAGCCGCCACCCCCGCCAACCCCGGCGCCACCCCGCCGCCGCTGTTCAACCAATTCAGGAACTTAACGCAGTACTACTAGCGCCTGGTCGACGATGCGCTCGGCGGTGTCGCGGTCGGGGCAGTGGGGTCGCGGGTGACGTCGTCGGTGAGGCGGTCGAAGTGGTCGGGGCTGGTGAGGTCGCGGCCGCGTCCGCGGGGCTCGGGGGACTTGCCGTCCTGGCGAAACAAGACGGCACATCCGGCGGCTCCATCGGGCATTGCCCAACCGCCGCAGGATCTCCGAGGGCCGCGCCTGACCGGCACGCAGCCGCCCTTACTGCCCGGTCCGGTCCGGGTGCTCCTCGCCGGGGACTCGCATCGCCACCGGTCGTCCCGGGAGCGCGGGGCCGCTGTCCGGGCGCAGGCCGGCGACGGCGACGCCGAGGGCGCGCTCGATGAACTCCGGGACGTGCTCCTCGGGCAGCGCGGGCAGCGGGCGGGCGATCGCCATGATCAGCAGCATGATCTCGTCGGCTGCGACGTCGGAGCGCACCTGGCCGTGCCGCTGCGCCGCGGCGACCAGGTCGCCGACGGCCTCGACGACCTCCGTGCGGGCCCGGCTCAACTCCGGATCGGTGGCCAGGTCGGGGAGGATGGGCTGCAGCATCGGCATGAGCACCCCGGCCCGCAGCGCCGCCGCCGTCTCGACGAAGGTGTGCCAGGCTCCGGCGGGGTCGTCGGCGATGCCGTCCCGGGCCCGGCGCGCCGCCTCGCGCATCGAGCCGATCCCGTCCAGCACGACGGCGCGTACCAGTGCCGTCCGGTCGGGGAAGTTGCGGTACAGGGTCGCGATGCTGACACCTGCCCGCTGGGCGACGGCCTCCAGCGCGACGTCGGTGCCCCGCTCGATGAACAGCGCCCGCGCCGCACGCAGCAGTTCGTCGCGGTTGCGCCGCGCGTCGGTTCTCACTGCTCACCTCCCATGCCTTGCCGTGGCCGCAGTCTAACCGTAGGCTAACTCCACGGATTTCCGTAGGTTGTCCCTACGTTTAGTGGAGAGCGAAATCGAGGACTCCGCTGCTTCCGCCGAGACGACAGGGAGAGGCACGCAATTGCTGAAGGTCATCGGAGCCGGGCTGCCGCGCACGGGAACCAGTTCCCTCAAGGCCGCCTTGGAGCGCCTCGGGTTCGGCCCCTGTTACCACATGTTCGAGCTGATGAGCCACCCCGAGCACAGCGAACGGTGGAAGCTCGCCCTGGAAGACGGGCCGACCGACTGGGACCGTGTGTTCGAGGGGTATCAGGCGGCGGTGGACTTCCCCGCCTCGATCTACTGGCAGGAGCTGAGCCGGACCTACCCGGACGCCAAGATCATCCTCACCGTCCGCGACCCGAGACGCTGGCACGAGAGCGTCCGCAACGCCTTCCCCGACCCGTCCCGGATCGACACGGAGGGCCTCCCCGAGCCGATGCGGAGCTTCTCCGACTTCCTGCCGGCGTTGGCGGACGCGGCTCAGCAGCGGCTGTATCTGAACTGGGCGCCAAGCGTCTCCTTGACCGAGGAGGAGGCGGTGGACGTGTTCAACACCCACACCGAGCAGGTCCGCGCAGCGGCGCCGACCGACCGCCTCCTGGAGTTCTCCGCCCGCGACGGCTGGGGGCCGCTGTGCGACTTCCTCGGCGTCGAGGCTCCGGACGAGCCCTTCCCCCACCTCAACGACACCGAGACGATGCAGCGCATGTTCGCCACCATGCAGGAGACGGAGACGGTGGTCAGCCCCTTCGATACCTGAGGGGCGAGCAGCGCCCGGAGCCGTCCGCGCCGCCCTGCTTCGCGTTCGCCACACGCCATGCCGCCAACCCGTAGAGTTCAGGTTTCGCGTACCCGTCGGGCCGCCCGGGTCGGCCTCGGCGGCGGGGCGCAGTGGTGCGGCGTGCGCTCGGCGGCAAGCTGTCTCGCTCGCTGCGCTCACTGCGACCCGTTGCCGCAGCCGCGGTGGTGGCCGCTATCCGGGGGGTTCGGCGACGGGTGCCTGGCTGTAGAGCTGCTTGACGGCGCCTTCTTGACCTCCGTCTTCGCCACGAAGCCCAGTACCTCGGTGTAGAACGTCAGCGCCGCGGCCTGGTCATCGACGAAGACGCTGGTCGCGTTGATTCTCGTGGGCGGCCGTTCTCAGCCTTGGTGGGCGGGCAGGTTCTCCGCCGCCCAGCGCCGTCCCGGCTCCGGGTCGACGCCGAAGCGCTCGGCGTAGCGTTCGTGGATAACCCGCCACGGCTTGTGCGCCTCCTCGTCCAAGAGATACCCGCCGGCGAGGTGCGGTTCGAGCCGCGAAAGGTAGGTCTCCCAGCCCGTGGCGGTCTGCGCTGCCGGCAAGTCGTCGATGACGTGCGTGAAGACCAACCGGCAGCCGCCTTCCGCTTCGGCCAGCTCGAAGCTCTGCGGCTGACCGGCGAGCGTCCACGCCAGGCGATACGGCGCGTCGACCTCGGTCACCTCAAGGGTCGCACCGCCGCCGAGGTCGATGGTCTCGCCCGTCGCCGGCGTCCAGTCGGCGGCGCTTCATCGCCAAGCGGCCGCACAGTTCGAACAGGGTCTGGCGGTCCCGCTCGAAGAGCTCGTCGAGGATGGTTCGGCGGGCCGGGTCCGCGAGCGCCTTGTACACGTCACTCACGGACCCGATAATAGGCAAGTATCGACTTGCGTATCAAGTCGACTTGAGGCGGTTCAAGGCGGCTCACGGCGGCACCGCCTGGCGCGTCGCGCGTTCCGGTGGCGTCGGGGCGGCGGGCGGGCGCGTTACGAGCGTCCGTCGCCGGCGCTTCGGCCTGCGGACTTCCCCGCTTGCTGGATGGCTTCGACCACCCGCCAGACGCCGGTCGACGGGTTGCGGTCCTTGGCTCGCCGAGTCCCCTCGTGGCGCTGCTCGGCCCGCTGCGCACGGGATTTGGCCGTGGGATGGTCGCTGTAGGGAAAGCCGGAGGGCAGACGCTTGTCATAGCCCGCTATGTGCTGCGGGAGCTTCTCCTTGCAGAGGACGTGCCGGTGCACGGAACTCGTGTAGTCCTGGAAGTGGTAGAGCAGCCAGATCTCGAAGCAGGGGTTCGACACCACGATCTCGACGTCCTGCCTCCAAGCGAGGTCGAGTGCCTGGGGCAGCCTGGTGTGCTCGTCGACGTCCACCAGGCACCAGACCTGCTCGAATAGCAGGTTGTCGTCTTTCCCCCGTTTTGCGTCGCGTTTCGCTTCGTTCCGCAGCTCGACCGCGTGCTGGACCACCGCCAGCGGATCACGCCCGACTCCGACCTCCCGGACCTCCACGGGGAGCGACTTGAACAGACTCTTGATTCCGCCGAGGTAGTCGACCTCCGTGACAGCACCCTCGCAGACGACGAGAATACGCGGCTTCGGGTCACGTCTCCGCGTAGGCCGCGCGAGATTCTGCCTCGCTCGCCGAGGACGGTTCATCTGGTTCCCTGTGCAGGTCAGCGAATACCGAACGGATTTCCTCGAAATCCACGTAGGGAACCGCACCATACCTGCCTTGCAGGTAACCACGCTCGGTGTTCTCCGCATCGCGCGGGTGGAACTCGGCGAGGGAGAAAAGCTGGGTAGCGCCCTCCGCGTCCTTCTCGGTGAACCATACCTCATCACGGCCGAGGAGTTTGCGGTCCAGCATACTGCCGAGAAGGGTCGTGTCATGGGATGCGAAGACCAGCTGAGCACCGCGGGGGTTGATCCCGGGGTCTTTGAACATCCTGATCATCGTGGAGGAGAGCATCGGGTGCAAGCTGGAGTCGATCTCGTCGACGAGGAAGAGAGCACCGCTCTGCAGCACCTCGACCAGCGGACCGACGAGCGACATCCAGGACAAGGTCCCGTCGCTCTCCTCGCTGAGATCGAGCACCTGCGTCTTTTCGGCGCTTCCGCGCTCTAGGGCCAGCCTGCCCGTCCAGACCGCCGAAATGTTCAGGCCCCGCCCTCGCTCCAAGCTCTTCCGCCGTGCCTCCCGCATCTCATCTTCGGTTTTCTTCTCCTCCGTGCGCCAGCCCGTCACACCGAGATCGGCAAGTGCGATCAGGCGAAACACCTGCCGGGCAAGATCGGAACGGTGCAGCATATTCGCCGTTCGACGCATTCTGCTGCTCTGATCGCGATTGTCCTGCTGCGCGGCGGCAATCTTTCTGACGATTTCCGTATAGACGGCGAAGAGTTGATCATGGCCGTTGGACGCGGCCACGGAAAGATACAGCGAACTCCTCCTCGTCAGCCTGCGGATCTGTTCCAGCTCGCCTTTGAGTGAGCGGCCGAAACGGTACTCGTGCTCGCCGTCCCCGCCCGCATCCCGCTCGAACCAGCGCTGGGGGCGGCCATGGGGGTAGGCATACAGCCACTCGCCTGCCACCTGATCGTCGTCGACTTCGAATCCGTATGTGAACCGGACCCCGCTGCTGACGACGTCCACTTCGAAGAAGGACGGGGTCGCCTTCGCGTCCTCGTCCAACGCGAACGGATCCCGCGGAACCCCCTCGTCGGGCTCCCAGTGCGTGTACGAATCGCGGACCGCCAGGCGCATCCATCGCAGCGCGTCCAACACGTTCGACTTGCCCGAGGCGTTGGACCCGTAGATGCCGGCGACCGGCACAGTCGCAGGTACCTCACTCGCGCGCGGCTTGTCCTTGCCTCGCTTGGGGACCTCGACGAGGGACAGCTCCTGCTCGTCTCGGATGGATCGGTGGTTGGCGACGCGGAACCGCAGCAGCATGTCCGGTCCTCCTTCAGCAAACCCGCACCCGGTGAGCCACCCAGTGGGGCCGCTGGATGGGCGATTCGATGGATGATCGACCAGCTGGCAAGCCAGCAGCAGCATCCTATGCATCTTGGTACCCAGTTGCGATGGTTTCCTTCACAACTGGCGCTGAAATTACATCCCTGATGTTCTCAACTGACACCGCCGGTGTCGGTGCTCCCGCCACGGCAGGCTTGTCGCACCGGGGCGGCCGGCACCCCTCCGAGCCGGCCGTCCCGGTGCCGGGGTGTCACCCTCGAGTCGTGCGCAGGGCCGGGGGAATCCAGCGCCAGCGCATCGACCGCTCGGTGACGGTCAGGTGGTTGATCAGCTCGATGAGCCAGCGCCGCTGCTCGTAGTCGTCCTCCGCGCCCAGGCGCAGGCGGGCTTCGACGCCCGGCGCGAGGACGATGGTGAAGACCCGGGACGGGGCGTCGTAAGAGATGTCGAGGTCGGCGAGGCGGACGTTGTCGATGACGAGGGTGTCCGGGGTGTCGGGGGTTTCGGGGTTGTCGGGGACGTCGGAGTCGGGCCGCTGCGTGGTCATGGGCGCACCGCCGGGGCGTCGTCGGAGGGTTCGTGTCGGGACAGCGTGTAGTAGAGGCCGTGGCATTGGGACTCGCGCGAGATGGGTCCCCAGTCGTCGGCGAAGGCGTCGATGAGGACGAGGCCGCGCCCGGACTCCGCGTCGGCGCCCGCCGGGGTGAGGGCGGGAGCGGCGGGGACGGCGGTCTCGGCGGCGCCGTCGTCCTCGACGTGGACGGTGAGCGTGGCGGCCGTGATGTGCAGGCGCACGGTGAAGGCGCCGCCGGGGTCGTGCCCGGTGTCGGTGTGCAGCACGGCGTTGGTGGCGGCCTCGGACAGCAGCAGCGCGGCGGCGGCCACGGTTTCGCCCGGGATTTTCGGGTCGGTGCTGCGGGCGAGCAGGTCCTCCAGCCAGTGCCGGGCGTCGGCGACGCTGGTCCGGCGGCCGGGGAACGTGCGGGTGTGGATGTGCTGGGTGTCGTGCTGGGTGCGCTGGGGGTCCTGCGGGTGCCCGGGATGCCGGGTGTGCGTGTCCGGGGTCATCGTGCCTCCCCGGGGAGGCCGTAGGTTCCGTAGGCCCCGTAAGTCCCGTCAGCCCCGTACAGAAGGAGTTCGCCGCGCTGCTCGGCGAGGCGGACGTAAGGACGGATGCGGGACGAGAGCGCGCGCCAAGGGCTGTAGCGGCGGTGAGAGGGCCGGCGGCGGGGCAGCGTTTGGGGCGTTCCGGTCCGAATTGAGCCGATAGTGTTTGTCATGGATCTCCACCTGGTGTTGTCAGGTTGGGGGTTAAGGCCCTGACCGGT
The DNA here is from genome assembly GCF_004323735.1 of Streptomonospora litoralis. Taxonomy (GTDB): domain Bacteria; phylum Actinomycetota; class Actinomycetes; order Streptosporangiales; family Streptosporangiaceae; genus Streptomonospora; species Streptomonospora litoralis. The sequence continues at coordinate 2,108,949 of NZ_CP036455.1, read as the reverse complement.
GCACCCACACTGGTCAGGGCCGCTTTCTGTGTCGAGCATCTCCCCCACGGCCGCGCCAGAAAAGCCCTCTGGTCATACTGCGGAAACACTCCGCCTACCGCCGGAAGTTACCGGAATGCATCCGTTGAGATAGGTAGCGCGTGTGGTGGAATGAAGATGTGAACGATGAAACCGCTGACGAACGCGTAATGCGGCGCTATGGACAAGAAATACGCCGTTTGCGCAATGAGTCCGAATTGACCCTCGAAGGGTTAGCGCGGCGAGCAGGCTCGTCGCGGACCCAACTGTCAGATGTCGAGCGAGGGGTGGCCAGGCCGTCTGCGCGGCTACGGCACTCGCTGGACGACGCCATCGGACACGGCCGCCTGAACCGCCTGTGGGAGGACCTGACCGGCGACGGCCAGGAAGCCTGGCGCTATGAGGTCGCAGAACTGGTACTAGCCGCGACGGTAATCTACGACTATGAAGTGCTCGTCTTTCCGGCGCACATGCAAACCGAAGCCTATTCACGCGCCCTGATCAGGTACGGGGCTCCCTGGATGTCTACGCAAGAGGTGGAAGAGGAGGTCCAAGCCCGCAAAACGCGCGGCGAGCACGTCGCCAACGGATCGGGGCCGAAGATCTGGCTTGTCATCGACGAGACGATCATGGCACGGCGCTACGGCGGTGCAGCTACCATGCGGGAACAACTGTCGTACGTGGTCGACCTTGCGGAGGGTGAGCGTGTGACGCTCCAGATGGTACGAGCCAGCGAGCCATGCCACCCCGGCAACAGCGGCCCCTTCAACATCATTACGTCCCCGAAGGCTCCGGATGCACTGTTCGCGGAGAATGCGCGGGAAGGACAACTCTCAACGAACCCGGAACACCTTCGGCGTTACCGTATGCTCTTCGCCGCTCTCCAAGGCGTCGCGGCAGGGCCCGCCGAGACCCTGACGGCGATGCGCAATGAAATCAAGAGGTTAGACGATGAATGAGAACCCTGCTGTCTGGCACAAGAGCAGTTACAGCGGCGGCAGCACCGGCAACTGCATGGAAGTGGGCTGGCACAAGTCCAGCTACAGCAACGGCGGCGCCAACTGCGTGGAGGTCGCCACCAGCCAACCCGCCATCCTCGTCCGCGACACCCAGCACCGCCCCCTCGGCCATCTCGACTTCCCCGCCGACGAGTGGACGGCCTTCCTCCACGCCGCCAAGGCCGCCGACCTGTAGACCGCCCCTCGACCCGCGCCCACCCTCGGCCCCTCACCTCCTCCACGCGAGGTGAGGGGCCTTTTCTGTCACACCCGACCGGTAAACCAGAGCCAGAACACCGGCGTCTTGCGCCGGGGCGATGGGGCAAACCGGTCGGCCAGACTTGCCAGACTCGCTTGTTAATCCGGTTAACACTCGATACCTTTGTCTTCCCAACCGCAGACGAGCATGAGCAGGAAGCCCTCATGCCCCCCTTGCCCTCCATGCCCTCGACGCCTGAAGCGGCAGCCGAGACGCTGCCCCAGCCGGAATCGCTCGTCGCGGTGCGCGGCCAGAAATGGGTCGTGAGCAGCGTCGAGCCCGCTCCCCTACTCGGCGGCGGCACCGTCGTCACCCTGCAGAGCGTCGAGCACGGCCGCTACGGCGACACCCTCGACGTCATCTGGGAGATCGAACCCGGGCGCTGGATCCTTCCCAGCGGGTCGCTGCCCGACGTCTCCCCCGACCACTTCGACCCGCCCGAGCGCCTCGCCGCGTTCCTCGACTCGGTGCGCTGGTCGACCATCACCTCCGCCGACGTCCGCACCCTCCAGGCCCCGTTCCGCTCCGGCGTGGCCATCGAGGACTACCAACTGGAACCGGTCGCCCGCGCCGTCGCCGCGCCCCGCGTGAACCTCCTGCTCGCCGACGACGTCGGCCTCGGCAAGACCGTCGAAGCGGGCCTGGTCGCCCAGGAACTCCTGCTGCGCCACCGCAGCCAGCGCATCATGATCGTCTGCCCCGCCGGCCTCACCGTGAAGTGGCAGGACGAGATGTTCGAGAAGTTCGGTCTGGACTTCACGATCATCGACTCCGGCCGCTGCGCCCAAGTGCGCCGCGACCTCGGCAGCTCCGCCAACCCGTTCAAGGTCTACCCGCTGACCATCGTCAGCCTGCCCTGGCTGCGCGGCGCCAAGGCCCAACGGCTCCTCGACGAGGTGCTGCCCGCCGGGAACGACGGCGCCGCCCCGCCCACGAGCGCGCGTTCGACCTGCTCATCCTGGACGAGGCGCATCACGTCGCCCCCGCCGCGCCCAAGCAGGTCTACGCCGTGGACTCCCAGCAGACCAAGCTGGTCCGCCGCCTGTCGCCGCACTTCACGCACCGGCTGTTCCCGGCCCGGCCAGCCACGCCGTCCCCGTCCGGGCGACCGCGCAGGCACTGCTGGAGGTGATCGCCGAGGCGTCGCAGGAACTGGTGCTGATGACCTACTCCGCGCGCCCGCACGCCCGCATCCGTGAGGCGCTCGCGGGCGCGGCCGCGCGGGGCGTGCGGGTGGACGTGGTGGTGGAGACACTGCAGGGGGCGGGCGGCGCCATCGGCGGCGCCGAGCCCGCGGCGGCGTTCTCCGGGCTCGACGGGGTGGCGCTGTGGCACTGGCCCGCGGGACTGCGGGAGCAGCAGACGGCCAAGGCCCACGCCAAGCTCGCCGCCGCCGACCGCCGGGTCCTCCTGGTATCCAGCGCGAACCTGACCCAGTCCGGGGTCTCCGACAACATCGAGGCGGGCCTGCTCGTGCGCGGCGGTGAGGCCCCGCGCCGGATCGCCGAACACGTGGCCGAACTGCGCACACGCGGCGTCCTGGCCCCGCTCTACGGAGGTGGGCACCGGTGACGCGGCACATCCCCTGTATTCCGGTTATATCGACCGAGCGAACCTCAAGCGCCGCTCCGCCCCCCACCGGTTTCATTCCTGGGGTACGGCCGACCGCAGCGAAATCTCGCTCAGCTTGTACAGCCGCGCCGGGTCTGTCTGTGGGGACGGATTCGGCGCCGAATCCGTCCCCACAGACAGACCCGGTGGGACCGGTGCCGCCCAACCCGGCGGGCACCGGTCGGCTGGGAGGAACAGCGGCGGCGAGGACGGCGGCCGGTCCGGCGGGGCGCCCGCGCGCCCCTCGCCGCGGATGCTGCCGGCCACCCGTGCCAGGTCCGGCGACGATGCAGGGCGGCGGCACGCCGAACCTGCCCTCCAGGCCGATCTCGGCGCCGACCCGGCGCCACCCGGCGGAACCTGCGCCGATGCGCCGAAAGTGTCTCCGGAGTCGGATTCGGCGCCGAATCCGTCCCCTCGGACGATTTCGGCGCGCCTGCGGACGCCGCCCCGCCCGCTTTGCCCGTTATGTCGGTATCCGCGTCAGCTATCGCGCGGAAATACCAACGACACGCACCGATTCCGGCAGAAACCCTGCAATAGATGCAGCCTCACCCGATTCGGCGGGCACGCCGGCGCCTACCCGCGCCCTCCGCTGCCGTCGCCGCCACCGCCGGGCGGGGCACCGGCGGGCACCCGGTGCGATGGGCGCGGGCTCGGCCCCGCCGGCGCCGTCGCCGCTTTACGGTGCAGACCACCCCTCACCCGGCAGAGAGACAAGGCCGCACAGCGCACCCGCCCCGCCCCTCAGCCGGGCCGGCCAGGCCGCCCAGCCCGACACTCCGACGGTCTTCTCCTTTCGGCCACTTGCGAAGATCGCCGGTGACCACAAGTACAAGGTCAACGGTGTCGGTCCCGGGGAAGGCGGGCCGCGATGAGCGGGCGCGACGGCGAGCGGGCCGTGCTCGGGGCCGCCGACATCGCGCGGCTGGCCGGGGTGCGGCGTCCCGCGGTGAGCAACTGGCGGCGCCGCTTCGCCGACTTCCCCCGGCCGGTAGCGGGTAGTTCGGCGAACCCGCTGTTCTCCCTGGCGGAGGTGGAACACTGGTGCCGCGACCACGGCAAACCGTTCGAGGCCGATGCGGCCGAGCGGCTCTGGCAGCGGATGCTGGCCGAGGTCGACGGCGTGCGCACGGCGGCCTTCCTCGCCCATGCCGGGCTGGTGCTCACCGGGCTGCCCGCCGACGGCACGAACCTGGATGCGCCGGGCGGGCAGTGGACGGAGCTGCTGGGCGCGGTAGCCGACACCGTCCGGGACCGCCCGGCCGAAGCCGAGGTCCTGTACGAGCGACTGTGCTCCCGGTTCACGGCGGCGCGGGAGCGCGCAGGCGTACTGGACGACGGGGTCTGCGCGGCGATGGCGGAGATCGCCGGAATCGAGCCCGGAAGCGCGGTGCTGGACCCGGCGTGCGGCACGGGTGCGCTGCTGCGTGCCGCCGCCGACCGCGGCGCCGCCGTGCTGCTGGGCCAGGACCTCGACCCCGCGCACGCCGTCATGGCGCGTTCGCGGCTGCTGCTGGCGGGCCGCGACTGCGCCACGGCCGACGGGGACACGCTGCGCGCCGACGCCTTCGGCGACCGCACGGCCGACGCGGTGCTGTGCGACCCCCCGTTCCGCGACCGGCACTGGGGTTACGAGGAACTGGAGGGCGACCCCCGGTGGGTCTTCGGACAGCCGCCGCGCGGCGAGGGGGAGCTGGCGTGGGTGCAGCACTGCCTGGCCCGTGTCCGCCCCGGCGGCACGGTGGTGGTGCGCATGCCCGCGGCCGCCGCCGAGCGGCCGTCCGGGCGGCGGGTGCGCGCGGAACTGGTCTCCTCGGGCGCGCTGCGCATGGTCGCCGAACTGCCCGGCGGCGACGGCCCGGCGAGTGCCCACCTGTGGGTGCTGCTGCGCCCGGACGCCGAAGACCGCGGGCCCGGGGGCGCACCGGTGGTGCTGACGGTGGCCGGGGTGCGCGACGCGCGCGACCTCGTGCGGATCTGGGAACGGCGCGAGGCGCCGGCGGCGCTCACCGGTGGCGGTCCCGACGAGTCCGTTGCCGCGCCGGTGCCCGCCGCCGAACTCGTGGCCGCCGGCATGGACCTGCGGCCGGGACGGGAGCGCGCCTCCGACGCCCGCGCCGCCGCAAGCGCGTACCCGAAGCTGCGGGCGGAGCTGCTCGACGCCCTGAGTGCCGCGGCCGACCTGCCGCCGGAACTCTTCGCCGACGCGGCCGCGGGGACCGAGGAGACCGGCGGGCCCGGGACCGGCGGACGCGCGGTCGCCGAACTGGCCGCGGCGGGGGTGCTGGAGGTTCACCAGGCTCCGCTGGGCGCGCAGGTGGAGCGGGGCCCGCTCGCCGTGCTCACGCACAAGGACTTGCGCGAGGGGCGGGCGCCCAGCGGCCGCGGGGAAGAGGTGCCCGGCCGGGTGGTGATCCGCCCGGGTGACGTGCTCGCGGCGGCCGCCGGCCGCGCCGCGGCGCGGGTGGCGGGCGCCGCCGAAGCCGGGGCGGCGCTGGGGCCGCGGCTGGTGCTGCTGCGCTGCGACCCCGAGCACCTCGACGCGGAATACCTCGCCGGGCTGCTCACGGCCGCCGCCGCGGACGACGGCCACCGGTCCCGCTCGTCGCGCTTCGATCCGCGGGCCGTGCGCGTGCCCGCGCTGCCGGTGGAGCAGCAGCGCGTCCGAGCCGAGGCGCTGCGCCGCCTCGCACAGACCGAGCGGGACCTCGCCCGCCTCGCCGGCCTCGGCGAGCGCCTGGCCGGCCTGGGCCGACAGGGCCTGTTCTCCCGCACCCTCGCCACCGAGGAGGCCCCGTGATGCTCGGGGCGCCGACGCAGCCGCAGGCGCCCGGCCGGGAACCCACCGGGACGCCCCGGCGCCGACACCACCGAGGTCGCGGCAATGGGTCGAAGCTCGCCCTGCGAGCGAGACGGCTTGCTGCCGAGCACATCGTGCACCTTTGCGCCGGCTCCGCGCCGCAGGGGGCGGACTGCCGCTTCAGCCGCGGCGTGCGCTCGGCGGCAGGCCGACGGACGACGCTTCGCGCGCCGGGCCCCATCGCCGCAGCCTCGACGGGCTCCACCCGCCCGACCTCCCAGCGGGTCCTTCTCTCCGCAGCCGCACCGGCGCCCGAATCGTGCGATTCCCGCCGCGAAACGACGCCGATACGGGAAACTGGGGCCGCCGCCGACATCCGCCCGTGGCGCGGGCCGCGCTCCCCGCTTCGAGGCTCCCTGCCGCGGCCCGTGCGGCGGCCGAACTCGCCCGACAGCACTCTCCCCCAGGAGGCGCTCCCGATGAGCCCGGCGAACGCGCCGCAGCCCCGATCCACCGTGCTGGACGGGCGCTACGATCTCAGACCGGTGCCGCTGGCCCGCGGCGGGATGGGCGAGGTCTGGGAGGGCCACGACACCCGGCTGGACCGGGAGGTCGCCGTCAAGTTCATCCGGTTCCCCGACGGCGAGCGGGACGAGGAGATGGTGCGGCGCTTCGTCCGGGAGTCGCGCATCACCGCGCGGCTGCGCCATCCCGGGGTGCCCGCCGTGTACGACGCGGGGTCCTACGAAGGCCGCCCCTATCTGGTGATGGAGCGCGTGCACGGCATCAGCATCGCCGACCTGGTGGCCGAGCAGGAGCGTCTGGAGCCGGGCTGGGCCGCCGCTGTCGCGGCCCAGGTCTGCTCGGTGCTCGCCGCCGCGCACGGCGCCTCGCTGGTGCACCGCGACCTGAAGCCCACCAACCTGATGCTGGAGCCCGAGGGGACGGTGAAGGTGCTGGACTTCGGGCTGGCGGTGGCGCTGGAGGGCTCCGACGGCTCCCGGATCACCCGCAGCGGCGAGACACCGGGAACAGCCGCCTACATGTCCCCCGAGCAGCTGCTGACGGGGGTGAGTACGCCGCGGAGCGACTTGTACGCGCTGGGCTGCGCCCTCTACGAGATGCTGACGGGAGTGCGCGCCTTCACCGGTTCGACGCCGTTCGCCGTGATGGCCAAGCAGGTCGGCGAGGCACCGCCGCAGCTGGCGACGCTGCGCCCCGATGCGCCGGAAGGGCTGCGCCGGGTGGTGGAGGCGCTGCTGGCCAAGGCGCCGGAGGAGCGCCCCGGGGGCGCCGAGGAGGCGTACCGGGCCCTGCTTCCGCACGCCTCGGCTCTCGGGCCGATCCCCGGTGTGCTGCACCCGCCGGCGCTGCCGAGCCCGGTGCGGATGCAGGCCGCAGTCCTCGACCGCGTCTTCGCCGACCGGCCGGGCGGGCCGGGCGCCGCCGCCGACACCGACACCGGCACCGCCGACGCCGGTGCCACCGCTGCCGCTGACGCTGCACCCGACCCGGTGGCGGCCGACCCGCCCGCGTCGGCCGCCGGCGGCTCCGAACCGCCCGCGGACGGGCGGGGGCGTCCCGGCACGACGCTTCCGGCGGCGCCGACGGCCGCGTCCTCGTCCGGAACCGCGCCCGCGCCGTCGTCCGCGCCGTCGTCCGCGACCGGCGGCATGGCACGACCCGACATCGGCGCCGCCCGGTCGCGGGCCGCCGCGCTGGCGACCGACTCCCGCTACCGGCAGGCCGCCGACGTGCTGCAGGCCGCCGTGGAGACCGCGACAGCCGCGTTCGGCTCCGCCGACTCCGACGTGGTGGAGCTCCGCATGGACTGGGCCAACGTGCTGTTCGAGGGAGGCGACTTCCGGGGCGCCGCGCCGGTCTACGCCTCGGTCGCCACCGACCTGACCCGGCGCCACGGCGAAGACGACCCCCTGGTGTTCCGCTGCCGCCTGCAGCACGCCACCTGCCGTGCGCTGCTCGGCGAGACCGATGCGGCGCTGGAGACCCTGCGCCGCCTGCTGGCCGACGAGGAGCGCGTCTACGGCGCCGAGGACCAGCGCCCGCTGGAGCTGCGCCGCCAGATCGGCCTGCTGGAGCTCGGCGCGGGGCGGCGCGACCGGGCCGGGCACACGCTGCACACCCTCGCCGACGATCTGAGACGGATCCACGGCCCCGACCATCCCGCACTCGCCCAGGTCCTGGCCCTGCTCCAGGGCCCCCTCGCCGAGACCGACGGCGGATGAACCGGCCGCATCCCGCGCCCCGGCTCCGCCCCCGCCCAAGCCCCGAGGAGCGTTGACCGTGCCCCGACTCGCCATCGACCGCGACTTCCTCCGCGAGTACGCCCGGCTGGAGAAGCACGTGCAGGACCGGGTGGAGGAGGTGTTCGCGAAGTTCGACCACGCCACCCACGCCGGCCTGCACCTGGAGAAGATCCTGCACGCCCGCGACCAGCGGTTCCGCACCATCCGCATCGACAAGTTCTGGCGCGGCGTGGTGATCGCGCCCGACTCCGGCGACATCTACACGCTGCTGAAGGTGATGCCGCACGACGACGCCTACACCTGGGCGCGGCGGCGCACCGCCTCCGTCAACACCGCCACCGGGCGCATCGAGATCCGCGACAGCGAGGCCATCGACACCACCATGCCGCATCTGGAACGCATGGCCTCCGGTCGGACCGCCGCGGACGAGCGGCTGTTCGGGGAGGTCTCCGACGCCGACATGCACCGGCTGGGCGTCGACCCGCAGACGCTGGCACTGGCCCGCGCGCTGACCGACCCCGTGCAACTGGAGGCCGCCCAGGCGTTCCTGCCGCCCGCGCAGTGGGAGGTGCTCTACGGCCTGGCCTCGGGCATGACCCCCGAGGCGGTCTGGGAGGAGCTGGGCGCGGCCATCACCGGCGAGGAGTACGACCCCGAGGACCTGGACGCCGCGGTGCGGCGCAGCCCCGACCGGGTGGTGCTGGTCGACGGCCCGCGCGAGCTGATGGCGGTGTTCGCCCGGCCGTTCGACCTGTGGCGCGTCTACCTGCACCCCCTGCAGCGCGAGGCGGCCGAGGCCCGCCACAGCGGCCCGGCCCGTGTCACCGGCGGTCCCGGCACCGGCAAGACCGTGGTCGCTCTGCACCGCGCCCGCGCTCTGGCCGAGCGCGGCGAGGGGCCGGTCCTGGTGACCACCTTCACCTCGACGCTGGCCGAGTCCCTGGCGGCAGGCGTGAAGGTGCTGGCGGAGACGCCCGAGGTGCTGGACGCGGTCACCGTGGAACACGTCGACCGGCTCGCCCACCGCGTCTTCCGCGAGGTGCACGGCCCGCCGCGGCTGCTGTCGGGCCACCAGGAGCGCGAGATGTGGACCGCCGTCGTCGAGCGGACCGACACCGACTTCAGCCCCGCCTTCCTCTCCGAGGAGTGGCGCCAGGTGATCCTGGCCCAGCAGGTGGAGTCGGCCGACGACTACCTGCGGGCCAAACGCACCGGGCGCGGGCGGCGGCTCGGCGCCGCGCAGAAGGCGCGCGTGTGGCAGGCCGTCTGCGAGTTCCGGCGCGAGATGCGCGAACAGGGCGCCTGGACCCACGAGACGGTGTGCGAGGAGGCGGCGCGCATCCTCGCCGGGCGCGACGACAAGCCCTACCGCCACGTGATCGTCGACGAGGCCCAGGACTTGAGCGCCGAGAAGTGGCGGCTGCTGCGCGCCGCCGTTCCCGCGGGCCCCGACGACCTGTTCATCGCGGGCGACACCCACCAGCGGATCTATCAGCACCGCATCAGCTTCCGCGACGTCGGCGTGCACATCGCGGGGCGCTCGCGGCGGCTGCGCGTCAACTACCGCACCACCGCCGAGATCCTGGGCTGGAGCCTGGAACTGCTGCACGGTGAACGCATCGACGACATGGACGGCGGGCTGGAGTCGGTGGCCGGGTGCCGCTCGGAGGTGCGCGGCTTCCCACCGCAGCTCACCGGCTTCGCCAACCGCCGCGCCGAGCTGCGCCACCTGGCCGACAGCGTGCGGGAGTGGCTGGACTCCGACGTCGAGGCCGCGGAGATCGGGGTGGCCGCGCGCTCCAACCGGCTGGCGCAGGAGGCGGCCGACGCGCTGGCGGGGGCGGGCCTGCCCGCGCGCATGCTCAGCGGCGGGCAGGCCGAGGAGGACGCGGTCTCGGTGGGCACGATGCACCGGATGAAGGGGCTGGAGTTCCGCTGCCTGGCGGTGGTCGGCGCCGACGCCGACCAGGTCCCCGCGGCCAAGGCCGTCACTCCCGAGTCCGAGGACGCCACCACCCACGCCCACGACACCCAGCGCGAGCGCTGCCTGCTGTTCGTCGCCTGCACGCGGGCGCGCGAACTGCTGAATGTGACCTGGCAGGGCGAGCCGAGCCCGTTCCTGCCGAGTGGTGAGGGTTGAGCGGCGGAGCGCGCTCTTCCACCCGAGAACTTCAGACCGAGAATTTCGCCCCGAGAGTCGCGAATACCCCCGAAGGACGGTGCACAATGGCCAAACTGTCGATGCTGCTCGACCAGATCGAATCTGGAACGGTGCTACTGCCCGCTTTTCAGCGCGGTTACGTATGGAACCGCGAGCAGGTGCGCAACCTGATGAGCTCGATCTACCAGGGGCACCCCGTCGGTGGCCTGCTGATGTGGGAGACCGCCACCGATGTCGCGGTCACCGGCGGCATCCGGGGCAACGGCACCCATCTGCTGCTGCTCGACGGGCAGCAGCGGATGACGACCCTCTATGCGATCATCCGGGGCCGTCCCCCGGCGTTCTTCCACGGCGACGAAAAGGCGTTCAACGACCTGTACTTCAACGTCGACACCGAAAAGTTCCAGTTCTACGCGCCCACCAAGATGAACGGCGACGACCGCTGGATCAACGTTTCCGAGTTGTTCGCATCCAGCCCAGTGGACTTCTACCCGGCCTTCGCGGACCACCCGGACGCCAAGCTCTACCTGCAACGGCTCAACCAACTGTCGCAGATCACCAAGCACGACTTCCACCAGGAGGAGATCACCGGCGCCGACATGAACGTGGACAAGGTCGTCGAGATCTTCAACACGGTCAACAGCGGCGGCACCAAGCTGTCCAAGGGCGATCTGGCCCTGGCCCAACGGTGCGCGAAGCGGCCCGAGACACGGCAGGACATGCGTGAATACCTCGACCGCTGGGAGGGCGCGGGATTCTCGTTCTCGCTGGACTGGCTACTGCGCAACGCCACAGCGGTCGCCATGGGACGCGCGCTGTTCAGCTCCCTGGAAGGAATGTCGGCTGCGGACTTCGACTCGGCGCTACGGAAGTCCGTCGACCACATCGACGCGTTCCTCGACGCGGCCTCGGGTCGCTTGGGCCTAGACCACCACCAGGTCCTCATGGGCCGCTACGCGATACCGGTGATCTCACGGCTACTCAGCCTGGACCCTAGCGCCCTGCAAAACTCCGCACACCGCGACCGGGTGCTGTTCTGGTACATCCACGCCGCACTGCGCGGCCGTTTCAGCGGCTCCACAGAAACCACTCTGCAAGTCGACTACGACGCGGCCAAGACCAACGGCGTCGACGGTCTCATCGACACCCTGGAACGGTCGCGGGGCGGGACCCTGGACATCCACGCCGACGACTTCGAAGCGTTCACCCGAGGGTCTCGCTTCTACCCCCTGCTCTACATGCTCACCCGCGTGAAGGGCGCGCGGGACTTCGGCAGCGGACTGGAACTGAAAGCGGAATCGCTGGGCAAACTCACCTCGCTGGAGATGCACCACATCTTCCCCAAGGCTCTGCTCGACAAGGGTCCCCACTCGGGGCAGGTCAACGCCATCGCCAACTTCTGCTTCCTCACCCAGAAGTCGAACCTGGAGATCGGCAAGAAGCATCCGCAGGAGTACTTCGCCGAGGTGGAGGAGCGCCACCCGGGGGCCCTCGCCTCGCAGTGGATCCCGACCGACCCCGACCTGTGGCGGGTGGAGCGCTACCCCGACTTCCTGCAGGCGCGGCGCGAACTGCTCGCCCAAGCGGCCCGGGAGTTCCTCGGCGAACTGCGCGACGGCGGAGCGCCGAGCGGACAGACGCAGGAGCTGACACCCGTACAACTGGTCACCGACGCCGCCGACGACGACCCCCGTGCGGTGCAGATCCGCGAGCTGATCGAGGAGCTGCAGCGCAACGGGTGCGCCGAGCCGCTGACCGATGCCGGCATCAGCGACCCCGACACCGGCCGCGAGCTGGCCGTCGCCGAGGCGTTCTGGCCCGACGGCCTGCAGCCGGGCCAGGGGCGGCCGGTGGTGCTGGAGCTCGACTCCGACCAGGCGGACGTGCAGCGGCTCAAGGAACTCGACTACGACGTCTTCACCTCCCCCGACGCCCTGCTGGGGTTCGTCAACCGGCAGCACGCCGAAGCGGCGGGCGGCGGGGCGGCCAACGAGCCGGACGCGCAACCCCGCCCGCAGGACGCCGCCGAGGCATCCGTTCCGGACGCCTCCGCGGGCGACGGCGCCCTGCTGCGGGAGTTCGGCTCGGCCATGCGCAGGGTCTACCAGCGCGCCCTCGACGAGGCCGGGTACCGGGCCCCCCGCTTCCTGGGCATGCTCGCCGACATCGGCCCGCTGGAGACCGCCCGCCGGCTGCTCAACGCCCCGGCGGTCTCCGACTGCTTCGCCGAGCTGTGGGAGCGCGGCCGCCTGGACCTGACCGTCGAGGCCCTGGTCCTGGACGAGCGCTTCGCGCCGCTGTTCACCGACGCCGAGGCCACGCGTGCCCGTACCCGGCTGGAGCAGTTCGGCTACACCGGGCGGGCCGCAGCGCGCGGTTAGCCGGTACAGGGGCCGGACGGTCGAGCGAGCCGGGTGCTCGCGGCGGGCGCGCCCGCCGCGAGCACCCGCGGGTGCCGCCGGCGGCCCGGTCAGCGCTCCCCGTCTTCCTCCTGCTGGACGTCGGCCGTGCCGGGCCCGTGGTCGGGTAGCGCGGAGTCGGCCACGGCCTCCCGGTGCAGGCGCAGGAATTCGAGGTGCCGCTCGTACTCGTCGAGGATGTTGCCGATGAGCTGCTCCTTGCTGTAGCCCATCACGTCATAGCCCTGGCTGCCCTCGGTGAGGTACACCTCGAAGCGCACGTAGGTGTCGTTCTCGGTCAGCACCCGCATGGCGAACGCCGGAGTGGGCACCTCGATCGGCCACACCCGGTAGCTGAACGCCTCCTCGGCGCCCATGGGCACCTGCAGTTCCAGGTGCGGGATGCCGGTGTCCTCGTCGGTCTCCTCGACGATCGACGCGTCCGCGCCCTGTTCGCGCAGCTCCGCCGCGACATCGTGGAACGCGGGACGGCACACCTCCTGCACGAATCTGGCTGCCGCGCGCCTGCCGGGGAAGGTCGTCGCCCGCGCGAGCCGCTGCCGCCAGGGCCGGCCTCCGGGCGGCGACGGCAGGGCGGTCCGGGACGCGTCCGTGCGGAAGCCTTCGACCCGCAGCGCCCGGTACAGGCCCCACATGACCAGGAGCATCACGAACGAGAACGGCAGCCCCATGATGATGGTCGCGTTGGTCAACGCGTCCACCCCGCCGACGATGAGCATGGCCAGGGTGAGCAGGCCGGTCGCCGCCGCCCAGTAGATGCGCAGCCACGGTCGCGCGTCGGTGATCGGTGTGGGCAGATGCGAGCTGAGGTTGCCGGTCACCAGCGCGCCGGAGTCGGCCGAGGTGACGTAGAGCAGCAACCCCACGACCGTGGCCAGCCCGGCGGTGAAGGTGAAACCCGGGTACTGCGTGAGCAGCGTGTAGAACCCCTGCTCCGGCGTGTTCATGGTGGTCTCGCCGAACTCGGTGTTGCCGCCCATCACGATGCTCAGCGCGCTGTTCCCGAAGATCGACAGGAACGTCAGCGTGTACAGCAGCGGGATCACCAGCGTGGCGGCGACGAACTGCCGGATGGTGCGGCCGCGCGAGATCCGCGCGAGGAACATCCCGACGAACGGCGCCCAGGCGATCCACCAGGCCCAGAAGAACAGCGTCCAGGCGTTGAGCCAGTCGATCGGCTGGTCGTAGGCGAAGGTGTTCAGGGTGATCGACGGGAAGCGGCTGAGGTAGTCGCCGATGTTCAGGACGAGGGCGTTGAGCAGCCAGACGGGTCCCTCGGCGATCAGCACGTATACCATCAGGACGATGGCGAGCACGACGTTGAGCTCGGAAAGCCGCCGGATGCCCCGGTCGACGCCGGCGACGGCGGACACCGTCGCCACGAGCACGGCGACGATGATCAGCCCGGTCTGCGCCGCGACGCCCTCCGGGATGCCGAAGAGGACGTTCAACCCGTAGTTGAGCTGCACGACGCCGATCCCCAGCGACACGGAGATGCCGAAGACGGTGCCGATGATGGCCGCGAGGTCGACCGCGTCGCCGACGCCGCCGTGGATGCGCTTGCCGATGAGCGGGTACAGGGCCGAGCGGATCGCCAGCGGGAGGCGGTAGCGGAACGCGAAGTAGCCCAGCGCCATGCCCATCAGCGCGTACATCGCCCATCCGGTGATGCCGTAGTGGAACAGCGACCACACGACGGCCTGCCGGGCGGCCTCGGTGGTCTGCGCGTCTCCCGCGGGCGGCGCCAGGTAGTGGGTGACCGGCCCGGACACGGAGAAGAACAGCAGGTCGATGCCGATACCCGCGGCGAACAGCATGGAGGCCCAGGCGAACATGCCGTAGTCGGGTGTGGAGTGCTGGGGACCGAGCTTGACGTTGCCGAACCGCGACAGCGCGATGACCACCACGAACAGCAGGTACAGGGTGGCGACGAGGAAGTAGTACCAGCCGAATCCGCGGGAGATCCAGCCGACGAGCGTCCCGATGACGTAGTTGGCGCCCGTCGGCGTGATGATCGCCCAGATCGAGACCGCGAGGATCACTACCGACGAGCCGACGAAGACCACCGGTTTGAGTGTGCTCCTCGCGGGCCGCTGTTTGACCGCGGTCGCCGGATCCCCCGGTTCCGGCTCTTTGCGATTTCCTCCGGTGGTCGACACCGACCTCACCTCTCATGCCTTCGACGCTGGTCATGGATCCGCACCGGCGGCGGATGCGGGTCACCGCGGGGGTAGGGAGTCGGGGCTTCCCTCGCCCGAAGCGGATGCGCAGGTCACCGTAACGTGTCCGCCGCCGCGGTACGCACACCGGCCGCTTTTCGCGCGTACGGCTTCACCGGTGGTCGTCGCGGATGAGATCGGCGGCTCGCTCGCCGGTCGCCGGCACGGTGACCATGGGGTCGGGGGTGGGCAGTGACGGGAAGACCGACGCGTCGGCGATCCGCAGCCCGGACAGGCCGCGCACCCGCAGCCGCGGGTCGACCACGGCGAGGTCGTCGTCCTCGGCGCCCATGCGGCACGCCCCCGCGGGGTGGTACACGGTGTGGGCGGCACGGCGGCCGAACTCGGAAAGCGCTTCGTCGGTGGTGACGCCGGGACCCGGCGCGACCTCCCGCTTCAGCGCGGACTCGAAGGGCTCGGTGGCGGCGATCTCGCGGGCGATCTTCAGACCGTCCACGACGGATGTCCCGGACGCCGCCAACGGCGGCCGGGCGCCGCGAGCCGTCGATGCAGTGGCTGGCGGCCGCTGCGGATTCGGGTTCGGACAGATATCGGCGCCGGGAAGCACCGCTTCGGCAGTCGTGGCGAAGGGTTGGCTCACAGGCCCGGTGCTCCCCGTTAGTCACGTCTGCTAACGCTGCGCTCGGTTTCTTTGCCGTTTGCATACCCAGGGCGCGGACGGGGCCGCGCCGATGGGTGGTGCCGCTTTACCGGGGCCGGCCGGTCAGGATCCGGTGGACGAGGTCGTCGGTAAGCGTGCCGAACCCGGTCGCCGCCCATACGCTCTCCTGTGCGGGCACTTCGTAGTAGGGCACGGTGTGCCCGCCGTGCTCCGCCGGCAGCACCCGGGGCCCTACCCGCTTGCGTATCGCCCCGGCGCACTCGGCGCACAGTGGCACCTGGATCCTGCGGCTGCCGCCGAACTCCCGCCACTGCACCGAGCGGGTCCGGCTGCCGTGCAGGGGGTTGGCGTAGCACGGTCGGCGCGGCGTTTCGCGCCCCGCCAGCGCATCCTCGGCCAGACCCAGCAGCACGAGCACGCCGACCGCCTCGGCCAGTACGGGACCGTCGGCTTTCATCCCGTCGTAGACCCGAGCTGCGGCGTCGCGGGCGTCCAGCGCGTGCGACAGGTGGCGCTGGGGCAACCCGGTCGCCGCGCTGAGCCGCTCGCCGATGTCGATGAGGTCGCGTTCGCCGCGCTCCACGAGGGATTCCAGTTGCGCCCGGTCGGCGTTGTCGAACGCAGCCGGCTGAGGAACGGCTGCGGAGGCTTCGCGGCGCCGCAGCAGGAGAAAGGCGGCTCCGGCCGCCAGCAGCACGAGGACGGCCGCCCCGGCCCACAGCGCCCACGACGGCAGGACCAGGAAACCGGACGAGGCCGGCGGTTCCGCGTCGTCCTGCGCCTCCTCGTAGGCGGCCGCGGGATTCTTGGAGTTGGCGGCGTTGACGGCCGACTCCAGCCGGTCGGCGATCGAGGCTCCGTCATCCCCCCGGTGAAGGGTATTGGAGGTCAAGGCGCCGTAGAAGGCTTCCCGGGAACTTTCCGAGCCGAAGTCCGCACCGGTCAGTCTGCCGTCGATGGCCTGCTCGTAGGCCATGACGTGCCGCGTGCCCGCGCCCATGCGGTCGTTGACCGCGGATATCAGCGCTTCGGGGTCGCCGTCCCAGGCGTCGCCCGGGGCGAGGGGGACCGCGATGACGTACAGGTCGAGCGCTCCCTTCTCGGTCAGTTCGGCGATGCGCTTACGTTCGTCCTCGGGAAAGGCGGTGTCGTAGGCCGGGGCCACGTAGACCGGGGATTCGGCCAGGGCCTCGGCGATCTCCTGGGTGGGAGTGGGTGCCGATCGGCCGGTGCCGGGGTCGGCCGAGGCCGCCGCGGCGGTGACCGGTGCGACCAGTACCGCCAGGAAGGTCAGCATCGCAAGGGTGCGGGCTCTAGCTGACATGCTGCTCCTTCAACAATGCCTCGACCATGGCGGCGGGGTCGTCGGCGCCGAAGCGGTAGCGGATCCACGGGTCAGCGGGGTGGGAGTTGTAGGCGTGGGCGGTTGTGCGGGATCGCAGTCGCAGCACGCGCGCGGAACGCGCCTCGGGCGACAGCTGCGCGCAGCGTACGCACACCCGGGGACGGCTGCCACTGCGCTCCCGGGGCCGGCCGCGTTCGGTGGCCCACGGGTGGAGCGGGTTCACCGCGCACGGCTCCCGCCGGGTGGCGGCGGGCTCCTCGGCCTCGGCCAGTAGCCGCCGCGCGAGGACCACCACTCCCAGCATGTCCAGGGTTCGCGGTTGGGCGTCCAGGGTCAGCAGCGCGGCGTCGGCCTGCGGAAGCAGCTCCTCGGGGAAACCGCCCTCGCGGCGGGCGAGCAGCGCGCGCAGCCGTTCCGCCTCCCGCTGCGCAAGGCGGCGCAGGACACTGTCACCGACGACGCGGCCGCCGCCGCGCCACACCCGGAACCCGTAGAGCCCCAGCCAGACCCCGGCGATGGCCGCGGGAGCGACGAACAGGCCGTACACCAGGAACCCGAGCGCCACGCCTTCTCCCCAGTAGCGCACCATGCGCGGCTCCGGCGTGCCGGGTTCGCTGTCGGCGAACCCCGGGATGTACGTGCCGCCCGAAGCGAAGTCGACCTCGTCGAGTGCCGCGACGGCCTTGCGCAGGGCCGCGGCAGGGTTGTCCGCGTCGGCCTCGTACATTTCGGAGTCGAGGGAATAGCCGGTCTTCAGGCCGTGGGCGGCGGCCCCGACGCTGACGGTGTCTCCGATGCCGCGTCCGACGACGAGGTAGACGCCTTCGCGTTCGGCCAGCGAGGCCACCGCGGCGGCGAGCACCTCGTGGTCGCCGCCGGATTCGTCGTTGCTGCTCAGCGGTACCACCGCCGCGTACACCGGCACCGGCGCACCGCCGAACTCCGCCGCTTCTTCGTCCAGACCCGCTCGCGGAAGCTGGAGCAGCGGGTCGACGTAGAGGGGATCCTCGCCCAGTTCTTCGGCGATATGCGCCGCGCGGGCGGTGGAGACCACGTAGGGCGGCTGCGTGCGAGCCACGTCTTCGGGATCGGGTTTCTCGTAGTCGGCGACGGGCGCCGCGGCCACCCACGCCCCCGGCGCGATGACCACCCCCGCGGCGACGACCACGGCGCTCAGTCCGACGGTGGTGGCACGGCCGGAGCGGCGGTGGCGCGCCAGCCGCCAGGCCCCCCAGCCGCCGACGGCCACGGCCGCGCCTCCGACGGCTCCGAGGAGGAACCCGAGGGACTCGGGGCCGTCGGGGCCGCTGGGGTGCAGGTCGGCCCAGGTTTCCTCGCGCAGCAGCCAGAAGGTCTCGCGTTCGGCGCGGAGCTCGTCGGCGATGGAGGGGTCCTTGAGCGCGTCGACGATCACCCCGGCCACCTCGGTCGCGGGAGCGTCGTAGGGCAGTTCGGGATGGGTGAGCGCCACGTGCAGAGCGGTCTCCGTGTCGGCGTCGACCCCGTATGCCTCGACCTCGAGCGCTCTGCCCTGCGGCTCCAGCACCACATACAGCCCGTCGGCACCCAACCGGTCGTGCAGCGACGCCGCGATCTTCCCCTCCGCGATCTCCGCGCCCCATCCGAGGAAGGGGGAGACCACGACGTAGTAGGGCAGGCCCAGACCGCCGAAGACGGTGTGGAGATCGTCGGTCATCTCCTCCGGCTCCAGCGCTCCCCCGATCGCGCCGTCGACCGCGACCGCGGCACCCTCGGGCTCTTCGGCGAGCAGTTCGGCGTAGTGCTCAGCCGGCGTGACGGCCTTCTCGCCATCGGCCGAGGCTTCGCCGGGCAGGAGGGCGAGAACGGCGAGCGCCAGCAATGCGGGGATTGCGGACAAGCGCAATAAAGCGCGGGGGGTGTCGTTCACCGGGCCATCGTAGCTGTTCGCGATCTTGTGCGTCTGTCCGAGCCTGGGGTGAATGTCCGTCGGCGGGAGCAGCGTCGCCTCTGGTGAGGGCCGGTTGAGGCCCGTCGGCAGCGGGAAGGGCAGGGGGCCACCCGACGCCGCCGGCGACCGGCCCGCCCTGCTCCTCCCGTGGACTGTCCCGCTACAGCGGCATTCCGGGAAACGCCAGGACGCGCGGCTCGGTGAAGTCGGCCATCGCGGCCGACACCCCCTCGCGGCCCACACCCGACTCCTTCACACCGCCATAGGGCACATGTTCGGCGCGAAGGCTGGGCACGTCGCCGATGACGACGCCGCCGACGTGCAGCCGGGTGAACGCGGCGAACGCGGTGTCGCTTCGGTGGGTGAATACCCCGGTCTGCAACCCGAAACGGGAGTCGTTGACCCGGTCGAACGCCTCTGCGTCGCCCTCGACCTCGCCGATGGCGATGACCGGACCGAAAACCTCCTCACAAGCGATCCTAGCCGCGGGCGGCACACCCGTGAGCACGGTGGGCGCGTACTCGGCGCCGTCGCGGTACCCGCCGGTGAGCACGCGCGCACCGGCGCCGACGGCCTCCTCGACCCAGGTCTCCACCCGGCGGGCGGCGTCCTCGTCGATGAGCGGCCCGACCTCGGTCTTCTCCTCGCGCGGGTCGCCCGTTGCCAGCGCCGCGACGCGCTCGACCACCCGCTCGGTGAGTTCGTCGGCGACCGAGCGGTCGGCGAAGACCCGCTGCACCGCGATGCAGGACTGGCCGGCCTGGTAGTTGGCGAACACCGCGATGCGTTCGGCCGCCCGGGCCAGGTCCTCGGGCGTCGACCAGTCGGCGCAGACCACCGCCGCCGCGTTGCCGCCCAGCTCCAGGGTGACGTGCTTGTGCGGTACGGCCTCCTGGATCGACCGCCCCACGGGCCCGGACCCGGTGAAGGACACCACCGGCAGCAACGGATCGGCGACCAGCGCCGGCATGCGGTCGTTGGGTACGGGCACGACCGACCAGGCGCCGGGGGGCAGCTCCGTCTCCGCCAGCAGTTCGCCCAGGAGCAGCGCGCTCAGCGGTGTGGCCGGCGCGGGCTTGACGATGATGGGGGCCCCGGCGGCCAGCGCCGGGGCGACCTTGTGCGCCACGAGGTTCAAGGGGAAGTTGAACGGTGTGATGCCCAGGACCGGTCCGCGCGGGAATCGGCCGACGAAGGCGGCCCCGCCCGGGGACTGGGTGTCGGTGTCGAGCCGCTGCCACTCGCCGCCGAAGCGGCGGGCTTCCTCGGCGGCCCAGCGGAACACCGATGCGGCCCGCCCGGCCTCCGCCCGCGCCCACCGCAGCGGCTTTCCGTTCTCCGCTGTGATCAGGCGGGCGACTTCCTCGCCGCGTTCGACGAGCCTGCGGGCGACGTGGCTCAGGGCGGCCGACCGCTGAGCCGCGCTGGTGCGGGCCAGCGGTTCGGCGACGGTGTGCGCGGCCGCGACCGCTTCGGCCACGTCAGCCTCGGATGCGACGGCCGCGCGCGCCACCGGGGAGCCGTCGTAGGGGTGGGTGACCGGCATCGACTCCGCGCCGCGGCGCGCGGTGCCCGCGACCCAATAGGAAACCGGTGTTGTCATGCCATCCTGCCTTCGGAATACTGAGGAATTGCGGCGCGCGGGGAAACGGGCGGTTCAGCGCCCGGGAATCGGCGGCCGTTCGCGGGAGGACCAGATGAGTTGGACGAGTTCGGCACGGTTGCGCACGCTGGTCTTGGCGAATATTCGCTTGAGATGCTGCTTTACCGTGTTCTCGCTGACAAAGGCTTTCTGCGCGATCTGCTTGGTCGTGAGCCCTTGACTGACAAGCGCGGCTATTTCCTGCTCCCGAGGGGACAGCACTCCCCAGGCGGGGAGCTCCGCGGATTCCTCGTCGGCGCAGTCGTAAAGCAGGCTGATGACCGATCCCCGGACGGGATCGCGGTAGGATCGGACGATGATCCTCCGCCCGGATGCGTCATCGCACACACTGGTCGTACCGGTCTGCCCACCGAACTCTGAGAATTCGGCTACCGCACCGTCGACGAGACTTTCAAGGTTGCCCGTGGGATGACTTCCGGATGCCCTGTTCAGGCAGCCCATCATCCGTTTTGCACTGCGGTTGGAGAACAGCTTCTTTCCGTGGGTATCACTGACGACGACGCCGTGCGGGAAACGGTCGAGTGCGCCTTGCACCATACACACGTGCTCGCTCAGCGCGTTTGCCCTGCGGACGCGTTCGATCGCCAGGCTGAGGTGTTCGCTGATGAGTCGCGCCAGACTCAGATCCTCTTCGCGGAAGGGCCGGCCACCGACTGCGCGAGCGAAGTTGACGGTGCCGACCACGCTCCCCGACTCGGTGATCGGAGCTTCCAGCGAGAACGAAAGGCCTTCGCTGAGCAGGATCGATCTCGCTGCCGACGAGTTCCACCGCAGTGAACTCAGCATCACGTGGGAGTCCGCCGGGAGGCCGTGTTCGAGAACGGCCTCCAGCACCGGATCGTCACCGCGCCCCCACTCTTCGTAGGTGCGCATGAAGACGTCGCTGAGAGTCGAGGACCGCTCTAGTGGCGAAGCCGAGTCCCGGTCGTCCGCGAAACGGTAGAACCCGATCCCATCGGCGGGGAGCACTTCCTCCACGGTCGCGAAGTAGACGTCTCGAACGTCATCGATCGTCTGGGTGTCGTTGAGTTCGCGGACGAATTTGAAGAATCCGTTGTTAGCGATGTCGACTTTTCCACTCACCAGACCACCCCCAATTTTCCGAGCGGCGGGATACTGTGGCCAGATGCTACCCGAGCCGACGCTGCAAACATTAACGTTTTGAAAACGAATGTTAATTTTGCATTATCGTTACCCGGGCTGCCCGCGCTCCCTGCCGGGACGCGGGCAGCCCGGGAAGCCCGGGAAGCCGGGAGAACCCGAGGGAACAGCGGATCGTAGCGAGAACCTCACGCCGGTGCTTCCGGAGTTACTACTCCGGAGCCATCGCGGCCTCAGATTCTGTGCGCCATCCAGTCGGCCAGCCTCGCCGCGGCGACGGCCAGGTAGTCGTAGTTGCAGTGCAGCGAACCGGCCCCGCTGTAATAGTCGACGGTCACGTCCTCAACCGTCAGCGCCGCTTGGAAGCGGCGCGCGCCCTCGATGTCCATGATGATGTCGTTCTCACCGTGCATGACGTATACCGGTACGTCCAGCTTCTCGGCGACGCCGTCCAGGGTGAAACGGGCGAGCTTCTCGCGGGCCTCGGCGTCGTCCTTCGATCCGGACAACCACTGAAGCTGCTCCTGCAACGGCGGGTAGTACTCGTAGAAGTCCGTCAGGATGCTCCAGGTGCCGCACCACGCGGCCACGGCCTTGACGCGGGGCTCGAAGGCCGCCGCGCGCGGCGCGTAGTACCCGCCGAAGCTGACTCCGGCGAGGCCGAGGCGGTCGATGTCGATGTCGCCGCGCTCGGCCAGGAAGTCGAGGATGGCCTTCACGGGGACCTCGTAGTCGTGGCGGCTGTACATCTGCTTGAAACGCAGGGAGCTGCCGCGCCCGGGGGTGTCGACCATGACGACGTTCATGCCGCGGGCCGGGAACTCGGTTCCGCCGAGGAAGTACAGTTCCTCCGCCCACGAGTCGGCGCCGCCGAGCATGAGCACCGTGGGGCGCTTGCGGCCCGAGGCGTCGGGACGGACGACGTAGCCGTCCATCGTCTGCCCCTCGAACGGAACGTTGATCCGTTCGATGAGCCCGCCGGTGAGCTCCGCCGCCTCTTGGAAGTTGCGCGTCCCCTCGGTATAGGCCTCGTTCCTGCGCGGGTCGGTGGAGGCGAGGAAGAACTCGGAATGCCGCCAGTAGCTCATCGAGCGGAACAGGGCGCGGCGGCCGGTGGTGATGTCGCCCGCCGCCAGGGCGGCGCGGCCGGCCTCCGCGGTCTCCTTGGCGGTGCGGCTCCACTCCTGCTGCCAGACCTCGGGGTCTGTGGTCTGCGAACCGATACGGGCCGCCGTGCGCGCGCACTCGAACAGGTCGGATCCCCCGACCGCGACCTGGGCGAGGAGGCGCATGGTCTGCAACGACCAGTCCTCATGCTGGGGAAACAATTCGATGATGGACAGGGCGTCGCCCTGAGGCTTGGTCTCGGTCACGTCTACTCCTGTTGTTCTGTTGGTCGTTTCGGCCGTTCCGGAAGAGGGCTCGCGGGCGGTTGCCGGTTCCTCATCCGCCGATCCGCGACGGCTTCTCGCTGACGTCGTCCCAGCGGACCTGGTCACGGATAGCGGTGCGGTAGCGGGCCAGTTCACGGGGCGCGTTGACGCACACCGCGCCCCTCACCAGGCCGTCGCGCCCGAACAGCGCCACGAGCCTGTCGTCGTCGCATTCCTTGATGGCGACCTCGCTCGCCGCGGTCGCGCGCCCCACGAAGCGCATCCGGGCCTCGTACTGGTCGGTCCAGAAATAGGGGACCGCGCTGAACGCCTCGCCCTGCCCCAGCAGGGTGTGGGCGGCGCGCCGCCCCTGTTCGACGGCGTTCGTCCAGTGCTCGACGCGGATCTCCTCGTCGAACAGCGGGTTGTACCAGCGTGCGACGTCGCCTGCCGCCACCACACCGGGCACCGAGGTCGACAGGTCCGCGTAGCAGAGCACACCGTTGGCCGTCTGGACGCCGCTGCCGTCGAGCCACTCGGTCGCCGGACTCGCCCCGACTCCCGCGGCGACGATGTCGGCGCCGACGACGCGCCCATTGCTCAGCGTGAGGACGGCGCCGTCGCCGCGGCGCTCGATCGTCTCCACGGTGCACGTGCAGACGACCTCCACCCCGTTGCGTTCGTGCAGGGTGCGGAACCAGCCCCCGACCTCGTCGCCCAGAGCACGGCCCAGCGGGACCTGCCCGACCTCGATGACCGTGACGTCGAGCCCGAGTTGCCGGGCGGTCGCGGCGATCTCCAATCCGATGAACCCGGCTCCGATGAGAACCAGGTGCCGACCGGGGCGCATGCGCTCGCGAAGCCGCAGGCTGTCCTCGATCGACCGGAGGACCTGGACGGGCGGGGCGTTCTCCGTGCTGGGCAGGCGGCGCGGCCGCGAACCGGTGGCGATGACGAGGCCGTCGTATTCCACTCGCGTGCCGTCGTCGAGCACCACCGCGCGCCGCGCGGTGTCGAGCCGGACGGCGGCGCTCCCGAGCCGGGTGGTCACGGCGTTGTCGGTGTACCACTCGGGTGCGCGAAGGCCCAGCTTCTCCATCGCCACGCCGCGCAGCAGCGCTTCCTTGGACAGGGGCGGCCGGTCGTAGGGCAGTTCGTTCTCCGCTGAGATGAGCGTGACGTCGCCCTCGAACCCGCGCTCCCGGAGCGCCTCGGCGGCGTGCACCCCGGCCAGCGAACCCCCGACCACGACGATCCGCCGCATGTCAGGAATTCTCGATGGAGATCGCACGTGCGGGGCACCCTCGTACGGCGGCCTCGGCCTCGGCGCGGCGGTCCTCGGCCGGGGTCTCGTCGAGCAGCACCGCCTTGTCGGTGCCGTCGTCGATGTCGAACAACCCGGGGCTCTCGATCAGGCAGTTCGCGTACCCCTGGCACGCGTCCAGATCGAGGACCAGCTTCATTGCCATGTGCTGTCACCTCCGTGACGTCGTTCGAGGCTCAGTGAGCGCTCGACTCCAGGTGCGGGATCCGCGGTTCGACGGTTGCGCTGCGCGCGGAAGCGGGGGTGTTGCGGCTTCTCAGTGCGCGAACGCCGCCCGCGGTGATGACCGCGGAGATTCCCGGGATGTCGCCGACGGCGAGCGCGTCGCGCGCGCTGTCGCGGGTCGATCCCCACGGCGCGTCCATGACGACGAGATCGCCCGCCCGGCCCGCGGCGACCAAGCCGGCCGGCAGGTTCCAGGTACGGGCGTTGTTGCCCGAGGCGGCCGCCCACACGAGTGCGGGGTCCAGGCCGGTCAGCGACGCGAGTTCGGCGACGGTCTTGATCACCCCCAGGGGCATGACGCCGGTACCGGTGGGCGTGTCCGATCCGATGACGACCCGGGGCAGGACATCCTGGCGGGCCGCGCGTTCGAGGATCCGCACCGCCGATCTGAGGTTGCCCGCTTGGACCAGCTGGAGCGCCATGCCGGTCTCGTCCATGATCGTGTCGACGCCGTCGGGGTCCAGCGACGTCGGTCCGCCGTTGATGTGACCGCACACGTCGGGCGCCAGCGCCAGCAGGTGCTCGGGCGTGATCGGCTTGCTGCCCGGGATGCTCGCTCCACCCGAGTGGCACATGACCGTGATGCCGTGCTGCTGGGCCCACCTGACCTGGTCGGCCCCTTCAGCGGGGTCCAGGTAGCGCCCGAAGCCGAACTTCGCGAGGACGACGCCGGCTTCTTCGAGCTCGGCGAAGTCGCGCTCCTGCAGCGTCGGCTCCAGGACCACGGCACCGGCGTGGACGGTCATCCCGCCGGGGTGGAAGTTCTCGAAGCAGGTCCGTGCGGCGATGGCCAGCGACTTGACGCCGACCGCGGTGTGCGGGCGTCCCGGGGCGTGGATCTCCCCGGGGCTCACCACGCTGGTGATCCCGCCGTGGACGTAGGAGGCCAGGAAGTCGACGGTCTTCTGCCGCGGCGTGTAGTCGCCGAGCACGACATGGCAGTGGGAGTCGATGAGTCCCGGCGCAATGGTCGAACCCTGCGCGTCGACGACGGTGTCGGCGCCGTCGATCGCCGTTCGCAGATCCCGCGCGTCGCCTACACCGCTGATCACGCCGTCGGTCACGACGACGGTGTCCGCTCCGTCCACGACGGGCGCGTCGATGTCGCCCGAGAAGACGGTTGCGGCCCCGGTGACGGCGAGCGTGCTCACTGCGACCCGCCCTTCGCGGCGGCCTCGGCGACGCTCATGCCGCCGACCCGCGCGTTGAGCCGGCCGCGGTTGGTCACCACGCCGATGATCACGAGCTCGTCCGGGTGGGGCGCGTCGGGAACGCGGATCTGCACGCCGTCGTAGTGGCTGCGCACCCAGACGTCGTCCTTGTAGGCGGTCGGTACGTCGATGACGTCGCCGGCGGCCGCGGGTTTGGTCATGGAGGTGATCCAGGCCTTCCCGCCGCCGATGGCCTCGCGGAAGGCATCGCCGAAGACCGAGGTCAGGGCCGCGTTGACGTGCTCCTGCTCCCCCTGGGAGCCGACGAGCCCGCCCTTGCCGTAGCTCTCCACCGGCTCCCCGAGCAGGCGGGCGGCCTCCAGCCCCAGGGACCGCCCCAGTTCGCCGGAGGAGTCGATGACCGCGGAGAGGTCCTCGACGTACCCCTGTCCTGCATACGGGTTCCGCACGACCGCGCAGACGGCGACCCTGCGCAGTTCCCTGCCGTCGGATCTGCCTGCCGACGAGCGGATCTCCTCGATCTGCGCGAAGGTCTTTCGGACCTCAAGCGGCGAGTCGGTCACTCAGACCGCCTCCTTCTCCATGGTGTTCGCCGGGCTCGTCGAGTCCGGCCGCTGTGATTACGGCGACGCTACGGCCGGCTGTGGCTTCGGCAACATCACCCGGTCGGGTAGTTCCGCGGGTTGCGGGCTGCGGTTCCTCGGGCCCGGGCCGAAGGCAGGCCGAGTCCCGGGGGCGGCGGCCCTCGGTGCCGTCGCCCCCGGCGGACCGGGGCCGCAAGACTCAGCCGAGGGCGAAGAGGACCGCCTGCGGCCAGGCGATGAGGACCGCCAACGCCACGGCGAACGGGATCAGGAAGGGCAGCGTCCCGCGGAACACCGTCACGATGTCCAGGGACGTGTCCAGCCCTGAGGTGATGAAGGCGTTGACACCCACCGGCGGCGTGATCGCGCCGATCGTGGTCACCAGGACGACGATGACCGTGAACCAGACGATGTCGTAGCCCAATCCCGTGATCAGCGGGAACAGCAGTGGGATGCTGATGACGAGGAACCCCAGCGCGTCCATGATCGCGCCGCCGACCAGGTAGATCGCCAGGACGACGAGCACGACGACGATGGGTGCGACCGGCAGGTTCGCCACCCATGCGGCGAGGTCGAACGGCAGCCGGCTGAGCGTGAGGAACCGGCCGAAGACGATGGCGCCGGCCACGAGCAGGATCACCATCGCCGAGATCCGCAGCGTTTCGATGATCGACTTCCAGAACACGGCCCAGGTCAGGTTGCCTCCGATGAGGCCGAGGACGATGGCGCCGAACGCCCCGACCGCGGCCGCCTCCGTCGGGGTGAACAGGCCCGCGAAGAGTCCGCCGATGGCGACGAGGAAGAGCACGCCGACCTGGACCACTCCGGGCAGGGAGGCGAACCGCTGCCTCCAGCTCGTCTTCGGTCCGGGCGGCCCCAGCTCCGGTTTGAACCAGCACATGACGAATACGGTGGCGAGCAGCAGCAGGCCGACGAGGGCCCCCGGAACGAGGGCGGCCTGGAAGAGCTTGGTGATGGACTGCTGGGACTGGACCGCGACGATGATGAGCGCGGTCGAGGGCGGAATGAGGATGCCCAGCGTCCCGCCGACCGCGACCGCTCCCCCGGACAGCCGCCGGCTGTAGCCGTACTTCTTCATCTCGGGCAGGGCCACCGCGCCGATGGTCGCGGTCGAGGCCGAGTTCGAGCCGGAGACGGCCGCGAAGCCGATGCTCGCGGTGATCGTGGTTGCGGCGACGCCGCCGGGAAGGTGCCCCACCCAGGTGTAGGCGGCGGCGAAGAGTTTCTCGCTCATCCCCGTGCGGAAGACGATCTGGCCCATGAGGATGAACAGCGGTACGACCGCCATCGTGTAGCTGGAGAACTGCCGGTAGATGTCCGCGGCCATCAGGTGCTGCGCCGCTTCGACGTCTTCGATGATCACGACGCCGACGAAGCCGACACCGAGCATGGCGAAGGAGACCGGCATCCGGAGGAAGAGGATGCCCAGCATGATGGCGATGCCGAGGATCGCGACGAGTGTCGGTGTCACGGGATGCTCCGTTCAGCGCGGGGGAGGAAGAGTCGGGGGCCGGCGGGCCGGGCCGTCGGCGGGCTTCACCAGATGTCCGCTTCGGCCGACGGGGAGCGCCATGCGCGGGCGACGCGTCCGAGGTCGCCGACGAGGGCGGCGAGCAGGCCGAGGACGCCGACCAGGACCAGGCCCACCAGGGGCCAGTGCATGACGCCCAGGGCCTCGGTGGCGGAACCGGTCGCATACATGTCGCGTGCGTAGTCGGCCAGGCTCAGCGCCAGCTCGGCGAACAGCGCGACGGAGGCGAGCGTGACCACGGCCGCCGTGGCGGTGCGGACGCGCCGGCCCATCCTGGTGGTGAGGATGTCGACGGCCACGTGCGATTTGTGGACTTGGGCCTCGCCGAGCGCCATCGCGGTGACGACCAGGGCCGCCATCGAGACGAGCTCGTAGGTGCTCTGGATCGGGGCGGAGAACGTCCGCAGCACGATGTTGGCGATGAGCAGCAGCATCATCGCGACCAGCGCCGCGCCGCCGATATGGGCGAGGAAGCGCGCGATCCGGTCTGTCGCAGCGACGAACGTCGTCATCACCGGGCCTCCGTTCCGAGTTCCGCGGCGTGCTCGTCGGCCAGTTCGCGCATGCGGTCCAGCACCTCCTGGGAATCGAATCCCGCATCGGAGTGCCGGGCGACCCAGTCGCCGGTGACCCGGTCCATGCGCTCGTCCAGCTCCTTGCGGACCTCCGGTTCCAGGTCGGTCGTCTCCACGCCGTGCTCACTTTCCGCCCATTCGAGGGCCTTTCCGACGTTCTGGGTGTCGTGGAATTCTGCGGCGTAGACCGCCATCTCCTCGCGCAGGTCGAGGATGGCCTGCTGGACATCCGCGGGCAGGTCCTCGAAGGCCTGCTTGTCCATGACGGCGACGAAGCTGGTCGAAATGCCGAAGGGGTAGTCGGTGACGTATCCGACCTGCTCGGCGAGCGAGAAGTCCCGCAGCACCTCGCGGGAGGACACGTAACCGTCGATGGCGCCGATTTGCAGGTTCTCCGCGACGTCGGACATGGACAGGCTGAGCGGCGTCGCGCCCAGGGCCTCCAGCATCGGGATCGTGGCGCCGGAGCTGCGGAGGTTGCGTCCGGCGAGGTCCGAGACGCTCTGCACCGGTGTCTGGGTTTGCAGGTAGGCCGGTTCCGTGGTGAACGCGGTGATGATCTGGTAGTCCTCGAACTCCGCGGGTTCGTATTCGAGCAGCAGGTCGAGGAACGTGGCGCTGCCTACGCGGGCGTTCTCGATCCCGATCGGCTGGTTGATCACCGAGGAGAACGGAAACCGGCTGCTGTCGTAGGCCGGGGAGTCCAGACCGATGTCCACCGCGCCGGCGGAGACACCGCTGTAGATGTCGCCTGCCGCCATCAGGGTTCCACCCGGGTAGGTCTGGACCGTCACCTGCCCGTCGGTCTTCTCCGCGAGCCGGTCGGACCACTCCTCCATCTGCACCGCCGGAAACGACGCGGCCGGTGCAAAGAACGCGTAGCTCAACCGGATCTCCTCGCCGGAGGCGGTCGCGGCGGCGCTCCCTCCCCCGCCCGTACACGCGGTGAGCAGAAGTGCGGTGCCCGACGCGGTGATCGCCGCGGCAAAGCGGTTTCTTCGGGACATCTCGATCTCCAGGGGTATAGCCGGCGAAAAGCGGTGGGAACGAGCGGAAGAGGCGGCGAGGGCCGAACCCCGTGCCGCAGTGAGCGTGGTGAGGAACATTACGCACCGCGCACCGAGCTGGTCGTGACCCAAACGGGTACTAAGTAGGACCGAAATCACAGTGACCAGCAGTCGACGGCTACACCGCGTGTCCGGACCGTTGAAGGTCCGTGCATGTCGTGACGGTGGCGGGGGGCGTCGCCTGCGGACGGTGACGACGAGGGCTGAGGCGTTCGGCGTACGCGCTTGGGGCGCGCTGAACTTTGTGCGCCCTCAGGCGGACATGTATCCAGGCACCCTCCGCGAACCACCGCGGACTTGAGCCGCAGAGGTTGCGGCAATGGGGCGCAGCTCGCTCAGCGAGCGAGCCGGCTTGCCGCCGCGCACGCCGTGCACCCTCCAGCCGGAACCCGGCCACCGGTAGTCGGACACCGGCTAAAAGCCGCGGCGTGCGCTCGGCGGCAAGCCGGCGCACAGCGCTTCGCGCGTACGAGCCTCATTGCCGCAGCCTGAGTGGCTGTCCGGCTCCACAACCTCCCGGCGGGTTCCTCACCAGGACGTCCTCGCGAGCATCCGGCGGTTCAGTGGCCCGCGAAATCCTGCTCTGCCCAGGGGCCGACCACCGTCGGGTCGATCCGGACGTCGAGGACGAGCACACCGCGCGGTTGGGCGAACCAGTCGGCGGCCTGCGCGATGTCGTGCTGCTCCCGGACGGTCACGGCCCGCGCGCCGGCGCCTCGGGCGATCCCCGCGATGTCCCCCGCGTCGGGGAACCGCACGAGGTCGAGTCCGGAACCGTGGTGCAGGAAATGGTGGACCTCGGCGCCGTAGGCGCGGTCGTCGTAGACCACGATCAGGACGTCCAGGTTCAGCCGGACGAGGGTCTCCAGTTCCGATACCGCCATGAGGAACCCGCCGTCTCCGGTGGCGAGGACGGTGAGCCGGTCGGGTCTGGCCACGGCGGCGCCCGCGGCCGCGCCCAGGCCCAGCCCGATGGACTGGAAACCCGCGCTGGTGAAGACGAACCCGGCGGGGTCGGGCACGGACCAGCCCATCGCCGGCCAGCCGATGAAGTGGCCGCCGTCCAGCACGACGGTGCGCTCGGCGGGCAGCATCTCCTCCAGCCGGGCGGTGATGCCGGCGGGATGGCAGGTGCCCTCGGTCGAGGGCGGTCCGGGCGCGACCGGGTCGGCGGATCGTTCGACCGGGCCGAACCGGCTTGCGCCGGGGCGGTCGCCGACCTCGGCCAGCAGCGCGCGTGCCGCGGCGTCGGCGTCGGCGACGATGCCGACGTCGACGCGGGCGTTGCGGCCGAGCGCGCTGTGTTCCCGGTCCACCTGGACCACCTTGACCCGACCGGAGAAGATCGTGTCCCCGCGCGTCGTCCAGGTCGTGAGCGTGGCTCCCAGCGCCACGATGAGGTCGGCGGACTCCAGAGTCTCCACCGCGGCGGGTCCGGAGAATCCTCCCGCGATGCCCACGTCCCGGGGGTGCCCGGTGAACATGCCCTTGACGACCGCGGTCGTCGCCAGGCGTGCCCCCACCTTGTCGGCGAGCGCGGTGATCGCCTCACGCGCCCCTGACAGCCATGCGCCCCGGCCCGCGAGGAGCACGGGACGGCTGGCCGACAGCAGGTCCTCGGCCAGTTCGGCGAGGAGACCGGCCTCCGGTTGCGTACGTCCCGCGGGCTCCAAGACCGGGACGGGGCCGCGGCCCTCTGGCGGAGGCGCGGTGGAGGCCTGCACGTCCAGCGGCATGTTGAGGACGACCGGACGCTGCTCGTCGCGTGCCCGGCGAAAGGCGCGGGCCGTGTCGGCGGCGACCGTGTCGGGCCGGTGCAGGTACTCGGCCGCCCCGCCGGCGGCGGTGATCAGGGCGGCCTGGTCGAGGTAGAAGTTGGAGCGGGTCATTCCGGCCGATGTCGCCCCCGCGACGACCACCACCGGGCTCCGGCTCTTGGCGGCCTCGGCGAGTGCGGTCAGGGTGTTGGTCAGGCCCGGCCCCTGGTGGACGCTGCATGCGGCGATCAGCCCGGTGGTCCGCCAGTGGGCGTCGGCCATGGCCAGGGCACCCGCCTCGTGGCGGGCGCCGGCGAACCGCGCCCCGCTTCGCACCAGCGCGTCGGTGGCGACGAAGTTGCCGCTGCCCACGACCCCGTAGACGGTGTCGATCCCGCAGGCGGCGAGCGTCTCCCCCACCGCTTCGGCCCCGGTGGCGGCTCTTTGTGCGGACTCCTCGCTCACGTTCATGCGGCACTCCCGGCATCGGTGTTGATGACGATCCCGGTGACGACCCGGGCGGCGCTGGGATCGGCGAGATAGGCGTAGGCGCCGCTGTGGTCCTGGGGCCGCGGCGTGGTTTTGAGGGCGCTGCCGCGGGCGATGCGCTCGTCGCGTCCGACGACCCGGTCCGCCGTCGTCTCTTGGCCGAGCGAGCGCAATCCGGCGAAACGCGTGCCGCCGGTCCCGCCCGGCGCGACACCGTTGACCCGGACGTGCGGTGCGAGGTCGGCCGCGAGGTGGTCCACGACCCCCCGCAGGGCCCACTTCGAACTGCCGTAGAGCACGCCGCCGCCGCGCGGGCGAAACGCCGACTCCGACAGCGTCAGCGTCACCGAGCCGCGGGCCGCTTTCAGCGCCTCGTAGCAGACGTTGACCGCCTTCAGCGAGCTGAGGACGTTGGTGCGCCACATTTCCGCACCCGCCGATTCCAACTCGGCCGCGGTGAGGTCGCGCACGGATACGTAGTTGTCGAAGACCCCGACGCAGGCGGTGAGGTGGTCGAGGCCGCCGTCGTCGTCGCGTGCGGCGGCCAGGGCCTCGGCCAGGGAGTCGCCGTCCAGGGCGTCGCCGACGATCACCCGCAGGCGATCGCCGCCGCCGCGGCGCAGCGCGTCGGCGTGCTCGGGGGACCTCTCCAGTACCGTGACGCGGGCACCGTGGGCGAGGTAATGCCGGCAGACGGCCTGCCCGATACCCGATCCGCCCCCGGTGACCAGCATGCTCAGTCCGTGCAGGCCCCCGTTCACGGTGCCGGGCTCCGCGCCAGCAGGGACGTGATGAACTCCGGTTCCTGATAGCTCAGGCAGTCCAGCGCGACCGCGTCGAAGCGGACGCAGGTGTTGTGCTTGGGAGAGAAGATCTCCAGCCGCACCCCGTTGCGGGTCTGGACTTTGCGGACGACGACGTCGACGAATTCGTTGGCCACGACGATGGGGCCGTCGTTGCCGCCGTCGCGCGGGTAGTGGAGAACCTCTCCGTCGTCGGGGTTCTCCGCCTCTGGTCGGGGAACGGCTTCACTCATAGCTGCGCTCCTTGGGTGCTGGTCAGAGGAGGATCGACAGGTTGTGCCCGTTGATGACGGACTGGTCGAGCACGGCGTAGCGCCGCGCCAGCAGCAGCCGGCCGTCCACGCGGCGGATGGTGTCCGTGCGGGCGGCCGAGTAGAGGTTCGGCTCGATGCTGTCGCCCCGGCTCCGGTAGATGAGGCAGTTCGACGACACGCGGAGTTCGTCGTCCCGCTCGCCGGGGTCGACCACGACGTTGGCGACGTAGTGGCGCGTGCGTGAGGGCGGCTGCTCCGCCCAGGCGAAGTCGGTCTCCAGCCGCTCGACCCGCAGTGTGAGCGTCTGCTTGTCGTCGTCGAAGATCCTGGAGGTCGGCGATACCTCCCATTCGGCCTGGCCCTCCCGGGTCACCCGCAGCGGCACCTCGTAGCGGACGTCGTCACTGAGGTAGTCGAGCCAGTCCCGGAAACGGCGCTCGTCGAGTGCGCGGGCCTCCCGGTAGAGGAACTCGGTGGCGTCGAGAACGGTGTCGCGGTCGGGTTTCGTCGCTGCCACGCCGATCACACCCGCCCGGTCATGTATTCGGACCACCGGGACCACAGGTTCCGGAAGTTGGAGTCGTTGACGTAGGGCGTGACCACGTGTCCGGGCCCGGGGAAGTCCGGGTCGGGGGTGCTGTCCATGCCCATGACGTAGGGGAACTCGATGTTTCTGGCCATGGTCGACCCGGCGGAGCGGGTGACGCGCGCCCAGTTCTCCAAGTCGTCCTGCTCGAAGGTCCCCGCCTGGGCGAAGGCGAGCGTGTAGGCGCGGTAGGCCTCCTGCTTGTACTCGTCCGAGGCGTCCTTGGGGACCAGGCACCAGGAGTACATTTCGGTCCTGCCCGGGCCGATCGGGTGGTAGAGCCGCATGGTCACGAACCGCACACCCGCCTCACCGGGGACGATGCTGAACGGCTGCATCAGGAAGGACAGGTTGGGGAAAACGGTCCCGACCGCGGTCCGGGTCTGGGAGAAGACCTCGACCTGCTCGGGCGAGAGGCTGCTGCGCATCTCCTCGGCGAGTTCCTCGGGGAACCCGGCGAAGGGCGGGAAGCCCGGCGTGTGGCCGAGCCCGATGCCGTGCCCCTTGCCGGGGATGCTCGCGGCCCAGCCCTGGCTGTGCGTCGAGCCCGAGGAGGCGAAATAGCCCAGGTTGAACCCGAACTGGTGGGCGACCGGGGTGTGGTAGCCGTCGCCCGAGAAGTTCTCGGCGGCGATCTTCCAGTCGGTCTCGGTCACCCAGTGGTCGGGGGGACCGTGCACCTCGCTGCCCGAGGAGCCCTGCTTGAGGTAGAGGTCCAGGTAGAACTGGAACCCCCCGAGGTACTCCTCGAGCGTCGGCGCGTCCGGGTCGAGCGTGCCGAACACCAGGCCCGCGTAGGTGTCGGTGCGCACCTTGACCAGACCCCAGTCGCGCTTGTCGATCCGGCCCCCGTAGCCCTCCTTCATATAGGGGACCCCGACGAGCTCGCCGGAGTTCTTGTAGACCCATCCGTGATACGAGCAGCGGAAGTGGGAGGCGTTGCCCATCTCGGATTTGCACATCATGTTGCCGCGGTGGCGGCACATGTTGAGGCTGGCGTGGATCTCCCCCGACTCGGCGCGGGCGACGATGAGGTTGTTGTCGGCGATGTAGCGGGTGACGTAGTCGCCGCGGTTGGGGATCTCGGACTCGTGGGCCAGAAAGCACCAGGCCTTGGAGAACACGCGGCGCTGCTCGGTGTCGAAGATCTCCCGGTCGTTGAAGACATGAGCCGGGAACCGCCCCTGGGCGATGCCGTCTCTGATGCCTTCCAGGCCCGCTTCGGTGCGGGTGCCTGCGGAATCCGTCGCCATGGCTCACACCTTCTCGGCGGTCCGGGGGGAGGAGGAGCCCAGCCGCGCCTCGATCTCGGCGGTGATCTGCTTGTAGCGCTCGACGTGCTCGTGCGTCGTCTTGTGGTGGACCTCGGGAACGAGGTCCTCGGTGTAGGGGACCCGGCTCTTGCCGACGTCCATGTAGCCCGCGGCGTTGACGCGGATCTTCTCCAGGGGGATGTTGTACTTCGCGAACTCGAAGAAGTCCTGGCCGACGATGAAGGGCTCGTGGGCCCACCGCAGGCGCTCGGTCAGCCAGCGGGCGTCCTCGGTGCGCCCCTCGCGCAGGGCGTCGCGCAGCGCGAGGACGGGGGCCGGGCCCATGGCGGTGGTCGACGACCACGCCATACCGGCCAGTTCCTCGCCGTACATCTCCCAGGCCGGGAACCAGTCGGTCTCGATCGGCATCAGGGGGAAGCTCGTCTGCGTGTGGGCCATGTCGTTGTGGTAGCGGAACCCGACCGAAGCGCCGCCGGCGTACTTGACCGCCACCACCTGGGGGAGGTCGACGAGGGTGCGGTAGACGGAGCGCGGGATGACGCCCCCGAAGGCGGCCGTGTTGTCGTAGACGACGATGGCCATCTCGGGTACCGCTTCGGCGACGTGCCGGTAGAACCGCTCCATGATCGGCGCGACCATGTCTCCCCACATGGGGCGGCCGAGCAGGGTCCCGGTGACGCCGAGGTCGGCCAGGAACCTCATCCGCTCGATGGTGTCGCGGGTGTTGAGGGTGGTGGCGCCGATGAAGACGGGGAAGTCGGGGTTCTCCGACTGCGCGGTCTCGGCGACGCAGGAGGCGTAGGCCTTCCACTCGTCCAGTGTCAGCGTGTGCATCTCGCCGAGCGTGCCGTTGGTGGCGATCGCGTCCACACCGTCGCGGATGAGGGACCGGATCATGCGCTCGGTCTCTTCGAGATTCACCGTGTTCCGGGCATCGACCTCGTCGGCTCCATCAAGAGCGGGGGTAGGGGGATAGGCCATGACGCCGCGCATGTCGCGACCGGTCACCTTGGGAAGCCTGCTGCTCATGGGGTCACTCACCTTCTGCTCAGTGTTGGACGGCGGATTCGCGGGGTGTCCGCGGGTTCGGGGCGGCCGGGTTCACAGCCGCGCGGCCGCGACTGCGGTCCCGGTGAGCCACTCGGGGACCGGCTCGTAGGCCAGGACGTCGAACGGCACCTGGACGGCGCCCGCCGCCACGAGCCACGTCCGGATTTCGTGGGCGCCGTTTCCTGCTGCGTCGATCTCCTCGGCGGTGTAGTCGAGGAGGCGGCTCTCGTCCGCGCTCTCGAACCGGGCGATGAAGTCGCGGTCGAACTCCTCGTTGACCTTGCCCGACTCCGGTAGGCCCACCCAGTGGGACAGGCCGCCCGTGGCGACGACGACGACCCGCTGGGCCGCGGTCTGCGCCTCGACCGCGCGGCGGATCATCCGTCCGAAGTCGTGGCAGCGGCTCACGGTCGGCCAGGGCGGGTTGACCCCGTTGACGATGATGGGCACGAGGGGGTGCTTCGACTCGGGATCGAGGTGCTTGAAGGGGACGCAGAAGTTCTCGTCGAACTCTAGTCCGCCTTCCACCAGGGCGGGGTCGAAATCCGACTGGAGGGCGAACTCGTACACGTGCCGGCCGAGCGCGGAGTGCCCGGGGTACTGCCGCTGCGCTACGTTTAGGAACTCTCCCATCTCCTCGGTGACCGGCCCGAGGTAGGAGTCGCTCGTCGCGACGGCGAATGCGGGGAGGTTCCCCAGGTGGAAATTGGTGAAATGCTCGACGGATACGGC
Source organism: Streptomonospora litoralis (assembly GCF_004323735.1). Lineage (GTDB taxonomy): Bacteria > Actinomycetota > Actinomycetes > Streptosporangiales > Streptosporangiaceae > Streptomonospora > Streptomonospora litoralis. Next base: position 2,072,715 of record NZ_CP036455.1, on the reverse strand, counting down.
GACGATCGCGTCCGGCGCGAGTTCGTCGATTCGCCGCCGAACCTCGGTGAACGCCGATTCCACCGCTTCGCGCTTAGCGGGCTCCGCGCGCTCAGGCCATGCTGTGATACCGGGTGAGTGCGAAGCGGTAAACGCACCCACGATACGTCCGGTGGTCTCGGCCATCAGTTCTTCTCCCCCCGTATCTGGGCGTAGTAGTCGGCGCGGTCGACCTTCAACTGGATCGCGCAGAAGTAGATCAAATAGGGGTTGAACCCGCGCTCGTGCATGGATTTGAAGTCGAGTCCGCGCATCGCCGCCCGGTCGCCGCCCGCAATACCGTAGGAATCGAGTATCGGGTCCGGGTCTGCGAGGTACCGTTCCGCCAGGTCCGGGTCCTTGCGGATATCCCACAGCAGTTTGTGGAGGCTGTACACCGGATCACCTTCCTCGTTCCTCTGCTGGTATTGCGCCGACACGGCATGGCAGCGCCCACCTGTTGGCATCCGTTTTGGAAGACCCCTGATTCCGGCCCGCGAAGCGGGAGTTCCCGGTTGGTTCCCAAAGCCTAAGGAAATACTCCGGTCCGTCGCGTTACCCTTTCGGGTAGTTTCCGCGTGGACGCCGGCCGCGCCCCGGCCCGGCGACTCCACGGGCTCGGCGAGCAGGAAGCTGGAGCCGCGGTGATGCCCTCGCAGCGGCGCGGCGGTGGCAGCGCAGGCGCCCCCCGACGCCGCCGATCGGACCATCGGCACCGGCGACTGCACGAACAGGAAGGACAGGCCCCACAGCGGAGGAAAGCGGCAGGTGCGGCCGCCGAGGTGAGCTGCCACCCACCCCCGTGGGCGAGTCCCGCGGTCTTCACCGGGGGTGAGGAGCCGCGGCGCTCTTTCGCACCGGTCGAGCTCAGCGCTCGCGCGCGTGTTCGGGGAGGTCGCCGGTGAGGTAGTGCTGCAGGTTGGGCGCGAGCAGGGCCACCATGTCGTCGAAGGCGAGCGAGGCCAGCGGTTCGACGCGGGCCACGTGGCGGGCCACCGCCACGCCGACGACGTTGGCGCCGGCCAGGGAGGACCGCAGGCGCGGCCGGTCGCTCCCCAGCCGGGAGGCGACCTGCTCCAGGATGCGGGTCTGCAGGAAGTCCCGCAGCAGGTCGGCGGTCTGCTCGCTGGTCAGGGCGGTGCGCATCATCGCTTTCAGCGCGGGTCCGGTCTGCGGGTCCTCCCACAGGCCGAGGTACGCGCGGGCGAACCGCTCCCCCAAGTGGTCGAGGTCACCGTCGAAGGCCCGCTGGATCCGGTACAGCACCTCCTCGGGGATGTGCAGCGTGGCCGCGAACAGCTGGTCCTTGGTGCCGTAGAAGTGGCGCACCAGGGCCGGGTCGACACCGGCCTCGGCGGCGATGCCGCGAAAGGTGGCGCCGGCGTAGCCCTTGGCGGCGAACTGCTCGCGGGCCGCGGCCAGAATCGCCGCTTTGGTACCGCTCTGCCCGGGCCTGCGCCCGCCCGGCCGCCTGCCGGCCCTTTCCGCGTCCCCCGTGGTCATGGCGCCTCCTCCAGCCGTGTCCCGCATGGAACTCTAGCCGCGGTCGGGCGCGCCGACCGCCGCCGGAGGGTTTGGCAGCCGAATAATTCCACACCCGTTGACATCTACAGGCGTGGAATTCTACGTTTGTGGATATCGATCGGCATCGATCCGGCCCGCTCCGGCGAGTCGGCCCTCCCAGGGCGTTCGCCTATGCCCCGGGCATCGAGAACAAGGGAGTTCACCGATGAGCGAGACGACGACCTGCGCGATCATCGGCGGCGGACCCGCCGGGATGATGCTCGGCCTGCTGCTGTCCCGCGCCGGAGTGCATGTCACGGTGCTGGAGAAGCACGCCGACTTCCTGCGCGACTTCCGCGGCGACACGGTCCACCCCACGACCGCCGGTCTGCTGGACGAACTGGGCCTGGGCGAACGCTTCGCCGCCCTGCCGCAGAGCAGGGTCGAACGGCTGACCGCCGGCCTCGGCGAAGGCCGGCAGCTGACCTTGGCCGACTTCACCCGCCTGCGGGTCGACCACCCCTATATCGCGATGGTCCCGCAATGGGATTTGCTCAACGTGCTCGCCGAGGCCGGCGCCGACGAGCCGGCCTTCGATCTGCGCATGAGCACCGAGGCCACCGGCCTGCTACACGAGAACGGCCGCGTCGCGGGCGTGCGCTACACCGGGCCCGAAGGACCCGGCGAACTGCGCGCCGATCTGACGGTCGCCTGCGACGGCCGCGGGTCGATGGTCCGCGGCACGTCGGGCCTGACGGTGCGGGAGTACCCCGTCACCTTCGACGCCTGGTGGTTCCGCGTGCCCGTTCGCGGCCGACCTGTTCCGGCCCTGATCCCGCGCGCCGGCCTTGGCAGGCTCATCATCCCGATCCCGCGCGACGGCTACCTGCAGATGGCCTTGATGGGGCGCAAGGGCACCGACGCCGAACTGCGCGAACGGGGTATCGAGGCGCTGCGCCGCGAGGTCGTGGAACTGATGCCCGAACTGGCCGACACGATCGGCGGACTGGCGAGCATGGACGACGTCAAGCACCTGGACGTGCGGGTGGACCGGCTGCGCCGCTGGCACACCGAGGGCCTGCTGTGCATCGGCGACGCCGCGCACGCGATGTCGCCGATCGCCGGTGTCGGCATCAACCTGGCCGTCCAGGACGCCGTGGCCGCCGCCAGGCTGCTCGCCGAGCCGCTGCGGAGCGGTCGCGCCACCGGCCGGCGGCTGGACGCCGTCCGCCGCCGGCGCCTCCTGCCCACCGTCGCGACCCAGACCCTGCAGCGGATCCTGCATAAGCGGGTGGTGGGTCCGATCCTGGCGGGTCGGCGCCCCACGGCGCCCAAGCCGCTGCTGTCCGCGGTCAGGGCGCTGCCGCAGCTGTCGGCCGTGCCCGCGTACCTGATCGGGGTGGGCGTACGCCCCGAGCGCGCCCCCGCCTTCGGTCGGCGTGACGTGCGGGCGGCCGCGGGCGACCGCCCGGGCACATAGCTCGCGGTGGGCCTCGGCGGTGCACCCGGGCGGAACGCGCAAGACCGCCGTCCCGCCCCGGCGGAGGCGCCGAAGCACTCACCCGGGCCGCCGAGCCCCCTCGATGATCCGCTCCCGCTCAGCGGGGCGCATCGCCCGCCTTGCGCACCACCGCCACACCGCGGGGGGCCAGCGTGAGCGCGTCCGCCGCGCTCTGCTCCACCGGATCCAGCACCTCGCCCGTGATCCCGGCGAGGGAGACCCGCTCCTGCGTACGGTTCACCAGGAACCAGTACTCGGCTCGCTCGTCGGCACGCACCGCCAACTCCACCCGTCCGCGCACCTCGGGCGGGAGTTCGCCGACCACCCCGGCCTCATCCAGCAACCGCGGCAGCAGGTCCGCCAGTCCGTGCGCGCCGAGTCGGGTGGAGACGTAGGCCGCCGATCCGGCACCCGCCGGCCGGCGGGTGATCGCCGCCTGCCCTGCCCGGGGCCCTTCGGCGTAGGAGGCCACCACCGCCACCGAGGGGTCGGTAACGCTGACGTCCTCGCTCCACAGGGTGCCCGCGGAGCCGTCGTCCAGGCGGACGTCCTCCTCGGGTGCGGCGCGGAATGTTTACGTAAACATCGTGTTGCGAGATGTCTACACTGCCCGGTGGCGGGCATCAAGGGATCGAGGAAGCGCAGATGGACCAGGGCTCTGCCCCCGAGCAGGTGCCGCACCGCGCGAAGCGGGTGTCGATGGCCGACGTCGCCCGGCGGGTCGGCGGAACGCCGGCGACCGCTACGGCGTGGTCGACACCGACCAGGTGGGCGGCGCCGCCGCCGCGGTACGGCATCTGCTGGGCCTCGGCCACCGCACGGTCTGGCACCTGGCCGGCCCCGAGCAGTCCTTCGCCGCGCAGCGCCGCGCGGACACCTGGCGGGAGGTCCTGGGCGAGGCCGGGTGCCCGATCCCGCCGATGCTGCGCGGCGACTGGTCGGCCGACTCCGGCTACCGGGCGGGGCTGCGCCTGGCCGAGGAGCCGGAGTGCAGCGCGGTATTCGCCGCCAACGACCAGATGGCGCTGGGCCTGCTGCGTGCTCTGCACGAGAAGGGGCGGGCGGTGCCGGAGGACGTCAGCGTGGTCGGGTTCGACGACATCTCCGAGTCGGGATCTTTTCTGCCCCCGCTCACCACGGTCCACCAGGATTTCGCCGAGGTCGGCCGACTGCTGGTGGAAGGCGTGCTGCGCCAACTGCGCACCCGGTCGGCGGAGCGGGGGACGACGCTGGTTCCCGCCCGGCTGGTGGAGCGGTCGAGCACGGGGCCGCCTCCGGACTCCCCCGGCACCCGGTGAGGTGAACCGCCTACCCGGCACCTTCCCGCGGCGACCGCTCCGTGCGCCGCGCGGACGAGAAAATCGTTCGTCACAACTAATAACCGACGGCCTGGTATACGGACGGTGCCTCGTCGGGAAGCGCCGCCGCGCGGCGGCTGCCGCCGCGCCGCACTCCTCGGCCCGGTGATCCGACGATCGGCTGCTGCGGTGTGCAATCGGGAGCACCCAAGGACGCCGCCGTGGCCCGCCGACCCTTTCGGGAGATCGCCTTCCGAACACCTCGCCGCGGCGATAAAACGTTTCATTGCATCCCTGTCCCCGGCCGCATCCACCGTGTTAGCCTCGTCACACTCAGTGCTATGGGAGCGCTCCCATAGCCAGGGCCGTCCTCGCGAAGAGGCGGGGCCGGTCCCCGTGTTCCCGGACCGGCGCGGCCGCGGTCGAGCAGGACTGCCGGCTCGGTCCACAGGCGCGACATCCCTCTCGACCGGATCGAAGGAGCGACGTACATGGACATCCCCCAGAGAACACCCCGTACCCGATTGCGTTCCGCCGTGGCCGCCGCCGCCGGCCTGGCTCTGGGCGCCGGGCTGCTGAGCGTGGCCGCCCCGGCCGCCGCGGCTACGGGCTGCGCCGTCGACTACACGGTGAACGAGTGGAACTCCGGCTTCACGGCCGGCGTGGAGGTCACCAACCTGGGCGACCCCGTCGACGGCTGGAGCCTCGACTGGGAGTTCCCCGGCGGCCAGGAGATCACCAACGCCTGGAACACCGAGTACAGCCAGTCGGGACAGAGCGTCAGCGCCTCCGATGCGGGCTACAACGCCGCCATCCCCAGCGGGGGCAGCGTGACCTTCGGTTTCCAGGCCACGCACTCCGGCGCCAACGACGCACCCCCGACCTTCACGCTCAACGGCACCGTGTGCGACGGCAGCACCGACGGCGGCAACGACGGTGGAGACGACGGCGGCGGAGATGACGGCGGAGATGACGGCGGCCAGACGGGGGACTGCGGAAGCGGCACCGGCGACGCCGAGGCGGTGCGCTCGGGCGGCTCCTGGACATCGCGCAACGGCGGAGAAACCGTCTACACCGGCGGCAGCATGCTGGAGGCCATGCGCGCGGCCGTGGACAGCCTCACACCGGGCCGCAACTCCCAGGAGCGGGTGGTCGTGCGCGGATCGGGCTCGATGCGGGCCGACCGGTCGCTGGACCTGCCCAGCCACACTTCGCTGGAGGTCTGCGGAACCATCGACGTCACCGGTAGTCCCGAAGGGGACAACGCCGTGGTGCGCGCCCGCGGCGTCCGCGACATCGCGGTGCCCCACCTGAGCGTCACCGGCAACCCCTACTTCGGGATCTTCGTGCGCAACGGCGAGGACATCCACCTGGGCCGCATCGACCTGCGGCTGTCCGGCGGGCTCGGTATCCGCATCGACAACCACAGCGACCGCAGTCAGCCCACCCGCGACGTCACCGTCGACCACGTCTACGTCTCGGGCACGAACAACCACGGCGTGGAGACCTACGGCGTGGACGGACTGGACATCGGCACGGTCATCGCCCGCGACACCGCCTACTCCGGCCTGCTGCTCAACGACACCGTCAACGCCGAGGTGGGCACGGTCGACGCCGACGGCGCCGGGACCGGCACCGGCTACGCCGCCTTCCGCATGGCCAACCGCAACGGCCGCATCGGCGGCTCCTACCCCACCAACATCCACGTCGACGAGGTGATCGCCCGGGGCGGCGGCCGCGGCGTGTTCTGCGTCTCCGAAAGCGGCGGCGCCGTCATCGACCGCGTCGACATCGCCGACACCGGCAGCAACTCGATCCTGATCGAGAACTGCCACAACGTCGACATCGCCCCCGAGGGCGGCTCGGTGGAGGGCGGTGGCACCATCCGCATCGCCGCCCGCGACGAGTTCGCCAACACCTCCGACGTGAGAATCCGCAACCTCAGGGTCACCGACTCCGCACTCGTGGAACGGCCCTGCGGCGACAACGTCACCTTCGAGAACAACACCCTGCAGAACAGCAGCCGCGACGTCTGCTAGCAGCTACCGGGGTCCGGGGCCGGCGCGCAGGCCGCCGGCCCCGGATACGTGGTCTCGCCGGCGGTTGCGAACGCATCCGCCGCGCCGCCGCGCCCTGGTCGCCTCCCGACGACTCGCGCCTTTCGGCGGAATCCGGCTCGGATCCGGTCCCGGGGCGGCTGCGCTGCGCCGTCGCCTTGGCCGGGATCGGATAGGTTGCACTGAGTCCGTGCGCGCAGGCGTTCGGATCGGTGCCGCACCGGCGGTGGCGGGCGTCGAAGACGACCGGAGCGGGTGCGTCCAGGTGCCGGACGCGTCGCGGAGTCGGAGGAAGTTCGGGTGGAGCGGAAGCATCTGGAGTACTTTCTCTCGATCGCGAGCCACGGGAGTTTCACCAGCGCTTCGAACTCGCTGCGGATCGCGCAGCCGTCGCTGTCCTATGCCATACGCGTCCTGGAGCGCGAGGTCGGGGCCCCGCTGTTCCGCCGCGTCGGGCGGGGTGTGGTGCTGACACCCGTGGGCGAGGCGCTGCTCGACCCGGCCCGGCAGGTGCTGCACGACTTCATGCGCGTGCAGACCGCGGCCCAGCGGGTGTCCGGGCTGGTGTCGGGGCGCATCGACATCGCCGCCGTCACCACCCTGGCCGTCGACCCGCTCGCGTCGTTCGTGGGCGCGTTCCGCAACCTGCACCCCGGAGTCGAGTTCCGGATCGTGGATGCGGAGAACGCCGCGTCGATCGTCGACCTCGTCCGCCGCGGGCAGTGCGAGGTGGGGCTCACCGAGCACGGCATCCCCGCGGCGGGGATGCGGGTGCTCGACCTGCCCCAGCAGGAGGTGCTGGCCGTGCTCCCACCCTCCACGGCCGAACCCGAGGGCCCCCTCCCGCTGCAGCGGATCGCCGAGTTGGACCTCGTGACCACGCCGAACGGCACCACCACCAGAAGCGCGCTCGACAGCGCGCTTGCTGTCACCGGGACCTCACCGCGGATCGCCGTGGAAACCACCCACCGCGCCGCCATCGTGCCGCTGGTGATCGCCGGCGCCGGCGCCACCCTCCTTCCGTACCGGCTGGCCATGGAGGCTGCGGGACTCGGCGCGGTCGTCGTCGGCCTCGCCCCGCCGCTCGCTCGCCGCGGCGTCCTGGTCTGGCCGCCGGAGCCCCTGTCGCCGGCGGCCCAGGCGTTCATCGACCTCGTTTCACAGCGGTCGCCCGACGACGGGGCCCAGGGCCCCGGCCCGCTGGACGGCGCCCACCCCGGGTGAGGCGGGGAGCGGGCCGGGGGCTCGGGCGGCGGCCTCGGCGGATCCGCGGGACCAGCGCAACCGCCGAAACCGCCGCGGATCACACGTCCCGGGCGCAGCGGAACCCGGTGTTGCCCATCGAGGAGTCGGGGGCGATCCCCTGGCGCGCGCTGACCCGGTACCTGCGGCAGTAGGACTCGTGGCACAGGTAGGAACCCCCGCGCGCACTGCGCCGCGTCCCGCCGTCGTCTCCGCCCAGGCGGCGCCCGGCTCCCGCCGCGGCCGGGTCCGGGGCGAACCGGTCGGCGCACCACTCCCAGACGTTGCCCGTCGTGTTGTGCAGCCCGAACCCGTTGGCGGGAAACGCGTCGGCCGGACAGGTGCCGTACCAGCCGTCGGCGCGGGTGTTGCGCCCGGGGAACTCCCCCTGCCACACGTTCATGCGGTGCTCGCCCGCGGGCTCCAGCTCGTCCCCCCACGGGAACGCGCATCCGACCAGGCCGCCTCGGGCGGCGTACTCCCATTCGGCTTCGGTCGGCAGCCGCAGACCCGCCCAGGCGCAGTACGCCTGCGCGTCGTTCCACGAGACGTGGACCGCCGGGTGGTCGGCGAGGTCGTCGATTCCGGACTGCGGGCCCGCGGGGCGGCGCCAGTCAGCGCCCTCGACCTGCCGCCACCAGGGGGCGCCGACGACCCCGCGGGTGGGCGGGAAGTCGTCGGGCAGCAGCCCGCCGAACACGAACGACCAGCCGAAGCGTTGTGCATCGGTCCGGTAGCCCGTGGCCTCGGCGAACGCGGCGAATTCCGCGTTGGTCACCGCGGTCGCGCCGATCAGGAACGGGCTGAGCCCGACCGTGCGGACGGGCCCCTCGCCGTCGTCGGGGTAGGCGCGTGCGTCTTCGCTGCCCATCAGGAACTCCCCGCCGTCGAGGAGCACCATGCCGCGGGTGCTCCCCCTGCCGGCGGTGGTGGGCGGGTCCCCGTCGGGGGCGGCCGGGGCGGCACCCGGCCGAGGACCCGCCGAGGGGGCGCAGCATGCGTGGTGTCCGTCAGTCATGTGCCGCTCGGAACCGCTCTCGTTCGCCTTCGCTGTCGGCGTCGCTGCACAGGTCGTCGCCGAGGTCGAGGCGCACCTGGCGCAGCCGCCCGGTGAAGTGGTTGTCGGCCGTGGGGTAGTCGTCGGTCACCGGCGAGGCGCGGTCGACTCCGAGGTCGAACGTCTCGTCGAAGGCGAAGTAGTAGGGGATGGTGGCCTCCACCCTGCCTTCGGCGACCCGCTTGCCGTCGACGGCCAGGGACGCGGTTCCGCCGCGTCCGACTCCCCCGCCGTCGTAGCCGAACTCCAGGCGGATCTCGTGCTCGCCGGCGCCGAGCCGCTCGCCGCCGGAGACCGTGTGCACCCGCAGCCCGAAGTAGTTGTAGGCGTAGTGCGGCCGCCCTTCGCGGACGTAGAGCGACCATCCGCCGAACCGCCCGCCCTGGGCGACGAGTACCCCCTCGCCCCCGTCGTCGGGGACGTCGACGACTGCGGTAATCGTGTGCGACCGGTTCTTGACGTTGGGCGCGGTCTCTTCGGTGAGCCGCAGACCGGGGCCGTTGAAGGTGACGGTGCTGCGGTCGCCGAACAGGTCCAGCCGGCCCGCCTCCCGCGGGTTCTCCCGTTCGGTCATCCGGTCGTCCAGCGGGAACACGTTGTACTTGGCGGCCTCGACGAGGAACAGCTGCTGCAGCTCGCGGAGCCTGCCGGGGTGCTCGGCCGAGACGTCGCGCGCCTGGGTCCAGTCGACGTTGGTGTCGTAGAGCTCCCAGACGTCGTCGTCGAAGTAGCGGCGGCCGTCCTGCACCATCTCCCAGGGGGTGCCGTGGCGGGTGACCGCCATCCACCCGTCGTGGTAGATGCCGCGGTTGCCGACCATCTCGAAGTACTGGAGGCGGCGGCGGTCCGCGGCTTCGGCGTCGTTGAAGGTGTAGAGCATGCTGGTGCCCTCGATCGGCTGCTGCGCGACGCCGTCCACCGAGTGGGGATCGGGGATGCGCGCCGCTTCGAGGATGGTCGGCAGCACGTCGATGACGTGGTGGAACTGGTGGCGCAGGCCGCCGCGCTCCCGGATTCCGCCGGGCCAGTGGGCGATCATGCCGTCACGGGTGCCTCCGAAGTGCGAGGCGACCTGCTTAGTCCACTGGTAGGGGGTGTTCATCGCCAGCGCCCACCCCACCGGGTAGTGGGCGTGCGTCGTCTCGTCGCCGAGCGCGTCGGCGTGGGCGTTGATGAACTCCGCGCTGTCGGGGATGCCGCTGGCGTAGCGGTGTTCGTTGAGCGTGCCGCCCAGTCCGCCCTCCGCCGAGGCTCCGTTGTCGCCGAGGATGTAGATGAACAGGGTGTCCTCAAGCGCGCCGTTCTCCTCCAGCGCGTCGACGAGCCGTCCGATCTGGACGTCGGTGTGCTCGGCGAACCCGGCGTAGAGCTCCATCAGCGAGGCCGCCGACCGCTGCTCGGCCGCGGAGAGCTCGTCCCAGTGCGGCACGCCCTCGGCCCACGGCGCCAGTTCCGCGTCCTGGGGCACGACTCCGAGCCGCTTCTGCTGCTCCAGGGTGATCTCGCGCTGGCGGTCCCACCCGTGGTCGAAGCGGCCCCGGTACTTGTCGCGGTAGTGCCGGGGCACGTGGTAGGGCGCGTGGGTGGCGCCGAACGGGAGGTAGGCGAAGAAGGGGGTGCCGGGTTTGAGGCTGCGCTGCGTGTCGATCCACTCGATGGCCTGGTCGACGAGGTCCTCGGACAGGTGGTACCCGTCCTCCGGGCGCTTGGCCGGTTCACTCGGTACGGTCCCGTCGAAGAGCACCGGGTACCAGTGGTTCATCTCCGCGCACAGGAATCCGTAGAACTTCTCGAAGCCCTCACCGGTGGGCCAGCGGTCGAAGGGCCCGGCCGGGCTCACGTCGCGCGCCGGGGTCTGGTGCCACTTGCCGAACGCGGCGGTGTTGTAGCCGTTGCCCCGGAGGATCTCCGCGACGGTCGCGGCGCTGCGCGGGCGGATGCCGGAGTACCCGGGCGCCGCGCTGGACATCTCGGTCGTGACCCCCATACCGACGGAGTGGTGGTTGCGCCCGGTCAGCAGCGACTGCCGCGTCGGCGAGCAGACGGCCGTGACGTGGAAGCGGGTGTAGCGCAGCCCGTCGCGCGCCAGCCGGTCGGCGGTCGGCATCTCGCACGGGCCGCCGAACGCGCTGGGCGCCCCGAACCCCATGTCGTCGAGGAGGACCAGCACGACGTTGGGGGCGCCTTTCGGCGGCCGCAAGGGGTCGTCCGGCCGGTAGGGCGGGTCCTGTTCGCGCACGTCGATCGACGTGGCCGGAGCGTGCCGCCGTTCCTCGATCGGCAGGTTGTGCCGGTTGGGATGTACATCGCTCAACGAGCATCTCCTCTTTCGTCTGCGCAGTTGTGCTGCGGCTGTACGGGATCGACCGGGTCGCCGGCCGGTGCGGCCGGTGGGCGGCACCGGCCGGCGACCCGGTCGGGGCTGCGCGGCCGTGGTCAGGCGGGGGCCTTCACCGTTTCGGGCTCTCGGTCGCCGCCTCGGCGCCTGCGCCCGAGGAGGCGCCGCAGGGCGGTCTGCCACCGCTGAACACCGCCGCCGCGTCCCAGGGCTCCGGTCACCCGGTCGAGGAAGATCGCCAGGACGACGACGGCGACTCCCCCTTCGAAGGCGGTGCCGATGTCGAACTGGGTGACACCGTTGACGACGACGCCGCCCAGCCCCTTGGCACCGACCAGGCCGGCGACGACGACCATCGACAGGGCGAGCATGATGACCTGGTTGACGCCGGCCATGATGGAGGGCAGCGCCAGCGGCAGCTGCACTTCGCGCAGCACCTGCCGGGGACGCGACCCGAACGCGCGGGCGGCCTCCAGGACCTCCTCGTCCACCTGGCGGATTCCGAGTTCGGTGAGCCGGACCGCCGGCGGGATCGCGAAGACGGTGGTGGCGACGACGCCCGGAACGACGCCGATCCCGAAGAGGAACACCGACGGGACGAGGTAGACGAAGACCGGCAGGGTCTGCATGAAGTCGAGGACCGGCCGCACGGCGAAGCTGACCCGCGGGCTGCTCGCGGCGAGCACGCCCAGGGGGACGCCCACCAGGATCGAGAAGAACGTCGCCATGACCACCACGGCGAGCGTCTCCAGTGTCTGCGTCCACAGGTTCATGCCCACCACGAGCGCGAACGCGAGCACAGTGAACAGGGTCAGCGCCACGCTGCGGGTCGCCAGGGCGATGAGGAGGCCGAAGACCGCGATAAGCACCCACGGCACGGGTGCGGCGAGCACCGTGTAGATCCCGTTCACCGCCATCAGGAGGACGGCCGAGACCGCTTCGAAGAAGCCTCCGGCGTTGTCGGTGAGCCACTGCAGGCCGGCTTCGACCGCGTCGCCGAGCGGGATTCTAGGCATGCTCACTCACCTCCTCCGACGCCGCGATGGCGTTCAGCACCCGGCTGCGGGGGACGACCCCGACCAGGTGCCCGCCGCCGTCGACGACCGCGAGCGGCACCCGGTGGCCGCCCGTCAGATGGCAGAACTCGACGACGGGGGTGTCGTCGGTGACGGCGGTGTACTCGTCGGCGACGCAGTCGCCCAGGTCCGTCCGGTCGCGCCGCACCGCCTGCGTCAGGGCCTCGGTCGTGGCGACTCCGGCGATGCGGCCGTCGTCGCCGGTGACGTAGGCGCACCGGCCGGCCACGTCCGCCAAGCGGTCCAGCACCTGCTGAGGGTGCTCGCCGAGGCCGGCGGTGGCCCAGGGGCGCTGCATGACCGCGCCGGCCGTCAGGCCCCGCGTGCGGTCGACGTCGGAGACGAAGTCGCGGACGTAGTCGGTCGCCGGGCGGGAGATGATCTCCGGCCCGGTGGCGAGTTGGACGACGCGGCCGTCCTTCATCACCATGATGCGGTCGCCGATGCGCATCGCCTCGTTCAGGTCGTGGGTGACGAAGATGATGGTCTTGCCCAAGTCCTGCTGGAGTTCGAGCAACTGCTCCTGCATGGACCGCCGGGTCAGCGGGTCCAGCGCGCTGAACGGCTCGTCCATGATCAGCACGTCCGGGTCGGTGGCCAGGGCGCGCGCGAGTCCCACGCGCTGCTTCATCCCGCCGCTGAACTCGTCGGGGTAGGCATCCCCGCGATGGGCGAGTCCGACCTGTTCCAGCGCCTTGTCGGCGCGTTCGAGCCGCTCGCTTCTGGCTACACCGCGGGCCTTGAGCCCGTAGGCGGTGTTCTCCCTGACTGTGCGGTGCGGGAACAGCGCGAAGTGCTGGAAAACCATGCTGATGCGCCTGTTGCGCAGCTCGCGGAGCTTCTCCGGCGTCATGGACCCGACGTCGGCGCCCTCGTAGGCGACGGTCCCCGCGGTCGGTTCCACGAGCCGGTTGATCATCCGGACGACGGTGGACTTCCCGGACCCGGAAAGGCCCATGACGGCGAAAAGCTCTCCGCGTTCGACGGAGAAGGAGACGTCGTCGACGGCTACGGCTCCGCCGGAGTCCCGCACGGCCTGCGCCCCGCCGTCGGCGGTGTCGAGGGCGCGGCGTGCGCGGCCGGGTGCCATGTTGAAGACCTTGGTGAGGTTGCGGACATCGATCACGCGGGGGCCTCCGCCGGGTCGCCCTCCACGGTCTCGACGCCCTTGAGCCATTCGCCGACCCGGTCGGGGTTCTGGCTGATCCACTCGCGGGCGACGTCGGCGGGCGAGCGGTCCTCCTGGCTGACCTGGTAGACCCAGTCGGAGGCGGTTTCGCGGTCGACCTCGATCCGGGACAGGAAGCGCGCCGCGTTCGGGTTGTCGTCCTTGAAACCCTCGCGGGAGACGCTGCGGACCTCGCCGGCGCCCGGCCAGGCCTCTTCGGGGTCGTCCAGGTAGACGAGGTCCCACTCGATGTTCATCCAGTGGGGCGCCCACGCGAGGAAGACCACGGGCTGCTCGTCCTGCGTCCGCTTGTCGACCTCGGCCAGCATCGCCGGAGTGCTCGACTCGACGAGATTCCAGTCGCCGAGCCCGTAGGCGTCGGCGTCGATCGCCTCCTGGATGGAGTTGTTGCCGGGCGTGCCGGGCTCGATCCCCAGGAACTCCCGGTTGAATTTTTGAGCGTTCTCGTCGAGGTCGGCCAGCGAGGTGACGCCGTACTCGTCGGCGACGTACTTCGGCACGGCGGGTTCGTAGGCGACACCGGTGACGACGGTGCCCAGGACCTCGATCTTGCCCGCGTCGATGGGGTCGCCGTAGACCTCCTTCTGGCTGGGCCACCAGTTGCCGAGGTAGGCGTCGGCGTCGCCCTTGGTCAGCGCCTGGGCGCCGAGGGGGACCGACAGGTCCTCGATCTCGACGCTGTAGCCCGCCTCCTTCAGGACCTGGCGGGCGATGCGGTTCTCCACCATGAGGTCTTCCCACGGCTGCTCGACGAGGACGACCTCGGTGTCCGTCCCGCCACCGGAGTCGAACCCGCCTTCGGAGGGGCTACCGCATGAGGCGGCCATCAGCATGGTGAGCGCCACGATCGAGGCCGAGGCGGCAGGGCGCTGCAGCGAAACCATATCTCGATTTCCAATCCAGACGAAAGAAATCCGTGCATTCCGGGATCCCGCAGAACCCCGGAACGGCGTGCGTACGCGTGTGCTCCATTTACACCTGTTCTCGCCATACGAAACAGCGGATGCGGGACTTTCACGCTTCCGCGAAAGCGCCGCATATTGACAATGACCGATGGTGATGCAGAAACAATGGAGAATCAATATCCAAAACAATACAAGTCATACCGATACCTGTTCGTCGGTATAGAGCCGCTCTATAGGACGGAAAACCGGAACCCGGAAGAATCGCGCCGCGGGCCTCCAGGTCCGTGAAACACGAGCGCACCCGGGCCCGCCGCACCACAGGCGCCCGCATACGGGGCCGCACAAAGGGGGAGGTTGCGAGACGGGCGTCCGCGGGCAGAATGGAGAGTGCGTTCGCCCGCCGGGGGCTTCGGGTATGTGAGCCGGCTCACCGCGGAGCCGGCGGGTCCGATGTGTTCCCGCCGTCCGCGAAGATCTGTCGCGAACCGGCGGCGAACGCACGCGGGACCTCAATCCCGCTCCCCCGCAAGACCGTTTCGAAACCGCCGCCGCGCCCGGCCGAAGACCCCGGCGCGGAGCACAGAAAAGGAGTTGTACACGTGGCCCCACACCAGAGCGACGCGTCCTTCGACTACGTCATCGTGGGCGGCGGCACAGCCGGCTCGGTGATCGCCGACCGGCTCACCGAGGACCCCGGCACCAGCGTGTGCGTCATCGAAGGCGGCCCCTCCGACCAGGGCCTGGAACGTGTCCTGCGCCTGGGCGAGTGGCTGAACCTGCTGGAAAGCGACCTGGACTACGGTTACACCACGACCCCCCAGCCGCGCGGCAACTCCCACATCGTCCACTCGCGCGCCCGGGTGCTGGGCGGCTGCTCCTCCCACAACACCCTCATCAGCTTCCGGCCCTTCCCCCAGGACCTCGACGACTGGGTGGCCGCCGGCGCCCGCGGGTGGGACAACGCCACCGTGCAGTCCTACGCCGACCGCATCAAGTGCAACATCATCCCGGTTGCACCCCAGGACCGAAACGCCATCGTCACCGACTGGATCACCGCCTCGTCCCGGGCCATCGGCGTGCCGGTGATCGACGACTTCAACGCCGAAACCTCCCACCGCGGCGGCTTCCGCGACGGTGCCGGGTACCTGTCCCTCGCCTACGACCCCTACACCGGCTACCGCTCCTCGGCCTCGGTGGCCTACCTGCACCCGATCATCGGGGTCCGCCGCAACCTGACCCTGATGCTGGAGACCTGGGCCCACCGGCTCGTCTTCGACGGCGACCGCGCCACGGGCGTCCGCGTCACCGCCGCCGACGGCTCCGAGCAGACCGTCACCGCCGAGCGCGAGGTCATCCTGTGCGCCGGCGCGATCGACACGCCGCGCCTGCTCATGCTCTCCGGGGTGGGCCCGGCCGACGATCTGCGCGAGGTCGGCCTGGACGTGGGCCACGACCTGCCCGGAGTGGGCGAGCACCTGCTCGACCATCCCGAGTCGATCATCATGTGGGAGACCGAGCGCGAAGTGCCCGAGACCACCGTGATGGCCTCCGACGGCGGCCTGTTCGTGCGCCGCGACACCGGTGATCCGCGCCCGGATCTGATGTTCCACATCTACCAGGTGCCCTTCGACGACAACACCGCCCGCCTGGGCTACGACTCGCCGGGCCCGCGCAACGCGATCTGCATGACGCCCAACATTCCCCGGTCGCGCTCGCGCGGCAAGCTGTGGCTGACCAGCGCCGACCCCGGCGTCAAGCCCGCGCTGGACTTCCGCTACTTCACCGATCCCGAGGACTACGACGCGCAGACGATCGTCGACGGGCTGCGCATCGCCCGCGACATCGCCGCGACCGAGCCCTTCGCCTCCTGGATCAAGCGCGAGGTCGCCCCCGGCCCCGCGCTGACCACCGACGCCGAGCTCTCGGAGTACGGGCGCCGCGCTGCCCACACCGTGTACCACCCCGCCGGCACCTGCCGGATGGGGGCCGCGGACGACCCGGCGGCGGTGGTCGACCCCGAGCTGCGGGTACGCGGGCTGTCGGGGCTGCGTATCGCCGACGCGTCGGTGTTTCCCACGATGCCCTCCCCCAACCCGATGGTCACCGTCCTGGCGGTGGGCGAGCGAGCGGCCGACCTCATCCGCGCCGACCGGTGACCGCGGCGCCGCGGCGGTCGCACACCCCCGAGAAGGCCGCCGACCAGGCGAGGAACCGAAAACCGAAGAAACCGCAACAGAGCTCTCACCCCGGCAGTCATGGCGTGTCCCAACCGATCCGATACGTTGCCGAAAGGCTCAGACGGGGGAATCCACGGAAATTCCAGCCGGGAGAGATATATGCGTGTTGCCATCATCGGACAGGCGGCCTTCGGAGAGGCGGTGCTGCGGCGGCTGCAGGACGACGGTGTGACCGTAGCGGGCGTCGCGGCGCCGGAGCCCGCCCAAGGCGGGCGGGTGGACCGGCTCTGGTCCGCCAGTGAGGAGGCCGGCATCCCGCGGGTGTCCACCGCGAGCCTGAAAGAGCCCGGCGGGCTCGTGAAGTGGAAGGAACTGGAGGCCGACTTCTGCCTGATGGCCTTCGTCACCCATTTCCTGCCGGACGACGTGTTCACGCTGCCCACCCACGGGACGGCGCAGTACCACCCGAGCCTGCTGCCGCTGCACCGCGGCAAGTCGGCGATCAACTGGGCCCTCATCAACGGCGAGCAGGAGACCGGCCTGAGCATATTCTGGCCCGACCGGGGCATCGACACCGGCCCGGTCCTGCTGCAGAAGCGGTGCCCGATCGGCCCCGACGACACCGTGGGCAGCCTCTACTTCGACCGGCTCTTCCCCTTGGGCGTGGACGCCGTGTCCGAGGCGGTGGCCCTGGTGGCGGCGGGCGAGGCGCCGCGGATCGAGCAGGACCACGCCGAGGCGACGTTCGAGCCCGGCTGCAGCGACCGGCACGTCGAGATCCACTGGCACCGCCCCGCGCGCGTCGTCTACGACCTGATCCGCGGCGCGGATCCGCGGCCGGGCGCCTGGACGCTCTTCGAGGAGGAGAAACTGCGGTTCTTCGACTGCCGTCTCACCGGCGAGCGGCGCCCCGGCCGACCCGGTGAGGTGCTCGACGTCGACGATTCGGGGTTCGCGGTCCGGCTCAACGGCGACGTGCTGCGCGTCGGGCGGGTGCAGCACTCCGGCACCGGCAAGCTCCCCGCGGGGCAGTGGGCCGCGCAGGCGGGGCCGGCTCCCGGATTCCGCTTCCGCTGACTCCTCCCGGCAGCCTCGATTCTCCCCTCACCATGTGGCGGATCGTTCCTTGATACTACGCATCGTTCCGCACTTCCCCTTCGATAGGGAGGCTATGATGCGTATATGGAACAGGAGCTCTTCTCCGCGGAGCAAGTCGCCGATCGACTGGGACTGCACGTGCGGACCGTGCGCAGCTACGTGCGCGACGGTCGGCTCAAGGCGGTGCGCATCGGCAAGCAGTACCGGATCGCCCGCGAGGATCTGGAGGCGTTCACCGGCCGCCACCTGTCGGCCCGGCCGCACGAGACGGCCGGGCGTCGGCGGCACGCCGAGGTGTCGAGTGTCGTGGAGGTCGAGGCGATCGATCCCGAAACGGCGTCCCGCGTCTCCACCCTCCTCACCGGCGCCGCGGCCGGTCCCCGCGACGGCGGCGCGCCGGTGCGGGTGCAGACGGTCTACGACGAGGAGAGGGCGCGCCTGAAGGTCGTCGTCCTCGGCGGGCTCGGCGACAGCGCGGAACTGCTGCGCTCCATCGAGTCGGTGGTGACCGCGTGAGCACCGTCTACAGCAGCGTGACCGGTGCGCAGCCGCTCCGACAGACCGGTGACATTCTGGCGTTCCTGCGGGGTCGAGCCCGCCGGGGCCCGGCCGCGGCCGGGCCCCGGCGGAGGCGCCGTCATCCCGCTCGGCGGAGCCGCGTGGCGCCGGACTCCGTCCCAATCCGGTGCCTCAGCTGATCCGCCGACCGTCCCCCTCGGCGATCGGCACCTCCGGTCGCCCGCATGAACGGCGGTCCGCGGCCTCCCGGGCGCCCTCCCGCCGTCCGGGCCCAGCCACCGGAATCCCCGCTCACCGGCTCGGCGACCGAACAAAGCCGACGTTAGGCCCGCGTCACCTCCGGGGCAATGCGCACAGTGCCCACTCGCCCGGCGGCGACTGTTCACGATGCACTCTCGGTGATGCGCAGCGCATGGACGAGGTCGTGGGTGCCGGGGCCGGGGGTGAGCAGATCCCGGTTCAGCAGCCCCTCGGCCGTACGCAGGCGGGCGCGGACCGTTGTGCGGCTCACGTCCAGGGTGTGCGCCGCGCGCCGGGCGTCGGCGCCGGCGTCGACCCAGGCGCGCAGCGTCTCCGGCAGGGGGCCGTGCGCCTCGTCGTGCAGCGGTGTGAGGAACCTCCGCGCCCAGAGGAGAGCCTCCTCGGTGATGAGCAGGGCGTCCAGCGACGGCGCGTCGGGCGTGTCTTCGGCGGATCCGCCGGCGGGCGGGAGGCCGGCGGCGGCCAGCGCGAGGGCGAGTACGGCGCGGTCGTGGACGTCGTGCAGGTCCATGCCCAGGGCGTCCTCGACACGCCGCAGGTGGGCCGTCACGGTGTTGCGGCTGATGCCCAGCAGGCGCGCCACCGCCAAGCGGGGGAAGGAGAGGGCGAGGCGTGTGACGTCGACGGTGATCCGGGGAAGCTCCTCGATGGGCGCCAGCAGCCCGCGGGCCCATGCGTGGGCCTGCGCGCGCGGCAGCAGGCGGGCGAGCGGCGCGTGGCCGTCGTAGGGGACGGCGCGGGAACCCGTATGCCGCGCGCCGGCCAGAGCGTGGCGGGCCTGCTCATAGGCCTCGGCCGTGGCGTGGAGCGGCTGCGGCTCGCTGATACCCAGGCAGTACCGCGGGTTCTCCCGCGCCAGGGAGTGCAGCAGCGCGGCCAGGCCGCTGTCCGCCTCGGCCCCGCCGTCCCCGTCGTCGGGGATCAGGCAGATGAGGTGGGGGTCGTAGACCGGACAGCGCACGACCATGCTCCGGCCGTGATAGCCGTGTTCGTCCTGACTCTGCACGGCGATGGTCTCGCGTTCGGCGGAAGGGCAGTTCAGCAGGTAGAGCCGTACGCGCTCGGCGTCCAGCAACGGGGGCACGGCTCCGACCGTCATCCTGCGCGCCAGAGTGACGTCGCCGGTCATGAGGGCCATGAAGACGGCGACGCGGAGCCGGTCGGCGGCCTGCCGGTAGCGGTCGGCGGCCTCGTCGGCGCTCCGGACGCGCCGCAGCGTGTCGAGCACGGTCCCGGTGTGCGAGGCCAGCGTGGCGGCCTCCGGGGTCAGCGGCGAGGGGGCCGCCGCCACCAGTACCGAGCGCGGGGGTTCGCGCCGCAGCACCTCGCATCGGACGTGCATCGCGCCCGCCCGCGTGGCGGCCGCCGCGAGCTCGCCCCCCAGCAGCTGCACCAGCACCGGCTGCAGGTCCGCGAGCACCTCGCCCGAGATCCCGGCCGTGGCCACCTCCGCCCGCCCCTCGCCGTCCACGAGCGCGACGTCCACGCCGGTCTGCTCCCGCAGGCGATCGGCGAGCTGCTGCGGCCGGGGCCCGGACTCCGGGGAGGCGCCGGGCCGCAGCTGGCGCAGCAGGTCATCGAGCATCCCGGACGTCGACACGCCACCTCCACCCGTCGGAGCCATGCGGCCTCTCAGCGTACACATGCCTGGTCGTCGGGTCGGATGCCTGCCGGCGGGGCACCCGGTGGGGCGGGCGCCGGACCGGACACCACCGCCTGCGCCGGCGCCCCTCTACAAGATTCGCCCGCACCGCGGAAAGCCGACGAGACCGCCCGGCTTCCGCATCACGGGCGCAGGCGCCGTCCACGGGCGGTCCCGGCTCAAGCCGCTGGTGCGCGCCCGGACAGGTAGTGGTTCCGGGAGGGCCCGACGAGCAGCAGGGTGATGAGCACGGCGCAGGGCACCAACCCGATCAGGATCTGCCCCGTCTCCGGCTCCAGGGAGAAGCCGACGACGTCCAGTGCCGCCAGCACCGCGTAAACGCCGACCGACGTCCACAGCACCTTCGGCGAACGCCGGCCGCCGATGCCGCCCAGCACGAAGAACACCGCCGCCAGCAGGAGCGCGACGAGTGCGGCGACAGCGATCTCGTTCGAGACCTGCTCGGCCTCGGCGCCCATGGCCGGGTCGAGCCGCGCGCCCAGTGAGGCGATTCCGAGAAAGAAGGCCACCAGCACGGCGAAGCCGCCGAGCACGAAGTGCAGGACGCGCGCCACGATCACCGTAGCGGGCTGGGATGCCTTTGCGGGCCGCGGGTGCGGCGGCCATCCGGGAGCGGGAGGTCCGGGATAGCCCGCACCCGGCGGATAGCCGCCGGGTGCGGCGGGCGGCTGCCCCGGCTGCGGTCCGCCCGGATACGGCGGCCCCGGCGGAGGCGGGTTCCCCCATCCGGGCTGCGGCTGCCGGGCGTCCGGCATCTGCTGCGCATTCCCGGGGCCGGGGGGACCGTGCTCTGGCGTGTGCATGCGGCGTTTCCTTCGGCGGCTGATCGGCTGACCGGTCGAACCTATCCGTGCCCGCCGTCCGCCACCAGTCGGTGCGGTACCGCCGGCCTGCCCGCCGAGGCGGATGGCCGGAACCGGCCATCCGCCGGGCCGGAGGCGCCGTAACGCAGGGCGGCGCAGGGCCGCACCGCGCACCCCGCCGTGCGGCGGCACGCCCCGCGGCGGGAACCGCCGGCCGGGTCCAGCTCACTCCGCGGCCAGCAGGCGCGCGAAGTGAGCCGCGGTATCCGCCGGTGCGCTGCACCACCTCGAAGAAGAGGCGGCCATCGAGCATCGGCGTGTAGAAGTGGAGGAACTCGCCGCCGCCGGCGCGGTCGTAGAGGACTCCGTTCTCGCGCATCCGCTCGCGCACGGCCGGCGCGAGGTCGGTGCGCGCGGCGAGGTCGGCGTAGTAGTTGCCGGGAATCCGCAGCGGCGCGATACCGGCGGTGCGCAGCGCGTGAGCCGCGGCGAACACGTCGTCGCAGGCCAGTGCGATGTCGTCGCGCACAACGACCTGCTGGCCATCGGCATCCTGCGGCGCCTGGCCGAACGCGGGGTGCGGGTACCCGACGAGCTGAGCGTGGCCGGCTACGACGACATCCTCGGCGCGGACTTCTGCGTACCCGCCCTGACCACCCTGTCCGGCCCCCAGGAAGAGGCCGGGCGCGCCGCCGTGGAGATCCTGCTGACCCGCGGCTCCGCGGCGGAGGACGGCGCCGGTCCGCGCCGCGTTGTACTGCCCTCCCACCTGGTCATCCGCGACTCGACGGGGCCAGCGCCGGGGTGACGCCGGCCTCCCTGCCGCCCTGCGGGGCGAGCACAGGCGCTCACCCGGCACCGCCGAACCGGCATATCCTCCCCAGCGCTTCGGCGAGGCGGTCGTCCGGTTTCGGCGCAGGCGGCGAGAGGTCACGGCCACGCTGCCTCGGGCGGATGCACCGCCCGAGGCAGCGTGGTCCAAGCCCGCCCCGGCGGGAGGGGGTACGGGTGCGGGGCGGGCTCGCCTGGGCCCCCGAGCGGGTCAGGGGGTGGTGCAGGTGATGTCGGTGGGCGCGGCGGAGGACCCGCTCGCGACGAAGCCGAAGGTGGCGCTTCCGCCGACCGGAACCGTGCCGTTCCAGCCGGTGCCGCTGACCGTCACGGAGCCTCCTGTGCTGGTGTATTCGCCGTTCCAGAGGTTGCTGATGGACTGCCCGGATGCCAGCGTCATGGCGACGCTCCAGCCGTCGAGCGCACCGGAGGCGGTGTTGTTCACCGTCACCTCGCCCTGGTAGCCGCCGGACCAGCTGTTGACCGCGCGGAAGTCCGCGGTGCAGGCGCCTTCTGCGCCCCCGTCGCCGGGATCGCCGTCACCCGGGTCCCCATCGCCCGGGTCGCCGTCACCCGGGTCGCCGTCGCCGGGGTCCCCGCCACCGCTGTCGTCGAGTGTCGGCGTCTGCCAGCTCCGCCACTGGGACAGGTCGCCGGACTCGCTCGGCGCGATCCGGAACTCACCGGGCGCACTGCCGGTCCCCAGCAGGAACTTCTCGATGCTCTGCCGCAGGGGCGCCTGCCACTCGGAGCGGGAGGCGCAGTGGGTGCCGTCCTGGACGTCGGAGGAGTAGGAGATGTTCTCCTCGGCACCGAGCGCCTTGTAGACCTCGGCTCCCCCGAGGGCGGCCACGCTGCCGGAAGTGGCGCCGAGCCAGTCGACGTGCGGGTTCTCCATGATGAACAGCCCGCGTGGCGCGACCATGGCGACGATCTCGTGGGTGTCCACCGGCAGTCGGTCCGGGTTCTGCGTGTAGGCGCTGAACGCGTCGCCGAGCCACGGCTGCTCGGAGTAGGCGCTGCTCAGCGGCTGCGCCCCGTCTTCCTGGGCCACCGAGCGGAACGCGGGCACGCCGGCGGTGCCCGACTCGACCGGCATGGTCAGATCGATGCGCTGATCGAACGCGCCGGAGACGAAGGCGCCCTTGCCGAAGCGTGAGCACCCCGTGACACCGGTCGAGTCCGCCTGGAGGACGCTGCCGTCCGACTGCTCGATGACGTCGATGATCCGGCTCACACCCCAGGACCAGGCCATGAGCAGGCCCGTTTCGCTGGAGGAGCCGTAGATGCTGTAGAACGCGCCCTGCTTGCCGTCCCGTCCCGTGCCCTCTTCGCCGACCTGGTAGGGGTCGAACTCGACGACGGCGGCACCGGAGGACTTGATGGTCTGGGTGTCCGCGCCGAGTCCTCCCAGGACCACGACCGCCGGGAAGGGGCCCGAGCCGCTCGGCAGGTCGACGCTCGCCGAGAAACCGGCGCTCCTGCCCTGGTGTGTCACGTTCACGGTGATCTCGCTGCCGGAGACCGATCCCGTGACGCTGTCGGGTCTGGCGGGCTTGTGGCCGTAGACGGAGCTCTCCGCCAGCTCCTTGATCTCGGCCCGCCGGCACCGCCACTCGGACTCGGCGGAGATGCGCGTGCCGTCCAGCTTGGTGAAGGGGTCCGGGAGCAGCGGCGTCGCGGCAGTCGATCCGGGGTCGGGCACAGGGCAGTCGGCACCGTCGAACTCCACACCGGAGTCGGCCTGCGCCGCGGCGCCCGGGTGCGGGGCGAGCGCGGCGGCCGCGCTCAGCACGGCGGCGAAGGCGACGGCCGACCAAGCCCGACGCCGATAGCGATGGACACGCATCGAGGACCTCCAAGAGTGGCGCACCATCGGCCGACCGCCCCGCCGCGGTGGTGGCCGGGGCGCGTGCCTGCCGCTGCACGCCGAAGGGGGATGTATGCCGGACCGGCCTGGCGCAGGCGCCGCACCCCGCCGCGGCGCTCGGAGAGCGCCTGCGCACTCGGCGAAGGGGTGTTGCGCTTCGCAGCCCGGTTCCGGTTTTGGAAGCGCTTTCAGCGTATGGAAAGTTTCGGCTTCAGGCCAGGGTCATAGCGAATTTTTTCCGGAAAGTTTTGCCCGAAAGTATCGGCCTCCGATCGCGCGACACCGGCCATTGTGCGGAATGCGCAGGACACGGCTGAATGCGTGAGGCCCAATGCGAACGCCACCGCCGACCCAGGGCGGCCCCCTCGCAGCAGCGATGGCCACCACCTCGCCGCATCGGCCCCGTCGACCGCCCACGCATACTCCGCCGCCTCTCGCGCCCGCCGACGGCCGCACTCCCGGCCCCGATCCCTCGAAACTTTCTTCGCCGCCCTTATCGGCTCGCACGAGCAGGAGAAACCAGGGCGGCCCACCACGCGCCGCAAGAAACTTCGACTAAGAAATTTTCGAAACCTTCCGGAAACTTATTGACAACACGGCAGAGTCGACCGAACACTGTCGGGATCAAAGACCCCTTACCCACCGTCAATCCGGGTCGCTCACCGTGGCCCTTCCAGTTCCCCCAGTCGTCGACCGCCGCACGATGGGCGCACACCGCCGCGTCGGACGGCGTCGATGCGCGGTCGCCACGCCGGCCGCGGACCCGCCGGGCGGCCCCCGCTACCCGGCACCCCGCAAGCCTTCGCGAGGAGGAAGCACACAGATGAATGACGCCCCCGCAATCCCCCAGAGCCGCAGGCGCCGGCGCCCAGGCATGGTCGTCGCCTGCCTCTCCGCGGTGCTGGCGCTGGTCGCATCATCGACCGGTGTCGCCAGCGCGGCCATCACCAGCAACCAGACCGGCAACGACGGCGGGTACTTCTACTCGTTCTGGACCGACTCCGAGGGAACCGTCTCCATGGAGCTGGGGTCCGGTGGCAACTACAGCACTTCCTGGAGCAACACCGGGAACTTCGTCGCCGGCAAGGGCTGGAGCACCGGCGGGCGCCGCACCGTCGACTACTCCGGCAGCTACAACCCGTCGGGCAACTCGTATCTGACCCTGTACGGCTGGACGACGGACCCGCTGGTCGAGTACTACGTCGTCGAGAACTGGGGCAGCTACCGCCCCGAGGGCGAGTACCAGGGCACCGTCACCAGTGACGGCGGCACCTACGACATCTACCGCACGATGCGCTACGACAAGCCCTCCATCGAGGGAACCGCCACGTTCCCGCAGTTCTGGAGCGTGCGGCAGTCGCGGCGCACCGGCGGGACGATCACCGCGGGCAACCACTTCGACGCCTGGGCCAGCCACGGCATGAACATGGGCAACCACGACTACATGATCATGGCGACCGAGGGCTACCAGAGCAGCGGCAGCTCCAACATCACCGTCGGTTCCACCGGCGGTGGCGGCGACCCCGGCGGCGGGGACCCGGGCGGCGGCGACCCCGGTAACGGCAACTGCACCGCGAGCCTGTCCGCGGGCCAGCAGTGGAACGACCGGTACAACCTCAGCGTCGACGTCAGCGGCTCCAGCGACTGGACCGTGACGGTGAACGTGCCGGAGCCGGCCAAGATCTCCGCGACGTGGAACGTCAACGCCAACTACCCCAGCGCCCAGGTGCTCAAGGCCACCCCCAACGGGAACGGCAACAACTGGGGCATGACGATCGACCACAACGGCAACTGGACCTGGCCGACCGTCTCCTGCAGCGCGAACTGATCCCGACCCCCATCCCCTGATACCGCGACCGCGGCGCGGCGGCCTCCGGCCGTCGCGCCGCACGCCGTTCTCCGCTGCTCCGGGCTGCTCAAGAAGTACGCAGTGCCGGCGTACAGCGCTGATATCGCTCCTGTGGCCATGGTCGACGTCGAACGTGGCGACAGGTACGAGATCAACGCCGAAGTCCCTGCCCGCCGGCGCGAACAATACGGCGACTCTTCGCGCAAGGAATATCGCAATCGGTGACACGGGCGGGCTTGCATGGCGGGGCGAGTCGAGCGCGGCGGACAAATGCCCGTGATTCTGAGCCTTCTTGGCCGAAAATCCTTCCTGGAGCGCGGACACGCGGTTAAATAGTCCCGACCGCAACTCCCCCGCTGCCCGGCCGGAGCTGCGAAACGGGAATACCCCGCCGAACAGCCCTGCCCTCACCTGCATGCACCCGCCTCGGACCACCGCACCCGACGCCGACGGGCCTGGCCGCCCTCACCACTCCTCGGGCGGATCAGCGCCGACCCGTGCACCTATCGGCATGCCCGAAAGCACGCGCGCAACAGATAGGAATTCACACCGCCCGGCGCCGCTCAGCGCCCACGGAATCGAAATCCCACCGAGAAACGGACGGGACCTATTTCCTTGCCCGATTCGGGCCTGTCTTAACAGGGGTGATCACTGTGTCCTCATCCTCTCGACACAGCCGCGGCACCTGGCCTGCGGGAACCGTGCTCGCCGCACTCGACGACACGGCACGCGACGGGCTACTGAACAGAGGCCGCCGGCGCGTCTTCGAGACCGGCGAGGCCCTCGTCGTCCAAGGCGAGCAGAGTGCGCACGTCCTCGTGCTCCTCGACGGCTATGTCAAGGTCACCGCCGTGGGGCGGCAAGGCACCACCACCTTCCTGGCGATCCGCGCGGGCGGCGACCTCATCGGCGAGCTCGCCGCCGTCGACCGCGCCCCGCGCCTGGCGACCGTCACCGCGGGCGGCTCGGTGATCGCCCGCCTGCTCAGCCAGTCGCAGTTCCACGGCTTCCTCGCCGAGCACCCGGCCGCGGCACTGACCGTCAGCTCCTACATCGCCGCCAAGCTGCGCCGCGCCACCGGCAAGCTCGTCGACTTCAACGGCCGGGAGGTCCTGGTGCGCGTCGCCCGGGTGCTGGCCGAACTCGCCGCCAACTACGGGCAGCACACGCCCGAAGGCGTGGAACTGCGGATCTCGCTTACGCAGCCCGAACTGGCCGGGTTGGTCTCGGCTTCGGAGCCCTCGGTGCAGAAGGCGCTGGCCGTGCTGCGCAAGGACGGCGTCGTCGCCACCTCCTACCGGAACCTGCGCATCCAGGATCTCGCGGCCCTGCACGCCATGGCCGACGGCCCCGACGGCCCCGGCGGCCATGGCGGCGACTGAATTGCGGAAACCCGTAAAACGATGAGGTCCGCGCCCTAAGAAGCCCGGAAAGTGGCTTTTGTTGCCGCACCCGGTGCCTCGCGGCACCCAGACGAAGGGACACCTATGCAGCCGACCGTTCCGCAACCGGCCAACCCCGGCATCCGCCGGCTCTGCATCAACGCCGACGTGAAGAACTACAGCGGCCAGGACGACGTCGGGCAGCTGGAGGTACAGCGTGCGCTGCCCGAGCTGCTCACCGCGGCCTGCGAGCGCGCCGGCCTGGACCGCGCCTTCTGGGCGCGCCAGGAGCAGGGCGACGGCGAGCTCGCCCTGCTGCCGCCCGGAATCGACGAGGCGTACACGATCAGCGGGCTCGTCCGCGAACTGCGCGTGGGCCTCTTCCACTACAACCGGCACCGCAGCGAACGCTCGCGGATGCGGCTCCGGCTGGCCGCGCACGAGGGCATCACCTATCTGGCGGACAGCGGCTACGCGGGCGACGCGGTGGTCACCGTGAGCCGGCTGTGCGCGTCGGCCGCCGTCAAGGACGCACTGGCCGCCGACGCCCGCGCCGACCTCGCGCTGATCGTCTCCGACCGGGTCTACGCCGACGTCGTCAGCCAGAACGTCTTCGACCTGTTCTCCGCCGACTTCACCGAGGTCGCCGTCTCCGAACCCGCCAAAGGCTTCGCGGCCCGCGCGTGGGTCTACCTGCCCGGGCGTCCGCCGACGGGCCCCGACGAGGCGGCCGGATCGGCCGGCGCCGGTCCGGGCGACTCGGGCGGCGACGGTGGCCGCGTCGACGAGAGCACCACGAACACGGTGGGCGACGTCGGCGGCAACAACACGAGCGCGCGCGACGTCAGCGGGACCGTCGAGAACAGCACGCACAAGACGGTCGACAACAGCACCCGCTACGGCGACACCTACGAGTCAATCCGGATGGACGGCGCCCGCGGCGTCAGCTTCGGCGGCCACCACGAACACCATGATCACAGGAGGCGCTGACGGCGATGGACGACAACGCCACCGCATCGGCACCCGGCTCCGACGACGGGCCGGGGCCGGGGCGAACCGACGAGCCGACCGCGGACGGGACCGCCGGTGGGCAGACGGAAACGGGTCGCGACGAACACGGGCACCGGGCCGAAGACGGGGACGGCTCCGCTGCAGGCGAGGCCGCTCCCGGTTCCGGCGCCGCCGACGGCTCTCGAAAGCCCGAGGGCGCGGACGACGTCCCGCCTTCCGGCGGACAACAGCAGACCCCCGAGCAGCCCGATACTCCCACGATGGTCGTCGACGGCGAGGACGGCCTCTCCGCCGCCGAACGCCGACGCAGCACCACCCAGCGCGACCAGCGCCGGGCGGGCTTCGATGCCGGCACCTACATCGGTGCCGTCTACGTCAACGACAGCGAGGCCATCAGTTTCGGCGGGACCGGCCGCGGGGCCGGGACCCCGCCGCCCGGCCAGGTCGACCCCGCCCGGCTCAACCGCGAGCTGCGCCGCTACCGGTCGGCCCCCTCCGACACAGCACTGGCGGAGGTCCTCGCCAACCACCGGATCGCCTTTCTGACCGGCGCGGCCTTCAGCGGCCGCGCAAGTTCGGCCTGCGCCGCGCTGGCGGAGTGGACGCGGACACGCGCCGGCGGCTCCCGGGTCACCGTGCTGCACGCGGCCACCGAGTTCGGCGCGCTGCCCCGGCGCATGTCCGAGGGCAGCGGCCACCTGCTCGACGCCACCGGTCTGGCCTGGCCGGACGCGCTGGCGCACGCCGATCTCGACACGGTGCACACCTGGTTGGCGGAGCACCGCAGCACGCTGGTGGTGCTGATCGACGATCCCGAGCCCAGCGAGGCGATCCGTCCCTACCTCGTCGCGCACCGGACGCCCGACCTCGACGCGGTCCTGCTGGCATACCTCGACGAGTCCCTGGATTCCGCGGGCAGGGCGGCGCTGGACTACGCGCGGCCCTTCCCCTCGGTCCAGGCGTGGCGTGCCGAGATGGCGACCCCGGCCGAGGCCGTCGAACTGGCGGCGGTCCTCGCCGAGTGGTGGAGCGGCGGCAGCGCCGCCGCGGGCAGGGCGCCCGCCCTCGCCGAGCGCCGCCACCGGCTGCTGTGCGGCCAGGCCCGCCGCCTCCTCAGCGCGGCGCACAACACCGACTCCCCGACCCAGCAGGGCTATGTCCTGGCCACCGCCGTGCTGGACGGCCATGCGGCGAGCACCGTCATCCGGGCCGCAGGGCGGCTCATCGGACACCTGCGCACCACCGAGAACCCCGAGGACGCGCTCGGCCGGGAGGTCTTCTCCGACTTCCTGCGCCGCCGGATGCGCCACGTGCGCACGACCACCCAGGAAGGCGCGGACCCACCCGGCGGTGTGGCGCCGCCGCAGGTGGTGCGGCTGCTGCAGCCGCGGCTGGCGGGAGCGCTCCTGGACGTGGTCTGGGCGGAGTTCGACGCCGCGCGCGACCCGCTGCTGACCTGGCTGCGCGAGCTGTGCGAGGACCACGACACCCGGGTGCGGATCAGCTCCGCTCAGGCTCTGGGGCGCCTGGCCGGACTGGACTATCCGGAGATCAAGCGCCGCGTAATCGTGCCGCTTGCCGACTCCTCCCGGCCGGTCCACCACCAGGCCGCTTCGTGGCTGCTGGAGAAGGCGTACAAGGACGGGACGCGGGAGACCGAGGTGCGCGGCCTGCTGCGCAAGTGGGCGCGCTCGGGCAAGTGGTCGCAGGTCGCCGTGGCCCTGCGCGGCTACACCACCGACATCGCCGCCGAGCAGCCCGAAGAGGCGCTGCGCAGCATCCGCGAGTTCATGCTCGACCCGCGACTGCGGTTGCGCGACGTCGACGTCGCCTACCTGAAGGCGCAGCCCACGCGCGACGACCGGTTCGAGGCCGAGAAGGAGATCCGCCGCCGCCTGCTCGACGGCTTCGGCCGACTGGTGCCCACCGCGCTGGCCGAGCTGTATGCGGCCGGGCGGTGCGAGGACGTGCTCAAGGAGCTGATCACCTGGACCCGCTTGGAGTTCCGGGCCCGGATGGGAGTGGCCGACGCCTTCCTGCGCATCGCCCTCATCCCCGCGGAGAGCGGCGGAGCGGAGCGCTCGTCGGCCGCCGGACCGGCGGAGCCGGGTGCGCCCGAACGCTACGACCTGCTCGTCCGGCTTGCGGACGGCCGCCTGGGCGCTGTCGCCGCGGCCGACGTCGCCGGACTGTGGCGCCGCGCGCTGCTCGACGCCCGGTTGTACGGCTACGCCTGGGAGTTCCTGTCCCTTTGGGACGACTCGGCCGCGCCGGAGTCCCCGGAGCACTCCGCGTTCGAGGAGCTGCTCAAGTACCTCGGAACCGACCCCGACCTGCGCCGGCGGCTCGCGCTGTACCACCAGTTGCGAGCCCATCGCGGTCGCGGCCAGACCCCCCGCCCCACCTCTGTCGAAAGGTGACGAACCAGTGACCTCACCCCCGCCCGCAAACGGCGTGCTGCGGCGGTTCGCCGATCGCGTCCGCGGCATGCTCGGGCTCCCCATAACGCTGTCCGCACCCCCGCCGTCGGGGGCGGGCTCGCCGCCGCCGCGCAGGATCGCCGACCGCGTGCGCGACACCTTCTCCGACGTCCCGCCGTGGCCCGACCCCGATGGTCCGCAGACGCCCCTGCAGGTGCAGGTGCACGCCGACCCGGACGAGGTGTCGGGATTGTCGCTGCCGGCCAAGGGCGACGGCTACCCGTTCGTGTTCGACATCCGCTGCGACTGGTACGCCCAGGCCAGCATCATCGACAGCAGCATGGAGGCGGAGACCGAGTACCGGCTGCGCTCGCGCATCGCCCAGCTGCGCACACGCATCGCCGACCGCGTCACCGACGAGATCCGCCCCGTCGCGCGGCAGTACGAGCCGCACGAGGCCGCGGCTCTGGAGGCCGCGCTGGCGCGGCGGCTGGCCGGCTGCTTCGACGAGGGCGAAGTCCAGTGCACCACCCGGGTGCGGGTCGACGTCTGCGACGAGGTCCGGGCGATGCTGGCCGCCGCGAGCAGCGACCTCATCCGGCTCGACGCCGAGGGGCGCTACCACTCCGCCCGGATCGCACAGCTGCGCATGCTCCGCGAGCAGTGGGAGGAGCTGTTCCTGGACGCGCTGCGCGGCGCCGGCGAGGTGGATCCGGCGCGGACGACGTGGATGGCGCCGTACGCCCTCAAGCTCGCCGAGATGCCCAAGGACGCGACCCGCCAGTTGCAGAACATGCTGGAGGAGCGCCGGTCCCAGACCGTCCAGCTCTTCAGCGACCTCGACTCGATCCTGGAGCCGCACCAGCAGGGCGAGCTGGACCACGTCAGCTTCATGATGAGCTCCGAGCACATCTTCCGCCAGCTCCTGATCAACATGGGCCTGCCCGTCCCGCCCAAGTCCGAGGGGCCTTCCGAGCATTCCTCCGAGAAGCAGAGCGCGTAGAGAGGCGAAGATGCGCATTCACTTCCACATTCCGGGCTCTACCGCCTTGCGCAGCGCTGCGCTGCTGGTCTGCGTGTGCATGGGCGTGAGCGGCTGCGACCTCCTTTTCGGAGAGATCGAGACGGCGGCGGAGGAGCCCTGCAGCTGGATCACCGATGCCTCCTCCGCCGACGCGGATGAAGCGGAAGGCGAGACCGTCGTCATGCTCGACGCCTCCGCCTCCATGATGCAGTCGGAGTCCGGCAGGATCTCCGACTTCACCGAGGACATCGCCGGCGAGATGCTGCACGGATTCATGGGGGGACCGCAGCGCCGGCTCACCCTGGGGGTCTTCTCCGGCCAGAAGTCGCATATCAACTACGCGTTCGCGAACACGATTCGGCCTCATGCCCTCGATCAAGGAGCAGACGAGCAGGCAGACCGGATCCAAGCCTGCATCGAGGAACAAGTGGCCGCCGCCCTCGAACAGGCCCCGGCGGGCCCCGACGACGCGGGGACCGACGTGTTGGCGGCCATCGACACCGGCGCACGCGCCTTCGACGGAGCCGGTGACCGACGTCTCACCGTCGTCACCGACGGGCACAGCAATATGGGTTGCCTCAATCTCAGCCGAGTTCTACACGAGCCCGACTACGAGGCACTCGAAAAGGAGTGCGGCGAGAAGAAGGAATGGC
Organism: Streptomonospora litoralis; assembly: GCF_004323735.1. Classification (GTDB taxonomy): domain Bacteria; phylum Actinomycetota; class Actinomycetes; order Streptosporangiales; family Streptosporangiaceae; genus Streptomonospora; species Streptomonospora litoralis. Next base: position 2,040,970 of record NZ_CP036455.1, on the reverse strand, counting down.
CCACGGCCGACTTCTCCGATATCACGCTGCGGCTGGTCGGCGTCTCGGGTGTGGGCGTGGAGCACAGCGGCGACGTCACCGGGGCGCAGGCTGTGGGCCAGATCAGGGATTTCTGGAACACGATCGGCGCACGACTGCCCGGCGCCGGGGACACCCCCGTGGTCGTCGAGAGCGATTCGTCGTTGGTCGAGCCGCCCGAGCCGCCCGGGGACGGTTGGCCGGCGGATCCGCCGATCGCCGTCTTCGGCCCCGACGATCTGCTGGTCATCGACACCGAAGCGCTCTTCAAGACCGACTCGGCCGAGCTTCTGCCCTCCGCGGAGGAGGGCATCGACGAGGTCCTGGCCAACTACGGCCCGACTCTGGATCCGGCGCTGGGAGTGACGGTGACGGGGCACACCGATTCCCGCGGCAGCGACTCCTACAACAAGGACCTGTCCCGGCGCCGGGCCCAGGCGGTCCGATCCTATCTGGAGTCGGCCGGGTTCGCCGAAGTGCGCGCAGAGGGCAAGGGCAGCTCCGCCCCGGTGTGCGACGACGGCGGCGAGGACTCCTTCGACGACGAGTGCGGCCGGCTGAACCGCCGCGTCGAGATCCGCTTCAACCAGGACTGACAGGGACCGAGGAGGGGGAACCCATGTCCGACACGCATCCCGAGGCGCGCGATCCGAGCCCCCGGCACTGGGAACTCGTCCCGTTCCCCTGCCACCACGGGTGCACGTGCCAGCTGCACGAGCAGACGGTCTACGGCTCCATGGTGGCCGAACACGACGCCGAGCGGCTCGACAACGGCGAGATGGCGGCGCTGGTGACCGCCGGGGACAACGTCACGCGGCTGCTCAACGGCTACCGGCACTACTTCGACAAGCTCACCGCCAAAGTCGTCCGGGCACACACCCGCGCGGGCAACGCGGTCGACGGCCTGGAGAACCTCCGCCGCGGACACGCGCTGAGCCGCGCGACCGATCGGCTGCGCAGGGTCGACGGGGACTTCGCCCACTACAGCGCCGCAGAGCGCGAACCCGCGCACTGGGCGCTGCGGATCCTGACGTTCGCGGTCCTGGTGATCGTCGTCGTCTTCGACGCCTGGTATTTCCAGCAGGTCTTCTCCGGCCTGCTGCAGGTCGAGGAAGGCGATCCCGAGCGTTGGATGGGCGTACTGGTGGGCGGCGTGCTCGGCGCCGGCCTGTTCCTCGCCGGGCGGCTGCTGGCCTCGCCGATACGGCGGCTGCGCATCGCCTGGCGGCAGCGGGACGAGGAGGCCGAGGCCGAACGCCGCCTGTGGGCAGAGGCCCGCATGCGCCAGGCCGAGCGGGACGCCGCCGGGGAGGATGCTCCCTCCGGAACGGCCGGCGACGACTCGGCGGAGGCCGGCGGCGATGGGCGCGGAGAGCGCCCCGAGCCCGCCGACCGCCGGCGGCGCGGTTCACGCCCGCGCGAGAGCCGCCCCCGCGGGCGGACCGGCTGGCGGATCGGCCGGTGGGCGATGACCCTGGCCTTCCCCGTCGTCGCCGTGGGGATCTTCGGCTACTGGGCGCTGCTGAGGGCGCACGGGCAGGTGGAGGACGGACGCTCCCCGCTGGCCGTGGACTTCATGCTCCTCCTGCTCCTGCTGGCGCTGACCCTGATGGCGCTGGAGATCTCCGTCTACAACCCCTACCGGGAGAAGCGCGGCTCGGCCATGCTCGGGTACCGGCTGGTGCGGCTGCGGGAGTCCTTCCTGCGGTGGCGGGCGACCAGGGCCATCGGCAAGGCCGATCGCCTCTGGCGCACGCTGCGCTCCGGCCGCGACCAGGGCTTGACGATCGCCCGCGCCGAGCTGGGCCGGGCCTGGTCGAAGCTGATCCTGCCGGCCCGGCTGCGCCACGGCCGGGCGGGTTGGGAGCCCCCGCAGGTGATCCGCTTCCACTCCCCCGACGGTGCGATCGTCAACGGCGAAGGCACCCGGCACCCCCTGCCGCCGGAGGACCGCGAACCGGCCGAGCTCACTGCCGAGGACGTCGAGCAGCTGTACCAGTTCTTCGAGAACATCCGCCAGCCCACGCCCGGTCTCGGGCCGCTGGCCGAGGTCGTGCGGTCGGTGCGCGACCTCGATCCGCAGCCGTTGCGCGAGCGCAAGGAGGCGATCCTGGCCCGGCTCGCCGACCAGGCCCTGCCCGGGGCGGGCACCGCCGACGACGCCGACGGCGGTACCGACGGTAATGGAGACGACCGCGCTGCCGATCGCGCCGAGGCGCGGCGGAGCATCGCGGAAAGGGAGGAAGAGGAGTGATGTCGGGACTCCACGCAACACACCACCCGCAGGCCGACCCGCCGCCCTACAGCCGGTGGTGGCTGCAGCAGCGCGAACGCCAGCTGGGCATCACGCACACCGCTGCACTGCGCGAACTCGACCGCTATTCGGACATCCCGCTGCCGCCCCGCCACCCGGGTACGCCGGAGTTGCCCGAGCCGCCCAAGGCGCCGCCCGAGGAGTCTGGGCCCGGGATCGATCCGCTGTGGGCGGGCATGGCCCTGGCGGTCGCCGGGTTGGTTTCGTGGTCGCTGGCGCGGGTGCTGCAGGAGACGGCGGGATGGAGCTCCGGTGTCGAAGCCGCACTCGCGTTCGTGCCCGGCCTGCTGCTGGCGGGTGCGGTGGTGAGCACGGGTGGACTGCTGTCGCGCGCGATCGCGGCGCGCGCCGCACCGCGCGTGGACCCGCAAGGACCGCGCCGCTCCCGGTACATGCCCGATCCCGTCACCGAGCAGCAGGTGCGCAGGCCGGAGGGGCCGGCGCGGCTGGGCGTGGCGGCCGTCGTCCACGCGGCGGCCTCGGCGACGGCGGCGGGAGTGGTGGCGGCGTGGTTCGCGCTGTCGGTGCCGCCCGGCACAGCGGGCGGGCCGCTGCTCGTCCTCGGTGCGGGCGCGGTGGCGCTGCTCATCGTGCTCGGCCTGCTGCCTGCGCAGCTGCGCCGCGCGGAGTCGGCGGGCGCTGCGGGACGGCGGACCGCGCCGTCCTCGGACGGGCGGCACCAGGGGGCCGCATCCGCCGAACAGCGGGGCGCGGGTGAGGACGAGGCGCGCATGTCGCCGCAGCGCCGCTACCGCAAGCGCCGCGAGGAGACCCGCCGGGCCCTGGAGCGGCACGGCTATGTGTGGACGATCAGTGCCGAGCACTGCCGGATCCTCGTCGAGCGCGGCAGCGGCGGCGTGCCGGCCGAGTTGGCCGACGCACTGCGGCGGGTATCCGACCCCGCGACCCCCGCTCAGGGCGTGTCGGGTGCGGTCGTGCGGGCGGCAGACGGCGGTGAGACCGAAACGGGTCTGGTGGCGTCGTTGCTGCTGGCCCTGGACGCCTACCACCCCTGGCCGCTGTGGCAGCGGTTCCGCCAGGTGCACGGCGACCTCGACCTCGCCCGCGGCCTGGATCCCGACGACGAGGAAGCCGACGAGACCGACGAATCCGGCGCGGCGGCCTTCGAGGGCCGACCGGAGCCTCCTCCGGCCCTCTGACCGCGCCCGCGGTGCCGGAGGACGGCCGGCTCGGCGGGACGGAGGCGGCGCCCGCTGTCCGAGCGGACGCCGCGTGCTGGTCCCATCTCTTCCCCGGGTGGGACCAGCACAGTCGTTTCTGCGGCACGGGGTTGCCGTCTGGGGGACGGACGGCGCACCCGACGCCGCGGTGTGGGACCGCGTTCGCGCCGGGTGATGTGCGCCCGGCCCGGGGCCGCCGCGCCCCGGCTGCCTCACCGGGCGGGGGGAAGAGGGAAACGGCGCCGCTCAACCGTGGTGCACGCCCCGGGATGCGTCGGCGCCGCGCCCGGTGCCCGCGGCGGTGGCGGGGGCGAACGCGGGCAGGCCGCGTGCGGCTGCGGTGATGGCCCGGCGGACGAGCTCCCCCATGCCGCCGGGCGGGGCCTCCTCTGCGGTACGGCGGTAGCCGGCCTGCTCTTCGGCGGCCAGGCGCAGGGCCGCGTTGAGTGCGGCGGCCTGCACGGCGACGTCCAGGTCCTCGGGTTCGGCGCCGGTGCGCTCGGCGATGATCCCGGCGAAGACCGCCTCGGCCGCATGGTGCACCTCCAGCCAGACGGCCTGCAGGCCCGGCTCGCGGCCGGTCATCCAGATGAGGTCGGCGACGGGTCCGGCGACGAGGTCCGTGTCCGCGTCGAAGGCGCCCGTCAGCTCCAGGTGGTCCAGTAGCGCGACGTCGCGCGGGCAGGAGCGCAGACGCTCGGCCATGAGGTCCAAGCCGGTGCTGAGCAGCGGCCGTACACAGCTTTCCTTGCCGGGGAAGTACCGCCAAAGGGTGCGCGTGGAGATCCCGAGCGAGTGCGCGATGTCCTCGCCGGTGGTACCGGCGACCCCCCGCTCGACGAAAAGGGCGACCGCGGCGCGTGCGATCTCCATGCGCACGACCGCCTTGCGGCGCTCGGTCATCGGCGGCCGTCCGCGGCCCGAGGCGGAGGTGTGCGAGGTCTCCTGTGCCATATCGCCTCCTTCCGCGGCGCGTCCCCGCGACTCGTCTGGCCGACAGCGCCGCACGGGTCGGGGCGCGGCGACCATACTAGCCGCTATCCTGTCCCCGAACGACTAAATGTCGCTCAGTGACAGATATTCGCATGGCCGCGAGACACCGCACTGCCAGGGAAGGAACCACCGTGATCGACTCGGGACTGCAGGGCAAGAACGCGATCGTCACCGGAGGCGGTGCGGGCATCGGCCGCGCGACCGCCCTGCGGCTCGCGGCCGAGGGCGCGCGGGTCCTCATCGCCGATCTCAACGCGGAGACCGCCGAGAGCGCCGCCGAGGAGGTCCGCTCCGCCGGAGGCACCGCCGAGACCGTCACCGGCGACCTCAGCCGCCAGGAGGTCGTCGACCGGGTCGCCGACACCGCCGCCGAGCGCCTCGGCGGCATCGACGTCCTGGTCAACAACGCCGGGATCATGGACGACCTGTCGGCGACGGCCGACGTGGGCGACGCGGTGTGGGAGCGGCTGATCCGCATCAACCTGACCGCGCCGTTCCTGCTCACCCGCGCGGTGCTGCCGCACATGCTCGGCCGGGGGTCCGGTTCGATCGTGTTCACCGCCTCGGAGGCCTCCCTGCGCGGCAGCGCCGCGGGAACCGCCTACACCGCCGCCAAGCACGGCGTCGTGGGACTGGTGAAGTCGACCGCGATCATGTACCGCGACCACGGCATCCGCGTGAACGCGGTCGCTCCCGGCGGGACCGCGACCTCCATCTCGGTGGAGGCGGCCCAGTCACCGGCCGGTCCGACCGTGCTCGGCAACTACGCCGGCAACATCGGCCGCGTCGCCGACCCCGCCGAACTTGCCTCCGCGATCGTCTTCCTCGCCTCCGACGCGGCCAGCAACATCAGCGGCGCCGTCCTGCCGGTCGACAACGGCTGGTCGGCCGTGTGATCCCGCGCCGCCGTTCCCGGTGCCCGGGGCGGCCGGGTGGGCATGCTCATCTCCGGTCCGCTCCGCGGTTCTCCGGGTGGGCGGCGGCTCGCCAGGACGCCGTGTCCTGCGGGGGCGCCGCCGTCCGGCGAGGTGACCGGGGCCGACCACATGCCGGTGATGGCGTCGACGAGCCCGGTGGCGGTCTCGTGCCAACTGGACCTGGCGGTGGTGGCGCCGCGGGCGAGGCGGCGCTCGCGCTCGGCACAGTGGTGGATGATCAGCTGACCGGCCATCTCGCTGCGTTCGACGTGGACCGCGAGCGGCATGCCGGGCACGCACCGGTTCAACCCTTCGAGCACTTCGCGCAGCGAGGCCGTGGTCAGGAACTCGGCGGCCATGATGTCGCGCAGCCCGGGGTCGGTGTGCACCTGGGCGCCGAACCGGGCGTACCAGGAGGGAACGCCCAACTCGGCCAGGTGCTCGGTTATCGGGCGGACCAGGCAGCCCACCCAGTCGCGCACCTCGGCGGAGCCGGACAGATCGGCGAGCCGGCGCACGCGCGCCTGCTCGATCGGCTCGGCGTGGCGCCGCACGATGGCGCGGACCAGCTCGGCCTTGCCGCCGAAGTGGTAGCTCACCGCCGTGTTGTTGCCCTGGCCGGCGGCTTGGGAGATCTGGCGGTTGGAGACGGTGACCACGCCGCGCTCCGCGAAGAGCCGCTCGGCCGCGCTGATGATCTGCTCACGGGTGGCGCTGACCTGTTCGTCCCGCGCCCGTCGCTCGGCCATGGTCACCACCTTGCCGCGATGCAGAGGTAGGCGAGCCGTCGACCGCGGCGGCCGCGGGCCGTCTCGGCGCCGCTCCGCCGGCCCGGAGTCGCCCCTGATGCATTCGGGTCCATGGCGGGTCCTTTCGGTCGGCTGCGACACGACCAGTCAAGTCGAGGGGATAGTTTCAGTCAAGCGACTGATTTAATTAGCCGACCGACCGTTAAGACGGAGGACTCGCGTTGCCCGACTCCCCTGCCGTGCAGCCGCTGCGCCCGGGGACTACAGTGGCCCTGCCGTTTCAGCGGCGGCGATCGCGGAGGCGAGGCGATGGGTGCGCAGTCCGGCGGGCGGACCGAGGCCGTTCCGTTCCACGAGCGGTTCCTGGAGGACTACACGGTCGGCGAAACCGTCGACTGCGGGACGATCGCGGTGACCGAGGACGAGATCGCCGAATTCGCGGGCCGGTTCGATCCGCAGTCCTTCCACGTCGACCCGCACGCGGCGGCCGAAGGCCCCTTCGGGGGCCTCATCGCCAGCGGGTGGCACACGGCCGCGCTGATGATGCGGCTGTACGTGGACCGATACCTCTCGGCGAAGGCCAGCCTCGGCGGGCCGGGGGTGGACGAACTTCGCTGGACCGAGCCCGTGCGGCCGGGCGACACGCTGGCCCTGCGGGCCGAGGTGCTGGAGGTCCGCCCCTCGGCTGCCAAACCCGAGCGGGGCCTGCTGCGCACCCGGGTGGAGCTGGCCAACCAGCACGGCCGCACGGTGTTCACCGCCGTCGTGCTCAACCTCCTGCGCACCCGCCCCCGCTGACCGGCTGCGGACGAAAGCGGTCACACCAGCCAGTCGCCGCCGCGCATCAGCTCGCGCTCGGCGAGTTCCTCGACCTCGCGCCAGGCCTGTACCCGTTGCGGGCGGACACGGAAATAGAAGTCGCCCGAGTGCCGCGGGTCGAACCCGGTCTTGCCGGCGAAGGCGTCCAGGGTGTCCTCGTCCATGTCGGCAGACGCGAACGCCTCCGCCGTGCCCTCGATGAGCACGACGTCGCGGGTGGGCCCGATCCCGATGCGGACCCGACCCGAGGTGCGCATGTTGCGGCCGGTAGGGCTGTCGCCCGGGGTCGCCAGCAGCAGGACCGCACCGTCCCACACGAAGGACAGCGGAACGAGGTGGGGCATGCCCCCGTCGGCACCGGCCGTGGCCACCCACGCGTCGACGTCGGTTTCGAGCCGCGTGAGGGCGTCCTGCTTGCGCTGGCACCTCGACCGCGGCGGCGCCGCCTGGGTCGTCATGGCGAACGGACTCCTGTCAGTGCTGTCAACGGTCGGCCGCAACGGCGGCACGCGGTCGGCCGTCCCCGCGCGGCGCCGTCTTCGAGCAAGGCCCCCAGTATCCCCGGCACGCCGCCGACGCACCAGTGCCGGACAGGCCGATCCTTTCGCGGCTGCGGCCCGGGGCGGCCCGGTCCCGCCGCGGCGCCGCGCCCGGCGGGTGGTGGGCCGAGCGCGGCGCGGGTGACGGGGCTCAGGCGGTCCCGAGCAGCCCGTGGGGGTCGAGGACGTATTTCCGCGCCGCTCCGCGGTCGAACTCCCGGTAGCCGCGGGCGGCCTCCTCCAGACCGATGGGCGTGGCGTTGACGGCGTCGGCGATCTGCACCCGGTCGTGCAGAATGGCCTTCATCAGCTGCCGGTGATACAGCATGACCGGGCACTGCCCGGTGAAGAAGGCGTGCGATTTGGCCCAGCCCAGCCCGATGCGGACGGACAGCGAGCCCTCGCGCGCCGCCTCGTCGGCCGCGCCCGGATCGCCGGTCACGTATAGGCCGGGGATGCCGACCGAACCGCCGGCGGCGGTGACGTCCATCATCGTGTTGAGCACGGCCGCCGGCGCCTCCTCGGCGGCCGCCTCGCCGTGGCCGCGCGCCTCGAAGCCGACCGCGTCAACCCCGGCGTCCACCTCGGACTCACCGAGAATGCGCTCGATCCCCGCCCGCGGGTCCTCGGCGGAGACGTCGACGGTCTCACAGCCGAACGCCCGCGCCTGCTGCAGGCGCTCGCCGATCATGTCGGCGACGATGACCACGGCGGCGCCGAGCAGCTGCGCCGATGCCGCGGCGGCCAGCCCGACCGGTCCCGCACCGGCGATGTAGACGGTGGAGCCCACCCCCACCCCGGCGGTGACGCAGCCGTGGAACCCGGTGGGGAAGATGTCGGAAAGCATGGTGAGATCCAGCATCTTCTCCATGGCCTGCTGCTTGTCCGGGAACCGCAGCGCGTTGAAGTCGGCGTAGGGAACGAGCACGTAGCGCGCCTGGCCGCCCACCCAGCCGCCCATGTCGACGTAGCCGTAGGCCGACCCCGGACGGTCGGGGTTGACGTTGAGGCAGATGCCGGTGCGCCGGGCCTTGCAGTTGGCGCACCGGCCGCAGGCGATGTTGAAGGGCACCGAGACCAGGTCGCCGATGTCGAGGAACTCGACGTCGCGCCCCTTCTCCACGACCTCGCCGGTGATCTCGTGGCCGAGCACGAGCCCTTCCGGGGCGGTCGTGCGGCCGCGCACCATGTGCTGGTCGCTACCGCAGATGTTGGACGCGACCACCTTCAGGATGACCCCGTGGTGCACCTGGCGGCCCACGTTCGCCGGATGCACGCCGGGTCCGTCCTTGAGCACGAACTCGGGATAGTCGATGTCGACGACCTCCACCCGGCCCGGACCCGCGTAGGCGACGCCTCTGTTTTCAGCCATCACTCCCCCAGAATTATGATCCAGGTCACATATCAATCGCCTTCTACCCCGCTGGGCGGACGGCGATGTGTGCCCGCAGCGGCTTCGGGAGGCCGCCAGATCCGCGCACCCCGGACCGGCCGACGACGGGGAGTCGTGAACACCGGCCGGCGTCAGCTTGACCCGGGCCCTGAAGGGCCGGGCTTGGAGGTAGCCGCCCGACCGGCTGCCGGGTGGGCTCCTCCGTCCAGACACCCCTGTTACTTACGGGGCGGCAGGGACGCGTGACTCACGCCCCGCATTCCACGCAGCCTCGCCGCGGCGGGCGATGGTGCGGGAAGCGTTGCGGTCGGCGTGGGCAACGACCCCGCACGACCGGCACTCAGAGCCGTGATGAGAAGCGATTCCTCCCCGCGCTGAAGAGCCGGGGCTCCTCGCTAAAATCGGCTGAACTTCCTGCTCACCCTGGGCACCGCGGTGGGCCCACTGAGGTGGGCGTCGCCTCCGACGCCACCGGGTCGCTGCGCACCGCCTTCCTCATCCTGACCGTGCCCAAACTGCTCGGCGGCGTGTGCATGCTGCTGAGCCGCTGGACCTTCGAGGGCGACGCCCGCAAGGTCCTGGACGAGGCGAGGGGATAAGGCATCGGTCGGCGGGAGCACGGGCCGGTGCGGTGTGCACGGCCCGAACGCCGCCCGGGGGCCGCCCGGGGCGGCCCTCAGCCGATGAGCCGGGCGTAGACGACGGTGTTGGCGCGGTAATGACCGGTCCGCGAATCGAAGGCGCCGCCGCAGGTGATCAGCCGCAGTTCGGCGCTGCCGCCGGTCGGTCCGTACACGCGGCGCGCGGGAAAGTCGTCCTTGGCGTACTGCTCCACCCGCTCGACCGCGAAGCGGGCCGTCGTCCCGTCGGCGCGGCCGATGCGGATGCGGTGCCCGGGCTCCAGCAGCTCCAGGCCGAAGAAGACCGCCGGACCGCTGCGGGAGTCGACATGGCCGGCGAGCACCGCCGCCCCCTCCTCGCCGGGTGCGGGACCCGCGGTGTACCAGCCGACGGCCTGCCAGGGGCCGGGAGCCTCAAGTCGGCCGCCGCCGGTGAGACCGAGGTCGGTGAGCCGACGGGTGTGCAGCTCCAGCGCGGGGATGCCCAACGATACCGGGCGTGCCCGTTCCATCGCGGGCGCCTGCGGGCCGGGCACGGCGGGAGGTTCGGGGACGGGGCCGAGCGGAGCGGAGCCGGCGTCGAAGGTGGCCGCGCCCATCAGCAGCGCGGCCACGCCCAGGCCCGCCAGGGCGGGCGCCGTGCGGCGACCGCCCTGGCGGACACGAACCTCCTCGCTCACCGTGCCCCCGGCGCACTGCGCCGGCGCCACCAGTCGAACCCGGCTCCGGCTGCGGCGATCAGCGCGGTGACCGCCGCGGCGGGCGCCCAGGCGCCGCTGCCCTCAGCCGCTCCGCCGCCTCCGGTGTCGACACCGCCCGTGGGCATGCCGCCGTCGTCCGTCGTTTCGTCATCCGTCGTGCCGTCCTCCATGGCGCCGTCGTCGCCGGACTGGGCGTCGGACTCGGTAGCGGATTCGCTGCCGGACTCGGTGGCGGAGGACTCGTCGCCCTCGCCGGTGTCCGACTCACCGCCGTTGCCGCCGTTGCCGCCGTCGCCCTCGCCGTCCTCGCAGCCGATGCCGTCGTTGTCGGCGTCGAAGCGGTGCGGGTCGCCCTCACTGACCTCGAAGTTGTCCTCTTCGACCTCGGGGCAGTCCACGTCGGGCGGCGGAGGCGGTACCGGATCCTCCGCCGACGCCACCCCGGGTGCCGTCGCGACGAGCGCGATGCCCAGGGACAGTCCGGCGGTCGTCGCCGCGGTAGTGCGCCAGAACTCCATGCGATCAGACTCCCTCCTCTGACGCTGAACGGCGGCCCGGCCGCTCGCCCGCCCCCTCCGCGAGCTCCCGCCACAAGCGGCTCGTTGCAGTGGTGCCTTTAACTGCCCGCAAATCGGATAGATGGCCGCCAACAGGGATTATTACCCAAAGAGTTCAGTCCAATACATATAGTTCGGTCACAGCAGGACCGGGCGCGCGCCCATCGGGCCGGGTGCCCGCCAGTGGCGCAGCCGACGGGGGCGGCGCGGACGGCGGTGGGCTGGGCCTGCGGTTGTCGGATCGGGTGCTCGCCGGTGGTCCGCGCGGCGGATCGGCGGCTCGGGTCGGCTGGGCTGTCAGTGGCCAGCGGGAAATCCCCAGGTACGGCCAGCTGGTGCTCCCCACCGGCGGCCATTCACCACGCTGGGTGGCGACCATGGTCGGGAACGGGCGTCCCCCGGACGAGTCGAAACCCTGCAATAGGTGGCACCGGTCCCATCGAGTCTGTCTGCAGGGTTGGATTCGACGCCGAATCCAACCCTGCAGACAGACTCGGCGCGGCTTGACCCGTCTATCGCGAACTTATGGTCGCAGGAAAGCGTATTCCGCGGCCATAAGTTCGCGATCATCGCCGGATGAACCGGCATGCGCCGGATCGGGGCCCGGGGGCGACGACACGTCGCTCGTGGCGCCCGGGCGCGGCCGCCGGGAGACCCACCCCCGATGGAGTGGAATTTTGGGGGTCTATGCCCGTTTTGCGGGCGGCCTCGGCGGACGCAGCGGCCACGAGGCGCACGAAAAGTCGACGCCGGGGGCGCTTTTCGCGCCATTCGGCGCGCCTCGTGCGCCACCTCCGCCGCGACGCGGAGGCGGACCCATCGGGAACTCGGGCATTGGTGGACAAAACACCCCATGCTTTTTCGTATCGCGGAACGACGGTGCGGGGATGGCACCTCGGGGCGACACCGAAGCCGATGCCACCGCACGTACGTGCAACTCGTGGTCATGATCCGGCCGCATGGCCCCCGCCAACTGCCCCGCCGCGCGCCGGCACCGGCGGGCCCCGACCCGGTAACCGCAGGCCCCTCCCACCGCCGCCCTCGCCGCTTCCCAGCGAGACCACCCGCTACCCGGCAGACCATCAAGGCCGCACAGCGGCCCCGGGCCGCCCCGTCGGGTGCTCGACCGGCGGACATCCGGACCGGTGATCGCGGGTCCGGCCCCGCTGCCATCGTTGCCGCCGCCTTTCCGATAGACCACCCGCTACCCGGCAGACCATCAAGGCCGCACAGCAGACCGGAGCCGCCTCGCCGGCCGCCGACACCGGCGAGCACCCGACCCGGTGGGCACAGGCGCCACCCCGCGCCGCCCCCGTCGCGTGCATCACCGGCGGGCACCCGACCCGGCGAACGCGGGCCCGGCCATCCGCCACCGTCGCCGCCGCTTTCCCGACACGAGCACCCGCACCCCGGCAGACCGGCAAGACCGCCCAGTAGACCCGAGCCGCCCCTCCGCCAGGTGCGCAACCGCCGAGCAGAGGACCGTCGGGGTACCGACGGCCGTTCATCGGAATTGAGCGTCGCGGTTGGGGTCGGCGATCACCTGTCGTGTCTGTCGTGTCGTATCACGGTGGGTGATTCCGGCGTTATGACGAGCTTCAGCGGGGTGTCTCGCCGCCCCTCGCCTCAGCGGTAGTGGACGGCAACGTCACCGGATGATGTGGACACATCGAAGGTGGGCGCCGACGCCTTCGTGGTGGTGCGCACCGCGATCGTGCGCTCTCCCGACTCCGAGCGGCCGGTGACGCGGAAGGGGCCGCTGCCCTCGGGGACGGTCACGGTGACGTCGCCTGCTCCCGCCCGCGCCGAGATGCTCGCGACGCGGGGGGTCGCCTCGATCGTGATGTCGCCGCCCGAGCTCTCGGCCGCGGCCTCGGTCGACAGGCCGGTGACGACGATGCCGCCGGAGCGCGTGGACAGGTCGACGGCCGTGGTGCTCGGACCGGCGGCCCGGTAGTCGACCGAGCACGTGCCCAGACCCGGCCAGCTGCGAGCGCAGCGGGAGTCCGCCCAGACGGTCCCGCCGTCGCCCTCGTCGGCCACGTCGATGTCGGCGGGGTTGAGCATGCTCTCCCGAACGGCGCGGTCCAGGGTGAGTCCTCCCCCGCCCTCGCTCAGCGAGACGCGCACGTCACCGGGGGCGCGGTTGTCGATGACCAGTCGGTCGACGCCGGCGAACTCCCGGGCGTCCTCCCAACTGCGGGCGGTCGCGTGCGAGGTGAACGCCCCGCCGCCCCACAGAGCCACCGCGACCGCGGCCACCGCGCCCAGCCCCGGCAGCATCCGCAGCCTCGTCCGCTCTGTCGGCGCAGCGGCGCCGGGCACATAGGGGTCGCCGGGAGTCTCGCTCATGGCCGCCTCCTCGTGGTCGACGTGTCCCGTGCGCGGTGCCCCGGCGCCGCGGCCGCCGCCAGCGGAGCGGCCCCGGCTCGACGCGACGAGCTGTCCCCGCGAGCGGCGCGGTGCACCGCTACCCCAGCGGCGGCGACATGCGCGGTATCAGCGGACGCTTCGCGGTCGAACGCGTCGTGACACGTCGTTTCGCACCCCCGCTCCGACCCGAGAGGACCGCGGATCGCCTGCGCAGCGCGCCGAGTGGCTCGGGAGGCGCGTCGCACGCCGCCGCGAGGCCCTCTGGGACACCTTCCGACCAGAGCCACCCGGTAAACGGCCGCGCCCGCACCGCGGCGAAGCGCGGCTCCCCGCGCCCCGGCAGGGAGCACCGGGTCGCCGCCCCGCCGCCTGCGGTGTGCCCCGCTCTTCCGATCTCCAGCCGCTTACGGCACGACTTATGCCTGCCACTCGCTCGATTTCGGGCGACTTCAAACGATTTTCGTCAAAATAAGCATTGACGCTCGTCAGAAGAACGCATATCTTCATGACCTGGGTCACAGCGGCCGCGTGCAGGCCACAGCCGCTGCCGACCCGCACCTTCCATCCGTGTCGCGCCCCGCCGCGCGCCACCCACCGGCAGGAGCACCTTCGTTGAACTCTCCGGGCGACGTCCTCGGCCTCATCAGCCGCGGCGATGCCGACACCCGGGCCGAACTGGCCCGGCTCACCGGCATGGCGCGGTCGACCGTCGCCCAGCGCGTGGACACGCTCATCGCCTACGGCATCGTCGAGGAGCGGGAGAGCGGCGCGTCCACCGGCGGACGGCCGCCGCGGGTGCTGCGGCTGAACACCGAGCACAACTGCGTCGTCGGCGCCGACCTCGGCGCCACCCACTGCCGGGTCGCGCTGATGGACATCGGCGGCACGCTGCTGGCCGCCAGCGAGGCCCCACTCCACATAACCGAGGGCCCCGAGCCCGTGCTGCGCCACATCGACGACCGCATGCACGAACTGCTCGCCGAGGCCGGCCGCCCGCTGTCGGCGGTGAAGGCCATCGGGATCGGGGTCCCCGGTCCCGTCGAGTTCGCCACCGGGCGGCCGGTGAACCCGCCGATCATGCCCGGTTGGCACGAATACCCCGTCCCCGAGTACTTCACCTCGCGCTACCCCGTCGAGGTCCTGGTCGACAACGACGTGAACGCGCTCGCGCTCGGCGAGACCCGCCACGGGCGCGTGGGCGCCGACAACCTGCTCTTCGTCAAGGTCGGCACCGGCATCGGCTGCGGCATCATCGCCGGCGGCCGACTGCACCGCGGTGCCCAGGGCAGCGCCGGCGACATCGGGCACATCCGGGTGCCCGGGGCCGACGGTGCCCAATGCCGCTGCGGCAACACCGGCTGCCTGGAGGCGGTGGCCGGCGGTGCCGCGCTGGCGGCGCGGCTGAGCGAGGCCGGTGCGGACGCCGCCGACGGCCGCGCCGTGGTCGACCTCGTCAACAGCGGCGACCCGCTGGCCGTGCGCCTGGTGCGCGAGGCCGGGCGCGGCATCGGCGATGTGCTGGCCGGGCTCGTCAATTTCTTCAACCCCGAGGCCATCGTCGTGGGCGGCGTCATGGCCGCGGCCCACGAACCGCTGCTGGCGGGCGTGCGCGAGGTGATCTACCGGCGTTCGCTGCCGCTGGCCACACACCGGCTGACCGTCGTACCCACCGGAACCGGCGAGACGGGCGGCGCGCTGGGCGCCGGACGTCTGGCCATCGACCACGTGCTCGCACCCGAGCACATCGACCGGGCCCTGGCCGCGGCCCAGGCGGCCGGCGCGACCGCGGCGGCGCGGTAGCACCCTTCCGCCGCCTACCCGACCGAAACGCCCGTCCCCGTCTCTACACCCGAACCGCCCGACCCCAGCACCGATTTATACCGATTCGTCTATACCAGTCCCCATATCAACCCCCCACGACCCGCCCGATCCCCCTTTCGCTTTTCAGGTACATGGAGGCCCACCATGGGTTGGAATCCGCGTCGGCGCTTCGGCCCCCACTCCCTCGGCGCGTTCGCAGCAGCGGGCATCATGCTCGCCGCGACCGCGTGCAGCACTCCCCAAGCCACCGACGACGGCGGCGGAGGGGGCGGCGAGTCCGAGGGCCCCTTCACCATCGGTGTCAGCAACGGCTTCATCGGCAGCGAGTGGCGCGAGCAGATGATCTCGGTCCTGGAGGAGTCGTTCGCCGACTACAAGTCCGAGGGCGTCGTCGACGAGCTGGTGATCGAGAGCGCCGACGTCGACGTCAACGGCCAGATCCAGCAGATCCGCAACCTGATCCGCTCCGACGTGGACGCGATCATCGTCAACCCCAACTCCCCCACCGCCCTGAACCAGGTCTTCGCCGAGGCCGCCGACCAGGGCATCGAGATCGTCGCGATCGACCAGGCGGTGGAGTCCGAGCACGTCACCGACGTGGTCATCAACCAGTCCGAGTGGGCCTCGATCTCCGCGGAGTGGCTGGCCGGCGAGGTCGGCGACGGCGGCCGGATCATCGCCGTCAACGGCATCGACGGCCACCCGGCCAACGAGGCCCGCTGGTCCGGTGCGCAGGCGGTGTTCGACGAGGCCGGCGTGGAGGTCGTGGCCAGCGACTTCGCCGAGTGGAGCCAGAGCAAGGGCCAGACCGTCACCCGCGACCTGCTGGCCAGCAACCCCGACGTGGACGGCGTCTTCGTGCAGGACGGCATGGCGCTGGGCGCGATGCAGGCCCTGCAGGCCGAGGACCTGGCCACCGAGGTCGCCATCACCGGCGAGGCGCGCGTGGGCTACATGAAGGAGTGGAACACGCTCCGGGAGCAGGACGAGGGCTTCTCCAGCATCGGCGTGCCCAACCCGCCCTCCGTCTCGGTCTCCGCGCTGCACGTGGTGGTGCGGATGCTGCAGGGCAAGGAGTTCGCCGACGGGGCGGTCGAGGACGGCAACACGATCCACCTGCCGATCCCCGAGACCGTCACCGACGAGAACTTCGAGGAGAAGTTCGCCGAGGTGCAGGACAAGCCCGACGCCTACGCCCTCGACCACAACATCAGCCCGGAGAAGGCCGACAGCTACTTCAAGTCCGAGTAGCCCGCCGCCGGGGCCGGGCGCGCCCGGCCCCGGGCGAGTAGCAGCAGGGAGAGAGCTGTGGACACACCGCCGTTTCTGCGGATGAGCGGCGTGCACAAGCGCTACGGCGGCGTCACCGCCCTCGCCGGTGCCGACTTCGGCGCCCAGGCGGGCAGCGTGCACGCCGTCCTGGGCCCCAACGGTTCGGGCAAGTCGACGCTGCTGAAGGTGCTGACCGGGGTGGTGCGGCCCGACGCCGGCGAGGTCCTGCTCGCCGACCGCCGGCTGCGTCCCCGCGGTCCGCGCGACACGCTCGCCGCCGGGGTCAGCGCCGTCTACCAGGAGCTGTCGCTGATCGAGGACTTCACCGTCCTGGACAACCTGGTGCTGGGCGTGGAGCCGACCCGGTTCGGGCTGCGCGACCGCCGCGCCGCCCGCGCCCGCGCGCTGCCGTGGCTGGAGCGGTTCGCCCCGGCCTTCGGCGGGCGGGTGCCCGCCGAGGAGCGGGTGGGCGATCTCGACCCCGGCGAGCGCCAGGTCGTGGAGATCTGCAAGGCGCTGGTTCGCGACCCGCGGGTGCTGGTACTCGACGAGGCCACCGCCTCGCTGCGCCGCGCCCAGGTGCGGGTGCTGTTCGACGTGGTGGCCGAGCTGCGCGAGCGGGACGTGCTCATCCTGTTCATCACCCACCGGCTGGCCGAGATCCGGGCCGTGTGCGACCGGGCGACGATCATGCGCAACGGGCGCGACGTCACCACCGTCACAGTCGGCGAGACGGCCGAGCGGGAGCTGGTGGAGCTGATGTCCGACGGCTCGGCGCCGGCCGCCGCGCACCCGGGCGGTGCGGCGTCCGGCGCCGGGGGCGGGGACGGGGCCGGGGACGGAACCGCGGGTGCCCGCGCCGAAGGCCGGGCCGCCGAGCCGGAGGCGCCCCAGACCTCCGAAGCGGCCCCGCTGCTGGAGGTCAGCGGCCTGGCCGGCGGCCTCCTGGACGACGTGTCGTTCCATCTGCGCCCCGGCGAGGTGCTGGGGCTGGGTGGGCTGCAGGGCCAGGGCCAGTCGGAGTTGCTGGCGACGCTCTTCGGTGCGCGCAGGCGCGGCGGCGGCAGCGTGCGGCTCGACGGCCGCCCGGTCCACCCCCGCTCGCCGAAGCAGGCGGTCCGGGCCGGGTTCGCCTACGTGCCGGGCAACCGGGGCGTGCAGGGGCTCGCGCTGGGCCGCCCCATCCTGGAGAACTTCTCGCTGCCGTCGGTGGGACGCCGGGCGGCGCTGGGCGTCGCACTGTCCAAGCGCCGCGAGACCGCGGCGGCGCGGGCCGTGGCCGAGCGCATCGGCACCCGCTACGGCTCGCTGGACGATCCCGTCTCGACGCTGTCGGGCGGCAACCAGCAGAAGATCGTCGTGGGCAAGTGGTTCCCCACCGAACCCCGCGTGGTGCTGATGGACGACCCCGCCAAGGGGATCGACGTCGGCGCGAAGGCGGAGATGTTCGCGGTGGTCTCGGAGCTGGCGGCCTCGGGCGCGGCGGTGGTGCTGGGCTCCAGCGACGACCGCGAACTGGTCGAGGTCTGCGACCGGGTGCTGGTGCTGTTCGAGGGGCGCATCGTCGACGAGGTCGCGGGCGAGCGGCTGAACGAGGACACGCTCATCGCCAGCTCCATGCACGTCAACGGCGACGGCGGCGACGGCGGCACCGAGGGCTCCGCGCTGCCGGAGGCCGGCACCGGGCCCGAGGCGCGCGCGGCCGAGGCTGCCGAGGCCGCGGCGGAGCCGACCGCTGCGACCGGCGTCGGCGGCGCCGCTGCCGGCGCCTCCACCGAGGCGTCCGGCGAGGCGCGCCGGACCTTGGGCTCCGACGAGAAGGGCGGGGCGGCGTGACGGCGTCCGAGCAGAGAGGACAGCCGAGGGCCACCACCCCGCCGGCGGCGGCCGGCACACCGCCGACCGCCGCGGCCCCCCGCCGCGGGCGGCCGATCCGAAACCGAGGAAGGCGATGACTACGCCCACAACGACCCGATCCCCCGACCCGGGACCGGGAGCCGCCGCGCCGCCGGGACCGGCGGCCAGGGCAGCGCAATCGGTGCTGTCCGCGCGCATGCCCACCCTGGCCGTGACCGCGCTGCTGGTGCTCACGGTGGGGGCGTCGGTGGTACTGCAGCCGAACTTCTTCTCGCCCTACTCGCTCAGCGCCAGTTTCGCCACGTTCCTGCCCGTCGCCACGATCGCCGCCGCGCAGACCATCATCGTGCTCGGGGGCGGTATCGACCTGTCCATCGGCACGATCGTGACGCTGGCGTCGGCGGTCTCGGTGGTACTGATGGACGGCGACAACAGCCGGCTGCCGCTGGCGCTGGCGGCGGGAGTCGCCACCGGCGCCGCCTGCGGGCTGGTCAACGGCCTGGTGGTGGCGGGGCTGCGGCTGCAGCCGATCGTGGCGACGTTCGCCACCAGCTCGGTCTTCGGCGGCCTGGCGCTGCTGGTGCTGCCGCAGCCCGGCGGGACCGCGTCGCCGCTGCTCACCGAGACCTTCGGGATGGTGCTGGCGCTCTACGTCCCCGTTCCCGCCGTCCTGCTGCTCCTGCTGTGGCTGGGCTGGCGGCTGCTGCGCCGGCACCGCTTCGGCCAGTACCTCTACGCGGTGGGCGGCAACGCCGACGCCGCCTACACCTCGGCCGTCCCCGTCTCTGCGGTACGGGTCTTCTCCTACGTGGCGGGCGGCGCGGTGGCCGCGCTCGCCGGGATCGCGCTGCTGGCCGACTCCGGCGCGGGCGACCCGACGCTGGGCACGGAGCTGACCCTGGGCTCGATCGCGGCGCTGGTCATCGGCGGGACACGGCTGCGCGGCGGATCCGGCGGGGTCGGCGGCGCCCTGGTCGGCGCGATCGTGCTGTCGCTGATCCAGAGCCTGGTGTTCTTCGCCGGGGTGCCCACCGACGCGCGGGAGTTCGTCTACGGCTGCATCATCATCGTCGCCATCGCGCTGGCCGGGCTGCTGACGGCCCGCAACGGCGCGCGGCGGCCGGCGTTCGCGGGAGGGAAGCGATGACGGTCTCCACGAACGAGGGCGACCCGGGCGCCCCCGGAACCCCCCGCACCGACGCGCAGCCGAACACCCCCGCGCCGACGCCGCGCCTGCGCCGCCTGGTGCGCGACCCGGTGGCGATCTCGGCGTCGGTCGCCGTGCTGCTGTGGGCGGTCGCGGCACTGGTCTCGCCGGCCTTCGCCAGCTGGGACCAGTTCGTCACGCTGATGACGGTGGCCTCCTTCCTCGGCGTGATCGCGATCGGCCAGACGCTGGTCATCATCGCCGGCGGCGAGGGCATCGATCTGTCGGTGGGCGCCACCGCGACCCTGGCCGCGATCGTCGCCTCCCGGTTCATGGACGGTTCGAACGACGGCTTCGTGGTCGCGGTGCTGCTGGCGCTGGGCGCGTGCTGCGTCGTGGGCGTCGTCAACGCGGTGGGCGTGCTGGTCTTCCGGGTGCCGCCGCTGGTCATGACGCTGGGCATGATCGCGGTGGTCGCCGGCTTCATCCGGCTCTACACCGGCGGACGGCCCGAGGGCTCCGCGGCGCCCCTGCTGCGCACCCTGGTCTCCGGCGACACCGTCGCGGGCATCCCGGGCGTGCTGTGGCTGTGGCTCGGGCTGTCGGCGCTGGTGATCTGGCTGCTGCGGCGCAGCCCGTTCGGCTGGCGGCTCTACGCGGTGGGCGCCAACCCCACCACCGCCTACCTGTCCGGCGTCAACACCGCGGCGGTCAAGTTCGCCGCCTATGTGCTGTCGTCGCTGTTCGCGGGCGTGGGCGGGCTGCTACTGCTCGGCTACGCCGAGAACGTCTACACCAGCCTGGGCACCGACTACATGCTCAACAGCGTGGCCGCGGCCGTCATCGGCGGCACCGCGCTGATCGGCGGGGTCGGCGGCTACCTGGGCACCGTCATCGGCGCGATTCTGCTGACCGTCCTCGACTCGCTGCTGCGCATCATGCAGATCGGCGGCGGCGAGTGGGGGGATGCGCCCCGCCAGATCATCTACGGCGTGGTGCTGATCATCGTCCTGACCGCCTACGGCAGGCAGAAGCGGCTGCGGCAGTGACCGCCGACCGCCCGCGGGCGGTCGGCGGCCGCGACCCGCGGCACCCTTCCACGGATTTGGAGAGCAACGTGACAGCACAGGCGAGCGATCGGCTCGGAGTCGGAATCGTCGGCAGCGGATTCATCGCCGACTTCCACACCCGCGCCTTCCGCGGCGTGCGCGACGCCGATGTGACCGCGGTCTGCGGACGCACCGAGTCGTCGGTGCGCGGCGTCTGCGATCTCGCGCGCGAACTGCGGGTCGGCGACCCCACCCCCTACGCCGACATCCGCGAGATGGTGCGCGACCCCGCCGTGGACGCGGTCTGGATCACCACCCCCAACCACGTCCGGCTGGAGACCGTGCGCGCGGTCGCCGAAGAGGTCTCCTCGGGCCGGGCTTCGCTGCGCGGCATCGCCGTGGAGAAGCCGCTGGGCCGCACCGTGGCCGAGGCCGAGGAGGTCATGCGGCTGGTGCAGGACGCCGGGCTGCTGCACGGCTACCTGGAGAACCAGGTGTTCGCGCCGGGGGTTACCCGCGCCCACGACCTGGTGTGGTCGCGCGGGGCCGGGGCCGCGGGCTCGCCCTACCTGGCGCGCTGTGCGGAGGAGCACAGCGGACCGCACAAGGCGTGGTTCTGGCAGGGCGAGAAGCAGGGCGGCGGCGTCCTCAACGACATGATGTGCCACAGCGTGGAGGCCGGGCGCTTCCTGCTGACCCCGCCCGGGGTGCCGTCGTCGGAGTGGCTGACGCCGGTCAGCGTCGACGCCACCATCGCGTGCCTGAAGTGGTCGCGCCCGGCTTACGCGGACGAGCTGATGCGCCGCTACGGCCCCGAGGTCGACTACCGCGGGCGCCCGTCGGAGGACTACGCGCGGGCCACCATCGTCTTCCGCAACGGCGACGGGGACGAGGTCGTGGCCGAGGGCACCACCTCGTGGAGCTACGTGGGCGCGGGATTGCGGCTGAGCTTCGAGCTGCTGGGGCCGGAGTACGCCATGCAGGTCAACAGCCTCGACACCGAGGCGAAGGTGTTCCTGAGCCGGGAGATCGCCGGCAAGCAGGGCGAGGACCTGGTGGAGAAGCAGAACGCCGAGGGCGGGCTGATGCCGATCCTGCCGGACGAGGCCGGCGCCTACGGCTACACCGAGGAGGACCGGCACATGGTGACCCGGTTCTTGGAGGGGCGGTCACCCGACGAAGGGCTCGACGACGGGTTGCAGGTGACACGCCTGCTGATGGCGGCGTACCTCTCCGCGCAGGAGGGCCGCCGCATCGACCTCACCGACGCCGCGCAGACGGCGAAGCTGAGCGGGTTCGTGCCCGAGGTCGCCCAGGGCACCTGGCGGCCGGGGCACTGACGCCCCGAGCGAGCAGGCGGGCGCGGGGGGCGCCCGGTCCGAAGGCCCGTGCACACGCCGCGCGGGTCGGCCAGGCGCCCGCCCGCGCCCGCACACCCGTGCGCGGCGGGCGGTCGCGTGCGCACGCGGGGCGGGTCGGCCGGGGCGCCGGTCGACCCGCCGCCGGGATGCGATGCGTCGCCTACTCCACGCCGAGGGCCTCGACGAGTTCGCCGGAGGTCGGATTGGGCATCGCCTGGGCGACGTCGCCCATCGTCACGACGCCGACCAGGTCGGCTCCGTCGACCACCGGGAGCCGCTTGACGCCGTGCCGGGTCATGGTGGCCAGGAGCTCGTCGATGTCGTCGTCGGCTCCCACGGTCACCGCCTCGCCCTGGTTCAGCTGCCCCGCGGGCTCGGCGAGCGCCTTGCCGGAGGCGAGTCCGCGAACCACGATGTCGCGGTCGGTGATCATGCCCTTGATCTTGCCGTCGGGCCCGCAGATCGGCAGGCCGCCGACCCGCTCTTGGGCCATGACCTCCGCGGCCTTCTGCAGCGGCTCGTCGCTTCCCACGGTCCGCGGGCCGGGGGTCATGATCTCTCGCACCTTGGTCATCGCGCAGGATCTCCCTTCGCGTCGTCGCACCGCACGGCCGCAGCGGCGCGTCGCCGACGGGTTCGGCGAGCGGGCCGCCGACCGTGCGCTCCCGCATACCCACTGCCGCAGGCGCCGCCGGGTATGCACACCGAGGCCGGCGGGTTGCGGCGCGCCGCGGCGGGCGCTGCGGGCACTGCTGGCGCGAAGCGGGGGCCGCGGGGCTCAGGCGGATGCCACGCCGGCCTGCGGAAAAGTGACTCCGGCACCCGCAGCGAAACCGCGCCGGGAGCGCCGGACGAGCGCCCGCTGCGCGCCGACGCGCGGCGCAACCCGCGGCCTGAGCGTTCCATCCGGTGCTCCGTTATCGAAACGGCTTGTGCTCCTGCGCCCTGGACAGCGACCGCGAAACGAGAGCTGAGACACCCTCACTGATACCTTTTCGGCGTTGACCTGGGGCATCTGGTTACGGAATCGACGCGCGAGTGGCACGGCGACGGCCGTCCCGGAAACTTCGGGCGATCACCCCTTGCGACGCTTTACCCGCCTTTAGTAAAGTTCGTTGCCAACTACAAAGGGTGACAATAGCGCACATATCCGTGACGTGCGCGTCAGGCCCGCGCCGCGCCGGTTCGCCTTCCCGACTGGCGGACCGACTCCCCTATCGCGGCGCGGGCCGCTTCCGCCCCCTGTCGACAAGGGCGCACCGGCCCGTGTCACCCCGCTGCGGCCGCGAACGGCCGCGCGCGGGCCGGTCAGGCGTCCTGGATCGGTCTGAGAGATGAGTACCGAGAAACCCCGCACGAACCGGCGCCGCGGCCGCATCCTGACCGCGGCCGCCGTCGCCTGCGCCGCGGCGACCGCCGCGGCCGGCCTGGTCGCCGTCAACACGATGGACGGCGCCGGAACCGCCACGGCCCGGACCGCGGCCGCCGGAGAGAACTCCACCAAGGCCGCCGCGCTGGTCTGGCGCGACGAGTTCAACCGGCCCGCGGGCACCGCGCCCGACGCCTCGAAGTGGAACGTCGAGGTCAACGGCGACGGCGGCGGCAACGGCGAACTGCAGTACTACACCAACCGCCGCGACAACCTCGCCCACGACGGCAACGGCAACATGGTCATCACCGCCCGCAAGGGCAACCCGGGCAACTACCAGTGCCACTACGGGTACTGCCAGTACACGTCGGGCCGGATGAACACGGCGGGCAAGTTCGAGCACCAGTACGGCCGGTTCGAGGCGCGCATCCAGATCCCCATCGGCCAGGGCATCTGGCCGGCCTTCTGGATGCTGGGCAACGACCTCGGCCAGGTGGGCTGGCCCAACAGCGGCGAGATCGACATCATGGAGAACATCGGCAGCAAGCCCGCCGACGTGCACGGCTCGCTGCACGGCCCCGGCTACTCCGGCGGCAACCCCATCACCGGCTCCTACTACCACCCGCAGGGCTGGGCGTTCGCCGACACCTTCCACACCTTCGCGGTCGAGTGGGGCCCGAACAGCGTCACCTGGTTCGTCGACGGCAACGCCTACCAGACCTTCACGCCCGCCGACACGCGCGGCAACGAGTGGGTCTACCGGCACCCCTTCTTCATGATCCTGAACGTCGCGGTCGGCGGCTCCTGGCCGGGCGCCCCCGACGCCGGCACGCAGTTCCCCCAGCAGATGAAGATCGACTACGTGCGCGTCTACGACCTCGGCTGACGCCGGTCCGACGCCGACGGCTCTGCGGACCGGCCCGGTTCGCAGAGCCGTCCCGTGGGCCGGGGCGCCGACGCGGCGCCCCGGCCCGCGGCCGTCTGTGTGCGGTCGGTGCGGCCCCCGCTCAGCCTTCGGCAGGCAGCACCCGCCCGGCGACCTCGCCGAACCCGATCGTCGCCCCGCCCGCTCCGGGTGCGCTCGCCGTGATGGACACGGTGTCGCCGTCCCGCAGGAAGGTGCGCGTGCTGCCGTCGGGCAGCTCCAGCGGCTCGGCGCCGTTCCAGGACAGCTCGATCAGCGAACCCTGCTCACCGGCGCCCGGCCCGCTGACCGTGCCCGAGGCGTAGATGTCGCCGGTGCGCAGCGAGGCGCCGTTGACGGTCAGGTGCGCCAACTGCTGCGCCGGGGTCCAGTACATCGCCGCGAACGGCGGGCGCGCCACGGTGTGGCCGTTGAGCCGCACCTCCAGGCGCAGGTCCAGTCCCCACGGCTGCCCGTCGGCGTCGCGCAGGTAGGGCAGCGGTTCGGGGCCGCGCGCCGGCGGTTCGACCCGGGCCGCCTCCAGCGCCGACAGCGGCACGACCCACGGCGACACCGACGTGGCGAACGACTTTCCCAGGAACGGCCCCAGCGGCACGGTCTCCCAGGCCTGCAGGTCGCGGGCGGACCAGTCGTTGACCAGGAACACCCCGAAGACGTGCTCGGCGAAGTCGGCCACCGGCACCGGGGTGCCCAAGGGCGCCGGGGAGCCCACCACGAAGCCCACCTCGGCCTCGATGTCCAGCCGCGCCGACGGACCGAAGTCCGGTTCGGCGGCGGAGGGCGGTTTGCGCTGGCCCATCGGCCGCACGATCTCGGTTCCCGAGACCACCACCGTGCCGGAGCGGCCGTGGTAGCCGATCGGCAGGTGCTTCCAGTTCGGCGTCAGCGGCTCCTGGTTCGGGCGCAGGATCCGGCCGAGGTTGGTCGCGTGGTGCTCGGAGGAGTAGAAGTCGACGTAGTCGCCCACCGCGAAGGGCAGGTGCAGCCGCACCCGGGCGCGATCGGCCAGGTGCGGCCGCAGCGCTCCCTCGTAGGCGGGGTCGGCCAGCCATGCGGTCAGCGTCTCGCGCACCTCGCGCCAGGTCGCGGGGCCGGCCGCCAGCAGCGGGTTGAGCGCGGGCGCGTCGACGGCGTCGGCGAAGGGCGCGTCCAGCTCGCGCGCCGCGGCGCCCAGGTCCAGCACCCACGCACCGATCGCGACGCCGACCCGCGGCGGGCGGCCGTCGGAGCTACTGAACACGCCGTAGGGCAGGGTGGCGGGGCCGAAGGGGTCGTCGGCGGCGACGTCGAGCCAGGTCGTGGGCGCGGGCACGGCGGGAATCCTCTCGTCGGTGGGTTTCCGGTCAGCACCGGACGTATGTTTCGGATGGCGGCCGCCAACCGCGAGGGGCGAAGCGCCGTGCGCTGACCGGCCGCCCCCGCGCGCGCCGCCTCACTCCAGTACGGCGGGCGACAGCAGCCCCAGCCCGACCAGGTCGCCCAGGGGCTCCAGGACACTGCACGTGCCGATCGACGTGAACAGCGCGCGCACGGCGCGGGCGTCGGCGGCGCCGAGCGCGGCGGCATGCGCCGCCGCCCGCGCGCCGTCGCGCAGCGCCAGCACGCCCGCGACCTCGGCCGCGCCCGCGCCCTGCACGGCGGCGTGCACCGCCAGCAGCACGTTGACGAACCCGTGGTGCTCGAAGCCGGTGCCGGCGGCGGTGTGCCGCACGGCGTTGTGCAGCCCTGCGGTGCATTTCAGGGCCCGGCCGCGCTCGACCGCGGCGCACAGCGCGTCCGCCAGCTCGGACTCGCCGGGGAAGTCGGGGGCGCGCACGCCGCCGGTGCGCAGTTTGGCCCGGTGGCCCGAGCCGGCGAGGGCGTCCAGCACCCGCCGCGGGTCCGCGCCGCGGGGCAGTTCGACGCACCCGGCGGCTCCCGCGGGCAGGTGCGCGTCCAGCGCCGCGGCGGCGCGCGCCGTGTCCGCTGCGGCTTGGCGGTCGTCGTCGGGGGCACCCGCGGCGACCTCGGCCGCGACGGGTTCGAGGGCGGGCATGCTCGCCGCCTGCTGCAGCGCGCGCCCCACGCCGCCGGGCCCCTCGGGCACCGTCACGCACACCCGCAGCGGTGCCGCGGCGTCCGCGCCGGCCTCCTCGGCCAGCTCGGCCAGCTCGGCCAGGCGATCGGCGGGGACCACGAACGGCCCGGTCAGCGGCGCCTGGGCGCCCAGCCGGTAGCGGCGGTGCGCCGCTACCGCCTCGGCCATCGGCGCATCGCCCGGCGGGAACAGGGCCGCGTCGTCCAGCAGCGCGGCGTAGAGCACCGGGGCGCCGGCCGGCGCCGCGCCCGCCCCGGCCTGGGGCGCCGGTTGGCCTCCGGCGAGCGGGCCCGTGCTCACTGCGGCCTCCGTCCGCCGGCCCACGTCCAGGCGTAGCCGGGGTCCTCGGCGGCCTGGCCGCCCTCGCCCAGCTCCAACGGGCGGAACGTGTCGACCATGACCGCCAGCTCGTCGAAGGACTCCGCGCCCACGCTGGCCTCGTAGGCGCCGGGCTGGGGCCCGTGGGAGTGGCCGCCCGGGTGCAGCGACACCGAGCCCTGCCCGATGCCCGAGCCCTTGCGCGCCTCGTAGTCGCCGCCGCAGTAGAACATCACCTCGTCGGAGTCGACGTTGGAGTGGTAGTAGGGCACCGGGATCGACAGCGGGTGGTAGTCGACCTTGCGGGGCACGAAGTTGCACACCACGAAGTTGTGCGCTTCGAAGACCTGGTGGACGGGCGGCGGCTGGTGCACGCGGCCGGTGATGGGCTGGTAGTCGGCCACGTTGAACACGTAGGGGTAGAGGCAGCCGTCCCAGCCGACCACGTCGAAGGGGTGGGCGGGGTAGGTGTAGCGGGTGCCGGCGACGCCGCCGGGTCCGCTGCCGCGGTGCTTGATCAGCACGTCGACGTCTGTGCCCTCGGCCAGCAGCGGATCGCCGGGCCCGCGCAGGTCGCGCTCGCAGTAGGGCGCGTGCTCCAGGAACTGCCCGTAGCGCGAGAGGTAGCGCTTCGGCGGGGCGATGTGGCTGTTGGCCTCGATGGCGTAGGCGCGCAGGGGCTCGCCGCCCTCGGGTATCCAGCGGTGGGTGGTGGCGCGCGGCAGGATGACGTAGTCGCCCTCGCCCACCTCCAGGGCGCCGAACACCGTCTCGACCGTCGCCCGGCCCGACTCCACGTACACGCACTCGTCGCCGATGGCGTTGCGGTACAGCTCGGAGGGCTGCCCGGCGGCGACGTAGCCGATGCGCACGTCGTCGTTGCCCAGCACCAGGCGGCGCCCGGTCACGGGGTCGGCGGACTTCCACTCCTCGCCGAACAGCCCGTGCAGCTTCAGGTGGCGCGGTACGAGCGGCGCGTTGGGCGTGCGGGCCTGGTCGGGCACCTGCCAGGGGCGGGCGTCGACGATCGCCGAAGGGATGTTGCGGTGGTACAGCAGCGAGGAGTCGGAGGAGAATCCCTCCTCGCCCATCAGCTCCTCGTAGTACAGGCCGCCCTCGGGCGTGCGGTGCTGGGTGTGCCGCGTCGGCGGCACCTCACCCACCTGTCGGTAGTACGCCACCGTCCGGCTCCTCTCCTGGTTGCGGTCCTGTTCGCGGGATGGGCCCGGCGGCCGATGCCGAGCCGCCCAGGCAGGTGTCGACGGCCGCGGTGATCGCCTCCGGGTCCGCCTCGGAGAGGACGGCGGCGATGTGCGCATCGGGGCGCAGCAGCCAGACCTCGCCGGGGCGGGCCTCCAGTGCGGCGGCCAGCGCACCGGTGGAGTCGCAGCGCTCCAGCACGAGCGCGGTAACGGGGGCCGCGGTGGCCCGGACCGCGGCGGCGCGGGCCGTCGCGGCGCCCTCGGGGCTGGTGGCGATGAGGGTGACGCCTTCGCGCGCCAGCGGGCGCAGGCGGGTGGCGTCGGGGCGGCCCGCCACCGTGACGCAGACGTCGGGTACCAGGACACCGGGGCAGGGCACAGGCGCCTCGCCGCGCGGCGGGCGGCCGGGGAAGGGACGCTCGGCGCAGGGGGTGGTCAGCGTCGACGCCGTGTAGTGGAACGCCTCGAACAGTCGGCCGGAGTCGACGCGGGCCGCCGCGGCGGGGTCGGTGAGGGCCCGCTGCAGCACTCCCGTGCGGTGGGCCCGTTCGCTTTCGGTGTGGGGGACGAGGAAGCGCATGGTGGCGCCGGTGATCTCGGCGTTGTCCCGGGCGGCGGCCAGCCGCTCGGTGGAGTAGGTCTCGACCAGCTCCGGCCCGGCCCAGCCCTTGGCGGCGAACGCCAGTTTCCAGGCGGCGTTCTCGGCGTCGTGCACGCCGGAGTTGAGCCCGCGCGCGCCGAAGGGCGCCACCAGATGGGCGCAGTCGCCTGCCAGCAGCACCCGCCCGCGGCCCATCCGGTCGGCGACGCGGGTGTGGAAGCGGTAGACCGAGTGCCACACGATCTCGTAGGGGACCTCGCCGATGATCCGGCGGATGCGCCGGTCCAGGCCGCCGTCGGCCTCCTCGCGCTCCAGGTCGAAGTCGGGCGGCACCTGCCAGTCGATGCGGTAGACCGACCCCGGGCAGGGGTGGATGAGGATCTGGCGGCCCGGATTCCACTCGGGGTCGAAATAGAAGCGCCGCTCGCGCTCCCAGCCGGGCAGATCGGCGCGGATGTCGCAGATGAGGAACCGGTCGGCGAAACTGGTACCGGCGAAGTCGGCTCCGACGGCCTCGCGCGCCACGTGCCCGCGCGGGCCCAGGCAGGCCAGCGCGTAGGAGCCGCGCAGCTCGACCGGGCCGCCCGGGGTGGCGCAGCGCACCCGCACACCGGAGGCGTCCTGGTCGATGGCGGTGACCTCGTGGTTCCACCGAACGCCCAGCCCGGCGGCGGCCATGCGCTCGTCGAGGATCTGCTCGGTGCGCGACTGCGACAGGTTGACGAACGGCGGCAGCGGTGAGGCGCCGCGATCGCGCAACCGGACGCTGAACAGCTCCCGGTCGCGGTAGAAGGTGCGGGCGGTGTCCCAGGTCAGCCCCTCCTCGGCGACGGCGCCGGCGCCGAGGCCGGCCCACACGTCGAGCACGTCGCGGTGCTGGCAGATGGCTTTGGACCCGATCGCCTCGCGCCCCGGCCGGGCGTCGACGACGGTCACCGGCAGACCCCGGTGCGCCAGCAGCAGCGCCGCGGTCTGGCCGACCGGGCCCGCACCCAGCACCAGCACCGGCTCCGCGGTCCCGCCCGATCGTCCGCCGGGGTCGCCGGGCACGGCGGGGGGCGGAATGTCGGCTTCGGGCATGTCGCCTCCCTTCGATCGCGGTGCGCTCAGCCCTGCAGCCGGTCCCAGACCTCGCGGTCGCGCTCGGCGGTCCAGATGACGGGCCGCTCGACGCCCGACAGTTCGTCCCACAGCCGCGAGACGTCGAAGGGCAGGCAGTGCTCGAAGATGGGCCAGTGGCCGTAGCCGTCCACGAGCGCGGCGTGGGCGGCGCCGAAGGCCTCCTTGAGGGTGCCGCCGCGCTCGTGGACGGCGCCGACCTCGGCGATCATCGTCTGCAGGAAGTCGCGGGTCTGGGCGATGGCGGCGTCGACGGCGGCGCGGCCGTGCGTGACGGGGCCGCGTCCGCCGACGAGCGCCTCGGCGCCCAGAGCGGCGACACCGTCGAGGGTGGCGCCGGCCCAGTCGCGGTGGAAGGCGTCGCCGGTGTAGAGGGCGGCCTCGGCCTCGACGAGGTCTCCGGCGAAGAGGATGCGCTGCTCGGGCAGCCAGGCCACGATGTCGCCCTCGGTGTGGCCGCGGCCCAGGTACTGCAGCACCAGCTGCCCGCGGTCGCCGCCGAGTTCGATCGTGGCGCGGTCGGAGAAGGTCTGGGTAGGCCAGGTCAGGCCGGGCACCGAGTCGGGGTCCTTGGCCAGGCGGGGCATGCGGCCGAACTCGCTGGCCCAGTCGGCCTCGCCGCGTTCGGCGATGAGGTCGCGGGTCTTCTCGTGGGCGATGATCACCTCGGCGTCGAAGGCGTCGGCGCCCAGCACCCGCACCGCGTGGTAGTGGGACAGCACCAGGTAGCGGATGGGCTTGTCGGTGTGCTCGCGCAGCCGGGCCAGCCACTCGCGGGCGGCGGTGGGGGTGGCCAGCGCCTCGAAGCAGACCAGGAAGTCCTCGCCCTCGATCGCGCCGATGTTGGGGTCGCCTTCGGCGGTCAGCGCGTAGACGCCGTCGGCGAGGACCTCCAGGCTCTGCCGCTTCTCGCCGAGGTCGGCCGAGGACGCGAAGGGTTTGGCTGCCATGGCGGCTGCCTCCTTTTTCTCGTGGCGGGCCGGCGGGTGGAGAACACGCCCTGGTCGGGCCCCTCCGGTGAGTGGAATCGGTGGTCGGTGTCGGCGGCCCGCCGGCGGGCGGGTCGGCATCGGGTGCGTCGGTTGGTGCCGCGGCGCCCGCCCGGCGCCCGTGCCGCGCCGCTGCGGCGGCCGGTGTGTGGCGGATCACCGCTCCCCCCTAGAGTGATCCCACTCACGCCATTGATAAAGCATAGGAAACTTGGGAGCGACATTGACGGAACTTATGAAGGCTCCGCGGTTCTCCCTGCGCCAGCTCTCCTACTTCGTCGCCATCGCCGAGACCGGCACCATCAGCGCGGCGGCCGAGCGTCTGCACATCTCCCAGCCGGCGGTGTCGCTGGCGCTCAACGACCTGGAACGCGCGCTGAAGGTGCAGCTGTGCGTGCGCCGCAAATCGCACGGCATCACCCTGACCCCGACGGGCAACCAGGTGCTGCGCCGCGCCCGTCAGCTGCTGCGCCAGGCCGAGGACCTGGAGGGCGAGGCCAGTGCGGGCGAGGGACCGCTGACCGGGGTGCTGTCCGTGGGCTGCTTCGTCACCATGGCCCCCACGGTGCTGCCGCCGCTGCTGCAGGGCTTCTCCGCGCTGCACCCCGGACTGACCGTGGACTTCACCGAGGACACCCAGGATGTGCTGCAACGCCGGCTGCTCAGCGGCGAACTGGATCTGGCAGTGATCTACGACATGGACGTGCTCCCGGAGATGGCGCGCGCCGAACTGTTCTCCGTGCGCCCGCACATCCTGCTTGCGGCCGACCACCCGCTGGCCGATCGCCCCGCCGTGTCGCTGCACGACGTCGCCGAGGAGCCGATGGTGCTGCTGGACGCCCCGCCCAGTTCGCACCACTCGCTGGGACTGTGCCACCGGTTCGGGATGGTGCCGAGGGTGAGCTACCGCCCGGGAACCTACGAGGTCGCCCGAGCGCTGGTGGGGCGCGGGCTGGGGTATAGCATCTTGGTACAGCGACCGGCCAACGACCGCACGTACGAGGGGTTCCGGGTCGCCGTCAAGGAGATCGCCGAGCCGGTGGACGCCGAAGCGGTACTGCTGGCGTGGCCGCGCGCCGTGCGCCTGAACCGCCGCGCCGAGGAGTTTCTGCGCTTCTGCCGCGGCGCCGCCCGGTCCGACGGAGTCATGTCGCCGACCGCCGAGGCGTAGCGTCGCGGCGCGAGGGCAGCGGTACCCGCGGGCGCTCAGCGTGTCCGCCGGGGCTCGCCCGTGGTCGGCGCTCCCCTCGGGGAATGGGAGCATTCCAGGCGGCGCCCCGCGCCGCCCGCATCGGCGGCCACGCCGAAGCTTCGCCCCGACCGCGCCGAGACCGCTCGGCAAGCACACCGAAACATTTCGCATGAGGAGTCCCGCATGGCCACCGACGCCACCGAAACCGCCCCCGGTTTCACCGACCTGCCGCTGCGGGGGGAGCTTCTCGACGCGCTGTCCCGGCTGGGCTACGAGGAGCCCACTCCCATTCAGCGCGAGGCCATTCCGCCGCTGGTCGAGGGCCGCGACCTGCTGGGCCAGGCCGCCACCGGCACCGGCAAGACGGCGGCGTTCGCGCTGCCGATCCTGGAGCGCATGGAGCAGGACCGCGAAGGTCTGGAGCCGATGTCGCTGGTGCTGGTGCCCACCCGGGAGCTGGCCGTGCAGGTCTGCGAGGCCGTGCACCGCTACGGCCGCGACCTGGGCGTGCGGGTCCTGCCGGTCTACGGCGGCCAGCCCATCGGCCGCCAGATCCGCGGCCTGGAGCGCGGCGTCGACGTGGTCGTGGCGACGCCCGGCCGCGCGCTGGACCACCTGGGCCGCGGCACGCTGAGCCTGAGCGGGCTGCGGATGACGGTGCTGGACGAGGCCGACGAAATGTTCGACATGGGCTTCGCCGAGGACATCGAGGCGATCCTGGAGGAGATCCCGCAGGACTGCCAGACCGTGCTGTTCTCGGCGACCATGCCGCCGCGCATCGAGCGGATGGCCGGAGGCAACCTGACCGATCCGGTGCGCATCCAGATCGCCCGCGAGACCCGCGCAGTCGGCGAGGCGCCGCTGGTGCGCCAAAGCGCCTACGTGGTGCCGCGCGCGCACAAGCCCGCCGCGATCGGGCGCATCCTGGACGTGGAGTCGCCCACGGCAGCGATCGTGTTCTGCCGCACCCGCGAGGAGGTCGACCAGCTCACCGAGGTGCTCAACGGCCGCGGCCACCGCGCCGAGGCGCTGCACGGCGGGATGAGCCAGGAGCAGCGCGACCGCACCATGGGCCGGCTGCGCAGCGGCACCACGGACCTGGTGATCGCCACCGACGTGGCCGCGCGCGGGCTCGACGTCGAGCACCTGACCCACGTGCTCAACTACAACGTGCCTTCGGCCCCGGACTCCTACGTGCACCGCGTGGGCCGGGTCGGCCGGGCCGGGCGCGAGGGGGTCGCCATCACCCTGGTCGAGCCGCGCGAACACCGCATGCTGAAGAGCATCCGGCGCGCCACCGACTACACGATCAACGTGGAGAAGATCCCCACGATCGCCGACGCCCGCGCCCGGCGGCTGGAGCTGACCAGCGCCGCGCTGCGCGAGACCCTGCTGGACGAGGAGGCCGAGGACGACCGCGAGCACATGCGGGTGGTGGTGGAGTCGCTGGCCGACGAGTTCGACGTGATGGAGGTGGCGCTGGCGGCGGTCAAGCTGGCCCACGAGTCGCAGAACCCGGTCGACGACGACGTGGAGATCCCCGAGGTCAGCATCAAGCCCGAGCAGAAGGACAAGGGCCGCGGGCGGCGCGACGGCGGTCGGCGAGACCAGCGCGGAGATCGCGGGGACCGCGGCGAGCGGGGCGAACGCCGCGAGCAGCGCGGCGGCCGCGCGCCCGCCGGCGGGATGTCGCGCCTGTTCATCGGCGCGGGCCGCGGCGCCCGGGTGCGCCCGCAGGACCTCGTCGGCGCGATCACCGGGGAGTCGGAACTGCGCGGCCGCGACATCGGCGCGATCGAGATCGCCGAGCGCTTCTCCCTGGTGGAGGTGCCCTCGCAAGCCGCCGACGACGTGATCTCCGCGCTGCAGAACACCACCATCAAGGGCCGCAAGACGGTGGTCCGCCGCGACGCCAAGGACGTCGGCTAAGTCCTGTTTAAGAACGCCGGTCTGCTGGGCGGCCTTGTTGGTCTGCCGGGTGTCGGGCGAACTCGACGGGAAGACGGCAGCGAGCACGGCGGATGGCCGGGCCCGCGCCCACCGGGCCGCGTGCCCGCCGGTCGCGGTGGTCGGCGAGGGGTGGCGCCCGCGCCCAACGGATCGGGTGCCCGCCGGTGGCGCTCCTGGCGGATCGGCGGCTCGGGTCTGCTGTGCGGCCTTGTTGGCCTGCCAAGACGACGGGTGATCTTACGGAAAAGCAGCGCCGAGGACGGCGAACACGGCTAGATGTGATGCCCCGGGAGGTTGGTAACGCGGCTGGCGGGAGTGCGGCCGCCTCGCCCGCGCCTGGAGCGGGGCGTGCCTGCCGACGGTTCCGTCCCCCGCCGGCAGGCCGACTGTGCGCCCCGACCACCGCTCCAAGCCGGGCACGGATGACACGTTCGCATCGGGGTGTGACGTTTCCCGGCGGACCGCCGGGGGCGCGGGGGCGGCGGGCGCGCCGCGGCTCATCCCGGCGTCGCGACCCGGAACACGGGGAACCGGTGGGCGACGCGTTCGAACTCCGCGGCAGGTGCGTCCTCGCCGACGGGGATGTGCCCCCTCGCGTTGGGCGCCCGGCGCAGGTAGGCCTTGAGCACCGCTCCGCGCGACTCCGGGGGCACCTCCTCCAGCAGCACGTGCTCGCGCCGCCCGTGGCGCAGCGTCACCCTTCCATCCGCCGCCCGCACGTTGGCCACCCAGTTCGCGCCCTCTCCCAGCATGGCGACCAGGTAGCGCTCTTCTCCGACGAGGGCCATGACGAGCGGCAGGGTGATGGTCCGCCCGGTGCGCCGGCCGGTCGTCTCGACGGCGACCAGGTAGTCGGGGGCGATCCCGAGCCCGTACAGCGCGGAGGTCCACCGGTCCAGCGCGCGCGCCACCCTGTTGGGGCGCCCGCCGCGGTAATACCAGCTCTTCAGGCTCATGGCGCGTTCTACCCGCATTCTCATGTACGGCGTACATGTACACCGTACATGATTTCCCTGTACGTCGTATAGTGCTTGCATGGCAGCGGAAGAACGCCGGGGCGCGCCCCCGAAAACGCACCTCACGCCGGCGGCCGTGGCCCAGGAGGCCCTGTCGCTCGCCGACTCGGCGGGGCTCCAGGCGGTGACGATCCGGCGGCTGGCCAAGGAGCTGGGCGTGACACCCATGGCCTTGTACTGGCACTTCAGCAGTAAGGACGAACTGCTCGGGGCCGTAGCCGCGCGGGTCGTCGAGGAGATCGACCTCTCGGTGGACGCCTCCGCGGCCTGGTACGAGCAGTTGCGGGCGCTGCTGCGGGCCGTCCTCGGCGCGATGCGGACCCACCCCGCCGCGGCGCCCCTCCTCGCGAACCGCACCGTCGCCTCCGAGAGCGGCCTGCGGCTGACGGAGACCGCTCTGGACGTGCTCGGGCAGGCCGGATTCGATCCGGCGGAGGCGACCCAGCTCGCCCGCCACGCCCTCAGCAGCCTCGCCAACCTCGTGAGCGGGCAGCCCGGAGTGGTCACCGGGGAGGAGCCCGACGGGGCCGCCGACGCGCGGCGGCGCGCGCGGCTCTTCCTGGAGTCGCTGTCGCCCGAGCGCTATCCGCGGCTGATCGGCGCCGCGGCACCGCTCAGCGAAGGCGTCGACACGGAGACCTACTTCTCCTTCGGCCTCGACCTGCTGCTCTCCGGCATCGAGGCGATGGCGGCGCGCAAGGGCTGACGCCGCCGGTCGCGGAGGTCACCGGGCGACGTTCGGCTCCGGCCACCAGCCGATGTCGCGGACCGGGGTGGCGGGTTTGCCGGTGATCCGCGGGACCACGTCGGTCACCGTGTCGAGGTCGCCGCGCGCGATGGCCTGGTACCAGGAGAGCCAGCTTTCGATCTGCACGCCGCGGACGCCGTCGCGCAGGCGCCGCGCGAAGGCCTCTTCCAGGGTCTCGGGCTCATAGCCGTACGGGCGTCCGGTGGCGGCGGCGATCTGCGATACGGCCTCCTCCAGGGTGAGCGACTCGGGGCCGGTGACGTCGAGCACCGCCCCGTCGTGCCGCGTGTCGGCGTCGGCCGCGGCGACGGCCGCGATCACGTCGGCGATGTCGTCGTGGGCGACGAAGGCGGTCCGTCCGGTCCCGCCGGGGCCGCGCACGCGGAGCCGGTCGTCGGCGAGCGCGGCCGGGGTGGGGGCGTAGAACGCGGGGCGGAAGACGGTGTACCGGATCCCCCGATCGGCGAGGAACAGCTCCGTCAACCAGTGGTCGCGAGCGTTGCGGTAGGTCGCGGTCACCGAGGCGCCCAGCAGCGAGACGTAGAGCACGCGCCGCACCCCGGCCTCGATCCCGGCCTCCACCGCGGTCGCGTGCTCCTCCAGCCGCCTGCCCAGCGGGCGGCCGGAGACCAGCACCAGCGTCGACGCGCCTTCGAGTGCCGCGCGCATGGCGTCCCGCTCGTCATAGGCGGCCGGCCCCCGGGCCTCCGCACCGGGCAGCAGAGGTATTCGCCCGGGATCGCGGCCGACGAGCAACTGCGGAACGTCGGCTTCGGCGAGCCGCGCCGCGATCCGGCTACCGAGCTCGCCGGTCACCCCGGTAACGGCCACTGTGCCGGTCATGTTCATCTCCCCCTGTTGGACTGCGTGTCCCGCAGGCCGCGGCGATGATTCTCGGCACCTCCGCTAACCGGCGGAGAGGGTTCGCTACCGCGTAGACCGGGTGATACGTCCGACGTCAGACCTGCATCTCTCCGTGGAAGACGAACGTCGAGCCGAGCGGGGAGTCGGCGTCGTCGGACAGCTGGACGGAGTAGAAGAACCGGTCCTCGCCCTCGGGCATGACGCAGGTCCCGCGCAACGACGTAGCCAGACCCGCGGGGAGGCTCAGCTCCGCCCCGTCGGCCTCGTCGACCGCCGGAACGTGGCCGGTCGTCCGCGGGAGGAACAGGCCCACCCGGCAGGTGGTCCGCGGCGACAGGTGCAGCGTCGAGTCGGAGGTGTTGATCACCGAAAGCGCCCAGGAAGCGTAGGGCTGTCCGCCGTGCCGCCCTCGCTCGAAGGAGAGGAGCTGGATGGAGGCCAGTCCTTCGATCCGGTGGAATTCGTCCGCCGGGGTGAGCACGTGCGCCGACCCGATCCACCCGGCGACCGCGAGAGCCGTCATCCCCCCGGCCACCGCCGTCCCGATCCGCATAGCCGGTCACGCTAGCAGGCGTACCGCGGGATGCCGTCTTCCGGACTGCGCTTGGCCCGGCGTCCGGTCACGGGATGCGCACGGCGAGCAGGACGACGTCGTCCTCGGCGGATTCGGGGAGGTTCTCCAGCAGGCCGTCGCAGAGGGCGTCCACGGATTCGCCGGCGTAGTGTGCGGCCTCCCGGCGCAGGCGCACCATGCCGCGGTCGATCTCCTCGCCGCGGCGCTCCACCAGGCCGTCGGTGTACAGGAGCAGCTTCGCCCCGGGCGGCAGCTCCTCCCGGGTGTCGATGCGCTCCCAGCCGCGCCCGACACCCAGCAGCACGTCGTGCCCCGACTCCAGGAAGCGCGTTTGGCCGTCCTCGGTGACCAGCAGCGGCGGGAAGTGGCCGGCGTTGCTCCAGTGGAAGTAGTGGGGACCGCCGCGCTCGCCTTCGATGCGCCCGAACACGGCGGTGGCCGTCTGCGCCGATACGAACTCCAGCAGCCCGTCGAGGCGGCGCAGAATCGCGCTCGGCGGCTCCTGGTGGTCCCAGGCCAGCGTGCGCAGCATGCTCTGCATCCGCGACATCTGCACCGCGGCCGCCAGGTCGTGGCCGCTGACATCGCCGATGGCCAGCGCCGTGACCCCGTCGGGCAGCACGAAGGCGTCGTACCAGTCGCCGCCCACCTCGGCGCCCTCGTGGGCAGGGGCGTAGCGGGCGGCCATGTGCAGGGAGTCGGGCTCGGGCAACTCGGGCAGCAGCGCACGCTGGAAGTTCTGCGCGGCGTCACGCTGGGCGGCGTACAGCAGCGCGTTGTCCAGGGCCAGCGCGGCACGGTGGGCCAGATCCTCCACGAGCACCAAGTCGTCGTCGTTCACGGTGCGCTCCGGCGCGGTGCGCATGAGGCTCAGCACGCCCAGCACCCGCCGCCGCGCCTGCAGCGGCACGAGGATCTCCGTGCGGCGGCCGAGCGCGTCGGTCAACTCCCGGTGCTCACGGGAGAGCGCGCTGTCGGGCTCGGGCTCGTCGGTGACGACGAGCGGACCCTCCCCGATCATCACCCGCTCCACCGGGCTCTTCGAGACCGGATCGGGTTCGGGCAGCGGCCCCTCCGCGCCGGGCGGCGCCTCCACTTCGGGATCCCGGTGCACCACGGCCACCCGGCGCACCCCGCCGTCGATCCGGCACGCGGAACACCAGTCGGCCAGCGCGGGCACCAGCAGCCGGGCCAGCCGGCGCAGTACGTCTTCACTGTCCAGGCTGCTGCCGAGCACCGTACTGACATCGGCCATCAACCGCAGCGCCGAGAGGGAGCGCTGGACGTCCAACTCCTCCTCGTCGAACCGCTGCGCATCGCTGGTCATAACGCGACACCTCCTCGGCACTGCGACTAACCGGCGAACGGGGCTGCGTACCGCCGGATAACCGGTGAGGCACGCAGCGAAGCGGCTGAAGCCGCGACAGGGCCGGGAACCGGCGACCGCCTGGTCGGCGCCGAGGCCACCGTGTCGTTCACGTACTTCTCCGGCGTGGGAGAGGTGGTCGACCGCGAGGTGCGCACCGAACCGGAGATCGTCTCCCTGGTCCGCTCGGCGTTCGAGACGGTCTGGGAGCGAGCCGTTCCGCATGAGAAGTACACGCCGGTGTGACCCCGGATACCGGCCTCCTCGGGGAAAGAGGAGGCCGGCGGGATGAGGCCGGGCGGGGTCGGAGGCGGGGATGGGTTCCGGGTGCTAGCCGGGTGCTAGATGTGACCGTCCTTGACCTGCTGGAGGAAGGCGGCCCATTCGAAAGTGGGGAATCCCACGTGGCCGTGGGAGCGGTGCTGGGTGTCGCGGAGGAGGACCGTGTCGGGGGAGTCAGCGACCTCGACGCATTCGCCGCCTGAGGCGTTGCTGTAGCTGGATTTGCGCCAGGTGGTGCCGACCTCTACGCACTCGTTGGTTGCACCGCTGTAACTCGACTTACGCCACTCAGTCATCGTCTAACTCTCTCCGGATCATTAGAAGGGATTCGGCCGGTCCCAGAGCCACTGCTTGAAGCCTGCCAAACAGCAGACGGTACCGCGCTACGTCTTGCGCAGCGGTTATGACCTGCCCCTCGTGGATGCTCTCGGCGTATACCACATCAGCACCAGAGCCAGGTGTGATGACCTTGAAGGGACCGGTGAGCCCCGGATGCCCGAGGTAGTGCGTTGCAACGACCTGGACGGATATGCGCTCGGACTCGACGAGTCTTACGATCTGATCGAGCTGCTCACGCCGAACAGCTTCTGGCACGAACTTGCGTTGGATGATCGTCTGATCCAGCACCACCCAAAGAAGGGGTTCTTCGGCGTTGACAAACTCCTGCGCTCGTCTCATGCGCTCGTCCACGGCAACCGCCACATCGTCGGAAGACGCCCACGGCGTTCCTGCTGTGATCAGTTCGCGAGCATAAGACTCCGTTTGCAGTAGTCCAGGTAGGACCGCGTTCTGGTAGTCCATGACGGCCGATGCCTCACGTATCAACGTAGCAACTTCGGCTAACCAGGCAGGGCGCCCGCTTCCAGTCAATTCGCCCCATAAGCGCACCAGACGCCCATCGACTTGCAAAGCTGCATCGAGTTTCGGAACGAACGACGCAACCGGAGAGCGGTACCCGCGCTCGATGTTGGATATATGGGACGGACTCACCCCAAGCTCTCGCGCTAAGGCATCTTGGGTAACATCGGCCATCTTTCGCGTGCGCGCAATTTCGCGACCGAATCGCTGCAGTGTTCTCTTGTCTACATCCATGGGCCCATCACACCACGTCATAGCGCGCGCTGTGGCGAAACTTCACAAGAATCCACAGACGTTTTCGGTAGTGCTCCTCAGACTGATAAGCCTTCCTACGGGCGTTCAGGATCGGCAAAGTGAAAAAGCAAGCAGCTCAGGAGTTGCGTTGTAAGCAAACGGCCCTGCCCGGTGTAGGAGCACCAGACAGGGCCTCGCCCCGACCTGAACAGACCAGGTGAGGACTTGATGCCCAAGATTAGCCACCGGCGGCGATCCGCCCGAATCCGCCCCTATGTGTTCCGCATGTCGGCGCTGCTCCGCTTCCAGCTCCCCGAGCTGTCCGGGCTGCCCCGCCTCCCCTGGGAGGTGCGGTGACCATGGACATGTTCAGCGCCTCCTTCCCCGGCAAGCCCGAGAGCGTAGCCGATGCCCGCGGCTGGCTGGACGGGCTACTCAAGCCGGTCGACCGCCCCCACATCCCCGACGACACCCGCGCGACCGCCGTGCTGCTGCTCTCCGAGCTGGCCACCAACGCGCTCAGCGCACTCCCGCAGCGGCGACGGCGGCAGCTACCACGTCCGGCTGTGCCTGGCCGCCGGAGCGATGCGCGTGGAGGTGGCGGACGACGGGCCGCTGGAGGGCCAGGTCCCCATGCAGCGCTCGGCCGGTCCCGACGACGAGTCCGGGCGCGGCCTGGCGCTCGTCGCCGCGTTCGCCGACGCGTGGGGGCCCCGCTGCTGGGGTCGCGGTACCTACTTCCGGTTGTTCTGGTCGGAACCCATCATCCCGCTCCCCCGCCGCCGGCCCGGCAGGAGCTACGAGAGCGGCGATCCGTTCGCCCCACCCAGGCGTGCAGACGGCGGTGACGCCCGCATGTAGGCGTCGCGCACCGGTCGCACCACGCCGGCGAGGACCCGCCCGCCGCCGCGTCCGGCCACCCCCGCGCGGCGGCGGACGGCGGCACTCGCTCCATCCCGGCAGACCGGCTACTCCCGGCGGTGTCGGCCCCGGTGGGGTGTCGGCCGGCCGTTGCGCAGCAGGACGACCGCGAGGACGGCGAGGGCGGCGACGGCGAAGCCGCCGCCCCACAGGAAGAGCGGCGACCTCGGCGCGGCTTTGGGCATGGGGGGCATGGGGGGCTGGAATTCGGACATGCGTTTCCTTCCGGTGCGGTCTCCCTGCGGCACGTGAAAGCGACCGCCGCATGGCACGTCTTATTGCTGTTCAAGCGCTTGACCCGGCCACATCTCCGGCATCTGAAGCCCTCAAGATGCACGCAGATGCACGTGCAAGATCATGCGCATATGCCCGTGCATAAGGTATTTGCTCCGAGCATCGTAGCGCGGGCCGTGCGCCGTGACCACGCACCGGCCGGATGTCCGCGGACTCTCGGGACCTTCTGCCCCTTCCGGACTATTCCCCGCGCAGCGCCAAACCCTCGAAGGCGATCCGGATGACCGCGTCGGCGACGCCCGCCGCGTCGTAGCGGCCTTCCGGGCGATACCACTCGACCAGGGAGTTGACCATGCCGAACAGCAGGCGGCTGGTGAGTTCCGGTGGTATGTCGGCGCGCAGCGAGCCCTCGTCGGCGGCGGCGCGGACGAGGGCGGCGAGTTTGGCGTCGATCTCGCGGCGGCGGCGCAGAGCGTCGAGTTCGACGTCGCTGTTGCCGTGCACCCGCAGCAGCAGCGTCACCGCGGGCAGGTGCTCGACGAGGACCCCCACGGCCTGGCGCAGTACCGACTCCAGACGCGCGTACGCGCTCGGCCCGGAGTCCTCACCCGCGGTCGCGGCGGTGTCGACGACCTCCTCCAGCGCGTCCAGGGCCTCGGTCAGCGCCGCCTGCAGCAGGTAGGACTTGCTCGGGAAGTGGTGGTAGATGGCCGACTTGGTCAGGCCCAGCTCACGCGCCAGGTCGCCCACGCTCGTGCCGTCGTAGCCGCGGCGGTTGAACAGGTCGATGGCGTGCCGCAGGACGGTCTCCTGGTCGTACCCGGGCCGCCCGCGGCGCGGCGCCTCCCTGGTGGGCGATGGGCGTGGCATGCGCCCAGAATCCCATACCCGGTCGGACGCGGTCTCCGCAGGACGCAGGTGGCGGTGGCGGCGGGACACAATCCCGCGGCTCATCCGGTTTCGGCCCGCCCGGACGCGCAGGCGCACGAACCGGGGCAGCCGAATCGGCTATTCAGCTAAGCCGTGTTTAAGAACGCCCGTCTGCTGTGCGGCCTTGTTGGGCCTTGTTGGTCTGCCGGGTCCCGGGGGACCTGAGCAGAAGGCAGCGGCGACAGCGGTGGATGGCCGGGCCCGCGGTCACCGCGCCGCGCGCTCGCGCAGCTCAATGGGGTATTTCCTCGGTGCTGCCATACCAACTTCCTTCCTCGGTCTGCCAGCGAGCAGACCAGACTTGGAAGGACAAACGTGGGAAGCTCAGTCGGCGGCGGGCGGCTCGGGTCTGCTGTGGGGCCTTGTTGGTCTGCCGGGCGACGGGTGGTCTTAGGGAAAAGCGGCGCCGAGGGCGGCGTGGGATGGCGGGGCCCGCGGTTGCCGGGTCGGGTGCTCGCCGGTGGCGGCGGCCGGCGAGGCGGCGAGGCGGCGAGGGCACCGCGGGGTGGCGCCTGCGGTCGACGGGTCGGGTGCTCGCCGGTGGCGCGGGCGCGACGGGGCAGCGAGGGCGGCGTGGGATGACGCCTGCGGTCGTCGGGGCGGCGGTCACCGGCCCCGGCTGCGGGTGGGCGAGCCCCGGGGGCCGTCGCCCGACGACCGGGCGGGCCTGATGCGGAGCTCCCGGTGGCCGCGACCGCGCCCCGCCGCGCGGCCCCCTGCCGGTACGGGCCCGGCCGCAACACGGCGGCACCACGCCGGCGAACCGGCGCCGGTATGTCCGGTTCACCCGGCGACGATCTTGCTCTTATGGCCACGGGAAAACGCTTTCCGTGACCATAAGTACAAGATCGTCGAGAACAGCCGCGCCGAGTCTGTCTGTGGGGTTAGATTCGGCGCCGAATCTAACCCCACAGACAGACTCGATGGGGCCGGTGCCACCTATTGCAGGGTCTCGACCGGACAGCGGCCGGAATCCGGTGAAAACCGCGCGTTGGATGCGCCGACCGGCCCGCGGCGGCCCAACGCCGCCCCGCCGCAACCGCCACCGGCGAGCACTCGACCCGTTGAGCGCGGGCCCGACCCGGCGCCGTCCTCGGCGCCCGTCGTTCCCCGTCAGGCGACCCGCTTCCCGGCAGACCGACAAGACCGCCCAGCAGACCCGAGCCGCGCCGGCCCGCCCCGGCGCTCCGTTTTCCCAGGGCCACCGGCGAGACCGGGCTCCCGCGCCCCGCGGCGCTAGAACTCCAGGATCAGCCGCCCGCGCACTCCCCCGGACTCGAAGAGGCGGTGCGCCTCGGCCGCATGGTCGGCGGGGAAGGTGCGCGCCACGCGCAGGGTCAGCACGCCCGCCTCGGCCTGTTTGCGGAGGGCGTCGAGTTTGGCCTGTTCGCGGTTGTAGTGCATGACGAGGACCGGGTGGAAGACGACGCCGCGCTCCTTCGCCGCGTCGTCGCCCTTGAACCCGCGGACGGTGGCCATCTGGCCGCCGTCCCGCACGGCGGGGCTGACCAGCTCGTTCTGCACCGCGCCGTCGGCCAGCGCGTCCACGCCGCCGGGCTCGGCCTCTCGGATGCGGTCGGCGACGTCGTCGCCGCGCGGGACCACGACGTCGGCGCC
Organism: Streptomonospora litoralis; assembly: GCF_004323735.1. Lineage (GTDB taxonomy): Bacteria > Actinomycetota > Actinomycetes > Streptosporangiales > Streptosporangiaceae > Streptomonospora > Streptomonospora litoralis. Next base: position 1,997,903 of record NZ_CP036455.1, on the reverse strand, counting down.
GAGGTCGCGCACCAGCTGCTCGTCGTCGGCCGCTGCGTCGGCGATCACCCGCAGGCCCTCGGCCTTGGCCAGCTGGATCATGTAGCCGCCGAAGGCGCCGGCCGCTCCGGTCACGGCCAGGGTCTGCCCGGGTTCCAGTGCCATGGCGTCCAGCGCCATCCGGGCGGTCAGCCCGTTCATGGGCAGCGTCGCCGCCTCGGCATAGTCGGCGCCGACGGGGACGGGCACCACCGACTCCACTGACACGACGAGCTGTTCGCTGTAGGCGCCGTGCGATCCGCTCGGCACGACGACGGCCATCACCGCGTCACCGACTGCGAGGTCGGTCGTGGTGCCGGGACCGACCTCGTCGATGTCGCCGGCGGCGTCCATGCCCGGCACGTGGGGCGGGGACACGTCGGCTTGCCGGGAGGCGTAGGCACCGCTGCGGGCGGCGGTGTCGGTGGGGTTGACCGCGGCCGCGCGCACGCGGATGCGCACCTCGCCGGGGCCCGCGTGGCGCTCGTCGATGTCGAACTCGCGCAGTGCCTCGGGACCGCCGGGTTCGGATACTCCGATTACTCGCATACCGCCGCCTCTACCCCGGCGAGCGCGGGTGATTCCGAGCGCGCGCCCGTGGAATCGCACAGGCGGCGCTACCGCGGCCCGGCCCCCTCGCCCAGCGGCCGCCGCAGCGGGTGCGTGCACCGCCTGGAGGCACGAGAGGCGATGCGTGACCCGCCGCGGCGACCCAGCGCTGGCGAGCGCTTCCCCATCCCGCCGGACCGCGACCGCCCGGCGGCGGTCCGGCGCTTGATCCGTACGCGGCGGCCCGGTGCGCAACGGCCGGGGCCACCCGCCGGAGGGGATCGGCGGAGTCGGCTCCGGGCGCATGCGGCCGGGTCGGCCGCGGGCGGAAGACTCTGTCGAGCCCGCCTTGAAAGCGCTTTCAAATGTGTGAAAGAGACTACGCCCTGAGATTGTTTATGTAAACAACGAATCACAAGGAGTACTCCCGACCGTGCGCCTCGCGCGTCGCGCGAGCCACTCGCCGCAACATGCTGCGCGAGGCCGGGCACAACAGGTATGCCCGGCCGCGCCGCGGACGAGAGCGCCCCCCGCGTTCGGACCAAGAGCACCGAAGAGCCGGAACCGCGCGGCTCGGAGCACGCCCCGAGCCGCGCACCCTCAGCGGCTCATGAACTCCTCGTAGGCCTCCAGCACCTCGTCGGTGGGCCCGTCCATGACCAGGCTGCCGCTCTCCAGCCACAGCACCCGGTCGCAGGTGTCCTTGATGGACTTGTTGCTGTGGCTGACGAGGAAGACCGTGCCCGCCTCCTCGCGCAGGTCGCGGATCCGAGCCTCGGAGCGCTTGCGGAATTTGCGGTCGCCGGTGGCCAGCGCCTCGTCGATCATCAGCACGTCGTGGTTCTTGGCCGAGGCGATGGCGAAGCGCAGCCGGGCTGCCATCCCGGAGGAGTAGGCGCGCATCGGCAGGGAGCTGAAGTCGCCCTTCTCGTTGATCCCGGAGAACTTGATGATCTCCTCGCGCTTGGCGTAGGCCTCATCGGGCGTCATGCCCATCGCCAGGCAGCCGAGGATGACGTTGCGCTCGCCGCTGAGGTCGTTCATCAGCGCGGCGTTGACTCCCAGGAGGGAGGGTTGCCCCTGGGTGAAGACGCGGCCGCTCTCGGGCGGCATCAACCCGGCGATGGCCCGCAGGATGGTGGACTTGCCGGAGCCGTTGGAACCGATGACCCCGATCGCCTCGCCCCGGTAGGCGGTGAAGCTCACGCCCTTGATGGCGTGCACCTGGCGGCCGCCCTTGCTCTGCTGGCCGCGGAGGCGCTTGAGCGCACGCGAGGCGCGCCCGCCGCCGTCCTGGCGCTCCTGCCGGCTCGCCGCCGCCTGCGCGCGCAGCTCGGCCTTGCCGGCGCGGCCGCCTTTGCCACCGCCCTTGCCCTGGCCGGAGCCGCGCAGCCGGTAGACGACGTGCAGGTCGTCCACGATGACCGTGGGCGGCTGCTCCTCGTGCGCAGCGGTCTGCTGCTGGGTTTCCTCGGACACGTCAGTCACGGCCGTACTCCTCCTCGGCCCGGTAGAAGTAGACGAACCCCGCGATCAGCGCGAGCAGCGCCCAGCCCAGGGCGATCAGCCAGGCGTAGGGCGGCAGATTCTCGGCGCCGAAGTTGTCGGTGCTCATCAGCGCGTAGCGCATGAAGTCGATGTAGACGGCGGCCGGCTGCACGTTGAGCAGGACGCCCACCCACTCGGGCGCGCCCTGGGTGAAACGCTCGACGCTGTAGAGCACACCCGAACCGTACATCCAGGCGCGCAGCACGAACGGCAGCCACTGCGCGGCGTCGGACGCCTTGCTGCCGAGCCGGGCGGCCCATAGCGCGAGCCCGGTGTTGAACATCAGCTGCAGCGCCAGTACGGGCACCATCAGCAGCCATTCCCAGTCGGGCAGGTTGCCCCGCGCGGCGACGATCACCATCAGCACCACCATGGAGATCACCATCTGCCGGAGCTGGATGGTGACCTGGGTGATCGGCAGCACGGCGCGCGGGAAGTGCAGCGCCCGGATCAGGCCGCGCTCGCCGTAGACCGCCTTCACGCCGCTGGTCACCGTGTTGCGGGTGAAGGTGAAGATGAAGACGCCGATCACCAGGAAGGAGATGAAGTCCTCGACACCTCGGCTGGTGCCCAGCAGCAGACCGAAAATCAGGTAGTAGACCGCTGCGTTCAGCAGCGGGGTCAGGACGAACCAGAACGCGCCGAGCCGCGCGCGGGTGTACTTCGTCGAGGAGCGTGCCTTGGCGAACTCCCCGATGAAGTACCGGTGCTCCCACAGCCGGCGGAGGTACTCCGGCAGGCCGGGCCGGGCCCCGCTTACCGACAGGCCGTACCTGGACGCCATCTCCGCGGCGTCGGGTTCCGGCCGATCTCTGGTGACTCCGTCTAGTGCCACGCTTCTGCTCTCTTCGGGTTCTTTCAGCAACTACGGGACGCGCCGTTACTCCCGGCCGGTGCTCACCTGCGGTCTTGCGTCGGAACGCAACCGTATCGTCGTTCCGCTAGCGTAGAACCGATTAGGACAGAACGCAACCGTTTCGTCCCTACGATAGGATGGCCGTGTGTCCGATGCGGAGAAACCCCGGCAGGCGCGCCGCGCCCCCGCGGGAGCCGCTGTTCTGCAGCAGGATGTCACGCTGGCTATCCAGGCGGCCGTCTTCACCGAGCTGGCGAAGCACGGGTACGGGCGCCTGTCCATCGAGGCCGTGGCCAGACGGGCGGGCGTCGGCAAAACAGCAATCTACCGCCGCTGGAGTTCCAAGCTGCAAATGGTCGTCGACGTGGTCTCGACGGCCGCGGTGAAGGTGATGCCGGTGCCCGACACCGGGACACTCAGCGGCGACATACGCGAACTGCTCGACGCGGGCGCCCAGGCGATGCGGCACCCGCTGGCTTCGCAGATCGTACCCGACCTTCTGGCCGAGGCTGCACGAAACCCCGACATAGCCGAAACTCTGGAGAACGCGCTGCGGGAGACCCAGCAGGGACTCAGCGCGGTGATGGTCAAGAACGCGGTGGAGCGGGGCGACCTGCCGGCCGACACCGACGCCGAACTGGCGTTCGACATGGTTTTCGGTCCCCTGTACTGGCGCGTGGCCGTAACCCGCAGCCCGGTGTCCGACGACTACCTCGACCGCCTCGCCGAGGGCGCCACGGCCGCCCTGATCCGCGCGCACGGGCCCGCGGAGCGCCCGGCGGACTGACCGCCGCACCCGCCGCCCGCACACGAATCGAAGGCCGCCGCCCCGGCGGACCGGGTCGGCGGCCTGCAGAACGGGTCACCCGCCTACCAGGCTCGGCCCGCATCGCCGGCGCCGGGCACGCGCCCCGGTGCGCCGGCGGCGGCCATCATCACGACGAGCCCGCACAGGGCGGCCAGGTAGCCGGAGAGCACCGGAGCGGGAAGGTGCTCGAAGGCGGCGAACTGGTCGGGCAGCACGGAGACGGCGGCGGCCAGCGCCCAGCGCGGATCGCGCGTGGCCGCCGCGACCCGGATTCCCGCCAGCAGGAGCGCGCCGACGGCAGCCGCGGTTATGCCCACCCACACCTGAGTGGCCGCAGCAGGGTCCACCAGTAGTGCGTCCGACGCTGCACCGTAGGCCAGCGCCGGCACCAGCGGCGCCAGCCACCAGCCCGAGCGGGGGCGCAACCGGCCGGGGCTCGCGGCCGCCGCCAGCAGCAGGACGGCCACCCCGGACGCCAGCACCCAGAACGGCAGCGACGGCTGCCACTGCACCGTGATGGCGTATGTCGGTCCGGAGTAGGGAATCAGGTCGTTGACGACTTCGGGCAAGCGAACATAGGGCCGGTACACCTGGTAGCAGAGCAGGGCGGCGAAGGGCGCCGCGACCAGCGGGCGCCCCCGCAGCAGCGCGATCGCCGTCCCCGCCGAGCAGGCCAGCCACCAGGCGTCGCCGATGCCGTTGAAGCCCCGCACGGCGGACACCAGGTTGGCCAGGGCGAGCAGGAAGACCCCCAGGTGCAGGCCGTCGAGCCACCACGGTCCCGGCCGATCGCCCGCCGCACGGGCGCGGGCGGCCAACCCGCCGCGCACCAGGCCGAACGCCTCGCGGGGCGCGGGCAAGCGCCGACGGGATTCGGAGGCCTCCAGCAGGGTGCCGACGATCTCGGCGCCGTGGGCGGCGCGGTAGCGCGCCGGGTAGCTGCGCAGCAGCAGTTCGTAGCGGCGCTCCAGGCGGGTGCGGTCGGTGGTTTCGGCGCCGCGCAGGTCGCCGTCTCGTCCGGCGCTCATGCGGTCGCCGTCCCGCCCGGCACGCTCGGCGCGCCGATGACGACGGCCGCCGCCTGCCGCATGCGCCGCGCCTCGGCGGTGACCGCCTCGCGCCCGTCGCCGGTGATGCGGAAGTAGCGCCGCGGCCGTCCCTCGACCGTCTCCTCGCGGTCCACCTCGATCAGCCCCTCGGACGCCAGGCGGTCCAGCGCGCCGTAGAGGGTGCCCACCGCCGGGCGCACCCGCCCGCCGGACTGCTCCTCGGCGCGTTTGATGATCCCGTAGCCGTGCAGCGGCCCGCCCAGCAGCGCGGCGAGGATGAAGTACGTGGGTTCGCTCATCCGCGGAGTTCTCTTCGTCACGCCGGCCACTATATATCGGCAGACGAAGTATGCAATGCGGATGGCAGCGCGGCGCCCACTGTCGTAGGGAGCGACCACAATGGCGGGCATGGGCGTGAGCATCTACTACAGCGCGGAGCGCGAGCGCGCACTGACCGGCGAGGAACAGGCGACGGTCGACGAGATCGCCACGCGCTGCAACCGCGCGCTTGCCGATGACCTGCGCGAACGGCTGCCCGACTGGCACGCCGACGGCGAGGTGCCGCCCGAGTTGGACGATCCCGCATACCTCAGCGAAGGACTGCACTTCTACAAGCCGCCCCTGGAGCCCGGAGAGGTCCTCGCGGGGTCCAGCAAGCTGAGCCACGGCGCCTGCGGCCTGGAACACTGCTTCGTTCAGGTGCACCACTTCGCCGAAGCACTCGCCGAACTGCGCCGCCGCCTCTCCGGCGCCGTGTGGCGGGTGCACATCGACGGCACCGATCTGCCGTGGGACGAGCACACCGGCCGCTACGTGCTGGACTGAGCCGCCCGCGGCCGCCTCGCTCGCCGCCGCTGTACCGCGCTGACAGCCCCGCTGGTTGAGACCGGTTCGTTACTGAATCCTCCTCCCCCGCCCGGAACACGAGTTCACCGCGCAAGCGCCGCCGCGCGGGCGAACCGCTTCGACTGCGACACCCCACCCGCCGTAGCGAGTGTGGCCATTGACACACGCACTGTCGCACTGTCACGATTCCGCTACGTGTGGGAGCGCTCCCACACGCGACCCTACAGAGGCACGACAACTCGAAACCGGCGAGTCCCCAAAACATCCCCCACCCGTTCGCATCCCCCTACCGCGAGGACTCTCATGAGCCCATCCCCATCCCGCAGCAGGTTCGCTGCGGGGGCGGTCACGGCCGCCTCCGCGCTCGCAGTGTCCATGCTGGCCGGCGTGCCCGCCGCCCAGGCCGCCGAGCAGGTGACCAACGGCGGGTTCGACGACGGCAAGACCGGCTGGTGGAACACCGAGAACACCCCGGCAGAGGTCACCGACGGTCGGCTGTGCGCCGAGGTCCCCGGCGAGACGACCAACGCCTGGGACGCCATCGTGGGCCAGGACGACGTCGCCCTCACCTCGGGCGAGTCCTACGAGCTCACCTTCACCGCCACCGCCACCGCCGAGGTCGGCATCCGCGCCCTGGTCCAGGAGCCCGCCGAGCCCTACACCACGTTCCTGTCGGAGCGCCCGACGCTCTCGGCCGAGGAGCAGACCTTCAGCTACGTCTTCACCGCGGACACCTCGATGGAGGACGCCCAGCTGGCCTTCCAGCTCGGCGGCTCCGCCGAGGCGTGGACGTTCTGCCTGGACGACGTGTCGCTGCAGGGCGGTGTCGAGCCGCCGGAATACAACCCCGACACCGGTCCCCCGGTCAAGGTCAACCAGGTCGGCTACCTGCCCGACGGCCCGAAGAACGCCACGCTGGTCACGGACGCCACCGAGGCCCAGCCGTGGACGCTGAACAACGCCGGCGGCGAGGCCGTCGCCGAGGGGCAGACCACGCCGGAGGGGACCGACCAGAGCTCGGGGCTCAACGTCCACTCCATCGACTTCAGCGACTACACCACCGAAGGCAGCGGCTACACGCTGACTGTCGGCGAGGACACCAGCCACCCCTTCGACATCTCCGGTAGCGCCTACCGCGACCTGCGGACCGACGCGCTGTCGCTGTACTACCCGCAGCGCAGCGGCATCGAGATCGACGACTCGCTGATGCCGGGCTACGGGCGCGCGGCCGGCCACATCGGGGTGGAGCCCAACCAGGGCGACCTGAGCGTGCCGTGCGACCCGGACTTCGACCCGTGCGGCTACGAGCTGGACGTCTCCGGCGGCTGGTACGACGCCGGCGACCACGGCAAGTACGTGGTCAACGGCGGCATCTCCGCCTCCCAGGTGATGAGCGTGTGGGAGCGCACCACCTACGCCGACACCGCCAGCCCGGGCAAGCTCGACGACGGCTCGCTGTCCATCCCCGAGCAGGGCAACGACGTCCCCGACGTGCTGGACGAGGCGCGCTGGGAGATGGACTTCCTGATGAGCATGCAGGTGCCCGAGGGCGAGGAGCTCGCCGGGATGGCGCACCACAAGATCCACGACGCGGAGTGGACGGGCCTGCCGCTGATGCCGGCCGAGGACCCGCAGCCGCGCTACCTGCAGCCGCCCTCCACGGCGGCCACGCTCAACCTCGCCGCCACCGGCGCGCAGTGCGCCCGGGTGTTCGAGTCCTACGCCCCCGACTTCGCCGACCGGTGCCTCGCGGCCGCCGAGAAGGCATGGGACGCGGCGCAGGCCAACCCGGACATGCTCGCCCCCGCCGACAACGGCACGGGAGGCGGCGCCTACAGCGACGACAACGTCTCCGACGAGTTCTACTGGGCCGCGGCCGAGCTGTTCATCACCACCGGTGAGCAAGCCTACGAGGACGCCGTGACCGGCTCGGAGCAGCACACCGAGGACGTCTTCACCGCCGCCGGCGCGAGCTGGGGCTCCGTGGCGCCGCTGGCCCGGATGAACCTGGCGACGATCCCCAACGAGCTGGGCGACCGCGACCGCATCGTCGACACCGTCGTCGCGGGCGCCGACCAGTACCTGAACACGCTCAACGACCACGCCTTCGGACTGCCCTACGCACCCGAGGACAACGTGTTCGTGTGGGGCTCCAACAGCCAGGTGCTGAACAACATGGTGGTCATGGCCACGGCCTTCGACCTCACCGGCGACGCCGCCTACCGCGACGGCGTGCTGGAGGGCATGGACTACATCCTGGGCCGAAACGCCCTGGGCCAGTCCTACGTCACCGGCTACGGCGAGAACGACGCCCGCAACCAGCACAGCCGGTGGTACGCCAACCAGCTCGACCCGGATCTGCCCAACCCGCCCGCGGGCACGCTGGCGGGCGGCCCCAACGCCCAGAGCAGCACCTGGGACCCGATCGCGCAGGACAAGCTGGAGGGCTGCGCTCCCCAGTTCTGCTACATCGACCACATCGAGTCCTGGGCCACCAACGAGCTGACCATCAACTGGAACGCGCCGCTGTCGATCGTCGCGTCGTTCGTCGCCGACCAGACGGCCGGCGACGAACCGCCGCCGGAGGACGAGACGGCCCCCACGGCCCCCGGCAAGCCGGAGGTCTCGGAGGTCACCGCCTCGGGCGCCACCCTGACCTGGGAGGCGTCGACCGACGAGGGCGGCAGCGGAGTGGACGGCTACGACGTCTACCGGGAGCAGAGCGACGGCTTCTGGAAGGTCGGTTCCGCGAGCGGCACTTCGTTCGAGCTGACCGGCCTGGAGCCCGAGACCGAGTACACCTACCACGTCGTCGCCCGCGACGGCGCGGGCAACGAGTCCGACGCCGGCCCGAGCACCTCGTTCACCACCGAGGCCGACGGCAACGGCGGCGGTGCGACGTGCGAGGTCGAATACAGCACCAGCCAGTGGAACGGCGGGTTCACCGCGTCGGTGGCGATCACCAACACCGGCGACTCCCCGATCCGGGACTGGGAGCTGGCCTTCGAGTTCACCGAGGGGCAGCAGCTCACCCACGGCTGGAGCGCACAGTGGTCCCAGGACGGGAGCGCCGTCACGGCCTCGGGCAACTCCTGGAACTCCGACATCGCGCCGGGCTCCTCGGTCAACGCCGGGTTCAACGGCAACTGGCAGGGCAGCAACCCCGCACCGGAGGAGTTCACCGTCAACGGCGAGGTGTGCAGCTAACCGACCCACCGGCCGCCTGAGACGGCGGTCGGCCGCACCGGTCACCGTCCGAGCGCGGTGACCGGCCGCGAACCGGCGGCGGCCGGGGAGCCACACGGCCCCCGGCCGCCGTTTCGTGCCTGCGGCGGTGATAGCGGCGGGAATTCCGCGCCACGCCGCCGAATCCCGTCACACCCGCACGTTCAGCCCCCTGCTCGCCGACGGACACGCGGGGTCCCTCCCGGCCACGGAGCCCCCACCGGCCGGCGCCCGTCAGCGGCCGGTGGAGCCGTCGATCAGTTCGCGCAGGATGTCGGCGTGCCCGGCGTGGCGCCCGGTCTCCTCGATCATGTGGGTCAGGGTCCAGCGCAGCGACGGCGCCGGGCCGGGCCTGGCACCCGGTCGCGGTCCGTCCGCGCCGGGATCGGGGCAGGCGGCGACCACCTCGTTCGCGCGCCGCGTGGTCTCGCGGTAGGCGCGCAGGATGTCGTCGGCGCTTTCCTCCGGTTCGGGGTGGAAGGTGGCCTTCCAGTCGGTGACCGGTTGGCCGAGCAGCCAGTGGCGTTCCACATGGGTGAGGTGTTTGACGAGGCCGAGCAGGTTCGTGCCCGACGCCACTCCGGGCGTGCGGATCTGCGGCTCCGGGACTCCCTGGGCCTTGGCGGCCACCGAGGCCCGCAGGTAGTCGAGGAAGCCGACCAGTACCTCCTTCTCTGCCGGGCCGGTCTTCGGCGGGCCGGCGTCGGGGCGGCGCTCGGCGGATCGGTGCGTCGGTGGCATGGGTGTCCTCTCGGTGCCAAGGCCGGTGGTGGGGCCGAGTCAGGCGGTTCGGCGGACGACCAGCACGTTGTCGACGACGGTCGCGGACCGGCCGCCCGGCCCCCTCGCGCGGCGCCGGGGCATGTCGGCGCGCTCGATCGGCCACCGGGCCCAGTCGAGGTCCAGCTCGGCCGCCACCTCGTGCGGAGTGGGGTAGTGGGTCTCCGGGTCCTGGTTCCAGGACCAGGGCGCCGTGGATCCGTGATCGACGACCACGAGCCGCCCGCCGGGCCGCAGCGCGTGCGCGGCCGTGCGCAGCACCCGGTACCGCGGCAGCGCGAACGGTGTGTGCAGGTACTGGGCGGACACCAGGTCGAAGCCGCCCGCGGGGAAGTCCTCGGCCAGGTCGACGCGCTCCGCCGTCACCGAAGTCCGCAGGCCGCGCGCACGGGCGTGCTCGGTGAGGCGCCGGACCGCGTTGGCGGAGATGTCGACGGCGGTGACCCGCCACCCGCGGCCGGCCAGCCAGAGCGCGTCACCGCCGGCCCCGCAGCCCAGGTCCAGGGCGGTGCCCGGGGTGAGGCCCGCTGCGATTTCGGCCAGCAGTGGATTCGCCCGGTCGGTCTGGGCCGGCCTGGGGACGCGGTACTGCTCGTCCCAGAAGCGGGCGGCCTCGGCGCCCGATGCGGTGTCGGCGATGTCCGCGCCCATTGTGGTCTCCCCCGTGTGCCGGTGGTCGGATACGCCGACCATCCTCGCCTGGAGACACACGCATTGCACGAAATCTTGCCGGAGCGGCAAGAATGGACGCTATGAGCGAGGAGATCGAGGGCGTGCTGGACGTGGTCGGGCCACGGCTGCGTGCCCTGCGCCGACAGCGCGGCAGCACCCTGGCCGAGGTCGCGGCGAAGACCGGCATCTCGGAGAGCACCCTGTCCCGCCTGGAGAGCGGCCGGCGGCGGGCGAACCTGGAACTGCTCCTGCCGCTGGCACGCGCCTACGACGTCCCCCTGGACGACCTCGTCGGCGCCCCGCACACCGGCGACCCGCGGATCCATCTGCACCCGATCCGCCGCTACGGCATGACGTTCATCCCGCTCTCGCGCCGACCGGGCGGTGTGCAGGCGTACAAGATGATCATTCCCGGCCGCAAGGCACCGGCGGTACCGAGCCTGAAGACCCACAGCGGCTACGAGTGGCTCTACGTCCTCAACGGGCGGCTGCGACTCGTGCTCGGCGAGCGGGACCTCGTTCTCGGTCCGGGTGAGGCCGCCGAGTTCGACACCACGCTGCCGCACTGGCTGGGAACCGCCGACGGGCGGGTGGTCGAGCTACTCATCCTGTTCGGGACGCAGGGCGAGCGCGTCCACGTCCAGCCGCGGCGCGACTGAACGTGGACGCACCGCCGTGCCGGCGGCGCCCGACGAGCAGACGGTTTCGGCTCGCGTGGGACGGCGCCGACGGCCGGCCGGGCGGGCGGGCGGCGCGGTCAGCTCGTCACCGCGGGATCGGGCATGCGCTTGTGGAGCCAGGTGTACCAGGTGTCCAGGCCCTCGCCGCGTGCGGCGGAGATCCAGAGCAGATCGGCACCCGGATTGACCCGGCGGACGCAGTCGGTGAAAAAGTCCGCGTCGAAGTCCAGGTGCGGGAGCAGGTCGGCCTTGTTGACCAGGATGAGGTCGGCGGCGCGGAACATGTGCGGGTACTTCAGCGGTTTGTCGGCGCCCTCGGTGACCGAGCAGATCACCACCCGGCAGGATTCGCCGAGGTCGAACAGCGCCGGGCAGACGAGGTTGCCCACGTTCTCCACGAAGACCGCCGAGGCGGGCGCGGGGTCGAGCCGGTGCAGGCCGGACTCCAGCATCGCCGCGTCCAGGTGGCAGCCGGCTCCGGTGTTGATCTGCACCGCGGCGCACCCGGTCGCCCGCAGGCGCTCGGCGTCGATGAGGGTCTCCTGATCGCCCTCGATCACCGAGACGGGCACATCGGGGCCGAGCTCGCGGACGGTGCGCTCCAGCAGGGTCGTCTTGCCCGAACCGGGCGAACTCATCAGGTTGACGGCGAGGATGCCGCGCTCGTCGAGCCAGGCGCGGTTGCGTTCGGCGAGCCGGTCGTTCTTGGCGAGCACCTGCTCTTCGAGGACCACGGTCTGCTCGTCGGCGCCGGAATCGGCCGACGGTGCGGACCGGGCAGGACGCCCATGGCCGGATTCGTCGCCGTGCCGATGCCGAAGGCCGCCGTGCCCGTGCCCGTGCCCATGGGCGTGCTCGTGCCCATGGGCGTGCTCGTGCTCGTGGGCGTGCTCGTGGCCGTGCTCGGACGCGCCCGGGTGCACCTCGGTGAGGCGGGGGCCGGCGGGGTCGGAGCACCCGCAGGTGGCACACATATCGTTACAGCACCTCCACTGACCGGATGCGCAGCTCCTGGCCGCCCGTGATCTCCACGTCGGCGCTGCCGCAGCCGCACAGCGCGATCAGGTCGTCGAGTCGGAATTCGTTCGTGCAAGCGCGGCAGCGGGCCCGGCCGTCCGGCTCGGTGATGTCGAGCCGGGCACCGGCCAGCGCGGTGCCGTCGGCGGCCATGTCGAAGCAGAACCGCACGGCGTCGGGGACGACACCGGAGAGCCTGCCGATCTCCAGGGTGAGCGCGCGCGCCGGAGCGCCCTCCAGCCGCTCGCAGACGGTTTCGACCACGCTCTGCGTGATCGCCATCTCGTGCATGTGCTTCTCCTCCGCCGGCCTCCCGCCGGGCCGGCCGCGCGTCGCTCACTGCCCGGACGGTGCTTCGGATCCTGCATCAAGGGCTGCAGGGGCCGGGCGGCCTCAGCAGATCCGCGGCAGCGGATCGCCGATCATCACGTCGACGATCCGGGTGCCACCGAACTCGGTCTTCAGCAGCACCAGCGACGGCGGGTCGTCCTTGACCGTGCCGACGAGCTGCGCGTCGCGCCCCATGGGGTGGGCCCGCATCGCCTCCAGCGCCGCGTCGGCCTCCGCGCCGTCGACGACCGCGACCAGGCGGCCCTCGCAGGCCATGTACATCGGGTCGATACCCAGGATCTCGGCGGCCCCCCGCACCTCCGTGCGCACCGGCACCAGCTTCTCGTCGACGACGACGGCCGTGTCGGAGGCGGCGGCGATCTCGTTGAGGACGGTCGCCACTCCCCCGCGGGTGGCGTCGCGCAGGCACCGCACCCCGCTGCAGGCGCCCATCAGCGCCTCCACGAGGCCGTTCAGCGGCGCGGTGTCGGAGACGACGTCGGACTCGATGTCGAGTTCGCCGCGGGCGAGCATCACGGTGACGCCGTGGTCGCCGATGGGCCCGGAGACGATGACGGCGTCGCCCGGCCGCGCCTGGTCGGGGCCCAGCACCGCGCCGTGCTCGACGACGCCGACCCCGGCGGTGTTGATGTAGCAGCCGTCGCCCTTGCCGCGCTGGACCACCTTGGTGTCGCCGGTGACGATCTGCACACCCGCGTTCTCGGCGGCGCGGGCCATGGACTCGGTGATGCGTGCCAGCTCGCTCATCTCCAGCCCCTCCTCCAGGATGAACCCGGCGCTGAGGTACAGCGGGCGGGCTCCGGAGGCCGAGATGTCGTTGACGGTGCCGTTGACGGCGAGGTCGCCGATGTCGCCGCCGGGAAAGGACAGCGGGGAGACGACGAAGGAGTCCGTGGTCATCGCCAGGCGGCCGCCGCCCGCGGAGACGGTGGCGGCGTCGTCCAGCCGCTCCAGGGCGGGGTTGCGGAAGGCGTCGAGGAACATGGCCTGGATCAGCGTCGCGGTGGCCTTGCCGCCGGCGCCGTGGGCCAGGGTGACGCGCTCGTCGGTGATCTTGGGCTTGCGCCGGCGGGCGCGGTCGATGCGGTCGAGCACCCGCTGCTCGCGGTCGCCGGTGCGGGCGCCGGCGTGCGGCTGGGCGCCGGTGTGCGCGGAGCCCGCGGCCTGCTCGGGTTGCTCGACTTGCTCGGCCTGCTCGGCGGCGGCGTTCTCGGCCACGGCCCGCTCGGCCCACTCGGCCGAGCGCTGGGGGGTGCTCATGCGCGGGTCGCCTCCTTCACGCGGTCGCGCTCGAAGCGGCCGTAGTTGTAGTAGGCCGCGCACGCCCCCTCGGAGGAGACCATGCACGTGCCGATCGGCGTCTCGGGGGTGCACGCGGTGCCGAAGACCTTGCACTCCCAGGGTTTGAGCACGCCCTTGAGCACCTCGCCGCACTGGCACGCCTTGGGGTCGGCGACCCGCACCCCCGGCATGTCGAAGATCCGCTCGGCGTCGAAGCGGGCGTACTCCTCGCGCACCCGCAGCGCCGACTGCGAGATGAAGCCCAGCCCGCGCCATTCGAAGTAGGGCCGCAGCTCCATGGTGTCGCCGATGGCGCGCAGGGCCGTGCTGTTGCCGTTCCAGGGCACCACGCGGCTGTACTGGTTCTCGATCTCGCAGCGGCCGTCGGCGAGCTGCCGCAGCAGCATGTGGATCGAGCGGAGGATGTCCAGCGGCTCGAACCCGGCCACCACCATCGGCTTGCCGTACTGCTCGGGGATGAACCCGTAGGGCCGGCAGCCGATGACGGTGGAGACGTGGCCGGGCCCGATGAACCCGTCCAGGCGCAGGTCCGGGGAGTCCAGGATCGCCTTGATAGCGGGGATCACCGTGACGTGGCTGCAGAAGACGGAGAAGTTCTGCACGCCGTCGGCGGCCGCACGCAGCAGGGTCATCGCGGTCGAGGGGGCGGTGGTCTCGAACCCGATCGCCATGAAGACGACGTGCTTGTCGGGGTTGTTCTTCGCGGTCTTCAGCGCGTCCAGCGGCGAGTACACCATCTTGATGTCGGTGTTGTCGGCGTTGGAGTCGATGAAGGAGCGCGTGCTGCCGGGCACCCGCATCATGTCGCCGAAGGAGGTCATCAGCACGTCGGGCTGCTGGGCGATGTGGATGGCGTCGTCCACCCGCCCCATCGGAATCACGCACACCGGGCAGCCCGGACCGTGCACCAGCTCGACGTTGTCGGGCAGGTAGTCCTCCAGGCCGTGCTTGTAGATCGTGTGCGTGTGCCCGCCGCACACCTCCATGAACTTGTAGTGGCGACCGGGCTCGCACAGGTCGGCGATCCTCGCCGCCAGCGCCTGCGCCTGGTCGGCGTCGCGGTACTCGTCGACGAACCGCATCGTCGGCGCCTCCTTCTGCCTTGTCGTCGTCGCGCCTGTCACTCGATCTGGGAGTGGCGCAGCGCGTCGAGCTCGTCCTCGTAGTCCTGGCCGATGCCTTTGAGGAAGTTCAGCGCCGCCTCGGCCTCGTCCTCGTCGATCTTGGACAGTGCGAATCCCACGTGGATGAGGATCCAGTCGCCGGGCTCGACGCTCTCGCCTTCCAGCAGGCCGATGTTGATGGCCCGCTTGACCCCGCTGACGTTCACCTTGGCCAGGTCGGGCTGCTCGGTGTTCAGCTCGACGACCTCGCCGGGGATGCCCAGGCACATGGGCTACATCCTCCGAATCTTCAGGTAGCGCTTGATGTCGGGCAGCATCATGAGCACCAGCGCACCGATGCCCAGGCTCACGACGACCAGGGCGACCATCCACCACTTCATGTCCGTACCTCCCGGGTAAGCAGCGAGCGAACCGCCCGCACGGCCTCGTCGACCGCGCCCGCGACGGCTGCGCTCAGTCCCATGTGCTCCGTGACGCGTTCGGGTTCGCAGCCCACGACGTGGATGCGCCCGACCTCGCCGCCCAGCGACTTCAGCAGCGCCAGTACCGCGTCGGGCGAGAGGTCGTGGGCGTCCAGCAGAGCGCCCGGTGCGACCGGGGCGCCGCCGCGGGGCCCTTCCGGCGTCGCGGCGGCGTCCAGGTCGGCGTCGATGACGTAGACCGTGCCCGCTTCGCCGCCGCGCGGGGCGGCGTCGAGAAGGATGAGCGCGTCGTAGCCGTTGAGCAGCTCGTAGGCGAGGTGGACGCCGCGGATACCGAAGTCCTCGACGCGCACCCCCTCGGGCAGCGGCTCTTCGGCCAGTCGGCGGGCGACCTCGACACCGAACGCGTCGTCGCCGAGGAAGATGTTGCCGACACCGGCGACGAGGGTCCTGCCGCTCATGGCGCGTCCTGGGTGCGCGGGTCGAGCAACTCGACCTCCTCGGGTGCGAAGTAGAGGTACCGGCCGTGCCACTGGTGCAGGTCCGCGCCGAGGTCGTCCTCCAGGGTCACGGCCAGGTACTCGCCGCCGTCGACGTCGAAGTAGACGCCTTCGACCGCGGCGCGGCGCCCGGCCAGGAACATGTCCTGGGCGTCGGCGCGGCGGCGGCCGGGACGCAGCAGCACCCGGCTGCCTTTGGCCGCGGTTCCGCCCGCTACGGCGACGGCGTCGGCCTCGGGCGAGACCGCGGCGTCGGTGCCGGGGTCCCACCACGGGGCGTCGGGTGGGTCGAACGGAGGTGCGTCGGCGGGTGCGGCTCGGGCGGCATCGGTCGAAGGGGGCGGGCCGGGGGAACCGGCCGGCCCGCCGTTCGCGTCGAGTGCGGTGGGTTCGGTGGGCCCGGCGGGTGCGCCGTTCGCCCCCGGGGCGGCGGCGCGCGCGGCCGAGGAGCCGACGGCATCCTCCACGTAGCGCATGGCGCCGTGCAGCCGGTCCAGCAGCTCGGGCGGCAGCGTGTCGGCGTGGTCGATTATGCGCGCGGCGCGCGGGTCGGTGGCGCGCGCCTCGCGCTTCTCCTCGTCGGTCAGCGCCATGGTGCGCAGCGTGAGGATTTCGTCGATCTCGGTGCCGTCGCACATGTCGGCCGGACTCTCCGCGGCGATCCGCGGGTGGTCGTAGAGGATGATGGGCGAGGAGAGCATCAGGTCGCGGCGGCCCGGCTCGCCGACCAGCACCGGCCAGGTGTGGGTGTTCTCGCAGTCCGCGACGGCCGCGCTCGCCCACTCGGGGGGTTCCAGCAGCGAGACGAACGAGGCGCCGCCGCCGACGTGCAGCAGGGTGTGCGCCGAGACCAGCGACGAGCGCAGCATGGCCGGGCGCGGCGTGTCGGGGTCGGGCCAGTCGGTGCGGTTCTCCACCCGCACGCGGACTCTGACCAGGCCGTAGGGGCCGTCGATCGGTTCGGTCTCGACGACGATCGCGCCGTCGAGGCGTTCCTCGCGAAAGCGCGTGCCGTCGTCGTCGGTGTGCTCCGCGGCGGCCAGGGCGAAGGGAACCTCGACCCGGCCGGGGGTGTCGCCGAGCGCGACCGAGGCGTCGATCTCGCGCAGCTCGCCCTCGTCCCAGTCGGCCGGGCCGTCGTCTGAGGATCCGGGCTCGGCGCCGCCGTGCCCCGGGGCGTCGGCGTCTGCGGCGCCGGATCCGGTGGGGCCCAATCGGGTGCGCACCCGCAGGAACCGCAGCCGCAGGTCGAGCGCCGCTCCTTCGCGGACCGACTCCACCAGGCACTCGGTCGTCGAGGCCGCGGGTTCGGCGGTGCCCGACCCCTCGGGCGCCAGCACCCCGAACTGCCAGCGCACCTGGTTCTTGGCGGCGGAGGCGCGGTAGGGGTACAGCAGGTAGCCCTCCAGCAGCACGGCGTCGGCCACCTGGCGGGCGGCGTCAAAGGTCATCGCGGGCCTCCCCGGCCTTGTCCAGCAGCCGCATGAGCGCGTCGTCCCATGTCGGCAGCGCGTTGCGGGACTTGAACGACTGCAGGGCGTCGACGGTGTCGCGGTGCGCCCGGATCCACCCGCCGGCGGGGAAGTAGTGGTCCATGGTGCGCCGCCAGACGGCGACCGGCAGCGGGTGCTCGGCCTCCAGGTCCCAGGGCACCTGCTCGACGGTGAAGCCCTGCGGTGCCTTGCGGAAGACGGTGCCGCTGAACTGCACGAGCAGCGGGACGTCGCCGTCGCCCAGGGCGTGCAGGTACTTGGCGGCGGCCACCTCGAAGTCGTAGCTGCACGGCAGCGGGACGTCGACGTCGGTGGCGCCGGTGAAGGCGGGCACGATCACCGACGTGTTGGCGAGGGTCAGGGCCTGCATGGTGCGGGCCCACTCGCCGGTTTCGCCGAACACGTCGCGCAGCCCCTCGGCTTCGGCGTCGGAGTAGCGGCGCCTGCGGGGCTGGATGCGCACCAGGCACTGCAGCACGATGGTGTGGACGCCGCTCCCCGAGGAGTCGGTGATGCGGGTGTGCAGGTCGATGGTGGGTGCGGCGGCGAAGCGGCGCGTGTCGGCGCCCGTGCAGGTGAATTCGAGTGTGCTCACCGGCTCGCCCCCTCGCCCGTGGCGCCGTCGCGGCAGGCGGCGGCCGCGGCACCGGGATCGGCGGGGCCGACGCGGCGGCTGCGCTCGCGCAATTCGGCGAAGAAGCCGTCGAGAGCGCGCCGGGCCGCCTGCCCGCCGTCGAAGCCCTTCCAGGTGGACCGGACCAGGCCGACCAGGCGGTAGCAGGTGTCGACGGGCACCAGGAACCCCTCGTAGGCGCCGGCGTCCTGCTCGGCTGCGTCGCGGCGGCGCACCAGCACCGCCTCGACGTCGGCGGCGGCCTCGGTGCCGGTGAACGCGATGGCGGCGCCGGAGCCCGTCACCGCCTCCGCGGTCTCCACCGGGAGCAGCGACTCGGTGGCGCCGGCGGGGCTGGGGTAGAGGGCGACGGTGCGCTCCTGCTCGGAGTTGTACAGAAAGAACGCCATGCCCACCGGGATCTGCAGTTCCTCGAACACCCCGGCGGCCGCGGTGAAGTCGGGGTCGTGCAGGTAGCGCGTGGGCACAGTCAGGTAGCGGCCGCCGGCCGCGCCCCGCTCGGTGAACAGCAGGGCGCAGCCGCGGCAGGCGCACATCACGCTGCGCTTGGCGAGGTCGGCGACGTGGGAGTGGGTCTCCTCCACCGGCTGCGCGCACATCTCGCAGTGCTCGCCCGGCGCCGGGCGCTCGGGTTCGCGAACGAAGCGGCGCAGCCCCGCCCCGGCGCCCGGCCCTGCGGCCCGGCTCACGCCCGCTCTCCGGCCGCCGCCTCGGCCGCGGGGCCATCGGCCGCCAGATCGGCGGGGACGGTGCAGGTCATGGCGTGCTCGGGCGGGCGGTGGCGCACCGAGTCCAGCGGAACGAAGCCCGCCTCGCCCCGGTCGGGTTCGGCCGGGCCTTCGTCCATGCCGTCGACCCGGATCTCGCCGATCTCGGGCGCGGCCTCGGCGATGACGCGCTCGATGGACTCCTTGACGGTCACCGCCGAGGACGGGCAACCCTCGCAGTTGCCGCGCAGCCGCAGCCGCACCTCGTTCTCGCCGACCTCCAGCAGCTCCACGTCGCCGGCGTGGGATCCCAGGTAGGGCCGGACGCGTTCCAGCGCCTCCTCGACCCGGGTGGCGGTGTCCTCGGGGTGGAGGTCGTGCAGCACCAGCAGGCCGCGCAGCAGTTCGTCGTCGGCCATCCGCCGCATCAGCGGGGCTTTCGCGCCGGTGCCGCCCGGCTCTGCGGAGCCGTCGGCCCCCTCCGCGGCGAGCCCGACGATGCGCTCCAGCGCGCTGCCGTAGAGGCGCACGATCAGCCCCACGGCCTCCTCGGCGCGCTCGCCCACCGCCGGGTCGGCGTCGGCGAGCTCGTCCAGCAGCTGCTCGACGCGTTCACTCGTCCGGTCCAGCCGGCTTTCCGAGGCCATCACATCCCTTTCGCAGGTGTCGGATCACGGGTTGCGGTCGCCGGCGGCGCCTTCAGGAGCCGCCGAAGGCCGTGGGAGTGTGCATGACCTGGCGGGTCTGCCCGTTGCCGAGGTACATGTGCACGCCGCAGGGCAGGCACGGGTCGAAGCTGCGCACGGCGCGCATGATGTCGATGCCCTTGAAGTCGTCCGGCGAGTTCTCCTCGAAGATGGGCGTGTTCTGCACCGCGTCCTCGTAGGGGCCGGGCGTGCCGTAGGAGTCGCGCACGCTGGCGTTCCACGGTGTGGGCGGGTACGGGTGGTAGTTCGCGATCTTGCCGTCGCGGATCACCATGTGGTGCGAGAGCACGCCGCGCACCGCCTCGTGGAAGCCCACGCCGATGGCGTTGTCGGGCACGTCGAAGGGCTCCCAGGTCTTGGTGCGCCCGGCGTGCAGCTCGGCCAGCGCCTTGTCGACGAAGTGCAGCGCCGAGGCGGCGGCGTAGGCCTGGAAGTAGGTGCGGGCGCGGTTGCGCTCCAGCGCGTTGCTGTAGCGCGGGATGCGCCACTCGAAGTTGCGCTCGCCCATGGTCGCGGTCTTGGGCAGGTTGATCTTGACGCTGGAGCCGGTGGCGCGCACGTAGCCGCCGATGTCGACCAGGCCCGACAGCGCCGTGGACCACAGCCGGGCGATGGGTCCGCCGCCGGTGTCCAGCGCCAGGTGGTCCTGGCCGTCGAACCAGCGCGGCGACATCACCCAGCTGTACTTGTCCTCGAAGTCGCGCTTCTGCGGCTTGGGGATGGTGTGCTGGTTCCACGGGTGGCGCCGGTCGACCGGGTTGCCCAGCGGGTCGTGGGTCACGAACTTCTCCCGCTGCTCCCAGTCCTCGTAGTAGGAGCTGCCCAGCAGGATGCGGATACCCAGGTTGATGTCGACCAGGTCGTTGGTGACCAGCTCGCCGTCGACGATGATGCCCGGGGTCACGAACATCCTGCGGCCCCACTCGGACATGTTCTCGTAGCGGTAGTCGCAGTGGTCGGGGTCGTTCATCGAGCCCCAGCAGCCCAGCAGGATGCGGCGGCGGCCCACCTCTTCGTAGCCGGGCAGCGCCTCGTAGAAGAAGTCGAACAGGTCGTCGTGGAGCGGCACGACCCGCTTCATGAACTCCACGTAGCGCATCAACCGCGTCAGGTAGTCGGTGAAGAGCTGCACGGTCGGGTAGGTGCCCACGCCGCCCGGATACAGCGTGGAGGGGTGCACGTGGCGGCCCTCCATCAGGCAGAACATCTCGCGGGTGAGCCGGCTCTGCTGCAGCGCCTCGCGGTAGAACTCGCCTTCGAGCGGGTTGAGCGCCCGCATGATGTCGGCGATGGTGCGATAGCCGTGCTCGGCGGCGCCCGGCGCCTCGGTGCGCTCGGCCAGCTCCAGCACCTCGGGGTTGGTCTCGCGGACCATCTTCTCGCAGTAGTCCACCCCGACCAGGTTCTCCTGGTAGATGTTGTGGTCGAACATGAACTCCGCGGACTCGCCGAGGTTCATGATCCACTCGCCCAGCGGCGGCGTCTTGACGCCGTAGGCCATGTTCTGCGCGTAGACCGAGCACGCGGCGTGGTTGTCGCCGCAGATCCCGCAGATGCGGCTGGTGATGAAGTGCGCGTCCCGCGGGTCCTTGCCCTGCATGAAGATGCTGTATCCGCGGAAGATGGACGAGGTGCTCCAGCACTCGGCCACCTGCTTCTGCTTGAAGTCGATCTTGGTGTAGATCCCCAGGCTGCCCACGATGCGGGTGATGGGGTCCCAGTTCATGTCGACGAGGTTGGAGTCGGTGGCGGCCTGCTGTTCGCGGCTCGTCGGTCCGGTCGCGGTCATGTGCGAATGGGCCCTTCTGCGGCGGTTGCTGGTGCGGTCAGGGTGCTGCGCGCTGCGTCGCGCGGATCACCACGGCGGCCGGTAGCCGGTCGTCAGCCGTTCTCCGGTGTGGCGCCACTTGGGTTCCTTGTCGATGGTCCTCATCGTCACGTTGCGCAGTTTGCGGATGACGCCGCCGTACGCGGAGGTCGCCGCGGAGGAGACCTTGCCGCCCGGGGGTTCGTCCATGAACGGCATGAACTTGTCCGGGAAGCCGGGCATCGTGCAGGCGATGCAGATGCCGCCGACGTTGGGGCAGCCGCCGATGCCGTCCATCCAGCCGCGCTTGGTGACGTTGCACTTGACGACCGGGCCCCAGCAGCCGATCTTGACGAGGCACTTGGCGCTGCCGTACTCGGTGGTGAACTCGCCCTGCTCGTAGAAGCCGCCGCGGTCGCAGCCCTCGTGGACGGTGTGGCCGAACAGCCAGGTGGGGCGCAGCGCGTCGTCCAGCGGGATCATCGGCGCGTTGCCCTGCAGCTGGTAGAGCAGGTAGAGGAGGGTCTCGGAGAAGTTGTCGGGCTGCGTGGGGCAGCCGGGGATGTTCACGATGGGCAGCCCGGCCTTGGACTTCCAGTCCCAGCCCAGGTAGTCGGCGACGCCCATGGCCCCGGTCGGGTTGCCGGCCATGGCGTGGATGCCGCCGTAGGTGGCGCAGGTGCCCGCCGCCACGATCGCGGTGGCCTGGGGCGCGAGGCGGTCCAGCCACTCGCTGGTGGTGATGGGCTGGCCGGTCTCGGGGTTGTTGCCGAACCCGCACCAGTAGCCCTCGTCCTTGATCTTCTCGTTGGGGATGGACCCCTCGATGACCAGGACGAACGGGTCGATCTCGCCGCGCTCCCCCTTGAAGTACCACTCGATGAAAGTGTCGGCGCCCTGCTCGGGGCCCGACTCGAAGTCGATGAGCGGCCAGTGCACGGCCACCTTGGGCAGTCCGGGCAGCGCGCCCAGGACGATCTCCTCGATGCTGGGCAGGGTGGCGGCGGTCAGCGCCACCGAGTCGCCGTCGCAACTGAGCCCCGCGTTGATCCAGAGGATGTGAACGACGTCTTCCTCGGTCTCGGTTCCGGTCGTCATGGCCTACCTCCTGGGCCGTTCGGTGCCGGCCGCGGTGCCGGCGCCCGGGCCGGAGGTCTCCTCCAGCGCCCGGGTCACCAGCTCCCACAGCACGTGATAGAGCGTCGTCTGGGCTTCCTGGATGCGGTGGACCGAGGCGGAGGGCACCGCGAAGAGGTGGTCGAGGACGTCGAGTTCGCCGAGGCGGCCGCCGCTGTAGCCGGCCATGGCGACGGTGAGCATGCCGCCTTCTGCGGCGGCCCGCACAGCGGAGGCCACATTGGGCGAGCCGCCGCTGGTGGACAGCCCCAGCGCGATGTCGCCGGGGCGCCCGAGCGCGGCGAGCTGGCGGGCGAATACGACCTCGAAGGAGACGTCGTTGGACAGCGCGGTCAGCACGGCGGAGTCGCCGGTCAGACACAGCGCCGGCAGCGACGGGCCGCGCACCGGGCGCAGAAAGGCGGTGGCGAGACCGGCGGCGTCGGTGCTGGAGCCGCCGTTGCCGAAGGTGAACAGGCGGCCTCCGGCGGCGAAGCGCTCGGCCATGGCGGCGGCGCAGGCGGCGAGGGCGTCGCCGCACTCGGCCAGCAGCAGGCGCCTCAGGCCCACGATCTCCTCGGCCTTCTCCGCGGTGGAGCGGCGCACCTCGGCCGTCACCGCGTCCAGGCCGCCCGGCGCGCCGCTGCCGAGGAACGGGTACAGGCCCAGCGGATCTGCGGCGGCTCCGGCACGGCCCAGGCCGCTATCCGAGGCGGTCATCGGGCACCTCCTGCTCCACGCGGGCGATGGCCTCCTTGGCGTGCACCAGCAGCGTGTCGCCCTCGCCGGCCTCCACCAGGGCGACGCTGACCTCCTCGACGGAGGAGCCGGTGTCGACCAGCGCCATACCGCCGGGCAGCAGCGCGCGCACCCGCACCGCAACGGCCTGGTCGGAACAGGTGACGCAAACACCGTCACCCTCGTGCCACTCGGGCACCTCGATGAAGTCGCCGGCGGGGGCGGGCATGCCGGGGAAGGGCAGCGGCGCGGCCCCGTCGCCGGGCGCGCCGCGCTCGGGCTCGGTGCTCACGCGCTGGCCTCCCGCTCCAGCAGCGCCGGGTTCTCGAAGAACACGTGCACCAGCTCCCAAAGGATGTGGTAAGTCGTCACGTGCACCTCCTTGACGATCATCGGATCGTCGCTGTGCACGTGCAGGAGGTGGTCGGCGGCGCCCCCGCGGGCGACGGCCCCGCCGTCGCCGCCCACCAGGGCGACGGTGAGCAGGCCCGTCGCGGCGGCGGTCTCCAGGGCCCGCGCGACGTTGGCGCAGTCACCGTCGGGCGAGACGCCCAGCGCGATGTCGCCGGGGTCGGCCAGTCGGCCGAGCTGGTGGGCGAAGACGTGCTCGAAGCCGTCGCTGCGGCCGATCTCGGTGATGGTGGCGGTGTCGTTGTTCAACGACAGCGCGGGCAGCGCCCGCTTGCCCACGATCACGGGGTGCACGAACTCCACGGCGATGTGGTCGGCGTCGGCGCCCGCTCCCCCGTTGCCGAACACGACGAGCTTGCCGCCGCGGTCGAAGCGCACGGCCATGTCGCGGCAGGCGCGGGCGACGCGTTCGGCGTCCGCGGCCAGTCCGAGCCCGGGCTCCTCGCGCGCAAGCACCGCCTCGTCGGCGAATTCGCGGAGGCGGGTCGCAGCACTCATAGAAATTCCCCCTAGTGGATTCGCAGCGTCGCACGCGCCGAGATGCGGTGTCAACGATTTCGAAACCACGCCGCGGACACCTTTTTCCCGACCCGTGGAACTGCCATATATGTTTTTTTAGGTTTCAGTGCGCACCCCGTGGAATGCACGGAGAAATCGGACGAAACGCCTGATTCCGCGGCCGCCGGGTGCCGCGGGGGCGGCCGCGAACCGCGCCCCGCACGGGGCGGCGGTCGCGCCCAAGGAAGACCCCGGGTGGTGCGCTCGGTCGGGGCACCGACGCACCTCAGCGCCCTCCGGTCGACACGCCGCAGGAGCGCGGGGCGACCCGCCGCACCGGCACCGCCCGGCCGGATCAGCCGGCTCCGACGGCGCGACTCGGGCGCGCCGCGGCGCGCGCGTCGCCGGGAATGCGGCGCGGACGCGGCGAAACCGGCACAATCGGCCACCGGCCGGAGTTTCCGTTCCACCCGCCGCGGCTTTGCGTGTGGATTCTACCGCGGCGGCGAGTCCTATACTCCGGCAAAAGGCGTCCGGAAATTGCGGGACCCGTGAATCGGGCGCCAACCAAGGAAACGCACGGGGAGGATACCGAGATGGGCAGTGGCGAGCCGTTTACGCGCTCCCGCATCCGCGTGGAGGGAATCGTCCAGGGAGTCGGGTTCCGCCCCTTCGTCCACGCGCTCGCCACGCGCCACCGGCTCAGCGGGCTGGTCGGCAACGACGCCCGCGGGGTCTACGTCGAGGTGGAGGGTCCGCGCGAAGGGCTCGGCCGCTTCCGGCGGGAACTGGTGGAAGAGGCACCTCCGCTCGCCGTCATCGAACGGGTCAGCGCGGAGACGCTGGCCCCGCTGCGCGACTCCGGGTTCCGCATCGTGGCCAGCGACGGTGCGGGCGAGCGCCAAGCGCTGGTGCCGCCGGACGTGGCGACCTGCGACGCCTGCCTGGCCGAACTGTTCGACCCGGGCGACCGCCGCTACCGCTACCCGTTCACCAACTGCACCGACTGCGGGCCGCGCTTCACCATCGTCACCGATCTGCCCTACGACCGGCCCGCCACCACCATGGCCGGTTTCGCGATGTGCGCGGCGTGCGAGGCGGAGTACCGCGACCCCGCCGACCGGCGCTTCCACGCCCAGCCGGTGTGCTGTCCGGCGTGCGGGCCCCGACTGCGCCTGGTCGACGCCGCGGGCGCAGACGCGGCTGGCACGGACGGCGCGGACCCGGCGGGGGCCGACCCCGTCGCGGCGGCCGCGCGGGCGCTGGTCGCGGGCCGCATCGTCGCGGTCAAAGGGCTCGGCGGCTACCACCTGGCCGCCGATGCGGGCGACGAGGCCGCGGTGGCGGCGCTGCGCGCACGCAAGCGCCGCGCCGCCAAACCGTTCGCGGTGATGGCCGCCTCGCTGGAGGCCGCCGAGCGGCTGTGCGAGGTCGAGGCCGCCGAAGCCGCCGTCCTCACCGGCTCCCGGCGGCCGATCGTGCCCGTGCTCCGGCGGCCCGGGGCCGAAGCCGAACTCGCCCCGTCGACGGCTCCGGGCGACCCGCGGGTGGGCGTCATGCTGCCCTACACCCCGCTGCACCACCTGCTCGCCGCCGAACACCCGCGGCCGTTCGTGCTGACCAGCGGGAACGTCTCCGACGAGCCGATCGCGCGCACCGAGGAGGAGGCTCTGGCCCGCCTGGGGACGATCGCCGACGTCTTCCTCGTCCACGATCGGCCCATCCACGTGCGCACCGACGACTCGGTGGTGCGGCTGGTGCGCGGCCGGGAGTACCCGCTGCGCCGCGCGCGGGGCTACGCGCCCGCGCCGCTGACGCTGCCCGTGGCGGCGCGGCGGCCGGTGCTGGCCTGCGGAGCCGAACTCAAGAGCACGTTCTGCCTGGCCGGCGGAGACCGCGCCTTCCTCTCCCAGCACATCGGCGATCTGGAGGACTACGCCGCATACACGTCCTACACCGAGCAGATCGCGCACTTGTCCGCTCTGTTCGGGATCGATCCGCAAACCGTCGCCCACGACCTGCACCCCGACTACCTCTCGACGAAGTACGCCCTGGGCCGCGCGGGCGCCGAACCGGTGGCCGTGCAGCACCACCACGCCCACATCGCCGCGTGCATGGCCGACAACGGGCGCTCGGATCCGGTGGTCGGGCTGGCGCTGGACGGACTCGGCTACGGCTGCGACGGCACCCTGTGGGGCGGGGAACTGCTGGTGGGCGACCTGAGGGGGATGCGGCGGCACGGGCACCTGGCTCGGGTGCCGATGCCGGGCGGCGCGGCGGCCGTGCGGGAGCCGTGGCGCATGGCCGCCGCCTACCTGGATGCGGCGTACGGCGGCCGGGTACCCGAGGGCTTCTCGGTGGTGCGGCGCAACGCCGCGCGCTGGGCCGCGGTGGTGGGCATGGCCCGCTCGGGCACCAACGCTCCGCCGACCTCCAGCGCCGGGCGGCTGTTCGACGCGGTCGCCGCACTGGCCGGACTGGGCGACGCCGTCGACTACGAGGGCCAGGCGGCGATCGAGTTGGAGCGGCGCGCCGACCCGCGCGAGCCGGGCATCTACCCCGCCCGTATCGACGACCCCGGCATCGGGGGCGAAGAGGCGGCACCGCTGCGCATCGGCGGCACCGACCTGGTGCGCGCCGCGGCACAGGACGTGCTGGGCGGCGCCGCGGTCCCCGCCGTGGCCGCGCGCTTCCACAACGGGCTGGCGGGTGTGCTCGCCGAGGCGGTGCAGCGGGTGTGTTCGCGCACCGGCGTGGCCACCGTCGCGCTGTCGGGCGGGGTGTTCCAGAACACGCTGCTGCTGGAACTGCTGTGCGACCGGCTGGAGGCGGCGGATCTGCACGTCCTCACCCACCGCCGGGTGCCCGCCAACGACGGCGGTATCAGCTTCGGCCAGGCTGCGGTGGCCGCGGCGCTGGACGCCGTTTCGTGACGTGTACCCCGGGTAGGCGGCCGCACCGACGGACGCCGTCGGGCCGAGCGGGCCACGCCGGCCGCGCGGCGGCGCCCGGCGCACGCTGCCCCGGATGGGAGGGAACACCGTGAAGGCCGTCGTATGGAATGGCGTGGGGGACATCCGGATGGACGACGTCGCCGAACCGGCGATCGAGCATCCCCAGGACGCCGTCGTGCAGATCACCACCAGCGCCATCTGCGGGACCGACCTGCACATGGTGCGCGGCACGATGCCCGGCATGGTGCCCGGTACGGTCCTCGGGCACGAAGGTGTGGGGGTGGTCGCCGAGGTGGGATCGCAGGTCCGCAACTTCTCCCCCGGCGACCGCGTGGTCATCCCCTCCACGATCGGATGCGGGACGTGCAGCTACTGCCGGGCGGGCTACTTCGCCCAGTGCGACAACGCCAATCCGGGCGGCCGCCGCGCGGGGACGTCCTTCTTCGGCGGCCCTGAGGCGACCGGGTCCTTCCCCGGCATGCAGGCCGAACGGGTACGCGTGCCCTACGCCAACGTCGGCCTGGTGGGGCTGCCCGACCGCGTCAGCGACGAGGAGGCCATCCTCCTCTCCGACATCTTCCCCACGGCCTGGTTCGGCGCCGAGCTCGCCGAGATCACGCCCGGCGACACCGTGGCCGTGCTGGGCTGCGGCCCCGTCGGCCTGTTCTCCATTATCAGCGCCCGCGTCCGGGGCGCCGGGCGCGTACTGGCCGTCGACGGGGTGGACAGCCGCCTGGAGCAGGCGCGGGCGCTGCACGCCGAACCGATCGACTACACCGCCGAGGACCCGGTGGCCGCGATGGTCGAGCTGACCGGCGGCATCGGACCCGACCGGGTGATCGACGCGGTGGGGGTCGACGCCGAGCACCCCAAGGAGGGTCCGGCCTCCGGCGGTGGCGACGGCTTCCGCGAAGAGCTGTCGCAGGTCGCCCCGCAGACCGCGCCGCAGGACGGGACCTGGGAGCCCGGCGACGCACCGTCCCAGGCGGCCCGCTGGTCGGTGGAGGGGGTCGCCAAGGCCGGGACGGTGTCGATCATCGGGGTCTACCCGCCGACGATGACGTCCTTCCCCATCGGCACGGCGATGCAGAAGAACCTCACGCTCAAGATGGGCAACTGCAACCACCGCAAGTACGTGCCCGAACTCGTCCGCATGGTCGCCGCCGGACAGGTGGACATCGCCTCGGTGCTCACCCAGGAGATGGGCTTCCGCGACGTGGTCGCCGCCTACACGGCCTTCGACCGCCGCGAGTCCGGCTGGACGAAGGTGGCCGTCACCACCGTGTGATCCCGGCCGGGGGCGCTAATGTTCTGCGCCTGAAATCCGTTTCATAAGTGTAGGCTTCGGAGATGGTGAAGACGGGTCGGCCGAAGAAGGCCGAGTTGACGGTGACCGAGGCCGACCGCCGGGAGCTGGTGCGCGGGGCGCGGGCGGCGACCTCGACCCAGGCCTACGCGTTGCGCTGCCGGATTGTCTTGGCATGCGCGGAGCCCGAGGCGTTCAACAAGGACGTGGCCGCCGAGTTGGGGATCTCTGTGCCGACCGTGGCCAAGTGGCGGGGCCGGTTCATCGAGCACGGCCTGGCCGGGCTGGCCGATGAGCCCCGGCCGGGCCGGCCGCCCTCGATCCTGCTCGACCAGGTCCAGCAGGTCGTCGAACTGACCCTGGAGCAGACCCCGCCCGATGCCACCCATTGGTCGCGGGCCTCGATGGCGCGGCGCAGCGGGCTGAGCCGGTCGACCATCGGGCGGATCTGGCGGCACTTCGACCTGAAGCCGCACCGCACCGAGGGCTTCAAGATCTCCACCGACCCGCTGTTCGTGGAGAAGGTGGTCGACGTGGTCGGGCTGTATCACAACCCGCCCGAGCGGGCGGTGGTGCTGTGCGTGGACGAGAAGTCGCAGATGCAGGCCCTGGACCGCTCCCAGCCGGTGCTGCCGATGATGCCGAGTGCGCCCGAACGGGTCACCCACGACTACGTCCGCCACGGCACCACCAGCCTGTTCGCCGCCTTCAACATCGCCGACGGCACCGTCATCACCGAGCTGCACCGCCGGCACCGCGCGGCCGAGTTCAAGAAGTTCCTCATCAGCATCGACAAGGCGGTCCCGGCCGAGTTGGACATCCACTTGGTCTGCGACAACTACGCCACGCACAAGACCCCGCTGATCCACCAGTGGCTGGCCCGCCATCCACGCTTCCATGTGCACTTCACCCCGACCGGTTCCTCCTGGATCAACCAGGTCGAGCGCTGGTTCGGCTATCTCACTGCCCAGCTCACCCGCCGCGGGGTGCACAAGAGCGTGGCCGCGCTGGAGAAGGACGTGCGCGATTGGATCGAGCGGTGGAACACCGAGCCTCGCCCGTTCGTCTGGCGCAAGACCGCCGAAGAGGTCCTCGACTCCCTCGCCAGATATCTGAAACGGATTTCAGGCGCAGAACACTAAGCCCTGTTTAAGAAGTGCTGGGTCGGTCCGGCTCCCATGGGCGGTCGGGCCGTGCAAGTCGGGTTGGCTGTGCGGCCTCGCCGGTCTGCCGGGCGGTGGGCTGCCGGGCAACGGGCCGCTCGACGGGCAACAGCGGGCACCGACGACGGCGACGGGCCGGAGCCCGCGGTCGACGGGTCGGTTGCCCGCCGGTGGCGAGCCCCCGGTCCGGCGGGCGCCTACCAGGGGAGCCGGTCGTCGACGTCGAAGTAGCCGCCGGTGGGGCCGTCGGGTCCCACACAGGCCATCCCGACGATGACCTCCGCGCCCTGCTCGACGGTTTGGATGCCCGTGTTCCCGTTGAGGTCGGTGGCGGTGAATCCGGGCTCCACCGCGTTGATGCGCATCTCGGGGAACGCCTTCGCGTACTGCACGGTGATCATGTTGACTGCTGTCTTCGATGCCGGATAGGCCACGCCGGTGTAGGCGTGCGCCGGCGTGCCTTCGGTGGTGATTCGCGCCATGGAGGCCAGCCCGCTGCTGAGGTTCACCACGACCGGGTGGTCGGAGTGCCGCAGCAGCGGCAGGAACGCGTGGGTCACGCGCACCACGCCGAGGACGTTCACCTCCAGCAGGGGCCGCATCGCCTCGGCGGTGAGGTCGGCCGCGCCGACTACACCGTTGTCGCCGGTGCGGCCCTCGATTCCGGCGTTGTTCACGAGTACGTCGAGTCCGCCTTCGGCCTCGACGGTCTTCGCGGCCTCCGCGACCGACTCGTCGTCGGTGACGTCGATCTGCACCGCCTTCGCACCGAGTCGCGCGGCGGCACGCCGCCCCGCCTCCGGATCGCGGCTACCGATGTAGACGTCGTGTCCGGCGGCGACGAGCCGGCGGGCCGTCTCGAAGCCGAGGCCCTTGTTCGCTCCGGTGATCAATGTCGTGGTCATGGTTCCAGGGTCGCTGGACAGCGGCGGGCCGACCAGTGCCCTGTGCTACCTGGGACCGCCGATACCAGGCTGTCCGCGCGGTGTGGGGGCACACTGGGAACATGGCGGAACCGGAGTTCGGGCGGGCAGTGCGGCGTTGGCGCGACCGGGTCTCTCCCGAGGCGGTGGGGATGCCCGCGGGCGGACAGCGGCGTGCGGCCGGTCTGCGCCGCGAGGAACTGGCTCTGCTGGCCGGGATCTCGGTGGACTACATCACCCGCCTCGAACAGGGCCGCGCGGTGCACCCCTCGGTTCAGGTGGTCGAGGCGCTGGGCCGCGCACTGCGGCTGACACCGGACGAGCGCGAGCACCTGTTCGAACTCGCCGGGCTCGCGCTGCCCGGACCGGGGACGGTCCCCGCCCACATTCCGCCCAGTGTCCAGCGGTTGCTGGACCGGCTTACCGGGACGCCGGTCGCGGTCTACGACGCCTGCTGGACCCTGCTACTGGCCAACCCGCCCTATGCGGCGCTGATGGGCGACCCCTCGGGGTGGCGCGGCAACGACCGCAACTCGGTATGGCGCAACCTGGTCGGAGCGGGTGGGCGGGTTCGGCACACGCCCGAATCCAGGCGCGCTTTCGAGACGGCGCTGGTTGCCGATCTGCGTACCGCCGCCGCCCGGTACCCGGACGATCAACGGCTGCGGCAACTGGTGGCCGACCTGCGCGCGAACAGCGACCGGTTCGCCGAACTGTGGGACTCCGGGGCTGTGGGCCGCCACCGGTCTGCGCGCAAAACCGTCGACCACCCGCAGGTCGGGCCGCTGACCCTGGACTGCGACGTGCTCACCGTAGCGGGCAGCGATCTGCGCATCATGGTCTACACGGCCGGTCCCGGCACCGCGGACGCCGAGCGCCTGGAGCTGGTCACCGTGCTGGGCACCCAGGCGTTCGCCGGATAGCAGCCGGAACCGGCCGGGCCGCCGGTGTGAGCGCAGCCGACCGGATCGACGGCCGGCTGGGCGAGGGCGCGTCAGCCGCCCCCGCCTCCGCCGCACCCACCACCGGCGCCGCCGGCACCTCCGCCGGCGCCGCCCCCGCCGCCGATCACGCCGCCGCGGTGCCGGGGGGACCGTCCACCGCTCGCGCCCCACACGACGAACCGGATGAACAGCACGACACCGACGACGATCAGGATCGGCACCCATATCGACTCGATCCCGGAGTCGGCCCCGGAATCCCCGCCACGGGAGCCGGCCTCGGAACCCCCTCCCTCGGAGTCGGCATCGGCCCGGCTCTCGACCCACTGCGGCTCGGGAATCTCAGCGACGCCCTCGTCCAGCGCGAGGTCGATAGTCAACTTGACCCGGGCCCTGAAGGAGCCCTGAAGGGCCGGGCTTGGAGGTAGCCGCCCGACCGGCTGCCGGGTGGGCTCCTCCGTCCAGACACCCCTTATGGGGCGGCAGGGACGCGTGACGCACGCCCCGCATTCCACGCAGCCTCGCCGCGTACGGCGATGGTGCGGGAAGCGTTGCGGTCGGCGTGGGCAACGACCCCACGACCGGCACACGAACCGGGCCTGAGCGACCCTGTTCCTCTTGTCGATGTACCGGCATTCGGCGCATTCCCGGCTGGTGTAGGCCGGATCCACCTGCACCAGCGGCACCCCGGCCCGCTTGGCCTTGTAGGCGATGAAGGCGGCGAGCCGGGCGAAGGCCCAGGAATGGATCGCGACCCGTTGGGGCCGGCAAAGCCGTACCCTCTGCCGGATCCCCGTCAGGTCTTCCAGGGCGATACCGGCCGAGGTGCGTTCAGCCTCGGTCACGATCTGCTTGGCGATGACGTGGTTGGTGTTCGCAACGTGGCGCCGCTCGCGGCGGTTGCGTTTCTTGAGCCGGCGTTTGGCGGACTTGGTCCTTTTGGCCTGGAGTTTGGCCCGCAGGGCGGCCTGGCGCTTGCGGTGGCGGTTCAGGCCCCGCCCGGCCGCCCGGTAGCCGGTGGAGGTGGTGGCGATGTTGGCGATGCCCAGATCCACACCGATGAACCCCTCCGGCGCATACTGCTCGGCCTCGGCCACCTCGCAGGTGGCCATCAGGTAGAACACGCCGCCGCGTTCGACCAGATCCGAATCGCCCTGCCGGTGCTCGACCAACATCTTGAGCGCCTCCGGTGCGCAGGCGAAACCCACGTGGTCTTCTCCCCCGTCAGCTCGGCGTCGCCGATCTCCTCGCCGATCCGGATCGTCTGCGAACCGTCGTCGCCTTCGGAGCGCTCGACCGGCTCGAGGCGCCACCCCGCTTCGCCGCACTCGATGCTGTTCCCGCGGCGCCTCTGGGTAGCGGTGCGTCGGGACAGACGCCGACACACAGGAAAGAGGCGGTATGGACGGGTGGCCGGTGTGGGTCAGCGCCGCGGTGCTGGCCGGCTCGGCGATGGTGCTGCTCGTCGCGGGCGGGCCGTTCACCCGGCTGGTGGACCGGCTCGCCGACCGTACCGGGCTCGGCGAGACGCTGGCCGGCATCCTGCTGGTGGGCGCGGTGACCGCGCTGCCCGGCCTGATCACCAGTATCCTCGGTGCCGCGCGCGGCGACGCCGCCTTCGCGATGAACAACGCCTTGGGCGGCATCGCCCTGCAGACCACCTTCATCGCGCTGGCGGACCTGATCTACCGGCGCGCCAACCTCGAACACGCCGCGGCGTCGCTGCCCAATCTGCTCGCCCCCATCGGGCTGTCCATCATGCTCGGCACCGTGCTGGTGGCCGGGACCGGGCCGCAGGTCGCCGTGGCGGGTGTGCACCCGGCATCGGTACTGCTGGTCTTCCTGTACTGGTACTGGCTGCGGCTGTCTCGCAAGGTGGGAGCCAACCCGATGTGGCGGGTGAAGCCGACGCGCAACACCCGCCGCGACGAACCCGATCCCGCATCGCAGCGGCCGGGCGAGTCGATGGCGGCGATGTGGCTGAAGTTCGCCGCGATGGCGGCCGTCGTATCGGGCACCGGCTACATCGTCGGCGTGGCCGGGCTCTCGGTGGTCGAGGAGACCGGGCTGTCGGGCGGCGTGGTCGGCGCCGTCGTCACCGGTTTCGTCACCTCGCTGCCGGAACTGGTGACCGTACTGTACGCGGTGCGTATCCGCGCGCTGCACCTGGCCCTGGGCGACATCATCGGCGGCAACGGCTTCGACGTGCTGTTCCTGTCGGCCGCGGACCTGGTCTACCGGGAGGGGCCGATCTACGGGGCGATGACGCCCGAGGTCGTCCTGCTCATCGGACTGGGCGTGGTGCTCAACCTGCTGGTCGCGGCTGGGTTGATCCGCCGCCAGGAGCACGGGATCGGGTTCGAGGGCGTCGCGATGTTCGCCGCCTACATCGTCGGGGTGGTGTTCCTGATGGGGATGGGGTGAGTCCTGTCCGCTGTGCGCCGCAGGTGCCGGTACGTCGCGGCCCGCGGGTCGGAGAGCGGCGCGCGGCCCGCGGCGGAGTGCCGGGCGGGCCGGTGCCGTCCTCACCGGCCCGCCCGGGATCCACGCGGAGAACGTGCCCCGTCGGCTGCAGCGTGACGCGTCTGTTTCAGCTCTTTTCGGCGCGGGTTTCGCCCGAACCCTCGCCGGACCCCTCGTCGGGATCCGGGGATTCGGGACGGTTCGCTGCAAACCGGGCGCCGCCGCCGGCTCCACCGGGATCGGTCGGTTCGCCGCCCGCGTCGCCGCCCGGGGCGCGCGTGCGGCCGATGATCGCGTCCAGGGCCGCGACGTGCCCGTGGAACGCGGCGTCGCCTTCGTCGGTGATGTCGACGACCGTGCGCCGCCGCCCCCGGCCCAGGCTCTCCTTGCGCACGGCGATGTAGCCCGCGGTCTCCAAGGCGCCCAGGTGCTTCGACAGCACGGAGTCGCTAACGCCCAGTTCGTCGCGGATGAAGCGGAACTCGATCGCGCGGCCGGCCGCCGCCATCGCCATGATGGACAGCCGGGTGGAGGCGTGGATCAGCTCGTCGAATCGCGCTTCGGCCACTACTCGGACCCCTCCGCGGCGAAGCGCCGCGGGCCGAAACCGAGCCACCACAACCATTCTGCGAACAGCCAGGTCGCCAGGGCCGCCGGAGCGGCCGCGACGAAAGGTGCCTGCCATTCGGGCAGGTGGACCCGCACCGCCGCCTCTGCGAGCCAGAAAACGCCGTAGATCCCGGCGAGCCAGGACACGGCGGCGACGAGGCGCCAGGGTGTCCAGACGCGGCGCGGTTGGACGCCGCTGTGCGCCGCCCGGCGGACGGCCAGAGCCACCCCCGCGACCATCACCCCGAAGCCGCAGGCGGCCGCGGGCAGCGCGATGGCCGGCCCGAGTTCGGTGGTCGCCAGCACCGTGTACATGCCCAGGACATACATCGCGGTCATCCAGCCCGTCGGCCGGTAGCGGCCGAGTTCGCGGCTCACCGACTCCTGGCGGCGCCGGACGTCCTCCAGCGCCGCGCGGGCCTCCTGCTCCTGCTCCATGCTGGGCTCCCGATCCGGCTCTGCCTCTTTCCAATATAGAAAGTAGCACGACTTGCCGATATGGAAAACGGATGGACATGAGCTGTCATCGCCGCACTCGGAGGGCATGGCGCCGAACCACTGATGGGCGATGCGCCGGGCGACGTGGCACGCGCCGTCCGGCGCCGCGTTCCGTGGCGGCGGTCGGTGCCGGGTTGGCGGGACCGGTCGCGCAGAACCGGGCGCCAGCGGATGGAGGCACGCCGCGGGATGGACGGAATCCGGCGGCGCGCCTCCGCACCGGCCGCCGGACCGAAAAGGGCACGGCGGTCTTGCAGCGCAACCGTAGATGACCTCGTCGAGCGGCGTCCCACCGCTGGCCGGAGGCGGCCAGCCACCCGGGGGGCTACCCCTCGGCCTCCACCGCGGAGCGGTACTCGGTGCCGGGCAGATGGGCGAACTCGGTGCGGCGGAACTCGGTGTGCTCGTGCAGCGCCTGTTCCCACGACTCCTCCGTTGCCCGCTCCCAGCGCCGCGCCTGGGAGTTGCCCATCGCCAGCAGCGGCACGAACGGGGTGATGTCCTCGGCGCCCAAGCCGAGCCCGTCGGCGGCTTCGTCGCCCTGGATAAGCCTGGTCAGCGCGTGCAGCAGCCGCTCGACCGCGTCGCCCCGCAGTGGCAGCACCGCGCCCATGGGCCCGGTGGCGAGCGCGTCGAGCAGGGCGTGCACGAGCGCGCGGGCGCCCTCGTCGGGCGGGCCGTTGGTGGTCTCGACCAGTTCGAGCAGGCCCTCGGCCGAGGCATGGTCGACCACCTCGGTATAAAAACGGGGGTCGACCCCGATCAGCGCGGCGACGCAGTGCCAGTACCGGTAGAGATCACGCTCCTCCTCATCCGTCAGGACGATACCGACCTTCTCCAACGCGCGGAACGGCACGACGGTGAAGTCCAGCCAGGTGCGCGCCACGTCGACACTGTTGATCGGCACGCCCCATTCGGCGGTGTCCCATCCGCTGCGCAGCGCGGCCGCGCGCACACGGGCGTGCAGCAGCCGCACCTGGACGCTGTCGACGTAGCCGTCCGCGCCGGGCAGCAGCCCGCCGGGCAGGATGGCGTCGGCGCGCCAGAGCCCGGTCTCGCCCAGCCGCCGCCCGGCGGACTCGGTGAGCTTGCCGGTTCCGGTGAGGACCCGGGCGATGGCGGGAGCACTGTAGGTGTGCACCAGCGACCCCAGGGCGAACGCGATCCGGCTCCAGAAGGGGTCGACGGCGATGCTGGCGACGTCGCCCCGCTCCAGCAGCTCCCGGTCGGTGCCGGCGACGGCCTCCTCCGACTCCCTCAGCAGCGCCGCGATCCCCGCGGGCGGCGGCTCTTGCAGGGAGGAGAGGCCCTCGCGCAGGCCGGCGGCGAGGGCGCGGCGCGCGGCGGCGCCGCCGGCCGCGAGGTCGGCGAAGGCGTCGTCGGCAACCGGGTCGCCGGTGCCGAGGCCCTCGGCCAGCAGGGCCGCTCGAAAGCGGCCGTGGTCGCGGGCGACCTGCTCGGGGTGGCGGAGCCGCCGCGGAGACGCGGCGAGGGCGGGTTCGTCGGTCATCCGAACCTTCCTGGAGGTGCTGTGGAGGTGCTGTCGCAATCGGTGTGCGGGCGCTCGCGCGGCTCCGCGCCGGAACCCTACACACCGCCGCGACCACATCGGCGTCCGGCCGCCCCTGTCGGCCCCGACCGAACCGGTCGGGGCCGGGGGCGGGGTGATGGCGCGGACGAACGCGGCGGCGGTCGGCCGCGGAGGCTGCCCACGGTCGGCGGCCGACGCGCGGCCGATGTGCGCACGAGCACAGCGCAACGCCGGGCGCATCCTCCGGCGCCGGGCGGGGCAGCGCTTACTGTGCAGAGCAGCGCACGGCCCGGCCTTTCGGCGCGCCGGGGCCGGGGCAGACCTTCACCGGGAGCAGCAGCATGAGCACTTCGGCCGACATCGGCGTCACCGGCCTGGCCGTGATGGGGCGCAATCTCGCCCGCAACTTCGCCCGGAGCGGATACACCGTCGCGGTGCACAACCGCACTCCGGCCAAGACGCGGGCCCTGATCGAGGAGTTCGGCGACGAGGGGGCCTTCCTGCCCGCCGAGTCGCCCGCGGATTTCGTCGCATCGCTCGAACGCCCGCGCCGCCTGGTGGTCATGGTCAAGGCCGGCGAGCCCACCGACGCCGTCATCGCCGAGTTCGCCCCGCTGCTGGAGGAGGGCGACGTCATCATCGACGGCGGCAACGCCCACTTCGCCGACACCCGCCGCCGCGAGCGCGAGCTGCGCGACCGCGGCATCCACTTCGTCGGCGCCGGGATCTCCGGAGGCGAGGAGGGTGCGCTGCACGGACCCAGCATCATGCCCGGCGGGTCGGCCGAGTCCTACGCCTCACTCGGTCCGATGCTGGAGTCCGTCGCCGCCAAGGCCGACGACGGCGCGCCCTGCACCACCCACGTCGGCACCGACGGGGCGGGCCACTTCGTGAAGATGGTGCACAACGGCATCGAGTACGCCGACATGCAGCTGATCGGCGAGGCGTACCACCTGCTGCGCGACGTGGCGGGCTACAGCCCCGCCCAGATCGCCGAGGTCTTCCGCACCTGGAACAGCGGACGGCTGGACTCCTACCTGATGGAGGTCTCGGCCGAGGTGCTCTCGCACACCGACGCCGAGACCGGCGCGCCGTTCGTCGACGTCGTCGCCGACCGGGCCGAGCAGAAGGGCACGGGGCGCTGGACCGTGCAGACCGCCTTGGAGCTGGGTGTTCCGGTCTCGGGCATCGCCGAGGCCGTGTTCGCGCGTTCGCTGTCGGGCCACGCCGACCTGCGCGCCGCCGCGGCGGGACTGCCCGGCCCCCGCGCCGAGGCGATGGCGAGCGACGCCGCCGGGCACTTCGCCGACCAGGTCGAACAGGCCCTCTACGCCTCGAAGATCGTCGCGTACTCGCAAGGCTGGAACATGATCCAGGCCGGAGCACAGGAGTACGGCTGGGACATCGACCTGGGCGCCGTGGCGGCGATCTGGCGGGGCGGGTGCATCATCCGCGCGGTGTTCCTGGACCACATCCGCTCCGCCTACGCCTCCGACCCGGACCTGGCGACGCTGATCGCCGACGAGCGCTTCTCCGCCGAGATCGGCCGGGCCCAGGGCGACTGGCGCGCGGTGGTGGCCACCGCCACCCGGCACGGCATCCCCACGCCGGGCTTCTCCGCCGCCCTGGCCTACTACGACGCGCTGCGCGCCGGACGGCTCCCGGCAGCCCTGACCCAGGCCCAGCGGGACTTCTTCGGCGCGCACACGTACCGCCGCACCGATCGCGACGGCGTCTTCCACACCCTCTGGGGCGGCGACCGCTCCGAACAGTACACCGAGTGAAGCGGCCCGGTGCGCCCCGCCGCGGAACGGGGCGCACCACCGCGCGGCGGCCTACACGCCGCGCCGCATCGAACGGGTCCCCAGGGCCAGCCCGAGGGCCGCGACCGCGGCGGCGGCCAGGGCTCCGTGGAGCACCGACGCCTCGGCGAACCGGCCGGCGAACAGCGCCCGTTCGGCGTCGGCGATGTAGGCGACGGGGTTGACCGCCGCGGCCCCGCGCAGCCACGCCGGGCCGGAGTCCAGCGGCAGCAGCACACCCGAGAGCAGCAGCAGCGGGAACAGCAGCATCTGGGTGATGCCGTAGAACAGTTCACCGTTGGGCTGTGAGGCCATCGCCAGGACGAACGACAGCGTGCCCAGCCCCACGGCGAAGACGGTCAGCAGGCCCAGCCCGGCCAGCACGCCCACCGGGTGCAGGTCGAAGCCCAGCGGCACCGCGAGGGCGACGATCAGCACCGCCTGGGCGGCCAGCACCGCCGACTCCTTGAGCGTCCGGCCGATCAGCATCGCGGTGCGGTTCAGGGGACTGACGAGGAGCCGCTCCAGCGACCCGCCGAGCAGTTCCACCAGCAGGTTGTAGCCGGACATCATCGGACCGAACAGGCACATCATGACCAGCACCCCGGGCACGAACCACTGCCAGGGCGACTGCCCGCCGGGGAAGGTGCCCGATCCGCCGATCAGCGGCCCGAAGAAGAACAGGAACAGCAGCGGCTGGACCATGGTGAACGCGAGGCCGGCCGGCTCGCGGACGACGGGGGCCGCCTCGCGAAGGAACACCGTCCAGGTGTCGTGCAGGAACGAGCCGCCCCGCGTGGGGGGCGGCTCGGCCGGAGCCGGAGCCGCCGGTGCCCAAGCACTCATGTCGCGGCCTCCTCTCCGGCCTGCTCGCCCTGGACCTCGTCCAGGCTCCGGCCGGTCAACGTGAGAAACACGTCGTCGAGGGTGGGGCGGGAGGTCTCGGCGGTGGCCGTCGTGATTCCGGCCGCCTCCAGGGTGCGCAGCAGCTCGGGCAGCGCCGCGTCCGCCCGGGGCACCCGGACTCGCACGGCACCGCTGGGATCTGCCGCGACGTTGTCGTTCCCGAACATGTGCGCCGAGGTCTCGGCCACCGCCGCGGAGTCGCCGGCGTCCTGCGGCGCGACGGCGATGCGGTCCCCGGCGTGCTCGGTCTTGAGCCGGTCTGCGGTGCCGTCGGCGATGATGCGGCCGCCGTCGATGACGACCACGCGCTCGGCCATGGTGTCGGCCTCCTCCAGGTAGTGGGTGGTCAGGAACAGGGTGGTGCCGTACCGCTCGCGCAGGCGCAGGATGTGCTCCCACACGTTCGCGCGGCTGTGCGGGTCGAGGCCGGTGGTGGGCTCGTCCAGGAACAGCAGCGGCGGGCGGTGCACCAGTCCCAGTCCGATATCGAGGCGGCGGCGCTGGCCGCCGGAGAGGGTCGAAGGCCGACGCCGGGCCAGCGGAGCCAGGTCGAGGGTCTCCAGTACCTCGTCCGCGCGCCGGCGGGCGGCGGCTCGGGTGAGGCCGTAGTTGGCGCCTTGGTTGACCAATTCGTCGCGTACACGGAAGTTCTCGCCGGCACCGCTGCGCTGCCCCACATAGCCGGTCCGGGCGCGCACCCCCTTGGGATCGGACGCGATGTCGCGTCCGGCGACGGTGGCGGTCCCGGCGGTGGGAGGCAGCAGGGTGGTGAGCATGCGCAGGCTGGTCGACTTACCTGCGCCGTTCGGACCGAGGAAGGCCACCAGCCGACCCGCCTCGACGTCGAGGTCCACGCCGCGGACGGCCTGGATCGTCTCTCGCTTGACCTTGAAGCTCCGGGCCAGTCCCCGGGCACGGATCATCGTCCCTCCAAATATCGGTTCGCCCGCGAATTCGGGCACAGCGAGCGCACCCCGGGAATCGGGAGCACGCGAGGAACACTCCGATTCTTCACGCGAGAAACCTGGAAAGCAAACGCGAACGTAACGTTCATGTTTTCTCTGACCTGCGAAAACACGTTTCTAGACGTTGGAGTCCGCAGCCATTATCGAACCGGCACTGAGGCGGTTATCCAGCGAATTCCCGGAGTTCGAAGATTCGCCCGTCTCCGGAAGGCGGGCGGGCAGGGGCTTGCGGTCGAGGGAGCGGGGACCGCCGGTGGCGGTGCGTGGGGAGGGGCGGCTCGGGTCTGCTGGGCGGCCCTGCCGGCCTGCCGGGTGTCGGGTCACCTGGCGGGGAACGAAGGGCACCGAGGACGGCGCAGGGTCCGGACCGCCGTCGACGGGTCGGGGGCTCGCCGGTGGCGCGCCCGGCGGGGGCGGCGTTCGGGCGCTGCAGGCCGGTC
Source organism: Streptomonospora litoralis (assembly GCF_004323735.1). Classification (GTDB taxonomy): domain Bacteria; phylum Actinomycetota; class Actinomycetes; order Streptosporangiales; family Streptosporangiaceae; genus Streptomonospora; species Streptomonospora litoralis. Next base: position 1,957,544 of record NZ_CP036455.1, on the reverse strand, counting down.
GGCGCATCCAACGCGCGGTTTGCACCGGATTCCGTCCGCTGTCTGATCGAAACCCTGCACTGGGCGGCACCGGTCCCGCCGGCTTCTCCCGTTGATCGTGAACTTATGGCCTCGGGAAAGCGTTCCCGTGGCCATAAGTCCACGATGACCGCCGGATGGACCGCAGATAGGGCCTACCGGCGCCGGTTGGCCGACGTGGTAGCGCCGTGTTCCGACCCGGCCCGCACCGGCCGGAGGCCGCGCGGCGGGGCGCGGTCTCGGGTGCTCGCACGCCCCTGGTGGTGCGCCGGAACGGGGGCCGGGGGCGACGACATGTCGCTCGTGGCGCCCGGGCGCCGCCGACGGGCACTCCACCGCCCGATGGGGTGGACTTTTGGGGGTCTATGCCCGTTTTGCGGGCGGCCTCGGCGGGCGCGGACCCATCGGGAACACGGACATTGATGGACAAACCGCCCCGCGTTGTTTCGTATAGCAGAATGACGGTTTGGGGATGGCGCCTCGGGACGGCGCCGAGGCGGATGCCGCGGCACCTACGTGCATCTCGTGGCCCCGACCCCGCTGCATGACCGCCGCCGACCACCCCGCATCGGGCCTCGTCGCCGCCCCCGCCGGGTGCGCCACCGGCGAGCACCCGGCCCGTTGGGCGCAGGCCCGGCCCACCGCCGTCCTCGGTGCCGCTTTTCCGTAAGACCACCTATCCACCCGCCAGACCAACAAGGCCGCACAGCAGACCGGCGTTCTTAACCACGGCCCAGGTCCGCGGATACCGCATCGGCGCACTGGGGGCGGCCGCGGGGGGCGGCGCATGCCAGGGTCCCCGGGCGTCGATGCCGCACTCCCCGAGGCCCCTCGACACGGTGTTGATCGTGACTTCGCGGTCGAGGTCGGCACGTGACACGACCACGGGAGCAGGCTCTACGGGCTTGCAGGGCCCCGGCCCCGCCTGGTCAGGGCTTGCGGGCCACGGCGCAGAAGGCGTCGACCTCGGGTGGGGCGGCGCCGTCGGCGGTGGGCTCGGGGCGCCAGCGCGAGGTGGAGACGAGGCCGGGTTCCAGCACCTCCAGGCCGTCGAAGAGGCGGGCGATCTCTTCGGGGCGGCGCAGCGTGATCCCCGGTGTCGCGCTCTCGTTCCACCGGCGCACCGCCTCTGCGGAGACCGCGCCGTGGACGACGTCGGTGTCGTGGGCGAGCACCAGGTAGCTGCCCGAGGGCAGCGCGTCGACCAGGCCGCCGACGAGTTCGTAGGCGCCCTCGGCGTCGGTGATGTGCTCGACGACGCCGAGCATGCTCAGCGCGACGGGGCGGCTCAGGTCCAGCGTGCGCTCGGCGGCCCGCAGGACGGCGGCGGTGTCGCGCAGGTCGGCGTGGACGTAGTCGGTGGCGCCCTCGGGGGTGCCGAACAGCAGCGCACGGGCGTGGGCGTGGATCAGCGGGTCGTTGTCGACGTAGACGATGCGCGCGTCGGGCGCGGCGGCCTGGGCCACCTCGTGGGTGTTGTCCGCGGTGGGCAGCCCGCTGCCCACGTCGAGGAACTGGCGGATGCCGGCGTCACGGGCCAGGAAGGTGACGGCGCGTCCGAGGAACGCGCGGTCGGCGCGGGCCAGCTCGACGACCGTGGGCAGGAACTCGCGGATGCGGTCGCCGAGTTCGCGGTCGGCCGCGAAGTTGTCCCGGCCGCCGAGCCAGTAGTTCCACACCCGTCCGGTGTGCGGAACGGTGGTGTCGACGTCGGGGATCTCCTCGGCCGTGGGCTGTTCGGAGGCGTCGTCTTCGCCTGGACTGTTCATCGCGAAACCCCTGGGGAGGTGGAGGGCTGCCGGCGCGGCAGCGGCGCGTATCGGAGAGGGTCGCTCACCGCCACCGGACCCTTTTTAGCAGCATGCGGCGCTCGGGGCGGCCCGTGCGGCCGCCCCGGCCCGGTCCTCGGCGCCGCCCGTCAGGCCAGTTCGGGGATGCGGGGCCGGTAGTGCTCCAGCAGCCCCGCGTTGGCCTCGTCGCCTCCCGGCACGTTGGAGGAGCGCCACAGCGGGAGGTCGAGGCCCGCCGCCGCGGCGCGGGAGTGCAGCTCGGCGAGCAGCAGGTTCCACAGATAGGCGTTGGCCAGGCTCGACATGGGGCCCGTGACGGGGTTTTCGGGCGGATAGGAGACGTCGCCGGGCTCGACGAGGGTGTCGAGTACGTGGTCGGCCTCGTCGCCGAGGGTGCTGCCCGCCCGCGGGGGCGCGGCCGCGTTGCACGCCCGCGACGTCACGGCGACGACGGGGATCCGGCGGTCGGCGGCCTCCCGCGCCATCTCCACCGGGTAGGGATTGATGCCCGAGTTCGAGAAGACGAACAGCACGTCGCCTGCGTCGGGGGCGGCGCGGGTCAGCACCTCGGCCGCCAGCCCCGGCCGGCGCTCGGCCGCGGTGCTGGAGGAGGCGCCGTTGTAGGGGAGGACTTCGGGTGCGTGGAGCGGTTTGACGGTGGCCAGTCCGCCCGCCCGGTGGAAGGCCTCGCTCACGGCGTTGAAGGAGTGCCCGGCCCCGGCGGCGAGGACGACGCCGCCGCCGCGCACGCCCCGCTCCATCAGCACGTCGGCGACCTCGGACAGCGCCGCCGCGTTGCGCTCCTGGACCAGCGCGAGGCGTTCGCGCATCAGTGCCCCGAAGTCTGCTTCGTCCGTCATGGTGTCCTTTCGAGCGGTGGTTCCGCAGCGCCCGCCGCGGGCGGTGTGGAGACCGGATCCGCGGAACGGCGGTGCGGGGGCTGCACTCTGCGGTATCCCGGTGGTGGGACCGTCCGCAACGGACGCGGTACGGTCCGGTCTATACCAGCTTCCCGTCTCGGTGATCACCCGTCAATGAACCTCAGAATTTTTCCGCGCACCCGTCGCCCCCACCGGGGCGGCGCCCGGCCGTGTCACACAATCGCGCGCTGCCCCGTCCTCATCACGTGAACAGCGAAACCGAAGCCCTCGCCCGGTACCGGGCTCTGCGTCCGCGCCTTATCTCGGTCGCCTATTCGCTGCTGGGCAGCGTCGAGGAGTCGGAGGACGCGGTGCAGGAGGCATGGCTTCGGCTGCACCGCACCCCGACCGGCGAGATCACCGATATCACCGCCTGGCTGGTGACCACGGTCTCTCGGCTCGCGCTGGACTCCCTGCGTTCGGCACGCCGCCGGCGTGAGGAGTACGTCGGCGAGTGGCTGCCCGAGCCGCTGGTGGACGAGGCCGACCCGGCCGACCGCGTCACGCTCGACGAGTCGATGAGCATGGCGATGCTGGTCGTGCTGGAGACCCTCTCCCCCGCCGAGCGCACGGCCTTCGTCCTGCACGACGTGTTCGGCCTGCCGTTCGACGAGGTGGGGCGCGTGGTGGGGCGCAGTCCGGCGGCCTGCCGACAGCTCGCCGCGCGGGCGCGAAAGCACGTCACCGCCCGAGCGCCGCGTTTCGACGTCGGCCCCGACGAGCACCGCAGGATCGTCGAGGCGTTCCTGTCGGCGATCCGCGGCGGCGACATGGACGGGCTGGTTTCGCTGCTCGACCCCGATGCCGTGCTGCGCTCCGACGGGGGCGGGGCGGTGCGCAGTGCGCTCCACCCCATCCTGGGGGCCCGCAAGGTGGCGCGCTTCCTGCTGGGCATCCAGGCCCGCTCGGCCGGGCTGCACGAGCTGCGCCACGCGGCCGTGAACGGCCGGCCGGGTCTGCTCGGGATACGTGACGGGCGGACCGAGAGCGTCGCCGCGATCGCGGTATCGGGCGGGCGCATCAGTGAAATCGACATCGTCCTCAACCCGGAGAAGCTGAAGCGGACGGGACCGGCGTGACGGCGACACGGCGGGCGCACGCTCTGAAGGCGGGCACGGGCGGATCCACCCACCGGAACACGACAACAGCGAGGAGCACGAAGTTGAACGCACGGATGAACCTTGTCGAGCAGGCCCCGGCCGCCTACCAGGCCATGCGGGGACTGGAGGGGTTTCTGGCTCAGAGCCCGCTGCCCGAGTCCACTCTGCTGCTCGTGAAGCTGCGGGCCAGCCAGATCAACGGCTGCGCCTTCTGCGTGGACATGCACGGCAAGCACGCGAAGCAGGCCGGCGAGAGCGACGAGCGCCTGTTCGCGACGGCGGTGTGGCAGGAGTCGCCGCTGTTCACCGGGGCCGAGCGGGCGGCGCTGGCGCTGACCGAGGACATGACGCGCTTCGCCGACCGCGCCGAGCGGGTCGGTGACGAGGTGTGGGACGAGGCGGCCCGCCACTACGACGAGCCCACCCTGGCGGCCCTGATCATCGCGATCACGACCATCAACGCCTGGAACCGCATCGCGGTGGCCACCCGGATGGTTCCCGGCTCCGCCGTCCCGGCCTGACCTTCCGTCGCGCGGCTCCCGCGGGGCCGGCCCGAACGCCGGCCGCCGCGGTCTGCCGTCACCCGGCCCGTTGTCGCCGGTCGGGATCGGGTCGGGCGACCCGCCGAGGCGGGCGCGGGCCGGATGCGGCCACGGGCACTAACGTTCCTGCTACGGCGCCGCGCCGCAGGTGGGCGGACCGCGGGTGCCGCCCCGCGGCGGCGCGGGGCGGCACCCGCGGCCGCCCGGCCGCCTCGGCGGAACCCGGGCGGCGCCGCGCGCGTTTCCTGCAGGAGCGGTTCAACGGGGGCGGCAGCGGTCGGCTGCTCCTCGCCAGTCAGCCAGCGGAACGGAGCCGGCCATGTCCCAACCCCATTCCCAACACTCCGCACAGCCCGACGACTCCGCCGCGACGCTCGACGCGATGCGCTCCCACTGGGACGGGCAGGCCGCGCGCTACGACCGGTCGATGGACCGCGTGGAGCGCGCCGTCATCGGCGACGGCCGTTCCTGGGTGTGCGGCCAGGCCCGCGGCCGGACGTTGGAGGTGGCGGTGGGCACCGGGCGCAACCTGGAGCTCTACGGCGACGACGTGGAGCTGACCGGCGTCGACCTCAGCCCGCGGATGCTGGACATCGCCCGGCGGCGCGCCCGCGGCCTGGAGCACGTGGCCGAGCTGCGCGAAGCCGACGCCGAGCACCTGCCCTTTGCCGACGCCCACTTCGACACCGTGGTGGCGACCCTTTCGCTGTGCTCGGTGCCTGACGTGGCCGGCGCGGTCGCCGAGATGCGCCGGGTCCTGCGCCCGGGCGGCCGCCTGCTGCTGCTGGACCACGTGCGCCCCACCTTCGGGCCGCTGCGCTGGGCGCTGCGCGGCCTGGAACGGCTGACCGAGCGCACCCAGCCCGGCAGCGGGGAGCGCTTCCTGCGCCGCCCCTTGGAGCAGGTGCGCGACCAGGGTTTCCGCATCGAGGTCAGCGAGCGTTCCAAGGCCGGCGCCGTGGAGCGGTTGAGCGCCCTCAAACCGGGGTAGCCGCCGCGGACAGTCAGCCCCGCCGCGCGCGCAGGCGGGCGACAAGGGCCGACACCGCCCACACGGCGAGCAGCACGGCGCCCGCGCCGACGACGGCTCCCACCGCCATTCCGGCCAGCTCCGCGGCGGCGTCGGCGCCTCCGGCCGACTCCCCGCCCAGGGCCTCGCCGGCGAGGGTGGTGCCGCGCACGAGGGCGAACCCAGCCGCGATCAGGGCGGCCAGCACCGCCGCCGTTCCGGCCCAGCCCAGGAAGAACCGGCGCCGGGGCACGGCCGGCGGGTCGCTCACCCGCGCCGCCGGGCCCTCGCTGGCCGCCTTGGGGCGCTTCAGATAGACGAACACCGACCAGTGGCCGCACTCCTCCCAGCCCTGGGGAGCGAGCCGCCGGGCGAGCGCCGCACGGCTGCGGTAGGAGTCGGCGATCTCCTGGCGGTACTCCCACTGCTGCGGACTGTCGGGGTCGCGCCGGCTCAGGAACGCGCCGAACCGGTCGACCTCCTCCATCTCCCAGCCCTGGGCGCCGAACTCGGCGAGCTTGCGCGGTGCGGAGAAGACGTCGGCGCTCCATCGCCAGGTGTCCTGCCCGCGCGGGGCGGGCGGCGCCTGCTCCGCACCGCCGCCGGCGGTCAGCTGCCGGGCGAACTCGCCCACGGGGCCGAATTCCGAATGCGGGTCGGCGCCGCTTTCGGCGGCGAAGGAGGCCAGGTCGTCGAGGGTGGCGCGGACCTCGTCCGGGCGCGCCCCGTGCTCGCGCAGCCGCTCGGCGAGCTCGTCGAAGTAGTCGGTCATGCCATGCCTCCCTGATTGAGGACGGAGCGCACCGAGGAGTCGAACTCCAGCCACAGGTCGGCCTGCTCCTTCAATGTGGTGCGTCCGGCGCCGGTGATCCGGTAGTAGCGGCGGCCGGGGCCCTTCTCGGCGGCCCGGAACTCGGCGACCACCAAGCCGGACTCCTCCAGCCGGTTGAGCACCGGATAGAGGGTGCCGCCGCGGATCCGGCCGAAGCCGGAGTCGGCGAGCGTCTTGGCGATCTCGTAGCCGTAGCTCTCGCCGCGGACCAGGGTGGCGAGCACCAGCAGGTCCAGGACGCCTTTGAGCCAGCTCGAACGGCGGTCCATCGTTCCTCCGCTGTGGGGCTTCCGTTCTTGTTCGCTACCTAGACGATAGAGCAACCTAGTTAGGATTACAACCTATATCGGACTCCACTGTGCGCCGCTTCAGACCGTTGCGGGGAGTTCGTCGGAGCACTCGCGGATACGGAGAAGGCGCCGGCGGTGTGGCAACCCCGTCCCCGGGGTCCCGCGGAGGTTCCTTCGCAGCCCGCAGCCGGTCGGGAGAACACCCGTCGACGTTTTAGGCTCGATCGTCGGTGGAGTCCGGCGCCCGAAGCCGGGCCGTGGTGAGCAGGGAGAGGTGGCGCAAGTGGCCGCACAGGCGCCGGGGGTGTTCTTCGCGGAGTGGCGGGACCGCGCGCCCGGCCAACGCCGGGACATCGGACGCGCCGCAGCCCTGCTGGACCTCCTCGGGCTGCCCGCACCCGCCGCGCCCGTGCTGGGCGTCGTGGGCTCCAAGGGCAAGGGCACCTGCGCCGTCTACTCCTCGGCGACCCTGGCTGCCGCGGGCGCCCGCGTCGTGACCGTGACCAGCCCGGGGATCCGTGGTCCGCGCGACCGCATCCGGTTGGACGGCACCGCCGTCGGCGCCGCCGACCTGGATGCTCTCGCCGCCGAGGTCGGGGCGGCGATGCGGCGCCTGCCGCCGCCCGAAGGCGGATACCTCTCCCCCAGCGGCCTGTTCCTGGCGGCGGGGGCGCTCTACGGGCTCGAGCAGGGCGCCGACCTGCTCGTCCTGGAGGCGGGCGTGGGCGGCCGCGGCGACGAGCTGAGGCTGTTCGATCCCGCTGCCGTCGCGCTCACCGGTGTCTTCGCCGAGCATCTGGGTGTCCTCGGCGACTCGGTGGAGCGGATCGCCGCGGAGAAGGCCGCGGTCACCGGGCCGGGCGCACGCGCTTTCGTGCACGGCCCCCTGGACGCCGGAGTGCGCTCGGCCGCGCACGCCGCGCTCGCCTCACGCAGCGGCGGCGGGGTCTTTCCCGAGTCCGTGGCGGCGGGCGCTGCCGGGGTACCCGCCGAACTGCTGCCCGAGGGACTCGGGCGCACCTCCGCCGAAGTCGGGTGCACGGCGGCGCGGCGCCTGCTCGCCGCGACCGGACGCGCCGCCCCCGGCCCCGCCCGCCTGCACGAGGTACTGGCGAGCGTGCGGCTGCCGGGTCGGCTGTCCCACCACGCGGTGCCCGGCTGCGAGGTCGTCGTCGACTCCGCGGTGGACCGTGTCGGCACGGCCGCCGCGCTCGACCACGCGCGGCGGCGCCTGGGCGGCGTCGACCACGTGCTGATCTGTCTGCCCGACCACAAGGACGTGGCGGGCGCCGCGGCAGCGCTGGAGGGCCTTCAGGTCACCGCGGCGGTGCTGCCCGACGCCCATCTGCACTTCTCCGCCGAACTGCCGCGGCCCTGGGGCCGCGTGCGGGCCGAGGAGATCACCCCGGACCTGCTCGCCGGGCTGGGGCGGCGGGTGCTGGTCCTGGGCACCGTCTACTTCACCGGCCGCGTCCTGGATGCGATCGGCGCGGATACGGAGTCGCTGTTCAGCGTGTGACCCGGATGCCGATCGGACGGCGGCCTCCGTCCGATCGGCATCGTCGGCGGCGGGCCCCGGCGACGACATCCGGCATGCGTTCAGCGGCAAGCTGCCGCACGGCGCTTCGCGCGGCGGTGGCCCATTGCCGCAACCTGCCTGGTTGCGGGTGCCTGGGGCACAGGGAGGGTGCCTGACCGCCCCCGGCCGGAAACCACCCGGGGGCCGTAACCTGCAAAGGCCGAGGCAGCGAAGCCCGAACGCGCAGGACGTGCGCGGGCTTGCCGCCGAGCGCACGCGGGGTGCCCTCCGCCGGACCCGCCTCCGCGGTGCCTGCACCGGGCAGGCGGACGGGCGCGGCCGGGCGCGCTCAGGCTGATTCCACCAGCTCGGCGAGCTTGTCCAGGCTCGCGCGGGCGCCCTCTTCCATGCTGGCGGCCATGCCGTCGCGGTCCTCGACCGTCTCGTAGACGGAGACCTGCGTGTACCTGGTCCGGCCGCCCTCGGCCGCTTCGAGGCGGGTGATCTCCAGGCACACGTGTCCCGGCAGGCCCTCGAACTCGAAGGTGTTCACGAGCCGCTCGCCCTCCACGGCGTCGTGGAAGACACCCTTGAAGACGTACTCGTTGCCGTCCTCGTCGCGGCTGATGTTGCGATAGGTGCCTCCCGGCCGCGCGTCGAACTCGGCGAGTTCCAAGTCGCCCCCGCCGGCGCCCCACCACTGGACGACCAGCTCGGGGTCGACCAGTGCCCGGAAGACGGTCTCGGGCGCGGCGTCGAAGAAGCGGGTCATGACGATGTCGTGCCGGCCCGGCTCGACGATGATCTCGGTGGTGTCGGTGGTGTCAGCCATGGCTTCGCCCTTTCCGGGTTGCCAGCCGCGCGCCGCGCACGGGGTTGGTGCCCGCGCTAGCGCCCGGTGTCCTCGTCTGCTGCGTCGTCGGTTCGCTTGAGCGCCTGGATCGTCCGGTCCAAGCGGTCCATCCGGTCGCGCTGGATCTCGCGGTACCGCTCGATCCAGCCCGAAGCGGCCTCCAAGGGCGCCCGCTCCAGACGGCAGGGCCGCCACTGCGCGTCGCGCCCCCGGGTGATCAGTCCCGCCCGTTCCAGCACCTTCAGGTGCTTGGAGATCGCCTGCATGCTGATGTCGAACGGCTCGGCGAGCTCGTTGACCGTGGCCTCGCCGTCGGCCAGGCGGGCGAGGATGGCCCGCCTGGTGGGATCGGCCAACGCCGCGAACGTCGCGCTCAGTTCGTCATCTGCCATATCCGTGCATTCAACCTTAAGGTTTATCAACCGTTATGCTGAGTATCACGCTCGGCGCGCCGCGCTGTCAACGGTTCGGTGCCCCGATCGCGGGTCGGGTGAAGGAGGGGAAGCATGATGGCGCGGCCGCGCGCCGGTGCGCGCGGCCGCGCCGAGGCGGCCGGTGTACGGCTGGGGAGGTGCGTCTGTGGAAGGTGCGGCGGGCCGCTGCCGCGGTCACCGCCGCCGGCGCAGCCCCAGTTCCTCCTCGCTCGCGGGCGGACCGGGCAGGCCCGCCTCCCGCGTCGCGCCACGGGCGGTGTCCAAGCCGTCCAACTGCAGCGCGAGATAGCGCCGGCGCAGCACGCGCGTCCGCTCGGGATCGGCGCAGCGGACGGCCGCGCAGCCCTGCAGGATCAGCACGATGTCGGCCGCGGTGAAGCCCGGGTGCATCCGGCCCGAATCGTGCGCCCGACGGGTCAGCATCTCGGCCGACTCCTCGGCGCGCGCGGCATCGGCGCCCATCTCGGGCGTGGGGGTGAAGCCGTCCGCCAGGTGCACCGTCAGCGAGTGGACGTCGGCGTCGACGATCCGGTACAGGAATCCGGTGAAGGCCCGCCAGCCGTCCTCTTCGGCCAGCGCCGCCTCGGCTTCGGCGATGTAGCGGCGCAGGCCGTCGTGGCAGACCTGGCGCAGCAGGTCCTCCTTGCCGCCGTAGCGGCGGTAGAGGGCGCTGATGCCGACGCCCGCGCGCGCGGCGACCGCGGCGACGGGCGCCTTCGGATCGTCGAGGAAAACGGCGCGCGCCGCGTCGACGATCGCGGAGTCGTTGCGCACCGCCTGAGCGCGGCGACCGGAGAGACCGGGGACCTCGGTCGGGTTCGTCATGGCCCCACACTAGCAAGGAACGGATCATTCCGTTCTGATTCGTGGCGGCCCTGACCTGCGGGCGCCCATGTCCGCGCGTCCTTCACCTCCCGGTCCCGGCGCGGTCGCCGCAGGCGGACGAATCCGGGCGGCGGCGCCGGGATCGCACGCCGCCGCCCGGCCGTGCACCGGTACGGGCCCCTGTGATTCCGCACCGGTGCGGGCTCTCACACACCGCCCCGCGGCCGCCCGCGGCCTCAGGCGGGCGCCGCGGCGCGCCGGGCACGGCGCCCGCTCAGCAGCGAGACCGCCAGCAGTGCCAGGGCGACGAACGCGCCGCCGGTCATGGTCAGCGCCATCGCCGGGCCGTCGTTGCCCAGCAGGCCGACCAGCGGCGCGATGAGCGCCCCGAGGCCGAACTGGCCCGCACCCAGCAGCGCCGCCGCCGTCCCCGCGGCCTCGCCGTGGGCCGATAGCGCCAGCGCCGGCGCGTTGGGCATCACGAACCCGACCGCGAACAGCATGAGCCACAGCGGGATCATGAAGCCGACCAGGCCGCCGGCTCCGGTGAAGGCCACGGCAGTCAGCACGACTCCCATGACCGCCGCCGCCACGAGCGCGAACAGTACGGTGCGCCGCGGCGTGATGTGGTTCAGCACGACCACGTTGAGCTGGGACGCACCGATGACCGCGATCGCTCCGGCGCCGAAGACGAGCCCGAACTGCTGCTGGTCGAGCCCGTACTGCTCCTGGAGCACGAACGAGGCCCCGGAGACGTAGGAGAACAGGGCCGACATGCCCAGCGACGCCACGAGGACCATGATCACGAAGTCGCGGTCGGTGAGCAGCGAGCCGTAGGTGCGCAGGACCGGCCGCACCTCCCCGGCCCGCCGGCGCTCCGGCGGTAGGGTCTCCCGCAGCGCCAGCACCGCCACCAGCAGCAGCACCGTGCCGAGCGCCGCCAGGGCGGCGAACACGGCCCGCCACGTGCCGGTGAGCAGGACCGCACTGCCCAGGCTCGGCGCGAGGATCGGCGCCGCGCCCATGACCAGCATCAGCCGCGACAGCGTCGTCGCCGCGGCGCGGCCGCTGAACAGGTCACGCACCACGGCCAGGGCGACCACCATCGCCGCGGCCGCCCCCACGCCCTGGACGACGCGCAGCGCCCCCAGCACCGCGATGTTGGGCGCGACCAGGCAGAGCAGCGAGGCGGCGATGTGCAGCCCGGTCCCCGCGATCAGCGGGAACCTGCGGCCGACGGTGTCCGACAGCGGCCCGATGAGCAGCTGGCCCAGGCCCAAGCCGAGCAGCGTGCCTGTGAGCGTCAGCTGCACCGCCGAGGAGGTCGCCCCCAGGTCCTCGCCGATGTCGGGCAGCGCGGGCAGGTACAGGTCGATGGTCAGTGGGGCGAGGGCGACGAGCGCCCCGAGGACGAGGATCACGCGGAGCCGTTGGAGCCCGGTCGGCTCCGGGGGCGCCGCGGACGGCGGCGCCTTGCCTGCGTCGAGTTCGCCTGTCGTGGAAGAGGAGCTGGATACCGCCACTGTCTCGTTCCGGCCTTCCCGTGGGTTGAGCGACTTGTCACGAAGCGACGTCCGGTCGGGGAATGCCTGAGCTTCAGCGCAGCCATCGGGCGTTGTGTTCCCACTCGGGCGGTACACGGGTGTGTGACGCCCGTGACATAGCGCAGCGCGACCGGTCGCCGACCCTGGGCGGCGGCGACGGTCGGGACTGCGGCCAGCGGCACCCACCGTCCCGGCCTCGTAGCGGGCATGGGCCCGGTGAACAGGGGTAGCGCGCCACCCACCGGCAATCGACAGGGAGGCCGCCATGGCGCAACCGACGTTCATCGAGGTCCAGAAGGCGCTCGCCGGCGCGGATTACCCGTCCTCGCGCGACGAGCTGGTCCAGCACGCCAAGACCCGGCAGGCCGACCAGGGCGTGGTCGACGCGCTGCAGCACCTGCCGCGGCAGCAGTACGGCGGCCCCGACGAGGTCAGCCGCGACATCGCCGAGGCCACCGGAGAGTCCGAGGGATGACGGCGGCGGCCGGGGCCGACCGGTACGCAGCGCCGCCGGCCCCTTACCGCCGCAGCTACGACCCGCGCGCCGACCGCCGCCATCGCAGCGGCGCGCGGGCAGCCGACCAAACCGACAGCCGACCGCCCCGCAGGGAGGCGAGCATGAGCCAGCACCCACCCGCACAGCAGCAGCGCCATCCCGGCGAGACGGGTCCCATGGAGCCCCGGCCCCGCGACGAGATGGCCGACTACACCGGACGCGACCTGCTGGCGAACAAGAAGGCCTTGGTCAGCGGGGGCGATTCGGGGATCGGGCGCGCCGTGTGCGCCGCTTTCGCCAAGGAGGGCGCCGACGTGGCGATCGGGTATCTCAGCGAGGACGCCGACGCCGAGCACACCGCCGGCCTCGTCCGGAACGAGGACCGCAGCAGCCTGCTCATCCGCGGCGACGTCGCCGACGAGCAGCACTGCACCGACATGGTCGAGCGCACCGCGCGCGAGTTCGGCCGCATCGACGTGCTGGTGGCCCACGCCGCCACCCAGCAGCCCGTCTCCGACTTCGCCGAGCTCAGCACGGAGCAGCTGCGCCGCACGTTCGAGGTGAACGTCTTCGGCGTCTTCTGGACGCTGCGGGCGGCGGCTCCCTACCTGGCGCCGGACGCCTCCATCGTCATCACGGGCTCGGTCAACGCGCTGCGCGGCAACAAGTCGCTGATCGACTACTCGGCGAGCAAGGCGGCCGTGCACAACCTGACCTACTCGCTGGCCCAGCACTATGTGCAGGAGAGCATCCGGGTGAACTGCGTGGCGCCGGGGCCCGTGTGGACTCCGCTCATCCCCTCCACGCTGAGCGAGGACCGCGTGGAGGGCTTCGGCGGCCAGGCGCCCGTCGGCCGCGCCGCCGACCCCGACGAGATCGCCCCTTCCTATGTCTTCTTCGCCAGCAACCGGCTGTCGTCCTACTACACCGGCGAGGTGCTGGCGCCCACCGGCGGCGAGATCCGGGCCGGCTGACCGGCCGCGCCCGTATACGAGGGCCGCGCCGGGGCAGCGGGGGCTACACAGCACGCACCCGCGACCGCGGCGCGCGAGCGCGCGCCGCGCAAGGAGTCCACATGGTTGAGAACACTACGGACAGGGACCTCATCGAGGTGATCGTCTCCGACCACCGCGAGGTCGAGAACGTCTTCACCCAGCTGGAGCAGGGCCAAGGCGACCCCGCCCAGCGCAAGGAGATGGTCGATCACGTCATCACCGAGCTGGTGCGCCACTCGGTGGCCGAGGAGCAGTACATGTACCCGGCGGCGCGCCGGACGCTCCCCGACGGCGACGAGATCGCCGACCACGAGATCGACGAGCACGCCGAAGCCGAACGGGTCATGAAGGAGCTGTCCGGGCTCGGCCCCGGCGACGACCGGTTCGAGGAACTGCTCAGCACGCTGATGTCCGACATCCGCCACCACGTGGAGGACGAGGAGCAGGACCTGCTGCCGCGGCTGCGCCAGGCGTGCGGCAAGGAGGAACTGCGGGATCTCGGCGGCAAGATCCTGCGGGCAAAGGAGCGGGCGCCGACGCGCCCGCACCCGAAGGCGCCCGACACGCCGCCCGCCAACCGCATCCTCGACCCCGGCGCGGGCCTGGTCGACCGCATGCGCGACGCGGTCGGCGGACGGCGCTAAGCCGTGCTTAAGAAGTGCTGGATCGGTCCGGCTCCCATGGGCCGCCGGACTCGGCGCGGCTTGGCCCGTCTATCGCGAACTTATGGTCGCAGGTAAGCGCATTCCGCGGCCATAAGTTCGCGATCATCGCCGGATGGACCGGCATAGGGGACCTATCGGCGCCGGTGGGCCACCGCCGCCGCAGCGCGGAGGCGGGCTCGCCGGCGCCGGCGAGCACCCGGCCCGATGGGCGCGGGCCCGACCGTCCGCCGTCCTCGGCGCCGCTTTAGACCACCCGCCACCCGGCAGACCAACAAGGCCGCACAGCAGACCGGCGTTCTTAATGCCTAGCGCTGCGGTACCCCGGGCGTGGCGGCGGGAGCGGCGCCGCCATGTTCGCCACCCGGGACAGAGGCGGGGTTCAGGGGCTCTGCCCGCTGCCCTGTCGCTGGTCGCGTTCGCGCGGGACGGTCGCGCCGACGGCGCCGTGCCCGCGCCGGCCGGGGATCTGGTTGAACCGCCGGGACGCGGCGTCGTTGAGGCGCGTCAGCGTGTCCAGCAGCGCCCCGGTGCCGCGTTTGGCCTCTCCCCCGGTCCGCACGCCGCCGGACGCCCCGTGCGGCAGCAGCCGGGCCGTCAGGCGCATCGACGCCTGCACCAGGCCGGGGCTGAGCCCGTCGGCGACCACCGCCAGGCGCGCCGCCGGAGTCAGGATCAGGTGCCGCCGCCCCCGCAGCGCACCCGAGACGACGGCGCGGGCCGCGCGCTCGGCGTCCATCGACAGCAGCGGCAGGCTCGCCGCGAGTGCGAACCAGGAGTACTCCGCCTGCGGCGCTCCGGTGAACTCCGCGCCGACGTGCGAGCCGGTGCGCATCAGACCGGGCACCGCGGTGGTGAAGCGGACGCCGCTGCCGGCCGTCTCCGCGTCGAGCCCGCGGGACAGCGCGACCTCGGCGAACTTGGCGGCGGAGTAGGGCAGCAGGTGCGGGACGCTGACTCTGCCGCCGATCGAGGTGATGGTGACGACGTGCCCGCCGCGTTCCCGCAGCCCGGGCAGCAGTTCGCGGGTGAGGCGGAACGGCCCCCAGAACATGACGTCCATCGCCTGGGCGACGTCGTCCTCCGACATCGCCGCCGCCGGTCCGACGCGGATCACGCCGGCGTTGTTGACGAGGACGTCCACTCCGCCGAACTCGGCGTGGACCCGCGCCGACAGCGCCGCGACCTCCGAGGCGTCGGCCAGATCGCAGGCCAGGCCGAAGGCGTCGATCCCTTCGCCGCGGAGGTCGGCGACGGCGTCGTCGAGCGCGGCTCCGTCGCGCGCCACCACCAGCACGCGCGCCCCGGCCCGCCCCAGCTCGCGGGCGATGAGCAGGCCGAGGCCGCGCGAGCCGCCGGTGACCAGCGCGGTCCGGCCGCTGATGTCGGGAACGGGCCGCCGGTTCGACCATGCGGCGGCTCCCGCCGCGGCGGCCGCGGCGGCCGCGCCGACGGCCGCCGTCGTCCTCGGACGCATCGGATCCTCCCCCGTGCCACTCAGGCCGCGGCGCCGGGCCGCAGCACCATCTTGATCGCGCCGTCGCGCTTGTGCTGGAACTTCTCGTAGGCCGCGGGCGCCTGATCCAGCGGCACGGTGTGGGTGACCAGGTCGTCCACGCCCAGCGGATCGGCGTCGGCGTCGGTCAGCAAGGGGAGGATGTCGTCGGTCCAGCGGCGCACGTGGGCCTGGCCCATACGGATCTGCACGCCCTTGTCGAAGAGCTCCATCATCGGCATGGGATCGGCCTGGCCGCCGTAGACGCCGCTGATGGACACCGTCCCGCAGCGGCGCACCAGGTCGAAGCACAGGTGCAGCGCGGCGAGGCGGTCGACCCCGGCGCGCTCGATGAGCTTCTCCGCCACGCCGTCGGGCAGCAGCTGGGCCATGCTCTGGGCGGCCTTGCCCAGCGGGGCGCCGTGGGACTCCATGCCCACAGCGTCGATCACCGAGTGCGGGCCGCGTCCGTCCGTGCGGTCGCGCACGAATCCGACGGGGTCGTCCTCGGCGCCGGTGTCGACGGTTGTGATGCCGTGCCGCTCGGCCATCCGCAGCCGCTCGGGCACCGTGTCCAGTCCGAAGACCTCGCCGGCGCCCTGATAGCGGGCGATGCGCGCGGCCATCTGCCCGATGGGCCCCAGCCCCACCACGGCGACCGAGCCGCCCTGGGGGACGTCGGCGAAGACCACCGCCTGCCAGGCGGTGGGCAGCACGTCCGAGAGGAACAGGAAACGCTCGTCGGGCGGCCCTTCGGGCACCCGGATCGGGCCGAAGTGCGCCTGGGGCACGCGCAGGTACTCCGCCTGGCCCCCGGGCACGTGGCCGTACAGCTTCGTGTAGCCGAACAGCGAGGCGCCGTTGCCGTACTCGCGCACCTGGGTCGTCTCGCATTGGGCGAAGCAGCCGCGGCTGCACATGTGGCAGTGCCCGCAGGAGATGTTGAAGGGCATCACCACCCGGTCCCCGGTCCGCACGCCGGTGACCTCGGACCCCGTTTCGCGCACCACGCCCATGGACTCATGGCCGAGGATGTCGCCGGGCTCCATGAACACCCCCAGGGGTGAGTAGAGGTGCAGGTCCGAACCGCAGATCGCGGTGGAGGTCACCTCGACCACCGCGTCCGTCGGCCGTTCGATCGCGGGATCCGCAACGTCCTGCACCCGCACGTCCTCCACGCCCTGCCACGTCACGGCTCGCATGGGCCCTCCCCTCGTCGTCGCCGTCCCCGGTCCACTGGCCCGAGGCGGGTTCGGCAAACGCGGGGCCCGACCGCGAGGGGCGCGGGCGGGCGGCGCCGGGCGTGGCGGAGCCGGTCGCCGGGCCTCAGGGCAGTGGCGGGGTCCAGTCGGGGTGGCGGCCGCTCAGGCCCAGGACGCGGTCGAGCAGCGGCGCCTCGGACGGCACCGGCACCACCGGGCCGAACAGGCCCGCCCGCGCGTTGGGGTCGTCGGCGGGCACCTGGGAGACGAAGGAGTGGCTGACCTCCACGCTGGCCGGGTCGCCGATGTAGGACTGGTCGGTGGCCCGGGCCAGATCCCAGCCGTGCAGCAGCAACTCGTTGAGCGCCACCGTGCCGGCGGCCTCGCCGCTGAGCTCGATGCCGCCGGCGGCCGTGGTGCCCTGCCAGGCGTCGGGATCGCGCCAGGCCGCCACGAGTGCGTCCAGGCGGCGGTCCAGCTCGGCACGCCAGTCGGCGGGCAGGTTCTTCACCGAGGGCTGCGGCGGCGTCTGGGCGGTGGTCGAGGTCTTCTCGGCCGCGCGGCGGAACGCCTCGCTCAGCGAGAGGACGTGGTCGAGCAGATCGCCCACCGACATGTCCTCGCAGGGCGTGGGCGCGTCCAGTTCGCCGTCGCGCACCCCTTGGGCCGCCTCCCTCATCCGGTTCGCCACGGGCTCCAGGTCCGGGATCGTGCTCATCGCGTCTCCTTCGCGGCGCGCGGGCGCCGCCGTCGTGTCCCACCGGCCTGCGCCGGCCTCCTCGCCTGCGGTGCCGACGGCCACCCGCAGAACCCGCGGCAAGCGGGGCAGGGCGCGGCCGCGCACCGCCGCACCATGCACCCTAGGCATCGGTACCGACGCGTTCGCGCCACGACACCCGCCTACTCTCCGGTGTTCCCGGCGATGCGGAACAAACCGGACGGCATGTGCTGTTGCCGCGGATGCGAGGGGGCGCGCCGACGCGCCCCCGCCCGGCATGCGCCGGGTGCCTCCGCCGCCGCTATGAAAGGCCGACGCCCGTGTCCGTCCCGATCTCCCTGCTCGATCTGGCGCACATCTCCGAGGGCATGACCGCCCGCGACAGTCTCGACGCCAGCCTGGCCCTGGCCAAGAGCGCCGACGGGCTGGGATACCGGCGGATCTGGTACGCCGAGCACCACAACATGTCCACCATCGCCTCGTCGGCCACCAGCGTGCTCATCGCCCACATCGCGGCACACACCGAGCGGATCAGGCTTGGCGCGGGCGGCGTCATGCTGCCCAACCACGCGCCGCTGACCATCGCCGAGCAGTTCGGCACCCTCGCCACGCTGCACCCCGGCCGGATCGACCTCGGCCTGGGCCGCGCCCCCGGCAGCGACCAGAACACGATGCGGGCGCTGCGCCGCGACCCCTCCGCCGCCGACACCTTCCCGCAGGACGTGGTGGAACTGCAGGGCTACCTGACCGGCGAGTCGCGCATCCCCGGCGTCGACGCCATCCCGGGCAAGGGCACCGACGTGCCGCTCTACATCCTCGGTTCGTCGCTGTTCGGCGCGAAGCTCGCGGCGGCGCTGGGCCTGCCCTACTCCTTCGCCTCGCACTTCGCCCCGGCCGCGCTGGAGGACGCCGTCGCCGCCTACCGCCGCGAGTTCACGCCTTCCGAGCGGCACAGCGAGCCCTACGTCATCGCCGGTGTCAACGCCACCGCCGCCGACACCTCCGAGCAGGCGGCCGAGGAGTCGCGCCTGGCCAAGCGGCGCATGGCCCAGCAGCTGCTCGGACGCGGGCGCACGCTGACCGCCGAGCAGGCCGACGCCGCGCTGGACTCACCCGCCGGGCGGCAGGTGATGCAGATGGCGACCTACTCGGCGGTGGGCGACCCGGCGGAGGTCGGGGAGTACCTGGAGTGGTTCGCCGGCCACGCACATGCCGACGAGCTGATCGTCGCGCCGCAGGCGGGCTCGCTCGACGGCCGGCTGCGCACGCTGGAACTCGTCGCCAAGGCCATGGACCTCCCGGCGGACTGAGCGCGCCGCGGCGGCGGTCACTCCGGCGGATGCCACTCGCCACTCGGCCGCGCGACGCACGGGCGGCGCCCGTGCGTCGCGCGGCCGCGCCTGTTGGCACCATGGGACCATGACCACCGCGACGCCCCGCCTGGAGATCGAGTACTGCACGCAGTGCCGCTGGCTGCTGCGCGGCGCTTGGACGGCGCAGGAGCTGCTGACCACCTTCCAGGACGAGCTGGGAGAGGTGGCGCTGATACCGGGTACCGGCGGAGTATTCGAGATCCGCCTCGACGGCGAACCGCTGTACTCGCGCGCGCAGCAGAAGGGTTTTCCCGAACTGGCCGAGCTCAAGCGGCTGGTGCGCGACCGGATCGCGCCACAGCGCAGCCTGGGGCACTCCGAACGGCGCAGCGACCGGGCATGACGGCCGCGCGGCGGCGGGCGGCGCAGGCCGCGGCGCCGCGTTCCGCCGGGTGTCATCGGCACCGCGGCGCGATCCGAAGTGCCGCGAAACGCCCGGTGTGTTTCAATCGCGGCAGCGCATGTCCGCGTCCGAGATCGGCTCCCTACCCCTGAAACGCTCGACCCGGAGTCCTCACGCGGCCCTGTGGCCGGGCCGCGACGGATGAGGCAACGGCCCGACCCGAGGGGCACCATGATCCGAAACACGGCCCGGCGGCTGTTCGCGGCTCTGATCCTGCTCTCCATCGCCTGGGTCCTGGGCGTGATCGTCGTCGGGGCGGGGGGACTGCTGAGCTACTTCACCCTGGAACTGCTGCCGCTGGGCTGCACGCGCGCGTTCGCGAGCTACCCGCCCGAGTACGACTGCGGCGACGCGGGGCTGCTGAGCGCCTTCGCCGCCTGGGGGCTGGTCGCGTCCTGGGTGACCGTCTCCGTCTGCCTGCTGGCCGCGTGGCGTACGGCGCTGCGTAGCGCACAGCCCCGTCACGACCGCGACGAATCCGGCGCCGGGGACTGAATCCCGGCAAAGGGGTGGCACTGGACGATGCGTGCGCGGCAGTGTGGTGTCCAGCGCACGCGCATGTGGCGAGCAGCAGCCCGCGGCGCGCCGCGCCACCCCCTATCCGCCGACCTGGACGGGGCCAGCCTCCCATGAAGCACTCCAGCGCCGAATTCGCACGCATCGCCGAGCAGGGCACCATCCTGCGGTGCCAGGTCGGGTCGGGCGTGCACGGCATCACCGTGGCCGACCAGGACGACCGCGACGAGATGGGCATCTGCGTGGAGCCGCCGGAGTACGTGATCGGCCTGGGCTCCTTCGAGCAGTACATCTACCGGACGCGGCCCGAAGGGGTGCGCTCGGGTCCCGGCGATCTCGACCTGACGGTCTACTCGCTGCGCAAATGGATGCGGCTGGCGCTCGACGGCAATCCGACGGTGCTGCTGCCGCTGTTCGTGCCCGAGCGGGAGATCACCGAGATCACCGACCTGGGCCGCGAACTGCGTGGCGCGGCCGGGCGCATACTCTCCCGCCGGGTGGGCCACCGCTTCCTGGGCTACCTGTGCGCCCAGCGCGACAGCCTGCTCGGCAGGCGCGGCGGACGCCACACCAACCGGCCCGAACTCGTGGAGCTGCACGGCTTCGACACGAAGTTCGCTTACCACATGGTCCGGCTGGGTGTGCAGGGCGTCGAGCTGCTGGAGACGGGGCGGCTGACGCTGCCGATGCCCGAGCCGTGGGCGACGTGGCTGCGCGAGCTGCGCCGGGGCGAGCACACCCGCCAGGAGGCCCTGGAGGCGGCCGCCGACCTGGAGGACCGGCTGACCGCGCTGCTGACCGCCGCCCATCTCGCGGAGGCACCGCAGAGCGCGTGGGCGGACACGTGGTTGGTGGACGCCTACCAGCGGCACTGGCGCTCGCGGGCGGCACTGGCTGCTGCCGGCCGCTGAGCGGGGTCGGCGCCTCCACCGGGCTCGCCCGCCGCCGGCGCCGCCCGCGCGGGCGCCGTGAGGACCCGCTCGCGGCGCCGCGACGGCAGGTGGCGGGAGCTATCGCAACCCCGCGCCGCTCGGTTGGCGCGGCGGGGTCTAGAGTCGCCGCATGGCGGGAACTAGAACACGTTTCAGGCGGTGGTCGCTGGTCGCGCTCTCCGTGGTGGCGGTCCTGGCGGTCGCCGTCGCGGGTACCGGTTTCTGGGCGGTGCAGAGAGCCTTCCCCGAAGTGGCGGGGGAGATCGAACTGCCCGCCCTGGAGGGCGAGGCGACCGTCTACCGCGACGCACACGGCATCCCGCAGATCTACGCCGACACGCCTGAAGACCTGTTCCGGGCCCAAGGCTTCGTCGACGCTCAGGACCGGTTCTGGCAGATGCACTTCAACCGGATGACCACGGCCGGGCGCCTGGCCGAGCTGTTCGGCGAGCAGCAGGTGGAGACCGACGTCTACCTGCGCACCATGGGCTGGCGGCGCGTCGCCGAGCGGGAGTACAAACTGCTGCAGCCCGACACCCGCGCCTACCTCGACGCCTACTCCGAAGGCGTCAACGCCTACCTCGACCGGCGCGACGGCGGTGAGCTCGGGCTGGAGTTCGCCGTGCTGGGGGTGCTCGCCCCCGACCACGAGGTGCAGAAGTGGACCCCCGTCGACAGCCTGGCCTGGCTCAAGGCGATGGCCTGGGACCTGCGCGGCAACATGCAGCACGAGACCGAGCGGGCCGCGCTGCTGGCGTCCGGCATCGAGCGCGAGCGCGTCGAGGAGCTCTACCCGCCCTACCCCGAAGAGGAGCACCCGCCCATCGTCGGCGGCGGCGAGATCCGCAACGGGCGGTTCCACGCCGACCTGGGCACTGGCACCGGAACCGACACGGGCGGCACCGGCGACGCGGCCCTGCCGCCGCAGCGGGCCGCCGAGATGCTGGCCGAGGTCGACGCCGGGCTGGAGCGGATCCCGCCGATGCTGGGGCCCGACTCCCCCGGCCTGGGCTCCAACTCCTGGGTGGTCTCCGGCGAGCACACCGAGTCCGGGTTGCCGCTGCTGGCCAACGACCCGCACCTGGGCGCGCAGATGCCGTCCGTGTGGCACCAGACCGGCCTGCACTGCACCGAGGTCACCGCCGAATGCCCCTTCGACGTGACCGGATTCGGATTCGCCGGGCTGCCCGGAGTGGTCATCGGCCACAACGCCGACATCGCGTGGGGATTCACCAACCTCGGACCCGACGTGGCCGACCTCTACCTGGAGCGCATCGAGGGCGGCGCGGCCATCGTCGACGGCGAACCCGAGCCGCTGACCACCCGCGAGGAGACCGTTTCCGTGGCGGGAGGCGAGGACGTCACCTTCACCGTCCGCTCCACGCGCCACGGCCCCCTGCTGTCGGATGCCCGCGCGGGACTCGAACTGCGCGAGATCGGCGCCCACCCGCCCGTCGGCACCGACGGCGAGCCCGCCGACCGGCCGGCCGAGGCGTCCGGCGACGGCTACGGCGTCGCGCTGAGCTGGACCGCGCTGGAACCCGGCACCACCGCCGACTCGATCTTCGAGCTGAACGCCGCCGACGACTTCGCGTCCTTCCGCGAGGCCGCACGCGCCTTCGAGGTACCGGCGCAGAACCTCGTCTACGCCGATACCGAGGGCAACATCGCCTACCAGGCGCCCGGCACGATCCCCGTCCGCGGCAAGGGGGACGGCCGTTGGCCCGCACCCGGGTGGGATTCCGACTACGACTGGCAGGGCACCGTCCCCTTCGACGAACTGCCCGTGGTGCAAAACCCCGAGTCCGGCTACATCGTGACCGCCAACCAGGCCGCCGTCGGCACCGACTACGCGCACCTGCTCACCCACGACTGGGCCTACGGCTACCGCTCCGCCCGCATCGGCACCCTGCTCGACGAGGCGGTGGAGCGGGGCGGGCTGACCACCGCCGACATGGCCGACATCCAGATGGACAACGAGAACAGCGGGGCCCGCGCCGTCGTGCCCCACCTGCTGGATGCCGACGTCTCGGGCACCGCCGCCCGGGCGCGGGACCTGCTGGCCGACTGGGACTTCCAGCAGGACGCCGACTCCGCGGCGGCCGCGTTCTACAACGCCGTGTGGGCCCACCTGCTCGACGTCGTCTTCGACGAACTCGGCCCCGACCACGCGATCGATGCCGGCTCGCGCTCCTGGCTAGTCGTGGACCGGCTGCTGGACGAGCCCGGATCCCCGTGGTGGGAGGGGGGCGCCGAAGGCGGCCGCGACGCCGTGCTCGCCGAGGCCATGCAGCGGGCCGCCGACGAGCTGACCGAGCGCCTCGGCGGCGACCCCGCCGAATGGCGCTGGGGCGACCTGCACACCCTGACCGTGACCCACCCCTCACTGGGGACATCGGGAATCGGCCCCGTCGAGTGGCTGTTCAACGGCACCCCCGTGGCCGCATCCGGTGGCGACAGCACCGTCAACGCCACCGGCTGGGAGCACACCGAGGGCTACGCCGTGACGACCGTGCCGTCCATGCGGATGGCGATCGACATGGGCGACCTGGACGCCGCCAGATGGATCGACCTCACCGGCCCCTCCGGCCACGCCTTCCACCCGCACCGCCAGGACCAGACGCCGCTGTGGGCGCGCGGCGAGACAGTGCCCATGCCGTTCACACGCGAGGCCGTCGAGGGCGGTGCCGAAGACGTGCTCACCCTGCGGCCCGCCGAGTGATGAGCCGCCGCGCCGCGGGCCACCCGCCTGCGGCGCGGCGTTGCCGCTGCGGGGCGTCTTCTTCGTTTACTCGGTCTCGAACTCCAGCGGCTCGTCCAGCGACATCATGTCCTCGACCTGTACCGTCTCGATCTGCGCGTCGGCGGGTACGTCGAACACGACCTCGCCGGACACGGAGTTGCCGGGGTTGATCTGCTCCAGGAACACGTCCTCCGACGCGAGCGTCACCTGACTGGAGTGCTCGTTGCCATCGGCGTCGAGCAGGATCACGTTGGAGGAGTCGAAGTAGTTCGCCTGGCTTCCGGTGTTCTCGACATCCAGACCGACGATCTTGAACACCCCCTGCGCCTGTTCGCGGAGGTACTCGTCTCCGTAGCTCTCCGCAGTGTCCACACCGTTCACCGTCACCTGCCAGTCGCCGACGGTGCCGGCCTCGCCCAGCGGAACGCGCTCCTGCCCAGTCGCTGGGGACTCGGACTCCCCCTCGGCCGCCGCAGGCGCCTCCGACTCCCCGGCAGGTGCACCTCCCCCTCCACCGGCTCCCGCAGTGAGCACCGCGGCGCACGCTACGCCGCCGACCATCACCGCCGCGGTCCCCCCGCAGCCCAGCCCGATCCACTTCCACGGGGAACTGCGCCTGGGCGGGGTGGGAGGTACGGGCGGCGGGTAACCCGGCTGCTGTCCGTACATGGCCGATCGCCTCCTCTTTCCCGACCGTTGCACGAATGAACCTTCATCGTCCCTCTGTGGCCGATCTCACCTGGGAAAACGCAAACCCATGGGCGAGCAAAAAGCGCAAGCGAGCGCTACACGGACAGCGACGACGAACGAGTCCCGGCAAGACCGGCCGGACGGCGTGCGGGCGGACAGGCGCGGGCGGCTACCGGCCGCCGGGCCCCGCGTGGGTTCCGGTCTCCCCGCCAAGGGTTCCGGGTACGCCGCGGACGCGGATGACACGGGTGTCCACCGCCTTGTCGTGGACAGACTGGCGGTACGGCTCGTCCCACAGCGGCCACAGCAGGTCCACCACGGTGCCGATGCCGGTCGCCGCGCCCAGCGCCAACGCCACGAGCTGCCTGCCCGCCGCTGGGCCCGGCGAAGGCGGGCGACCGGTGTCCAACCGGACCACCTTGATACCGAAGACCCGCTTGCCCGGGGTCTGGCCACTGCGCGCATGGGGCAGCCAGTGGTAGGCGAAAGACAAGAATCCAGCGAGGCAGAGCAGCACCGGCACGGACACCACCAGCCCGATCCCCACCGCGAGATCCTCTGCCGGAGCCGCCAGCCAGGCGAAGAGCAGGTAGGGACCGAAGAACACCGCCGTGAACAGCAGCGTCGACAGGAACCCGTCGAGGAGGTAGGCCCCCGCCCGCGCTCCGTAACCCGCCGGAGGCGGGAAGACCGGCGCCCAGGGGCCGGTTCCGAGCGGTCCATAGCCGTAACCGTAGCCGCCGGAGCCTCCACCGGGACCGCCGGGCGGCGGCGGGCCGCCCGCACCTCGGCCCGGGCCGGGCTGAGGCGGAAGTATCCGGGGCGCATGGGGATGGCTCATCGCGGCCTCGACGGGGAACAGGGATTCGGGTGCTCGCTGCGCGGGCCGTGCAGCGGCCGACCGTCCAGGTGCCGGGACACGGCGCGTGGCAACGCTCGCAGCGGTTCGTACTCAGCGCTTGCGGCGCCGGAAGCCCAGTGAACGGACGACGTGGGCGCCGGACGCCACGATCGCCACCACCGCCCACGGGTCGTGCCCGGGAAAGGTCGCCGCATCGTTGCCCGTGTAGCCCCAGACGATCCCGGCGGCGGCCAGCCCGACTACGGTACCCAGCCGGGTGTACCTGCTGTCGCGGATCGCGCGGAGGCGGTCCAGCCTGTCGCGGGCATTCTGGGCCTTGGCGTGGTCGAGCACACCGCCGGCGATCTGCTCGTCGTATTCGGGGCCGAGCTCACGGCTGGTGGCCAATGCGGCGGCGACGTGGGCCTGAAAGTCGGTGTCGCCCGATGTCCGCTCGGTTTGCTGCATGGGGGCCTCCCGGCGCGTTGAGACGTCCGCTGTTCGCTCGCGCTGACGCGGTACCGGGTTCGGCAGTGTAGCGGCCGAAAAGGCTCGTGGCGCGGCCTGGTCCCGATCCGCGGGGAACGGCTTCCGACCACGCGCACCGCGGATATCGCTGCGGCCTGGGCCGCCCTCCCCGTGCCCTGCACCGACGCACCGGGCGGGCGGCGCACGGCAGCGCCCGCTCGGTGTCAGTACCGGCCGCCGCCCGTTCCGCCGGGCCCGCTGTAGGGAGAAGGCCCGTGGAAGGCGGCCTCCTGCTCCGGGTAGGGACCGGCCGTCAACCCGCGCACCTTGACGACCCGCGTGCCCACGGCCTTGTCGTGCAGCGCCTGGCACAGGGGCCCGTCCCACAGTGGCCACAGCAGGTCCACCAGCAGGCCGATGCACGACAGCGAGGCCATCGCGAGGGCGACCAGCTGCCGCCCCGCCGACAAGCCCAGCGACGGCGGCTCGCCGGTCTTCATCCGGATCACCCTGATGCCCAGCACCAGCTTGCCCAGCGTCCGACCGCTGCGGGCGTGGGGGATCCAGTAGTAGGAGAAGGAGCAGAAGGCGGAGAGGAGGAAGGCCAGCGGGATGCAGGTCAGCACGATGTTCTCCCCGGTGGCGCTGTTGTTCGGATCCAGCAGCCAGATGAGCAGGAAGAGAGGCCCGTAGAGCGCGGCGGCAGCGATCGCCGCCGCCGGTACCAGGTCGATGAGGTAGGCGCCGGCGCGCGCCCCGAAGCTCGCCGGCGGCGGGGACAGGGGCGCCTCCGGCGCACCGGGCGGCCCATATCCCGCATACCCCGCGGGGGCTTGGTAACCGGGCGGGGGCGGCGGTGGGGCGCCGTAGACCGGTTGCGGATACGCGAGTGCGGGCGGGGCTTGGGGCGCAGGAACGCCGGGACCGTGGGCACCGGGTTCGTAGGCGCCCGGTCCGTACCGGGGCGGGTACGCATGGTGGCCGTAGGGGTCGCTCATAGGTGGGGGTCCTCGTCGACGGCATGGCCCTGAACCGGACCGGAACAGCGCGCGCCGGCCGGCGCTCCCGTGGCGAATGAGGCGGTTCGGCGCTCCGGAATTCTTGCACAAGATCAGCCGGATTCCGGTGGCGAGCAGCGAGGCCCGTACAGCACACGGCCGCCCCGGCACCGGTTCGGCGCCGGGGCGGCCGTGATTGCGCGGGGACGGTGCGGTCGGCCCCCGCCTCCCCCTTCGTGCCTTTACTCCTCGGGGTTGCGGCGCAGATTGAAGATCGCCGCCACCAGTCCGCCCCACACGATCACGATGGAGATGACCATCATCACGATGGCTCCGGTGGACATCACTGCCCCCTTCCACTGTCGTCGGCCGCGGCGGCGGTGACGTTGCTGTCGTCCTCGTCACCGGCGCGGCGCTTCCACGGGATGAGCGAGATGAGCACGGCGACGACGATGACGCCGACCGCGACTCCCCAGCCCGCCGCGTACAGGAACCATGTCGGGTAGCCGCCGTAGTTCTCCGCGAACTCGGCGCTGAGGCTGTCCCACATCATGAAGCCGAGCACGATCGGGGTGATCACGCCCAGCGCGACGGGCCACCACCCGCGCAGCGGAACCGAGGACACGGCGTCGGTGTGCTCACGCAGCGACCGCAGGCGCCGCAGGCCCCAGGCAACGACCACGACGATGACCAGGCCGGCGAGCGCGATGCCGTACTGGTTGATGAAGTGGTCGGCCGCATCCAGCAGGTAGAGGCCCTGGTCGGTCGGGAAGACCGCGATCGACACGACGGCGATGAGGCCGCCCACGATCAGCACGGCAGGCAGCCGGCTCATCCCGGTGCGGTCCCGCACCGAGGAGATGACCACTTCGACGATGCTCACCAGCGAGGTCAGGCCGGCGATCACCAGCGAGACGAAGAACAGCAGGCCGAACAGCCCCGGCGCGAACGGGATGTTGTTGATGATCTGCGGGAAGGCCACGAAGGCCAGACCCAGCCCGTCGGTGGCGACCTGGCTGATCGGCTCGTTCTCGACCCCTGCCATGAAGCCCAGCGTCGCGAAAACCCCGATGCCCGCGAGCAGCTCGAACGAGCCGTTGGCGAAGCCGGCGACCAGCGCCGAACCGGCCAGGTCGGACTTGCGGCGCAGGTAGGAGGCGTAGGTGATCATGATGCCGAAGCCCACCGACAGTGTGAAGAAGATCTGCCCGTAGGCGGCCACCCACACACTGCCGTCGGTGATCGACGACCAGTCGGGCTGGAAGAACGCGTTCAGGCCCGCCGCGGCCCCGTCCAGGAACAGCGCCTGGACCACCAGGATGAGGAAGAGCACCGCCAGCAGCGGGATGAAGATGCGGTTTGCCCACTCGATGCCGCGCCGCACGCCGAGGGCGAGCACCACCAGCACCACGATCCACACCCCGATCAGGGGCAGCGCGACGCCGGGGATGTAGGAGCCGATGGCGCCCGGCGCGTCGGCGACGTGCAGGAAATCCTCGTACAGGAAGGCTTCGGTCTGCTCGCCCCACGCCTGGGTCACCGAGAAGCCCGCGTAGCGGATACCCCAGGCGACGATGAGGGCGTAGTACACCGAGATCACGAAGCAGATCCCGACCTGCCACCAGCCCAGCGGCTCGGCCGGCCGGGCCAGGCGCCGGAACGCGGCCGGCGGCGAGGCGCGGAACCGGTGCCCGATCGCGTACTCGAGGATGAGCAGGGGGATGCCGGCAGTCAGCAGCGCGACGAGATAGGGAACCAGGAACGCGCCGCCGCCGTTGTCATAGGCGACGTAGGGGAAGCGCCAGATGTTCCCCAGGCCGACGGCCGAACCGATCGCCGCGAGCAGGAACCCGGCTCGGGTCCCCCACTGCTCGCGGTTCTGTTGTGACATCGCTAGTGCCTACCTTTCTTGCCGGGTTTCGACGGGCCGTCCATACGGCCGCTTCTCTTGTGGAGGGGGCGGCATGACCGACGCTGCGCCACCCTATAGCTCGGCGCGCCCACCAGCCTGAACGGGCCGGTACCCGCGCGGCGCCGAGTTAGGCGTAGGGTCACACATATCGCCGTGCGGCCTCCTGGTCCACGACCGCCCCGATGTCGTCGAGCCGGCGCATCGACGCGACCGCCCGAGCCATCCGGTGGTTGCCCGCCAACCGGTCGGCGTTGCGGTGCAGCCAGGCCCAGTACCCGGCGGTGAAAGGGCAGGCCGCCTCGCCCCGGCGCTCGCGCGGGTCGAAGCGGCACCGGTCGCAGTGGTCGCTCATCCGGCGGATGTAGGCGCCACCGGAGGCGTAGGGCTTGGTCGCGGCGATGCCGCCGTCGGCGTACTGGCTCATCCCGACCACGTTGGCGGGCATGACCCAGGGGAAGCCGTCGACGAAGGCGGTGGCGAACCAGGCGTTCAGCTCGTCGGGCCGGTAGCCGCGCTGCAGCGCGTGGTTACCCAGCACCATCAGGCGCTGGATGTGGTGGACCCAGCCGCGGTCGCGCACTCCGGCGAGGGCGGCGCTCAGGCAGGCCGCCTCCACCGCGTCGGGTTCGGGGTCGCGCCACCACTCCGGTAGCGGGGTGCGGGCGTCGAGGACGTTGCTGCGGGTGTAGTCGGGGCCGAGGTGCCAGTAGAGCTGCCAGATGTACTCGCGCCAGCCCAGCACCTGGCGGACGAAGCCCTCGACGGAGTTGAGCGGCGCCCGTCCCTCGGTGTACTCCCGCTCCGCCTTGCGGACCACGGTGAGCGGATCGAGCAGGCCCAGGTTCAACGGGACCGAGAGCAGGGCGTGCGACATCGCCCAGTCGTCGTGCAGCATCGCGTCCTGGTAGGGCCCGAAGTCGGGCAGGCGGCGCCCAAGGAACCGCCGCAGCGCGCGCTGCGCCTCGGCTCGGGTGGCGGCGAAGCGGCGCGGGCCGTCGCGTCCGACGGGGTCGATCGCACCTTGTGCGCTCATGCGGTCCAGGTCGCGGCGGACCCGGTCGTCGATCCCGTCCTCGACGGGGTTCCACGGCCCGGGCACGCCGAGGGTGCTGCGGTGGCGCGGCGGGGCGGCGCGGTTGTCGCGGTCGTAGTTCCACTCGCCGCCCTGCGGGGTGCCGTCGTCGGCCATCAGCACGTCGAAGCGTCGGCGCTGGGCGCGGTAGAAGTCCTCCATGCGCGGCGAGCGGCGGTCGCCGACCCAGCGCTCGAACTCGGCGCGCGACAGAGCGAAACCGGCGGTGGGCAGTACCGCGCAGACGAGTCCGTCCCGGTGGAGCTCGCGAACCAGGCGGGCGGCGGCGTGCGAGCCGGGCTCGTGGACGGCGACCGGCCGACCGAACCTGCGCAGTGCGGCGCGGTAGGTGTCGTCCTCGATGAGCGTGGCCCGCTCGCCCAGCTCAGCGGCCAGGTGCCGCATCGCCGACAGCACCAGGTGCAGTTTCTGGCGATGGTAGCGGTGGCGGGCGAGCGCGCGGCGCGAGACCACCAGCAGCACTTCGCGGTCGCGTAGTCCGCGCGCGCTGTGGAAGTGCGGCCCCAGCTGGTCGCCGAAGAGCCACAGCGGTGCCCGGTCGTTCGCGGCTGCCACACCCGGCGCTTACCCCGGAGGGTTTCGCGTCAATCCTGGTCGGCGGGTGTCCGCACCGTCGAGGGCCCTGCGCAGGGCGCTGGAAAGCGGGGCCCGCCCGAAGGCGGACCCCGCCGGAGGGGCCGCTCCCTGGGGGCGCGGAGCGGACCCGGGTGAAAGGGTCAGATGTTTCCGGTTCCGGCTCCGCCGCTGACGATGCCGGGCACGTCCTGGGCGGAGTCGAGGTCGTAGGAGTAGGGCACCTCGGCGACGCCGCCGGAGCTCTCGGGCTCGCCGGAGTTGTCGAAGACGTTGCCGTTCAGCTCGACCCGGCCGTCGCTGGAGGAGCCGTAGCCCTCCAGCGTCGGGTGGGCGACGTCCTGGAAGTAGTT
The DNA here is from genome assembly GCF_004323735.1 of Streptomonospora litoralis. Lineage (GTDB taxonomy): Bacteria > Actinomycetota > Actinomycetes > Streptosporangiales > Streptosporangiaceae > Streptomonospora > Streptomonospora litoralis. Next base: position 1,927,405 of record NZ_CP036455.1, on the reverse strand, counting down.
GCCTTCGACCAGCACGCCCGCGCCCTGTGTGGAGGCCACACCGGTGTCGACGCCGTCGTAGTAGTTGTTGTAGACGTGCACCGGCTCGCCGAAGCGCACCCGCGGGTGGCGGCTGTAGGTGCCGTCGAAGTGGTTGTGGTGGTAGCTCACCCGCAGGTGGCCCTCGTCCTCGGTGTGGTCGTCGGAGTGGCCCAGCAGCATCACGTGGTCGTGGTCCTGAGCGTAGTTCCAGGAGACGGTGATGAAGTCGGACTCGCGCTTGATGTCCACGGCGCCGTCCGAGCCCGTGCCGAAGCTGTTGTGGTCGATCCAGACGTTGGTCGTGCTCTCCTGGACGTTGATCGCGTCGTCGTCCCAGTCGTCGAAGTTGATGTTGCGGATGACGACGTTGCTGACACCGTTCAGGTCGAACCCTCCGCCGGTGACCGTGGCGTCGGAGCCGACGCCGATCAGCGTCTTGTCGGAGGCCACGTCGTTCATTCCGGAGAGGTCGACGCTGCCGTCCAGGCGGACGACGGTGGGTCCGCTGCTCTGCAGCGCGTCGAGCAGGGCGCCGGAGCTGCTGACGGTCACGGTTTCGCCCCCGGCGCCGCCGGTGGTGCCGCCGTTCCGGGTCGCCCAGCCTTCCAGCTCGGCGGAGGGCTGCGGGTCGGATCCGCCGTCGTCGTTCCCGTCACCGTCACCGTTGCCGCCGTCGTCGCCGCCGGTGTCGCCGCCGCCGGTGTCGTCGACGTTGCCGGGGCCGGCTCCGGAGGTGACGATGCCGGGCACGTCCTGGGCGGAGTCGAGGTCGTAGGAGTAGGGCACCTCGGCCACGCTGCCGGCCGTCTCGGGGTCACCGGAGTTGTCGAAGACGTTGTCGCGGACGACCAGGCGGCCGTCGTCGGAGTCGGCGTATCCCACGTGGGTGGGGTTGTCGACGTTCTCGAAGTAGTTGCCCTCGACCAGTACACCGGCGCCCATGGTCGAGGCCACGCCGTACTCGGCGTTGTCACGGTAGTAGTTGTTGTAGACGTGCACGGTCTCGCCGAAGCGCACGCGCGGGTGGCGGCTACCGGAGCCGTCGAAGAAGTTGTGGTGGTAGCTCACCCGCAGGTGGCCCTCGTCCTCGGTGTGGCCGTCGGAGTGGCCCAGCAGCATGGACTTGCCGTGGTCGTAGACGTGGTTCCACGAGACGGTGATGTAGTCGGACTCGCGCTTGATGTCCACGGCGCCGTCGGAGCCACCGGTGAAGCTGTTGTGGTCGATCCAGACGTTGGTGGAGCCCTCCTGGACGTTGATGGCGTCGTCGCCCCAGTCGGAGAAAGCGATGTTGCGCACGATGACGTTGTGGGCCTCGTCGATGTCGAGCCCGCCGCCGGTGATCTCGGCGTCGGAGCCGACGCCGATCAGCGTCTTGTCCGAGACGATGTCGTTCATTCCGTCGAGGTCGACGCTGCCGTCCAGGCGCACGACGGTCGGTCCGCTGCTCTGCAGGGCCTCGGTGAGGGCGTCGGCGCTGCTGACGGTCACCGTCTCGCCGCCGGCGCCTCCGGTGGTGCCGCCGTTCTGCGACGCCCAGCCCTCCGGCGAGCCGGACGGCTGGGGCTGCTGGTCGCCGTCGTCGCCGTTGCCGTCGTCGCCGCCACCGTTGCCGTCGTCGCCGCCGTCACCGTCGTCGCCGCCACCGCCGTCGGTACTGCCGTCGCAGACGGTGCCGTTGAGGGTGAAGCTCTCCGGCGCGGGGTTGTCGCCGGAGTGGGTGGCCTGGAAGCCGAACGACGCCGTCCCGTCGGTGGGGATTCCGGCGTTGTAGGAGACGTTCTCGGCGGTGGCCGTGGAGCCGGACTGGCTGGTCTCGGCGTTCCAGGCCCCGGTGATCTCCTGGCTCCCGGGGAAATCCCATTCCAGGGTCCAGCCGTCGATGGCGTCGCCGAGGTTCGTGATCTCGACGCCGGCGGTGAAACCGCTGTTCCACTCGTTGACGGTGTAGTCGACTTCGCAGCCTTCGGCCGCTGCGGCGGGAGTGGACACGCTGAGCACGCCCGCTCCTAGAACCAGTGCGCAGCCCGCGGCCGATGCGCGGGCGAACCGCCGGAGCAATGCTCGGCGGGCAGGGGGATGTGACATGGGGGAATTACCTCCTCGAATCTCCACCGCCGCGACGGTGGGCCTCCTAGTCGGCCCGCCAAGGGGCATCGCGGCAGCGTACGCGGCCGCCCGCGGACACACGGAAATCCGCGGGCGGCGAAACGCGGCGAATGCGAAAGGAGGCGCGGGGGGCACACCGGGAGCACCCCGAACCGAACTTCCTTTCCACTCCGCCGACACCCGTTCAACCACTCCCGGAAAATCCGGAAAGCGCTTTCCATGTGTACAAAATGTTACGCATCGCACCTGGCGGTGTCAATCCTTGCAATCACCGTTCGACGATATTCGACTACCCGCAGAACCCGGCGGCTTTCTGACCTGCGCGCATAATCCACGTTGCCGACCACCAGCCGGCCATCGCCGCGGCGCGTCGGAGAAAAACCGTTGGCTAACGCCCCGCGGGAGCCGCCAGTAGCGCACCCACGGCGCACTCGGCGGCCGTCGCCGACATCGGCAGCACCGGCGTCGTCGCGCCGAGGGCGAGTTCGCGGCGCAGGCTCGACGGCCCGTCGAGGAATTCCAGCACGTCGGGCAGCGCGTTGCGGGCGAACAGCCGAGTGAAGAACGCGGACCCGTCCACTCGGCCGGAGTCCAGCGCCCGCAGCAGCACGGCGTCCATGGCCAGGTGCCGACGCCGGTGCGGAACCGGTGGGACGGGAGTGCGGCCCCGCGCCAGGGCGGCGGCGACCGCGGCCGTCTGGCGCTGGATTCCGGCGAAGGTGTAGCCGGTGGAGGGGCGGGTGGCGCCGCCCGCGGCTCCGATCCGGAACACCCGGCGCCCCGCGCGCGTGCTGATGCGCGCGTCGGTCATGGGAATCGCCCCCTGCTCGGCGGCGGTCACCTCGAAGTCGGCCAGGCCCAGCAGCCGACCGGTGTAGTCGTGCAACGCGGCCTCGTAGGCGGCCTCGTCGAGGGCCTCGCGGGTGAACTCGGTGTACTCGACCAGGGCGGTGCGCGCCGACAGCGGCAGGATGTAGCCGAAGGAGACCCCGCCGGGCGGCTGCGGGGTGCGCAGGTCCATCAGCACCGCGCCGGCCGGGTCGAAGGCGTCGCGGGGTGTGCGCAGGAACCAGCCGCGGAAGTGCTGAAGCAGGGCGGTCCGTGCCGGCGGCAGCGGGCGCGGTCGGGAGTCGAACACCCAGCGGGCGCCGATCTCCACCGCCTCGCCGCCGGCGTCCACGCCCCGCACGGCGGCCCGGTCGTCGCCGTCGGCGATCTCCTCGACACGCGCCCCGTAGCCGACGACGCCGTCCGCGGTCGCCGCGCGCACGTGCTCCTCGAAGTCGGCCGAGCGCAGCATCTTGTACCGGAACGGGGCAGCGGAGGAGCCGTGCTCGGCCCCGTCGGCGCCGAGCACGCGCAGCCGGTCCCACGAGGCGGCGAGCAGCGCGTCCCACCGGCCGGCACCCCGTTCCCAGTAGCACCAGGTACGCTCTGGCGGGCGCAGCGGGCCGGGCGGCGCGTCGACCAGCGCGACCGACAGCCGGGGACCGCCGGATCGGTTCGCGGCGGCCAGCCGGTGGGTAAGAGACAGCCCAGCCGCGCCCCCTCCGACCACGGCGATGTCGAATCGGCGCATGGGCGACAGCATGGCATGCGCGGGGAGCGCGGTTCCACGCAGCCACGACAGGGGAGCCATGGACGGTTCGCTCAGGGCCATGAAATCCGGGCCGGTGACCGAGGAGTTCGACCGGGCCGCTGCCGACTACGACCGCATGGTGGGTGCCAATCCCGGCTACCACAGCCACCTGGAGATCTCGGCGCGGCGGCTGGCCGCCGGTCTCGCCGACGGCGGCGCGGGGCTGCGGGTGGTCGATCTCGGCTGCGGCACCGGCGCCTCCACTCGGGCCCTCGCCCGGGTGCTGCCCCGGGCCGAGATCGTCGGCGTCGACGCCTCGTCGGGGATGCTCGCGGTGGCGCGGCGCAAGACCTGGCACGAGAAGGTGCGCTTCGTGCACGCCCGCGCCGAGGACGTCTCCGCCGACGACGTGGGCGGACGGGCCGACGCCGTCTTCGCGGGTTACCTGCTGCGCAACTGCCCCGACACCGACGCCGCACTGGCGGCACTGGGCGCGCTCGCGCGACCGGGGGCGCCGATCGCGCTGCACGAGTACTCGGTGGCCGACTCGGCCGCGGCTCGCACGGTGTGGACGCTGGTGTGCTGGGGCGTGGTCATCCCGCTGGCGCTGATCTGGACGCGCCGCACCCGACTGTACCGCTATCTGTGGCGCAGCGTGCTGCAGTTCGACGGCGCCGCGGCGCTGCGGGAGCGCATGCGCGCGGCGGGGTTGGTGGAAGTCGCCACGCAGCCGCTGCCGGGGTGGCAGCGCGGCATCGTGCACACCTTCACCGCCCGCCGGGCCCGCGAGGCGCGGTCCACCGAGCGGGACGGCGGTTGAGGGCGCCCGGGCGCGACCGGCGCGCTGCGGCCGTGCCTCCGCAGGCGCCCGCCGGCGCGCTGCCCGACCCCGCGCCGCGGGTGGCGGTGATCGGCGGCGGCATCGCGGGCCTGGCGGCCGCCACCGCTCTAGCGGAGCGGGGCGTGGCCGCCACCGTGCTGGAGCGCGAAGCAGGGCTGGGCGGGCGGCTGCGCGGCTGGCCGATCCGGCTGCGCGACGGCTCGGCGGCCACCATGACACGCGGTTTCCACGCGTTCTTCCGGCAGTACTACAACCTGCGGGCGCTGCTCTCCCGCGCGGATCCGGAGCTGGAGGCCCTCACCCCGCTCGCGGACTACCCGCTGGTGCACGCCGGCGGCGCCCGCGACGGCTTCGCCGGGCTGCCGCGCACGCCGCCGTGGAACGCGCTCGCGCTGGCGGCGCGCAGCCGCAGCTTCCCCGCCCGCGAGCTGGCCGGTGTCAACATCGCCGCAGCCCTGCAGCTGCTGGACGTGGACGTCCCCGGCGTCTACGCCCGCCTGGACCACCTGGAGGCGCCCGAGCTGCTGGAGGCGATCCGCTTCCCGGCGAGCGCGCGCCATCTGGCGTTCGAGGTGTTCTCCCGGAGCTTCTTCGCCGACCCGCGCCGGCTCTCGGCGGCCGAACTCGCGGTCATGTTCCACATCTACTTTCTGGGGTCGAGCGAGGGACTGGTCTTCGACGTACCCCGCTCGCCGTTCCCGCAGGCGCTGTGGCACCCGCTGGCCGCGCGGCTGGAGTCGCTGGGCGCCCGCGTGCACACTTCGGCGCCGGTGGAGGCGGTGGCCAGCGGGCACACGCGCCGGTTCGCGGTGGCGTGCGCCGGCGCCCCGGCCGCGGAGTTCGACGCGGTCGTACTGGCCGCGGACGTCCCGGGACTGCGCGGGCTCACCGAGCGCTGGGAGGCCCCGGCCGACGCCGCGTGGCTCGCCGGGTTGGGGCGCCTGCCGTCGGCGCCGCCGTTCCTGGTCTCGCGGCTGTGGCTGGACCGGCCGGTGGATGCGTCGCGGCCGGGCTTTCTGGGTACCGCCGGTTATCCGACGCTGGACAACGTCAGCGTGCTGGAGCGCTTCGAGGACGAGGCGGCCGGCTGGGCCCGCCGCACCGGCGGCTCGGTGGTGGAGCTGCACGCCTACGCCCTGCCCGAGGGCTGCGAGGCGCGGAGGGAGCACGAGCGCCTGCTCGCCCAGCTGCACCGGGTCTACCCGGAGACGGCGGAGGCGGGCGTGGTCGACGAACGCCGCGAGCTGCACGCCGACTGCCCGCTGTTCCCTCCCGGCGGCCACGCCGCGCGCGCCGGCGTCCGCACCCCCGACCCGGACGTCGTGGTGGCGGGCGACCACGTGCGCGTCGACCTCCCGGTGGCCCTCATGGAACGCGCGGCCACCAGCGGCGTACTAGCGGCCAATGCTCTGCTCACACACTGGGGCCTGCCCGGCCACACGGTGTGGAGCGTGCCGCGGCAGGGACGCGGCTCCGCCGCCCGGGCCCTGGCCCGCTGGGCTCGCGGGGCTCCTCCCCGTTGACCGTGCGGCGTGTCGCGCGGTGGCCGGGGGGGAGGCGGCTCGGGCGGGGGGCTCGGGCGGGGCGGCCTTGCGGTCTGCCGGGTGGCAGGTGGTCTTGACGGAAAAGCGGCGGCAACGGTGGCGGATGGCCGGGCCTGCGGTCACCGGGTCGGGTGCCCGCCGGTGGCCCACCCGACGAGGCGGCAAGGGCACCGCGGGGTGGCGCCTGCGCCCATCGGTTCGGGTGCTCGCCGCTGACCCACCCAACGAGGGCGGCGACGACGGTCCGGGCCCGGGTGGTCGGGGCGGTGGTCACCGGCCCCGGCCGCGGGTGGTCGAGCCCCGGGGCCGCCGCCCGGTTGTCGGCGCGGGCCTGATGTGGGGCAGCCGGCGGCCATGGAGACGCACCGAGGGCCACGAGATGCACGTAGGTGCCGCGGCATCCGCCTCGGCGCCGCCCCGCGGTGCCGTCCTCGCACCGTCGTTCCGCGATACGAAAAAGCATAGGGTGCTTTGTCCACCAATGCCCGAGTTCCCGATGGGTCCGCCTCCGCGTCGCGGCGGAGGTGGCGCACGAGGTGCGCCGAATGGCGCGAAAAGCGCCCCCGGCGTCGACTTTTCGTGCGCCTCGTGGCCGCTGCGTCCGCCGAGGCCGCCCGCAAAACGGGCATAGACCCCCAAAAGTCCACCCCATCGGGCGGTGGAGTGCCCGTCGGCGGCGCCCGGGCGCCACGAGCGACGTGTCGTCGCCCCCGGGCCCCGATCCGGCGCATGCCGGTCCATCCGGCGATGATCGCGAACTTATGGCCGCGGAATACGCTTTCCTGCGACCATAAGTTCGCGATAGACGGGTCAAGCGGGACCGGTGCCGCCCAACGCAGGGTTTTAACCAGACAGCGGCCGGAATTTGGAAAAAACCACGCGTTCGATGCACCGATCGGCCCGCGGCGACCGAACGCCGCCCCCGCCGGCCGCCGCCACCGGCGGGCACCGGATGCGTCGGCCGCCGGCCGGACCCGGCGCCGCCCTCGGTGCCCGCCGTTCCCCGTCAGACCACCCGCACCCCGGCAGGCCAACAAGGCCGCACAGCAAACCCGAGCCGCCCCCACCCGCGGGTCACGGCGGAACGAACGTGCGGACACCCGCCCCGGGCTCACCGCCACGAATACCGCTATCCGGGCCAGCGCCCCGTTGTGCGCAGCAGGTAGCGGCGCTCCGCGTAGGCGAGGTCGTCGCGCCAGAGGCGGCGGGCCGCGGCGCGCATGAGGGGGCGGACGAAGGGCGCCGCGCGCCGGGCCAGGGCGAAGCCGGGGCGGTCGGAGGCGGCCACGGTCGCCTCGATGACCGCGGTGCGCGGGACTCCGTCCCGCACACCCAGCGGGCTGGCGTGGGTCTCCACCACGCTGCCCCGCCCTTCGCCCTCGATGATGCGCATGACGACCGTGCGCGGCTCGGGGCACTCGAACTCGGTGCGTACCGGCACCCCCCAGCGGCCGGCCACTCTGAAGGCGACCTCGACGACGATGCGGTCGGGGTCGGGGTCGGCGCCCGACGGCGTCTCGGTGACCCGCAGGCCCACGAACGAGTACGGGTGGAACCAGGAGCCGTGCCAGGGGTCGAGCCGGTTGGCGACGACGTCCTCGGGGGTGCAGCGGCCCGCGAGGCTCTCGACGGCGGTGACGGCCGAAACGTGCGGCGGGCGTGCGGGCACAACCGGCCCGGGCAGCGGCTCCTCGCCTCCCGCGGCGTCCAACCGCACCCAGGCGAGCACCCCGTCGTCGTAGGCGGGGAACGGCTCCCAACCGGGGAACCCGCCGCCGTCCAGGGAGAGTCCGTGCCAGCGGCAGACGAGCCTGCCCTCGGCCACAGCGCCCCGGCACAGCGGAGCCCCCAGATGCGGGCAGGCCCCGGGCGCGGCGTGCAGGGTGCCGTCGGAGCCGCGCCAGGCCACGATCTCGGTGCCTGCGACGACGCGGCCGAAGGGGCGGTCGGCGCGGATCTCGCCGCTGGCCGCCAGCACGAACCAGTTCCCCGAGGGGCGGGCGAGGGCGCGTTTCAGCGCGGCGTCGATGACGCCGGGGGCGGCGGCGCGCCAGGTGGGCTCTTGGCGAGTCCAGGTGGAGGCCGGCAGGCGGCGCAGCGGGAGTCGGCGGGGAGCGGGGTCGAGTTCCATCGGACGGGTTCCTTCGCTGGACGGTGTGCTGGGCGGAGGTGGCGGACGACGGCGCGAGCTCACCCGGTCCGGACACGGGCGGCCAGCGACCGCCCCAGCGCCGGCAGGGCGACCCGCAGGCGACGGGAGTTGGGCACCCGGTGCCGGCGGGTCCACACATCGAAGTCGGCGGCCTCGATCTCGTCGAGGATGCCGCGGTAGAGCAGCAAGGCGGTGCGGATGCAGGGGCGCGAGACCGGGTCGAGCATGGCGCAGCCCGGCTCCGCCCGGCGGTAGAGGTCGCGGTTGATCGCGGCGCACTCGGCCAGCGCGGCGCGCACCCGCGGGTCCTGTGTGCGACTGCCGCGGCAGTACTCCAGCAGAGCGCGGTCGGCGCCGTGGGCCGCCAGCACGTCGTCGGGCAGGTAGACGCGGCCGCGGTCGAGGTCCTCGGCGACGTCGCGCAGGAAGTTGGTGAGCTGGAACGCCTCGCCCAGTGCGGCGGCGTGCGGTGCGGCACGCTGCCGCGGCACGACGGTGCCCAGGACCGGCAGCATCTGCAGGCCGATGACCTGCGCCGAGCCGTACATGTAACTCCGCAGGTCGGCGTAGGTGGGGTAGTGGTCGACGGTGAGGTCGGCGCGCATGGAGGCCATGAACGCGCGGAAGTACCCGGCGGGGATGGCGTAGCGACGGGCGGTGTCGGCCAGGGCGCGCACGACGGGCTCGCGGGCGGCGCCGGCGGGGTCGACAGGGTCGGTCGGCTCCTCCAGGACGGCTTCGACCTCGCTGTCGACGGCGTCGATCCGGGCGCGCCGCTGCGCGGTTCGGGGCGGGACGCCGTCGGCGCCGGTGCCGTCGACGACGTCGTCCACCCAGCGGGCGAACCCGTAGAGGGCGTGGACGGCCGGGCGGCGGGCGGCGGGCAGGACGCGGGTGGCCAGATAGTAGGTGCGCCCGTGGTGGGCGTGCAGCTCGCGGCAGCGGGCGTAGGCGGCGCGCAGGCCGGTATCGGTGATACCGGCGGCGTCGAGTTCGGCGGTGGTCCCCATCAGCCCCTCCCTCGGCCCACGGCGGTCCCGGCGATACGTGCGGCGGCGAGCTTGCCCGACACCACGGCGGTGGGCAGGCCGACGCCCGGCGTGGTGCCGCACCCGGCCAGAACGGCGTTGACGGTGCCCGCCACGGTGTTGCGCGGGCGGAAAGGCCCGGTCTGGGCGAAGGTGTGCGCGGTGGCGAAAGGGGTGCCGAACGCCATGCCGCCGGCCGACCAGTCCTCGGGGGTGATGAGGTGCTCCGCGGTGATGGCCGAACCGAAACCGGTCAGTCCGCGCGCTTCGAGGGTGTCGACGAGGTGGTCGCGGTAGCGCCGGCCGAAGCGGCGCCAGTCGGTCGTGCCGTTGCGCAGGTTGGGGCAGGGCGCCAGCACGGACAGCAGCTGGCGGCCCGGCGGGGCGAGTCCGGGATCGGTTGCCGTGGGTCGGGTGATCAGCAGCGACGGGTCGGTCATGGTGGACCCCTGGTGGATGATCTCGTCGAAGGTCCGCTCCCAGGCGGCGCCGAAGGAGACGGTGTGGTGGCCCAGCTGGGGCCAGCCTCGGTCGGTGCCGGCGTGCAGCACCACCGCCGATGGTGAGAAGCGCAGCGGGACCGGACGCCAGGGGGTGCGGCCGAGCAGTCGGTAGGCCAGCGGCAGGTCGGGGGTCAGCACCACGGCGTCGCAGGGAAAGCGTGTGCCGTCGGCGGTGACGGCCGCGGTGGCGCGTTCGCCGCGGCGCTCCAGGCGGTTGACGGCGCTGCCGTAGCGGATCTCGCCGCCGGCCGCGGTGACCGCGTCGGCCATGGCCGTTCCCAGCGAGCGCATCCCGCCTTCGGGGAAGTAGACGCCGGCGACCGTATCCATGTAGGCGATGACGGCGTAGGCGGCCAGCGCGCGCCGGGGGGCGACACCCGCATAAAGGGCCTGGAAGGAGAAGAGCCGGCGCAGGCGCTCGTCGGAGACGAATCGGCCGATGGCCGGTGCCAGCCGGCCGAAGGCGCCGAGCGCGGCCAGGCGGGCGAGTTCGGGGCAGAGCAGCTGCAGCGGGGAGTCGAAGTTGGTGTCGATGAAGCGGTGCATCTGCAGCTCGTAGAGGCGGCCGAGCCACCGGCGCAGCCGCAGGTAGCCCCGGGCGTCGCGCGCACCGGCGACACGGCGCACCTCGGCGGCCATGGCTTCGGCGCCGGTGTGCACGTCGATCGTCGAGCCGTCGGCGAAGCGGGCGTGGTAGGCGGGCTCCAGCCGGGTCAGGTTCAGGCTGCGTTCCAGCGACGCCCCGACGGCCGCGAGGGCCTCGTCGACGAGTTCGGGCATGGTCAGCACGGTCGGCCCGGTATCCAACCGGAATCCGCCGATGTCCAGTCGGCCGGCGCGGCCGCCCGGGTGCGAGTCGCGCTCGACGACGGTGACCCGGCGCCCGGCGCCGAGCAGGTGCAGGGCCGCCGCCAGGCCGGAGACACCCGCCCCCACGACGACGACGCGGTCGGTGGGGCCGGGGACGGTGCGCACGGTAGTGGAGTGAGCGGTCACGGGCGGCGGCGCCTTTCAGCTCGGGTGCGGCTCTGCGGTTCGTCGGCGACCGGCCGCGGGATCGGGCGGGCGCGACGTTCGTGCGGCGGGACCGGCTGCCCGGACCGGCGCGGCCCCGACGGGCGGGTAGCGGCGACGGCCGCAACCGGCACCGCAGCCGGCACCGCAGCCGGCCGCAACCGGGTACATGCCCACTCGGCGGCCACCGGCCACGCTCGCCGCCGCCGGCGGGACTCCTCGCGCCCCGCACCACGGGGGCGGTTCAACGGATACGGGTGCCGGCCTGCACGGCCATCGTCTCCAGTGCCCTGCGGGCCTCGCCCGGCATCGGGGCGCCGCGGATGTGGGCCAACCCTTCGTCCACCAGGCGGGCGATGCGCTCCTCGACGGCGGCGCGCGCGCCCAACGCCTCCAGCAGCGCGGCGAGGCGGGCCGCGTCGGCGGCGGTGAGCTCCGGCTCGCCCGCGCCGTCCCGCAGGGCCGCCGCGGACTCGGCGTCGCCGCGCGCCAGAGCGCGCTCCACGCCCAGCGCCAGCAGCAGCGTGCGCTTCCCCTCGCGCAGATCCTCGCCTACCGGCTTGCCGGTCACGGCCGGGTCGCCGTAGAGGCCGAGCAGGTCGTCGCGCAGCTGGAAGGCGGTTCCGATCCCGGCGCCGTAGCCGCGCAGGGCCGCGACGAGCCCGCCCCCGGCACCGGCCAGGGCCGCGCCCAGATGCAGGGGACGCTCGACGCTGTATGCCGCGGTCTTGAGCCGGTCCACCCGCAGCGCGGCGTCGGGCGACTCCTGGCGCCCGGCCTGGGCGCGCAGGTCGAGGAACTGGCCCGCGATCAACTCCGTGCGCATGCGCCGCCACGGCACCCGGGCGCCCCCGCGCGCGCCCAGCTCCTCCAAGGCTTCGTCGAGCATGTCGTCGGCCCAGACGAGAGCGAGATCGCCGGCCAGCACGGCGACCGACTCCCCGTAGCGTCCGGAGCCGCCGGACCAGCGGGACCGCCGGTGCTGCTCGGCGACCGCGGCGTGCAGGGCAGCGCGGCCGCGGCGCAGCACCGAGCCGTCCATCACGTCGTCCTGGATCAGCGCGCAGGCATGCACCAGCTCCAGCGCCGAGGCCGCCCGCAGCGCCGCGTGCGCCGCGGGCCCGTCGGCGGTTCCGCCGGCGGCGCGCCATCCCCACCAGGCGAAGACCGGGCGGATGCGCTTGCCGCCGGACAGGGTGAACTCCGCCAGCCGCGCCACCACCTCCGACTGGAACTCGGCGTCGAGAACGGTGTCGAGGCCGCCGCCCGCGTCTGCGGCGTCATCGGGAGGCCGCTCCTCGACCGCCGCACGCCGGTCGGCGAAGAACTCCCCCAGGAACGCGGCCACGGCTCCGGCGATGTCGCCGTCCAGCGGTGCAGGGGCGCACCGCGCGGGATCGTCCTGGGCGGGAGGCGCTTCAGGCACGCCTACGCGGGCGGCGGGCGGATACGTCCGTGCACTCTCTGCCATGAAAGACGCCTCCACGGGGTGATTGTGCGCGTTGACCCACATTTATCTCTATTTTCATAATTCTTGTTTTTCAAACTTCTTTCTTGTAAGTTCAGGCGGGCGATCTTCACCGGCGGGAGGGTGTGTGCCACCTACAACAGGCTCCGAGAGGGCGGCCGAAAGCGTGGAGCCCGAGCAAGTGGTCCTGCTCGACGGCGACCACCACCCCGCGGGCGCGGCCGACAAGCGCCGGGTGCACGGCCCGGACACGCCGCTCCATCTCGCATTCTCCTGCTATGTGTTCGATCCGGGGGGACGACTGCTCGTGACACGCCGTGCGCTGAGCAAGACCGCCTGGCCCGGGGTGTGGACCAACTCCTTCTGCGGCCACCCCGCTCCGGGCGAGCCGTCGGAGGAGGCGCTGCACCGGCGCGCACACCAGGAGCTGGGGATCGCGATAGGCGGGGTCTCGGTGCTGCTGCCCGACTTCGCCTACCGGGCCGTGGACGCCTCGGGTGTCGTGGAGAACGAGTTCTGCCCCGTGTACCGGGCGACGACGGAGCAGACCCCGCGGCCCGATCCGGCCGAGGTCGTCGAATGGGAGTGGGTCGACTGGGGCGACTTCACGGATCTGTGCCGACGGGCCCCGTGGGCGATCAGCCCGTGGGCGGCCGCACAGGCGCCGCTGCTGCCCGCGGACCCGGCGGGAGGGTGAGCCGCGCGCTCCGAACGGTCGGGCCGCCCCCGGCCCCTCCCTGGACGGGCGTCACACGTCGGGGATCTCGCCTGTGCGGGTGATTCGCCGGGCGACCTCGCGCAGCTTGGTGTTGGCGTTCATGGAGTAGGTCTTGAGCACCTCGAACGCCTGCTCGTCGGTCAGCCGGCGGCGCTCCATGATGATGCCGACCGCCTCGCCGATCTCCTGGCGGGTGGTGTAGCCCTCCCGCAGCGTGGCCTCGCGCTGGGACCCCGCGATGGCCAGCGCGGCGTGCGAGGCGAACACCCAGCCGACCTCGCGGGCGTCGTCGTCGAACACGCCGGGAGTGCGCGCGTACAGGTCGAGGGCCCCCAGGTGGTCCTCGTAGGTGTAGAGGTCGAAACCGAGCATCGCGCCGATACCCAAGTCGACGGCGCGCGGGCGGTAGCACGGCCAGCGCGACTCGTCCGCCATGTCGTCGACGCGGAAGCTCTGCTCGTGCCGGGCGGCGTCCAGGCAGGGTCCCTCGTTGCACTCCATCTGGGCGCGGTCGGACTCGCGGACCATCTCGCAGGTGGCGGCCGGGGCCTGGAACTCGCGCTTGCGCCGGTCGACCAGGATGATGCCGGCCTCCTCGCAGCCGTCGATGGCCTCGACCGCCATCTGCGCGATGCGCTGCAACAGCTCCTCTGTCGAACCCTGCGCGAAGAGCTCGCGCGCCATATCGGCGAACAGGCGGGGATAGGCGTCGATGCGCTTGCGGTCGCCCCCCTCGGGCATGGGCTGCCTCCTCTGCATACCGACCGACCCCACCGGTCGGCCCAACGGTCACGCCTACCCCACTACCCACAGCCCCGCCGGAGTCGCATTCACCGGAGCGCCACGACGCGTCGGCCCTACGCGGACACGGCGACGACCGGACCTCGTACCCGAGGGTGTGCGGGCCGCGGCGAACTCCGCCGCGTATTCGCCGCGGACGACCGGAGCACGCCGGTTCCCGCCGCCAACAGATTCGGCGCACCGGCCGCACGGCACATCGCCGCCGCCCTGTCGAGGGCAGGTCAGCAGCGCTTTCTTCATGCTCACGAGAAGTAGGGCGGGCGGGGCTCGAACCCGCGACCCGAGGACTCCGGATCCTGCGCTCAAGCACCCTACAAGGCCCGCCTGACCTGCGCTACGAAGCAGAGAGGCTGGGCCCGTCGGCGTATTCTTCACCGCGCATTCGCCAAAGTACACGGCGAGCCGGCGGCACGAGACCGCCTCGCGCGGCGGCCGCCGACCGCTCTGCGTCCCTCGCCGAGAGGCGGAGCCAGCCATTGGACGGTTCCGCTGAGCACTCCTTTCGGAGATCGGAAAGGCGCCGGTGTCCGCAGTGTCCGCACCGCCGCGAACCGGCATGTGACCTGAGCGGATGCTGCGGACACCGGCCGCGGCGAATCGTCGATCGTGGGCGAACCGTTGCCGAACGCGGTGTTCGGCGTGGCGCGGCGAGAGGCACATCCCATGGCCAGGGCGACCAGAGGGAGGAGCAATGGACATCATGGACATCGCGCGGCGGAAGGAGCGGCCCGCGCACCGGGTGTTCTCCGCCGGCTTCTACGGCGGTTCGTGGGACCACGACGTCCGCTCCGTCCTCGGCAAGGCGCCTCGGGGCGGCGCGGACGTCGGCGAGGTCCTCTCCACCATCGCGGCGGTCGAACCCCACGACACCGAGGCGTGGCCGACCGCCTGGATCGCTCTCGGCGACCGCGTCGGTGCCGTCGCCGCGCGCGCGGCCGAGCGGGGGCACCGGGTCTCGGCCGCGCGCGCCCACCTCCGGGCCGCGAACTACCTCGCCGTGGCGGTGAACGCGCTCGCGGGCCGCACCGACGCCGAAGACCGGCTGCAGGCCGTCTTCCGGCGGCACCGGGCCGAGTGGGACGGTTTCACCGCACAGAGCGGGTGGGACGTGCGTGTACTCGACCTGCCCTACGGCGACGGCACCATGCCCGGACTGCTCTTCCGCCCCGACGCCGCCGGCAGCCCGCGTCCGACGCTGGTGATGGTAAACGGCAGCGACGGCTCCATCAGCGGGTTGTGGTGCGAAGGTGCCGAAGGGGCGCTGGAACGCGGCTACAACGTCCTGCTCTTCGACGGTCCCGGCCAGCAGTCGATGCTCCTCGACCAGGGGGTGGTGTTCCGCCCCGACTGGGAGGCGGTGCTGACTCCCGTCGTCGACGTCCTGCTCGGCCGCGACGACACGGACCCCGCAGCCGTCGTCGCCTACGGCATCAGCCAAGGGGGGTACTGGCTCCCGCGCGCGCTCGCCTTCGAGCACCGCTTCGCCGCCGCGGCCGTCGACGGCGGTGTGGTGGACGTGTCCAGGTCCTGGTGGGCCCACATCCCCGACTCTCTGCGCAAGGCGTATGACAAGGGCGAGAAGGAGAAGTTCGACCGGGACATGGCGCTGGGCTTCAAGCTGCCGGGCGGCAAGGCCGCCGAACGGACGTGGGCCTTCCGCGCCCGCCCCTACGGCACCCGGGGCTACGCCGAAACCCTCGACGCCGTCTCGGCCTACAGCCTCACCGATGCCCTTTGCGCCCGGATCGAGACACCGCTCTTCGTCGCGGCGCCGCACAACGAGGAGTTCTTCCCCGGCCAGTCGCAGGAGCTCGCCGCCGCCGTGCCGGGGGCCGAGCCGGTAGAGTTCACGGCCGCCGAAGGGGCCGACCGCCACTGCCAGCCTTTGGCCCGCGAACTGACCGAGCAGCGCGTCTTCGACTGGATGGACGAACGCCTCGGCCGCTGAGCGCGGCTTCGAGGGCTTCTGAGTCGCCGCAAACTTCACCCCGCATTCGCCGCAGCCAACCGGACAGCACCGCACTCTGCCGCAACCAACCGGACGCGCAGCCGAGCGCCGCTGCCCTGTAAACCGCAGGTCAGCGGCGCTTATTTCATGCTCAAGGGGAGTAGGGCGGGCGGGGCTCGAACCCGCGACCCAAGGATTATGAGTTCTCGACTCCGCGGAAACGCCGTCCGCATATGGTTGCGAGGTTTTCCGTGCGCCCAGTTCAGGAGGGGTCATCAGGACCCCCACGGAAACCTTGCTCGCGATCACTTGCAGACTCCAGGCTGGCGGATTGGCTGGCGGACCATGAGCCTAGACCACTCGCCATCCGGCTCGCAGCCCGCTGGGAGACGCGGTCGGTCACGTGCTGGTAGAACCGCTGGGTCGTGGCCGGGTTGGCGTGGCCCAGGATCTGCTGCACGACGCGCACGTCCTCGCCCTCCTCGAGCAGCGCGGTGGCGGCGCGGTGGCGCATGTCGTGCACCCGGTACTCGTCCAGGTCCAGGTCACGCAGGATCTGCTGCCACTGCTCGTAGTCCTCCCGGTGGTTGAGGGGGCGCCCGTTGGGTTGGGCGAACACGAGCTGGTCCCGCTTCACCGGCGTGTGGCACCCGGGGCAGACCCGGTCCTTGCGGCGCGGGGCGTGGCCGCAATGGGCCACACAGCCCGTCGGGCACTTCTTGTGGTGGGGGGTGTGGCCCCAGCCCTCCCACGCCGCGCCCAGCCGCTCGCGCTCGGCCTTCTGCTCCTGGCGGTGGCGCTGCAGGGCCACCGCCAGAATCGGGTCGATGCGGATGGACCGCCGGGACTTCGCCGTCTTGGGCCGCTTCAGACTGAGTCCGCCGCCGACGCGCTGCGGGCAGGCCCGGGCGTGGGCCTCGCACCCGGGCTCGCAGAACGTGGGGCACACGTGCCCCCGCTTCGAGCAGTTGTGTCGGCAGTCGGGCTCGTGGCGGTGGCGCGTGCAGTCGTCCGGGCATGGCCGCTTGCAGAGGTGGCGGGCGTTGGCGCAGTCCGCGGGGCAGGTCGGCTTGTGGCGGTGGCGCGTGCATTCGTCGGGGCAGGGGTAGCGGTGCAGCTTCGCGCCGCAGCGGTGCGGGTCGCCGCAGCCGTGGCGCCAGGGCAGCCGCACCAGCTCCCACTCGATCGCGACGTAGGCGTTGTGCGGGTCGTCGATGTCCAGGCACTGCCAGGTGAGGCCGAGCGTCTCGCCCTGGCGGGGCCCGACCATCAGCGCCAGCAGCCACCGAGCGGCCATGCGCTGCCCGGCGACCGCGGTCAGGATGTCGCCGACCTCGTCGCGGTCGGGCACGTCCATGTCGCGCTCGGGGATCGCCGGAGGGGAGACGTTCGAGCAGGGGTTGCGCATCAGCCGGCCCCGGATCACCGCGACCTTCAGCGCCCGCGACAGGATGCGGTGGCACTGCACGACGGTCGCCGGCCCCAGGCCCTGCTCCTCGCGCAGCCAGACGTGCCAGGATTCGACGACCTCCTCGGTCAGCACCTCGTTGGTGAGCCGGATCCGGTCGTAGTAGGGGATGAGGTGGCGCTCGGTCTTGCCGCGGTAGCTGGTGTAGTAGGTCGACTCGGCGACGGTGGTCTGGGCGATGGTGTACAGCCAGTGGCGCAGCCACTCGCCGACGGTGGGGGCGCGGCCCTTCGGCCGGAGGAAGCCGTCGGCGCGGTCCTCGAGGAAACGTCGCCGTTTATCGAGCGCCTCTTCCGGTGTGGCGCCGGAGAACTCGCGCCGGTCGCGTTTCCCGCCGCGCCATCCGAGGTCGACGTTCGCGACCCAGCGCCCATCTCGCCTTAGGTAAAGCGCACCTTCCCCTTTTTGCCGCCGTCCTTTCTTCGCTCCCATTTCCCTCCCCATGTAAACCAGGGCTCGGCTTAGACGTCGTGGCGGGCGCGCTCGATGTCGCGCGCCAGCTGGGCCTCCGTGCCGGCAACGAACCCTTCGCGCCATCCGGTCTGGTGTGCCCAGCGGGCGGCGGTCTGCGCTCGCCGCTGGCCCCGGGCCATGACGCTGCCGGCGGCCGCGGCGCCGACGGCCGTTCCCGCGACCGCCAGAATGCCCGCTGTGTAAGGATTCTCGACGGCGATCTCGACTCCCACAATGACCGCCGCGAGTCCCCACAGGGCGCATACGACGCGGCGCGCGCTATAGGATTGGCCTCCCATTACTCCCCCTCGTCCCATGTATCGCGTCCGGGAACTATATGACGCAATTGCACATGGGCCAGGGTTCCGATATCGGAACGTTATCCGTGCCGAGATGCGCGCAATTGTAGTGATTACTCGCTGTCGCCCCGGAATGTGCGTATCGTTTCTTGGAGTTGATCCCGCGCCGCCTCGGCGCTGCGCGACAGCGACCGCAGGTAGGCCGCCTCCAGTTGCGCCTTCTGCTCGCGCGTCAGGTCGGGCGCCGCCCGCAACTCGTCGAGCCCCTGGATGATCTGCTGGCGTAGCTCCTCGCTGACGCCGGGCAGCGCCGCGACCTCGGGTTCCTGCTGAATGCGCCCCTTCAGGTGGTTGCGCATGATGGCGGCCGCATCGGCGCGTCCGACCTCGTCCAGGTCCGCTGCGGTGATGCCGAGCGTGAGGGCGACCTGGACCAGGGTCAGGGCCGGGGCCGCCGTGGGTTTGCCCGCGCGTGTCCTGCCCTCCTCGATCTCGCGGAGCCGGCGCCCCGAGACGCCCCTGTCGTAGCCGGCCTCGTGAATGCGCCGGCTGAGCGTCTCGGGAGAGATCAGCATCGCCTCGCGCCGCTCTCGGATGAGCCTCGCCTCGGGTGGCTGGTCAGGCTCGTTTCTGCTGGCCACGCGGTCTCCTCCCACCAGTCGCCGGAAGCCTCGCAAGCATATGCAGATTACCACCGTGCGACTTGGACATCTTGTGACAGCCGCACCTATCCCTATACCCAAGCGATAGCCATGAAGTCAGGACAGGTATTGCGGATCATTGCGGTCTATGGCTATGGTCGACCCATGACCGAAACACCGGAGGCCGACGCCTCCCGGGTGCAGGTGCGTGTGGTGGAGCTGGAACCGCTGCTGGTGCCGGTGCCCAAGGCCGCTGAGCTGCTGGGGCTCTCGGCACGGGCGGTGTACGACCTCATCTACGCCGGAGAGATCGACGCCGTGCGGGTGGGCCTGCGCAAAGGCCGGCACAACATCACCTACGGCGCACTGCAGGCCTACGTCGAACGCTGCCGCGAGGAGGACCGCCTCCTGCACGGCAGTGTCGACGACCGGCCGCGCCCCGCCCCCGAGCCCGGCCGCCGCGGCCGCGCCTCGAAGCGCGTCGCCTGACCCCGCCTGACAGCACAAAGCCCCCGGGATGCACCCCGGGGGCTGAAAAGAAGTACCGATCGAAAGGAACTCCGTGCCGAAGAGTAACAGCCCGATCGCGGATGCGGAACCACTGATGACCCCCAGCGAGGTCGCGCAGGCGTTCCGCGTCGACCCCAAGACGGTCACCCGCTGGGCCAAGCAGGGCAAGCTTCCGTTCATCTGGACCCTCGGCGGGCACCGCCGCTACCCCGAGCGCGAGATCCGCGAGCTGATGCAGCGCGGTCGGCCCGCGGCCGACGCGGCTCCCGCCGCTCCGCTCCCGCGGCGCACCGTCACCGTCGAGGCCGCGACCCTCGAGCACTCCCGGATGGACGCCGACATCGTCCTGGACTACCCGGTGCTCGCGCTGCGCGAGGACGGCACGCTGATCGGGACCGCGGCCGTCCGCGACGACATCGACGAAGCGGCCGCGGTCTACGCCAGGGCGCACCGCGCCACGGTGGTCGAGGAGGTCGAGGCCCGATGACCGACACCGCCACCGCCACCGCCACCGCGCCCAGCGAGCAGCTCGCCGACTCGCCCGTGCGCCACCTCCTCGCCGTGCAGCGCCTGGTCGAGCACCTCATCGAGACCACGCCGGCGACCTGGCCGGGGCTGCACCACACCATCCCCGACACCGACGGCCGGTGCGTGGTGCACTACTCCGCCGCCCGCGGCACCGCCGCAGCCGCCGCCATCACCGCGGTCGACGGGGCGCTCGCCACCTGGCGCACGCTGCTCGCCAACGCGGTCGAACAGCAGGACCGCGACGAGGACCGCGACCACCCCGGCGCCTCCGGGGTGCTGCGCGGCACCCGCGACGGCTACCCGATCACGATCGTGGTCTCCCTGGTGGGGGGTGGGCTGTGATGCTGACCCTCACCGTGCCCACCCGCGGCCCGCGCTGGGTCACCGGCGCCGAGCTGCACCCCACCCTGGTCATCACCGACCCGACCCGCGCCCTCGGCCTGCACGACCAGGAGGTCGTCGTCACCGACGTGACCCCCTCGGACCTGGACCCACGGGTGCTGCTCGTCGACTACGCCGTACCCGGCTCCAGCGCCGTCGGCTGCGTCACCGTCGGGGTGCGCGAACGCGTGCGGGTCCTGCGGGGAGGTGCGCCGCGATGAGATCCACCGCCTACACCGACCCCTACCTGCAGTGGGTCCCCGTCGCCCACGCCGATGGCTGCGCCGCCGACGGCTGGGAGGTGCGAACCCTGGAGCGCACGGGCATGCCGCCCGGCTGGGACACGCGCATCACGGTGCAGGTCGCCCTGCGCGCGGTCTGCCGCACCTGCGGCACCAGCTACGAGCTGGCCGCCGACACCGGCTGGATCGACGAGGAGACCGGCGGCCCCGAGGGCCCGATCATCGACGTGACCACGCGGGCCACCTACGGCCACCTCACCCGGCCCCGGCGGGTGCGCGAGTACTGGCTGCACGCCCACGGCGAGCGCCTGCACCGCGACCCCGGCAGCGGCTACCTGGGCTACTACCTGACCCGCTCGCGCCGCGCGCCCACCACCCCCGACGAGGTCCTGGGCCTGGTGTGGTCGCACATCAACCGGGCCGGCAACACCAAGTTCGCCGCCGCGACAGCGGCGGTGAGCGAGGCGGGCCGAACCCTCTACGCCGCCCGCCGGGCCGAACGCACCTGGGACAGCCCGACCGGGGCCGCCCGCTGGATCGCCACGGCCCTGGTCGACGGCGCCGACGACCACCCCGCGGCGGGGTCGTGATGGCTCCTCCGCCGACCGCAGCACTCCGAGTCTGGCATGGCCGAGTGCGTCCCACTGCGGTCGGCGGAGGTCCCCGCCCCCGCGCACTCCCTGACCCCCGCCGCCGGTCGCTGCACCTCTCGGCGCGGCCGGCGGCGGGCACCATCCCGGAGGTCTGGATGACCGACGCGAACGCCCGCGCCCGCATGCGGCGCCAGCGGCAGGACACCTACGACGCCTGGCGCCGCACCGGCGCCACCATCGCCCAGGCAGCCGCCGAACTCCAGGTGGCCCCCGGCATCGCCGCCCGCTACTACGAGCCGCTGTATCGCTACGACACCGCGGCCGCCGCGATCCCCCACGCCGCAATCGACACCGGCCGACGCCGGTGGCCCGCCGACCAGGACTGGCGCTCGGTCGCCGCCTGCACCGGGCCCGACGTCGAGGCCGACTGGTGGACCGAGGTCCGCGGCTACAGCACCTATGCCACCGCGCCCGAAACCGCGCAGCTCGCGGTGCGCATCTGCCGCACCGAGTGCCCCGTGCGCCCCGAGTGCCTGGACGACGCGCTCTCGGCCGCGGCCGAGCAGGGCCAGCCCCACGAAACCATTCGCGGCGGCTACACCCCGCGCGAGCTGCGCCGCCTCGACCCGGCCACGGACGAGGCGGTGGCGTCGTGACCGGACTCCTGCACGCCGTGGCCGCCACGGTCATCGTGGTCGGCACCGTCGCGGCGGCCGCCGCCTGGATCGTGTCCATGATCGGCCGCAGCGCCCGGGGCGGTGACGACTGATGGAGATCCTGCCGCCGGCCGAGGACATGATCCCCGCCGACCTGCTGCTGATCGCCTCCACCTACGCCGTCATCCTGCTCGGCGTCGGCGGCGCATCCGCCCTGATCCTGCACGCGGTCCGGTGCTGGCGCGAGGTGCGCCTGGAGATGGCGCTCGAGGAGGCCTGCCGCGACCGCGACGCCGCCCGCGGCGAGGCCGACCACCTGCGCGGTCTGCTGGTGCGCGCCGCCCCGCACCTGCTCCCCGAGGAGCCCGCGGCGGCTACGACGCGGATCGGCAGGCACCGCGTATGACCACCACCCAGACACCCCAGACGCCCTCGACCGCGGCCGGCGGAGTGGTCACGCACGGCCAGAGGCGGGGGTCCCGCGGGTGGGGGCTGCGCGCCCCGCGCAGCAGCGCGCCGCCCCCACCCGCCCTGCCCGGCCGGTACAGACCCCGGGCGCCGTGATCGGCCTGCCCTCCCCACTGGGGGGTGACGGGAGGGCAGGCCCCGGCCGCGGTCCCCGTCCACCGCGGCCCCCCGCCCCCGGGACTCCGTACCCGGGGGCGGCCCCCCGACCCCCGCCGGCCGGTCTGCACCCCCGGGCCGGTCGGCGGGCCCACCCCACTGACAGAGACGAGGACCGGCCATGCCCACCACGCTCGCCCCCAAGAGGCAGCTGATGTACCCCGACGCCAACGCTGTGCCCTGGCCCATCAATCACTACGCCTACATCCGCGCGGTCGGCGACGCCCTGCGCACCGAGCTGCCCGCCGCGACCGAGCTCGCCCTGCCCTACTGCCACCAGCAGGGCCGCGACATCCGCTCGGCCGAGATCATCCTCACCCCGCCCGAGCAGGGCGGGATCGTCCTGCGCTGGGACGAGTTCGACGGCTGGAGCCACACCCGCACCGTCCGGCCCGCCGCGCTGGTCTCCGGCGCCCACCCGCTGCTCTCACCCGACGAGGTCGTCGACGCCGTCCGCCGGCTGCTGGAGGGCCTGGAGGTCCTGGCCTCGGTCGACGACCGGCGCCGCCGCCTCGTCTCGACCGTGGCGCCGGGGTTCGAGCGCCAGCTCGCCGCCTACCGCCGCGGCACCTGATCCATCACCGAGGCGGCCCGGCCCTCACGAGGGGCGGGGTCGGGCCGCCGCCCCTGGACCCGGCGGGGTGATGCCGGGCACCGGGCCGCCCGCTGCGTGGGGGAGCGCGCGGGCGGCCCACCACACATCACGACGACGAGGGGGATCCATGGACACCAGTACCGCCACCGTGGTCGGGACCGCGCTCCATACCGTCGCCGCGGGGAGACTGCCGGAAGGGCGCCGGTCATGACGGCGGCCGGCATCGAGCGCGTCCGCGTCGACCCGACCATCTGGGAGCGGCTGCTGGCGTGCGCGTCGCGCCTGCCGCGCGCCGTCCAGGCGACGCTGTGCAAGCTGAAGCTGTTCATGTGGCCGGACGGGTCGGCTTCTCCGGGCAACGACCGGCTGAGCCAGGTCACCCTAGGGCTGAACCGCACCTCGCTATGCGAGCACCTGGCCGCGGCCGAGGCCGCCGGGTGGCTGCGGCTGGCCGAGCGCGGCGGCCACCGGTCCACGGGTGACCGCTCCAGCCGCTACGAGGCCACCGTCCCGCGCGAGGTCTACGACCGCCGCGAGGCGCTGCTCTCGGGTGATCTGTGGGACGTCGCCCCGCCGCTGGCCTCAACGTCAGGAAATCCCGACGTTCAGCCCGCGGCCGGTCCGGCCCAACGTCAGGATCCCCAGACGTTCGACTCGCAAGACCCCGCCGTCGAACGTCTGGAAAACCCGACGTTCGACCCCGCCTCAACGTCTGGAAATCCCGACGTTCAGGCGGCCTCAACGTCAGAGAATCCCGACGTTCCTGATCATCAATCATCAGGCTCTTCCGAGTTCGGTTCTGATCATGATCATCATCAGGAGCGAACGTCAGGGAATGGCGCGGCAACGTCGGCGGATCCCGTCGTTGAGGCCGCCGCCGTCGCGATCCGCGAAGCGATCGGCGCAGCCGTCGACGACGCCTGGGCCGCCCGCGTCGTCGAGGGCCTGCTGGGCGACCGCGACGTCCGGTCCCGCCCGCCGTGGGTGCGGGCCAAGTACGTCCGCAAGTCCATCTGGGCGGCTGCGCGCGAGAACAAGACCCGGGCCCGCGAGCGGTTCCTGCCGACGCACACACCCGCCGACCGCCTGGACTGGGACGCCGTCGACCAGGCCGCAGCCGAACGCTTCCCATCGGCGCCACCGCCCGCCGAACCCGCCCCCGAGCCGGAGCCGGAGCGCGATCCGGAGCCGGTCGAGTCCGACCCGCACGCCCCCGCGCCGTGGGACGCCCCGGACCTGACACTGATCATGGGCCGCGGCCGCGGCGGCGGCGCCGGCCTGCAGCCGCCGCTGCTGGGCAGCGTGCCCGCGCTGACACCGGCCACCGCACCCAAGGGCACCCCGCACGCCACCGACCGGGCCACGCCCGACCGCGCGACCATCCTCGACCAGACACGCCAGCACCTCGCCGAGGTCAAGGACCGCTGCCGCGAGCAGCGCGACCGCCGCGGCCGCGGACGGGAGGCGGTGTGACGCGCCGGCAGGAACCCCGCCCGTCGCCGGTGCGGCTGTGCCCCGGCGCGCTGGCCGACCTCGCCGCGGCGCTGCGCCCCGACTGGCACCGCGCCGCGATCGACGGCGCCATCACCGGGTGCGTCACCGCCGGCTGGCCCTGGCCCCGCGTGGTCGTCGGCATGGTCCGCACCGCGCTGGACCCCGACGGCCAGCCCTACGACCTGCCCCGCACCGTCATCCGCCTCGGCCCGCCCGACCTGCTGCACCGGCCCCCGCAGCCCGCCGACCCGGCCGCCCGCGACCGCTACCTGCAGGAGATGCGCGACCAACTGCCCCCCACCGAGGGCCAGCAGATGCTGCCGATCGTCGCGCCCGACGAAACCCGGGCACGGCCGCCATGAGACGCCGCCTCCGCCGCCGACGACGCAGCCCCGCCTGCGCGGCAAGCGCCGGTTCATCGACGAGTACGAAGTCGGCCACGCCCTGGCCTGGACCTGCCAGTGCGGATCAACGAGTGCCCCCGCTGCGGCGGATGGCACCTGACCAGCCGCCCCTGACGTGAACGAGGAGACATGGCCCTGACATTCGACCCGCGCCGACTGGACCCCAAGGCCCCAATGCGCGTCGCGCCGCGCGACTGCCACCTGCTGGTCATCACCAACTGCGACAACACCACCGCCGTGCACAGCCACGCCGACCCCGACCAGGTCGCCGCGGCCCTCGCCGACATCACCGCCGACGCCTACGTGCGCCTCGACGCCGGCCCGCTGCACGTGCCGCCGGCGTTCGCCGACCAGCTGCGCGCCGCCGGTTGGACACCACCCGCCCACCACGAATCCGGAGCATCCGAGTGAACCCGTTCCGATCCGCGAGCTACGCCATCCGCTTCGGCGCCGTGGCCCTGCTCGCCATCGTCGCCCTAGCCGCCATCGCGATCTACGCCTTCGGCGGGCTGGCCCGCGTCACCGCCGGCTGGCGCGGCGAGGGCGAGGAGATCGAGCGCACCGAGGCCGACGGCGACTTCCGCATCGCCGCCTACGAGGAGTTCTACAACCTCTGCACCTCGGTGCAGGACGCCGAGGCCGACATCGCCTCGCTGGAGACCGAGCTGGAGAGCGACCCGCCCCAAGCCCGCGAAACCCAGATCCAGGCCAGCCTCACCGCGATCCGCAACACCCGCGCCCAGGCCATCAACGACTACAACGCCGCGGCCGCCCAAGAGCACCGCGCCGAACTGCGCGACTCCGACCTGCCCGAACGACTCGACACCGACGCCGAGGAGACCACGTGCACCACCTGACCAAGAAGACCCTGTTCGCCGGCGGCGCCGTCGCCGCGGTCCTGCTGCTGACCGCATCGGACTGCGAAGGTTCCTCGTCTCAGGACCAGGAGGCCAAGCGGCGCCAGGCCGGCTACGACCAACTCTCGGCCAACCAGCCCGCCGACTCCATGAGCTACAGCCCCACGCGCGAAACGATCAACCGCTGGATCGACACGTGGGACAAGAAGGGCGCACTCGCTTACGTCTACGTCCAGAACGGCGCTGGCCAGTACGGCTACTACGTCCTCGACGGGCCGCCCGTCTCCTACTGCGCGATGCTCACACCCAACTACGAGATCCACGACGACGACAGCACCAGCGCAGACGAGGTCGTGCCCGCCCCGGGCATGGACGGCGCCTATTACTCCGGCCAGCAGTGCGACGTCTACTACGGATTCGACGCCACCACCGGCGCCTACGTCGAGTTCAGCCTGGGCGCGAACCAGAGCTACTTCCTGTTCAACCAGCCGCAGACCATGGGCCCCTACTCCGACGCTACCCAGCTCGGCGAGACCTCCGTCGACGAGGCCAAGGGCGGGGGCGGCAACTGATATGCGCGACCAGCACCCGCAGGCCGGCCAGACCGTCACGCTCAAACCCCGGACATACCTGCTGGACCCCCACCCGCCCCGCCTCGTCGGCGCCGGCGGCGCCCGCTTCCGCGTCGAGGACTGGGGAGTGCGCGTCTTCGGCGAGATCGACCCGGTGACCAATCCGGCGACGCTCGCCTACATGATGCGCCGCGGCCAGGTCGATCTGCCCGATGACGACGAGGTGGTCTACGGCAAGACCGACGACGGCATCGGTCACCTGGTCCACGTCCGCCAGATCGCCTGGGACGGCGCCGACGGCGGTGAGGTCTGATGCCGCCCACCGACACCGCGCCGCGCAACCTGGTGTTCCTCGACACCGAGACGACCGGCCTCGATGACGAGCGCCACGAGGTGTGGGAGATCGGGTTCATCGTGCGCAGCCCGCTCGACATGGAACCCGACGAGGAGCACCTGTACCAGGTGGCGCCCGACCTGAGCACGGCCGACCCCGGCGCCCTGCACATCGGCGGGTACTACCAGCGCACGCAGCGCACCGGCCCCACCGACCGCGGCGCCGTCAACTTGGCCGCCGCGGCCGCGCCGCAGTGGTCGGACCCGCGCGCCGTCGCCGAGCTACTCGCACCCATCCTCGACCAAGCGGTGGGCGTGGGCGCCCTGCCGGACTTCGACTTCCGGCACCTGCGCCGCTGGCTCCGCCGCCACGGCCAGTGCTGGTCGGCCCACTACCACCACATCGACATCGAGCCGCTCGTCGCCGGCTACCTCCAGGCCCACCCCGACCTCGCCCCCGCCGGGCCGCCGCCCTGGAACAGCAACCAGCTGTCGGCCGCCGTCGGTGTGGACCCGAAGCAGTACGCGCGCCACCAGGCGCTGGAAGACGCCCGCTGGGTCCGCGACCAATGGGACGCCGTCTACACCTGGCCCTCCCTGACCTGACCACCCCGGGCCCGGGGCCACACGCCCCGGGCCCCGCGCCCTGGAGGTCCGATGCCCACCAGCCCCGCCCGCGCCGCCGGCCCCGCCGACGACCGCCGGGCGACCTACGCCGAACTGCAGGCCTGGGGCTACTCCCAGACCCAGGCCGCCGCCCGCATCGGCGTGTGCGTCCGCACCATCCAGCGCTACGCCCGCCACCTACGCCAGCACACCACCACCCCCGAGGAGACCCCCCGTGCGCACTGACCCCCCGACCACCGCGGCCGGGCTGCCCCGCCGCGGCCCCGCCGAGGGAACCGCCGTCGACCCGCCGCCCGTCTCACCCCACGACCGCGCCGTCCTCGAACGATTCGCCGCCGGCCTCGAGCGCCTGTTCCCCGACGACGCGCCGGAGCAGCCATGACTCGCCCACTCTGGCGCGTCGCGCTCATCGCGTCCATCACCGTGGCCTACGGCGCCTACGTCCTCAGCGCCGTCCGCGCCGTCAACGAACGCGACGGCGGCGAGCTGGGATTCGTCCTGCTCAGCGCCGCCCTCGCCACGTGGATCTGGTTCCACCGCTGCCGCCCGGCCACAGCCCGCATGCGGCTGCGCATCGGCTGCGGCCGCATCGACTGCCTCAACTGCGGCCACCCCGACACCTTCGTCCACCGCGTCGACACCGTCGACTCCGACGGCTACACCGTCCTGACCGCCCACACCCACTGCATCGCCTGCGGCTATTGCAACCTCACCGACCACACCGAGCAGGAGACCCCCTCATGAAACTCCCGACCTGGCTACGCCGCCGCCGACCCCAACAGCCGACTCTCGAGGTGACAGGCAGCGCTGAGGCCGCACGCTTCGCCGCCGGCGGCGTGCTGCCCGGCCCCGCCCCCGCGGATCCGCGGCCCCCCGTCATCGACGTCGGCTCGACCGCCGCCGCCCACGCCACCCACGCCCACCGCGCCGGGCAGGACGCCCGCCGGCGGCACGTGCGCCACCTCTCCGGCACCCACGAGGTCGACCTCGACCACGTCGCCGACCTCGCCCGCCAGGCCATCCACCACTGGCGGCAGTTCGTCAACGAACTGGAGGCCGAACGCCACCTCGGCGACCTCCTGGCCGCCGGCGACCCGACCGAGGTCGCCGCCGAGGACCGGGAGGAACCGCCGTCATGACCCCCGGCCTCCTCCTCGCCGGCGCCATGGTGCTCTACCTCTACGGCATGGGCCTGATCGCCCTGCTGCAGACCCGCCACCTGCGCCGCCTCGCCCAGACCCCGCCCACCCAGCTGTGCGCCTCCTGCCAGGACCACCGCATCACGGTGCTCGCCGGCCAGCACGCCTCCCCCGCGCGCACCGCCCTGGCCCTGGGCGTCATGCACGAAGCACTGATCTGGCCCTGGACCCTGGCCACCGCCCTCGTCGAGGACCTGCGCGGCCGCGCCCCGCAGCCCGCCGCCGAGGAGGCGCGGCCCGCTCTCGACCGCTGCACCTGCGGCACCCCGATCACCTGACCCAGCCCGACCAGGAGGGAAACCACACCCATGACCGACCAGCCGAAACCCCGCACGATCTCCGTCGATTTCGACGGCGTCATCCACGCCTACACCCGAGGCTGGCACGACGGCACCATCTACGACCCGTCCGTGCCCGGCGCGATCGAGACCCTCGCCGAGATGCAGCGCACCTTCGCCGTCGTCGTGCACACCACCCGCGACGCCGACACCGTCGCCGGGTGGCTGTGCGCCCGCGGCCTCAACGCCATTCCCGACCACCGCACCGACCGCGTCTTCTGGAACGAGCGCGAAACGATCCTCGTCTCCAACCGCAAGATCGCCTCGCTGGCCTACATCGACGACCGCGCCATCAAGTTCACCTCGTGGGACCAGGCCCGCGCCGACATCGAGGACCTGACATGACCCCGCTCCCCCGCCGCTTCGCCCTCCAACGCGACCACGACGTCACCGGCGTATCCGGCACCGGCATCGTCGCCGACGGCATCTGCTGGCCCGACGGCACCGCCGCCGTCCGCTGGCGCGGCGACCGCCCCAGCACCGTCCACTGGGACCACGGCATGGACTCCGTCGAGACGATCCACGGCCACGGCGGCCACACCCGCATCCGCTGGCTCGACTCCGACCCCGGCACCGACGAGATCGCCGTCGTGCCACTGCCCGCCGAAGACCCGGCCTGGTCCGGCCTGTACGGCGTCCACCCCGACGGCGGCGCCTACGCCTGGCACGACAAGGCCGGCGTGCACTCCGGCCGCGAGCTGAACGCCGGCACCGCCGACCAGGCGCAGGACTACGCGGCCGCGCTGCTCGCCGCATCGCTGGCCTACCTCATCGACCACCCACGCACGGAAGGCCCGACCCATGCCTGACTCGATCGCCTCGCCCGACTGGCGCGCTCTCGTCCTGGCCCACCTCACCAGCACCGACCCGATCACCGGCGACCTCGACGCCGTCGACAACACCGACGGATGGCGCCTGGCCTACGCCACCCTCATGGCCTCCCGCGGCCGGGCCGACCCGCCCGAACTCCTCGCCGACATCGCTCAGCGCGTAAACGCCATTGAGAAGGAACTCGCGAGCAACCACAAGACCTTCGTCCAGCTCAACGAGATCACCAGCGACAACATGCGCGACCTGCGCCAACGACTGGCCCGCATCGAACAGGCCGCCACCACCGACGGGAGCGCAGGCCGATGACCCACTTCACGGACCTCGAGGATCTACTCGCCGCGCTCCTCAACGGAGAGACCCACGACCCCGACACCATCAGCCGCATCTCGTTTTTCTACGACGACGGCACCGACCCCAACGGTCCGGGCCACCCGGGCTTCTTCGTCGAACTCGACGGGCCGCACATCAACGGATTGACCGGCTGGTGCCTGGACGACGCCGACGACCTCACCGGCGAGAACCTCCGAACCGCGCTCGAAGAGGGCCTCGACGACCGCCAGAAGGAGGTCCGCTGATGGTGCTGGTGATGATGACGCGCTGCGAGCCCTGCATGCTCGACTACTGCCCGACCCCGCACGGCCCCCACACCTGGATGGGCCCGGAGGACGCCGAACACGCCGGCCTGCCCTGGCCGCTGCCCGACGACGAGGCCGCCGCGCGCCCGTGCGCCTGCGAGTGCGCCGGCGGCCCCGGCGGCTGCGTGGCCATGCCCATCCCGCCCGGGCTCACCGCCGCCCTCGAGGCCCGCCTCAACCGCGACCGTGAGGAAGGCTGATGTCCGAGGACGACAGCATCACCATCGAGGCCACCCGCGCCTCGCCGCCGACCTGCCGCGTCACCTATCGCCACCAGGAGCTGGTGCTCGACTGCGCCGCCGTCCGCCGGCTCGCCGAGGCGATGCATGCCGCGGCCGCCCGCGCCGAAGCCGAGGCCGCCGCCGCCGGCGTCTTCCGCGAACTCCAGCTCGGCGAGGAGATCGTGAGCGGCATGCTCCTCGGGCTGCGGTCCCGCTACGAGAAGCACGGCTTCGGAATCAAGGGCACGCTCACCTTCGTGCCCGGCGTGAGCGTCTTCGACGCCGCGCCGTTCGTCCACCTGAACCTCCTCGGCGGCCGCGCCGTGCGCATCGACCCGGCCGTGCTGCGCGGCATGGCTGCACAGTGGCTGGCGTGCGCCGAGGCGGCCGAACGTGACGTCATCCTCCTCTACGCCCTGGCCGAGGCCACTGACCTCACGCCCGACCAGGTCGAGGAGGTCTACCGCGTCATGCGCAACGTCCGCCCCACCGGGCTACGCGACCAGGAGGCCACCGATGCGTGACCCGAGCTGCGTGTTCTGCCGCATCGTCGACGGCGACGCGCCCGCCACCGTCGTGGACTCCTGGCCGGAGGCCCTCGCGATCACACCGCTCAACCCCGTGGTGCCGGGGCACACGCTCGTCATCCCGCGCCGCCACGTCGCCCACGCCGTCGCCGACCCCGAGATCACCGCCCACGTCATGCGGCGCGCCGCCCAGCTCGCCGACGCGTGGGCCTCCACCAACATCCTCACCTCGATCGGCGCGGCCGCGACCCAATCCGTGTACCACCTGCACATCCACGTCGTCCCGCGCACCGACGGCGACGGGCTGATGCTGCCCTGGGGCACCACCGGCGACCCGCACGCCCCCCACCGGTGCGACCGCGTCGACGAACTGGAGGCCCGCCTCACCGCCCTCCACGACGTCACCGCCCGCGCCGCCGACGACATCATCACCCACACCCGCTCCATCCCGACCGAGCAGATCCGCACCGCCCTCGGCGCCACCGACCACGCCCAGCACCTGACGCGCCGCGCAGTCGCCCACGCACGTCACCACGGCTGGACATGGGAACAGATCGGGTCTGAGCTGGGCATCACCCGCCAGGCCGCCTGGGAGCGGTGGCGCCACACCACCGACGAGCAGGAGGACAGCACCCATGCATGAGGACTCCGACGGCCGTGAGTGCGCGCGCGGCGAACGCTGCGCCACCTACTGGATCGACGACCAGCGCGAGTACCGCGGCGCCTGGGGCCCGCGGCTGCTGTGCGAGGCCGACCGGCGCATCCTCGCCGACGCCATCGCCGAGTTCCCCGAGCTCTACGCCTGGCTATGGCTGCACCTGCGCCCCACCAGCCGCCCGCTGGGTGAGCGCAGCGGCGGCACCGGCCGCGCCGAGGCGCCGCTGCCGATCCGCGGCGACGTCGACGCCCTCATGCGCGAGCTGTACGAGGTCCTCGCGAGCTGGGAGGAGCGGGTACGCGTCGTCGCCCGGCTGACCGACCGCACCACCCTCGGCCCCCAGCCCGCCGGCCGCCCCCTGACCCGCATCACCACCACTCTCGGCCGCCACCTCGAGGTCCTGCTCAATCTGCCGCCGGAGCCGATGATGCGCCAATTCAAGCTCGAGGACATCGGCGATCTCCACCTGCTGTCCGACGTCGGCCGCATCCGCGACGACGACGCCCACGTCCCCGTCGACCTCGGCGCCGCCGACGCCGTCGAGGAGATCCTCACCCTGCACCGCCGCGCCCGCGCCCGCGCCGGCCAGACCCGCCGCCTGGAGACCGTGCCCGGCGTCATCTGCCCGGCCTGCGAGCTGCTCGCCGTCGTCCGCGAATCCGGCTCGACCGCCTACTGCTCCTCGTGCCGCACGCCGGTGACCGACGCCGACCTGGAGGCCGCCGCATCATGACGCACACACCCAGCTCGGCCGGCCACCCCCACCCTCGACTACGCGACATGCTCGCCGCCCTGGTACCGCTGCGCATGCACGAACTCGCCGCCGTGGACTGGCACCAGCTACAGCTGCACCTGGACGCCCTGCCGTGCCGCGGGTGCAAAGAGGACACCTGCCGGGGCGCCGCCACGATCCTGGGCGCCCACGGCGACGCGCTGCTGTACACACCCGGCACCCCCGCCTCGGCCGCGGCGCGGCGCGCGCTGGTGGACGGGCTCGCCATCGCCGGGCTGACCGCTGAGGGGGGCGTGTACTCCTGGCTGGACCTGCATTTCTGCGGGCGCATCCACGAGGAGTGCCCCAACCCCGGCGGCAGGCCGACCGTGCCTCGGCTCGTCGACGACCCGCCCCCGAACCAGCGGCCTGAACCCCGCCATACGGAAACCGTGGAGCTCAACGGCTCCGGGCGGGCGGCGCTATGACCCAGCACCCCGGGGCCGGCTGATGCCTGACGTCGAGGCCCAGGCCGCCGCCATGCGGGCCCAGTTCCAGG
This sequence comes from Streptomonospora litoralis, assembly GCF_004323735.1. GTDB lineage: Bacteria > Actinomycetota > Actinomycetes > Streptosporangiales > Streptosporangiaceae > Streptomonospora > Streptomonospora litoralis. Next base: position 1,894,722 of record NZ_CP036455.1, on the reverse strand, counting down.
GCGCCGCCATCCGCATCGGCGACTCCCACGTCATCCACGCCCAGGACCTCTGCACCTGGATCGCCGGCGTCCAGGTCCCCGCCCCCGCCTGCCACACCGGATTCGCGATCAGCCCGGACCGGCTGCACCCCGTGTGGCAAGACCCCACCTGCCAGCTGTGCACCGGCCGCCGACGCCCCGCCGAGGCCGGCGAGCAGATCACCGGCCAGCTCACCCTCGACGCGACCTTGGAGGACGTATGAGGCTGATTTGCACGTGCGGACACCCGAAATCGGCCCACACCCGCGGCGAAGGCCCCAACAGCATCGGCCAGTTCTTCTTCGGCCAATGCGCCGCCGGGTGGAAGGACATCCCCCCGTATCTGATCGCGATCCCGGGACACTGCCCGTGTGGCACCTACCGGCCGCGCTGGTGGTGGCCCTGGAAACGGAAGAACGAGAAGACCCATGGATAACCCGCCCGGGCTGGACCCGGCCTACGCAGCCGTCTACGAACTGATCGACCAGTGGGGCGACACCATGCCGCCCGACCCCGCACACCGCAACGCCATGATCTGGCGGGCCGTCAGCGCCGCGCTCGAGACCGAGCGCGCCACCACCGCCCCGCTGCGCCGCCGCCTCGCAGCCGCCGTGTTCACCGCCGAACACTGGCGCTCCCATGCCGTCACCTGGCCCCACCCGAGCCGCACAGCCGCCCACCCGCTGAACATGGTGCTGGCCGCACTCAGCGGCGAGACCGACCCGAACCAGCTGGGCATCGACCCCAGATCCCACACCGACCTCATCCTCGCCCTGCACGCCGTCGACGTGGCCCAAGGCCGTGAGAATGCCGATTAACGAATCGCTAATCGTCCTGGATTTCCTCAAGGCGCGCATCGCCGAGGACGAGTCGATAGCCCTGGCCGCGACCCGCGCCGAGACCGGCGAGCCCCCGCGGCGCTGGGTCGCCGACGCCGACTCCTACGGCATCGGCCCGCGCGACTCGTGCGGCCGCGATACCTGCGCCTGGGAGATCGCCTCCGCCCACGGCGAGGACGCCGACGATCACCCCTTGCCCGCCCTGACGAACCAGCGCCACATGGCCCGCTGGGATCCCGACCGGGCGCTGGCCGAGGCCCGGGCCAAGCGGCGCCTGATCGAGCGGTACGAACGCGCGGCCCGCATGCCCGCATCGGTGGCCACGCGCGTCCGCGGCCAGGATGATGGTTACCGAGAGGCGTGCTGGGACGCCATCCTCGACGCGGCCGCCGTCTACGCCGACCACCCCGACTACGACCCCGAAAGGTGGGCGCCGTGATCATCGTCCGCGCCGTCCAAACCTGTTGGGCGTGCCCCGCCCAGTGGGACGCAGAAACCCTCGCAGGAAACCGCCTCTATCTCCGCTATCGGTACGGCCACGGCACCGTCAACCTCGACGACCCCAGCGGTCCCCTGGTGGCGGACTTCGACACCGGCCGCCCCTACGACGGCGGCATCGACCTCGACGAGTTCTGCGACCGGGCAGGCCTCGTCCTCGCCGCACCCCACGCCGACCAGGACCCCGTAGGGAGGCCCCGGTGACCGAACACCCCGCCCCGCTCTCGCTGCAGCATTTCACCGCCGACGTCCCGCCTGGGCACCGCCCGATCGGATGGGGCCACCTGACAGCCGATCCCTTCGAGGTCGAGACCACCGGGCGGGCGGCGGCCGCCGCGCGCATGCAGCGGCAGCTAACGGAGGAACTGCGCACAACCGTCCCCGACGTCGCGGTCGTCTTCAGGGCTTGTGACGCCGCCCTGCACCGCGAGGTCTTCCTCGCCGATGGCGTCGAGGACGACCACGTCGGCATGATCGCCATCGCGCATGAGGAGCACGTGCACGGCGAATACGAGGCCGTCCTCGTCGGCGGCCCGGCCGACGGCCGCACCGTCACGGCCCGTGCCGACCGCCTGCGCCTGGTGGTCCCTCACACCACCGGCCCCGCGCTGGCACCCGACAGCACCATCACCGAGCTGACCTACGAGCGCCAGCTCGGCCACCCCCGCCGTTTCAGCTACGTCCCGGGAGACCGCACGTGAGCGACCCGACCACGCCGGCACCGACCCGCCTGCACGTCACCGTGGACCAGGTCGACGAGCCCCTGCACGGCGCCATCGTCCAGGCGCTGCGCGACGCCGGCGTCCGCCAGGACCAGCTGACGATCCGCACCGGCGATGAGGACGACCCGGCCCCGCGCGGACTCCCGGCCTACATCGCCGCCGCCCTCGCGGTGGCCACCGCCGCCCTGCTGCTGGCCTGGATCTGGACCGGCGACGCCCGGTGGGGCGCCACCGCCGGCGTCACCATCGCCTGCAGCCTCATCGCCTTCTTCGTCAGCTTCACCGGCTCGCCGACGGCGCGATGAGGCGCGTCAGCGACGACCCAGACGCCGCCGGCCACCGCGTCGTGATCGTCGGCGGACCGCTGGACGGCAGGTGCTGCCGGGTCGACGTGACCCCCGCCGAAGGCTGGCACATCGAGCCGCCCCCCGATGACGACCCGGCCTCCTGGTGGGGCCCCGGCGCCGTCCGCGTCCGCCCGACCGGCCCTCGCGTGCACCACTACGTCCTCCGCCGCGCCGAGCTGTGGCCGGTGCCGGCCCTCTACGAACACGCCGGGGTGCAGGACTCCGTGACGATCACCGACCCCGACACCGCGATCAACCTCGACGCCCCGCCCGCCGCGGCCGCGCCCTGGACGGATCTGGGCACGCTGCGGCGGCTCAACGTCACCGAGCCGCGGCACCTGCTGTGGTGCCGCGCGTGCACGCCCTGGCGCCTGCAGGAGTTCCCCACCTCCGCGGATCTGGCGGCCTGGCGCGAGGCCCACCGCGCCACGACCGGCCACGACGACTTCCGCCGCGTCTACGTTCCCGACCCGCCTGTCACCGGTCTGCACTAAGCTCTGTACCGCCCTCGCCCCCCGTTTCTGCTGATGATCGGTGCCGTAATGATGTCGACGTGTCTCCGCGCCCGCGTGGTGCGCCTGGACGGCCAGGACCTCGAGATCGCCCTCGACGACGGCCGCGGCACGACGATCGTCGCGGCCGTGGCCGACCTCGTGACCGCCACCGGACTGCCCGCCCTGATGCTGCCCGGCCGCACCCTCGAGGTCACCGTCGGCGGCTCCGAGGCGACGCCGCAGCTGTGGGGCTGGCGCCTCGCCGATAACGCGGGCAATGACAATCCATAAACGCGTTGGAATCGGCGTATCACCCGGTGCTACGGTCATTTCCACCTCACCGAAGTGCAGGCATCGGATACTTCGATGGTTAATCGAGTGGTCGCGGGTTCGAGTCCCGTCACCGGGTAACGCCGGTGTAGCTCAGCTGGCAGAGCGCTTACGTACCGACGCCGCCCCGTTCTCGGGAGGACAACTCCATAGGCGGCCCGAAGTGCCGGTGCCGGATACTTCCTCTCGCAAAGGAGAGACGCGGGTTCGAATCCCGCCGCCAGCCCCTGGCTGGTGTCGTCCAGCGGCCAAGGACACTAAACCCCGACGCCACCCTGTTATCGGGCCGCCCATGGAGCCGCTCCTCCCACCCCTGAAGGAGGAGCCCGATGGCCAAGTTCAACCGCGGCGGCACCCTACCCGCCGGCCGCAGCCCCGTCCGCGCCGAGGAGATCGCCTCCGGCGCCACCCACGAGGGCGCACCCGGCCACGCCCGCGACCCCCGCAGCGAACTGTTCCTCCTCGCCGTCACCAACCTCGTCGGCGAACAGACGTTCTACGAGGCCGCCGGCGTGCGCGACGGCCGCTACCGCACCCTCGTCCACCGCCTGGCCCTGGAGGACCCCGCCTGGCTCACCGGCCTCATCGGCTGGCTACGCACCGGCGCCCACATGCGCACCGCGCCCCTCGTCGCCGCCGCCGAGATGGCCCACGCCCGCACCGAGGCCGGCGCCTCCGGCCACACCCGCACGGCCGTGCGCGCCGCCTTGGGCCGCGCCGACGAACCCGGCGAGCTCATCGCCTACTGGCACGGCCGCTACGGCCGCCGCATGCCCATCGCCCTCAAGCGCGGCGTGGCCGACGCCCTGCTGGACCTCTACAACGAGCGCACCATGCTCAAGTACGACAGCTCCGCCGCCGACTACCGGTTCGGCGACGTGGTCGAGCTGGTCCAGCCCCGCACCCACCACCCCCACATCCGTGGCACCTGGCGCGACGTCCTCTACGGCTACGCCATCGACCGCCGCCACCGCCCCGACGCCGACATCCCCGGCGCGCTGCAGCGGCTCAACGGCCATGCGCGCCTGCGCGCCCGCGCCGCCGAGGACCCCGCCGCCCTGCTCGACCCCGACGCGCTGCGCGACCTCGCATTCACCTGGGAGCAGGTGCTGTCGATCGCCGGCGACCGCGTCGACAAGGTGGCGCTGTGGGAATCGGTGCTGCCGTCCATGGGCTACATGGCCACGCTGCGTAACCTCCGCAACCTCGACGAGGCCGGCGTGCCCGACAGCGTCGCCCAGCACGTCGCCCAGCGGCTGGCCGACCCCGACCAGGTCGCCCGCTCCAAGCAGTTCCCGTTCCGGTTCCTGACCGCCTACCGCCAGGCGCCGAGCCTGCGGTGGGCCTACGCCCTCGACCAAGCGCTCACCCACTCGCTGGCCAACATCCCGACCCTGACCGGCCGCACCCTGGTCATGGTCGACACCAGCTCGAGCATGCACAGCGGGTTCTCGGCCGACGGCACCATGATGCGGTGGGACGCCGCAGCCCTGTTCGGCGTCGCCCTGGCCGCCCGCTGCGCGGCCGCCGAGGTCGTCAGCTTCTCCAGCGCCCAGCGCTACGTCGGCGACCCCCGCGGCGCCCACACCGCAGCGTTCCCCCTGAAGGCCGGCGAGTCCCTGCTGCGCAGCCTCGATCGGTGGTCGCGCGGCGGCTACTTCCTCGGCGGCGGCACCGATACCGCAGCCGCCCTGCACCGCCACTACGCCGGCCACGACCGCGTCGTGCTGCTCACCGACGAGCAGGCCGCCGGCCCCAGCGTCCACGCCGCCATCCCCGAGCGGGTGCCCATGTACACCTTCAACCTGGCCGGCTACAAGCGCGGTCACGCCCCCAGCGGCCTCGGCCACCGGCACACCTTCGGCGGACTCACCGACGCCTGCTTCCGCCTCATCCCCCTGCTCGAGGCCGGCCGCGCCGCCGCCTGGCCCTGGCAGACCACCGCCGACGAACCCGCGGCATAACCCCGCCCGTCGCCGACCTCACATCAGCGACACGACCGTCACGAACCCGATTCGTTGATCTTGGTGCCGTGACATGTCACGCTGATGCCAGCGACACCTCTATGCCCCGGACCAGGACACCTGGCCGGGGCATTCGTCATTTCGGAGGGCGGTGGTGCTCATGCTGCTGGCCGACCCCTTCCAGCTGATCACTACCGCCGAGGCCGCCGACCACTGCGGCGTCGACCCCTCCACCATCCGCCAATGGTGCCGCCGCGGCCTACTCACCCGCGCCAACCCCGGCGAACGCGGCGAGGCCAAGTACAGCCTCGTCGACGTCGCCCGCGCCGAACAAGCCACCCGCCACCGCGCCCGCCGCACCCCCCACCCCAAAACCCCCGGCACCGCAGCCGTCACGAACCCACCCCCGAACGACTCCTCATAGAGGGTTGCTCCAAAGGCCGCCTCGGGACCTGTGCCCCGAGGCGGCCACCCCGTCCGGTGCAGACCCCCACCCCACTGCTCCGGAGCCCACGTGCCCGCCACCATCCACCACGGCGACGCCCTCGCCATCCTGCCCACCCTGCCCACCGGCACCACCGACGCCCTGATCACCGACCCCCCGTACAACGCCGGCGGCCTCACACCCGCCGCCCGCCGCGGCGACACCGCCCGCGGCAAATACGTCTCCGGCGACGCCCAGCACGACCTCGCGGATTTCACCGGCGACACCAAGGACCAGCGGGGCTACCTCGCCTGGCTGGGCCTCCTCCTCGGCCACGGGCTGCGCATCACCCGCCCCGGCGGTAGCGCGCTGGTGTTCACCGACTGGTCGCAGCTGCCCACCACCACCGACGCCCTCCAGGCCGCCGGCTGGACCTGGCGCGGCATCATCCCCTGGCACAAGCCCGCCACCCGCCCCACCAAGGACGGATTCCGTAGGGCCTGCGAATACGTCGTCTGGGGCACCCACGGCGAGCCCTACCGCCACGCCCCCACCATCTACCTGCCCGGCCTCGTCGAGGGCTCCCAACCCCGCGGCCGCCGCCGCCAGCACATCACCCAGAAGCCCGTCGAGGTCCTGCGCGAGCTGGTCAAGATCACCCCCGCCGGCGGCACGATCCTCGACCCCTGCGCCGGCGCCGGCTCCACCGGCGTCGCCGCCCTGGCCGAAGGCCGCGCTTTCGTCGGCGTCGAGATCAGCGGCCACTACGCCGCCATCGCCCGCGACCGCCTCGACCAGACCGCCCCCGAATAACCCCCTGCGCTCCCCGACCCCCGTCTACGGGGGGTCTGCGCGGGGGTCGGGGCCTCACACCCGCGGCCACCACCCGGCAGCCGCACCCCGGCCCGCTCCCGGGACCACCGATACCCACGCTCACCAGGAGGACACCGTGTCCGAGGCTCACCCCGAGAAGCCCCGCACCACCGCCGAGACCCTCGGCGCCTACCGCCAGGAGCTGATCGACGCGGGCGTCCGAGAGGACACCGCCGAGACCCTCATGCAGATGGTCGCCCCCACCGAGCTCCATGAGGTCACCGTCCAGCCACCCGACCCCGAAGCGCTCGGCAGCGTCGGCGTGCGCCTGGTCCCCCAGTTCGACCACGACGAGGTTGCCCGCGAAGGCGAGCGCGCCCGCGCCCTCTTCGAGCAGGCCGCCCAGCGGGGCCAGACCGAGGGCCCCCTGTGACGGCCCCCGACCACACGACCACCTACGTCGACCACGCCCGCCACCTACTCACCCAGCGCCACCCGGACCTGGCCGACGAGCCCGTGCTGCTCGACCACTACGCCCTGCTCGTCCACGCCAAGGCCGGCGCCACCACCCCGGGCGACGTGCACGACGCCTGGTCGCTGTGGCGCTCACGCAGCCGACCCGACCACCGGTCGATCATCCCGTTCAACCAGCTGGCCCACGACGTCCAGCGCCTGGACCAGCCCTACGTCGACGCCATCCGCGCGGCGGCCGCCGCCTTGGGCATCGGCCGCCGCTGACCCAGCCCGCCCGGAGGTGGCCATGGCCGACGGCATCAACCAGCTCAAGGCCTACTGGTTGCGCGGCGAAGGCGCGGCCAAGATCCGGTGGGGCACCGACGGTGATTACACCCGGTGCGTACGCCAGCTCGACAAGCACGTCGGCGAGAGCCGGGCCCGGCGCATCTGCGCGCAGTGGCACATGGACGCCAACGGGATCTGGCCCGGCCACCACGGCGGGGAGAACAAGCAGGGGCCCGGCTGATGCCGGGGCAGTGGGAGGGCAGTGGTCGACGGGCCGAGCTGCCGCCCGACTGGTACACGACCATCCGACCGCGCATCCTCGACCGCGACGGTCACCGATGCCGATGGATCATGACGGATGGTCGCCGATGCACACGGGCCGCGACCGAGGTCGACCACATCAAGGGCAAGCACGACCACCGCGACCAGAACCTCCAAGCCCTGTGCGAGTGGCACCACCGCCGCAAGTCCTCGGCCGAGGGCAACGCCCAGCGACGCCGGTTCTCCAACCGCCGGCCTCCGGAACAGCATCCGGGCCTGCTCTGACCTGGGTATTTGCGCAGGTGGGGTGGGGGGTAACCCCCCGACCGGGGGTGTCGCGCGCCCGGGAAGGTGCTGCGTCTCGCGATCTGTACGGGTTCCGGTTTTTCTGAGGCCCGGCGGCGCTCAGGCGCACGCTCGCGGCCGCGCACGCCCCGGCGCGGGTGGGCGCGACCCCGCCGCGGCGCGGCCCGCCTCAGCGAACCAACCCGCCTCACGCGCGGTCACACAAATACATTGCCGCAGATCAGACACTTAAAAGTGTGACAGTCCCGCGGTAGACTGGTGGGCATGGACCGGCGATGCGAGCAGTGCCCCACCCCCCTGCCGACCATGGCGCGGCGCCACGCCCGCTACTGCTCGGCGCGCTGCCGCCAGGTTGCATCGAGGGCGCGCCGTCGCGCGGCCGCGGCCGCGCTGCCGAGGGCGCTGGTCGAGCGCGACCGCTGGGTGCGGCACTCGCCGACCAAGGTCCCGCTGACGACCACCGGCCGACCGGCCTCCTCGACCGACGCGACCACCTGGTCGACCTACGCGACCGCGGCGACCAGCCGGGTGGGCGCCGGCCTCGGCCTGGTCCTCGACGGCGACGGCCTGGTCTGCCTGGACCTCGACCACTGCCTCACCCCCGACGGCCACGCCCGGTCGTGGGCGCAACCGCTGCTCGACCAGCTGCCCGCCACCTACATCGAGGTCAGCCCGTCAGGGGACGGCCTGCACGTGTGGGGCTACGGCGACCTCGCCCACGGGCGGCGGCTGGTCTACGGCGCCGGGACCGTCGAGGTCTACGGCGCCGGCCGCTACATCACCGTGACGCACCGGCCCTGGCACAGGGCGCCGTCACAGCTCGCCGATCTCTCCGCCGTCCTGGCGGAGCTGCTGTAGCGCCCTCCCGGCACGGGACGGCGCGAGAGTCCCGACACGGGAGGAAACCCATGGCCCGAATCCAGGTCCTGACGCTGCCGATGGTCCACGTCGGCGAGAGCACGGAGGAGCCGTTCGCGCTGATCGTCGACCAGCTCGCCGAGACCGAGAACCGGCAGCGCTCCGTCGGCTGCGGCGCGCGCACCGCGCTGCTGACCGACGACACCGTCGACGTCGCGGTGTGATCACCGTCGTCCGGCGCCCGGTCGCAGGCCGCCTCTACCGCGCCGACGAGCCCGACCGCGTCCACGCCGACCTGCGCACCGACCCCGCGGGAACCGTCCGCGCGCTGCGCAAGACGCCGGCGGCCTGGGATGCGCACTACGGCTGCCACCGCTGCCAGGCGATTCTGCTGGCCCTCGCTCCTCGCTGACCCCGGCACGGGGACGGCGGGGCTGTCCCGGCACGGGAGATCGATCATGCCTCTGACTGGACCCGAACCGAAGGAGAACGCGGCCCGGCGCAACCAGCCGACGCACACCTGGCACGAGGTCCCCAACCAGCCATACACCCGCACGCCGCCGGTCGCGCCGCCGGCCACGCGCGCCGTTCTAGTCGACGGCGAGATGAAGCGGCTCAAGCTGACGACCATGACGCGGGCGTGGTGGCGCACGGTGTCGACCATGCCGCACTGCCGGTTGTGGTCGGAGTCGGACTGGTTGTTCGCGGCCGAGACCGCGCTGATCGCCGACGACTTCTACCGCGGCTTCACCAAGGCGGCGACCGAGCTGCGCCAGCGCGAGCGCATCCTCGGCACCACCGCGGATGCGCGTATGGCGCTGCGCATCCGCTACGTCGACCAGTCCCCGACCGGCGGCGACCAGGAAGCGACCAGCGCGGGCGGCGCGACCAACCGCCGCGACCAGACGGTCGCGCGGTTGGACGACCGGCGCCGCCGGTTGACCGCCGATGCCCCGTGAGCTGATCCGCGATCCCAACCACGACCGGGCGCGGTCGCTGGGCTGGTTGGCGCTGGCGTGGATGGAGTACTTCACCGTCCACGGGCCCGGCGACATCGAGGGCCGCCCGCTCAACCCCGAGCTCGACGGTGCGGTCCCGCTCGACGACGAGCTCGCCGCCCACATCGTCGACTGCTACGGGCTGGCCCCGCGGTCGGGCCGGCGCCTGTACGACTCGGCGTTCTTCAGCCGGGCCAAAGGCCGCGACAAGTCCGGCCAGGCGGGGCGGATCGTGCTGTTCGAGGCGCTGGGACCGTGCCGGTTCGCCGGGTGGGCCGAGGGCGGCGAGGTCTACGAGGACCCCTACGGTCTGGGATTCGTCTACGTCTACGCGCCCGGCGAGCCCATGGGCCGCCACGTCACCTCGCCGTTCATCCGCGTGCTGGCGACCGAGGAGCGGCAGACCGGCAACACCTACGCCACCGTCTACCTCAACCTGACCGAGGGGCCGCTCGCGCAGGTGCCGGGCATGGACGCCGGCAAGACCCGGATCATGCTCCCCGCCCCCTACCGCGGGGAGGTCCGCCCCTCGACCTCGGCTGATGCCAGCAAGGACGGCGGGCTGGAGACCTTCGCGGTCTTCGACGAGACGCACCTCTACGTCCTGCCGGCGCTGCGGTCGATGTATGACACCGTGCGCCGCAACCTGGAGAAACGGCTGGTCGCCCAGCCCTGGTACATCGAGACCTCGACGATGTATCAGAAGGGCGAGGAGTCCGTGGCCGAGGCGACGCACACCTTCGCCCGCCAGATCCTGCGCGGCGAGACCCGCGGCGGCCGGTTGCTGTTCGATCACCGCGAGGCGTCGTTGGGCCTGGACCTGACCGACGAGGCGCAGATCCTGCAGGGGCTGCGTGAGGCCTACGGGCCTTTCGCCGAGGCCATGGACCTCGAGCGGATGGTCAACTCCGCATACGACACCCGCACCAAGCCCGGCAAGTTCCGCCGCTACTTCTTCAACCAGACGACCGAGGCGGCCGACGCTTGGTTGAGCGAAGAGGAGTGGAAGCCGCGCGCGGATGTGACCGCGGTGGTCGCCGACGGCGAGATGATCACCCTCGGGTTCGACGGCTCCCAGAAGCGGGCCCGCGGCACCGCCGACGCGACCGCGCTGGTGGGCTGCCGCGTCGAGGACGGGCACCTCTTCGTGCTCCGCGTGTGGGAGCAGCCCGAAGGCCCCGACGGGCAGGACTGGCGGGTGCCGGTCGGCGAGGTCGAGGCCGCAGTCGCCCAGGCGTTCGAGCGCTACACCGTGGTCGGCTTCTACGCCGACCCCGCGAAATGGGAGTCGTCGGTCTCGGCGTGGGAGGCCGCCTACGGTCGGCAGCTGCACGTGGCCGCCTCCCGGTCCAACCCCATCGAGTGGTGGATGACCGGTGGCCGGTCGATCCAGATCGTGCGCGCCACCGACCGGCTGTACAACGCCATCGTCGACGGCGAGATGACCCACGACGGCGACCACGTCCTGACCCGGCACGCGCTCAACGCGCGCCGCCGCTCCTCCCACTCCGGTGTCCAGATCATGAAAGAACACCCGGAGTCGGCGAAGAAAATCGACGCCATCGTCGCCGGGATCCTCGCGTTCCAGGCCCGGGCCGATGCCATCGCCCACGGCGTGCTGCAGCGCCAGACCCGCAAGCGCCGGCTGCGCCGGTACTGACTCAGCGTTGGGGGGTGGTGCTGGTGACCGTCGAGCTGGAGTCGCGCCCCGAGTCGACCATCCTCGACCAGACTCCGGAGTCGCCCGGGTGGTGGTTGATCCGCCTCGGCCGCCGGTTGCAGGCCGACCGTGAGCAGATGGACAAGCTCGACGGCTACGACCGCGGCGACCACCCGCTGCCGACCGGCCACCGCCGCGCCGCCGAGTCCTACCGCCGGTTCCAGGAGCAGGCCCGGTCCAACTTCACCGGGCTGGTGGTCGAGGCGGTTCTCGAGCGGCTGCGGGTGCTGGGTTTTCGCCAGGGCGCCGACGGCCAGGGGGCCGACTCCGAGGCCGCCCGCATCTGGCAGGCCAACAGCCTGGACGCCGACTCGGGGCTGCTGCACCGCGCGGCGCTGGTGATGCGCCGCTCATATGCCATCGTCGGCCGCGACCCCCAGAAGCCAGAGACCCCGCTGATCACGATCGAGGATCCGCGCGAGGTCATCCACGCCCGCGACCCGCTGCGGCGCCGGCGGGTGCGTGCGGCACTGAAGTGGTGGTGCGACGAGTTCGACGGCTACGACCGGGCCGTCGTCTACCTGCCCACCGGGGTGCACTACTTCCGGGCGACCAGCAAAGACGCCTCCAACCGGTGGTCGGCCAACCGGTGGGGGATCGACGAGAGCGAGGGCCAGGACGGCTACGCGGCCGCGCCCATCGACGGCCTCGTGCCGGTCGTGCCGTTCATCAACCGGCCGCACCTGGACGGCTACGGCGTCGGCGAGTTCGAAGACGTGTGCGACATCCAGGATCGCATTAACAACACGACCTTGCACCGGATGATCGTCGCCGCGATGCAGGCGTTTCGCCAGCGGGTGCTGACCGGCCCCGAGCTGGAACGCGAAGACCTTCCCTTCGACCCGGGCGCTGATTTGCTCTGGGTTCTGGACTCGCCCGAGTTCAAGATCGAGGAGCTGGGCCAGGCGGACCTGGGTCCGCTGCTCAAGGCGGCCGAGGCCGACGTGCGTGACCTCGCCGCGATCACCCGCACCCCGCCGCACTACCTGCTCGGCGAGATCGTCAACGCCAGCGGGGACGCGCTGAAGGCGGCCGAGACCGGGCTGGTCTCCAAAGCGCTAGAGCGTCAGCGCCAGTTCGGCGAGTCCTGGGAGCAGGTCCTGGATCTCGCGTTTCGCATCACCGGGCGCGAGGCGGCCGTCGACTCCGAGACCATCTGGAAGGATCCGGAGTCGCGCAGCATGGCCGAGCTCGCCGACGCCGCGCTGAAGCGGAAGCAGGTCGGTGTGCCCTGGCGGCAGAACATGGAGGATCTCAACTACACCCCGGCTCAGATCGAGCGGATGGAGGCCGACCGGGCCACCGAGATGTTCCAGGCCCATATGGCCGCCAACCCGCCGCCGCCTACCGCGGGGGCGCAGAACCGCGGTGGTCTGCCGCCGACCGAGGAGGACGAGAACGCCGCGGCCGCGCCGCCGGCCGGTGGGCAGGAGCCGGGCGTTGGGGGCGGCTGAGCAGCGGGCGCTGATCGAGGCGCAGGGGCGCCGCACCCACCAGCTGCGCGAGGACCTGCTCGCCCTGGTGCGCCAGGAGTTCGCGTCGTTGTCGTCCTACCGCGACGCCGATGCGCGCCGGTGGGTCGAGCAGATCGTGCCGAGCGTGACCGGGGCCCAGCGCGACATGGCCGGCCAGGTGCTGACCTACCTCCTGGAGCTGCTGGCCGACATGCTCGGTCGCCGCGTGGAGCCGCCGCAGGAGGCGCTGCCCGCGCAGCTGCCGCAGGACCTGCGCGGCGTGGACATGGCCGAGGTCTACCTGCGGCCGTTCCACACGATCTGGACCGCCCTGAGCCGGGGTGCGCCGCTGGATAAGGCCGTCGAGCAGGGCATGAGCCGCGCCGAGAAGATCGCGGCCACCGACCTGCAGATGGCCAAGGTCTACACCGCCCAGGCGGTCATGGCAGGCGTCGACGCGGTCACGGGCTACCGGCGGGTCCCCAGGGGCGCGGAGACGTGCGCGCTGTGCCTGATCGCCTCGACGCAGCGCTACCACCGCGAGGAGCTGCTGCCGATCCATCCGGGCTGCGACTGCGGTGTGGCGCCGCTGACCGGCGACGACGACCCGGGCCAGGTCATCGACGAGGAGCTGCTCGAGGCCACCCACGACGCCGTCGAGGCCGCGTTCGGTCGCGAGGCGGTCGACCGCGGCGGCCGCGAGAGGGACTACCGTCGGCTGATCGTCACCCGCGAGCACGGCGAATACGGGCCCACCCTGACGGTGGCCGACCAACAGTTCACCGACGCCGACCAGCTGGGGCTCTCCCCGGACCGCCCGGCCCCGACCCGGGTCAACGCGCGGGAGGGCGACGAGCAGGAGCCGCCAGCGGCCGCGCCCGATGCGGGCGGCGACCTGGCGGCCGTGGAGGAGCGGCTCCGCACCGGCCTGGCCGAGGCACTGGGCACCCAGGTGCAGGTGGACCTGGCGGGACTGGATGCGGAGAACGCCGCCGACATCGCCCGCGCCCTGGTGGACATGGCCCAGCGCTATCCCGACGTGGATGTGACCGAGGTTTCCTCGGCCGGCCCGGATGGCATGAGGCATTCGACCTCCCACGCCGAGGCGTGGTATGACTCCGCGTCGCTGCATTTCAACACCGCGAGTTTCGGCGACCGACAGACGGCGCTGGAAAACGCCGCCGACGAGCCCGCCAGCGGGTGGACGTTTCCCGGGGGAGCCGGCCCGTATTCGGTGGCGGTGCACGAGTTCGCGCACCTGCTCGATGACCAGGGGCTGGACGGGCGGTGGATGGAGGCCACGGGCCCGTTCGACGCGCCGCTGCAGCAGCAGTACCTGCAGTACCTGCTCGACCGCGGCGTCGACATCCACGACGAGGACGCGATCGCGGAATTCGTGGAACAACAGATCGGCCAATACGGGGCGACGGATTTCGGGGAACTTGTCGCGGAATCGTTTACCGATTACATTGTGAATGGCGACGACGCCTACGAGCTTTCTGTTCTGATCGCCGAACGCCTGCACCGCGCATGGGAGGAGGGGACATGAGCCGCAACCGCCTCGGTCCCCCGCAGTGCGCCACCTGCCGGCACCGCACCGGCGGGCTGATGCCCGGCGAACCGATCGGCTGCCCGGCCTTCCCCGAGGGGATCCCCGAGGCGATCCTGCGCAACACCCACGACCACCGCGAACCCTTCGGCGATGAGGACCTGCGGTGGCAGCCGCGCGGCGAGCATGAGCACCCGCTGGACCAGCTCGCGCAGATGAGCCGCCGCCAGTAGCGCGCGGATTCCGATCAACCCCGTACCGGACGGTGCGGGGTTTTTTCATGCCCCGGCACGGGGCCGATCACCCACACCCGACACGGGAGTAGGACGCATGTCTGACGACCAGCCCGGCACGGGCGACACCCAGGAGCCGACCCACACGACCGGAGGCGACCAGCAGCAGGCCGGAGGCGACCAGTCGTCGACCTCCTCCGCCAACCAGGGCGGGGGCGAGGGCGGCCACCAGTCCGGCACGGGCGAGAGCAGCTGGTCGGCGCTGCTCAAGGAGCTGGAGGACGAGGGCCTCACCCCGGGCCAGGTCACCGAGCGGCTCAAAGCGAGCCGCAAATGGGAGGACCGAGCCAAGCAGAACGCGAAGGCCCAGGCTGAGCTGGACAAACTCAAGCGCGCCCAGATGAGCGAGCAGGAGAAAGCCGTCGCCCAGGCCCGCGACGAGACCGAGACCAAGGTCCGCCAGGAGATGGGCGAGGACCTCGCGCGCGCCGAGCTCAAGGCCGCAGCGGCCGGCAAGGTCGCCGGCATCGACGACTTCATCGAGGACCTCAAGCTCACGAAGTTCCTCGACGAGTCCGGGCGCCCCGACTCCAAGGCCATCAAGGCCGCAGTGGAGCGGTGGTCCAAGATCGCGCCCGCCTCCAGCTCGCCGCCCCCGGCCGACCTCAAACAGGGCAGCCGCGGCGCACCGCCGCAGGCCGACCCCAACGCCTGGCTGCGTCGCGCGGCCGGGCGCCAGTAGATCCACCTCGCAGCGCCGGCGTCCCTGTGGCACGGGCCGGGTGCTGCCCGAATGTGAGGAGTCCCCGTGCCCTACGACGACATGATCAGCCGCGGGTCCCCGTCGGACCCGCTGGTTCCCGAACCGGTCAGCCAGGCGATCATGCAGGAGCTGCCCACGCAGTCGGCCATCCTGCAGATGGCCCGACGCGTCACCATGTCCGCCAAGACGCAGCGCATGCCGGTGCTCGACGTCCTGCCCCAGGCCTACTGGGTCGGCGGCGGCGACACCGGCCTCAAGCAGACCAGCTCCATGGAGTGGAAGGGCGTCACGCTCACCGCCGAGGAGCTGGCGGTGATCGTGCCGATCCCCGAGGCCTACCTCGACGACGCGCAGGTGCCCGTCTGGGACGAGGTGCGTCCGCGCCTGGTCGAGGCGATCGGCGCCAAAATCGACGGCGCGGCGCTGTTCGGCGCGAACAAGCCGACGACCTGGCCGACCGGGATCGTGCCCGCCGCTGTGGCGGCCGGCAACAACCTCACCCTGGGCACCGGCCCCGACATCGCCCACGACGTCACCAAACTCGGCGAACAGGTCGCCACCGACGGGTACACCGTCAAGGGCTTCGTCGCCCGCCCGGGCCTGAAGTGGCGGCTGCTGGGCCTGCGCGCCGACGACAACACCCCGATCTACCAGCAGAATCTGTCGGGGCCCATCTCCACGGGACTGTATGGCTACCCCATGCCGGAGCTGGACAACGGGGCGTGGGACGACTCCCAGGCCGAGATTCTCGGCGGCGACTTCGGCAAGGCGATCCTCGGACTGCGGTCAGACATCACCTTCAAGATGTTCACCGAGGGCGTTATCTCCGACGACTCCGGCGCGGTCGTGCTCAACCTCATGCAGCAGGATGCGCAGGCCATGCGGGTCACCATGCGGGTCGCCTTCGCCACGGCCAACCCCGTCACCGCGCTCAACGGCACCAGCGGCACCCGCTATCCCTTCGCCGTCATCGAGCCGGAGGGCTCCTAAAGGGGGTGAGCGCGGATGGCTGCGCTCGCCTCCCAGACCGATATCGAGGCGCGGCTGGGCCGCGCCCTCACCACGGCCGAAGAGGACCGCGTCGAGGCAGTGCTGGACGACGCCTCGGCGATCGTCCGCAACTACACCCGCCAGGACTTCGGGCAGCAGGAGTCGACGCAGATCCTGCGGATCATCAACGGGCGGGTGCGGCTACCGCAGCGCCCGGTCCTCAGCGTCAGCGCGGTCGGCATCGTCGACCCGTGGGGCCAGTCGCCGCCGGCGCAGGTGCCCTACATGTTCGACGGCATCGACTCGATCAACCTGACCGGCGGCGACGTCCTGCTCAACGCCCCCGAATGGTGGGCCGACCTGGACGCCGCCGCCACCACCGCCGAGGTCACCTGGACCCACGGGTATGCCACGACGCCGGGCGATGTGGTCGCGGTGGTGTGCGGCATGGTGATCCGCCAGCTGCTGGTGCCCCAGCAGCCCGGCGTACGCAGCGAGCAGGCCGGCGGCGAGTCGATCTCGTATGCGGATGCGCTGATGACCGGCACGGTCACGCTCACCCGCGACGACCGCCGCATCCTCAACCGGTACCGCACACGGGCCGCCACGGTGCAATTGCCGTGGTGAGGCGGGGAGGAGGGCGCCGCCGTGCCAGCCTCCTGGGCCCCGGTCACCGTCACCGTCGTGCGCCGCACCGTCACCGGCACCGACGAGCGCGGCAACGACGTCTACAGCGAGACCGAGGTCGATTACCCCGACTGCCACATGCAGCCGGGATCCCGCGAGGAGGACCTCGACAACCGCGATACCACCACCTCGGAGTGGTGGATCGACGGGCCCAGCGACATGGACGTCGTGGAGACCGACGAGGTCAAGGTCGCCGGCGTCCGCTACGAGATCGACGGCAAGCCGAAGCGTTGGGGATCTCCGACCGGCCGGCTCGCTCATGTCGAGATGACGATCCGGGAGGTGAGTGGCTGATGCCCGCCAAACGCGTCCGGATGGAGCTGTCGTATCAGGGGATCGGCGAGGTGATGCGCTCCGACAAGGTGCGCCGCCACCTCGCCTCCGTGGCCCAGGGGCGTGCCGGCAAGGCGCGCGCCTTCGCCCGCCTGAATGTCGCGCCCGCCTTCGCCGACTCCATCCGGGTCGAGGAGGGCACCCGGTCGGGGCCGGACCGGCGCCCCTATGCCCGCATCATCGGCGACCACCCCGACAAGGGGCGCTCGCCGGAGGCGCTCGAGTGGGGCGACGCCGGCACCGATCGGCTGCGCATCCTCGGCCGCGCCGCCCGCGTGCGGGTCCGCGGCTGATGGGCAACGGCACCGAGCAGGGCGACTGGCCCGATGCCGAGCTGGTCGTCACCGTCTACCTGGCCGGCGAGTTGGCCGACGTGCGGCTGTGCAACGAGCTGCCTGCGGACCTGGCCGACGTGGTGCCGCTGATAGCGGTGCGGCGTGTGCCGGGCGGCGGCGACGACCGCGTCACCGATGAGGCCGACGTCGATGTCGAGTGTTTCGGTGCTGACCGCGGCGCCGCCTGGGTGCTGACCCGGCGGATGCGTGCGGCGATGCACGCCCTCGGCGGCACCTATGTGGCGCTGCCCGATGGGGGCGGCGCGGTCGTCGACACCGCGGACACCGACGCCGGCCCCGGCGAGGTCCCCTACTCCAACAAGGCGGTGCGACGCACCGTGACCACCTACAGGCTCACTGCCCGCGCCCAGGCCCCCGCCTGAGGCCGCACCTGTACCTGATCCCACCAGCCCCGCGGCGACGCCGGCGGGGCCATTCGTATTGGAGGCGGGATGCCTGGCGTCGAGGAAATCGCGACCTGGCGTAACGAGCTCATCCGCAAGGCGCTTTTCGGCAGCGTGTTCGCGGCCGCGGAGAGCGTCGACCTGCCCACGATGACCGACCTTTTCAACAACTCGACGGGGGCGCTGCAGACGCTGCCCACGGGTTTCGGCGACGTGGGCTACATCAACCCCGACGGCACCACGATGCCGCGTGAGACCGAGGTCTCCGACGTCAACTCCTGGCAGAGCGTGGAGCCCACCCGGTCGGACGAGACCACCGACACCAGCCAGCTCAGCTTCATGATGCAGGAGACCAACCCCACGGCCGTCGAATTGTTCGAGGGTCTGGAGCTGGGGACGCTGCCGGAGGTCGGCGAGGCCTGGGAGTGGGACAAACCACCCAACCCT
The DNA here is from genome assembly GCF_004323735.1 of Streptomonospora litoralis. Classification (GTDB taxonomy): domain Bacteria; phylum Actinomycetota; class Actinomycetes; order Streptosporangiales; family Streptosporangiaceae; genus Streptomonospora; species Streptomonospora litoralis. The sequence continues at coordinate 1,876,194 of NZ_CP036455.1, read as the reverse complement.
CTCGGGCTGTACCGGCGGCTGCTGGTGATCGGCCAGGACACCTACCAGGGCCAGCCGATCTACGTGGTGAAGCTCTATCCCCGGGCGAAGTTGACCGGCCGCGAGGACGAGACGCAGAACCGGGAGAACGCGACCGAGCGGGGCGTGACCATGACCGCCTACCGCGATTCGTCCATCAACACCTCGGTGCGCAACTGGGTCGACGGCCCGGGCTGGCGTTTGCTGGCCTCCGGGTCCTGACCGGCGCACCCCGCAGACGGGAGCGGGGCGGCGGTCTGGTGAGCCCCGCCGCCCCGCTCCCTTTCAGGTTCACCAGGCTCGCCGCGGAAGGAGGGCCGCATGGCCCAGAAGCAGCAGCAGAACCGCAAGACGCGGCGGACGCTCGAGGCGACGAAGAAGAAATTCATCGAGCGCACCGACTGCGAGACCGGTGAGGACGGCGTCGTCTACGCCTCGTTCGAGGCGTTCGACAAGGTCTGGACCTTCCCGCACCCGCTGTTCGCCAGCGATGAATGGCAGGCATCGGTCGACGCGGCGGCCGAGACCAACATCGGCAAAGCCCAGGCCGTCCTGGGCGAGCAGCAGTGGGAACAGTTCCAGGCCGCCGGCGGCACCGCCAGCGACGTCATGATCATGTTCACCGACGTGCAGCTGACGATGCAGGACGAGATCTCGGGGGCGGGGCCTACGCCGCCGGCGGGACCTACACAGTCCTGAGCCTGCTCGGGGACCATCCAGAGACCGTCGAGGCGAGCCTGATCGCGGAGTACCACCGCGACTACCTGGGCGACTATCTCGCCACCCTGCACGCCGAGACGTGCGCGGCCTGCGGCGCGGAGGTGGACCTGGCGGCGGGGGTGAGTCTGCGCCAGCTGCGGGTGCTCATCGACGCTCTGCCGCCCACCAGCGCGCTGGGGCGGGCCCTCAACGGCAACGCCTGGTCGGACGAGACCCACCTGCTGGCGTTCATCGCCGATGCGCTGCAGGTCAGCAACGCGCAGGTGGCCGCGGCCGCGGGCGCGAAGTCCGTGAAGAAGCCCAAACCGCTGCCGCGGCCGGAGACGGCCGAGCACAGCCGGGACGAGGACCCCAACGCTGAGGCCCGCGAGGCCCACAAGGCGTTGGTGGCGCAGGTGATGCCGGGGAGGTGAGCCCTCCCTATGGCGACTGCGGGCGCGGTCTGGATCGACGTCCTCCCCAGCATGCGGTCGTTCGGCCGGCGGTTGAAAACCGACACGAACGCCGCGGCGAAGGCCGCCGGGTTGGCGGCCGGCCCGACCCTGGGCAAGTCCATGGGTGGCCCGGCGGCCAAGGCCGGCTCCCAGGCCGGCACCACGTTCGGGCAGCGGTTCGGCCAGGCGGCCGACAAGGCCATCACCAAGAGCGTCCGGGGCGTCGGTAAATCGGCCGCCGCCATGCTGGTCTCCAGCCTGGGCTCGGCCGGGGTGTCGCTGACCGCCGCACTCGCGCCGGCCTCCGGCGCGATCCTGGCGCTGCCCGCGGCCGCCGGGGTGGCCGGGGCCGCCATGGGCACCCTGGCCGTGGGCGTCTCCGGGGTGGGCGACGCGATGACCGCGGTCGCCGAGGGCGACGCCGAGAAGTTGTCGGACGCCATGGAGGGGCTCTCCCCCAAAGCGCGCGATTTCGTGCGCTCGTGGGCGGGGATCGCGACCAGTTTCCAGCCGGTGCGGCGTGCCGTCCAGGACCGGCTGTTCGCGGGGCTGGGGTCGCAGATCAGTACCCTGGCCGACCAGGGCATGCCCACGCTGCGGCGCGGCATGACCAACGTGGCCGGGTCCATCAACGCCCTGGCGAAGGAGGCCACCAAGGCCGCCAGTACGCCCATGTTCCGCGGCCAGGTCCGCGACATTTTCGCCGGTACGGCCGATGCGACCGATTCGTTCCGCGGGTCGGTGGCGCCGCTGGTCACGGTCATCGCCGAGCTGGTCAAGATCGGGTTGCCGCTGGTCTCGCAGTTCGGCCAGTGGGCCACCGGCGGGCTCAAGTCCGCGGCCGCGTTCCTCGCCTCCGAAGAGGGCGCGGCCCGCATGAACGGCATCGTGCAGCGGTCGGTCGACGTGCTGGGCCAGCTGCGCGACATCGGCACCAACCTCGGGGTGGCGCTGGGCGGGATTTTCGGCGCAGCCTCCGATGACGGCGCCAGCCTGCTCGACACCATCGAGCAGCTCTCCGCCAAGTTCGCGACCTGGGCGACCTCGGCCCAGGGCCAGCAGCAGCTCAACCAAACCTTCTCGCTGCTCAACCAGATCTTCACCGATCTGCTGACGATCCTGCCCAGCGTCGCCGCGGTCGTCGGCCAGATCACCGACACGTTCTCGAGCCTGCCGGGGCCGGTGCAGTCCACGGTGACCCAGACCCTGGCCTGGTCGATCGTGCTGGGTCCGGTGCTGGCACGGGTGTCGTCGCTGGCGCCGGCCGCGAAGGCCGCCGTCGGCGGGGTCAAGCTGCTGTCCAAGGGCGTGGGGGCCACGGTCGGCGCGACCCGGCGCATGGCCCAGGGGTTCCGCTCCGCTCAGGTGGCGCAGTCGGCGTTCAGCGGTAAGGCCGGCTCGGTCGGCGGGGCGCTGCGCACGGCCTGGAACGGCGCCGCCAACGCCACCCGCAAGGGCGCGAGCGCGGTCGCCTCCGGGTCGAAACGCGCCTGGTCGGCGGTGCGCTCCGGCGCGGCCTCGGCCGGGCGCGCGGTCACTTCGGCGGCCGCCTCGCTGGGCCGCGGCGCGACGCAGGCCGGCGCCGCACTGGCGCGGATGGCGGCCTCGGCGGCCCGCTCGGCCGCGGCGATGACGGCGTCACTGGCGCGGATGGCGGCCCAGGCCGCGGCCGCTTCGGCGCGGATGATCGCCTCGCTGGTGCGGATGGCGATGCAGTCGGCGATCCAGGCGGCGCGGGTGGTGGCCGGCTGGGTGCTGATGGGCGTGCAGTCCATGATCCAGGCCGCGCGGATGGCGGCCGCTTGGTTCATCGCGATGGGCCCTGTCGGGTGGGTGATCGCCGCGGTCATCGGCCTGGTCGCGCTCGTGATCGCCAACTGGTCGACCGTGAAAAAGTGGACGCTCGCCATCTGGTCGGCGGTCGTTTCCTGGATACAAGGCGCGATAGCGAAAATCCGAGAATGGATATCAATTGGCCTGAATTGGATCAAGGCCAATTGGATGCTTTTGCTCGGAATTTTGACCGGGCCCATTGGTCTTGCCGTCGGTCTCATCGTTAAATACTGGGATCAGATTGTCGCCGGAACGCAGGCGGCTTGGCGCTGGATAAAGTCCACGATCTCGAATTTGTGGAATTCCACGGTCACGTGGCTGGTGGCGCGGATCCTCTATGTCGTCCGGTGGATCCAGATCCAGTGGATCACGCTGCGGGTGCGCACGCTGCGTGCCTGGCTGCTGCTGAAGGCGGCGATCACCAATGCGCTACGGACCGCGATCGCCTGGGTGAACGCCAGGATCCAGTACGTGGTCCGGTGGATCCAGATCCAGTGGCGGACCCTGCGGGTGCGCACGCAGCGTGCCTGGCTGCTTTTGCGCACGGCGGTGGTCTCGACTGTGACGCGGCTGCGCGACCGCGCGGTCGCGCTGTTCTCCAACATTCGCGATTGGATCGTCAACCGGGCGCGGGCATTGCGTGACCGGGTGGTCGACGCGGCGAATGCGCTGCGGTCGCGAATGGTCGCCGCTTTCCGTCGCGCGCGAGACGGGGTAAAGCACGTCTGGACGAAACTCCAGTCCGTCGCGAAGAAACCCGTGTCGTTCATCATCAACACGGTTTACAACCGGGGAATTGTCGGCCTGTGGAATAAGGTCGCGAAGAAGGTTCCCGGTCTGGGTGAACTCAGCAAATGGCACCCGAAGGGTTTCGCGCGCGGCGGCATCCTGCCCGGGCAGTCGTCCTGGCGTCAGGGCGACGACCAGCTGGTGCCGATGCGCCGGGGTGAGGGCGTCTACGTCTCCGAGGCGATGCGCGACCCCTACGAGCGGGCGCGGCTGGCCGCGGTCAACAAGGCCGCCCGCATGGGCAAACCGCTGGGGCGCTTCCGCGACGGCGACTACCAGGTGCCCGGCGTCTCGGCGACGAGGCTGGGCAACCCGCCGTCGCTGCCGGGCGCACCCGGGTTCGCGGTCGGCGGCATCGTCGGCGACTGGATCGGCGACAAGTGGAACGACATCGTCGGCGGGCTCAAGTCCTGGGCGACCAAGCCGCTGAACAAACTCTCCGGCCAGCTCGCCGACAAGTTCGGCAAGTCCGGGTGGCCCGGCATCCCCTACCGGATGATGACCCAGTTCCAGAAGAAGATCCTGGCGAAGCTCGGGTCGGAGGACGAGGCCTACAACTCCCGCGGCGGGGCCGACTCCTGGGCCGGGCTGGCCTCGGCCTCCGAACGGCTGCGGCGCGCGGCGCGCTTCGCCCGGGCCCAGGCCGGCGAGCCGTACCGGTGGGGCGGTGCGGGCCCCTACGGATACGACTGCTCCGGTTTCACCGGAGCGATCGAGAACAAGATCCGAGGCGTTGGCCCGTATTTCCGCAGGTATTCGACGCACGCGTTCCGGGGGTCCAACGCCCCGGCGGGCTGGGTGCGGGGGCTGCGGTCGCCCTACATGGTCGGCATCACCCACAGTTCCGTCGGTCACACCGCCGGAACGTTGATGGGAGTCAATGTCGAAAGCTCCGGCAGCGCCGGGGTGCGCGTGGGCGGGGGCGCCCGCGGCGCGTTCAGCAGCATGTTCCCCTACCGGTACGGGTTCAAGCCGGTCACCGGCGACGCCTCCGCCCACGGCAAGGCCGCGGGCGGGATCGTCTCCTACGACTCCGGCGGGTACCTGCCGCCCGGGATCAGCACCGTGTACAACGGCACGGGCGCGCCGGAGCCGGTGATGACCGACCGGATGCTCCGGTCGATCATCGCGGCCGCGCGCGAGCGCCAGCGCGGCGGCGACGGCGGCGACACCTGGAACATCTACGAGACGAAGAACGCCCGCGCCACCAGCAGGGAGGTCAGCAAGGCCCTCAAGAACTACGACGCCCTGCACCCATAGGGGAGGTGGTCGGTCATGCCGCTGCTGGTGACCGCCGGTGTGGAGGTGACGCCGGAGGAGCCGGCGCCCAACCCGCTGATCAACCGGCCCGACCACTCCAGTCGCCTGGAGTGGACCAGCGCGCAGGGTGTGACCACGGTGCTGACCGCGCCGGAGGCGGGCTATGTGGCGATGCCGGGGGTGCGGGGGCTGGACCTGCCGCCCTACCAGCTCTACCGGCGCGAGTCGGGGGCGCTGGACGGCGACGTCGTGACGGGTGTGCGGGCCGAGCCCCGCGAGGTTTTCGTGCCCATCCGGGTGTGGGGGGCCTCGCGGGAGGAGGCCCGCGGCCGCCGCCGCCAGCTCGCCCGCGACGTCGACCCCCAACCCACCAACCTCGGTGGGGCCGGGCGACTCACGGTCACCGAGTTCGACGGCACCAGCCGCTGGATCGAGGCGCACTACACCGAGGGCATGGAGGGCTCGGAGGGCCAGGACGAGGCGGGGCTGTGCTGGGCCAACTACGGGATCACGTGGATGGCCGCCAACCCCTACTGGTCCAGGCCAACCCGCACCCTTTTCTGGCGGGCGCAGGAAAGCGCCGACCGGTTCCTGCCGATCCTGCCGCTGGAGGTCGTGAGCGGTGCGGTGATCGGCGAGGGCATGGAGATCGCCATCGTCGGCACCGCCCGCGCCTGGCCGGTCTGGACCCTGACCGGGCCGCTGTCCTCCGGCACCGTGCTGCGCTCAGTCACCCTCGGCAAGGAGCTCACGCTCGATCGGGAGCTGACCGGCGGCGACACGATCGTCATCGACACCCGGCCCCGCCGCAAGTCCGTCACCCTCAACGGGTCGACCAACGCCTACGGGGACCTGGCGCTCGGCAGCGCGCTGTGGCCGCTGGCGCCGACGGTCAACGAGATCGACGTCATTGCCACCGGCGTGGGCGAGGGCACCGAGGTCGCCCTGTCCTACACCCCGCAGGAGCTCACCGCCTGAGGCAGCGAGGGGGTGGCGGCGGTGGCCGAGACCGAGTGGCGCATCCTCGTACGCGACGAGAACCGCACGATCATCGGCGAGATCGACGACGAGCAGAGCCTGGACGTGCGGGTGCGGCACCTGGACGCCGGCGCCTGGACCGTCACCGTCGACGCCGGCTCGGCCAGCGCCGACCTGCTCCAGGCCGGCGAAGGCATCCTGTTCGTCGTCGACGGCGCCATCAAACTGTCCGGGCCCAAACGGCCGGACTCCACCGAGGTCACCGAGGAGGACGGCGGCCGCGGCCAGCTCACCGTCTCCGGCGTCTCCGATGCGGCCACGATCGCGCGAGTGATCTGGCCGGCCTACGACGAGCCGATCACCACCAGCGGCACCACCCAGTCCAGCGCCTATGCGGTGCATTCGGGGGCGGCCGAGACCGTGATCCGCACGCTGGTCGACCGGCAGGCCGGCCCCTCGGCGCTGGCCGACCGGCGCCAGGACGGCCTCGTGCTCACCACCGACCAGGGCCGCGGGTCCACCGTCACCACGAAGCTGCGGATGGACGCGCTGCTGGAGACCGTGCACGGGCTGGCCGAGTCCGGTGGTATCGGCTGGGACATCATCCAGTCGGGCAGCGACCTGGAGCTGGTGTTCTACGAGCCGGCCGACCTGGCCGCCATCGCACGGTTCGCCGTCGACCTCGGCAACGTCACCAGCTACTCCTACGAGCTGACGCCGCCGGAGGTCACCGACGTCATCGTCGGCATCGGCGGCGAAGACGTCAACCGGGTGTTCTACCGGTTCCAGCAGCGCGACGCGCTGTGGCCGCACCTGATCGTCGAGGAGTTCGCCGACCAGCGCCAGGTCGACCCCTCGGCGAGCCCGGGTGACGACGACTACGTCGACCCCGACGAGGCCGCGGGGCAGGCCGCGACCGAGCGGCTCGAGGAGGGCCGCGGCACCGCGAGTGTCTCGTTCAGCCCGATCGATACCGAGCAGCTGGTCGCCGGCCGCGACTACGACCGCGGCGACGTCGTCACCTTCGAAACCGAGGTCGGCCCGGTCGAGGACACCATCCGCGAGATGCGCTACACCCGCGATACGGACAACGGGCAGCTCATCACCCCCTCGATCGGTGAGGAGCAGGAGCGGCCCGCCATCTACCGCCGCGTCTCCGGGCTGCGGCGCGACGTCAACCAGCTCCAGACCAGGAGGTGACACGTGGCTGAGACCTACGGCGTCTTCGCCGGATCGCCGGTGACCGAGGACACCGTCCTCGCCCGCTGGTACCGGCAGTTCGCCCCCTCCGGTGTGGTGCGCGACGGCCTGGACGCGGACCAGCGGCTGCAGGTGACCGCGGACGGCACCGCCGAGATCCGCGTGCGCCCCGGCTACTGCCTGGCCGGGGGGTACTGGTACCGCTCCACCGAGGACGTCACCGAGCAGGTGAGCCCGAACGCGTCCGCGGCCGCGCGTGTGGACCTGGTGGTGGTGCGGGCCGACCCGCTCGCCGGGTCCAGCGTGGACCCGGGCGAGGCCGGCATCGTGATCAAGCAGGGTGTGTCCGGCGCAGGCACCGCGCCTTCGCCAACGCGCGACCCCGACGACATCTGGGAGATCCCGCTCGCCGAGATCACCGTCGCCGGCAACGCGTCCGTCGTCAATGCCGGTGCGGTGGTGGATGTGCGCCAGTACACCGGACATGGCGCGGTTCCGATGCTGGCCGACTACCCCAACGCCGACGTTGGCGAGGGTGGGCTGGCGATGGAGCTGTCGACCGGCCGACTGCGCTACGTCTACAACGGCGCCTACGTCACCGCGCACGACCCGCGCTACCCCACCGACTGGGAAGCTCTGACGTTGGGTAGCGGCTACGAGAACTTCGGCTCGACGGGATCGGCGCCGTCCGGGCGATTCTGGACGCCAACGCGGGTGGAGCTGCGCGGCACTATCGCCCGCTCGGATGGCGGCGTCATTCCGCAAGGCGCGATCATCGCCCGGGTTCCGCCGGAGATGCGACCGGCCGACTATGCCCGCCACATCGGTGCGGCCTACGACGACGGCGACCACGTCAGTGTGCGCCTGGACGTCGCCCCGCTCGACACCGCGGCTTTCCGTCCGGGCCAGGTGCGGGTGCTGCGCGCCAACAACCACGACCCGACCTGGGTCGCCCTCGACGGGTTCGAATACGAGATCGAATAAGGGGGGTTGGGTGAGTGATGAGCAACCGACCCTATGGGAGCTGCAGCGGACCATAGCCAGCAGCTATGCCGAGGTCCAGAAGGACATCGAGGCCCTGGCCGCCCGGCTCGACCACTTCGTACTCAAAGAGGTCTACAACGCCCACCGGGCCGCAGACCAGGAACGCATCGGCCGGCTTGAAGCCGAGGTGCAGGCTTTGCGCGAGAGCAACCGCCGCGCGATGTGGACCGCCGTCACCAGCTTCATCGCGCCCGTGGTGGTGGCGCTGGTACTGGCCTGGATGCTGCGCGGAGGTGGTGCCGCGTGATCCGCCCGCGACTGCCTCCCTGGACCATGCTGCGCGGCATGCTGTTCGCCGCCGGGCTGCTGAGCGCGGTAGCTCTGTTGGCCTGGATCATCGCCGTCACCGCGCGCCAGAGCGCCCAGCTCGAGGCGGCCGAGGCGCACCGCTCCGCGCTGACCGAACAGGTTGAGCAGCTGGGCGGCACACCAACACCCGCGCCCTCGCCCTATGCCGGCCTCCCCTCGCCGACGCCGGGCCCGCCCGGGCCCGCCGGCGCGGCGGGGCGCCGCGGTCCCCCGGGCGCGCCCGGGGAAGACGGATCCGCGGGGCCGACGGGTTCGCCCGGCGCTGCCGGTCCCTCCGGTGCGTCCGGCCGCCCGGGGCCTCCCGGGCCGAGCGGGCCCGCGGGCCCGTCGGGACCGCGCGGCGAGACGGGCCCTTCCGGCCCGCCCGGACCCTCCGGCCCCCCGGGATCGCCCGCACCGTCGCGCATGTACTGCGAACCGCCGCTGGATCCCACCGACCCCTGGTCGTGCCGTCCGGCGGGCTGACCCCCGATCCATGCCCGCGCTGCCCCCGGGGGCGGCGCTTCCGTCTGCCTGGAGGCTTGCCATGCCCGCACCCACGCACCTTGTGTGGCGCTCCGATCTGGGGTGGGATCCGTACTCGCCCGCCGACTACGCCGACCCCGACCAGGGGCTGGTCATCCACTACGACTCCACCGACCAGCGTCTCGCGCGCCGCGGCCACCAGGCGTGCATCGAGTACTGGAACTGGTGCAGGGATTTCCACGTGCACACCCGCGGGTGGGACGACGTGGGGTACAGCTGGTTCCCGTGTCCCCACGGGTACGTCCTGGAAGGACGGGGACTATTCCGGTACCAGGCGGCGCAGGGCACCACCGCCGGCAACTCCCAGTACTACTCCGCGACGCTGGCGTGCGGGCCCGACGACGAGATCCCCGAGGCCCAGATCGAGGCGGTGCGCGAGCTGCGGCAGTGGCTGATGGAGCCCGACACCAGCATCGCCGGCCGCGTGCTGGGCCACAAGGATTTCACGGAGACATCGTGTCCGGGCGACCGTGCCTACCGGCTGGTGCGCGCCGGGACCTTCCGGCGGCCGCCGGGCTCGGCCATCCCCGATCTTGGCAGCGGCGGGGGCGGCGGGGCGCGGCCGCGCCGTGAGAAGGAAGTCGTCGAGCCCGGGCAGGACCCGCCCTATGCGTTCCCGCTGAAGCGCGGGCACTGGTTCGGGCCGCCCTCCAGCGATGACCGCAACCACTCCGGCTACTACTGGCCCGACGACCGGCCCCACATCCGCGAGTACCAGCAGCACCTCGCCGACCGCGGCTGGCGCATCTCGGTCGACGGCCGCCACGGCCCCAAGACCGCCCGTGTGGTCGAGGAGTTCCAGGCCCAGGCGCGGGCAGAGGGCCACACCGCGGTCGGTCCGGCCGACGGGCTGGTCGGGCGCCGCACTTGGCCCTGGATCTGGCGCAAGCCCGTCACCCGCTACACCTGAGGAGTCGCGCCGATGTTCACAGTGCGGTTCTGGCGCCAGTCCGCCGAGCTGGCGGCGCGCGGCGCCGCGCATATGGCCCTGGGGGCTGGCGTCGCCGATGCCAGCACCCTGTGGGAAATCTCGGCGTGGCAGGTGCTGGGTGCAGCCGGGTTGGGCGCGCTGCTGTCGGTGCTGACCAGCCTCATCACCATGGAGGCAGGAGAGCGCGGGTCGCCGCTGGCCACCCGCCACCTCGCCACCGCGCGCGGCCGCCACCGGGACGAGAGCGAAAGGGGCGGATTGTGAGGCACTGGTTCGGGCGCAGCCATGCGGGCTGGGTGATGCAGGAGGGCGAGGAGGTCACCGAGAGCGGCGAGGTGGTGGGCTACACCCCGCTGCTGCTGCCCGGAGTGACGGTGACGATGTGGGATGCCCAGACCGGCGGGTCGCAGTACACCGATCTGCTCGACGCCGACGGCGCCGCGGTCACCTCGGTCGAGTCCGACGAGCACGGCACCATTCCGCGGTTCCGCGGCCCCGACGGCGTCGCCTACCTCTGGGCCAGCGCGAGTGCGGACGGGACCGAGCCGCGCTACATCATGGCCTCGCCCACCATCAGCGACGAGGTTGCCACCCTGCAGGAGCGCGCTGGTGACACCTGGCGGTTCAGCGCGCCGGAGGTGGCCACCGGGTCGGCGCACCGCGCCTACAACATGACCGGCCGCGCGCTGGAGGTGCAGTGGATTCACGCGTCGGCCGGCGTCGCCCCCGCCAGTGAGGCGGTCGAGGTCGACGTGCTGCTCAACGGTGTCACCTCGCTCACCTCGTCTCCGATCTCGATCGCCACCGGCGCGAACACCTCGTCAAAAACGACCTCATTCGACACTTCGGAGATCGCCGACGGCGAGTACCTCACCGTCGAGGTCACCGGCGACGCCGACGCCGCAGCGCTCACCGTCGAGATCCGGGTCGCCTGATGGCCATCATCCGCCGCAACAGCTTCAACTGGGACGGCGCCCCCGACACGGCCGTCACCATCGAGCGGTCCTCGATGCACGGCGACCCCTTCGACAGCGTCGACTCCCCTGGCGTCACCTACGACCAGTCCACCGTCTATGCGGGCGCGGCCGCGCTGCGGCTGGACAATCCCAGCAGCAGCAACGGCATGTCCTGGACCGATCTCAGTCTCGCCGACTGCGCGCTGCGCGTCTACATCAACCGCGGCAGCAGCGAGTCCGGCAACATTTGGTGGAGCCCGGGCCCGGGCACCGCCAGCCTCGGCGCCGCCGGAGACGTCACCTGGGACGCGCTCACGCTCGAGGACGCGCTGCCGGCCGACACCTGGTGCCGGGTCGAGGCCACCCGCCAGGGCACCACCGGCACCCTGCGCGTCTGGTCCACCGACCCGGCCTCGACCGGCGCGCCCGACGCCGAGACGTCGGGAACCATCGACGGGTCGACGATCACGCAGTGGTGGCTCGAGCATCTCGGCGACGCGATCTGGATCGACGAATGGTCGATCGCCGACACGGCCGACGCCATCGGCCCGGTCATCGAGGCGCTGCGCACCAACACCTGCGACGGGCCCACCGGCGCCCAGATCACCACGTCCAACTCCGGCGGCAGTCTCGGTGACGCGTGGTCGGGGGCCGACGCCGGCACCGTCTACACCGACGACGCCTACACCGGCTCCGGCGCGATCCTGCTGCCATCCGGTATGGACTCCGGGTCCGGAGTGGTGTGGGGCAGCCTGCCCGACCTCACCGACATGGCCGTGCGCGGCTACCTCAAACGCGACGCTGACGCCCAGGACGGCCACGTCTGGTGGGCCTCCGGCACCGGCGGGTGCTCGCTATCGGCCGAGGGCGGTCTGGACTGGTACGGCGTCGGGCTGAGCCTGCCGTCCGGCACCATCCCGGCCGACACCTGGGTGCGCATCGAGGCTCGCCGCGAGGGCAGCACAGGCTATCTGGCCGTGTGGTCGAGCGATCCGCAGGCCTCCATCCCCGACGTCGAGACTAGCGGCACCATCACCACCGACGTCGTGACCCAGTGGTGGTGGGAGAGATTCGGGACCGGCGCCGTCCGCTGGGACGAGCTCGCGCTCAACGACGCCGCCGCCGGCCTGGGCCCTGCCGATGAGCGGGTGGTCGTCGAGGCCTCCGGGGTCGAGGGCGAGCACACCGGGTGGGGGCTGCCGATGTATCTGCTGACGCCCGGGTCCTGACCCGGTAACTGACGATCACACATGCTCACTGAGGAGATGATCATGCCAACGAAGGCTGAGCTGGAAGAGGAGAACGCGGAGCTGCGTCAGCGGCTCGAGGACACCCAGGCCACCGACAGCGACGCCGACAGCGACGGGGACGCGCGCGCCGAGGGCTACCGGCAGGGCTACGCGGCGGCCGCGGCCGCGGCCGCCGACCTCCTGCACCAGGCCAGCGGCAAGAACAGCCCGACGGTGAAGCGGATCCGCGCGCTGGGCGAGGCCGGGTGATCCCGCGGGTGCTGCATCGGATCTGGCTGGACGATCCGATGCCCGCCCGGTACCGCGAGTACGGGCGGTGGTGGGACCGGCTGCACCCCGGCTGGGACCGCACGGATTGGACGTCCTCGGCCGAGCTGCCGCCGCTGGCCCACCAGGCCCTCGTCGACAACGCGGCCGAGCGCTACCCGCGGGACTGGAAGCGGTTTCAGGCTGATGTGGTGCGGCTGGAGCTGCTGCTGCTCTACGGCGGGGTGTACTCGGATACCGACGTCGCGCCGATGGCCAACCTCGAGGGGCTCCTGGCGGACCGATCGTGCGTTCTGGTGACCTCGCCGCAGCACACCGAGGGCGACCACCCCATCACCAACTGCCTCATGGCCGCCGCCCCGGGCCACCCCTACATCCGGGCGTTGGTCGACGGGATCCGCGCGGCGCTGGAGGCCCACGGCCACCGCCACCTCGCCCAGTCGGTGGGGCCCTGGCATCTGACCCGGACCTACCGCGGCCGCGACTGGGGCGACGAGGTCACCGTCGTCGGCCACGAGGAGGCCTTCGGGCCACACGCCCGCGGCGGCTGGATCAAACACGACTGGAACACCGCCGCCAGGAAAGCCGGCCGGGGCGTTTGGTGAGCCGCGCCATGGTGCTGTGCACCGGCCGGTGCGGCAGCCTCACCCTGGCCCGCGCGCTGGCGGCGCACCTGACCAGCCACACCACCGGCCACGAGTCCCGCGCCCACCTCATCGGGCCCGACCGTCTGGCCTACCCCGACCACCACGTCGAGGTCGACAACCGGCTCGCCTGGCACCTCGGCGAACTCGACCAGCGGTACGGCGACGCCCCGGTCTACGTCCACCTCACCCGCGACCCAGAGCAGGTGGCCCGCTCCTACGCCGCCCGCTACACCGTCCGCGCCGGCATCGCCCCGGCCTACGCCTCCGGAATCATCCGGCGGCGGCCGCCGCGCACCACCGGCGAGCAGCTCGCGGCCGCGCGCGCCCTGGTCGCCACGGTCACCACCAACATCGAGGCGTTCCTCGCCGACAAGAGCCGGGTTGTGTGGATGGACATCGCCGACCCGCACGCCAGCCTCGACCGGCTCTGGGATCTCCTCGACGGCCGCGGCGACCGGGCGGGCGCCCACGCCGCCCTGGCCCAGATCCACAACCCCAGCCGGAGGAGTCCATGACGTGAAGACACGCGTCCTCGACATCAGCGTGCCCGAGCACGAGTACCGGATCACCGACCCGGGCGGCCGCATCGGCCGACAGCTCGCCGCGGGCAAACCCTATGAGCACCGGCTGCTGGCCGGCATCCGCAAACGCCGGCTGGCCGGGTCCGCTCTGGACATCGGCGCCCACGTCGGCAACCACTCGCTTTATCTGGCGATCGTGTGCGAGCTGCGGGTGCACGCCTTCGAGGCTCACCCCGCCCGGGTGCGGGCCCTGCGCACCAACCTCGGCCTCAACGACCTCGGCGACGACCGGGTGCGGATCTACCCGATGGCCGCCGGGGCCGGCTCGGCCGAGGCGCACTGGCGCGAGGACGAGCAGCGCATGACGCTGGAGGTCGGCCGCGGCAACGTGGAGGTCCGCGCCGTCGACGAGCTCCTGGACCTCGACGACCTCGTCCTGGTCAAGCTCGACGTGGAGGGGATGGAGCCGGCCGCGCTGGTGGGAATGCGCCGCCACCTCGCGCGCTGCCATCCGCTCGTGGTCACCGAGACCCACACCCGGGCCGCCCATGACGCCCAGGCCGCGGTGCTCGAGCCGCTCGGCTACGAGATGGGAAAGCCGGTGAAGATGGGCTCCCGGATGGAGGTGTGGGAATGGTCCGGGTGAGCGTCACCGTCATGGCCCACCGCACGCGCGAAGCGTTTGTGCCGGAACTCCTGGAGCGCCTGGACCGCGAGGCCGAGGTGATCTGGGATCGGCGCGACGACCGGTGGGACACGGGCCGCCGCGCGATGCTGGCGTACGACCGGGAGGCCACTCACCACCTGGTGCTGCAGGATGACGCCGTGCTGCCGCGCGATCTGGTCGCCGGCGTCGAGCGGGCCCTAGACCACGTGCCCGCACCGGCGGGCACCCCGACACCGCTGTGCCTCTACGCCGGGCGCATTCGGCCGTTCAGGACCTACGTCGAGCGGCTCGTCGACCAGGCGCGGCAGACCACCTCGTGGCTGTCGATGGCCCAGCTGCACTGGGGAGTCGGCATCGTGCTGCCGACCGAGGTGATCGAGGACTGCATCGCGTGGGGCGACCGGCGCGAGGACATCGCGAACTACGACAAACGCATCTCCCGGTACCTGGACACCCAGCGGATCACCGTCTGGTACCCGTGGCCCAGCCTGGTCGACCACCGCGACTCACCCTCGCTGGTGCCCGGCCGCACCAGCCGCGGCCGCTACGCCCACCGGTTCATCGGCGCCGACGCGAGCGCGCTGGACGCGGACTGGTCGGGTCAGACCGTGTCCCTGCCGCAGCTCAACCAGCACCTGCGCCACCGCCAGACGCGGCCGCTGCGCGCCCGCACCTGACGACCCCTCAACCAGGAGTTTCAAGTTCGCTCCGAACAGCACAGCGCCCCGCCCTCCAGCTGGAGGGCGGGGCGCTTTCGTCGTGTCAGCGAGCCCTGAGAGTGGGATGGGTCGGTCGCTGTCGCGATCCTCAGGCTCCGCCTGACCCCCGCAGGATGCGGGGCGCATGTGCTCGGCACAGCATGGAACCTGCTCGAGTGAACCCCGCGTGTGCGGGGACCATCACGCGCGACTGTAGCCGACCGCGCCGACGGTGTCAGCGGTTCCGAGGCGATAGTCGACCCATGCCTGGTGCGCCCACAGCGCCCGCCGCCGCCCGTCGGCGAGCCATTCGGCACCGGAGTCGATCTTCTCGGTCAGGAACAGCAGCCGCGCGACGGCGAGCGCATCCAGCGCGCGCCGCGGAGCCGCAGCCCAGTCCGGGTGGTGACGCGCGGCCCACGCCTCGGCGGCCGCCGGTGAATAGCCGGCCTCGATCAGCGGGGCGATCAGCAGCGCCGGGTCGATCCAGGTGGGCCCGCGTGCGGCCAGGGCCCAGTCGACCAGGCGCACCCCGTCGTCGGTGGCGATCATGTTCGACGTGGCCGGGTCGGCGTGGACGAGCGCGGCGCCGGCGAAGTCGTCCTCGCGCGCGCGGATGACGGCCCGGCGGTAGAGGTCGACGTGCGCCAGGCCGGGGGGCGGGTCCGCGATCACGCGGCGCGCGGCTGCCAGGAGCACGGCCAACTTCTCTCCGTCGTCGGTGATCGCAGGCAGCTCGACCGGGACATGGCGCAGGGTCTGGCGCATGCTCACCAGGGCGGCCATTACCTCGTCGGCCTCGAGGAGCAGGGCGACGTGGCGACCGGGCAGATACTCCCAGACGAGGGTGATCCAGCCGGCGTCGCTGACCCACAGCAGACGGGGCGCCGGTCCGTGTTCGGGCATCGCGTCGGCGATGGCGAGCTCGCGCCGGTAGGAGGGGGCGGCAGGCGAGCGGGCCGGGATGGCCTTGACGAACACGGTGTTGCGGTCGGTCACCACGGTCGAGGCGATGCCGACGGTCAGCCCGGCCGGTCTGGACGTGGTCGAGCGCACCCGCCCGAACTCCGCCTCGAACGCAGTCCGGGCAGGTTCGGGCAGGCGCGCCCAGGTGAATCGGTCCATGACCCTGGTTTACCCGGTCACTTCGCCTGGCTGTCGTGGCAGCCCTTGTGGCAGCCGTCGCCGTCGCCGCCGGTCTTGGTGTCGCTGCAGCTGGAGCACGGCATCTCCTGGGCCCAGACGCCCGTGTCGACCTGGAGGCCGGTGGCGTGCAGGGCGTCCAGGGTGCGGGCGGCCGAGGCGGTGCGTTGCTCGATGGTGGGGGCGGTGTCGTTGGGGACGTGGTCGACGAACTCGCCGAGCACGGTGTTGCAGAAGCGGCGGTAGTCGGCGGTGCGCAGGATGAAGGCGTGCCAGCCGAGGTCGACCAGCGGCGAGGGGCCGATGGGGTCGTCGCTGAGGGCGCAGGCGACGAGGAACACGACGGCTTGGTCGACGATGCGCTCGGCGGTGTCGCGGTCGGGGCAGTGCGGGTCGCGGGTGACGTCGTCGGTGAGGCGGTTGAACAGTTCGGGCGCGATGAGGTCGCGGCCGCGGGTGGTTGCCGTGGTGGTGGACATGTCGCTCCTCGGTATCGGGGGGTTGTTGTGGCCCCGCCCCCTGGGCGGACCCAGGGGGCGGGGGGTTGACCGGGGCGGCTGTGTTTCAAGGGAAGGCGCCCCGGTCGGGCGGCCCGTAACCCGCGACGGAACGGGACCGCCGCCGGGCCGTGGCCCGGCTCCGCCCGGCTTCCGATTGCTCCCGATGGTCCCGCCGGACGGTTGCCGCTCGCTGCCCGAAGGACGCGAGCGGACGTTCAGGGTGACCCCGCCCCCGGAAGGTGGGTTCCGGGGGCGGGGCGGCGACCGGGGCGAGGCTCACGAGGGGAGCCCCACCCCGGTGGGCCGCGGCGCCCTCACACCGCGGCTGCCCCTCCGCTCACGCGGAGCTGAGGGGAAATCAGGCCCTGGGGGCTCACGGGGGAGAGCTCCCCAGGGCATGCCACAAGCTGGGGTGCCTGCGGCGTACCGGCGAGGGGGGATCTCTCCTCGCGCGGCGTCCGCTCCGTCGTCCGCGCGGCGGACGGCGGGAGTACGAAGTATTCGTGGCCGCGGTCGCGCCGCGGTAGGTCCGGACGGTTCACGCAGGCACCGCCATCTCGTCGGCACGTGTCGCGGCCCGCGCGCGGCTGGACGCGATTCGCGCGTGGCAGTCGGCATCGAACCGTTCCGCCTTGTCCAGGAGTTGCGCGAGGCGGTCCCATGTAGCGGCCGTGATGGTACGCGCTCCTGCCCGGTGCGAGGGGAGGATCTCATGGCGGAAGGCCACGACCCCCGGCTCGATTTGGAAGGCGCGGATGTCCCATGCCATACCGTGGGCCGTGATTAGCCACGCTGGCGGCTCCTCCTGCGCCCTCACCGCGAAAGCTCCTGTTCACCGCGGCGCAGGCCCTGCTGGACGTGCAGGCGCGCGGCCAGCAGCTCGAGGAAGTCCGCGGTCACGGTGACCTTGCGGTGGTCGTCTTCGCGATCCAACCCCTCGGTGCGGTGCACGGCGATGTAGCCGCCGCTCTCCATTGCGCCGATGATCCAGTCTCCGAACATCTCCTGGACCTCCGCCAGGAGCGGATCGGTCATCTCAGTCGCCATCATCAGCTCGCCTCCTCCAGCATCTGCCGCAGGTCGGCAGCGGAGGCAGCGTCGTAGACGACTCCGGTGGTGATGTGCTGGGCGTGCCAGTCGCCCTGCGTGCAGGTCTGGAGCATGCTCCTCCAGAACCGGTACGCGGGGAACGCCTTGCGTAGTTCGGCGAGTGCGGCCTGGGATTCGTCCCATGGGCCGTGGAGTGCCTCGCGCTCGTCGTTTCGAGTCCTCATCGATCGGTCCTCCTGCCGCATTTCTTGCAGGTGGGAGGAACGTTACGCGGCGCGACCGAGGCGCTGAAGGGACAGCACGTCAGTTCTCGCGGCCGCAGAAAAGGCCAACCCGGACACCACGTCCGGGTTGGCCTTGCGGATTTTTGATCTCGGACACAATGTCCGAGATCGTTTATTCTTCCGCTGTTGAAACAGTGGATGCCATCGTCTGCAATGCGCGAGGCAAGCGCTGCTTGTGGCCAACGAGATCGGAGATCACCGACGCCGCGAACTGCTGATGGCGAAACCACTGCGGGCTGATCTCGTAGGCGCGAGCCGCGACCGCTATCGCGTCATCGACCATCCGCTTGCGTTCGAGGGCCTGGGCGACGTTCAGACTGTGGCGCGCCCAGGAGATGGGGAACAGGTCAGACCGTTTGACGGCGGCCGCGGCCGCGAGGACCTCGTCGGGCTCGTCGAGGGAGACTTGGACGTGGGCCCGCTGCATCGCCACCTGCGACGGCCCGAAAGATACCCAGTAGTCGTGGCGGTCGCTGCCCATACGGGCGGCGGCCGCACTCGCGCGCGAAAGGTACTCCAGTGCCTCGTCGCCCCGTTCGTCGGCGCCAGCGATCACCGCGGCGTGCAGGAGCTGTCCGCCCCATGCGGTGAGCTGGCGCGGGTCCGTGGTCGAGTACGTGGGCTCGATACCGGACGCGGTGCGTACCGCCAGCCGCTCGGCCTCGGCGTAACGCCCCATCCGCAGCAGGATCCAGACGTAGGTACCGCTCAGGGTGGCGGCCCGGTACTCGTCATCGCCCTCGGTGGCCGCGGCCATGCCCCGCTCCGCGCCGATCAACGCGGCGTCGTCCTTGCCGACGTGAACGAGCAGGCAGGCGGCGAGCTGGTAGGCGTGGGCGTAGGCCGCGGCGACACTGGACGGGCCCATGGCCGAGCGCGTCAGCCGGCACTCCGAGAGCAGACCGGGCAGTTGCGCGGCCAACGCTCCGAACTCCCCCTCGAAATATGCCCCGTAGGCCTTCTCGACCTGCCGGTGGAGATCGGTGGGATCGGAGGGCGCGCCGTCGTCGTCGGGGTCAAGGCCCGGCAGGAGGTCGGGCGACGTGATGGCGTTGCGCACCGCGAGGACGCCGAGGTCGCCGACGCGCTCGACTCGGTTGCCCTTGCCGGTCAGGGAGCCGGTGTCCTCGTCGAGCGCTTTGGCGAGCCTGGTGATCGTGGTCAGGCGGGCCGTGTGGCGGGCGCCCCGCTCGAGTTTGGAGATGACATCGATCGAGACATCCGCACGTTCGGCGAGCTCGCGCTGGGTCATGCCGTGGGCGTTGCGCAGCTGCTGGAGGCGCGGGCCGATGCTGATACCGTCGGTCATGAGAGAGGTCCCGTCCTTGCTGGGGGTTGTCCACCTGCCAGCGTAGGACGGGACCTCGTCTCTGTCAGGGCCGTAGCCGTGCTGTGACCAGTGGCCGCGTTCCTATTCGTTGAGCGACGTCCCGAAGATGACGTCGTGCTGCTCGTCGATGATCTGTTCGATCGCCACCTCGTGCTCGGGGCATCCCGCGGTCACGTAGGCGAGGATGAAGGTGGTCGCCGACTCGGTGGCATCACCTCGATCGTGGAACGCGCCGGCGATGCCGCCGGAGAGACCGATCTGGATCACCAGCGTGCGGGTGTAGTTGAGTTCCTGGCTGCCACCCTCCACGGCGCCGTAGGTCAGCTCCTCGTCGGCGACCTCGCACAACTCCTGAGCCTCCTCGTGCATGGACTTCCGCCCCTCAGACGGCAGGCTCTCGTACCACTCGTCCCCCGCCATCATCGTCTCGACGTGCTCCCGGGTCGAGGCGGGCGACGGCGAGCTGATGGGTGTCGGCGTAGGTTCGACGGTCTGCGTGGGCGCGGGGGCGCACCCGCCGGCGAGGACGGCGCCGGCGAGTGCGACCCATGCAGCCATGCGCCTCACGACAGCTTCACCACTGCGGACTGGTCGAGGCTGATGAAGTCGCGCAGCTCGATCTTCGCGGGCTCGACGTCCGTGGGGACGTCGAAGGGGAGCCTGCCTTCCACTGTGTTGCCGGGGTTGATCTGGTTGAGGAAGGCGTCCTGGTCGCCCGTCAGCATCTCCGCCGCGGAGTCGGCCGAGTACTCCTTCCCCTCAGCGTCGAGCAGGGTCTGCTGGCTGGCATCGAACGTTCCGGCCTGGTCGCCGATGTTCTCGACGGTGACGTGCACGATGACGTACTGCCCCTGGGGGGTCTCGGTCATCAGCCCGGACTCGTCGCTCAGCTCGGTAACGCCAGTCTCGACGTCGGTCACGGTGAACCGGAACGCCCCGGACTCGACGGGCTCGCCGATCCCGGCCTCGGCTTCGCCGCCGCTGTCGCCTCCGGAGCCGCCGGCTTCGGCCGCGGGCCGGTCGGAGGGGGCGCCGCCGCCGGAGGAGGCGACGACGATGCCGCCGATGATGAGGACCAGGACCATCAGGCCACCGCACCCCAGGCAGCCCCACAGGAGGCCTCGGGATTTCTTCTGCGGCGGGGGCGGAGGGGCGGCCGGCGGCTGGTAGGCGTTGCTCATCGGGGGATCTCCAATCGATCGATCTTCCGTGTGCGCAGGTGATGGGACCGTAGCGAGCCGCGTGCGCACGTCGCGGCCGAACAGCCCAGCTCGGCCGGATTGGGCCAGCCGGGCAACCCGACGCCGTCTCAGACGTCGGGGATCTCGGGGACCGGACCACTCTCGATGGCGGTCGCCGTCGTGGGCGTCGTCTCCTCGGCGCGCTGGGTCGCTCGGATCTCGACGACGGCGTAGACGCGCACGCCACCGTCGCGCCGGTTGGGCTGCGCCCCGCTGGTGTCGACCAGGCGGATGCCGGGGGCGTCGCGCAGCGCCCCCAGGGCCTGGCGGATGTCGTGCTCCTCGCCTGAAAAGCGGAGTTTCAGTGCCACGTATCAGTCCCCCTGCTGGGGAGGGTGGAGCACCCAGGGGGCGCGGGGCGAGACCGGCGCGGTGCCGGCGGCCACGGCCTGGGCGGCCTCCATGACGGCGAAGGCGTCTTCCACCGGTTCGCCGCACGCGCCCGGCAGGGGGAGGTCCGACCGGGTCACGCCCAGGTCCTCGACGTTGCGGCACTCGGCGACGAACTGGGAGTAGTCGCCCCGGACACCCCACCAGCGGGGGTAGCGGATGCGCTCATCGGACTCGCTGAGCTGCCAGTAGGCGGTCCAGGGATAGGCGCCGATGGCGTCGCGCGCCGCCTTCTGCGCTGCGCATATTGCGTCGTCGCGGTCGACTCCGAACGTGTCCCATCCGGCGCCGGGGTCCCAAATCCGTTCGAGCGTGGGTGGCCGGGGCTCGTCCCAGATGGCGATGTGGAAATCGGCCCCGGGCTGCCATTCGGCGATGGTCTCCGACAGGTCAGCGATGGCGTCCGGACCGGCCAGTTCACCATTCCCGGACGCGGCGCCGGGAGGGGCCAGCGGCAGGTCGGCCAGCACGGTGCCCGCGCTCGTGCCCACCTGGTCGGGTGAGAAGGCGACCGCGGCCAGCCGCCGCGGGGCGCGGCCGTCGTCGACGGCGAGGATCAGGATGCCGTGCTCGCGGGCGCGGGTGAGGCAGCGCTGGGCGTGTTCCTGAGCGCGGCTATGAGCGCGCCACTCCGAGAGCACGGTGTTGCACTGGGCACAGATGCGGCCCTTCGGCAGGGGGGCGGGGCCCTCCCCGTAGCGGTCCAGGTTGTGACCGCCGCACCGGCGGCAGACGTAGCGCGCCGCGCTCGCCTTCTCCAACGCGGCGAGCTGCGCCGCGGTCGGCGCGGGCTTCAGCTCGCTGTCGTCCAGGTGGTAGAGCATCGCGTACTTGTTGCCGTGGTACAGCACCCGCGCCCGCGGCTGGGCGGTTTTCAGCACGCGCCGCGGCGGGTCCATCTGGGACAGCTGGGTGCGGGTGAACAGGTCCGCGGGCACTTGGCCCCAGCGTGTGTAGCGGGGGATGTCCTCGGTCGAGGTCATGACTGTGGAACTCCTTCGTGGGTGGTCGGCGCAATTATCCGGCGGAGACGACCAGGCGCGGCATGGGACCGGTGTCCGTCTCCGCGTGCCGGGCCTTCCACGCCTTGATGCACGCGCGCGCCCGGTGCCGGGTGATGCGCTGATCCGCCGCGAGCTGCAACTCGTTGTTGGCCCTGTCGACCAGGCGGCGCTCGGACAGCGCCTGCCCCTGGCGGTACATCCGGTCGTAGATGCCGATGACCTGGGCGTCGATGCCGTCGGCGGGCGGGAGCTCGGCCGCGCCGTCGGGATCGGTCGGCTCGGTGGGGGCCGGCGGCTCGACGGTCTCGCCCGGCTGGTCGTGCTCGTCGGTGCGCTGCGGCGGCACGGCCGCGGCCTGCTCGGCGTGGCGGCCGGTCCCGGCGCGGGCGGTGGCCTCGACGGTGGCGGCCCACAGCAACACGCGGTAGGCGAGGTCGGCGACGATCGGTGCCCACAGCGCGACCAGCACGCCCAGCAGGACCTGGGCCCACTCGATCGGGGCGAGGTCGGGCACCAGCCCGCCGTTCGGGAAGTCCGCCATCACCAAGTTGGCGCGCAGACCGTGGTGGATGTTGCCGATCAGGGTGGTGGTGATACCCGCGTACATCGCCTGGCCGACGATGGGCGGCCGTGTACCGGTGAGCTGTTCGGCGGCCATCCCGCCGGCGACGGCGGCGAGGATGATCGTGTCGACCGTGCCCGCGATCGCATACGCGCGCCAGCCGGATTCGCCGAAGGCCTCGGCGAGCTCGACGAGGTGCATGTAGGACACCGCGAGTGCGGCCGCGAAGATGCTGAAGGCTCCAGCGCGGACGGTCCCGAGTAGACCGCCGGTACTCAGAAGCCGGGGCCGCCGCCGGGCGCGGGTCGTAGCATTGGACATGTGTTTGCCTCCTGGGGTGTCAGGGGGTGGGCACACACGGAGGCCCCGGCAGGGCGTGGCTGCGCCCGGCCGGGGCCGTTGTCGTGTGTGAGGGCATGCCGAGCGGCGCCCTGGGGGCGCTGCGCGGCGGCGTGGAACCTGCGATGGTTTGCAGCCTCTAGGCTGGCGGATTGGCTGGCGGCCGCCGTGATCGCGGCCTGCGCAGGCGTGTGAACGCGCAGGTGAACGAGGGTAGGGCGGGCGGGGCTCGAACCCGCGACCCAAGGATTATGAGTCCTCTGCTCTGACCAGCTGAGCTACCGCCCCGCCATGGGGCGGGAATGCAGTCCCGCCGATGGCTGCCCGGCCGGGGTGCTCGGTCGGGAACGCCGTTATCTTAACAGCACCCCCGCCGTTCCCATTCTGCCGCGAACCGGGGAGGTGCGGCCGCATACGCACCTGTGTCGCAGGCGCCGCCGCGCCGGTGGGGCGGGGCGCGGTCGTCGGCGGGGGCCGGGCTAGGGTGGGAGGCCGCGGCGCCGTTCACCAGCGCCGGCGGGGCGCCGTGCGGGGGCGGACGCCGGGAGGCCGCGGGGCCGTGGATAGCATCGCGGGTCGCGTCAACGTCATTCAGGAGAAGAAGGTCATGGCCCAAGTACCTGTCAACGTCACCGTCACCGGGGCAGCCGGGCAGATCGGCTACGCGCTGCTGTTCCGCATCGCCTCGGGCCAGCTTCTGGGCCCCGACACGCCCGTCAAGCTGCGCCTGCTGGAGATCCCCCAGGCCGTCACGGCGGCAGAGGGCACCGCGATGGAGCTGGACGACTGCGCCTTCCCGCTGCTGAAGGGCATCGACATCTTCGACGACGCGCGCCCGGCGTTCGAGGGTGCCAACGTCGGCCTGCTCGTGGGCGCGCGCCCGCGCAGCAAGGGCATGGAGCGCGGTGACCTGCTGGAGGCCAACGGCGGCATCTTCAAGCCCCAGGGCGAGGCCATCAACGCCGGTGCCGCCGACGACGTGCGGGTACTGGTCGTCGGCAACCCCGCCAACACCAACGCGCTGATCGCCCAGGCCCACGCTCCCGACGTCCCGGCGGACCGCTTCAACGCGATGACGCGGCTGGACCACAACCGGGCGCTCACCCAGCTCGCCAAGAAGCTCGGGGCCTCCGTCACCGACATCGAGAAGCTGACGATCTGGGGCAACCACTCGGCGACCCAGTACCCCGACATCTTCCACGCCGAGGTCGGCGGCCGCAACGCCGCACGGGCGATCGACGACGAGGCGTGGCTGCGCGACGACTTCATCCCGACCGTGGCCAAGCGCGGCGCCGCCATCATCGAGGCCCGCGGCGCCTCCTCGGCGGCTTCGGCCGCCAATGCGGCCATCGACCACGTCCACGACTGGGTCAACGGCACCCCCGAGGGTGACTGGACCTCCGCGGCCATCCCCTCCGACGGCTCCTACGGCGTGCCCGAGGGCATCATCTCCTCGTTCCCCGCCGTCTCCCGCGGCGGCCGCTGGGAGATCGTGCGCGACCTGGAGATCAACGACTTCTCCCGCGAACGCATCGACGCCTCCGTGCAGGAACTCACCGAGGAGCGCGACACGGTCCGCAAGCTCGGCCTGGTCTGACCGGGGCGCCCGGCCCTGCCCCGAATCCGCCGATCCGCCCCGCTCCCGGGGGCGGGCACGGCAGCCTCCAACCGCAGGCGGCGCCCCGCGCGGGGCGCCGCCTGCGGTTTCACCTCCGCCGAAGGGGCTCCGCCCGCGGCCCGAAGAGCGGCATTGCCTACCATTGCGGTCATGCCGCGAACCGACCTGCCCCTCGACGAACTCCCCGACTACACCGCCGCCGCCACCGCACCGGCCGACTTCGACGACTTCTGGGCGGCGACCCTCGCCGAGGCGGCCCGGTACGACCAGCCCGCGGTGGCCATCCCGCACCGGAGCCGGCTGACGACCCTCGACGTCTTCGACGTCAGCTTCCCCGGTTTCGGCGGCCACCCCGTCAAGGCGTGGCTGCTGCTCCCCCGCCGGCGGAGCGGGCGGCTGCCGTGCGTGGTGCGCTTCCCCGGCTACGGCGGCGGCCGCGGCAGCCCCCTGCGCGCGCTGGAGTACGCCTCGTGCGGTTACGCCGACCTCGTGATGGACGTCCGCGGCCAGGGCACGAACACCGCGGCCACCGGTGACACACCCGATGCCGAATACTCCCCGCACCCGCACCGGCCCGGGTTCATGACCAAGGGCGTGCTGGACCCGCGCCACTATTACTACCGCCGGGTGATCACCGACGCCGTGCGCGCGGTCGCCGCCGCCCGCACGTTCGACAGCGTCGACCCCGACCGCGTCGCCGTGGCCGGTGCGAGCCAGGGCGGCGGGCTGGCGGTCGCGGCTGCCGCGCTGGCGCCGGACGTCGCGGCCGTCGTCGCCGACGTGCCGTTCCTGTCGCACTTCCGGCGGGCGACCGAGATCGCCTCCGCGGGGCCCTACCTGGAGATCGCGGAGTACCTGGCCGCCCACCGCGACAGCGCCGACCGGGTCTTCGCCACGCTGGCCTACGCCGACGCGCTCAACTTCGCGTCCCGGGCGAGTGCGCCCGCCTCCTTCAGCGCCGCGGGCATGGACCCCATCACACCGCCGTCCACCTGCTACGCCGTCTACAACGCCTACGCGGGACCCAAGCGGATGCGGCTGTGGGAGTTCAACGGCCACGAGGCCGGCGACGCGTTCGGGAGCGCGGAGAACCTGGGGTTCCTCGCCGAGCACCTGGGCTGATCCGGCGCCACCGCGACGCCGGAGCGCTCGCGCTCGGACGGGTCGGCGGCGGGCACGCGGGGGCGGGCGCCTGTGGACGAGTGGCCCGGGCGGTCACCGGGAGCAGGCAGTATGGAATGCGTGAGTCTCATCGATCAGCTCCCCGCCCGCCCCGAACCCGACTCCCTCTTCGAAGCGTTCGCGTCCTGGGCCGAGGATCGCGGGCTCACCCTCTACCCGCACCAGGAAGAGGCCCTCATCGAGGTGGTGTCGGGCTCCAACGTCATCCTGAGCACCCCCACGGGTTCCGGCAAGAGCCTGGTGGCCTCCGGAGCGCTGTTCGCCGCCCTGGGCCGCGACGAGTGCGCGTTCTACACCGCGCCCATCAAGGCGCTGGTCTCCGAGAGGTTCTTCGAGCTGTGCGCCGTGTTCGGCACCGACAACGTCGGCATGATGACCGGCGACGCCAGTGTCAACTCCGACGCCCCCATCGTGTGCTGCACCGCCGAGGTCCTGGCCCAGATCGCGCTGCGCGACGGCGCCGACGCCGACATCGGCACCGTGGTCATGGACGAGTTCCACTTCTACGGCGATCCCGACCGCGGCTGGGCCTGGCAGGTGCCGCTGCTGGAGCTGCCGCAGGTGCAGTTCCTGCTGATGTCGGCCACCCTGGGCGACGTCAGCCGGTTCGAGGGCGACCTCACCCGCCGCACCGACCGCACCACCACCGTGGTCAGCTCCGCCGAGCGGCCCGTGCCGCTGTTCTACTCCTACCGCACCACCCCGCTGCACGAGACCCTTGAGGAGCTGCTGGAGACCCGCGAGTCCCCGGTCTACATCGTGCACTTCACCCAGGCGCAGGCGGTCGAGCGCGCCCAGTCGCTGACCAGCATCAACATGTGCTCCCGTGCCGAGAAGGACGCCATCGCCAAGGAGATCGGCAACTTCCGCTTCACAACGAAGTTCGGACGCAACCTTTCCCGCTACGTCCGCCACGGCATCGGCGTGCACCACGCCGGCATGCTGCCCAAGTACCGGCGCCTGGTCGAACGCCTCGCCCAGGCCGGGCTGCTCAAGGTCATCTGCGGCACCGACACCCTCGGTGTGGGCGTCAACGTCCCCATCCGCACGGTACTGTTCACCGGGCTGAGCAAGTACGACGGCTCTCGGGTGCGCCGGCTGAGCGCGCGCGAGTTCCACCAGATCGCGGGCCGCGCCGGGCGGGCCGGCTACGACACGGTGGGCAACGTCGTCGTGCAGGCCCCCGAGCACGTCGTGGAGAACGAGAAAGCGCTGGCCAAGGTCGGCGACGACCCCAAGAAGCGGCGCAAGGTGGTGCGCAAGAAGGCGCCCGAGGGGTTCGTGGGCTGGGACCAGAACACGTTCGAGAAACTCATCGCCGCCGAGCCCGAGCCGCTGAAGTCCCGGTTCAAGGTGAGCAACGCGATGCTGCTCAGCGTCATCGCGCGCCCCGGCGACTGCTTCGCCGGCATGCGGCACCTGCTCACCGACAACCACGAGGAGCGGTCGGTCCAGCGGCGGCACATCAGCGAAGCCGTGGCCATCTACCGCTCGCTGATCGACGGCGGGATCGTGGAGCGCCTGGAGGAGCCCGACAGCAACGGCCGCGTCGCCCGGCTGACGGTCGACCTCCAGCCGGACTTCGCGTTGAACCAGCCGCTGTCCACCTTCGCGCTGGCCGCGCTGGAGCTGCTCGACCCCGCCGCGACCACCTACCCGCTGGACGTGCTGACGGTGGTCGAGTCCATCCTCGACGACCCCCGCCAGATCCTCGGCGCACAGCTCAACAAGGCCCGCGGCGAGGCCGTCGCGCAGATGAAGGCCGACGGCGTCGAGTACGAGGAGCGCATGGAGCGGCTGGAGGAGATCGAGTACCCCAAGCCGCTGGAGGAGTTGCTCGACCACGCCTACGAGGTCTACCGCCGCGGCCACCCCTGGGTGGGCGACTACCCGCTGCGCCCCAAGTCGGTGGCCCGGGACATGTCCGAGCGCGCCATGACCTTCACCGAGTACGTGGGCCACTACGAGCTCGCCCGCTCGGAAGGGCTGGTGCTGCGCTACCTCGCCGGCGCCTACAAGGCCCTCAACCAGACCGTTCCCGAAGACGCCAAGTCCGAGGAGCTGCGCGACCTGATCGAGTGGCTGGGCGAACTCGTCCGCCAGGTCGACTCCAGCCTCCTGGACGAATGGGAGCAGCTGACCAACCCCGACGAGGAGGAGACCGCCGAGGGCGTCTCCGAGGAGCGGGTCAAACCGGTCACCGCCAATACCCGGGCTTTCCGCGTGCTGGTGCGCAACGCCATGTTCCGCCGTGTGGAGCTGGCGGCGCTGGGCCGCCACGCCGAGCTGGGCGAGCTGGACGCGGAGGACGGCTGGGACGCCGAGGCGTGGGAGGAGGCCATGGACGAGTACTTCGCCGAGCACGACGAGCTCGGCATCGGCCCGGATGCCCGGGGCCCGGGCATGCTGCTCATCGAGGAGCGCGACGGCGTCTGGGAGGTCCGCCAGATCTTCGACGACCCCAGCGGCGACCGCGACTGGGGCATCAGCGCCGAGGTCGACCTCGCGGCCTCCGACGAGACCGGTCAGGCGGTCGTCCGCATCACCGACGTGAACCGCCTGTGAAACCTGCCGCGGTACGGGGCCGCCCGCTGCCACCGGGCGCGGCCCGGCCCTCAGCGGTCGGGGCATTCTCCCCTGCCCGCCTCACGCCAACAGGTGGGTGTTGACCTCCCGCGCCTCCGCGGCCAGCTCGCCGACCTCCACGACCGTGCGGCCCGCCCCGCGCAGCCGCTCCACGCCCTGGGCGTGGACGAACACCGCCGGTTCGCGCCAGGCCACGACGATTCGCGGGATAGCAGTCGCCAGGACGAGGTCGGTGCACGTCCGTGTACGCGAGGTGCGTTGGGTGCAGGGTTCCAGCGAGCTGTAGAGGGTGGCGCCCGCCAACCGCGGGTCGGCGGCATCGATGCCGCGCAGCGCGGTCTCCTCCGCGTGGTCGTGCGGGTCGTCGCGGCGCGAGTAGCCCTCGGCGACGACCGCTCCCGTTGCGTCCACGACGATCGCCCCCACGGAGAAGGCGGTCGAGGAAGGCGGGCACCGGCGCGACAGCGCGATGGCCGCGCGCAGCCAGTGGCGGTCGGCGTCGCTCGGCTCGGGGGCGCCGCCGGGACGCAGGCTACTCAACGGCGGAGAGGCGGGCGGCTTCATCGTCTGGACTCCACGTCTCGGGAAAGGTAGCGCAGGATCGCCATGTCGCCGAGCGCCCGGGTCTCGGCCAGTCGCATCGGGGCGGCGGGGCCGTGGGCGAAGTCCGCCGGGCCCACGAAGCGGGGGGCGGCGGCGTCTCCGACGAAGAACGGGGCGATCGCGATCCGCATCTCGTCGGCCAGCCCGGCGGAGAGGAACCGGGTGTGCACCCCCGTGCCGCCCTCGACCAGCAGCCGCTCGACACCGCGGGCCGCGAGATCCGCCAGGACCGCGCACAAGTCCGGACCCGTGTCGAGGACCTCTACCCGCGAGGCCCCTCCCGCCTCTCCCCTACCGGCGTCGGCGAAGCGCCGCGCGATCGCTTCGCGGGCGGCGGGTTGGACGTAGACCAGCTTGGCGGCGTCGCCGGTGGTGAAGACACGCGACGCCGGATCGACTCGGCCGCTCCCGCTGAGGACGACCTTGACCAGGTCACCGGTGCGCCCCTCGGCGATCCGCCGCGCCCGCCGCCGAGCCGAGCGCACCAGCAGCCGCGGATCGTCGCTGCGCACAGTGCCCGCGCCCACGAGGATGGCGTCGCAGCCCGCCCGTAGTTCGTCGACCTCGTTGAAGTCCTCCGCCGACGACAACCGCAGTCGCTCGGGCCCGGCGTCGTCGATGAACCCGTCGAGCGACATCGCGCAGCTGAGCAGGGTGTAGGGCCGCGACATGACTCTCAGGCTAATGCCCGCCTGCGCGCGCCCCGCCCCTAGGACCCCGCCGCGACCTGCGCGAAACGAACCCCGTAGCGAAGATCACACGGCCGGCATCCCCGCAACGGGTACGGGGCGCAGCCGTCCATGGATCAGTGCGGCCAGACTACGCGCACAATGAAGATCATCCGCATCCGGTCCATGGCGATGTACACGAAGAAGCCACGACCGCCGAAGATATCCAAGGTGCGCAGCCCATCGCCGTGCGACGACCCGCGCCCGGCTGCCGCAGCGGTGTCGCCCAGAACGGCGAGTTGCTCTGCCAACCGCTCCACCTCGGACACCACCTCAAGCGGCAGTCCGGCGGCAACGTGGTCGAAGTCGGGGTTGAAGTGCCACGTCCACGCATCGCTCACGTCGCGACCTCGCGCTCGGCTTCGGCCAGAATCTGCTGGATCTCTCCGATCAGGCGTGTGGCGGTCACCATGTCCGAGGCACGCCGTGCTTCCTCTTCTAAACGCCTGAGGCGTGCGGCTCTCTCGGGAATCCTTTCGATAGCGACGAACTCACCCCAGTACTGCAGGAAGGACCGAAGCGGCGCCAGGGTGCTCTGCGCGGCGGCCTGCTCGGCGGCCTGTTCGAGATGATCGCTGAACTCGGCCACACGCGCGGGAGCGAGCTGGGCGACCGCGGTGCGCAAGGCCGTCGGAGTGAGCGCCGGCATCGCGATCAGCGGCAAGCCGGATGGAAGGTGCTGCTCGGTCATCACCATGCTCCTCGGGAGGTTCCGCAGGCGGACACCTCGTCCAGCCCGACATCAGCTTAGAGTCTGCCACCGTCGTTCTCCGCAGCATCGCCACACGCGTCGACGACTGCACCCGGCGCGGCGGGCCCGCAGCGAAAAGCTCCCCGCTCAGCGCGACTGCGGGTCGCTGAGCGGGGAGCCGTCACGCACGCGGGCGGCGCCGGGTCAGAACGGGTACTGCTGGATCTCGCTCTGCATGGTGACCCACTGGGTCTCGGTGAACGCCTCCAGGTTGGCGCGGGTGCCGCCGAAGCGGGCGCCGGTGCCCGAGGCGCGGACGCCGCCGAAGGGAGCCACCGCCTCGTCGTCGACCGTCTGATCGTTGATGTGCACGATGCCCGTCGGGATACGGTCGGCCAACTCCATACCGCGCATGGGGTTGCCGGTGAGGATGCCCAGCGACAGGCCGTAGTCGCTGGAGGCGGCGATGCGGGCCGCCTCGTCCGGGGTGGAGAACCGGATGACCGGCGCCACCGGGCCGAAGACCTCCTCGTGGAAGGCGGGGGTGTCGGCGGTGACCTTGTCCAGCACGGTGGGCCGGTAGAACTGGGCGTCGTAGGTGCCGCCCGCCCGGACCTCGGCACCCGCGGCAACGCTGCGGATGACCAGGTCGTGCACCCGGTCGCGCTGGCCCACGTCGATGATGGGACCCAGGGCCGTCCCCTCCTGCTCGGGGTCGCCTACCGTGAGCGCCTCGGCCTTGGCCGCGAGCTTCTCCACGTAGGCGTCGGCCAGCGACTCGTGCACGAGGTGGCGTCCGGTCGTCATGCAGATCTGACCCTGGTGCAGGAACGAGCCCCAGGCCCCCACCGAGGCGGCGCGGTCGACGTCGGCGTCCTCCAGCACGATCAGCGGGGAGTTGCCGCCCAGCTCCAGGTGGGCCCGCTTGAGGTGGCGGCCGGCGGCCTCGCCGACCTTGCGGCCCGCCGCGGTGGAGCCGGTGAAGGAGATGACCGCGATGTTGGGGTCGGCCACCAGCTGCTCGCCGGCCTCGGCGCCGCCGGGCAGCATCTGCAGCAGTCCGTCGGGCAGTCCCGCCTCGCGGAAGACCTCCGCGATGACGGCGCCGCCCGAGACGGCGGTGCGCGGGTCGGGCTTGAGCACCACCGCGTTGCCCAGAGCCAGCGCCGGCGCGACCGAGCGCATGCCCAGGATCAGCGGGAAGTTGAACGGGGCGATGACGCCGACCACGCCCACCGGCACCTGCCGGGCCAGGCTCAGCCGCGGCTGGGCGCTGCGCAGCACCTCGCCGTTGGGCTGGGAGGCCAGCGCGGCGCACTCGTAGGCTTCGGTGACCGCCAAGTGAACCTCGAAGTCGGCCTTGCCGCGGGCCGACCCGGCTTCGTGGCGCAGCCAGCCGGCGATCTCGCCGGCCTCCTCCTCGAACTTGGCGCCGGCCCGCCGCATGACGGCCGCGCGCTCCTCGAAGGAGACGGCGGCCCAGTGGCGCTGAGCCTCGGCGGCCCGCTGGGCCGCCTCGGCGACGTCGGCCGCGCCGGCCGAGCCGATGCGGCCCAGCTCCGTGCCGGTTGTCGGCGAGGTGACCGGGGCGTCGCCGGCCTCGGCGGGCCGCCACGATCCGGTGAAGACGTTGCCGCGCCACTCGTTTTCGTTGAGCAGTGCCATGGTCGCTCCTGTGCGTCGAAGGATGGGGGCGGGGCGGCCGCGGCCGGAAGGGCCGCGCCCGCCGCCGCTGCCGATGAGCGGACGGCGGCGCCCCCCTGCGCCGCCGCCCGCCGCATGTGTGCCGCCCGGCCGACGCGCCGTCTGCGCCGCGCCGCGGCGGTTACGCGGTCTTGCCCGCCGCCGGCTGGGAGGCGTTGCGGATCTCCGCGTAGATCCGCGAGCGCAGCTCGGCGAAGCGGTGCTCGCCGCGGGTGCTGATCTGGTCGCGCTCGTCGGCCAGGTCGACGGGGACGTCGTCCTGGATGATCGTCGGCGAGGAGGACATCACCAGCACGCGCTGTCCCAGGTAGACGGCCTCGTCGATGTCGTGGGTGACGAACAGGACCGTCATGTTGAACCGCTTCCACAGTGTGCGGATGAGGTCCTCCAGGTCCGCGCGGGTCTGCGCGTCGACCGCGGCGAAGGGCTCGTCCATCAGCATCACGCGCGGCTCGTAGGCGATCGCCCGCGCGATCGCCACGCGCTGCTGCATACCGCCGGAGAGCTGCCACGGGTAGGCGCCGGCGAACTTGTGCAGGCCCACGGCCTCCAGCGCCTCGTCACTCAGCTCGCGGCGGCGCTGCTTGGCCAGCCGCTTCTCCTTCAGCGGCAGCTCGACGTTGTCGCGCACGCGCAGCCACGGGAACAGGCTGCGGCCGTACTCCTGGAAGACCACGGCCATGTCCGGCGGCGGGCCGGTGACCGCGTTTCCGGCGAGTTCGACGGTGCCGGAGGTGGGCCGCATGAGCCCCGCGATGCACTTGAGCAGGGTCGTCTTACCGCAGCCGGAGGGGCCTACCAGGCAGGCGAGCTCGCCGTCGTCGAGACTGAACGTCAGGTCGCGGATCGCCTCGACCTCCCCGTGCTGGCCGGGGTAGATCTTCTGCATTCCGGTGACGTCGAGCATGTGGCCCGCCTCCTGCGCGGCGCCGGTCTTACGTGCCGGTGCGGTCGGTGTGGTCGCCATTTCTCGCTCACTCCCCGCGCGCCGCAGCGCGCACGCCGTTGTACCAGCTCAGCACCTGCCGCTCGATCGCAGCGAAAACGACGGAGAGCACGAAACCGAGCAGGCCGAGCAGCACGATGCCGCTCCACATCTCCGGAATGGCGAAGGTGCGCTGGAACTGGATGATGGTGTGCCCCAGCCCGCTGCTGCTGGCGAACATCTCGCTGATCACCATCAGGATGATCGCGATGGACAGGCCCTGCCGCATGCCCGCCATGATCTGCGGGCTGGCCGAACGCAGCACCAGCGTCGTCAGCCATCGCCGCCCGCGCACGCCGTAGCACCGGCAGGTGTCGATCAGCACCGGGTCGACGGCCCGCACACCCTCGATGGTGTTGAGCAGGATGGGCCAGATGCAGCCGGAGACGATCACCGCGAGCTTCATGGTGGTGTTGACGCCGACGAACAGCATCAGCAGCGGCACCAGCACGGGCGGCGGGATCGCCCGGAAGAACTCCAGGACGGGTTCGAGGACGGCGCGGGTGCGGGGGGAGAGCCCGAGCACGATGCCGAGCCCCACGCCCAGCAGCGTGCCCAGCGCGAATCCGCCCAGCAGGCGGGCGATGCTGGGCAGCACGTCGTCGGCTACGCGTTCGGCGCCCCAGACCTCGGCGAAGGTCGTGGCGATCTCTCCGGGCGTGGGCAGGTAGTACACGGTCGACGCCAGGCTGGCCACCCACCAAACCGCGATGAGCGCCGCCGGCAGCAGCACGATCTGCACGGCTCGCAGCACGATGCGCCCGGCGCCCCCGGCGCGGCGGTTCCGCTGGTCGGTGCGTGCGACGCTCACACGTTCTCCTCTCCGCGGACCGAGGCGTGCCAGCGCAGCGCCCGCCGCTCCAGTGCCCGCACACCGACGTTGACGGCGACCCCGAGGGCGCCGGTGGCGATGATGAGGGCGTAGACCAGCTCAGTGGCGTTGCTCTGCTTGGCCACGGCGATCTGCTGGCCGAGACCCGGCGTGCCGATGATCAGCTCTCCGGTGATGGTCAGGATGAGCGCCACGGCCGCACCCAGCCGCAGTCCGGTCAGGATGTAGGGCAGCGCCGAGGGCCAGGCCACGTAGCGCAGCCGCGCCAGCCGCCCCAGGCCGTAGGAGCGGGCGGTCTGGTCGGCGATCGGGTCGATGTCGGCGACTCCGTAGAGCACCTGGATGTAGATCTGCCAGAACGCCGCGTAGACGACCAGCAGCAGCGTGGAGGCCATGTCGGTGCCGTAGAGCAGGATGGCCAGCGGGATCAGCGCCACCGACGGAATCGGCCGCAGGAACTCCACCGTGGAGGAGGTGAAGGCCCGCAGCACGGGCACCGAGCCCACCACGAAACCGAGGAGCGCGGCCGCGGCGAAGGCGCCACCCAGACCGATGCCCCAGGTGACGAGGGTGTCGCCGACCGCGGTCCAGAACTCGGGCAGCGCCAGCCGCTCACCGAGGGTGGCCAGCACCTCCGAGGCCGGTGGCAGGAACCGCGCCGGCACCACGCCGATGCGCGGGACCGCCTCCCACAGCAGCAGGAAGCCCACTACGCCGATGGTCCCCAGCAACGCCCGGTTGGGCCCTCGCCGGGCGGCGCGGGGGCGTCCCCCCGCCCCGGAGGGATGGGCGGGGGGACGCGCGGTTTCGACAGTGCCGGTGTCGGTGTCGGTGTCGGACTCGGCCGTCATTGGAAAAGCTTGTCCATGTCAGGCCGGGACTCGATGACGCCGTCGTGCATCATGAGGTCGATGATGGAGTTCGCCGGCTGCTTGTAGTCCTCCGTGGGCCACCGCGGCAGGCGGAGCTGCTCGATGGTCTCGGAGTCGATCTCGGTGTACTCGCCGATGATGCGGCGCGCTTCGTCCGGGTTCTCTTCGGCGTAGGTCAGCGACTCGTTGATGGCGGCGGTGAAGTTGTCCACCAACTCCGGGTCCTGGGAGATCATCTGCTCGGTGGTGAAGTAGTAGGCCACCGAGAGGTTCTTGTCCGCGTCGACGAAGTTGGACGCGACCTCGGTCGCACCGCCGTTGAGCGAGGCGGTCAGGAACGGCTCGACCACCCAGGCGGCGTCGACGTCGCCGCGCTCGAGGGCCGCCGGCATCTCCGGGAAGGGCAGCTCGACGAACTCGATCGTGTCGGAGTCGCCGCCGGCCTTGCGGACCGAGTTGCGGACGGTGGTGTCGCCGATGTTCTGCAGGTTGTTCACGGCGATCGTCTTGTCCTCAAGGCCCTTGGCGTCGGTGATGTCGCTGCCCTCGGGCACCACGACGCCGCCGAAGTCCTCGCCCTGCTTGCCGGTGGTGGTGACGCCGTTGGCGACGATGGTCAGGGGGAGGTCGTTGCTGCGTCCGATCACCAGCGAGGTGATGTTGCCGAACGCGAAGTCGAACTCGCCCGCGACGACGCTGGGCACGGCCTCGGCACCGCCGGAGGTGTTCTTGATCTCCAGGTCGAGGCCGTGCTTTTCGAAGATGCCCTGGTCGACGCCGAGGTGCAGGGGCGCGACGTCGACGATCGGGATCGCGCCGACGGTGATGGACTGGGTGCCGCCGCTGTCGCCGCCGCCGCTGTCTTCCTGGCCGCCACCGCCGCAGGCAGTGCTTGCGAGCAGTGTGACCACAGCGGCCACGGGGAGGATCATCCGGCGCATGGTTGGTCTCCTGGTGGGTGAATTCGTCGGGTCCGCGCCGCAAAGCGGGCGCGCTGGGGGGATCATCCCCAGACCTCGGCAGCGGTCTCGACGATCAGGCGCAGCTTGGCGACCTGCTCGTCGTAGGTGAGATCGTTGCCTTCGAAGGTGCTGGAGAACCCGCATTGGGGTGCGAGGCAGAGCTGTTCCAGTGGAATGTAGCGGCTCGCCTCCTCAATGCGGCGCTTGAGGTCGTCCTTGCTCTCCAATACGCCCCGCTTGGTGGTGACCAGGCCGAGGGCCACGTACTTGCCGTGCGGCACGTAGCGCAAGGGTGCGAACCCGCCGGAGCGGGCGTCGTCGAACTCGAGGAAGTATCCGTCGACCCCCAGGGAGCCGAACAGTTCCTCGGCGACGAAGTCGTAGCCGCCCTCGGCCACCCAGGAGGAGCGGAAGTTGCCGCGGCACAGGTGCGTGGTGACGCGCATTCCCTCCGGGCGGCCCTGCAGGGCGGCGTTGATCTGGGTGATGTAGCGCCGGTGGAGGCTGTCGCCGTTGTCCCCGCGCTCGTCGATCATGGCGCGCTGGCGGGGGTCGTTGAGGTAGGCGAGGCTGGTGTCGTCGAGCTGGAGGTAGCTGCAGCCTAGTTCGCCCATCCGGCGGATCTGCTCGGCATAGGCGGCCGAGAGGTCGCTGAAGAACTCCTCGGTGTCGGGGTAGACGGCAGGGTCGATGGAGGCCTGGCCGCCCCGGTAGTGGACCATGCTCGGCGAGGGCATGGTCAGCTTGGGAGTGCCGGTGGTGGCGGTATCCCGCAGGAAGGCGAAGTCGTCGGCGAAGATCGTGTGCTCCAGACCGACTCTGCCGCTGACGTGCAGCGCGGCGGGGGTGAACTCGATGTCGCCCTGCTCGTTGTGGAACGTGACCTGCAGGTCGCCTTCCGCCTTCGTGATCCCGCCGAGCTGGTAGATGAAGTCCATGTGCCAGGAGGCGCGGCGGAATTCGCCGTCGGTGGCCGTGGACAGGCCGACCTCCTCCTGCATGCGCACGACGTCGCCGATCGCCTCGTCCTCCAGGCTGCGCAGCTCCTGCGCGCTCAACGAGCCCTCGGCGTGGCGGGCGCGGGCGTCGAGCAGCTGCCGCGGCCGCAGCAGGCTGCCCACGTGGTCGGCTCGGAACGGCGGTTCGTCACGACGACTGGCGGTTGGGGTCATGTCTCGCCGGTGTCCCTTCGTCCTCGGTGGCCTGCGCGAGCGGCGCCGACGCGCGGCACACGCGCTCCGCCCGTCTACGATCTCAAGCGTGGGTGGGATCGGGGCCCCGTCGAATGCGGCGGCGGGCCGCGGCGGCACGCACTACCCGGCAGCGCGCGGCAGGCGGTCGACGCCCGATCGCCCGGAACCGCGGCGGATCGCGATCGAGGCGCCTAGGCACCGTACCGCATCCGCGGACCTGTGTACGAGATACGAACAAGCGTTCTGCAAGTGAACTTAAGTGACGGCAATCACCGACGTCAACCCCTGGATGCCGGATGCCTACACCGGGCACTTAGGGCTTTACCTGCGGTCTTGGTTGTGCGGTATGAGAACATCCCCATAGGCGTATGCGCGGGCGGCCGCACGGCACGGCGTCCCGCGGGCCCGAGCGCCGCGGAAACCGAAGGGGAGAGACATGAGCACGGACCTCACCGAATCCGGGGCCCAGCCCAAGGGCGAGCACTACGTGCAGTCGCTGGAGCGCGGTCTGGCCGTGATCCGCGCGTTCACCGCGCAGAGTCCGACCATGACGCTGAGCGAGGTGGCGCGGGTGACCGGACTCACCCGGGCCGCTGCACGGCGCTTCCTGCTCACACTGGTCGACATGGGCTACGTACGCACCGACGGCCGGCTGTTCTCGCTGACCCCCCGGGTGCTGGAGCTGGGCTATGCCTACCTCTCCTCGGCCGGGCTGCCCGAGGTCGCCCAGCCCCATCTGGAGCGGTTGGCCGCCGACCTGCACGAGTCCTCCTCGGTCTCGGTACTCGACGGCGACGACGTCGTCTACGTCGCCCGCGTCTCCACGTCACGCATCATGAACGTGGCCATCAACGTCGGCACGCGCTTCCCCGCCTACGCCACCTCGATGGGACGGGTGCTGCTGGCGGGCCGCCCCGCTGAGGAGGTCGACGCCTATCTGGAGAAGGCCGAACTCGCGCGGCTGACGGCGTTCACCGTGACGACCCCCGGCCGTCTGAAGTCGGAGATCGAGCGTGTGCACAACCAGGGCTGGGCGCTGGTCGACCAGGAACTGGAGGAGGGCTTGCGCTCGGTCGCCGCCCCCGTCCGCGACCGCGACGGCCGGGTGGTGGCCGCGGTCAACGTCTCGGCCCACGCCAGCCGCTCCTCGGTCGAGGACATCCGGCGCGAACTGCTGCCGCCCCTGCTCGCCACCGCCGCCCGCATCGAGGCCGACCTGGAGATCTCCCAGCGCGCGGCGGGCCACATCTGACGACCGCCCCGCGCCGGTAGACCGGCGAGGAGCGGACCGCCCGGCGACTACCGGCGGACCGGCCGACGAGAAGTCCCATCATCGGATGGCAACGATCCGGCATCACCCGTCCCGAGCCGAGAGCTCCGCCGCTCGTTCGCGGCCGCGGGCCGAGCCGGACCGCCGGCCCGCGGCCGAGTGGTCGACTCCGCCGCGAAAACCCCGCTGCCACCGCGCGACCCCGCAGGTGGCGCCACCGGAACTTCGAACGCCTCCCGCACGCCCCTGCGCAGACCGGCCGTTCACCGGCTCTTGACCCGCGGGACGGCGGTCGGCAATGATGTGCGCATTAGGAACATGCATTCGGCATACGAACAGATTTGGACCCGCTTATGATCGTGCCGCTGGACGAGGGTGTACGCGAACTCGTCGGCGACGGTGACACGGTCGCGCTGGAAGGCTTCACCCACTTGATCCCGGTGGCCGCCGGCCACGAGATCATCCGCCAGCAACGGCGCGACCTCACCCTGGTCCGGATGACCCCCGACATCGTCTACGACCAGCTGATCGGCGCGGGCTGCGCCGCGCGCCTGGTCTTCTCCTGGGGCGGCAACCCCGGAGTCGGCTCCCTCCACCGCTTCCGCGACGCGATCCAGCACGGCTGGCCGCGCCCCCTGGAGATCGAGGAGCACAGCCACGCCGGCATGGCCAACCGCTACGTCGCCGGCGCGTCCGGACTGCCCTTCGCGGTGCTGCGCGGCTACGCCGGCACCGACCTGGTCGGCCAGACCGAGACGATCAAGACCGTGGAGTGCCCCTTCACCGGCGAACGGCTGGCCGCGGTCCCCGCCCTCAACCCCGACGTCGCGATCGTGCACGCCCAACGGGCCGACCGCTCGGGAAACGTCCAGCTCTGGGGCATCACCGGCATCCAGAAGGAGGCCGTACTCGCGGCCAAGCGCTCGCTGGTGACCGTCGAGGAGGTCGTCGACGAGCTCGAACCGGTCCCCGGCCAGGTGGTCCTGCCCTCCCGCGTGCTCAGCGCCGTCGCCGTCGCCCCCGGCGGCTCGCGCCCCTCCTACGCCCACGGCTACTACGCGCGCGACAACAGCGCCTACCAGGACTGGGACGCCGTCAGCCGCGAGCGCGAGACGTTCGCCCGCTGGCTGGAGGACGAGGTGGGTGCTCCTGCACAGCTGCCCGGAAAGGCAGGATGACATGACCACAACCACGGGCTACACCGCAGACGAGATGATGACGGTGGCCGCCGCCCACGCTCTGACGTCGGAGATGGCCTGCTTCGTGGGCATCGGCCTGCCCAGCACGGCGGCCAACCTCGCGTGCCGCACCCACGCCCCCGGCCTGTGGATGATCTACGAGTCGGGCACCCTGGGCACCCGGCCCGGCACACTCCCGCTGTCGATCGGCGACGGCGTGCTCGCCGAGACCGCCGACACCGTCGTATCGGTGCCCGAGGTGTTCAACTACTGGCTGCAGCCCGGGCGGATCGACGTCGGCTTCCTCGGCGCCGCCCAGATCGACCGCTACGCCAACATCAACACCACGGTCATCGGCGACTACTCCGACCCCAAGGTGCGTCTGCCCGGCGCGGGCGGCGCCCCCGAGATCGCCGCCTCCTGCCGCGAGGTCGTGGTCGTCGTCCGCCAGAGCACCCGCGCCTTCGTGGACCGCGTCGATTTCGTGACCTCGATGGGCCACGGCCGCGGCGCCGGCGACCGCGAGAGCCTCGGACTGCCGGGCGCCGGGCCCACCCGCGTCATCACCGACCTGGGAGTGCTCAAGCCCGACCCGCAGACGCGCGAGCTCACCCTCGCCCAGCTGCACCCCGGCGTCACCGCCGAGGACGCCCGCGCCGCAACGGGGTGGGACCTCGCCGTCTCCCCCGACCTGGCCACGACGCCCGAGCCCACCGCCGAGGAACTCGCGGTGCTGCGTTCACTGTCGGGGCGGGAATAGCACCGGGTCCGCCCGGCGTCGCGGCACCGGCCCGACGACCGGGGAGCCGCGCCGCGGTCGCCGGGCGCGGAGGTGATAGGCAATGAGCAGAAGAGGCGGACACCGCGCCGTGGCCCAGGCACGCGGCGCCCGCCGCGGCGCCGGGCCGCTCCCGCCCGGCGGCCGTTCCCGTGAGCAGACGAGAGGCCCGCTATGAACGACGTATACGTCCTGGACGCGGTGCGCACCCCCTTCGGCAAGCACGGGGGCGCGCTCGCCGGGGTGCGCCCCGACGACCTGGCCGCCCACGCCGTGCGCGGCCTCGTCGAGCGCACGAGCGGACTCGACCCGGCCGCCGTCGACGACGTCTACTTCGGCGACGCCAACGGCGCCGGTGAGGACAACCGCAACGTCGCCCGCATGGCGGCCCTGCTGGCCGGCCTGCCGACCTCGGTGCCCGGCGCCACGCTGAACCGGCTGTGCGGCTCGGGCCTGGAGGCGGTCATCGCCGCCAACCGCGCGGTCGCCGTGGGCGATGCGTCGCTGGTCCTCGCCGGCGGTGTGGAGTCGATGAGCCGCGCGCCCTGGGTGCTGCCCAAACCCGCCAAGGGCTTTCCCGCCGGGCACGAGACGCTGCACTCCACCACGCTGGGCTGGCGCATGGTGAACCCGGCCATGCCCCAGGAGTGGACGGTGTCGCTGGGCGAGTGCACCGAGCAGATCGCCGAGCTGTACGGCATCGAGCGCTCCGAGCAGGACGCCTTCGCGCTGCGCAGCCACACCAAGGCTGCCGCGGCCTGGGAGAAGGGCGTCTACGACGCGGAGACCGTGCCGGTACCGGGCGTGGAACTGGCGCGCGACGAGAGCATCCGCGAGACCTCCCCCGAGAAGCTCGCCGGGCTGAAGCCGGCCTTCCGCCCCGAGGGCTCGGTCACGGCCGGCAACTCCTCCCCGCTCAACGACGGTGCCGCGGCCCTGCTGATCGGCGACGAGGCGGCCGCGTCGGCCACCGGCGCCACCCCGCTGGCACGCATCGTCAGCCGGGGGGTCGCCGCTGTCGAGCCGCACCGCTTCGGCATCGGCCCGGTCGAGGCCGCCGAGACCGCGCTGGCCCGGGCGGGCATCGGCTGGGAGGACCTGACGGCCGTCGAGCTGAACGAGGCCTTCGCCGCCCAGTCGCTGGCCTGCTTGCGGCTGTGGCCCGCGCTGGACCCCGAGATCGTCAACCCCAACGGCGGCGCGATCGCCATCGGCCACCCGCTGGGCGCCTCCGGGGCGCGCATCCTGGGCTCGCTCGCCCACGAGCTCCGCCGCCGCGGCGGCGGCTGGGGCCTGGCCGCGATCTGCATCGGCGTGGGCCAGGGCCTCGCCGTCGTGCTGCACGCCTGAGGGCGCGCAGCAGGGCCTGCGGCCGAGTACACACCTGCATACATGCACACGCGATAAGCGACAGGGAGGAGGCAGAGGAGCCATGAGCACCGACCCGGACACCGGCGCGGTCCCGCTCGCGGCGGGGTACCTGCGCGACACCGGGGCCCATCCGCCGATGGACTACCCCGGATACCGCAGCACCGCGCTGCGCCACCCCAAGCGGCCGCTGCACCTGCTCCCGCACCTGCTGACCGAGGTCACGGGACCGCTGCTGGGCGAAGGCCGCATCGGCGAGACCGACAACGACCTCACCCGCCAGCACGAGGGCGAGCCGCAGGGGCAGCGCATCATCGTGCACGGCCAGGTCCGCGACGGCGACGGCAGTCCGATCCCCCGCACGCTGATCGAGATCTGGCAGGCCAACGCCGGCGGGCGCTACCGCCACACCGGCGACAACTGGCCCTGCCCCCTGGACCCCAACTTCACCGGCGTGGGGCGCACGCTCACCGACGAGCAGGGCCGCTACCGGTTCACCACCATCCGGCCCGGCGCCTACCCGTGGAAGAACCACGACAACGCCTGGCGCCCGGCCCACATCCACTTCTCCCTGTTCGGCCGCGCGTTCACCCAGCGCCTGGTCACCCAGATGTACTTCCCGGGAGACCCGCTGTTCTTCCAGGACCCCATGTGGAACTCGATCCCGGACGAGAAGGCCCGGGAGCGCCTGCTGGCGCGATTCGACTACGCGGCCACCGAGCCCGAGTGGGCGCTGGCCTACGAGTGGGACATCGTGCTGCGCGGGCGCGAGTCCACCGTCTTCGAGTCGGAAGTGGACGACGAGTGATGAACGCACCCGGCGCGACGACGCCTTCCCAGACCGTCGGCCCCTACCTGCACATCGGGCTGCCCTGGCCGGACGGCCCCTTCGCCCTGGCCGAGGGCACCGAGGGGGGCTTCTGGATTCGCGGCACCCTCTACGACGGGGCGCAGGCGCCCATCACCGACGGGCTGATCGAGACCTGGCAGGCCGACCCCGAGGGCCGCTTCGACCACCCCGACGACGCCCGCGGCGCCCGGGCCTGGCCCGCCTTCCGCGGCTTCGGCCGCAGCGCCACCGACGAGCGGGGCGGATTCGGCGTCTACACGCTCAAGCCTGGAGGGGTCCCGGGAACGGGCGGCGCGATGCAGGCGCCGCACATCGACGTCTCGGTCTTCGCCCGCGGAATGCTCAACCGCACGGTCACCCGCATCTACTTCCCGGATGAGGCGGAGGCCAACGCCGCCGACCCGGTGCTGTCGGCGGTCCCCGAGCCGGAGCGCGCCACGCTGATCGCGCGACCCGCCGAGGACGGCTACCGCTTCGACATCCGGCTGCAGGGCGAGGATGAGACCGTCTTCTTCGACATCTGAGCCGGTGCGGCCGACGGCGGCACCGGTGGCGGGGCCCGGCCGGTACTCCTGCCGGGCCGGATGCGCGACGAGAACGAGCGAGGAGCCGTGAACGAGGACAGCGGTGCGGCGGGCGGCCTGTACGGCGGCATCTTCGGCCGCGGCGGTATCGCGGCCGAGACGGACGACCGCGCGTGGCTGCGGGCGCTGCTGGACGCGGAGGCCGCGCTGGCGCGCGCCCACGCGCGCGTCGGTCTGGTCCCGGCGGAGCACGCGGCCGCGATCACCGCCGCCTGCGTACCCGAGGCCTTCGACGCCGACGCCCTGGGGGCGGCCGCGGCCGGGGCGGGCAATCCTGTCGTGCCGCTGGTGGCCGAACTGACCCGCCGCGTCGGCGGCGACGCGGCCCGCCACATCCACCACGGCGCCACCAGCCAGGACATCATGGACACCGCCGCCATGCTGGTCGCCCGCCGAGCGGGCGGCGCGGTCGCCGAGCACACCGACGGCGCCGCGGAACTCCTGGCGGAACTGGCCGCCGGGCACCGCGACACCGTGATGGCGGGCCGCACCCTCCTCCAGCAGGCGCTGCCGACCACCTTCGGAGCCGCGGCGGCCGGCTGGCTGGAGGGGCTGGACACCGCGGCGCACCGGCTGACCGAGGTGCTCACGCAGCGGGCGGCCGCACAGCTGGGCGGCGCGGCGGGCACGCTCGCCTCGCTGGGTGAGCACGGCCCGGCGGTGGTCGCGGCGTTCGCGGAGGAGGCCGGACTGGCCGAGCCCGCCCTGCCCTGGCACACCGAACGCGGCCGGATCGCCGACATCGCCGGGGGCCTTGGCCGGGTGTGCGGCGCGGTGGGCAAGACCGCCGGCGACATCGTGCTGCTGGCCCAGACCGAGGTGGGCGAGGTCGTGGAAGCCGGCGGAGCCGGCGTCGGCGGCTCCTCGACGCTGCCGCACAAGCGCAACCCGATCGCCGCCGTCTCCGCCGTCGCCTGCGCCGAGCAGGCGCCGGGACTGGTCTCGACGCTGTTCGCCGCCCAGGCCCAGCAGCACCAGCGGGCGGCGGGCCCCTGGCACGCCGAGTGGCCGGCGCTGACGCGGCTGCTCGACGCCGCGGGATCGGCCGCGGCGTGGCTGTGCACCTCGCTGGAGCGGCTGGAGGTGCGGCCGGAGGCCATGCGCGCCAATCTGGCGGCCTCCGGCGGATTCCCCATGGCCGAACGCGTCACCACCGACCTCGCCGGCGAGCTGGGGCGCTCCCAGGCGCACGAGCGGGTGCGCGACGCCTGCGCGGAGGCGGCCGACAGCGGCCGCGCGCTGGGCGAGGTGCTCGCCGAGCACCTGGCCGGGCGCCGCAGCCGCGCCCGGATCGACGAACTCCTGGACCCGGCGGGCTACCTGGGCTCCACCGGGGTGCTGGTGGACCGCGCGCTGGCGGCCCGCACCCGGCGTCCGCGACCCGAACCCGGCGGCACCGGGCCGAGCACCGGGGAGCGGCGGTGACACCGGCCGCGCCCCCGTCGCCCGGAAGGCCGACGCCGCCGGCCCGGCCGCGGTGCCGGGCGGCCGCGACCGCGCAGAGAGGATGGAGGAGACGTTGAGCGTCGAGGTGCACCACGTCGCCGAGGGGCCGCCACAGGCGCCGTTGCTGGTGCTGTCGGGGTCGCTGGGCAGCACTCTTGAGATGTGGCGGCCGCAGGTCGAAGCGCTGTCCGACCGCTTCCGCATCGTGCGCTACGACATCCGCGGCCACGGCCGCTCGCCCGTACCCCCCGGCCCCTACAGCCTGGCCGACCTGGGCGGCGACGTGCTGCGGCTGCTGGACCGCCTCGGCGCCGAGCGCGCCCACTTCGCCGGACTGTCCCTGGGCGGGATGACGGGCATGTGGCTGGCCGCGCACGCCCCCGAGCGCATCGACCGGCTGGCGCTGCTGTGCACGGCTCCCAAGATGCCGCCCGAGGCATGGCGGCAGCGCGCGCAGACGGTGCGCGAGCAGGGTGTCGGCGCCGTCGCCGACGGCGTGGTGGAGCGCTGGTTCACTCC
The DNA here is from genome assembly GCF_004323735.1 of Streptomonospora litoralis. Classification (GTDB taxonomy): domain Bacteria; phylum Actinomycetota; class Actinomycetes; order Streptosporangiales; family Streptosporangiaceae; genus Streptomonospora; species Streptomonospora litoralis. Next base: position 1,831,355 of record NZ_CP036455.1, on the reverse strand, counting down.
CGGCTACGCCGAACGCGAGCCCGAGGTCGTCGCGATGATGCGCCGGATGGTCGCCGGCGTCTCCGCCGAGGGCTACGCCGGCTGCTGCACCGCCATCGAACACATGGACCTGCGCCCCGATCTCGCGCGGATCACCGCCCCGACTCTGGTCGTCGCCGGCGGCGAGGACCCCGCCACCCCGCCCGCGGACGCCGAGCGGATCGCGGCCGCGGTGCCCGACGCCCGCCTGCACGTATTGGACGGCGGGGCGCACCTGGCCAGCTGGGAGCGGGCCGAGGAGGTCGACGGCCTGCTGCGGACGCACTTCGGCGGCGCCGCCCCGACCGGCGGCGCCCGGCCCGCATCGAAAGAGAGCAGATGACTACGAACGAGACGCCCGCGGGCGACGACGACGCACGCCGGGACGCCGGAATGGCGGTGCGGCGCGAGGTTCTGGGCGACGCCCACGTCGACCGCGCCGAGGCCGCCAAGACCGCGTTCACCGAACCCTTCCAGGACCTGATCACCCGCTACGCCTGGGGCGAGGTCTGGACGCGCGGGGGCCTCGACCGCCGTACGCGCAGCTGCATGGTGCTGACCGCGCTGACGGCCCAGGGCCACTGGGACGAACTGGGCATGCACGTGCGCGCCGCGCAGCGCAACGGGCTCGACCGCGACGAGATCGCCGAGGTGTTCCTGCAGGCGGCGATCTACTGCGGGGTCCCCTCCGCCAACAAGGCCTTCGGCATCGCCCAGCGGGTGCTGGACGAGGTCGACGCCGAGGCCGGACGCTAGGTACTTCGTTGAGTGTGGCGTCGATGGATTCGCGTCATCCAATGCGCGGAAACAACCAAGAATTCGCCTTCGACGTGGTGATCTCCGCGCATTGGATACGGACGGGGCGGGCCGGGCCGCCGCGCGCCGCCCCGCCCCAAGGAGCGGGATGGCGTCGGCGTTGGCGCGAGGGACCACCCGCCGTCGCCGCTGCTTTTCGGTCGAGGACACCCGCCACCCGCCCGGTGTCAAGACGGCACAACGGACCCCAGGCGGCGCCGAGCCGATCCGGATCGATCCTGTCGAGGCGGGGCGGCTTCACGGCCCCGTCCGGCCAGAGCCGGCGCCACACCGGCCTCCGGCCCTGAGCACAGCCCTACCAGCAGCTTTCTCCTGAAGGGAGGCAAGCGGCGCAGCGCCCCCGTCCGCCGGGCCGGGAACGCCGCGGCGCCGCGGACCCGATCATGCGCACCACAGTCGGAATCATCGGAGCCGGACCCGCCGGACTGTTCCTGTCGCATCTGCTCCACCAGCACGGCGTGGAGTCGGTGGTGCTGGAGCGCCGCGACCGCGCGTACTGCGAGCGCCGCCAGCGGGCGGGCGTCGTCGAACACGGCGTCGCCGAGGCGCTGCGCGAGTCGGGGCTGGGCGAGCGCATGGAGCGCGAGGGCTTCCGCCACGACGGCATCGAACTGCGCTTCGACGGGCGCGGCCACCGCATCGACTTTCCCGAGCTGACCGGACGCCACGTGATGATCTGGGCGCAGACCGAGATCGTCAAGGACCTGATCGCCCGACGCGTCGCCGACGGCGGGCGGATCTTCTTCGAGGCCGAGGCGACGGCGATCGAGGACATCGAGACCGAGCGGCCGCGCGTCCGGTTCACCACCGCCGAGGGCGTCGACGAGGTACTGGAGTGCGACTACGTGGTGGCCTGCGACGGCTTCCACGGCATCGGGCGCACCAGCCTGCCCGAGGAGGTCGTGCGGACCTATGACAAGACCTATCCCTTCGGCTGGTTGGGCATTCTGGCCGACGTGCCGCCCTCCTGCGACGAGCTGATCTACGCCCGCCACGAGCGCGGTTTCGCCCTGCACAGCATGCGCTCGGAGTCGGTCAGCCGCCTCTATCTGCAGGTGCCCGCCGACACCGACCCCGCCGACTGGTCCGACGACCGCATCTGGTCGGAGCTGGCGACCCGCTTCGAGCTGCGCGAAGGCGGCTGGAAGCTGGAGACCGGCCCGATCACCGACAAGAGCCTCACCCCGATGCGCAGCTTCGTCGCCGAGCCGATGCGCCACGGCCGGCTGTTCCTGGCCGGCGACGCGGCGCACATCGTGCCGCCCACCGGCGCCAAGGGGCTGAACCTGGCGATGCGCGACGTCATGCTGCTGGCCGAGGGCCTGCGCGCCTGGCAGGAGAGCGGAGCCACCGCCGCCCTGGACACCTACTCCGACACCGCGCTGCGCCGGGTGTGGCGGGCCGAGCACTTCTCCTACTGGATGACCTCGCTGCTGCACATCGATCCCGATGGCACGCCGTTCGACCGCCGGCTCCAGCTGTCCTACCTGGACCACATCGCCGCCTGCCGGCCGGCCGCCGCGCAGCTGGCCGAGAACTACACGGGGCTGCCCGAGGTCTGAGGCGCCCGCCCGTCTGCCGGGTGCAGCCGATCCCCCCGCCGTGCCGCTGCGGCGGGCGGGAGTACGGCGGCCGAAGTCAAGTCCGGCGCCGCCGCCCGCGCCGCTTCGCGACGGCGGCGCGGCGGGCGGCACGGAATCGCAACAAACTCGAAGCTGAACTGAACATCGAGTCAGTCAACCTCGCACCGTCGCACGTCCCAAGGGGTGCGGCGTTGCGATTTTCGCTAGTTCCCTGCTACGGTCGCCATTCGTGAGCGACACTATCGACGTGGACGAGGGTCCCGACCCCCTGGAGGGCCTGCGGCAGCGGGTTCGCGAACTCATCCTGCGCTCGGGCCGCTCCCAGCGCGAGTTCGCCGACACCGTGCGTTTGGAGCCGTCCAAGCTCTCCAAGTCGCTGAAAGGCACCCGGCGCTTCTCCGCCGAGGAGCTGATCCGGATCGCCGACGCCGCCGACGTCACCGTCAACTGGCTGCTCAACGGCCGCGACGACGCGGCGACCGTCGTCGCCATCCCGCCGGGCCGCCACACGCCGCCCGACGCCGCTCACCGCCGCTCCGCCGACGGGGCGTCCGTACCGGCGCCCCGCTCCGGATCGGGCGACCGGCGGCGCCAGATCATCGAGGCCGCCTGGCAGCTCATCGCCGAGCACGGCTACCACGCGGTGCGCACCGCCGACATCGCGCGTGCCTGCGGCACCTCCAGCGCCACCATCCATTACCACTTCCCCACCCTGAGCGACCTGCTCGACGAGGCGCTGCGCAGCTCCTCCAAGCAGGCGTTCGACCGGCAGGTGGCGGTACTGCACAGCATCCCCGAAGCGCGCGAGCGGCTGCACCGCCTCATCGAACTGCAGCTCCCCTACCCCGGCCACCTCACCCTGGAGTGGTCGATCTGGATGCAGGTCTGGACGGAGTCGACGCTCCACCCGCACCTGCGCGAGCTGCACGCCGGCTACTACCAGCGCTGGCACGACACCATCGCCCAGACCCTGCGCGACGGCATCGCCGAGGGCGTCTTCCGCGGCGACTGCGACCCCGAGGCCATGGCCATGCACCTCACCGCGCTGATCGACGGCCTGGCCATCCCGGTGCTGACCCGCCGTCCGGGGCGCAGCGTGCAGCAGATGCGCGAGATCCTGCGCGAGTTCGTCGCCACCCGCATCGAAGGAGTCACCCGACAGTGAACGAGACCATGAACACCGACGTCATCCTCACCGCGGCGCTCACCGGCGCCGGGGACACGGTCGGCAAGAGCGAGCACGTGCCGGTGAGCCCGAAGGAGATCGCCGCGTCGGCGGTGGCCGCCGCGGACGCCGGCGCCAGCGCCGTGCACATCCACGTGCGCGACCCCAAGACCGGGGCGCCCTCGCGCGACAACGCCCTCTACCGGGAAGTCGTCGAGCGCATCAAGGAGACCGGCACCGACGTCGTCATCAACCTCACCGCGGGTATGGGCGGCGACCTGGTCATCGGCCAGGACGACCCGATGGCCTTCGACGAGGGCACCGACCTGGTCAACGGCCTCGACCGGCTCCCCCACGTCGAGGAGCTGCTCCCCGACATCTGCACCCTCGACTGCGGCAGCGTGAACTTCGGCGACGGCAGCCTGGTCTACGTCTCCACCCCCGAAATGCTGCGCGCCGGTGCCAAGCGCATCCAGGAGTCGGGCGTACGGCCCGAACTGGAGATCTTCGACACCGGGCAGCTGTGGTTCGCCAAGCGCATGTACGCCGAAGGGCTCATCGACGACCCGTCCATGTTCCAGCTGTGCACGGGCATCCCCTACGGCGCCCCGGCCGACCCGGGCGTGCTGCAGTCGATGGTGCACCTGCTGCCCGAGGGCGCGCAGTGGGCCAGCTTCGCGATCGGCCGGATGCAGATGCCCTGGGTCGCGCAGTCCATCCTGCTGGGCGGGCACGCCCGCGTGGGGCTGGAGGACAACCTCTACCTCAGTCGCGGGGTCAAGGCCACCAACGCCCAACTGGTGGAGAAGGCCGCCGGCATCATCGAGTCGCTGGGCGCGCGCGTGTGCACGCCCGACGAGGCCCGCGCCAAGCTCAAGCTGCGCAGCGCCGGCTGACCGCGCCGCACCGGCCGCGCCACAGCACCTGACCACCGCAGACGACGAAGGACTTCTGTGCTTCCCGAAAACACCGGCCCCGACGCCACCGCCCCGTCCGCACCCGGCCCCGCGCGCCCGCAGGACCCCGCCGACGGCATCCCCTCATCCGAACGGGGGGTGCCGCGTCCCGGCGCCGCGGTCGACCCCGACGCCGTGCGCACGGTGGCGTGCGTGGGCGCCGGCGTCATCGGCGGCGGCTGGGTCGCCCACTTCCTGGCGCGCGGCTACCGGGTCGTGGCCTGGGACCCGGCGCCCGACGCCGAGTCCCGGCTGCGCCAACTGGTGGCCGCGGCCTGGCCCGCGCTGACGGGTCTCGGCCTGGCCGACGGCGCCTCCACCGAGAACCTGAGCGTGGCCGCCACGCTCGCCGAGGCGGTCGCCGAGGCCGACTTCGTCCAGGAGAGCGCGCCCGAGCGGCTGGACGTGAAGATCGGCCTGCTCGCCGAGATCGACGCCGCCGCACCCGGCCACGTCGTCATCGGCTCCTCGACCTCCGGCTACTCCATGAGCGAGATGCAGGTCAAGGCCGAGCTGCCGGAGCGCCTGGTGGTCGGCCACCCGTTCAACCCGCCCTACCTCGTGCCGCTGGTCGAGGTCGTCGGCGGCGAGGCCACCGCGGCGTGGGCGGTGGAGTGGGCCGCGGACTTCTACCGCGCCGCCGGCAAGTCCGTGATCGCCATGGACCGGGAACTCCCCGGCTTCATCGGGAACCGGATCCAGGAGGCGGCCTGGCGCGAGGCGCTGCACATGGTCGACAAGGGCGAGGCGACCGTGGAGCAGATCGACCTGGCGATGACCGCCGGCCCGGGATTGCGCTGGGCGTTCTTCGGTCCCTGCCTGACATTCCACATGGCCGGGGGCGAAGGGGGCATGGCACATATGCTCGACCATTTCGGTCCGTCCCTAAAATCTCCGTGGACTCGCCTTGAATCCCCGGAACTGACCGGCGAGCTGCGCGACGCGATGGTGCGGGAAACCGACGAGGTCGTCGCGGGACGCTCCACCGCCGAATTGATCGCCCAGCGCGACCGGCGGCTGATCGCCGTCATGCGCGCGCTGGCCGAGGTCGACGCCGAGGAGGCCGGCGAGGCCGCGAAGGCCGGCCGGTGAGCGCCGGGACGCCCGCCGACCCGGGCTCCGCCGGGCGGGCGAGTGCCGCCGTGCTGCGCCGAGAGGTGCTGCCGGAGTGGATCGACTACAACGGCCACCTCAGCGAGGCGTACTACGTCCTGCTCTTCGGATTCGCCACGGACGCCCTGATGGAGCGCGTCGGGTTGGGGCCCGGGTACCGGGAGAGCACCGGAAACTCGCTGTACACGGTCGAGGCCCACGTGCGCTACCTGCGCGAAGTGCCCGAGGGCGGCGAGGTGGAGATCCGCACCCGCGTGGTGGCGGCGGGCGCGAAGAAGGTGCGCCTGTGCCACGAGATGCGGCTGGATGGGGAACTGCGCGCGACCGAGGAACTGATGGCGCTGCACGTCGACCAGCACGAGCAGCGCACGGCGCCTTTTCCCGAGGCCGTCGCCGAGCGGCTGCGCTCGGCCGTGGAGGAGCCGCCCGATTACGCGGGACGCGCCGTGGGCTGATGCGGCGGGTCCGGCCCGGCGGCGTCGACTCCGGACCGGGGGCACCGGTGCGTAGGGGCCGGGCCACCCGGAGCCGCCACTCCGCCCGACAGGGTGCGCCCGCGCCCGGAGCCTCGCGTATGGGCGTCGGGGAGATCCGTGATTCGGTCCGATCACCGACCCCCGGAATGCATGAAGTGGTGACCGGTACCACTTCGCGGGCATAGACTCCGAAAACCATCGGCCGACTTCCCCCCTGAAAAGGATGGCGATGCCTGGTTTCGAGTCCCCGGAGTTCATGAAGCGCGCCGGCGACGCCTACAGCCCCGTCGTTCCCGAGATCAACACGGAGAAAGCGAGTATCGCCCGGGTGTACTCGTATTACCTGGGCGGCAAGGACCATTTCGAAGTCGACCGGGACATGGCCAATTACGCCGAATCGGTCGTTCCCGGCGTCACCGACCTGGCCATGGGCAACCGCGCGTTCGTCCAGCGCTCCACCCGGTACCTGGCCGCCGAACGGGGGATCGACCAGTTCCTCGACATCGGTTCGGGGCTCCCCTCGGACGGCAACGTCCACGAGGTCGCCCACGAGTCGAACCCGCGGGCACGCGTCGTCTACGTCGACAACGACGCGATCGTGCTGGCGCATGCGCGGGCCCTGCTGGCGGACAACAACACGACCGTGGTGCTCTGCAACGACCTGACCCGGCCGCAGGAGGTGCTGCAGGAGGCCGAGAACACCGGGCTGATCGATCTCTCACGCCCTCTCGGGCTGATGCTCGGCGGCATCCTGCACCATCTCGCCGACGACGAGGACCCCGACGGAATCGCCCGCCTGCTGCGCGAGGTGCTGGCACCCGGCAGTTCCCTGGTGGTCAGCCACTTCTGCGAGCCCGACCCGGCCGAGCTCCCGGAGGACGCCCGGCGCGCCGAGCGTCTGCAGACGGCGTTCTTGGAGCGGCTGAAGACCGGAATGTGGCGCACTCCCGACCAGATCCGGGCCTATTTCGGTGACTGGCCGCTCGTCGAACCCGGCCTGGTGGCGCTGAACAAGTGGCGGCCGCTGCCCCCGGACGCCAAGTCCGCCGGCTCCTACACGATGCCGCCGCGCAACGAGAACATCATCGTCGGCGGAGTCGCCGTCAAGCCCTGACCCGGCCCTCTCGCCTCCCCCAGCGGTCCGGCCGCCGCGCCCCTGCGCGGCCGCGCCCCGTGGCCGGTGTCCCGGCGGGCTCGCCCCCACCGTCCCTGCGACAAGGCGCCCGAGTCACCGGGGCCGCACCACGACTCCTCGGCCGTGCCCCCGGCCACGCGCTCAGGGGCACGGCCGGGTCGCCGATCCCGCCACCGAGCCGGCCCGGCGCGCTGCCGGCGGGAAGGGCGCCGGCGCGCCCGTGCCCGCCGATACCGCCGCGAACCCGCCGGGCGGGCGGGGCTTCGCCATACCGGCGGAGGGCCGCACGCGGACAACTGCGTCTGCGCGAGCGCCCGCACGAGCAGCGTCCCTCCGCCCCGGAGGACGGCGCATTCAGCTGCCGGCGCCGACGTCCTCCTGCACGCCGAGTTCCCGCGCCAGCAGGTCGACGAGCCGCACCTGCCCCTTGACGAGCTTCGTCCGCGCCGTGTCCAGGTCGAACCACGCCGCGCGGTCGATCTCGGGGAACTCCCGCACGCGCCCCGACCTCGGCGGCCACTCCAACTCGAAGGTGTTGCCGTCGATCCGGGAGGTGTCGAAGTCGCCTTCCAGCGCGAAGCAGGTGATCGTCTTGCCGCCGGACTGGCGCACCTCGCCCAGCGCGAAGGGGTCCCCCGCGGGCGCCGGGCGGCCGAGCTCCTCGGCGAACTCGCGCCGGGCGGCGGCCAGCGGGTCCTCCTCGGCGGAGTACTCGCCCTTGGGCACCGACCAGCCGCGCTCGTCCTTCTTCGCCCAGAAGGGCCCGCCCATGTGCCCGATGAGCACCTCGACCGAGCCCGCTGCCCCGTGCCGGTAGAGCAGCAGCCCCGCACTCGTCTTCGCCATAGGGCCCCTCCCCCGTCGGTTCCCGACCCATTGAAGCAGGCTCGGCCGACACCGGCCGCACTCGCGAAGAGTCTCATCCGATATACACGAAATACATGATGTATCTTGTAGGCGGGGTCGCCGAAGCCGCACACGCAAGACCCGAGGAGCCCGGTCGTGAACACATCCACCCGGCAGTCGGCCGATCGGGGAGACGGCATGTCCCAGCGCCCGCCGCGGGCCCTGGCGCCCGACCTGGCACGGGGGGCGATGCTGCTGCCCATCGCGCTCGCGCACGGCCCGCTGTTCGTCACCGCCGTCGAGGACCGACCGTCCGCGATCGACGACGCCATCCACTTCCTGCACATGCTGCTGGTCAGCAACCACGCGCGGCCGATGTTCGCGTTCCTGTTCGGCTACGCGCTGGTGCAGCTGATGAACCGGCGGATGCCGCACGGCGACTGGCCGGGCGCCCGAAAGCTGCTGCGCCGCCGCGGCCGGTGGCTGATGGCCATCGGGCTCGCGCACGTCCTGCTGCTGGTGCCGCTCGACATCCTCGCGCCGTACGGGCTGACGGCGCTGCTCGTGGCCGGCCTGCTGCGCACCAAGGACGCGACCCTGCTGTGGAGCGCGGCGGTCAGCGCCGTGCCGTCGGTGGCGTCCATGGGGTTCGCGCTGTGGTTCACGATGTCGCGGGGCCTGACCTCCTACGAGGCGGGCAGCGTCACCGCCGGGACGCGCGATTTCGCCGATCTGCTGCTGGCCCGCGTGCAGGGCTGGCCCTACGGCCTGTTCTTCGCCACCCTCGCGCTGCTGCCCGCCGCCCTTCTGGGCATCTGGGCGGCGCGCCGCACCATCCTGGAGGCTCCCTCCCGCCACCGCCGCCTACTCGTGCGCACCGCCGTCGCCGGCACCGCGGTCTCCCTGCTCGGCAGCCTGCCCGCAGCGCTCATCCAGGCGGGCCTGTGGACCGCTCCGTCCACCGCGGGGCTGTGGGCGGCCTCCCTCGCCCAGCCGGTCGCCGGTTTCTGCGGCGGCATCGGCATGACGGCCGTCGTCGCCCTGATCGCCGTCTACGCATCCCGCCGCCGCGGCCCGCTCACCACCGCCGTCGAGTCCCTGGGCCGGCGCTCCCTGACCTTCTACCTGTTCCAGTCGGCGGTCTTCGTCGCGCTGTTCTACCCCTACGGCCTGGACCTGGAGAACGACCTCGGCCTCGCCGCCGCAGTAGCCGTCGCGGCCGGCACCTGGCTGCTCTCCATCCCCCTGGCCGACGCCATGCGCCGCCTCAACCACCGCGGCCCCGCCGAGATCCTGCTGCGCCGCCTGACCGACGACTCCCGCCGCACGGAGCGATGAGTCCGCGCCGCTGATTCAGGCGAGATCGTCCGGAAGCAGGCGGAACGTCTGATGCGGGGTGAGCGGGCGCACGGTTCGAAAATCGCGCCGGTCGAGGCTCAACAGCGCGTCGGTCCGGTACTCGGCGGCCAGGGCGACGTTGACGCCGTCGGCGAGACCCAGATCCAGGGCCGCGTAGCGCCGCTGCACGGCTCGCGCGGTATCGATGACGTCGATGCTCGTCTCCGCGATCCGGAAGCGCATGCGATGCACCTGGGCGAGAAGGTGGTCCAGCAATCGGCTCCGCGCTTCGGAGCCGAACCGGGCCTTGGCCATGTGGTCCAGTTCGGCCAGGACCATCCCGGAAACGATCACCGTACCGGCCTTCTCCAACACAGACCGGCAGGCTGCCGCCTCAGGCGCGTTGCGGTCGGAAGCGGCGATGATTCCCGAGGTGTCGGCGATGACGATCATGCGCCACGGCGCCCCTCGGCGATGGTCTCGGTGATCTCGTCGCGGGTCACGGCCTCACCGCTGCCTCCGAAGCTCGGCCAGTCGAGGGGGTCGTCCCAGACCCGATTCGCCATGGCGGCGAGATGCAGGCCCTCGCGAATGATCTCCGCCTCCGCGACACCGCGGCGCCGCGCGGCCTCCTTGATCAGGGCCAGATCCTCGGGATCCGCGTAGACATTGGTTCGCTGCATCGACATGTACCGATACTAACCCATACACGCCTAACACCTCTTTGAGCCTGGCGTATCGGAGCCGGTTGGAGGCGCCGCTGGGGTACACCAGGCATGAGAAAAGCCAGGCCCTACGGACCTGGCTGAAGAAGCTCCCGCGACTGGATTCGAACCAGTAACCTGCCGGTTAACAGCCGGCTGCTCTGCCGATTGAGCTACGCGGGATGGGACCCTGCCGCCTGCGGTGGAGGGAGCTTCCTCTTGCGGCGACACGAATAGACTAGCGCATACGCGGGTGTGCTCGTGACAGGATTTCCCGGCGGCCACGGGGTAACGTCATTGTGGGCAGCACCGCCGACGGGAGAGGGACCTATGCGCTACCGGATCACGTTCGTCGCCGGCCTCGCTGTGGGATACGTGCTGGGAGCCAAGGCCGGCAAGCAGCGCTACGAGCAGATCGTGCGCACGGCGCGGCGCATCGCCGAGAGCCCGGCGGTGCAGGAGACCGCCGGGGTGGTGGGTGCTCAGGTGAGCGGGGCCTCCAAGGCCGTCTACGGCAGGGTCGCCGAGCGGATGCCCGTCTCCTCGCTGAAGGACTTCCTCGCGCGGCCGACCGAGGAGGAGGCCGCGGAGCTGCACGGGATGAGCCCCGACGGCCGCCGCGGGCGCGGGAGCGGGCTGAACGGGACCGATCCCGATACGGGGTCCCGCGGGCCCGGAGGGGCGCGCTGAGAGCCGTGCGCCCGCTGCGCCGCACCGCCGGGTTGCCCGAGGGCCTGCGCTCCCGCCTCGCCCTCCGGCGCGGTGAACGCGTCCTCGCCCGTACCGGGGGAGGCGACGACGCGCTGGTGGCCACCGATCGCGCGCTGCACCTGCCCGACGGCCATGTGGTGCCGTGGGAGCACATCGACCGCGCGCGGTGGACCGAGGAGGGCTTCACCTTCACCGAGGAGGGGCACGGCCGCCGCGTGTTCCGCGTCGACGAGCCCGGGCGGCTCGCGGAGGTCGTCTACGAGCGGGTGACCGCGACCATCGTCGTCACCCGCCACATCCCCTTGGAGGGACCCGACGAGGGCCGCGGCTTCCGGCTGGTGGCCCGGCGGCCCCCCGGCGGGTCGGAGATCTCCTGGCAGGTGCACGTCGACGACGGCGTCGATCCGCAGGACCCCCGCGTCGCGGAGCGCGCCGGGCCCGCGCTCGCCGCTCTGCGCGAGCAGATGGGGGTATGAGCCCGGCGGGCGGCGGCCGCACCTCCCGCGACGGCTGAAGCCCTAGCGGCGTGGACGCGTCCGATCCGCGGGCTCTCCGGCTCCCTTCGCCTCCTCCTCGGCCAATCCGCGCGCCAGGACCTCCGCCAGGTGCACGGCCGGGCGCCCCGCCTCCTGGTCGATCTGGGTGCGGCAGCTGAAGCCGTCCGCCAGCACCAGCGTCCGCGGGTCGGCCTCGCGGACCGCCGGTAGGAGGACGCGCTCGCCGACCGCCTTGGACACCTCGTAGTGCTCGGCCTCGAAACCGAAGTTGCCCGCCAGGCCGCAGCAGCCCGACTCCAGTACGTCGCCGTCGATACCGGCGCGCTCCATCAGCTTGCGGTCGGCGTCGAAGCCGATGACCGCGTGCTGGTGGCAGTGCACCTGGCTGATGGCGCGGGCGTCCACGCGCGGCGGCTCCCAGTCGGGGGCGTGGGTGTTGAGGAACTCCGCCAGGGTGTACACCGACTCCGCCACCCGCTCACTGGCCCGCCCCGGCAGCAGCTCCACCAGGTCCGAACGCAGCGCCGCGGTGCAACTGGGTTCCAAGCCGACGATCGGCACACCCGCCTCCACGTGCGGGGCGAGCGCCCGCAGCGCGCGGCGCATGACCTCGCGCGCGACGCCGAGCTGCCCGGTGGAGACCCACGTCAGGCCGCAGCAGACCTGCCCCTCGGGCAGCACCACCCTGAAACCGGCGGCCTCCAGTACCCGCACGGCCGCCGCGGGGATCTGCGGCTCCAGGTAGTTGCCGAAGGTGTCGGGCCAGAGCACGACGGTGCCCCGCTCCCCCGAGGTGCCCGCGGCCGCCCCGGCCCGGGCAGTGTCGGTGTCGGTGTCCTGCTCCGCGGCCGCCGGGCGCCGCCGCAGTGCGCCGCCGAGCAGCCCGCGCAGGCCGCGCTGCGCCTGCGGCCCGCCCTGCTTGCGCTTGGCGCGCCGGCGGAACCACCGGGTGAACGTCGTGTGCGCGAACTCGGGGATGCCGCGCTGCCGGGCGATGCCGCCCACCCGTTTCACGGCGTCGCCGAGAAGGCGCGCGCCGCCCGCCCGGTTGGCCTCCGCGGGCGCAAGTGCCGCCAGTCGCGCCCACACCGGCAGCCAGCCCATCGAGTAGTGCGACGCCGGACGGACGCGCCCCCGGTAGTGGTGATGCAGGAACTCGGCCTTGTAGGCGGCCATGTCCACGTTGACCGGGCAGTCGCTGCGGCAGCCCTTGCAGGACAGGCACAGGTCGAGGCTGTCGCGCACCTCCTCCGAGGCCCAGCCGTCGGTGATGACCTCGCCGTTGAGCATCTCGAACAGCATGCGGGCGCGCCCGCGGGTGGAGTCCTTCTCCTCCCGGGTCACCATGTAGCTCGGGCACATCACGCCCGGTCCCTCGTGCCGCCTGCACTTGCCCACGCCCACGCAGCGGCGCATCGCCCGCGCGAAGTCGCCCTGGTCCTCGGGATAGTCCAGGACGGTGAGCGGTGCCGCCGGCAGGGCGGCCTGGCGCAGGTCGGCGTCCAGCGGCAGCGGGTCGACGATGACGCCCGGGTTCATCCGGCTGCGCGGGTCCCAGATCGACTTGAACTCGCCGAACGCCCGCATCACCCGGTCGCTGTACATCCGCGGCAGCAGCTCCGAGCGCGCCTGCCCGTCGCCGTGCTCGCCGGAGACCGATCCGCCGTGCTCGGCGACGAGGTCGGCTGCCTCCTCCATGAACGAGCGGAACCGGCGGCGGCCGTCGGGGTCGGCGAGGCCGAAGTCGACTCGCACGTGCAGGCACCCCTCGCCGAAGTGGCCGTAGACAACCCCCTGGTACCCGTGGTCGGCCATCAGGCGGTCGTAGGAGCGCAGGTAGGAGCCCAGCCGCTCCGGAGGCACCGCGGCGTCCTCCCAACCGGGCCACGCCTCGGTGCCGTCGGGGGCCCGCGTGGCCAGGCCCGACCCCTCCTCGCGGATGCGCCACAGGGCCCGGGCGTGGGCGGGGTCGGTGACGACCGCGGCGTCCACGGGACGAGCGGCGCCCTTGAGGTCGCGCAGCATCGCCCTGCCGCGCTCGGCCGCCTCGGCGGCGTCGGCGCCGCCGACCTCGACCATCAGCCAGGCGGCACCGGAAGGCAGCTCGGTGCGCCCGCCGCCCGGGCGCCGCACCCGCGAGACGAGCTGCTCGTTGAGGCCCTCGACGGTGAGGGGGCTGTGGGCCAGCAGCTCGGGCACCGCGTCGGCCGCGGCGGGGGCGTCGGGGTAGCCCAGCACGACCAGGATGCGGGAGGGCGGAGACTCCACCAGCCGGACCGACGCCCCGAGCACGGTCACGCAGGTGCCCTCTGTACCGGTGAGCGCGCGGGCGACGTGGCCGCCGTTCTCGGGCAGCAGCCGGTCCAGCGAGTAGCCGGAGACGCGCCGCGAGAGCTGGGGCATGCCGGTGCGCAGGTCTCCCATGTAGGTGTTCACGAGTTCGCGCAGCGCCGCGTAGACCTGGCCCTCGCGGGTGGGCAGCGTGGCGAGCCGGTCGAGCTCGTCGCGGCCGGTGGCGCCGACCGTCATCCGGGTGCCGTCGTGCAGCAGCACGTCCAGCGAGTCGACGTTGTCGGCCGTCGTGCCCCAGGCGACCGAGTGCGAGCCGCAGGAGTTGTTGCCGATCATCCCGCCGATGGTGCACCTGCTGTGCGTGGAGGGGTCGGGTCCGAACGTGAGCCCGTGCGGCGCCGCCGCAGCCTTCAGGTCGTCGAGGACGACACCGGGCTGCACGCGTGCGGTGCGCCGCTGCGGGTCGATCTCCTCGATGCCGGTGAGGTGGCGCGAGGTGTCGATGACCAGCCCTTGCCCGATCGAATTGCCCGCGATGCTGGTACCGCCCCCGCGGTTGGTCAGCGGAACCCCGTAGGCGTTGCATGCGGCGACCGCGGCGACGACGTCGTCGACGGTCCGCGGAAGTACGACGCCCACGGGCACGTGCCGGTAGTTGGAGGCGTCGGCGGTGTAGAGGGCCCGTGCTCCGGAGTCGAAGGCCACCGTCCCGGAGACGTCGCGGCGCAGGGCGCGCCGGAAGCCGTCGAGGTCGATGTCGGGCAGGTCCGCTGGGGAGGTCGTTTCGGGCATGATCCCAGCGTGGCGCGCGGTGCCGGGAGTGACAACCTGAACGCCGCGGCGATTCCTGACGAAAGATGGCAGTTTTCCCGGTGACAATCGCGGTATGGACACTACACCGGAGGAATCGGCGAAGACGAGCGACTCGGCGGACGCGGCGGCGGCCGTGTCCTGGGGAGAGTTCGCCGCGGCACAACCGGGCTTCGCGGCGCAGGTGCGCTCCGCCTTCGGCGCGGCGAAGCACCACGTCCTGGCGACGCTGCGCCGCGACGGCTCCCCGCGCGTCAGCGGCACCGAGGTGGATCTGCGGGGCGACGAACTGCTGCTCGGCTCGATGCCGGGCGCCCGCAAGGCACACGACCTGCGCCGCGACGGACGTCTGGCGCTGCACGCCAACCCCGGTGACGACTCCATGGACCCGGGCGACGCGAAGGTCGCCGGAGTCGCGGTGGAGGTGACCGACGCCGGCGAGGCGCGCACCCTGCTCGCCGACCCGGGCGCCGACCCCGGCGGCTTCCACCTGTTCCGTGTGCTGCTCACCGAGGCGACCGTGACGTCGGTGGAGGGCGACAAGCTGCGCGTCCGCCACTGGCACCCCGACCGCGGACTCGTCGACGAGCACCGGGACGGCTGAGAGAACACCGTCGACGAGCTATTCCCATGGCGCCGCCGTGTCCCCGTCGAGGGCGGTGTCCATGGCGCGGACCAGATCGCCCTCGGGGTCCATGTCCAGGTTCCACAGCATCAGGCCGCCAAGGCCGCGCTCGCGGGCGTAGGCGCCCTTGCGGGCGACGACGCGGGGGGTGTCGTAGGACCACCATTCGCCACCGTCGACGAGCCAGTAGGCGCCGTTGACCGGGTCGAAGTAGCGCCGGGCGTCGCGCTGCTCCAGTTCGGCGTAGGAGGCGGCGTGCTCGCCGTAGTCGCCCGACGCCGGCGCCTCCGCCTCGGCCCGGCGGCCGAACGACGTCTGCTGCCCGACGCCGCGCCAGCCGCGTCCGAAGCCGGGGAAGCCGACGACGAGCTTCTCCGCGGGCAGCCCGTGTTCGAGGTAGCCCTGTACGACGCTGTGCACGCCCACCGCCGGAGCGGCGCCCTCGGGGGCGTAGAGCTGGGAATGGTGGCCGGTCACGCTGCTCCAGGGGCCGGTGAGGTCGTATCCCTGCACGGTCGCGAAGTCCAGCGGCTCGAAGACCTCGGGTTCGTAGCCGTCCCGCATCCGCTGCGTGTCGCCGGGCAGCGACGCCGAGAGCGTGTACTCCCGTCCGGTCTGGTCCCCCAGTTCGTCGAGCTGGCGCCGGAACTCCCGCACGAGCAACGTGAAGTTGCGGCGGTCGGCGGGGTGCTCGATGTTGTCCGGGTGGCCGTCGCCGCCGGGCCACTCCCAGTCGAGGTCGATGCCGTCGAAGACGCCCGCGGCGACGCCCGGCCCGCCCTGCGGCTCGCCGTCGCGTACCGGCAGGTCGCCGCGCAGCCACAGGTCCAGGCACGAGGACACGAACTCGCGGCGCGACTCTTCGGTGCGCACCGCGGTGGAGAAGTGGACGGAGGTGTTCCAGCCGCCCAGCGAGATGCTCGCGCCCAGCTCGGGGTAGCGCTCGCGCAGCTCGCGCAGCTGGCGGAGGCCGCCGGCGAGCGGCTGCTCGTAGGAGTCGGCCGCGCCGTCGACGCTCTCCGCGGCCGAGTAGCGCCGCTGGTACAGCTCCCAGGCGCTGTCGTCGGGGATGTGGCACCGGCCGTCGGCGTCGATCTCGCCGAAGGCCCACATCAGCCGGGTCAACCGCGCCGCGGCGCCGCTGTCGGCGACGTCTGAGACCCGGTAGTCGCGCACGGCCTGGTTCCAGTCGGCGAAGTAGGCGATGCGGTGCACTGCGCTCGACCCGCTCCTCACTGCGTCGACGGCGGCCACGGCCCCTGCGGCGAGCACCGCGGCCAGCGCCGCCGCGGCGACGCCGAGCACCGCCCGACCGGTACGCGTGCGCGGAGCGCGACTACGCCGCCACCCGCGCTCCGGTCTCGCCTGGCCCTTCACACCGCCAACCTAACCGCACACGCCGGCGCGCGCGGCGGCCGCATCCGGCCCTGCGAGGGACCGCGGGGCACGTGGCGGACACAGGGCCTCGTCTACCGCCTCGGCACCGTCGGCTGGAGTCTCACGGCCGACCAGGCGGCGCGGCTCGACGCCGCGAGCGCCCGGACGGCGCCGTATCCCTGTTACCCGTACCAGCTCCAGGAGGGCTTCACCCACCTCAACCCCTGGCCCGTGGGGGGTGTACCCGGCGGCTGATCCTGCGCCCACCGGGCCGGGGGCTCGCCGGTGGCGCGCACAGCCGCCGGCGGTCCCCGCTCCCTCGACCGCGGGCGCCGACCCGCCACCGTCCCCGGTCTGCTCCCCAGCAATCAGCCTGCTGCCCGACCGGGGGCAAGTCCGGCCAAGTCCGGGCAAGTCGGCGTAACGGATCCGAGCCGCACGGCCCGGCCGCCCATGCGAGCCGGACCGAACGAGCATTCCTTGAACACGGCCTAGGACAGGAAGTCGCGCAAAGTCTTGGCCAGGGACGGGTGGCGCAGTTTGGCCAGGGTCTTGGCTTCGATCTGGCGGATGCGCTCGCGGGTGACTCCGAACTCGTGCCCCACCTCCTCCAGGGTGTGCGGGTGGCCGTCGCGCAGACCGAAGCGCAGCTGGATGATGCGCTGCTCGCGCTCGGTCAGGCCGGCGAGCAGGGCCAGCAGCTGGTCCTGCAGCAGGGTGAACGCCGCCGCGTCGGCAGGGACGACGGCGTCGGTGTCCTCGATGAAGTCGCCGAAGTCGGAGTCCTCCTCGCCGATGGGGGCATGCAGCGAGACGGGCTCCTGGGCGATGCGCTGGATCTCCTGCACCCGGGCGTCGGCGAATCCGAGCTCGCGCGAGATCTCGGCGGGGGTGGGTTCGCGGCCCAATTCCTGGTGCAGCTGGCGCTGCACGCGCATCAGCCGGTTGATGGTCTCGACCATGTGCACCGGGATGCGGATGGTGCGCGCCTGGTCGGCGATGGCCCGGGTGATGGCCTGCCGGATCCACCAGGTGGCATAGGTCGAGAATTTGAATCCCTTGGTGTAGTCGAACTTCTCTACGGCCCGGATCAGGCCGAGGTTGCCCTCTTGGACCAGATCGAGCAGCAGCAGGCCGCGGCCGAGGTAGCGCTTGGCGATGGAGACCACCAGACGCAGGTTCGACTCGATCAGGCGGTGCTTCGCGCGCTCGCCTTCGTCGACGATCAGTTCGAGGTCGAGCGTGTCGTCGGTGTCCGCGAGGGGGCCGAAGCGGCGGAGCTTCTCCCCCGCGAAAAGGCCGGCTTCGATGGACTTGGCCAGGTCTACTTCTTCTTCTGCCGTGAGCAGCGGAACGCGGCCGATCTCACGCAGGTAGATGCGCACCAGGTCGCTGGCGGGTGCTTTGCGCACGAGTTCGGCGGGCGCGGGATCGTCCGCGGCGGGGTCGACGACGTCGACGCCCTGCTGCGCAAGGCCGCGCACCACCTGGTCCAACGACTCGGGCGGGGCATCGAGGCGGTCCAGGGCCGCGGCGACGTCGCCGACCGTCACCATCTCCCCGGAGCCTGCGCCCGCGACCAGTTGCGCCACCTGGGTGATCGGTGGCATTTCGCCGGGCAGCACCGTTAGAGCCACGTCTCCAGTCTGCCCGATAGCACGGCGGAATAGTGAGGACTATTTTTGTCACCTGTGTGCTACGCGGCACCGCCGGAGCGCTCGCGCATCAGGCGTCTCTGCTGCTCAACAGCCATCAGATCGGTGAAGACGCGCTGGTACTCCTCAGCTTGAGAGGAGGGGTCCAGCCGACCCAGCCGGGATTTCAGGTTTGCCACCTGGCGATTGATGGAATGAATCTTGATTGTGCCTAGAATTTCCTGGGCGTAATGCCCGTCGAGTTCTCCGTAGACCTCGATCGGCTCGACCGCCAGGCGGGTGACGAACGCGCGCTGGGCCTCGTCGGGGGCGGCGTCGCGCAGGCCCGCCGCCCACTGCTGCGGCTCGCCGGCCGCGGCCACACCGCCCTGGCCGCTGATCAGCGTGTGGACGGCGCGGTGCTGAGGCACGGTGAACGACTCGGGATCCAGCTCGTCGAACTCGGCGGCCAGCGCCGGGTACTGCACGGCGATCTTCAGTGCCTGGCGCTCACGCTGCAGCGACGGGTCGCGCAGGTCGTAGGGCGCCTCGGCCGCCGCACCCGGCGGCGCCTGGGGTGCGGGGCGCCGGGCCGGTGCCTCGCCCGGGCGGTTGCGGCGGGCCGAGACGTGCTGGGCCACCCGCCGCTGCACGAACGATTCGTCCATGATGCCCAGCCAGTGGTCCAGGTTGACTCCGTAGAGCTTGCGCACCCCCTCGTTGCGGATGCCGGCCACGATCTCGGCGGCGGCGTCGAGTCCGGCCATGCGGCCCTCGGCGGTGTCGAGGTCGTACTGCTCGATGACCGTGCGGACCATGAACTCGTACAGCGGCTTGCGGTCGGCGACCAGGTCGCGCACCGCGGCGTCGCCGTTGTGGAGGCGGAGATCGCAGGGATCGAGGCCGTCGGGCTGGACCGCCACGAACGTCTCGGAGGCGAACCCGTGCTCCTCGGCGAAGGCGCGCACGGCCGCTTTGCGCCCGGCGGCGTCGCCGTCGAAGGTGAACACGACCTCGCCGCCCTGGTTGGAGCGGCCCAGCAGCATCCGGCGCAGTACCTTGAGGTGGTCCTCGCCGAAGGAGGTGCCGCAGGTGGCCACGGCGGTGGGCACACCCGCCAGGTGGCAGGCCATGACGTCGGTGTAGCCCTCGACGACGACGGCGCGGCGTTCGCGCGAGATCTCGCGTTTGGCCAGGTCGAGCCCGTAGAGCAGGTGGCCCTTCTTGAAGATCGGGGTCTCGGGGGTGTTGAGGTACTTGGGTCCGTCGTCGTCGGAGTCGAGCTTGCGGGCGCCGAAACCCACGACCTCGCCGGTGACCTCGCGTACCGGCCACACCAGCCGGTTGCGGAACTTGTCGTAGGCGCCGCGGCGTCCCTGCCCGGCCAGTCCGGCGGTGATGATCTCCTGGTCGCTGAACCCCTTGTCGCGCAGATGGCCGGTGAGCGCCCCCCACCCGCCGGGCGCGTAGCCGACTCCGAAGTGCTCGGCGTCGGCGCGGCCGAACCCGCGCTCGGTGAGGAAGCGCCGCCCCTCCTGCGCGGCCGGGGCGAGCAACTGCTCGGCGTAGAAGCGCTGGGCTTCGCGGTGGGCCTCGATGAGCCGCTGGCGCTGCCCCTGGTCGTTGCGGGCGGTGTAGCCGCCTCCGGCCTCGTAGCGCAGCCGGATGCCGGACTGCTGGGCGAGGGACTCGACCGCCTCGACGAAGCCGAGGCCCTCGATCTGCTGGATGAAGCGGATGACGTCGCCGCCCTCGCCGCAGCCGAAGCAGTAGTAGAGCCCGCGGTCGGGAGTGACGTTGAACGAGGGGGACTTCTCGTCGTGGAAGGGGCACAGGCCCTTCAGCGAGCCGCCGCCCGCGCTGCGCAACTGCAGGTACTCCCCCACCACGTCGGCGATGGGGGTGCGCTCGCGCACGAGCGCGACGTCTTCGTCTCTGATCCTGCCGGCCACGGTAAACCAGCGTAGTTCGTGCCGCCGACACCCGGCGACGGCGGATGGTGCCGCTGTGGAATCCGGGCGGGGAGCCGCCCCCGACCGACCCGCCCGGCCGTTCGCGAGAACCGCGCACCGCTGCCTGCGCCCGGCAACGGGCCGGTTGCGCGGCGCGCACCCGGCGCGCCGCGCAACCGGCGTCACGCGCCCGAGCCGGCGGTGCCGGTCGTCCTGCCGGCCGGCGCGGCCCGTTCGGCACCGGGCGCCGCGGACGCCCCGGCGGCCGCGGCCTCCTCGGCGTCCTCACGCTCGGCCTCCTCGGCACGCGGCGGCGGGGACCCGACCGTCCGGCGCGCGGGCGCCCGTGCGCCCGCCCGCGCGTCCCGAGCCGACCCGCTGCTTGTTGTAGATGTCGAAGGCGACCGCGGCCAGCAGCACCAGGCCCTTGATCGTCTGCTGCCAGTCCACGCCGAGCCCGATGATGGACATGCCGTTGTTCATCACGCCCATCACCAGTGCGCCCACGATCGCGCCGATGACGGTGCCCACACCGCCCGACGCCGACGCGCCGCCGATGAAGGCCGCCGCGATCGCGTCCAGCTCGAACATCTCGCCCGCACCCGGGGTGGCGGCGTTGAGCCGCGCGGTGAAGACCAGGCCGGCCAGCGCCGAGAGCACACCCATGTTGACGAAGACCCAGAACGTGGTGCGCTTGGTCTTGACCCCGGAGAGCCGGGCGGCCTTCTCACTGCCGCCCACGGCGTAGATGCGCCGCCCCGCGGTGGTCGACTTCATCAGGAAGGAGTAGCCCACGATCAGCGCGAGCAGCAGCAGCCCTACGATCGGGATGCCGTTGTAGTCGGCCAGCGCGTAGGCGAACAGCATCACCACGAGCACCGTCGCCGCCGACTTGGCCGCGGTCATGGCCGCCGAAGCCGTCGGCAGGCCGTAGTGCAGGCTGCGGGAGCGCACCTGCCACTGGACCCACACCAGGGCCGCCGAACCGGCCAAGCCCAGCGCGAGCGTCAGCACGTGCGGCCCCTCGGTGAATCCGGGGATGAACCCGCTGGCCCACATGCGCACCGACGGCGGGAGCGGGCCGATCGAGCGCCCGCCCAGTACGACCAGGGTCAGGCCGCGGAAGATCAGCATCCCGGCGAGGGTGACGATGAACGCCGGGATGCGCACGTAGGCGATCCAGAATCCCTGCCAGGCGCCGATGAGTCCGCCCATGGCCAGCGCCATGGGCACCACCAGCAGCGGCGGCAGCCCCAGGCTGGTCATCAGCACGGTGGAGACCGCGCCGGTGAACGCCACCACCGAGCCCACCGACAGGTCGATGTGCCCGGTGATGATGACCAGCATCATCCCTACGGCCAGGATCAGCACGTAGGAGTTCTGCATGATGATGTTGGTGATGTTGAGCGGCTGCAGCAGCAGGCCGCCGGTGAGGATCTGGAACAGCACGACGATGACCGCCAGCGCGATCACCATGCCGTACTGCCGCGCGTTGTTGCGCACCATGTCGCCCAGGGTGCGCAGGATGGGTGTCGATTGCATGGCCCGTCACGCCTTCGTCGTGGTCATCAGCTTCATCAGGGATTCCTGGTCGGCCCTGTCCCGCGGCACCTCTCCGGTGATGCGCCCTTCGCACATCGCGTAGATGCGGTCGCACATCCCCAGCAGTTCCGGAAGTTCCGAGGAGATCAGCAGGACGCAGGCGCCCTGGGCCGCCAGCCGCTGCACGATCAGGTAGATCTCGTACTTCGCGCCGACGTCGATGCCGCGGGTGGGTTCGTCCAGGATCAGCAGGTCGGGCTCGGCGAACATCCACTTGCCCAGCACGACCTTCTGCTGGTTGCCGCCGCTGAGCTCGCCCGTGGTCTGGAAGACCCCGTTGCTCTTCACCTGCATCCGGGCGTGCATCTCCTCGGCGGCGACCGCCTCGCGGGCCGGGTCGATGACCGTGCGGCTGCTGACCCGGCGCAGACCGGCAAGGGTCAGGTTGCGCCGGATGTCGTCCTCCAGGATCAGCCCGAGTTCCTTGCGGTCCTCGGGTACATAGGCGATGCCGGATGCGATGGCCTCGCCCACGTCCCGCACGCGCAGCGGCGCCCCGTCCTTGTGGACGGAGCCCTGCACGTAGCGGCCGTAGGAGCGGCCGAACACGCTCATCGCCAACTCGGTGCGCCCGGCTCCCATCAGCCCGGCCAGCCCGACGATCTCGCCGCGGCGGATCTCCAGCCCGGCACCGTCGACCACCCGGCGGCCCATCTGGGTGGGATGGTCGACCGTCCAGTCGCGCACCTCGAAGCGCACCTCGCCGACGTCGGCGGAGCGCTCGGGGTAGCGCTCGTCCAGGTCGCGGCCGACCATCCCGCGGATGATCCGCTCCTCCTCCACTCGGCCCGAGGCCGTCGAGAGCGTCTCGATGGTGCGGCCGTCGCGCAGCACCGTCACCGTGTCGGCGACCCGGGTGACCTCGCCGAGCTTGTGCGAGATGAGGATCGAGGTGATGCCCTGCTCCTTGAGCTCCAGCAGCAGTCGGAGCAGGTTGTCGCTCTCGGCCTCGTTGAGCGCCGAGGTGGGCTCGTCCAGGATCAGCAGCCGCACCCGCTTGGACAGGGCCTTGGCGATCTCGACGAGCTGCTGCCTGCCGACGCTCAAGCCGGAGACGGGCAGCGTGGGGTCCTCGTCCAGACCGACGCGGTGCAGCACCTCGCGGGCCATGGCCGCCGTGCGGCCCCAGTCGATGAGGCCGGGGCCGCGCGTCAGCTCGTTGCCGAGATAGATGTTCTCGGCCACCGACAGCTGCGGGACGAGCGCCAACTCCTGGTGGATGATGGCGATCCCGGCCCGCTCGCTGTCGCTGATGCCGCCGAAGGTGCACTCCTCGCCGTCGAGGAGGATGTCGCCGGTGTAGTCGCCATACGGGTAGACGCCGCTGAGGACCTTCATCAGGGTCGACTTGCCGGCGCCGTTCTCCCCCATCAGGGCGTGGATCTCGCCCTGCTCGACCCGCAGGTCGACGTTGTCCAGCGCGACGACGCCGGGGAACTCCTTGCCGATGCCGCGCATGCGCAGCAGCTCGTGGCTCATTTCGGGCACCGCCTCACGACAGCTCGGACTCGCTGTAGTAGCCGCTGTCGATCAGCACCTCCTGGTAGTTGTCCTCGTCGACGGAGACGGGCTCCAGCAGGTAGGCGGGCACCACCTTCTTGCCGTTGTCGTAGCTCTCGGTGTCGTTGACCTCGGGCTTCTCGCCCTTGAGTACCGCGTCGGTCATGTCCACCGCGACCTCGGCGAGCTTGCGGGTGTCCTTGAAGACGGTCTGGGTCTGCTCGCCGGCGATGATCGACTTGACCGATGCCAGCTCGGCGTCCTGGCCGGTGATGACCGGCAGTGGCCGCTCCTCGGTGCCGTAGCCCACGGCCTTGAGCGAGGAGAGGACACCGATGCTGATGCCGTCGTAGGGCGAGAGGACCGCGTCGAGCTGCTCGCTGGAGTAGTGCGAGCTGAGCAGGTTGTCCATGCGCGACTGGGCCTTGGCACCGCTCCAGCGCATGGTGGCGATCCGATCCATCTCGGTCTGGCCGCTGCGGACCTGGAGCTTGCCCTCGTCGATGTAGGGCTGCAGCACCGACATCGCGCCGTCGTAGAAGAAGTAGGCGTTGTTGTCGTCGGGCGAGCCGCCGAACAGCTCGATGGTGAAGGGGCCTTCCTCCTCCTTCAGGTTCAACGTCTTCTCGATGTAGGTGGCCTGCAGCACGCCGACCTGGAAGTTGTCGAAGGTGGCGTAGTAGTCCACGTGCTCGCTGCCGTTGATGAGGCGGTCGTAGGCGATGACGGGGATGTCGCTGTCGGCGGCCATCTGCAGCACGTCGGTGAGCGCCTCGCCGTCGATGGCGGCGATGACCAGCGCGTCCACGCCGCGGGTGATCATGTTCTCGATCTGGGCGACCTGGTCCTCGACCACGTCCTCGGCGTACTGCAGGTCGGTGCCGTAGCCGGCCTCTTTGAACAGTTTGACCATGTTCCGGCCGTCGGCGACCCAGCGGTCGGAGGACTTGGTGGGCATCGCGATGCCGACGGTGCCGTTCTCACCGCCCTGGTTCGCGGCGTCGCCGACGCCGCCGCAGGCGGTGAGCGCCAGCGCCATCACGGCGGCCAGGGCCGCCGCGAGGACGGCCGCGGGGGTGCGCTTCATGATGTGCTCCTCAAGGAAGGGAATGCTCGGATACGGGGACTGAGCGGGGTGCGGGGCGGACGGCTCAGGAGCGCGGGAGGGCGAGCTTGAGAACCGTCCACGAGACCGGCGGCAGGACGGCGCGCAGGCGGCCGCCCTCCAACCGGACGTCGGTGTTCTCGCGCGGCACGACTCGGTCGGGCCGCTCCAGGGTGTTGGCCGCGTAGACGTCGTCGTCGTGCAGCGTCAGGCAGGAGGAGACGCCTTCGGCGCGCAGTCCGCGCAGGTCCGCGTCCAGCGTCACGGGCTCGTCGGTGGCGCGGTTGACGACGAACACCGCGGCCTCGCCCGCCTCTGCGTCGTGCGTGGCGACCGCGTCGACGACGGGCACCGCGCCGTAGCGGGCGGTCTCGCGCACCGGGCTCTCCGGTTCGACGCGCAGCACGGTGCCGGCGGCGTTGGCGGCGGTGAGCGCGAAGGGGTGGAAGGTGGTCTGGCGCCAGGCGGGGCCGCCGGGCTCGGTCATGATCGGCGCGATGACGTTGACGAGCTGGGCGAGGCTGGCCGCGGTCACCCGGTCGCTGTGCCGCAGCAGCGAGATGAGCAGGCTGCCGAAGACCACCGCGTCGGCGACGTGGTACCGGTCCTCGATGACGCGCGGTGCCACCGGCCACTCGGTGGAGGGCTCCCGGGCCTCGAAGCGCATCCGGTACCACACGTTCCACTCGTCGAAAGAGAGCTGGATGCGCTTCTTCGCACCCAGTTTGGCGCGCACGGCGTCGGCGGTGGCGACGACGGACTCGATGAAGGCGTCCATCTCGGCCCCGGAGGCGAGGAAGCTCGCCAGGTCGCCGTCGTGCTCCTCGTAGTAGGAGTGCAGGGAGATGTAGTCGACGTGGTCGTAGGTCTGCTCCAGCACCTCGGCCTCCCACGCGCCGAAGGTGGGCATCTCCGGACCCGAGGAGCCGCAGGCGACCAGCTCCAGGTGGGGGTCGCTCATCCGCATGGCCCGCGCGGTCTCGGCGGCGAGCCGGCCGTACTCGCGGGCGGTCTTGTGGCCGATCTGCCAGGGCCCGTCCATCTCGTTGCCCAGGCACCACATGCGGATGCCGTGCGGCTGCGGGCTGCCGTTGGAGACGCGGCGATCGGACAGCTCGGTGCCGCCCGGATGGTTGGTGTACTCCAGGAGGTCGATCGCCTCTTGCAGGCCGCGGGTACCCAGGTTGACGGCCATCATCGGCTCGATGCCGAGCTTGCGGGTCCAGGCGGCGAACTCGTCCAGGCCGAACCGGTTGGTCTCGGTGGAGTGCCAGGCCAGCTCGCGCCGCACGGGCCGCCGGTCCTTGGGCCCGGTTCCGTCCTCCCAGCGGTAGCCGGAGACGAAGTTGCCTCCGGGATAGCGCACGGTGGTCACACCGAGTTCGCGCACGAGTTCGGCGACATCGGTGCGGAAGCCGTCGGCGTCGGCGGCGGGGTGGTCGGGTTCGTAGATGCCGGTGTAGACGCAGCGGCCCATGTGCTCGACGAAGGAGCCGAAGGTGCGGCGGTGGACGGGCGCGACGCGGAATGCGGGGTCGACGGTCATCGACGCGTGGAGCATGGGCTGCTTCCCCCTGGGTGCGGTGTGCGGAAGGGCGGGCGGGGGCCGCGGGCCGGCCGTTGCGGCCGGACCCGCGGCGCGGTTGCGCGGTCGTCGGGTGCGGCGGTCACTTCAGCCCGGCGTCGGTCACGCCGCGGACCACCTGGCGCTGGAAGAGCAGGAAGACGACGATGAGCGGCAGGGCGCCCAGGACGGAGGCGGCCATCTGCTGGGCGTAGAGGATGCCGTAGGCGCTTTGGACGCTGCCCAGCCCGACCGGCACCGTCATCAGCGCCGGATCGGTGATGGACACGAACGGCCACAGGAAGTTGTTCCAGGCCTGGACGAAGGTGAAGATGCCGACGGCGGCGAGGACGGGCCCCGACATCGGCACGACGACGCTCCACAGCACCCGCAGGTGCCCGGCGCCGTCGAGGCGGGCGGCCTCCTCGTAGTCGCGGGGGATCGCGTCGAAGAACCGCTTCAGGATGAAGATCATGACGGGGGCGACGACCTGCGGCAGGGCGACTCCCCAGTAGGTGTCGACCAGCCCGAGCACGGTCATCTCGTCGAACAGCGGAACGATAAGCGCCTGCGGCGGCACCATGATTCCGGCGATGAACAGCGCGAACAGCCACTTGCGCCCGGGGAACTCGGTCTTGGAGAAGGCGTAGGCCGCCATCACGCAGGTGATCAGGGTCAGACCGGTGACCAGCACCGAGACTATGACGCTGTTCCCCAGCCACTGCATGAGATCGCCGCGCGCGATGACGGTGCGGTAGGCCTCGAAGGTCGGTTCCAGCGGCAGCCAGCGCACGGGCACGGCCGTGGTCTCGGGCTCGGGCTTGATGGAGGTCAGGATCGCCCAGACCAGCGGTAGCAGCCACACTACGGCGACGAAGAGGGCCAGCACGGCGACGGCGACGCCGCCGGGGGTGACCTTGAACCGGCTGCGGGGCTGCGGGGAGGGCGGCGCGGCGAGCGTTCCCGGCCGCTCGGCGGCGTTGAGGGTCGCGGATGTCATACCGTGCCCTCCTTTCGGGAGAACAGCTTGAACTGGAGGACGGAGACGACGATGATCACGGCGAAGAGCAGGTAGGAGATCGCCGATGCGTAGCCGATCCGCAGTCCGGTGAACCCGCTCTCGAAGATGTAGCCGATGATGGGCCGGGCGGCGTAGTTGGGGCCGCCGGTGCCGTTGGTCATCAGGTAGGCCTGGTCGAACAGCTTCAGCGAAGCCACCATCTGCAGCAGCACGATCAGTGTGGTGGTGCGGCCCAGCAGCGGCAGAGTGATCGACCGGAACCGCTGCCAGGGGCCGGCGCCGTCGATGGCGGCGGCCTCGTAGACGTAGGCGGGGATGCCTTGCAGCGCCGCCAGGTACAGCAGGTAGTTGAACCCGACGGTCCACCACACGGTGGTGATGGCGATAGCGGGCAGCACGGTGCCGCCGTCGGTAAGCCAGGACACGCCGGGGATGCCCACCGAGGCCAGCAGCCCGTTGACCATGCCGAATTCGGGTTGGTACATCCACTCCCAGATCAGCGCCACCACCGCCACGGGCATCAGGAACGGCGCGAAGTAGGAGAAGCGCAGGAACCAGCCGATGTGTGCGGTGGCGCGGTGGGTGAGCTGGGCCATGACCAGGGCGATGACCACCAGCGGCGGGGTGGTGATGAGGGTGAACAGCAGCGTCACCCACAGCGACTGCCAAACCGCGGAGTCGCCCAGCATCTCCGCCCAGTTCGCCAATCCCACGAACGAGCTTTCGTCCTGGGCCAAGCTGCGATCGGTGAAGCTCGTCCACAGCCCGGCCAGCAGCGGCCAGACCATGAAGGCCGCGAACAGCGTGGTGAAGGGCAGGACCAGCCAGAGGCCGGTCAGCGAGTCGCGGCGGGCGCGGCGAGCGCCGCTGCCCGCGGCGGGTTTCGGGCCGGTGCGGGACGCCGGCGCGACGGCGGACGCCCCCGCGGTGTCGGCGTGCGGTGTCATATCGAGCTCCTTGGGGGGAGGAGTGGGGGCGGCACGGGCTATACCGGCGCGGGGGTGTCGATGAGTTTCTGTGCGGCGTGCTTGAAGCGGCGCAGCGCGGTCTCGGGCGTCACAGCGCCTGTGTGCACTCCGGTGAACACGGCACTGGCCTGCGCCTGAAGTTGGGCGGCCGAGCCGCTGAACCACGCCTGCGGGTCGAACTGCACGTTCGCGGCGGCCTTGCGGTAGCCCGACTGGGGTTCCAGTGCGGCGTACTCGGGGCTGCGGGTGACGGGCAGGTAGGCCGGAGTGTGGCCGCCTCCGGCCCAGGTGAGGCTGTTCTTGAGCATCCAGGCCGCGTACTCGACCGCGGCGGCGACGGCGTCCTCGTCGGGCTCTCGGCGCACCGGCAGGACGAAGCAGTGGGAGTCGCCCTGCCCGAGTTCGGCACCGAAGATGTCCGGGAAGGCGCGCATGCCGAAGTCCATCCCCGCGTCCTTGAGGGTGGGAAGCTCCCAGTTGCCGGAGATCATCAGCCCGGCGATCCCATTCTGGAAGTTGGCTGGTGTGGCCGCTCCATCGGACGCCTCCGGCGCCAATCCCGACTGCGAGATCCGGCGCAGGAAATCCAAGGCCCGCAGCGCCTTGTCGTCGTCGATTCCGAGTTCACCCTCCAGCTTGAACTCACCGCCGAGCTGGCGGTAGAGCGACCAGAACTGGCGCCAGGCGTGGGTGGTATCCATGACCACGCCGTACTTCCCGGTGGCCTCCTTGACCGCCGCGCACACATCGAGGAACTCCTCCTCGCCGCTGGTGTCGACGAGGTTGCCGTCGGCGTCCAGGACACCGGCCTTCTCGCAGGCGTCCCGGTTGAAATAGGTCACGACCAGGTGCGTGTCCAGGGGGATCGCGTAAAGTTCGCCGCCGATGGTGCATTTGTCCCAGGTGCTGTGCTGGACGGTGTCGCGGGTGATGCCGTGGCGGGCGAGCAGGTCGGTGGGCACCGGGGCGATGAGTGTGTCCACACCCAGGCCGCGCAGGCGCGACACGTGCAGCGTCGCGATGTCGAACGCACGTCCTCCCGCGGCCCCCATCGCGAACTTGGTGTAGTAAGGGTTCCCCCATTGGAACGTGGAGGGCTGGAAGTCGATGCCGGGGTGCTGCTTGCGGTAGGCGTCGTGCATCTCGACCATGCGGGCGCCGTCGCCGCCGGTGAAAAGGTTCCACTGGCGCAGGCGCTGCCGGCCGCTCAGCACGGTGTCCGCCGGGCCGCATCCGGCGAGGGCGGTGCCGGCCGCGGCGAGGCCGCCGGCCAGGAACGCGCGGCGGCCGAGTGCGGGGGCCGGGACCGGTCGGCGGGTGTCTCTGGGGCGCATCGCGACTCCTCTGCTTTCGCTGCGCTGGTGCGGCCATCCCCCGAGACCGCGGGTCGTGGGACGGATCGGTCGTCCGCCTCTGCGGGCCGTCCGGGGAATGGGGCCCCGGCGGCCGTGGCGCGCGCGTCCGCCCCTGCGGGCGGGCCGCGCGTGATCGGTGGTGTACGTGCTGTCGGCGGGTACGGGTGTGCTCGGATACAGGTGTGCTCCGGTCCGGGCGGGCGCCGCGGGAGGAGAGCTCCTCTGCGCTCGTGCCGGGCGGGCGGGTTATGTCGAACGGCTCGTGTCGCGGACGGTGGAGGCGGGGCGCCCCGCGCGGCCGCGGCCGGCGCCCCGCCGCGGCGGTTTCAGACCTGGACGAACTCCACGCCGGCCAAGTCGCAGAAGACCTTCCAGTCGGCGGCGGTGCGGCCCAGGTTCATCACCATGTGGTGGGTGCCTCCGGCGCGCAGCCAGCCGTCCATGCAGTCGCGCACGCCCGAGGCGGGGCGGAACTGGCCGTAGGGCATCTCCAGGGCGGGCAGCACCGGAGAGTCCAGCACCTCGCCTTCGGCCACGACCAGGCGGAAGCGCTCTCCGCCCAGGGCCACCAGGGAGGCCAGCGTCGCGGGTCCGGGCTGGATGCGGAACAGCAGCGTGGGCGGGTCGTCCAGGCCGCCGATGTCCAGCGGCCGCTTGATCAGGCGCACGGGCTCGTCGTCGCGGGCGACCTTCCAGTTGCCCTCCCCCATGTGGCTCATCAGGATGGAGTCGGTGGGGAAGTCCATCGCGTACATCTCGGTGAAGTGGCCGTCGCCGGCGAGCTGGTGGCCCGCGTAGACGACGGAGGCGGCGAGCGCGTCGCCCTCGCCCGCGAACCCGTAGCCGGAGGCCATCAGGCTGGAGGCGGCCGCCATCGGCAGCCGGGTGAACCGGCCGTCCTCGCCGATGGCGTCGAAGTGGGTGGAGTAGGCCCCGCACCCGTGCTCGGTCAGCAGCTGCTCGATGGCCAGTTGCATGCGGGCGTGGTCCTCGCGCTCCTCCTTGGACAGCCGCTCGTCGACGGCGAAGCGCTCGTCCTCTTCGGCGAGCAGCGCACCGACGGCCGACTCGGGCAGCTCGGCCATGGTCCGGTGCAGTGCGCCGGGCGCGATGACCTCGATCTCCGGGCCGAGGCTGCGCATCCAGGCGGCCTCGTCGACCCGCGCGTCGCCCATGCCGTTCATGGCGTAGCCGAAGACGCCGACCTTGAGCCGCTTCCAGGCGGTGACGGCGCGGGCGGCGCGCGCCCAGCGGCCGATTCGCTCGCGGAAGGCGTCGCTCGGCCATTCCTCGGTGACGACGTCGAAGGCCCGGCCCGCGCGCACCATCGCGTTGGCCGTGTCCTGCGCGCCGTGGATGCCCTGGTTGTAGGTCATGTCGGCCATGTCCCACTCCGGGGTGACCACCGGGTCGGGCTGGATATTGGCCAGGCACAGCGGCAGCCGAGCGTCGTGCAGGACGCGGGTGACGCGCAGCGACGGGCCGTAGGTGAGCATGACGACCAGCACCCCGTCCAGGTCGTCGTTCTCGAAGCCGCGCACGGCCCGCTCGGCGTCGGCGCGACCGCGTACCGGATCGGCGACGACGCAGTCGGCGACGTCGGCCAGGCTCTCGGCGATCCGGCGCGCATAGCCGGCCTGCCGGTCGGTGATGCCCGGGAGCATGTCGTCGTAGAGGGGCTGCATGATGCCGAGGATCCCGATGGTGGGGAGGCGGTCGCTCACGAGTCGTTACCTGCTCTCTGGCCGTAGACGTTCTGATAGCGGTCGTAGAGGGCGTCGATGTGCTCCTGGGCCAGCCGCTCGACCGGGCCGTGCTCGCGTGCCAGGTGCACGGTCCGGGCGACGTCCTCGCACATCACGGCGGCCTTGACGGCGGACTTGGCGTCCTTGCCGACGGTGAAGACGCCGTGGTTGGCCATCAGCACCGCCGGCGAGCGGTGGCCGTCGAGCGTCGCGACGATGCCGCGGCCGATGTCGTCGCCGCCGATCAGGGCGAACGGCCCCACTGGGATGTCGGCGCCGAACTCGTCGGCCATCGCGGTGATGGCGCACGGGATCGGCTCGCCGCGGGCGGCCCAGGCGGTGGCGTAGGTGCTGTGAGTGTGCACCACCGCGCCGACCTCGGGCATGTGCCGGTAGACGTAGGCATGGGCGTCGGTGTCGCTGGAGGGGGTGCCGCCGGACTCGACGGGTCGGCCGTCCAAATCGCAGGCGACCATGGAGGAGGGGGTCAAGTCCTCGTAGGTGACACCGCTGGGCTTGATGACGACGAGGTCGGTGCCGGGCACGCGCGCCGAGATGTTGCCGCTGGTCCAGGTGACGAGGTTCCAGCGGACCAGCTCGGCGTGCAACGCGCACACCTCGGCTCGGGTGCGTTCCAGGGCGGCGGAATGCGTGGTCGGTGCTGTCATGGCGTCCTTCACGGTTCTCAGTCGGCCAAGCTCTGGTTGCGGATGGTGCGCAGGCGGTGCAGCGCGTCGCTGCCGCCGCGGCCGAAGTGGTCGTGCAGCTCGGTGTAGACGGCGTAGAGGTCGTCGTAGGAGGCGGCGCGGTCGGGGTCGGGCCGTACGGCGTCGCGGGTGGCTCCGCCCATCGCGGCCGAGGCGGCGCGGATGTCGGCGTAGGCGCCGGCGGCCACCGCGGCGTGGATGGCCGAGCCCAGGGCAGGGCCCTGCTCGGAGTCGGCGACGTGCAGCGGCCGATTCAGGACATCGGCGTAGATCTGCAGTACGAAGGCGTTGCGCTTGAGCCCGCCGGCCACGGTGAACTCCTCGACGGGCACCCCGGATGCGGCAAAGGCGTCCAGGATGGTGCGGGTGCCGAAGGCGGTCGACTCCACCAGTGCGCGGTAGACCTCCTCCGGGCGGGTGGCCAGCGTCAGCCCGCACAGGACGCCGGAGAGGCCGTGGTCGACCAGCACGGAGCGGTTGCCGCTGTGCCAGTCCAGGGCGACGAGGCCGTGGCCGCCGACGGGCTGGTCGGCGGATTTGCGGGAGAGCAGCTCGTGCACCGAGACGCCCAGTTCGGCGGCCTCGCGCTGGTACTCGGCGGGCGCGTGGGTCTCGGCGAACCAGCCGAAGATGTCGCCCACACCGCTCTGGCCGGCCTCATAGCCCCACATGCCGGGTGCGATGCCGTCCCGCACCGCGCCGCACATGCCGGGGACCTCGGCGAAGGCCGCCGCGTTCATCACGTGGCAGGTGCTGGTTCCCATGACGGCGAGCATCCGGCCCGGTTCGACGGTCTGCGCGGCCGCGGCGGTGACGTGTGCGTCGACGTTGCCCACGGCCACGGCGACGCCTTCGGGCAGGCCGGTCAGCTTCGCGGCGTCCGCGCTGAGCACACCGGCGCGCTCGCCGAGCTGCATCAGGGGGTGGGCGATCTTGTCGTCGGCGAACCCGGCGAAGTCGGGGTGGAGCGCGGCCAGGTAGTCGCGGCTGGGCCAGGCGCCGTCCTGGTGGATGCCCTTGTATCCGGCGGTGCAGACGTTGCGGGTCTCGGTGCCGCACAGCACCCACACGATCCAGTCGGCGGCCTCGATCCAGCGCTCGGTGCGCCGGTACACCTCGGGGTCCTCGCGCAGCACCTGCAGGCCCTTGGCGAACTGCCACTCGGAACTGATCTTGCCGCCGTAGCGGGAGAGCCAGGGTTCGCCGCGCTCGGCGGCCAGCTCGTTGATGTCGTCGGCCTCGCGCTGGGCGGCGTGGTGCTTCCACAGCTTGGGGTAGGCGTGCGGGCGCTCGGCGAACTCCGGCAGTTCGCACAGCGGGGTGCCGTCGGCGGTGGTCGGCAGCACGGTGCAGGCGGTGAAGTCGGTGCCGATGCCGATCACGCGCTCGGCGGGCACGCCCGCGGCGGCCAGCGCCTCGGGGACGGCGTTGCGCAGGACCGCGCGGTAGTCCTCGGGGATCTGCAGCGCGGTGTCAGGGGCCAGGGGGTCGTCCGATCCGGGCAGGCTGCGGGAGACGACGCCGTGTTCGAACTCGTGCACGGCACCGGCCAGTTCGGCGCCGTCGCTGACCCGGACGACGACCGCGCGCCCCGACAGGGTGCCGAAGTCGACTCCGATCACGACGTCGGAAATGTGAGCGCTCACGTTGTTAGCGCTAACGTTCTCGGCCACGTGGGGTTCCTCCAGGGGACGGCGGGCGGACGGGGCGGTCGGCTAGGCGCGGTCGGGGGCGGCGGCGGTGCTCACCCGGGCGACCAGGCGGGCGGGGACGACGCTGCGCGCCTGCGTCATCGGAACGGTGTCGGCGGGCTCCTCAAGCAGGTCGATGAGCAGACCGATACCGCGGCGGCCCACTTCGCTGAAGTCCTGGGCCACCGTGGTCAGCGGCGGGGTGAAGAACTCGGATTCGGGGATGTCGTCGAAGCCGATGACGCTCACGTCGTCGGGCACGCGCACGCCCGCCTCGCCGAGCGCGCGCAGGGCACCCAGCGCCATCTGGTCGTTGGCCACGAAGACGGCGGTGGCACCGGGCTCTTCCGCCAACTGCGCGCCGAGCCGGTGACCCGAGCGAGGCCGCCAGTCGCCGTACAGCGGCTCGGGCACCGGGGCGCCGGCCTCCTCCAGGGCCCGGCGCCAGCCGGCGATGCGGCCCTCGGCCTCCAGCCAGTCGCCGGGGCCGGCGATGTGGTGGACCGTGCGGTGGCCCAGCTCCAGCAGGTGGCGCGTGGCGAGGTAGCCGCCGCCGACCTGGTCGACGCAGACCACCGGCAGGTCGGGGGCCTCGCCCCCCTCGACGGCCACGACCGGCCGCTCGGCGGGCTGCCCGGCCAGGCCCTCGACGACCGCGCGCTTGGGCGCGATCACGATGTAGCCCTCGACCGACTGCTGGGCGAGGTAGTCCATCGCCTCGCTGACGGCCTCGCGGGTCACGGTCTGCAGCGTCACCACGCTGAGGAAGTAGCCGTCGGCGCGGGCCGCGTGCTCGATCCCGGCGAGTGTCTGGGCGGGACCGTAGTGCGTGGTGTCGAAGGCGACGACACCGATCACCCCGGTCCGCCGGGTGACCAGCGCCCGGGCCGAGGAGTTGCGGCGGTACCCCAGCTCCTCGATCGCGGCCTGCACGCGCTCCTGGGTCTCGGAACGGACGTTGGGGTGCCCGTTGAGCACGCGCGAGACTGTCTGGTGGGAGACCCCGGCCAGCCGAGCCACGTCGGCCATGACCGGACTTCGCCCGACGGGTACCGACATGCGTGCTCCACTTCCTGGGTGTCCGGGTGCTCGACGGTCCGAGCCCACCGGGCGGTGACGGTGTTGCGGTCGGCCACGCTCGACGGCGATTCCGCCGCCGCGTGACGTGAGCAACATTGTTAGCGCTAACATGCGGAGGCGTCAAGAGGTGGGCGTAAGCCGGGTCACTCCGGAGCCCTACAGGGGACCACCACGCACTGCGGAGCGGGGCGGTGACGGCGGCCCGACGCCATGGGCACCGAGCGATCTCACCTGCACCCGGCACGCGGCTCGGGCGGCGCTCAAGACGGCGCGCTCCACCCGGCCACAGCAGCGCACGGCTTCCAGTACCCCGAACGGGACGACGGGAGCCGGCATCCGCACCGGCCGACGGGAACTCACCCGGGCGGGGCAAACGTTCAGCTTGAACTCAGGTTTCTCAGGATTTTCCCAGCTTTTGATCGGTCCGGGAACGCACGCAGGCCGGGCGACCATCGATCGGCCGCAAGCGGCTCGGTTCACGAGAACGGAAGGACGAGGATGCTCAAGCCGGCGCACGCCATCAACAACTACGGCCACATCGACGAATACGCACCGGACGACATCGCTTCCGGCGCGCACCGCAAGAGCGTGGGCGCCTACTGGGACAGGATGGGCGAGCTCCAGTTCGACTTCCTGGTCGGCAAGGGGCTGACCCCCCAATCGACGCTACTGGACGTGGGCTGCGGGTCGCTGCGCGGCGGGATCCACTTCATCCGCTACCTGGCGCCCGGCAACTACTACGGGATCGACGTCGACCCCGCGCTGGTGAAGGCGGGACTGGAGCACGAGCTTCCCGCCGCCGGTCTGAGCGAACGCCTGCCCCCGGATCATCTGCGCGTGACCACGCGGTTCAACTGCAGCTTCGGGGTGAGGTTCCAGTTCGCGCTCGCGCAGTCGGTGTTCACCCACCTGCCGCTGAACCACATCCGGCTGTGCCTGTACCGGGTGGCCAAGGTCATGCCGCCCGGCGGCCGGTTCTACGCCACCTTCTTCGAGGCCCCCGCCGACGAGCCGTTCGGCAAGCGCCACCCGGAGAAGGACCCCTTCCAGTACCGGCCAAGCGAGCTGGCGTGGGCGGCCAACGTGGCGGGCTGGCGCTTCCGCAATCTCGGGGACTGGGGACACCCCCGCGGACAGCAGATGGCCGAGTACCGCCGCGTTGCCTCCCCCCGCGAAACCGCCCGGCGCGTGCGCACCAAGGCCGAGCGCGCCGCGGCCCGTATCCGGCGCTGACCGCCGGCCTGCGCAAGCGCGCTTCTCCGCCGCCCGGCGCCGTCAGTCCGTCGGCGGCGCCGTGGCGATGACGACGGTGGCGCCCGACTCCTCGTCGGCGGCGGTACGGACCCGCAGGCCGCCGCCGGCGGCGGCCTCCGCGGCCACGGCCGCCTGGCGACCGCTCGTCTCGAAGAACAGGCACCCGCCCGGCGCGAGCCAGTCGCGCGCCGACGCGCTCACCCGGCGCAGCGTCGCCAGCCCGTCCGGGCCGCCGTCGAGCGCCGCTCGCGCCTCGTGGTCGCGGGCCTCGCCGGGCAGCAGGCCGATCTCGCCGGAGGGCACGTAGGGCACGTTCGCCAGCAGCACGTCGACGCGGCCGCGCAGCGTACGCGGCAGCGGCTCGAAGAGGTCGCCCTCGTAGACCCGGCCGGCGAACTCGGCCACGTTGCGCCGGGCGCAGGACACCGCCGCGGGGTCGGCGTCGGCGGCGTACAGTTCGGCGCCGGGGCAGGCGGCGGCGAGCGCCGCGCCCAGGGCGCCGGAGCCGCAGCACACGTCCAGCACGACCGGGCGTGCGGGTGCGAGACCGACGGCACGCCCGACGAGGAACTCCGTGCGCCGACGCGGCACGAAAACGCCCGGATCGACGGCGATGCGCCTCCCCCGGAACACAGCCCAACCGACGACGTGTTCGAGCGGAACCCCGGCGGCGCGCCGCTCGACCATCGCGGCGAGGTCGCGGTCCGCGTGTGCTGCGGAGAGAAGAATCCCGGCCTCGTCCTCGGCGAAGACACAGCCCGCCTTCCGCAACCTGCAGACGGTGTCGGTGAATACGGCGGAGGACGAGGCGGGTACAGGTGCGGACGGATCCGGCATGGCGCCCCTCTGAGGTCTCCGTGGACCACCGCCTCCGCCCAGGCACCACACCGGCGGAGCACCCGCAGCCGGGCGGCGCCCTGTGCGCTTCAACGGGAACCGGGCCCGCCTCCTCGGTCGCCCGCCAGGTTAGCACCCGGACGGTCGCAGCGACCGGGCGGAAAACCTCCCGGTGGATCGCGCCGAATTTCTTCGGGCGGCGCCAGCAAGCGGCGAGGCGGCTCGGCTCCGCTGGACGGCCTTGCCGGTCTACCGGGAAACAGGCACCTCGCGGGAAAGCCGCGGCGACGGTGGCGGATGGCTGGGCTTGCGGTCACCGGTTCGGGTGCTCGCCGGTGGCGTGCCTGACGGATCGGCGGCTCGGGTCTGCTGTGCGGCCTTGTTGGTCTGCCGGGTGCGGGTGGCCTTCACTGAAAAGCGGCGCCGAGGGCGGCGGTGGGCGGGGCCCGTGCCCAACGGTTCGGGTGCTCGCCGGTGGCGGTGGTCGGCGGGGGCGGCGACGGCAGCAACAGGGCCGGGGCCGCGGACGTCGGTTCCGGTGCTCGTCGGTGGCGCGCCCGACGGGGGCGACGACGACGCCGGCGGGGCCGGCGGGGCCGGCCTGCGGTGGTCGGCGGCGGTCCTGCGGCCGGGTCGGGGTCACGAGTTGCACGTAGGTGCGGCGGCATCGGCCTCGGTGTCGTCCCGAGGTGTCGCCCTCGCACCGCAATTCCGTGATACGGAACAGCACGGGGTGTTTTGCCCGCCAATGCCCGAGTTTCCGGTGGGCCCGCGCCCGTGCTGCGGCGGCGGTGGCGCACGAGGTGCGCCGGATGGCGCGAAAACCGCCCCCGGCGTCGACTTTTCGTGCGCCTCGTGGCCGCGGCGTCCGCCGGGGTCGCCCGTAAAACGGGCATCGGCCCGCAAAAGCCCACCCCATCGGGCGGTGGAGCTCCCCTCGGCCGCGCCCGGGCGCCACGAGCGACGTGTCGTCGCCCCCCGGGCCCCCGATCCGGCGCACCCCCGGGCCGCGCGGGTGCCCGCGACCGCGCCCCGCGGCGCGGCCTCCGGCCGGTGCGGGCCCGACCGGAACACGGCGACACTCAGCCGGCCCACCGCTGCCGGTGTGTCCGGTATGCCGGTCCATCCGGCGATGATCGTGAACTTATGGCCGCGGAATGCGCTTTCCTGCGACCATAAGTTCACGATAGACGCGTCGAGTCTGTCTCCAGGGTGGGATTCGGCGCCGAATCCGTCCCTGCAGACAGACTCGATGGCACCGCTGTCGACCAACGCAGGGTTCCGTCCAGACAGCGGCCGGAATCCGGTGGAAACCGCGCATTGGATGCGCCGACCGACCCTGCGGCGGCCCCCGAACGCCGCCCCCGCCGCACGCGCCACCGGCAAGCACCCCACCCGACAACCGCAGGCCCAGCCCACCACCGCCCTCGCCTCCGCTTTCCCGTGAAGGCCACCCGCACCCCGGCAGACCAACAAGGCCGCACAACACCCGACCCGCCATCCGCCGCGCGCCCCGGTCGCCCATGGCAACCGACACCGGCCCCGACCGCCGCGCTCCCCGTCAGGAGACCAGCCGGTCATGCCACGTTCGTGCGGAGGTGTCGGTGAGCGAGGCGACCTGGTCGATGACGACACGCAGGGCGGCGGCGTCGTCGGGGGACCGCTCATAGGCCGTGCGGAACGGGCCGTCGAGGGTTGCCGGGGCGCCGCGGCGGACCGCGTCGACCAGTTCGGCAACGATTTCGCGTTCGCGGGCCTGGTAGGCCACCGCTTCGGAGCGACCCATTACGTAGTGGGCGGTGAGGGCCTTGAGCAGCGCGCATTCCAGCAGGTTGCGGCGCGGGACGACGAGGTCGGCGGCGTAGCGGGTGATGGGTTCGGGCCCGCACGCCGCGCGGGTGGCCTGCTCGGCGGCTCGGCACAGGCGTCCGATGAGCTCGCTGGTGAGGTTCTTCAACGCCGCCAGCGAGCCGAGGTCGCCCGCGAAGTCCGCGGGCCAGAACGGTTCGGCCATGAGGTCGGCGAAGACCTCCTCCAACTCGCCCGCGCCGGCGTCGGCGTAGAGGTCGGCCGCCACCGCGCACACGCCGTTGCGCTCGGCGCGGCTGTGCAGCTCCGGTAATTGGATCATC
This sequence comes from Streptomonospora litoralis, assembly GCF_004323735.1. GTDB lineage: Bacteria > Actinomycetota > Actinomycetes > Streptosporangiales > Streptosporangiaceae > Streptomonospora > Streptomonospora litoralis. The sequence goes on along the minus strand of NZ_CP036455.1, from coordinate 1,792,746 downwards.
CCGGCGTAGAGCGCGTCCTCCAGGTCGTGCACGGAGTAGGCGACGTCGTCGGCCCAGTCCATGACCTGGGCCTCGAAGCAGGTCGGCGGCAGTCCGCCGACACGCGGGGCAGGCGCGTCGGCGCGGATCCACTCGAAGACCGCCAGGTCGTCGGGATAGCAGTTGAACTTCCGGCCGGAGCCCGCACTGTCCCGCGGCCAGGGGTATTTGAGGGTGGCGTCGAGCGTGGCGCGGGTGAGGTTGAGACCGGCGCTGGACGGCTCCGGCGGGCCGGAGCCCGGCACCTGTCCCGGAACCGCATCGCCGGCGCCGCCGGGCCTATCGTCCTCGACGACGACCTTGCCCTCCAAGCGGGTGAGCAGCCGCAGGCTCTGCGCGTTGCCTTCGAAGCCGCCGCACTCCGCTGCGGCGGCGTCCAGCGCCTTCTCCCCGTTGTGGCCGAACGGCGGGTGCCCGAGGTCGTGGGCCAGGCACGCCGCCTCGACCAGATCGGGATCGCAGCCCAGCGACCCGCCCAGCTCGCGGCCGATCTGGGCGCATTCCAGCGAGTGGGTCAGCCGGGTGCGCGGGAAGTCGCTCGCGCCCGGCTGCACGACCTGGGTCTTGGCGGCCAGGCGGCGCAGCGCGAAGCTGTGCAGCACGCGGGCGCGGTCGCGCTCGAAGGGGCCGCGGGCGCGGCTCTTGGCCGGTTCGGCGGCCCAGCGCCGCCGGTCGTGGGCGCTGTAGCCGCGCGGTGGGGTCTCGTCGATGGCTGCCATGGTCGATGTCGACTCTATGCAACGTGCGCCCGCTGCGCTCGGCTGCGACACCGCAGGCCGGCGGCACCGGGTGCCGCCGATCGGTCCGCGGCCGCCTCGGCTCCGGCCGGCCCGGGGGGGGGTCGGCTCAGGCGGCGTCGACCTCGATGTCGCTGCTGTCGCCGAAGATCCAGTAGTACCAGAGCGATGCGGTTTCGCGGGTGATGTACCACAACTGGGTTTCCCGCTTGATCACCGCCGGACCCGACCGGGACGGCGAGGTGGCCGCCTCCATGCCGTGGTCCTCGGCCATCTCGCGCGAACGCAGGCTGTGCCAGGGGTCGGTGACGATCACCACACTGGACCATCCGCGCCGCTCGTAGACGCCGGAGACGGCCTCGACGCTCTGCAGGGTGTCGCTGCCCTGCTTGATGGCGATGACGTCGTCGGCGGGTACGCCCTGCTCGACCAGCCAGTCCCGCCCGGAGCCGCCTTCGGTGTAGTTGTCGCCGGGCTGGTTGCCGCCGACGGTGATCAGCACCGGCGCGACGCCCTCGCGGTAGAGGGTCTCGGCGTGGGCGAGCCGCGCTTCGAAGATCGGCGACGGCCGCCCGTTGTACTGGCTGGCGCCCAGCACCAGGATCGCGTCGGAGGCCGGGCGCTCGTCGGCCCGAGCCGTGTACCAAACCCACGCCCAGGTGGCGGGAGGAGCGGCGAGCACGGCCAGCAGCACGAACGTGACGATCCAGCGCAGTCGGAAGCGGCGCCGGCGGACGGGGCGCGGCGCGGGCGGGCGGCTCCCGCCGCCGCGGTCGGGGCCGTCCGGCGAGTCGGGCGCGGCATCGGGAGCGCGGCCGGGGCGCCGCATGACGCGTGTCCGCTCTCCACCGGGGCGCGCTCCCCCGCGAGCCGGGGGGTGGGTGTCGAAGGAATCGGGGCCTTCGCGTTCGGCGTCGCCGTCGGACGCCCCGGTCCACGGGCCCGCGCCGCCGCCGGTCGCGCCGGGGGTGCCGGGGGTGCCGGGGGTGCCGGTATCGGTGTAATCGGCGTGGGAGAGCGGCTGCGTCCACTCCGCTGCGGCGCCCGGCGCGCCGGTGCTGCCGGCGTGCCGGGTGAAGACGCGGGTGGCCTCGGCCGGATGCCCGGACGCCTCCTCCTGCCAGGCGGAACCTCTGCGGTCTTCCCCCGCTCCTGGCACCTGTCACCCCCGCTGTGATCGTCGGATACGCCCGACGATAACCGACGCCGGGGCCGCCCGGTGCATGCCGAAGGTGCATGCCGAAAGCCGCCTCACGGCGCGGTCCGTGCTCCGGTGAGCCCATCGGGTTCCGCACCGCCGCCGAAGGTACGCCGAGGGCCGGTCGGCGCCCTTCTCCGCGATCTCCGCGGCCCCCGCGGTCCCGGTCGCGGGCCGCAACCGCCGCCGGTCGGGTGTGTCGACGGCGCGTCTTCTGCTCCGGCTGCGCGGCGGGCCCCGGCGCCACCGATGGGCCGCCGCGCAGCCGGAGCGCACGCCTTAGCCGCGGGCGGCCGCGCGGCCCGCCTCCAGCCGGGCGACGGGGACGCGGAACGGCGAGCACGACACGTAATCCAACCCGGCGCGGTGGAAGAAGTGCACCGAGTCCGGGTCGCCGCCGTGCTCGCCGCAGATACCCAGCTTGATGCCGGGTCGGGCGGCGCGGCCTTCGGCGGCCGCGATCTCGATCAGCCGCCCGACGCCCTCGGTGTCCAGCGACTCGAACGGCGACACCCCGAAGACGCCCTTCTCCAGGTAGGCGGAGAAGAAGGACGCCTCGACGTCGTCACGGGAGAAGCCCCACACCGTCTGCGTGAGGTCGTTGGTGCCGAAGGAGAAGAACTCGGCGCTCTCGGCGATCTGTGCGGCCGTCAGCGCCGCGCGCGGCAGCTCGATCATGGTCCCGACCGGGAAGTCCAGCTGCACGCCGTACTCGGCGCCGACCTCGCGCAGCACCCGCGCGGACTCGTCGCGGATGATCTCCAGCTCCTGGACAGTGCCTACCAGCGGGATCATCACCTCGGGGCGCGGCCGCCCACCGTCCCGCAGCAGTTTCGCGGCGGCCTGGGCGATCGCCCGGACCTGCATGGTGAACAGGCCGGGCACGACCAGGCCAAGCCGCACGCCGCGCAGGCCCAGCATCGGGTTCTGCTCGTGCAGCTTGTGCACCGCCTGCAGCAACCGCAGGTCGTTCTCGTGGCTCTCGCCGCGCGACTCGGCGACGGCCACGCGCACCGACAGCTCGGTGATGTCGGGCAGGAACTCGTGCAGCGGCGGGTCGAGCAGGCGGACGGTCACGGGCAGCCCGTCCATCGCGGCGAACGCCTCGGCGAAGTCGTCGCGCTGCAGCGGGAGCAGCTGGTCCAGCGCCTCGTTCTGCTCGGCTTCGGTGTCGGCGAGGATGAGCCGCTCGACGAGCTGGCGCCGGTCGCCCAGGAACATGTGCTCGGTGCGGCACAGCCCGACCCCCTCGCCGCCCATCCGGCGGGCGCGAGCGGCATCCTCGGCGTTGTCGGCGTTGGCGCGCACCCGCAGCCGCCGCGCGGCGTCCGCGTAGTGCATGATGCGGTCGACGGCGCGCACCAGGTCGTCGGCCTGGTCGGAGGCCGGGTCGATCTCGCCTTCGAAGTAGCGCACGACCGGGGAGGAGACGACGGGCACCTCGCCGAGGTAGACGCGGCCGCTGGTGCCGTCGATGGAGATGACGTCGCCCTCTTCGACGACCTCGCCGCCCGGCGCGGTGAGACGGCGGTTCTTGGTGTCGATGCCCAACTCCTCCGCCCCGCACACACAGGTTTTGCCCATGCCGCGCGCGACGACGGCGGCGTGGGAGGTCTTGCCGCCGCGGCTGGTCAGGATCCCGGCGGCCGACATCATCCCTTCCAGGTCGTCGGGGTTGGTCTCGCGCCTGCAGAGGATGACGTCCTCACCGCTGCGCGACCACTTGATGGCCGTGTAGGAGTCGAAGACGGCCTTGCCCACCGCCGCCCCGGGCGAGGCGTTCATGCCCTTGCCGAGCACGTGGCCTTCGGCGTCCTCGGCGAAGCGGGGGAACATCAGCTGGGCGAGCTGGTCGCCGGTGACGCGCTCGATCGCCTCGTCCAGGGTGATCATGCCCTGGTCGATGAGCTGGTCGGCGATGCGGAAGGCGGCCGCGGCGGTGCGCTTGCCCACCCGGGTCTGCAGCATCCACAGCTTGCCGCGTTCGACGGTGAACTCGATGTCGCACAGGTCGCGGTAGTGGTTCTCCAGCGTCTCCATGATCGACAGCAGTTCGGCGTAGCTGTCGGCGTCGATGCGCTCCATGTCGGAAAGCGGAACGGTGTTGCGGATGCCTGCCACCACGTCCTCGCCCTGGGCGTTCTGCAGGTAGTCGCCGTAGACGCCCTGGCGGCCGGAGGCGGGGTCGCGGGTGAAGGCGACGCCGGTGCCGGAGTCCATGCCCAGGTTGCCGAACACCATGGCGCAGACGTTGACGGCTGTGCCCAGGTCCACCGGGATGCGCTCCTGGCGGCGGTAGAGCACGGCACGCGGAGCGTTCCAGGAGCCGAACACGGCACGCACCGCCTGGTCCATCTGCTCGCGCGGGTCGGCGGGGAACTCGCGGCCGGTGCGCTCGGCGACGATGCCCTTGAAGACGTCCACGAGTTTGCGGTGGTCGGCGGCGTCCAGGTCGAGGTCGTCGCTGACCCCCTTCTGGCGCTTGATGTCCTCGAAGGCGTCGTCGAAGAGTTCGCCGTCGATGTCCTGGACGGTCTTGCCGAACATCTGGATCAGCCGCCGGTAGGAGTCCCAGGCGAAGCGCTCGTCGCCGGACTGGGCGGCCAGCCCGTGCACGGAGTCGTCGTTCAGCCCGATGTTGAGGACGGTCTCCATCATTCCCGGCATGGAGAACTTGGCGCCGGAGCGGACGCTGACCAGCAGCGGGTCGTCGGACTGGCCGAGCCGCTTGCCCATCGCGCCCTCAAGTGCGCGCAGCTTCGCGTCGATCTCGGAGTCGAGGCCCTCGGGCATGTCGCCGTGGGCCAGGAAGTGCCGGCAGGCCTCGGTGGTGATGGTGAACCCCGGCGGCACCGGCAGACCGAGATTGGTCATCTCGGCGAGGTTGGCGCCCTTGCCGCCGAGTAGATCCTTGAGGTCCTTGCTGCCCTCGGCGAACTCGTAAACGTACTTGGGCACGGTGTCTCCCTGCTCTCGGAAGGACCTTGTACGGCCGCTCGTCCTCGGATGGGCGCGACTCTACCCAGCTGACGCGTTAAAACCTCGCAGCCCACCCTACTACTGAAGTTTTCGCAGGTAGAAGCGCTCCAACAGGTCTATACCAATGGTCTGGACAAATCATCGCCGCCACCGTTCACCGGAGCACACTGCCCGACCCCGGTGCGTGCGGATGTGCAGGTGATAACGGGTGCGTCCCGCCGCGAATCACCGACAGCGGTATCCCGGGGCGGACGAGGCCGAAATGGTCCACTGCGCCGATGGCGAGGCCCGGGGGCGCGGCCTGCGCCCCGCCCGGTGCGCACTGCCGCCCCACCGCCTCGAAGCGCACCGTGCACACCCGGACGCGCGGCGAATCGCCTGTCCGCGGGTGCTGCACGGGGTACCGCGGCGCTGGGAGTATGTGCCCATGCCCGAATTCACTGATCTTGTGCCCGCTTCATCCGACTCCGAGCGCCAGGAGCAGATCGTCGCCACCCTCGTCGACGCCTTCTCCGAGCTGATGGAGGCCGCCCCCGACGCCTTCCGGACCAAGTTCCGCAAGATGGCCGCGGACCCGTTCGCCTTCTACCGCGGCAGCGCGTGCCTCTTCTACGCCGACGTCGCCGACCTGGAGGACCCCTGGGCCGACGACCGCACGTCGCGGGTGTGGATCCAGGGCGACCTGCACGCCGAGAACTTCGGCACCTACATGGACGCCCAGGGCGCCCTCATCTTCGACGTCAACGACTTCGACGAGGCCTACCTGGGCCACTTCACCTGGGACGTCCGGCGGTTCGTGGCCAGCGTCGCCCTGCTCAGCTGGCGCAAGGCGCTCTCCGACGCCGACATCGACGCCCTCGTGGGTACCTACGTGCGCGCCTATGTCGACCAGGTGCGCTGGTTCGCCGAGCACAGCGAGGACGAGGCGTTCTCGCTGCGGCTCGACACCACCGACGGAGCGATCCGCGAGGTCCTCAAGCGCAGTCGGCGCAGCAGCCGCGTCTCCCTGCTGGACTCCATGACGCGGGTGGAGGACGCCGACCGCCGCTTCCGCGAAGGCTCGGGCGTGCGGCGGCTGAACGACGCCGAGCGCGACGCGGTGTGCTCGGCATTCGATGCCTACCGGGCGACCATCCCCGACGACAAGCGCTACAACTCGATCGCCTACCGGGTGAAGGACGTCGTGGGCAAGTCCGGCTTCGGCATCGGCAGCGCCGGACTGCCCGCCTACAACATCCTCATCGAGGGCTTCAGCGAGGCCCTGGACAACGACATCGTGCTGTCGATGAAGCAGGGCAACGTGGCCGCGCCGGCCCGCGTGGTCACCGACACCGCCATTCAGGGCTACTTCAAGCACCACGGCCACCGCACGGCCCTGTCCCAGCGCGCGCTGCAGGCCCACGCCGACCCGCTGCTGGGCCACACGGAGCTGAACGGCGTCGGCTTCGTCGTCTCCGAGCTCTCCCCCTACTCCGACGACCTGGACTGGAGCGACCTGACCGAGCCCGACGACATCGGTCCGGTCGCGGCCTACCTGGGCCGGGCGACGGCCAAGGCGCACTGCGTCTCCGACCGCGACTCCGACCAGTCGCTGGTGCCGTTCCAGACCGAAGAAGCCCTCATGAACGTCCTCGACGGCCGCGAGGAGGAGTTCATCTCCTGGAACACCGAGTTCGCCCGGCAGTACGCCGAACAGGCGCGCAAGGACCGCGCCCTGTTCGTCGACGCGTTCCGCAACAACGCCATCCCGGGTGTGCACTCGACGCGGTCCGCGAGATCCTACGCGTGACCGCAGGCCGCGGCGCAGGCCGGTCGGCGCCGGCGGCGGCAACCCGGTCGGCCTGTGCCCGGAGACACATCACTACCGGCGAGTAACCTACGCGTCCGTAGGTTAGGATCGCCGCTGAGGCGCCTTCGCGGCGGCGCTTGGCCGCCGACGCCGCACGAGGCCCACCACCCCGCGCCCGCGCGGCCCGGCCGCGACCGGCACACAGGAGGACGGAGGAGCAGGTGTGCGCACAGCGATCCGATGACACCGCGACGCGCCCGGACCCGGGACCCCCCGACCAGCAGCAGGACGGGGCCCTAGGTCTCGCCGCCGACCTCATCGAGGTCGTCAAGCCGCGGCTGCGCGGCTGGCTGCACCTGGGCACCGCGCCGCCTGCGCTCGCCGCCGGGATCGTGCTCGTCTGCCTGGCGCCCGGACTGCAGGCCCGCATCGCCGCCGCCGTCTACGCCGCCACAGCGGTGCTGCTGTTCTCCACCTCGGCGGTCTACCATGTCGGCCGCTGGTCCAGCGGCGCGGTGGCGGTGCTGCGCCGCATGGACCACGCGAACATCTACCTGATCATCGCCGGCACCTACACGCCCTTCGTGGTACTGGTCCTCGACGGCACGCTGCGGACGGCGATGCTCGCGCTGATCTGGACGGGCGCCGTCGCCGGCGTGGTGTTCAAGATGTTCTGGCTGAACGCACCCCGGTGGCTTTCCACGGCGCTGTACCTGGCGATCGGCTGGGTGGCCCTGCTGTTCATCCCGCAGCTCATCGGCGGCACCCATCCGGCCGCCTGGATCCTCACGCTCGTCGGCGGCGTGCTCTACAGCGGCGGCGCGGTGGTCTACGGTCTCAAACGGCCCGACCCGGCCCCGCGCTGGTTCGGGTTCCACGAGGTCTTCCACTCGATGACGATCGCCGCCTACATCTGCCACTACATCGCCGTCTCGTTCGTCGTCTACACGGCCGGCTGAGCCCGCCGCGGTCCGACGGACAAGACGCCGAGCAAGCCACCCTGGAACCTGTTCCTGCCGGGGTGGCGGACGAGCCTGCGGGACACGGCGGGGCAGATGCGCCCGATCCGTCACGATTCACTTACAGGATCGGACGAGTGGGCAGGAACCGCGCGACTCGCGAGGGTTCCGCGGATAGCGTTAGAACCGGTTCTGGCGGGTGTGTGCGCCCGGCAGGCCGGGTGAGGCGACCGGAGACCACATCCCCCCGGGTCCGGTCGCCTCCTCGCTTTCCGGCCGCTCTCCCGGCCGCGCCGCGTCCGGTCGTCCGGTCGTCCGGGCGACCGGACGCATCGACTCAGACGCCCGGCAGGCGCTCCACCAGGTACATCTCGACCTGGTCCAGCGAGACGCGCTCCTGGGACATGGTGTCGCGCTCCCGCACGGTGACCGCGTTGTCCTCCAGGGTGTCGAAGTCCACGGTGATGCAGAACGGCGTGCCGATCTCGTCCTGGCGGCGGTAGCGGCGGCCGATCGCGCCGGCGTCGTCGAACTCCACGTTCCAGCGCTTGCGCAGAGTAGCCGCGAGGTCGCGGGCCTTGGGCGAGAGGTCGGTGTTGCGCGACAGCGGCAGCACGGCCGCCTTGACCGGCGACAGGCGCGGGTCCAGCCGCATCACCGCGCGCTTCTCCATCTTGCCCTTGGCGTTGGGCGCCTCGTCGACGTTGTAGGCGTCGAGCATGAAGGTCAGCACCGCCCGGTCGACACCGGCCGCCGGCTCGATCACGTAGGGCACGTAGCGCTCGTCGGCCTCCTGGTCGAAGTAGGAGAGGTCGACGCCCGAGGCCCGGGAGTGCGTGGAGAGGTCGAAGTCGGTGCGGTTGGCGATGCCCTCCAGCTCGCCCCACTCCGAACCGGTGAAGTTGAACCGGTACTCGATGTCGACGGTGCGCTTGGAGTAGTGGGACAGCTTCTCTTGCGGGTGCTCGTAGAGCCGCAGGTTGTCCTTGGAGATGCCCAGGTCGGCGTACCACTGCATGCGGCCGTCGATCCAGTACTGGTGCCATTCCTCGTCGTCGCCGGGGCGGACGAAGAACTCCATCTCCATCTGCTCGAACTCGCGGGTGCGGAAGATGAAGTTGCCCGGCGTGATCTCGTTGCGGAACGACTTGCCGATCTGGCCGATGCCGAAGGGGATCTTCTTGCGCGCGCTCTGCTGCACGTTCAGGTAGTTGATGAAGATGCCCTGAGCCGTCTCGGGCCGCAGGAACGCCAGACCCGACTCGTCGTCCTGCACGGCGCCGAGGTAGGTGCGCAGCATCGCGTTGAACATACGCGGCTCGGTGAAGGACTTCTTGGCGCCGCAGTTGGGGCAGGCGAGGTCGTCCAGGCCGTTCTCCGGCTCGTGGCCGTGCTTCTCCTCGTAGGCCTCGACGAGGTGGTCGGGGCGGAAGCGCTTGTGGCAGGACTGGCACTCGGTCAGCGGGTCGACGAAGGCGTTGACGTGGCCCGATGCCTCCCACACCTCGCGGGCGAGGATCACGCTGGAGTCCAGGCCGACGATGTCGTCGCGCTCCTGGACCATGGCGCGCCACCACTGGCGCTTGACGTTGCTCTTCAGCTCCACACCCAGCGGGCCGTAGTCCCACGAGGCGCGCAGACCCCCGTAGATCTCGCTGGAGGGGTAGACCAGACCCCGACGCTTCGCGAGGTTGACAAGGGCGTCCATTGCCTCTGACTTGGCGGCCATAAGATCTCTCGATTCTCCATCCGGCTGGCGGTCGGCGGATCGCGCAACGCGATGTACTGACGGTGAGTGCCCAGCTTAAGGGACTGCTCAGAGCGGACGTGCAACCACGACGATACGCACGGGAACGGCACCCTTCGACCGGTTTTCCCCTGCCCGCGCGGTTTCCGCGGGCCGCGGCGCACCGGGCGCGGGACCTCAGACCGCGGAGCCCCCGGAGCCCGGCGCCCCTCCCCCGGCACCGGCCTGCTCGTCGGCCGCGTCGCGGCGGGCGACCACCTCGAACGCGCTCGGCTCGTTGCGGGCCTCCGACAGCAGCGGCACCGCGGCCACGCGTACGTCGAAGTTCGACAGGGCCCGGCGGTAGGCCCCGGGCCCCTCCCACTCGGTGACCACCGTCCACAACTGCGGGTCGTCGGCGGCGCGCCCGATGCGCGAACCGCGGAAGCCGGGGCGCCGAGCCATAGCCTCGACGGCGGCCTCGGCACGGGCGACGAAAGCGTCCTCGCCGCCGAGGGAAACGGTGAAACGGGTGATCACGACCACCCGCCCATCCTCTCACTCCGCGGCGACAACGCGGACCCGCCGCCGGGCGGGCCGGTTCAGCCCGCGCCGAAGACCCGGTCGGCCACCCGCGCGGAGGCGTTGCCGTCGTCCAGCGGGCAGAAACGGTCGGTGAACTCCCGGTACTTGCCGCCGTAGGCCGCGGCCACCTCGTCCACGTCCACCAGCGCGCCGATTACGTCGTCGGAGGTCTTCAGCAGCGGCCCCGGCGCGGTCTCCTCGAAGTCGAAGTAGAACCCGCGCAGGTTGTCACGGTAGCTCTCGATGTCGTAAGTGAAGAACAGCATCGGACGGCCGGTGTTGGCGAAGTCGAACATCATCGACGAATAGTCGGTGACCAGCACGTCGGTGATCAGGAACAGCTCCATGATCTCCGGGTAGAGCGACACGTCGTAGACGAAGTCGCGGCCCACGGCCGGCACGCTGTCGACGACCCGCGGATGGCGGCGCACCAGCAGCACGTGGTCCTCGCCCAGCTTCTCGTACATCCGCTGCAGGTCCAGGTGCAGATCGAGCTTGTGCTTGCCGCGGGTGTAGTACTTGTCGTCACGCCAGGTGGGCGCGTAGAGCACGACCTTCTTGTCCTCGGGCAGGCCCAGCAGGCGCCGGATGCGGGCCGCGATCGCCTCGCGCTCGGGGGAGAAGAAGATGTCGTTGCGCGGGTAGCCGGTCTCCAGGATCTCGCCTTCGAAGCGGAACGCGCGCCGCAGGATGGGTGTGGCCCACGGGCTCGGCGAGACGAGGTAGTCCCACTGCTTGGTCTCCCAGGCCAGCTTCTCGTGGTAGTCGCGGGCCTTGCCGCGGATGTTCTCGATGTCGAAGCCGATGCGCTTGAGCATCGACCCGTGCCAGGTCTGGACCACGACCTGGTCGGGGCGCCGGGCGAACCAGGCCGGCTGGCGGGAGTTGGTCACCAGGTAGGCGCTGCGCGCCAGCGCCTCGTAGAAGTCGCCGCCGTTGTGGCGCACCCGCTCCAGGTCGCCGGGGAGGTTCACCTGGCCGTCCTTGACCAGCCACGACATGGGGTACTCGGCCCAGTCCCCCCGGGAGCGCAGCTCGGCGTAGATGCTGTGCGGGCTGTCGGAGAACTGGCGTCCGGTGTAGCTGTCGAAGAGGATGCCCGGCTGCAGCGGCTCCTCGCGCAGCGCCGGGTAGACGGAATCGCGCAGCCGCTGCTGGGCGAAGGTTCCCTTCTCCTCGGGACGCAGGTCGCTGGCCACGCGCAGCACGGGCATCTCGCTGCCGGTGTCCTCGAAGGTGTAGGTGCGCTCGGGGGTCTCCATGCGCAGCGGCAGGCGGTGCAGCAGTTCGGCGTCGACCTCGGCGCCGACGTCGGTGGCGGGGCCGTCGCCGCGGCGCACCCGCGCCCAGAGCTGGTAGCTGCCGGCGGACAGCGGCAGCGTGCCCGACAGCGTGGGGATGTCGGCCGGGGTGAACGCGGCCCGGAAGGCGGCGCCGTCGCGGGTGAGCGAGACGGGGTGCTCCTCGTCGCGGCCCAGGGCCTTGAAGACGAGTCCGGCGCCGGCCGGTGCGGAGTAGCGGCCCTCCAGCACGAGGTTGCGGCCCGACCAGGACACCTCGCGTACCACGGGGTGGGCCCAGCCGCCGCGCACCCGCAGATAGCCGTTGCCGGTGCGCTGCACGGCGAGCTCGTGGTAGCCGTCCACGGCCTCGTAGGCGGCGGACTCCACCTCGTCGGGCAGGGCGACGGGGGCGAGTTGGCCATCGGGGGTGACCAGGTCGGCGGTCCAGTGCTCCTGGCGCAGCAACCGGGTGCCCTCGTCAACGGCGTTGTCGACGATGTCGTCGACCGGCACCCGCGTGCAGAAGCGCGCGCCGTCGACCTCCAGCGGATACTCCAGCCGGGCCGTGCCCGGTGCGCGGGTCAGCCGCAGCCACCGCGCCTCCGCCGCGGGCGGGGCGACGAACTCGCCGCTGAGCACGAGCTCGGGACGGGCCCCGGCCCGGTTGATGCGGTGCCCGTCCAGACGCGCCTTGGCAGGGGCGACCTCCACGGCGAGCCGGCGGTCGCCGTCCCAAGCCGGGCGGACCCACACGTCCTCGTCGACGCGCTGGTAGGGAGGCCGTTCCACCGGTCCGCTGACCGGATTGCCCACGATGCGGCGGCGCACCAGGCCGCGGTTGACCACCACCAGCTCCAACTGCCAGCTCCCGGACTGCCACCCGCCGCCCGTGCGCAGCCGCTCCGGGTCGAGGGTGATCTCGAAGCCGCCGAAGTCGTGGCGGGCCGCGGTGGGCAGGTCGGGCAGTCGGTACTCGGCGGCCCTGCGGACCTTGACGGGGACGGGGGTGCGCCGCCCGGTCTCGGTGTCGACGGCGAACGCGAGGATCTGCTGGTGCCAGCGGCGGGCCGCCCGCAGATGCACCACGCCGACCCGGCCGGAGACCACCAGACGGCCGTCGCGCCACTCGACGGACTCTGTCTTCTGCCGGACCTTGAGTTCGCTGTCGGCTCGGTAGACCTCGCGCGGCACCCCTGCCGCGGCGTCCTCGAAGAAGGGGTAGCGCAGGTAGTAGTGCAGTCCGCGGCGTACGACCGGCGCCTTCTTCAGCTCGACGCTCTTCTGGAAGGTGACCGTCTCCAGCAGGCGCTCCTCCTGGCGCTTGCGGACCAGGAAGTAGTTCAGCCGGTGCAGCGGGCCCAGGCTGTCCAGCACGCTGCGCGCGACCGTGTCCAGGTAGGCGTTGGCCAGGTCGAGGAACACCCTGCGCGCGTCGTCGTCGGCGCCGTCCATCCGCAGCAGGATGGACCGCACGTCGCTGCGCAGCGCGCGCGAGTCCCAGATTTCGCGATCGGGCCCGCTCAGCGCGGTGGAGAGCTCGGTCAGGGCGGTGAGGCGGCGGGACAGCCCCGGCGCGGTGGCGAGGTCGTCGACGGCGTCGCGGTCGCGCAGCAGGTGCACGGGGGCGACGAGCACGTCGATCGAGCAGGCGGCGAACAACGCGCGGACCACGTCCAGGTCGGTGTCGCGGTCCGGGTCCCCTCCGGCATCGGTGCGGAGGACGAACGAGCCGGCGGGCAGATGGTCCCAGAACGAGCGGCGCCAGAGCTTGTTGCCGTGCAGGCGGTCGGACAGCAGGGCGGGATGTGCGCGCACGTCGACGCCGGTGCGGGTGCGGGCGAAGACCTTGCGGTGGGCGGCGGACGGCCGCGTGCCCAGCTCGTTGAAGCGGTAGACGTCGCCGGTGGCGAGGTCGGAGCCGGAGTCGTCGAGGCAGCCGCCCAGGTAGGACAGGGCGTAGCTGCTCAGCATGTCCCCGCCTTGTACGAACATCAGGTATTCGCCGGTGGAGGCGGCGGCTCCGGCGGCGCGCGCGGCGCCGTGGGACGGCGCGGACCGCTCGGCCAGTGTGGTGCGCAGCCCCGCGGGCGGGGCCGCGGCGAACTCGCGCGCCGTTGAGAGTCCTTCGGTCCGGGCCGTGTCCACGGCCTCGTCGCTCTCCTCGTCGGGGGCCTCCTGCGGCTGCTGTGCAGCTGTACCCGCGTCTTCGGCATCGTCGGGGTCGGCGTCGTACTCGTCGGCCTCGTCCGTGCCGGCGGCGCTGGAGACGCCCGCGGCGACGGGCGGCGGGACCGGGTCGCCGGCGCCGTCGGCCGGTGCGGCCGACTCCCCCGAATCCGCCGAATGCGGTTCCGCGTGTCCGGTATCCGCCTCGCCCGCATCCTCTCCGGCGCGGGCAGCCACCGGCACCAGGACCACTTCCGCCTCGTCGCGGCGCTGGTCTTGGCGCGCCAGCGAGTCGAGGCTGTCCTGCAGGTGCGGTTCGGTGACGTCGAAAGTCACGATGACGCTGAACTTCGGCACGGAAAAACTACTCTCCCGACGTGGCGCTTGCGGAGCACGAGGATCGGACCGGGGGCCTGCGGCGGTGGGGAGCCAACCTAGGTCACTGTGCGTAAGTGCCCGGTAAACAGCACAGCGTCGCCGAGACAGCCCCCGGCCCGCCCGGCCGCGTGGTCCTCCCCCGACTCCGCCGGCGTTCACGGTCGCCGCCGCCCGAAGGCGACCGTCCCTGTGTATCGTCCGAAGCTTGGTGTTCGCTGTGACGGCACCGCCCCGGGGCGAACGCGGCGAGCGCGGGGCGAGGCGCCTTCGTCCGACGCCGGAAGGCCCCACGCAACGGACAGGATAGCGCGGCCGGCGCGCCGCCGTTCGAACAGCCGCCGCTTCGGCGGGGCGGCACCGCCACGCTGCGGCCGCTTCGCGGGCGCACCGGCCCGGTCCGCGGCGTCGCACGTGGTTCCCGGGAGCGCCTCGGGCGGAGCCGGGCGATTTCGGGGGATCCGCAGGGCTCCGAGAACTCCCGTCGACGACCTAGACTTTTTCGGGCAGGAACCGCAGCGGCGGGTGCACCGGCGGTCAGGGTGGAGGAGAAGGTGTCGGCCAAGCGCAAGAAGCGGGCAGCGGGCGGGTCCACCGGCTCCGCCCCTACGTCCGGGGCGTCGGGCGCGTCGCGTCCCCTGCCGCCCGGCGACACGCTCTACACGCCCGGTTCCGGCCGCTTCCGCCAAGAGGTGGAGCGGCGCAGCGCGGTGCCGCTGGTGTGGCTGCACAACGCTCCGCGCCTCCTGCTGCCGGCGGTCATGGGCGCGGCCCTCATCGCGGGCCTGGTGCTGCCGGGGGCACTGGGCACGCTGCCGCTGGTGCTGATCGCGGCGTTCTTCGCCTGGCTGGCGTTCCTCACCTGGCCGCGCCTGCGCACCGGCGAGCGGGCCATGCGGGTGGTGGCGATCGCGGTGCTGCTGGGATTGGGCGTACTGCAGACCGGGCTGTTCTGAGCGCGCCTGTGGCGGCGGGCGGGGCGGCGCCGGCCGTTGAAGGGCACGCCTTCGAGGACTTTCGCCAATTTTGACAACCGTTTTCGTTTTCTTCATACTCGAAGTGTGTCCACCCTTGCCACCGGCACCGCCGCACCCGGCCGCACCGCCTCCGGTGCGCCTCCCGCCGTCCGCGTGGTCGACGCCTCGGTCTCCTATGACCGCACCCCCGTCCTCGGCGGGGTGAACCTGGAGGTCGCCGCCGGCGAGACCCTGGCCATCCTCGGCCCCAACGGTTCGGGCAAGTCCACGCTCATGCGCGCGATGCTCGGCCTGGTCCCGCTCTCCGCCGGCCGGATCGAACTGCACGGCGCGCAGCCGCGCCGCTTCCGCGACTGGAGCCGGATCGGCTATGTGCCCCAGCGGCTCTCCGCGGGCGGGGGCGTACCCGCCACGGTGCGCGAAGTCGTGGCCTCGGGACAGGTGTCCCGGCGGCGCCGGCTGCACCGCACCACCGCCGCGCAGCGGTCCGCCGTCACCGAGGCGCTGGAGGCGGTCGACCTCGCCGACCGCTCCCGCGACTCCGTCCACGAACTCTCCGGCGGACAGCAGCAGCGGGTGCTCATCGCCCGGGCGCTGGCCGCCCGTCCCGACACCTTCCTGATGGACGAGCCGATGGCCGGTGTGGACGCCGCCAGCCAGCGGGCGCTCGCCCGCACCGTCACCCGGCTGAGCGCCCGGGGCGCCACCGTCGTGCTGGTCCTGCACGAACTCGGCCCTCTGGAGCCGCTGATCGGCCGCAGCGTCGTCCTCTCCGGCGGCCGCGTCGCCCACGACGGCGCCCCTCCCCCGCCCGAGGGCGAATGCGCCCGTCCCGGACACGACCACGTGCACCCGCACGCCGGTCACGAGCCCGCCCCGCCCGCCCTGCCCGACATCGAGGTTCCCCGCCGTGGCTGAGATGCTCCAGCTGGACTTCATGCGCCGGGCACTGCTGGCCGCCGTACTGGTGGGCATGGTCGCGCCGGTCATCGGCACCTTCCTGGTGCAGCGCCGGCTCGCCCTGCTGGGCGACGGGATCGGCCACGTCGCCCTCACCGGCGTCGCGCTGGGATTTCTGACCAGCACGTCTCCGGTCGCCACCGCTGCCGTCGTCGCCGCGGTGGGCGCCGGGCTGATCGAACTGGTCCGGGTCCGCGCGCGCACAAGCGGCGACGTCGCGCTGGCGCTGCTGTTCTACGGCGGGATCGCGGGTGGGGTGCTGCTGATCGGCCTCGCGCCGGGCACCACCACCGCCACCCTCACCGCCTACCTGTTCGGCTCGGTCAGCACGGTCACCGGCGGCGACATCGTGCTGGTCGCCGTGCTGGCGGCACTGGTGCTGGGCACCGTCGGCTACTTCGGCCGCGAACTGTTCGTCCTCTGCCAGGACGAGGAGGTCGCCCGCGCCCACGGCCTGCCGGTGCGCCTGCTGAGCCTGGTCATCGCGATCACCGCCGCCCTGACCGTGGTCCTGGCCATGCGCGTGGTGGGTGTGCTGCTGGTCAGTGCACTGATGGTGGTTCCCGTGGCGGCCGCACAGCAGCTCAGCCGCAGCTTCAAGGTCACCCTGGCGCTGGCCGTGGTCATCGGCACGGCTTCGGCGCTGGGCGGGCTCTCCACCGCTTACTACGCCGACGTCGCACCGGGCGCGGCCATCGTGCTGCTCACCCTCGCCGTGTTCGCGATCGCCGTGGGCGCCGGGTATCTGCTGCGCGGCGCGCGGGGCCTCGGCGGCCGCCCCCGGGGAGGCGGGGAGGCGGACGCGCCCGATACGATTCCCCAGACCGAGCAGGGGGGCGTAGCAAGATGAGCACACGACGCGAGACCGTACGCCAGGCCCTCAACGAGAGCACCGGATTCCGCAGCGCCCAGGACCTGTATGCGGACCTCCGCTCGGAGGGCTCCAAAATCGGCCTGACCACCGTCTACCGGGCGCTGCAGGCCCTCAGCGACTCCGGTGAGATCGACGTTCTGCGCACGGACGACGGCGAGGCCGTCTACCGCGCCTGCATCACCGAGACCCACCACCACCATCTGGTCTGCCGCCGATGCGGCAAGGCTGTCGAGGTCGAGGGCCCGGCGGTCGAGCGCTGGGCCGACTCCGTGGCCGCCCAGAACGGGTTCACCGACATCACGCACACCGTCGAGGTCTTCGGCACCTGCGCGAACTGCGCCGCCGCGCACTGAGGTCCGGCGCCGCCGCTGCTCCGGCACTGCCCGGCGCTCGGCGCCGACCGCTGCGGCGCGCCGTCGGGCACCGCGCCGGGCCCGGCGCGGTGGCCAACACCCGTCAGTTCCGGTACCGCGCGGGTTCCAACCGCTCCAGCTCGGGCCGCTTCGCGGTGCGCCCGTCGCCCGAGGAGCGTCCCGTCAAGCGGCGGCCGATCCACGGCACCAGGAACTCCCGGGCCCAGTGCAGGTCATCCTGGCGTGCGGCCCTCCACGGCAGCGGCTCCTCGGCTGGCCAGGGATCGCGCCAGTCCGCCGGCGGGCAGGCGTCCAGCAGCTCGCAGACGCGCAGCGCGATCCGCCGGTGCCCTTCGGCGGACAGGTGCAGCCGGTCGCCGCTCCAGGCCCGCCGGTCCTGCAGCACCCGCATGCTCCACAGGTCGACCACGTCGCAGCCGTGTTCGTCGGCGACGGCGCGCAGATGCATGTTGTAGGTGGCGATCTTGCCGCGCAGGTGGCGCATGACCGGCTGAAAACCGGTGTCCATCCCGGTGAAGACGACGATGCGCGAGCCGGTGGCCGCCAGCCGCCGCACGGCCGCCTCGAAGATCCGCGCCGTGGCGTCGGGATCGCCGCCGGGGCGGATGATGTCGTTGCCGCCGGCGCAGAGGGTCACCAGGTCCGGGGCGAGCTCCACGGCCCGCGGCACCTGCCGCTGCACGATCTCGCGGATCAGCTTGCCCCGCACGGCCAGGTTTGCGTATCGGACCTCGCCGCACGTCCGGGCGAGATGCTCGGCGAGGCGGTCCGCCCAGCCGCGATAGCGCTCCTGCCCGGTGCCGGTGCTCTCGGCGTAGGGATCGTTCATGCCCTCGGTGAAGCTGTCACCGAGAGCCACGTAGGAGATGATGTCGCGCCCGTTCCCAAACCCGCTCATGATGACCGATGATGCCGCTTCCGCCGCGGGTTACGCGACGGTAGGTTCCGGCGCGGGCGGATTCTGTAACCACTGTCACCCCCGCCCGGGCGGGCACGCTCCGGGTGCCGGCTACCGCGTGTGGTCGGCTGCCTCGCCGCCTGCACCGGTGCGCGTTCCGGTGGTCCACGGCGCGCCGACCGGCAGCGGCTCCGGGCGCTTGGCGGCGACACTGTCCCCGGACGAGCGCCCGGTCAGCCGCCGGCCCACCCACGGGACGAAGTACTCCCGCGCCCACTGCGCGTCGGCCCGGCGGGCGGCGCGCCGGTCGAGCGGGGGCGCGGGCGGCCAGTCGTCGTCGCCGCTGCCCTCGGCCCGGACGCCGAGGGTCTCGCACACCTTCAGCGCCAGGCGGCGGTGCCCCTCCGGCGACATGTGGAGGCGGTCGGTATCCCAGGCACGCGGGTCGGTCAGCGAGCGCATGGACCACTGGTCGACCAGATAGCAGCCGTTGCGGTCGGCGATCGAGCGGACATTCAAGTAGTAGCGGGCGAACGTGCCGATGCGCAGGCGCATGAAACCGCTACTGAAGTTCACGCCGGTGAACAGCACGACATCGGCGCCGGCCTCCTGCAGCCGGTGCACGGCCCGCTCCAGGATGCGGGCGAGCCGGTCGGGGTCGGCGCCGGGCCGCAGCAGGTCGTTTCCGCCCGCCGACAGGGAGGCCAGATCCGGCTTCAGCTCCGCGGCGCGCGGCAGCTGGTCGGCGACGATCTGGCGCATCAGCTTGCCGCGGACCGCGAGGTTGGCGTAGCGCAGACCGGGCACGTGGGCGGCCAGGTGCTCGGCGAAGCGGTCCGCCCAGCCGCGATACGCGGGGCGGCCCGCCGTCTGCTCGGGCGGGTAGGGGTCGCCCACGCCCTCGGTGAAGCTGTCCCCCAGCGCCACGTAGTCCAGCGCGTCGGTGTCGAGGTCCAGCGGGCTCAACGCGCCTCCTCGGTGGTCGTCGGTCGGGGCTCGACGGGATTGGGCACGGCGCCGCCGTAGCGGCGGTCGCGGCTGGCGTAGACCTGGCAGGCGTGCCAGAAGTGGCGGCGGTCGAAGTCGGGCCAGAGGGTGTCGAGGAAGACCATCTCGGCGTAGGCCGACTGCCACAGCAGGAAGTTGGACGTGCGCTGCTCGCCGGAGGAGCGCAGGAACAGGTCGACGTCGGGGATGTCGGGCTCGTCGAGGTGCTTGGCCAGCATGGCCTCGGTGATGCGGTCGGGGTTGAGGCGGCCCTCGGCGGCCTTGCGGGCGAGCGCCGCCGCGGCGTCGGCGATCTCGGCGCGGCCGCCGTAGTTGACGCAGAACTGCAGGGTCAGCGCCGTGTTGTGCTTGGTCATCTCCTCGGCGTCCTCCAACTCGGAGATGACGCTCTTCCACAACCGTCCGCGCCGCCCCGCCCAGCGGACCCGGACACCCATGGCGTGCAGCTCGTCGCGCCTTCGGCGGATGACCTCGCGGTTGAAGCCCATGAGGAAGCGCACCTCGTCGGGCGAGCGCTTCCAGTTCTCGGTGGAGAAGGCGTAGGCGGAGAGGTGGCCCACACCCAGCTCCAGCGCGCCCTCGACGACGTCGAACAGCGAGCTCTCACCGGCCCGGTGGCCCTCGGTGCGGGCCAGTCCGCGCTCCTTGGCCCAGCGGCCGTTGCCGTCCATCACGATCGCCACGTGCTGGGGGATCAGCTCCTTGGGCAGCTCCGGCGGCCGGGCTCCGCTGGGGTGCGGGTTCGGCGGCCGGTTGGCCGACGCGGTGGAGGAGGTGTTGAACAGGCTCAAGAGCGCTCCACAAGACGCAGCGATCGGATTCCGTTCTCCAGGTGCCACTGGAGGTGGGCGGCCACCAGCCCGCTGCACTCGTTGCGGTGGCGCTCCTGGCTGGCGTCGGCCTCGGGCCAGTCGCCGCCGAGCAGAGCCAGCATCAGCCGGAGCGTCTCCGGGGCGGGATGGGTGGCGCCGTGGGGGCGGCACACCGTGCACACCGTTCCGCCGGCGTGCACGGCGAAGGAGCGGTGCTCCCCGCGCGAACCGCACTGGGCGCACTCCTGCAGGGCGGGCGCGTAGCCGGCGACGGCCAGAGCGCGCAGCAGGTAGGCGTCCAGCACCAGGCGGGAGTCGTGCGTGCCTTCGCCCAGAGTACGCAGTGCCCCGATGAGCAGCAGGAACTGCCGCAGGGCGGGGTCCTTCTCGACGACGACGATCTTCTCGGCGGTCTCCACCATGGCGGTGGCCGCGGTGTAGCGCGAGTAGTCGTCGACGATGGACTCACCGTAGGAGCGCACGGACTCGGCCTGGGTGATGACGTCGAGCGTGCGGCCGGTGTAGAGCTGCAGGTCGACGTGGCTGAAGGGCTCCAGGCGGGCGCCGAAGCGCGACTTGGTGCGCCGCACGCCCTTGCCCACGGCCCGCACCAGGCCGGTGCGCCGGGTCAGCAGGGTGACGATGCGGTCGGCCTCGCCCAGCTTCCGGGTGCGCAGCACGACTCCTTCGTCACGGTAAAGGCTCACCCTCCCATTGTCGCGGATCCCGGGGCCGAACGTGCACGTCGGGCGAGGCGGGCGGACGACGGCCGCAGCGGCGCCGCGGCGCGCGCACGGGAAGACGCCGGAGATGCCCCCTATCCGACGAACGCCCTAAATCAGACATATCACGGCCAATACTCCCCTTCTATCTCGATTTGCTCTACGATCACGCGCGAGCAACCACATTCCCAATCGAACGGGGGCTCGACGCCATGGCACGAGGACGGCGCGGACAGCGGAGGAGGAGCGCGCACCGGGACAGCCGGCGGGCCTCCCGCCGCCGTGGGGCACCGGCCGAACGCGGGACCCGCCTGCGTCAGCCGCTGATCGGGGCACTGGTTGCCCTGCCCGTGGGCCTGGGCCTGGCCGCCGCACTGATCGTGGCCGCCGGCCCGCCCTCCGCCAACCCCCTCACGCAAGGCGCCCAGGCGAACGGGGAGGCCGCACCCGGCGCCGACGAGGCGCTGCCGCCGGCCGCCGACGACTTCTTCGACGGCGACCAGAGCGCAGGCACGCAGCAGGGCGGGCAGGACCGCGGATCACCGGGCGGTGGCTCGCCAAACCCCGCCCCCGGCGGCTCCGCGGGGACCGCTTCGCCGCCCGGCGCGATCGCCGAAGGCGGCGCCACGCTGGCCCCCTCGCAGGAGCCCGAGCAGCAAGAGCAGGACTCGGGCTCGGCCCCGGACTCCGGATCCGGGCAGGATTCCGACGGCTCCGGAGACAACGGCGATACCGGCGGCGGCCAGTCGGACTCCTCGTCGGGCGGCTCCGCGCCCTCGACCATGGCCCAGCAGGTGGTGGCCATCGCCAACGAGGAGCGGGCCGATGCCGGTTGCGCCCCGCTGCGCGTGGATCGGCGGCTGACCGCCGCCTCCGAAGCCCACAGCCGGGACATGGCGGAACGCGACTACATGGCCCACGAGACCCCTGAAGGCGAGGGGCCGGCCGAGCGCGCGGAGGACGCCGGATACGACGCGTGGTCCGGCGAGAACGTGGCCGCGGGCTACACCTCGCCCGAGTCGGTGATGGAAGGCTGGATGAACAGCCCCGGCCACCGCGCCAACATCCTCGACTGCGGCAACACCGAGGTGGGTGTCGGCGAGACCGACACCAAGTGGGCGCAGAACTTCGGAAGCGAGTAGTCAGCGGACACATGCGGCGGCGCCGGGCGCGGGCTGCGCAGCCCGCGCCCGGCGCCGCCGTATCGGTGAGCCGACCGGCCGGGCGCGCCGGCCGTACCCGCCTCAGTCCTGCTCGGCCTCGGCGTAGGCCCGGCCGATGGCGCTGCACACCGCCTTCAGCGAGGCGGTGGTGATGTTGTGGTGGATGCCGACGCCCCAGACCGTTCGCCCGTCGATCTCGGCTTCGACGTAGGCCGCGGCGCGGGCGTCGCTGCCCACGTCCAGCGAGTGCTCGACGTAGTCCAGCACCCGCACCTTGATGTCGGCGTCGGTCAGCGCGTCGCAGAACGCCGAGATCGGGCCCTGTCCACCACCGGTGATCTCGCGGATCTCCCCGTGCACCCGGACGTCGGCGCCGATGCGGTAGCCGCCGTCGTCGGCGGTCTGCGAGCGGTGCGCCAGCACGCCCACCGGGCCGTCGTCGTTCAGGTAGACGGCGGAGAAGATCTCCCAGATCCGCTCGCCGGTGAACTCGCCGCCCTCGGCGTCGGTGAACTCCTGGACCTTGTGGGAGAACTCGATCTGCAGGCGGCGCGGGACGTCCAGGGCGTGGTCGCGGTGCAGGATGTAGGAGACGCCGCCCTTGCCGGACTGGCTGTTGACGCGGATGACGGCCTCGTAGTTGCGGCCCACGTCCTTGGGGTCGATGGGCAGGTAGGGGACGTTCCAGGGCTGGTCCGAGACCGGGGCGCCCCCCGCGGCGGCGTCGTCCTCCCGCGCCAGCAGGCCCTTCTTGATGGCGTCCTGGTGGGAGCCGGAGAAGGCCGTGTAGACCAGGTCGCCGCCGTAGGGGTGGCGGGGGGCGACGGGCAGCTGGGTGCAGTGCTCGACGATCCGCCGGATGGCGTCGATGTCGGAGAAGTCGATCATGGGGTCGACGCCCTGGCTGAACAGGTTCATGCCCAGGGTGACCAGGTCGACGTTGCCGGTGCGCTCGCCGTGGCCGAACAGGCAGCCCTCCACCCGTTCGGCCCCGGCCATGACGGCCAGTTCGGCCGACGCCGTGCCGGTGCCACGGTCGTTGTGCGGGTGCACCGACAGGCACACGTGCTCGCGGCGGGACAGGCTGCGGCTCATCCACTCGATCTGGTCGGCGTAGACGTTGGGCGTGGAGCGCTCGACGGTGGCCGGCAGGTTGAGAATGATCTCGCGGCCGGGGCCGGGCTGCCACTCGTCCATGACGGCCTCGCAGACCTCCAGCGCGAAGTCCAGCTCGGTGTCGATGAAGATCTCCGGCGAGTACTCGTAGCCGACGTACTCGGTGTCGCCCAGGTACTGCTCGACGCAGCGCATGACCGTGCGGGTGCCGTCGACGGCGAACTTCTTGCAGCCCTCGCGGTCGACGCCGAAGACCACGCGGCGGAACTCCGGCGCGGTCGCGTTGTACAGGTGGACCGTGGCGCGCTTGGCGCCGACGAGGCTCTGCACCGTGCGCTCGATCAGGTCCGGGCGGGACTGGGTCAGCACGGAGATCTGCACGTCGTCGGGGATCAGGTCGTCCTCGACCAGGCTCCGCACGAAGTCGAAGTCGGTCTGGCTGGCGGCCGGGAAGCCCACCTCGATCTCCTTGTAGCCCATGCGTACCAGCAGGGCGAAGATCTCGTGCTTGCGCTGGGCGTCCATCGGCTCGATCAGCGCCTGGTTGCCGTCGCGCAGGTCGGTGGACAGCCAGCGCGGGGCGGTGGTGATGGTCGCCGACGGCCAGGTTCGGTCGGGCAGGTCGACGGCGGGGAAGGGACGGTAGCGGTGGATGGGCATACCACTGGGTTGCTGCTGCGGCTTCATGGAAGAAGGCTCCTTGATTGCGATCCCCTGCGTCTCCGCTACCGGTTGCCGGTGTGTGAGGGGAGACGAGCGGGCTCCTCGCGATGTGACGGCCGACCTGAACATGCCGAAGCCCCGCGGCGAGGGAGCCGACCTGTTCTTACCGACCCCCGCCGCGGCCGCTAAGGAGGAGCAGCTCACGCAGCATAGTGCTTGCAACCGTAGCAGACATCCGGACGCGAGCGCGGCGTCCGGACCGGCTTGGCGGCACGGCGACCGGCTCCCGAACGCCGGAGCGGCACCCGTTCCATCGGCTGTGAGCTGGTGTTTCACCGCGTTTTGCGGATCGGGTGCGCACCCGGACGAACATCCGCGAAACACCGCCGGGGCCCCCGCCCCCTTCCCCGCTTCAGCCGCGGACCGCGCCCGCCGGCGGCTCGGGCAGGTCGGTCGCCGGGGGCAGCGGCAGGCGCGCCGGCAGCGCCGCGGCGGCCTCCGGCGCCGGCCTGAGCGGTGCGGTGCCGGTCCGCCCGCGCGCCCGGCACCGCACCGCCCGGATCAGGCGGTGGCGCCGGGCAGCGGCTCGAACTCCTTGACGGCGTCGATGGCCGGACCGTGGGGCGTGTTGGCCTCCCGTTCGATCATGATCTCCACGAGCGCCGGACGCGAGGTCCGCTGGGCCTCCTTGCGGGCCCAGTCGATGGCGGCGCGGATGTCGCCGGGCTCGGTGACCCGGCGGCCGGAGCACCCGTAGGCCTCCATGATCTTGACGTTGTCGGTGCCGTACTGGTCGTAGTGGATGTCGACCTGGTAGTTCATGCCGTAGCCGATCTCGGCCTGGCGGATCAGCCCCAGGTACTCGTTGTTGAGCATGATGAGCACGAAGGGCACGTCGTACTGGGCGGCGACGGCCAACTCCTCCACGGTGTACTGGAAGCTGTAGTCGCCGACGACACCGACGACCTCGGCCTCGGGCTCGGTGCGCTTGAGCGCCTTCTTCACCCCGATGGCCGCCGGGATCTCCCAGCCGAGCGGGCCCGCCTGGCCGCAGACCTGGTAGTGGCGGGGCAGGTGGGCCTTCTGGTGCTGGCCGCCCCAGATCTGGTAGAGGCCGATGGCGGTGACGAAGTAGGTCTCGGGTCCGAACGCCTCGTTGATCTCCTTGTAGACCCTGGGCGCCTTGATGGGCGTGGAGTCGAAGTCCTCCCTGCGGCCCAGGTCGGCCTTGAGGCCGTTGACGCGGGCGACCCAGGCGCCGGGGTCGCGGGCGGGTCCGCGGCGCGCGGCGCGCTCGGCCAGGGCTTTGAGGAACAGTCCGGCGTCGGAGACCACGCCCAGGTCGGGTTCGAAGACCTTGCCGATCTGGGTGGGCTCGATGTCGACGTGGACGAACCTGCGCTCGCCGCGGTAGACGTCGAGCGTGCCGGTGTGGCGGTCGCCGAAGCGGGCGCCCACCGCCAGCACCAGATCCGATTCCAGGAACGAGGCGTTGCCGTAGCGCTGCGAGGTCTGGATGCCGGTCATTCCCGCGTAGAGCGGGCTCTCCTCGTCGAAGGCGCCTTTGCCCATGAGCGTCGTCTGCACCGGGACGCTCAGGTACTCGGCGACCTGGCGCAAGTCGTCGGCCGCCTCGGCGATGACGACGCCGCCTCCGGCGAGGATCAGCGGGCGTTCGGCGGCCAGCAGCAGGTCCAGGGCGCGTTCGACGCGCGGCGGGTGCGGGACCACGGGGTGGACGGGCAGCGGCGCGTCGATGGCGGGATCGTAGGTGATGCTCTGCTGGGCGACGTCCAGCGGAAGGTCGACCAGCACCGGCCCGGGCCGGCCCTCGCGGGCGATCCGGAAGGCCTCGCGGAAGATCCACGGCGCCTGGCCGGCCTCCTTCAGCTGAACGGCCCACTTGGTCACCGGCGCGGCGATCTCGACGATGTCGACCGCCTGGAACGCCTCCTGGTGGAGCTTGGTGGAGACGTTCTGTCCGGTGATGCAGACCATCGGGATGGAGTCGGCCATGGCGGTGTAGAGACCGGTGATCATGTTGGTGCCGGCGGGACCGGAGGTGCCGATGGCCACCCCGACGCCGCCGTTGGTGCGCGCCCAGCCGTCGGCCATGTGGGTAGCGCCCTCTTCGTGGCGGACGGTCAGGTGCTCGATGCCGCCCACCTCCTCCAGCGCCTTGTAGAGAGGGAGAACGGCCGCGCCGGGGCAGCCGAACGCGGTGTCGACGCCCTCGGACTTGAGGACCTCGACCACGGCGTTCATCGCGGGCATCTGTACCATGTTCGCTGAACCCTTCGGTGCTAGTGGGGTTTCCGGGCCGCCGGCGGCCTTGTCCGGGTGCGGCCAACACCCGGGCGCCCCTGTCGCGGCCGCGCCGCGAGGCGGGAGCGCCGTCCGCCGGCGGTCCCGGTCGCCGGTTACTTCTGCTCCGCCGCGAGCTGGTCGACGAGCTTGAGCAGCGCGGAGTGGTCGAGGCCGCCGTGGCCCTGAGCCTTGAGCGCGCCGATGAACTGGGCCACCAGCGCCCCCATCGGCACGGGAACCCCGACCTCGCGGGCGGCGGCGGTGACGATGCCCATGTCCTTGTCGTGCAGCTCGATGCGGAACCCCGGTTCGAAGCGGCGGTGGCGCATGGACTCGGCCTTGCGGGTGAGCACGGTGCTGCCGGCCAGTCCGCCGTTCAGCACGCGCAGGCCGGCCTCGGTCTCCACCCCGTGTGCCTCCAGGAAGACCAGCGCCTCGGCCACGAGCTGGATGTTGCCGGCCACGATGAGCTGATTGGCGGCCTTGACCGTCTGGCCCGCGCCCGCCGGTCCCACGAGGACGGCGCTGCCCATGGGGGCGAACACGCCGGCCGCGGCGTCGAAGTCGGCCGGGTCGCCGCCGACCATGATGGACAGCACGCCTTCGACGGCGCCGGCCTCTCCACCGCTGACGGGTGCGTCCAACACCCGCAGGCCGCGCTTGGCGCCTTCCTCGTTCACGGCGCGCGCGGTGTCGGGGCGGACGGTGCTCATGTCGACGACCAGCGTTCCGGGGGCGGCGCTGTCGAAGACGCCGCCCGTGGAGAACACGGCCTCCTCGACGTCGGGCGAGTCGGGGACCATCGTGATGACGACGTCGGCGCCGGAAACGGCCTCGGCGGGGGTCGCGGCGGCGGTACCACCCTTGCCGGCGAGCCGGTCGGCCTGCTGCGGGCTGCGGTCGTAGCCGCGGACGGTGAACCCGGCGGAGACCAGGTTGGCGGCCATGGGCAGGCCCATGATGCCGAGTCCGATGAAGGCGATCGTGCGGGACTGGGACATGGCGGACTCCCTCCTCGATGCGGATGGGTCGAACGGTCGCGGGGGCGCGGTCAGCGGCGCAGCCAGGCGAAGCTGTCCTCGGTGGCGGCGGTGGGCTTGTACTCCAGGCCGACGTGGCCGCGGTAGCCGCCCTGCTGCGCGGCGGCGAGCAGATCCATCAGCGGCAGCTCGCCACTGCCGGGCTCACCGCGGCCGGGGGCGTCGGCGATCTGGATGTGGCCGAACTCGGCGGCGTGGTCGCGGACGACGGCGGCGACGTCGTCGCCGTTGACGGCGAGGTGGAAGAAGTCGGCCAGCAGCGCGACGTCGACCGGTCCGCCGGCCTCGCGCGCCGCGGCGACGAACGCACGGCCGTCGGCGGCGGTGACGAGGGGGTAGTCGGCGGACCCGCTGATCGGCTCGATGAGCACCGTGCCGCCGACCGGCTCCAGGGCCTTGGCGGCGGCCACGGTGTTCTGCAGGGCGGTCTCGTCCTGCTCGGCCGGGTCGACGCCCTCCTGGCGCAGGCCGTAGAGCGCGTTGAAACCGGTGGTGCCGGTGCGATCGGCGATCGAGGCCACGACGTCGAGGTTGTCGCGAAACTCCGGCACCCGGTCGGGGTGGGAGAGGACACCGCGGTCGGGCCCGGGCAGCCGGCCGGCGAAGAGGTTCAGCCCGGTGAGACTGACACCGGCGTCGCCGATGGCGGTGACGAACGCGTCGACCTCGGCGTCACCGGGGACGGCGCTTTCGAAGGGCCACCAGAACTCGACGGCGTCGAACCCGGCCGCACGCGCCGCGGCGGGGCGCCGGTTCAGCGGAAGCTCGGTGAACAGCAGGGAGCAGTTGACGGTATAGGGCAGCGAGTGGCTCATCGCTCGCCTCCTCGTAGAGGGCGGACCGAGAGTGGGGATCGGGAAGGAGGGCCACGGGATAGCCGGTGCGGTCTACTGTATACAGAAAAATTCCGTATTTCGGAAATCAGTTTTCACTTAAAGGAATGATGTGAGTCTGCGGGACGCCCATGGGCTTGTCAACCTCCCAAGATGAGTGAGCCCGATGACGTCGGTGGCCACGGGCAGTCGGAGTGCGGCCCGACCGGGGGCGGCTCGGGCCCGCTGGGCGGCCTTGTGGCCTGCCGGGCGACGGGGGCCTGCAGGAGAAGCGGCGACGCCGGCGGATGGCCGGACCCGCGCCCACCGGACAGGGTGCCCGCCGGTGGCGCGCCCGATGGGGCGCCGAGCCTGCGGGGGCGCCTTCGTGCGCGAACAACGAAAACCAGGCCCTGGGTTTGGGAATTTGAGCACGAAGGCACGAAGGCCGGTGCCGGCGAACGCTCGCCCGCACCGCAGATCGCGCCCATCGCTGCGCCACCGCCTCTCCCGACTGGGTACGGTCGGCCACGTGCCGGCATCCGCCGAGGGACCTCCCGGACGGGGTCCTGCCCCGCCGGCTTCGGCCCATGCGGCGACCGCCTCCTTGATGCCTCCGATCCGGAGCCGACCCGATTTCGGACTATGGCTTCTATATAGCGGACATCAACTTTTACAATTCGAAAACAACAAGAGTCGGCGGACGCCCGGCGCGGACCGGGCGCCGCGTCCACCGGCGCACTAGTCGATGGGAGCAGCGCACGTGGCCACGTCACCGGCGGCGCCGGACGCCGCATCCGAGCCCAAGTCGCGATCGGGCGGCGTGCAGTCGCTCGACCGCGCGTTCTCCCTGCTGGAGATCATGGCCGACGCCGGCGGCGAGGTCTCGCTGAGCCGGCTCGCCGACGCATCGGGACTTCCGCTGCCCACCATCCACCGCATCATCCGCACCCTGCTGTCCAACGGCTATGTCCGCCAACTCCCCTCGCGCCGCTATGCGCTGGGGCCCCGGCTCATCGGCCTGGGCGACAGCGCGTCGCGGATGCTGGGCACGTGGGCGCGGCCCCACCTGACCCACCTCGTCGACGAGCTGGGCGAGACGGCCAACCTCGCGATGCTCGACGGCGACAAGGTGGTCTACGTGGCGCAGGTGCCCTCGCAGCACGCGATGCGGATGTTCACCGAGGTAGGTCGGCGCGTACCCGCGCACTCGGCGGGTGTGGGCAAGGCGCTGCTGGCCCAGCTGCCGGAACGGGACGCGCTGTCGACCCTGCGCCGGACGGGCATGCCCGCCGCCACCGACCGCACCATCACCGCGCCCGAGGACTTCGTCGCCGAGATGAACCGCATCCGCGAGCGCGGCTACGCCATCGACGACGGCGAGCAGGAGGTGGGGGTGCGCTGCCTCGCGGTGCCGGTGCAGGGCGGCCCCGCGCTGACGGCGGTGTCGATCTCCGGCCCCGAAGCGCGTGTGAGCTGGGACTTCGTCGAGCGTGCCGCCCCGATCGTGCGCCACACAGCGCTGCAGCTGGCGGGCGATCTGGATCACCGGGACTGAGGCGGCGACGCCGCGGGCGCGCCGCCTTTCACCTCAGGTCTGCTGGTCGAAGCCCAGCCGCCGCAGCTGCTTGGGGTCGCGCTGCCAGTCCTTGGCGACCCGCACCCGCAGGTCCAGATACACCTTGGTGCCCAGCAGCGCCTCGATGTGCCGGCGGGCGACCGAGCCGACCTCGCGCAGCCGGGCCCCCTTGGCGCCGATGACGATCGCCTTCTGACTGGGCCGCTCCACGTACAGCGACGCGTAGATGTCCACCATCTCCCGGTCGTCGCGGGAGTCCTCGCGCGGCAGCATCTCCTCGACGACGACCGCGATGGAGTGCGGCAGCTCGTCGCGGACGCCCTCCAGCGACGCCTCGCGGATCAGCTCCGCCACCAGCATCTCCTCGGGCTCGTCGGTGAGGTCGCCGCCGGGGTAGAGCGGCGGCCCCTCGGGCAGGTGCCCGCACAGCACGTCGGCGGCCGTGTCGACCTGGAAGCCGCTCTGCGCCGAGACGGGCACGATGTCGGCCCACTCCCCCAGCCGCTCGACGGCCACCAGCTGCTCGGAGACGGCCGCCCGGCCGGCGCGGTCGGTCTTGGTCACCAGCGCGACCACCGGCGTCTGCCGCTGAGCGGCCAGTTCGCGGGCGATGTAGGTGTCGCCGCGGCCGATCGGCTCGTCGGCGGGGATGCAGAATCCGATCACGTCGACCTCGACCAGGGTCGAGCGCACCAGGCTGTCCAACCGCTCACCCAGCAGCGTACGCGGCTTGTGCAGGCCCGGGGTGTCCACGACGATGAGCTGGGCGTCGTCGCGGTGCACGATCCCCCGCACGGTGCGCCGCGTGGTCTGCGGCCGGGTGCTGGTGATGGCCACCTTCTCCCCCACCAGCGCGTTCATCAAGGTCGACTTGCCCACATTGGGTCGGCCGACGAAGCAGGCGAACCCGCTGCGGAAGCCCTCCGGGTAGGAGGGCATCGCCAGCGGCGTACGCAGCTTGTCCAGGTCGAGGTCGTCCATCTCTCCAGTCTCGTCTGCTCCCGCGGCGGACGCCACCGGCGCGGGGTCGGGCGCGCCCGCTCAGGAGCGCAGGGCTGCGGTGGGTGTGCCGTCGGGCGCGGCCAGCACCACCAGCGGGGTCTTCATGTCGGCCGCCACCCCGCGGTCGGCCGCCGCCGCATCGGCGGCCGTGGTGACGACCGCCGCGGCCTCCAGTGCCTCGGCCTCGCTGGAGACGGCCGCCGCAACCGCCGCCTGTAGCGCAGTGAGCTGCAACGACGGCAGCGCGACCGTGGCCGCCGTGTAGGTGCGGCCGGTCTCGTCGCGCACGGCGGCGCCCTCGGCGGCGCCGGTGCGGGCGCGGGAGGCGCGCGCAAGGGTGATCAGCTTCTCGTCCTCGGGATCGATCCCTTCGGGCGCGGCGGTCTCGGTCACGGTCTGCACTCTCCTCGCTGCAAGCTCGTCGGTGTGGGCGGCGCAGGTTCGGCTGCCCCGCCCGCCGCCCCGGTGCCGGGACGCACAGGGGCGGCGGTAGAAGCGCGGAAGCGGGTGCTTCGGCCCGGCCGGCGCGGGCCGAGCGCCCCTCCGGAGGGCCTCACGTCTCCTCGGCCTGGGCCGGTTCCAGCTCCTCCACCAGCACAGTGGCGGTCTGGTTGCGGCGTCCAACCGTGTCCTCGGCGGTCAGCCGCAATCCAGCGTAGACGGCCTCGGAGCCGGTGATGGGCACCCGTCCCAGAGCGTAGGCCAGCAGCCCGCCGACCGTCTCCACATCGGGTGCGTCCAACTCGGTGCCGAACAGCTCGGACAACTCGCCCAGCGGCAGCCGGGCGGTGACGCGGGCACGGTGCTCGTCCAGGCGCTCGATGGGCGGGACCTCGTCGTCGTACTCGTCGGTGATCTCGCCGACGATCTCCTCGACGATGTCCTCGATCGTGACCAGCCCGGCGGTCCCGCCGTACTCGTCGATCACCACCGCCACGTGGATGCGGCGCTGCTGCATGTCCCGCAGCAGCTCGTCGATCGGCTTGGAGTCGGGCACGTAGGAGGCGGCGCGCATCACCTCACCCACGGTCTCGGTCTTCTCCGCGGCCTCGTCCGCGGCCCCGCCGCGCGCCCACTCCCGCCGGATCCGGGCGACGACGTCCTTGAGGTACACGATGCCGACCACGTCGTCCTCGTCCTCGCCCAGGACCGGGATGCGGGAGAAGCCGCTGCGCAGCGCCAGCGAGAGCGCGTCGTCGAGCGAAGCGTCGCGCTCGACGAAGACGATGTCGGTGCGCGGCACCATCACCTCGCGCACCGATGTGTCGTCGAGCTTGAACACCGAGTGGATCATCTGCCGCTCGTCGGCGTCGATGACGTGGCCGCGCTCGGCCAGATCGACCAGGCGGCGCAGCTCGCTCTCGCTGGTGAACGGGCCGCTGCGGTCGCCGATATTGCGCGGCGTGAGCGCGCGGCCCGACCGGACCAGCAGGCGCGAGACCGGACCGAGCACCGGGGACAGCGGTGCCAGCGCGGTGACGCTCGCCGACGCCACCGACGGAGCGAACTGACGGCCCAGGATGCGCGGGGTGACGCCGACGAGGACGTAGTCGGCGACGGTCATGAGCACGACCGCACACCCCGCTGCCGCCCACCCGGGCCCCAGCCAGCCGGCGAAGCCCAGCGTGAGAGCGACCGCGGCCACCACTTCGCAGGCCACGCGCAGCAGCAGCACGGCGTTCAGATGTTCGGTGGGGTCGGCCAGCACGGCGCGCAGCCGCCGCGCGCCTGCGCTGTCGTCGTCGGGGGCCTCGGCCTCCATGCCCGCGGTCCGGGTGACGGCCACCTCCGCGCTGACGAAGAACGCCGCGGCCGCGGCGAAGAGCACCGCAGCGGGCAGGGCGACGACCGGGGCCGGGCCGCTCTGACCCGCAACCGCCGCGGCGAGGTCCACGTGGCCCGGGACCGCGGCGGATCCCGTCCCCGGCAAACCGGGGATCATCGGGCGCTGTCTTCTCTCTCCTGCGCCCGGCCGCCGGACGCGCCCTCATCGGCACGCCAGCCCGCGAGCAGCTCCCCCTGCAGCCCGAACATCTCCTTGTGCTCGTCGGGCTCGGCGTGGTCGTAGCCCAGCAGGTGGAGGATGCCGTGCGTGCACAGCATGTCGATCTCCTCCTGGGCGCTGTGGCCCGCCTTGTCGGCCTGGCGGGCGGCGACCTGCGGACAGAGGATCACATCGCCCAGCACACCGGGCTCGGAGGGGCGGTCCTGGCCGCCGGGTCGGAGCTCGTCCATCGGGAAGGACAGCACGTCGGTGGGCCCGGGCTCATCCATCCAGCGCACGTGCAGCTCTGTCATGGGCTCCTCGTCGACCAGCACCACGGACAACTCCGCCAGCGGGTGGATCCGCATGGCGTCGAGGACGTAGCGGGCCAGCCGCGACAGGCGTTCCTCGTCGGCGGGGACGCCGGACTCGTTCGCGACGTCGATACTCATTGCTCAGTGCGCCTTCATCTCGTGCTCGGTAGGGAGCGGCGGAACGCGGGCACCTGCGCCCCGGCGCTGCGCGCGGGTGACGGCGCCCACGGCCGCCGTCACCCGGAGGTGCCGGTGCCGCCGGAACGGATGGCCGACCGCCCCCGTGCGCCCTGGGACCCGTTCTGCTGCTTGTCGTAGCGGCCGTAGGCGTCGACGATGGCGCTGACCAGCTTGTGCCGCACCACATCCGTGCTGCTCAGGCGGCAGAACCCGATGTCGTCGATGCCGTACAGGATGTTCTCGATGGTGCGCAGCCCGCTGGAGGTGCCGTCGGGCAGGTCGACCTGGGTGACGTCGCCGGTGACCACGATCTTGGAGCCGAAGCCCAGGCGCGTCAGGAACATCTTCATCTGTTCCGGAGAGGTGTTCTGCGCCTCGTCCAGGATGATGAAGGAGTCGTTGAGCGTGCGCCCGCGCATGTAGGCCAGCGGCGCCACCTCGATGGTGCCCGCCGACATCAGCTTGGGGATCGACTCCGGGGACAGCATGTCGTGCAGCGCGTCGTAGAGCGGCCGCAGGTAGGGGTCGATCTTCTCGTAGAGCGTGCCGGGCAGGAAGCCCAGCCGCTCGCCGGCCTCGACCGCCGGGCGGGTCAGGATGATCCGGTTGACCTGCTTGTTCTGCAGCGCCTTGACCGCCTTGGCCATGGCCAGGTACGTCTTGCCGGTTCCGGCGGGGCCGATGCCGAAGACCACGGTGTGGCGGTCGATGGCGTCGACGTAGCGCTTCTGGTTGAGGGTCTTGGGCCGGATCGTCCGCCCGCGCGACGAGAGGATGTCGTGCGTCAGCACCTCGGCGGGGCGTTCGCCGTCGTCGCCGCCCGAGGACCGCAGCATGCCCAGCGTGCGGTCGATGGCGTCGGGCGTGACCACAGTGCCGTTCTTGACGAGTTCGAGCAACTCCTCGATCAGCCGCACCACGACCGAGGTCTCCTCGGGGCTGCCGCTGATCGTGATCTCGTTGCCGCGCACGTGTATGTCGCTGTCGAACGAGCGCTCCACCGTGCGGAGCAGCTCGTCGCCGGAGCCCAGCAGGTTGACCATCATGTGCTCTTCGGGCACCGAGATCTTCACCTGGGTGGTCTGCTGTGTTGACTCGACCATGATGTGGCCTTGCGGCCGTCTCGCCCCTGCCTCTCGCGATCTGGAGTCGGTTCGCCTGTCGCGCGGCCCCGTATCGGGGACGTGATCACCGTGGCCGCAGTGATCGAAAGCGAACTCTGTCGTCGATTTCGAGTCTACCAACGCCGCCGCAGCACTCCCGAGCGATTTCCCGCCCGTTGTCCGGGCCCTGGCGGAGCCGCTCCGCGCCCGCCCGTCACCCCCCACCACCCCCAACGGAGGCGCTCCGCGCCCGGCCCGCACCGTCACCCCCCACCGCCCCTAACGGAAGCGCTCCGCGCCCGGTTTCTAGCTGGCTAGCTGGCTTGCCGGCTAGCCGGACGGTTGCCGGAGGGGCTTGTCGCTAGCCGGGGGGCCACTCCATGCCCCGTCCGCCCAGCAGGTGGCAGTGCAGGTGGAACACCGTCTGCCCGGCGCCCGAGCCCGTGTTGAAGACGAGGCGGTAGCCGGTGGAGGCGATGTCCTCGGCCTCGGCGATGGCGTGGGCCTCGGCGGCGATCTCGTCCAGCAGGCCCGTTCCGGCGCGGGCGGCCGATGCCGCGTCGGGGTAGTGCTCGCGCGGAATGACCAGCACGTGCGTGGGCGCCTGCGGGTTGATGTCGCGGAAGGCCAGCACGCGCTCGCCCTCTCGGACGATCTCGGCGGGCACGCCGCCCGCGACGATCTTGCAGAACAGGCAGTCGGGCTCGCTCGTGGTCACCGTCGGGCCCCTCCGTCTCCGTTGTCGTTGCGGTCCCGCGGGCAGCGAGTCGCCCCGCGGATCCTTCCCATGATGCCCCAGTGGCGCATGGTGCCGCGCGGATGCCGGGCGCACCTGCCCGATCGACGGCTCGGTGCGTGAAGCCCGCCTCTGTTCGACCGTCCGGCTGCCAAGCGCATGCGCCATCTCCTACGGTGAGCCTCGTGCCGTCTTCCCCTCAGCAGGTGGTGTTCCGCATGAGGCCTCCCCACCGGCCCGCTCCCCCGGGCTTGTCCCCGCCGCCGCGTCCGTTCCGCCGAGTCTCGGGCTATTCTGTTGCTTTGCGTAACTTCGGCCGCGCCGTCCTGTACTGTCGGCACTCCGCCAGAGGCATTCGGGCGGCGGGGCGCGGGTGTGCCGCGCGCCGGGGACGGCATGCGGTTGTTGGCGGATGCCGCAGGATTTCGGCGACGACGAGGCGGAACGAGAAGTACAGGTATGCCCTTTCGTAAACCCGGCGACAAGGGCGCGCGTCAAACCGACGTGACTGAAACTATGGTCGCAGGGGCCCCGGCGGCGTCGGTCTCGGTCGATTGGGACGCCGACCAGGCCGTCACCCAGCTCTACAGCACGCAGTACCGCCCGCTGGTCCGGCTGGCCACCCTGCTCGTCCGCGACTCCGCCACGGCCGAAGAGGTCGTGCAGGACGCCTTCGTCGCCATGCACGGCGCCTGGCGCCGGCTGCGCGACCCCAACAAGGCGCTGTCCTACCTGCGGCAGTCGGTAGTCAACCGCGCCCGCTCTGTGCTTCGGCACCGGGCCGTGGTAGAAAAGCACGCGCCCAAGGCCCTTCCCGACGCACCCAGCGCCGAGCAGGGCGCGATGGGCGAACTGGAGCGAGCGGCCGTCATCGAGGCCCTGCGCGACCTGCCCACCCGCCAGCGTGAGGCGATCGTGCTCCGGTATTACGGCGACCTGTCCGAGGCGCAGATCGCCGACGCGATGGGCATCAGCCGCGGCGCAGTCAAGAGTCACACCGCACGGGGGATAGCCGCGCTCCGCTCGGTTCTGGAGCACACGACATGACCGAACCACCCGACGACGCCTTCGAAGAGCGGCTTCGCGCCCTACTGCGCGCCGAAGCCGACTCCGTCGACCCCTCTCCCGAGGCGCTGAACGCGATCCGGTCGCGCACGCAGCGCGGGAGCAACTGGTTCTCCGCTCTGCTCAACGCCTCGTGGCTGCGGCCCTCGCTGGCGGTGGGCGCCGCGGCGGTGATCGCGGGGTCGGTGCTTCTGGGCACGCCGCAGGTCCGCGACCAGATCCTGCCGCAGTCGCTGACCACCCCCGCCGAGGAGCACGAGCCCGCGCCCGAGCGCGGCGAGGGCGGTCCCGGCCAGGACGAGGACGACGTCTCCGGCAAGGCCGAACCCGAGCCGGACCCGGCCGACCGCCCCAGCGGGGGCGCGGAGCCCACCCGGCGTCCGCCCGAGCCCGAGTCCACGGGCGGCAGTGCGGCTCCCTTCGGCACCACCCAGCACTGCGCCGGCTCCGCTCCGCCGCCCACCCCGGCACCCAGCCCTTCGCCGGGCACGACCCAGGCCAGGCCCGGCGGTAAGCCCGGCGCGCCGGACTCCGAGTGCGAGTCCACCGACGAGCCCACGGTTCCGACCGAGGAGCCCTCGCAGTCCGATCCCGGCGACGGTTCCACCGGCGGCTCCACCCCGCCGCCCGGCGACGGCGACCAGGGCGCCGACGGCACCACGCCACCCACCACGGGTCCGGAGAACGGCTCCTCGGGCACGATCGGCAGCGACCCGGTGCTCGAAACCGACTGAGCCGCGAACGGCACGCGGACGCGGTCGGGGCGGAGCTCACGAGTAGAGCACCGCCCCGACCGCGTCCGCCGTCTTCGGGATCCGCCGACCCCCTAGGAGCGCGGCGCCCGCTCCGGTTCGGCGCCGCGTCGGCGCTCTCCCGGGAGAGGCTGCTCACCATCGCCCGCAGCGTGCCTGGAGCACCGCCAGCGCGGCCACTCCCGCGGTGGAGGTGCGCAGCACGGTCGACCCCAGCAGCGCACGCACCGCGCCCGCCGCGTCCAGAGCCCGCAGTTCGCTCTCGGCGAAACCGCCTTCCGGACCAACCACGACGACGATCCCGTCCGGGACGGCCGCGGGGGCGTCCTCGGCCCGAGGCGGATCCCCCGCGGCAGCGGCGCTCCCAACGGGCAGCGGCAGCTGCGAGAGCCGACTGTCGGCCTCCTCGTGCAGCACGATGCCCACTCGGGCCGACGCGATCCGTGCGCACACGTCCCCGATCCCGGCCAGGTCGGCGACTTCGGGGATCCGGCTGCGCCGGGACTGCTTGGCGGCCTCCCGCGCCGTCGAACGCCACTTGCCGAGCGACTTGGCCGCGCGTTCGGGCTTCCAGCGTGTGATGCACCGCTCGGCCGCCCAGGGCACGATGCGGTCGACGCCGGCCTCCGTCATGACCTCGACCGCCAGTTCGCCGCGGTCGCCCTTGGGCAGCGCCTGCACGACGGTCAGCGGCGGGCTCGGCTGCGGGTCGGTGCCGCGCTCTTCCACGGCGCACACGACGCGTTCTTTGCCGACCTCGACCACCCGGCAGCGCGCGCGGGTGCCGGCTCCGTCGACCAGGTGCACGGTCTCGCCCACGGCCATGCGCCGCACGGCCGCCGCGTGCCTGCCCTCGGCGCCGGTCAGCACCGCGGTGGTGCCGTCGAGCTCGCCCGGCTCGCTCAGGAAGACCGGAGCTGTCACGCATACCTCGATTCCATGGCCGAGCGCCCCGGAGGCGGCACAGCCGTCGGGCACGGGTGCGCTCCCGCGCCCACGGATGCGCGCGGCGCAAGAAGGCGCCGCCGGACCGCTCGGAGGCGGTCGCGGCGGCGCCGGAAAGCAGCTGCCGGGGCCCGCCGCCTCAGCGGGCGCTGAAGGCGTCGCGCAGCCGGGAGAACAGGCCGCCGTGGCCCGGGCTGAACTTGCCCGGAGGCTGGTCCTCGCCGCGCAGTTCGGCGAACTTGCGCAGCAGCGCCTCCTGCTCCTCGTCCAGCTTCGCGGGAGTCTCGACGTCGACCTGGATCATCAGGTCGCCGCGCCCGCTGCTGTCGAGGTGCCGGGTGCCGTGCCCGGAGAGGGTGATGACGTGTCCCGAACTGGTGCCCGGGCGCAGGTCGATCTCCTCGGTGCCGTCGAGCGTCTCGAAGGTGAACGAGGCGCCCAGCGCGGCGGCGGTCATCGGCACGGTTATCGTGCAGTGCAGGTCGTCGCCGCGCCGCTCGAAGGTCGGGTGCGGGCGCTGCACGATCTCCAGGAAGATGTCGCCGCGCGGCCCGCCGTTGGGTCCGACCTCGCCCTCGCCGGCCAGCTGGATCTGGGTGCCGTCCTCGACGCCCGCGGGAATCTGCACCTTGCGGGTGACCTTCTCGCGCACCCGGCCCTCGCCGGCGCAGTCCGCGCAGGGGTCGGTGATGATCGTGCCCTGCCCCGAGCACTGCGGGCACGGGCGGGTGGTCATGACCTGGCCGAGGAACGACCGCGCCACCTGGGAGACCTCACCGCGGCCCTGGCACATGTCGCAGGTGTGGCGCTGGCTGCCCTTGGCCGCGCCCTCGCCCTGGCAGGTGTCGCACAGCACGGCCGTGGGGAAGGTCACGTCCTTGGTGACGCCGAACGCGGTCTCGGAGAGGTCCATCTCGATGCGGACCTTGATGCTGCGTCCGCGCCGCACCCGGTCGCGGGGGCCGCGCCCGGCGCCGGCCTGCCCGCCGCCGAAGAACGCGTTCATGATGTCGTCGAAGGGGAAGCCCGAGGCGCCGAATCCGCCGGCGCCCGCGCCGCCACCGCCGCCGCCGCCGCCGGAAGGAGCGAAGGGGTCGGCGCCCATGTCGAACATGCGCCGCTTGCTGTCGTCGGATAGGACCTCGTAGGCCTGGGTCACTTCCTTGAAGCGATCCTGGGTGGCCGGGTCCGGGTTGACGTCCGGGTGGAGTTCGCGGGCGAGCCGCCGATACGCCTTCTTGATCTCGTCCTGGGATGCGTCGCGCCGCACCCCGAGGATCTCGTAGTAGTCTCTCGCCACTTACTGCCCCGCAAGTATCTGTCCGAGGTACCGAGCCACAGCGCGTACCGCTCCCATCGTTCCTGGATAGTCCATCCGGGTCGGACCCACCACACCGATCTTGGCCAACGGCTGGTCGCCGATGCCGTAGCCGGCCGAGACGATCGATGTGGAGTGCAGACCCTCGTGAGAGTTCTCGGCGCCGATGCGCACCGTCAGCATGGAAGGGTCGCCCATCTCCCCGAGCAAACGGAGCAGGACGACGTTTTCTTCCAAAGCCTCCAGTACCTCCCGCAGGCTAGCCGAGAAATCCATCGCGGCGAGATTCGCCGTTCCTCCGAGGACGATCTTCTCCTCGTGCCGCTCGACGAGACTCTCCAGGAGCACCGACAGCACGGCCGCCGCCAAGGCGCGATCGTCCGGCGCTATCTGGGCGGGGAGGTCCTCGACGGCGGTGGGGACGTCGGTGAGCCATTTGCCCACAAGCGCCCGGTTCAGCATCTGGCGCAGGCTTTCGACGGCCTCCTCGTTCACCGGCTCCAGCCCGTCGATGACCCGCTGCTCCACACGCCCGGTGTCGGTGATCAACACCATCATCACACGCTGCGGCGCCAGCGGCACCAACTCCACGTGCTGCACCGAGGAGCGGGTGAGCGACGGGTACTGGACGACCGCCACCTGCCGGGTGAGCTGGGCCAGCAGGCGCACCGTGCGCCCCACGATCTCGTCGAGGTCGACCGCCCCGCCGAGAAACGTCTCGATGGCGCGCCGCTCCGCGCCGGAGAGCGGCTTCACCGTGGACAGCCGGTCGACGAACAACCGGTAGCCCTTGTCGGTCGGAACGCGCCCCGCGCTGGTGTGCGGCTGGGCGATGTAGCCCTCTTCCTCCAGCGAGACCATGTCGTTGCGGATGGTGGCAGGAGACACGCCCAACGTGTGGCGGTCGGAGAGCGCCTTCGACCCCACCGGTTCGTTCGTGGATACGTAATCCTCGACGATCGCACGCAGAACCGCCAGCTTCCGGTCGTCGAGCACGCTCTCACCTCCTGGCACTCCATGGTTCCAAGTGCTAATTCTAAGCCGTAGCGCAAGGAGTGATCGAAAACGGGCCGACGGAGCACCGGGCCGAGGCGCACCGGCCGGGCGCCGATAGAATCCCCGCCGTGCACAGCGACTCGGGCAAGAGGTACGGCGAGGACGTCCTGGCAGGCGACTGGCGGCGGCCGCGCAAGGGCGCCGTCGCCGAGGTCGCCCTGGAGCACGGGCTCGTCCTGGAGTCGGCCGACGAAGGGTTCTGCGGCGCCGTCGTCGGCTGGGACAAGCGGACGGTGACCCTGGAGGACCGGAACGGCCGCCATCGCGTCTTCGACCTGGAGCCGGCGGCGTTCCTCGTGGACGGCCGGCCGACAACGGCGGTCCGCCCCGCCGCGGCGCCTACCGGGCCGACTCGCAGCGCCTCCGGCTCGATCGCGGTGCGGGGTGCGCGCTCGCGGGTGGCCCGGGAGAGCCGAATCTACGTCGAGGGCGTGCACGACGCCGAGCTCGTGGAGCGGATCTGGGGCCACGACCTGCGCGTGGAGGGCGTGGTCGTGGAGTACCTGGAGGGTGTCGACCACCTGCCGGCGATCGTCGCGGAGTTCGGTCCGGGGCCGGGGCGGCGGTTGGGCGTCCTGGTGGACCATCTGGTGCCGGGCTCCAAGGAGAGCCGGATCGCCGAACAGGTCGCCTCGCCCGATGTGCTGGTGACCGGCCACCCCTTCGTGGACATCTGGCAGGCGGTCAAGCCGTCGGTCGTGGGCATCTCCGCCTGGCCCGAGGTCCCGCGGGGCGTCCCGTGGAAGGAAGGGGTGCTGAAGGCGCTGGGAAGCCGCGAGGAGACCGGTGAGGCGTGGCAGCGCATCCTGGGGTCGGTACGCACGTACGCCGACCTGGAGCCCGAACTACTCGGCCGCGTCGAAGAGCTCATCGACTTCGTCACCGCGGCACGCGGGGTGCAAGACTAGGCGTGTCCGGGGACGCCGCCCTCGCGCGGTGGCCTGCCGGGGCACCGGATGGCACTATCGGCCAAACGAAATCGGCACAGCCAAGGGACAAGATGAGCGAGACGCCGCCCAACCGACCGCAGCCCCAGGAGGGGCCCTCCGGTGACCAGTCGGCACCCGGCCGCGCCCCGTCCGGCGGGCAGCCCGGCCAGGGGCAGGCGGGCGCCGAGGAGCAGCAGGCCGGGAGTGTCCAGCCGCAGCCGGGGTACGGCCATCCCAGTGGCGGACAGCCCGGCTACGCCCAGCCCCAGCCCGGGCACGGCGACCAGAGCGGCGGACAGCCCGGCTACGGCCGACCGGACGAGGGCCGACCGGGGTACGGCCACCCGGGGTACGGCCCGCCGCAGCCGGGGTACGGCCACCCCAGTGGCGGACAGCCCGGCTACGCCGGACAGCAGCCGCAGCCGCAGCCGGGGTACGGCCAACCCGCCGGCGGAGCGCCCGGCGGCCCGGACCCGTACGGCCGACCGCAGTCCCCCTACGCCCCTGAGCAGGCCGCACAGCAGCACCCCGGCTACGCCCAATCGGGCTACGCCCAGCCCGGCTACGCCCCGCAGCAGCCGCAGCCCGGCTACGGGCAACCGGTATACGGGCAGCAGCCCGGCGCGCCGCAGGCTCCGCAGGGGTACGAGCAGCAGCCGCCCGGCGCCTACCCCGGCGGCCAACCGGGCTACGGTGCACCCGCCCAGCCCGGCGGACCCGGCCGACCGGCTCAGCCCGGCTACGGAGCCCCGGCCCAGCCGGGCACGGCAGGCTTCCCCGGCCCCGGCTACGCTCCCCGGCCCGGCGCCTCCGACGACATCACCTGGGCGATGATCGCCCACCTGGTGAGCCTGCTCTTCTCCCCCCTCGTACTCGGCTGGGTCCCCGCCCTCATCGTGTACTCGGCCAAGCGCAAGGACTCCCCGTTCGTGCGCAGCCACGCGAGCGAGGCGCTGAACTTCCAGCTCACGCTGCTGCTCCCGTACTTCGTCGCGTGGGTGGTCTTCCTCGG
The DNA here is from genome assembly GCF_004323735.1 of Streptomonospora litoralis. Classification (GTDB taxonomy): domain Bacteria; phylum Actinomycetota; class Actinomycetes; order Streptosporangiales; family Streptosporangiaceae; genus Streptomonospora; species Streptomonospora litoralis. The sequence continues at coordinate 1,751,209 of NZ_CP036455.1, read as the reverse complement.
CCTCGGCGTCTTCTCGCCGGCGCTCTCCTGGATCGGTTCGCTGTTCGTCGGTGCGGTCCCGCTGGTCGGCATCGTGCTGGGCGTGCTGGCCGCAAGGAGTGCCGCGAAGGGCGCCGCGTACCGGTACCCGGTGTCCATCCGGATGGTGAAGTGACCGTTCTCCGGTTCCGGGACGGGGACGACCGGTAGGGATTCCACGTCCCGGCCCCTGTGGGAACCGCGGCTTGCGTGAAAGAGTCTCACCATCGAGACCTGCAGCGATCGGGCGCCGGGCAGCGGCCCCGCCCGGTGGCGGAGTCCGGCGCACGAGCCCCGACGGCAGTCCCGATGCGGCTGCCCGGCCGATTTTCGAAAGAGGAGACCATGAGCTACCCACCGCAGCCCGAACAGCCCGGTTACGGGCAGAACGGCGGCTACCCCGACCACCCCGGCGGATACGGCCCGCCGCCCGGGGGCGACCCCAACTACGGCCCTCCGTCGGGCCCCCAGCCCGGTTACGGCCCTCAGGCGGGCCCCCAGCCGGGTTACGCCTCGCAGTCGGGGCCGCAGCCCGGCTACGGCCAGGGCTACCAGCAGCCGCAGTACCCCGCGCCGATGTACGGCTACCAGCAGCCCTACGGCCACCCCGGCGGGCAGTACGCTCCTTCCGCCGACGACCGCACCATGGCGCTCGTGGCGCACCTCGGCGGACTCCTCACCGGGTTCCTGCTCCCGCTGATCCTCTTCCTGGTGAAGAAGGAGGAGTCGCCCTTCGTCCGCGACCAGGCGGCCCAGGCGTTCAACTTCCAGATCACGATGCTCATCGGCTACGTCATCTCGTGGGTCCTGATGTTCGTCATCATCGGCCTCTTGACGATTCTCGTCGTGTTCGCCTGCGCGGTCATCTTCGCCATCATCGCCGCCGTGGCGGCCAACAAGGGCGAGTGGTACCGGTACCCGAAGGCACTGGCCATCCCGATGCTGCAGTAGTCGCCGCCGCGCCGACCCGCGGGTGCCCGGAGCACATTCGGGCGTCCCGCGGAGTCAGGTGAGATCGCGGACCACGGCGTCGGCCAGGAGCCGTCCGCGCCGGGTGAGGACGGCCCGGCCGTCGGCGTGCGCGGCGGGATCCAGCAGCCCGTCCGCCACGGCCCGGGCGGCCGCGGCGCGCCCCTGGGCGTCGAGGAGCTCCACCGGGCAGCCCTCGGCCAGGCGCAGTTCGAGCATGATGCGCTCGAAACGGCGGTCGGCGGCGTCGAGGACTTCGCGCGCGTGGCCGGGCGAGCGCCCTTCGGCGAGCCGGGCGGCGTAGGCGGCCGGGTGCTTGACGTTCCACCAGCGCGTTCCGCCGACGTGGCTGTGCGCGCCCGGCCCCACGCCCCACCAGTCGCCGCCGGTCCAATAGAGGCGGTTGTGGCGGCTGCGGGCGGTGGTGCCGCGGGCCCAGTTGGAGACCTCGTAGGCGTGCATGCCCGCTTCCGTCAGGGCGTCGTCGGCCATGACGTAGCGGTCGGCCAGCACGTCGCCGTCGGGCTCGTGCAGCTCGCCGCGGCGCACCCGCGCCGCGAGCCGCGTGCCCTCCTCCACGATCAGCGAGTAGGCCGAGACGTGGTCCACGCCGGCCGCGACCGCCGCCTGCAGCGAGTCCTTCCAGTCGGCGCCGGTCTCGCCGGGTGTGCCGTAGATCAGGTCGAGGTTCACCCCGTCGAACCCGGCCTCGCGCGCCCACTGCGCGCACTTCTCGGGGCGGCCCGGGGTGTGGGCGCGCTCCAACACGGCCAGCACGCGGGGGGCGGCGCTCTGCATCCCGAACGAGACGCGGTTGACGCCCTGTTCGCGAAGCCGCGCCAGCACGCCGGAGTCGACGGTTTCGGGATTGGCCTCGGTGGTGACCTCGGCGCCCGGTTCCAGGCCGAACTCGGCGTCGACGGCCGCGAGGATGCGGCCGAGGTCCTCGGGCGGCAGCAGGGTGGGCGTACCGCCGCCGAAGAAGACGGTGCCGACCGGGATCTCGGCGGCGCCCAAAACGCGGCGGGCCATGCGGATCTCGGCGACGGCGAGGTCGGCGTAGCCTTCGCGGGTGGCGGTGTGCCCGCCGTCGCGCGAGACCAGCTCGGCGGCGGTGTAGGTGTTGAAGTCGCAGTAGCCGCAGCGCGTGGCGCAGAAGGGCACGTGCACGTAGAAGCCGAAGGGACGGCTGCCTGCTCCGGCGGCGGCGTCCTGGGGCAGGGCGCCGTCGGCGGGTACGGGATCGCCGTCGAGAGGCACGGAAGGCATACCCCCAGTGTCGGCGATGGCGGCGACCGGACGGTCCGGCTCCCCCGGCCGGTGATCAGGACGTCTGGGCGCCGGCGGCCGGAGCGTACTCCTCCCAGACCTGCGACCGGCCCGGGATCTCCAGGACGCGGCGCAGCAGATCGCGGTCGCGCTCGTAGCGCGCGCGGAACGCCGCGGCGACCGTGATGCCGTGCTGGGGCCGGTGCACCACGCGGAGGCCGTCGCCCGCTCTGATCCCGCCTTCGGCCAGCACGCGCAGATAGACGCCGGTGCGGCCTTCCGCGGTGAAGCGCTTGACCCAGCCGGCCTCCTCCATCCAGCTGCGGAAAACGCCGCAGGGGGTGCGTGGCAGGGCGGCCTCCAGCAGCACCGGGCCGATGCTCCAGCGCTCGCCGATCAGCACCGCGTCCATGTCGATGCCGAATGTGGTGAGGTTCTCGCCGAAGACGCCGTCGCGCAGCGGTCGCCCCAACCGCTCCTGCCACAGGTCGAGGTCCTCGCGGGCGTAGGCGTAGACGGCCTTGTCGATGCCGCCGTGGTGCTCGCGGTCGGCCTGCTCGTCGCCCGCGAGCCCGAGCGTGTGCACGGCGACCGGCCCGGCGGCCGGGCGCTTGTCGATGGCGGTGCGCTTGAGGCGTCCCGCCCAGTCGGCGTCGACGGCGGCGCCGGTGTTGACCGAAGCGATGCTTGGCATAGCGGCCAGCCTAGAACAGCGCACGCGGGCGCGGAACGGTGGCCGTCCTCGCAGCCGCGGCGGTGCCCGGCCGGGGCGCGGGCTCAGGACGCCGTGACGGCGCGGGGCGCGGCGGAGGCCGGGGCGGCGGCGGTGGATCCGCGCACGACGAGTTCGGGGTCGAACAGGTACTCGGTATGGGAGACGGTGTGGCCGGCGATCTCGTCGCAGAGGGTGCGCACGGTGGCCATCGCCATGGCTTGGACGGGCTGGCGCACGGTGGTCAGCGGCGGGTCGGTGAAGGCGATGAGCTGGGAGTCGTCGTAGCCCACGACGGAGAAGTCGCCGGGCACCGACAGCCCGCGTTGGCGGGCCGCGCGCACCGCGCCCAGCGCCATGAGGTCGGAGCCGCAGACCATGGCGGTGACCCCGCGCTCCAGCAGCCGCGACGCCGCGGCGTGGCCGCCCTCGACGCCGAACAGCGACAGCTCGACGAGGTCGGCGGAGTCGAGTCCGTGCTCGGCCATGGCGGAACGGTAGCCGACGAGCTTGCGCTGCACCGGCACGTAGCGCTCCGGGCCGCTGGAGAAGCCGATACGGGCGTGGCCCAGCTCGGCGAGGTGGTTGACCGCGAGTCGGCCGGCTGCGCGGTCGTCGCAGGAGACGAAGGCGGCAGGCACCTCTTCGGCGTAGCCGTTGACCAGCACGATCGGCAGGTTCTGCGCGATGAGGCGGTGGTAGCGGGCGTGATCGGCGGTGGCGTCGGCGTGCAGGCCCGAGACGAAGACGATGCCGGAGACGTTGCGTTCCAGGAGGAGTTCCACGTACTCGTCCTCGACGATGCCGCCGGGCGGGCGGGTGCACAGCACCGGCGTGTAGCCCTGCCGGGCGAGTGCGCCCTCGGCCGCCTGGGCGAACATCGGGAACACCGGGTTCTCCAGCTCGGGGACGACCATGCCGACCAGGCCGGCGGAGCGCCTCCGCAGCCGCTCGGGGCGCTCGTATCCCAGGACGTCGAGCGCAGTGAGGACGGCCGATCTGGTATCGGCGCCGACTCCGGGCTTGTTGTTCAGCACGCGGGAGACCGTGGCCTCGCTCACGTCGGCATGCCGGGCGATGTCGGCCAAACGTGGACCCATGCGAGCACTCTAATGCAGTTTGGCCCCCGACCCCCGCAACCGGTAGGTAATCTTGCGCAATAGCTTGCAGACGATGGCACAGCCGCTCAGGCTCATGGAGGGAACGACCTTATGCCCAACCCCCCGGACTACCCCACGGACTCGGGGACCGCGCCGCCGGCCGCAGGCAGGGAGTGGTGGCGCGATGCCGTGATCTACCAGATCTACGTCCGCAGCTTCGCCGACTCCGACGGAGACGGTGAAGGCGATTTGCAAGGCGTGCGCAACCGGCTGCCCGAGCTCGCGGCGCTGGGCGTGGACGCCGTCTGGCTGACGCCCTTCTACGTGTCTCCGCTGGCCGACGGCGGATACGACGTCGCCGACTACCGCGACGTCGACCCGCGGTTCGGTACGCTGCACGATTTCGACGCCCTCACCGCCCGAGCCCACGAGCTGGGCCTGCGTGTCGTCATCGACATCGTCCCCAACCACACCTCCTCGGCGCACGCCTGGTTCCGTGCGGCCGTGGCCGCCGAGCCCGGGGCTCCGGAGCGGTCGCGCTACGTCTTCCGGCCGGGGCGCGGCCCCGAAGGCGAGCGTCCGCCCAACAACTGGCAGTCGGTCTTCGGCGGCGCGGCCTGGACCCGGTTGAAGCGGCCCGACGGGACGCCGGAGGAGTGGTATCTGCACCTGTTCGACCCCGAGCAGCCCGACCTGGACTGGACGAGCGCCGAGGTGCACGCGGAGTTCGACGACGTCCTGCGCTTCTGGCTGGACCGCGGGGTGGACGGGTTCCGCATCGACGTCGCGCACGGGATGGTCAAGGACCCGGCGCTGCCCGATCTGCCCGAGGGCCAAAAGGCCGACCTGCTCGACGGCTCCACCGAACTGCCCTACTTCGACCAGGACGGCGTGCACGACATCTACCGCAGGTGGCACGGCATCGCGGCCTCCTATCCCGGCGAGCGCGCGCTGGTGGCCGAGGCGTGGGTGGAGGACGCCGACCGCGTCGCGCGCTATCTGCGGCCGGACGAGCTGCACCAGGCGTTCAACTTCGAGTACCTCACCGCGGGGTGGGACCCGGAGGTGCTGCGCGGCGTCATCGACGGGTCCCTGGCGGCCAACGGCGCCGTGGGGGCGCCCACGACCTGGGTGCTGTCCAACCACGACGTGACCCGGCACGTGACCCGGTTCGGCGGAGGGGAGCGCGGGCTGGCCAGGGCGCGCGCGGCGACCCTGCTCACCCTGGCGCTGCCGGGCTCGACGTACCTGTACCAGGGCGAGGAGCTGGGCCTGCCCGAGGTCACCGACCTGCCCGACGACGCCCTGCAGGATCCGACGTGGGAGCGCTCCGGGCGCACCGAGCGGGGGCGCGACGGGTGCCGGGTGCCGCTGCCCTGGGAGGGCGACCGGCCGCCGTTCGGTTTCGGCCCCGCGGACAGCCGACCCTGGCTGCCGATGCCGGCGGCGTGGGCGCGCTACACCCGCGAGGCACAGCGGGACGACCCCGATTCCACGCTGGCGATGTACACCGCCGCGCTGGAGCACCGGCGCACCGCCATCGACCCGGCGGCCGGTCTGGAGTGGCTGGAGACCGTCGAGGGGGTGCTGGCGTTCCGGCGCGGTGCCGACTTCGTCTGCGCGATCAACCTCACCGGCGCAACGGCCACCCTCGGGCACTCCGCCCTTGCGACTGCCGGACGGGTACTGATGGCCAGCGGGCCGGTCGGCGCCGACGGGGATGCGCTCGTGCTGCCCGCGGACACCGCGGTGTGGCTGGCAGCCGGACGGGACTGACCCGAACCGGCACGGGGCGGTCCGGTGCGTGGGCGGCGCCGGACCGCCCCTTTCTCGTGCCCGAGGTCCGCCAGGCGGCCTCGGAGAAGACGCTCGGGCCCGCCTCCGTCATACTCGGCGCAGCCGCATCGCGAGCGGAGTTCTCTGCAAGCCCTTTCAGCGTTTGCAAGGAGTTGCCAGCGTCACCTCACCTCCTATTACCGACAAGCCGGGACAGAGCGGGGGAGCGTCCGCGGCGTCACGCCCGAAGGGGAGACACATGAGAATCCGCAGCGCCGGAGTCCTCCCGGGAACCGCCGCCCTCGCGCTCGCGGCGGCGGTTCCGCTTCACCGGACGCCGCATCGGGCTCTACGGGCTGCTGGTGTTCATCGCGACCGTAAACGAGTTCCTGATCGCCAGCGTGTTCCTGCGCGACCCCGGGGTCAAGACGGTGGCGGTGGGGCTGTACGGCATGGTCGCCGACCAGCGCGACGCCGACTTCGGCATGTTCTCCGCCGGTACGCTGCTGCTGGCACTGCCCGTGCCGGCGGTGTTCTGGTTCCTGCAGCGCTACATCGCCGAGGGGCTGACCAGCGGCGCCGTCAAGGGGTGACCGCTGGGGCCCGCCGCCTCGGGCGGGCCCCAGCGGGCCCAGGCGGGCCGGAGCGGCCGGGCACCGCACCGGCCCGCCTCAGCGCTTCTTGGCGTCCTTCTCGGAGGCTGCGGAGTCCTCGGTGGACAGGGCGGAGATGAACGCCTCCTGCGGGACCTCCACCCGGCCGACCATCTTCATCTTGCGCTTGCCCTCCTTCTGCTTCTCCAGCAGCTTGCGCTTGCGGCTGATGTCGCCGCCGTAGCACTTGGAGAGCACGTCCTTGCGGATGGCGCGGATGTTCTCGCGCGCGATCACCCGGGAGCCGACCGCGGCCTGCACCGGCACCTCGAACTGCTGGCGGGGGATGAGCTCGCGCAGCTTCTTGGTCATCTCCACGCCGTAAGCGTAGGCCTTGTCGCGGTGCACGACCGCCGAGAACGCGTCGACCATCTCGCCCTGCAGGAGAATGTCGACCTTCACCAGGTCGGCGACCTGGTCCCCGGAGGGCTCGTAGTCCAGCGACGCGAACCCCTTCGTGCGCGACTTGAGCTGGTCGAAGAAATCGAACACGATCTCGGCCAGCGGGAGGGTATAGCGCATCTCGACGCGGTCCTCGGACAGGTAGTCCATCCCGTCGAGCGAGCCGCGGCGGGCCTGGCACAGCTCCATGATCGGGCCCACGAACTCCGAGGGCGCCAGCAGGGTGCCCTTGACGATGGGCTCGTGCACCTCGGCGATCTTGCCCTCGGGGAATTCGCTGGGATTGGTGACCCAGTGCTCGGTGTGGTCCTCCATGACCACGCGGTAGACCACGTTGGGCGCGGTGGAGATCAGCTCCAGGTTGAACTCCCGCTCCAACCGGGCACGGGTGATCTCCAGGTGCAGCAGACCCAGGAACCCGCAGCGGAAGCCGAAGCCCAGCGCGGCCGAGGTCTCGGGCTCGAACGTCAGGGCGGCGTCGTTCAGCTGCAGCTTCTCCAGCGCGTCGCGCAGCACGGGGTAGTCGCTGCCGTCGAGGGGGTACAGCCCGGAGAACACCATGGGCTTGGGGTCCTGGTAGCCCGGCAGCATCTCCGACGCGCCGCCGCTGGCCGCGGTGATCGTGTCACCGACCCGGGACTGGCGGACGTCCTTCACCCCGGTGATGATGTAGCCGACCTCGCCCACGCCCAGGCCGTCGACCTTGCGGGGCTCCGGCGAGATGACGCCGACCTCCAGCATCTCGTGGGTGGCGCCGGTGGACATCATCTCGATGCGCTGGCGGGTGCCCAGGTGGCCGTCGACCACCCGGACGTAGGTGACCACGCCGCGGTAGGTGTCGTAGATCGAGTCGAAGATCATCGCGCGCGGCGGCGAGTCGGCCTCGCCCACCGGCGGCGGCACCTGCCGCACGATCTCGTTGAGCAGCTCCTCGACACCCATGCCGGTCTTGGCGCTGACCCGCAGCACGTCGGTGGGCTCGCAACCGATGATCCCGGCCAGTTCCGCGGCGTACTTGTCGGGCATCGCAGCCGGCAGGTCGATCTTGTTCAGCACCGGGATGATCTGGAGGTCGTGCTCCAGCGCCAGGTACAGGTTGGCCAGCGTCTGGGCCTCGATGCCCTGTGCGGCGTCGACCAGCAGGATCGCGCCCTCGCAGGCGGCCAGCGAACGCGACACCTCGTAGGTGAAGTCGACGTGGCCGGGCGTGTCGATCAGGTTGAGGACGTAGGTCGTGTCGTCCAGCGCGGTGAAGGGCAACCGCACCGCCTGGGACTTGATGGTGATACCGCGTTCGCGCTCGATGTCCATGCGGTCGAGATACTGCGCGCGCATCTGGCGGTCCTCGACGATGCCGCTCAGCTGAAGCATGCGGTCGGCCAGCGTCGACTTGCCATGGTCGATGTGCGCGATGATGCAGAAGTTGCGGATCAGCGCGGGATCGGTCCGGTTCGGCTGTGGCACCGTGCTCCGTTCGGATAGCTCGCAGGTCGGCCAGGATGGCAGGGGCGCTGGGCCGCGGCGTCGCGGCGAAACTGCGCAGTGGTGCCGTCAATGATCCCACCCGCCCGAGGCGGCGCCGGTAGGCGCTTCGGGCGAGAATGGCTCACGCGGCATACATCAGGTTATGTGAGATCGGAGGACAGGCGTGAAGTGGTTCCTGCAGCGCGTGCTCGCGGCCGTCGCCGCGGTCCTGGTCGTGGCGCTGGGGGCGGCACTGCTCGTGCGGCTGCAGTACACGGGGGAACCCGCCTCCTGGGCCGTGTCCAACCAGACCAACGCGCTGTGGATGGGCCACGCCTGGGTCGACGGCCGCTACGGCGAACGGGAGTTGGCCGAGCTGAAGCCGCGGATCACCGAGGGCGGGATCAGCGATGTGTACGTGCACGTGGGGCCGCTGGACTACGACGGGCGCCTGGACCCGGCCAAGCACCCCGAGCTGGAGGGCTTCCTGCGGATGTTCCGCCGCGAACTGCCCGACGTCCGGGTCTCGGCGTGGGTGGGCCAGCGCGTGGAGGAGGGCGAGCTGGACCTCGGCGACGAGGCGACGCGGACGCGCGTGATCGAGGCCGCGGCGGGGCTCGTCGATGCCGGGTTCGACGGAGTCCACTACAACTTCGAGCCGGTGCCCAACAACGACCCCGGCCTGTTGGCCCTGCTGGAGAGCACGCGCGAGGAGCTGGGCGAGGAGGTGCTGCTCTCCAGCGCGGTGCCCACGGTCGAGCCGCTGGGCGGGCTGGCGTTCACGCTGGGGCTGCTGGCGTCCAAGGACCCGTTCTGGTCCAGCGGGTACCTGGGGCGGGTCGCCGAGCACCTGGACCAGGTCGCGGTCATGTCCTATGACACCGGGATGCCCACGGAAGGCATGTACGGGGGGTTCGTCGTCCGCCAGACACAGGTGGCGATGGACGCCGTACCGCCGGACGTGCGACTGCTCATGGGCGTGCCCGCCTACCCCGACGACCACGCCGCCCGCAATCCCGAGGCGGAGACGACCGCCGCGGCGACACGGGCCATCCGCATCGGGCTGTCGGAGGGGGGACGGCGCCGCGACGAGTTCGGCACCGCCCTGTACGCCGACTTCTCGGCCACCCGCGGGCAGTGGGAGGCCTACCTGGACGGCTGGGTCGGCCCGGGCGGCGGCGAGGACGGCTGAGCAGGTTGCGGGGTGTGGGCGCCGGGCGCGAGCACTCCCCTGCACAAGGCATAATGGTAGTCCCGTGTCTCGAACGTTCCACGTTCAGTTTGAGCCCTTCGGACTCACACCTGGCGTCGGCGCGCGACCGGCCTGCCGCGGATCGGCTGCCCGCGGACGGGCCACGCACCGCCGAGCCGCACATCAGAAGTAACTGGAGCACGTTTTCGCATGGCGAACATCAAGTCGCAGAAGAAGCGCATCCGGCAGAACGAGGAGCGCCGGCAGCGCAACCAGTCGGTGCGTTCCTCGTTGAAGACGGCGATCCGCAAGTTCCGCGTGGCCGCGCACAGCGGTGACGTCGAGCAGGCCGTCGTCCTGCAGCGCGCGGCTGCGCGCCAGCTCGACAAGGCGGCCAGCAAGGGCGCCATCCACAAGAACCAGGCGGCCAACCGCAAGAGCGCGATCGCCAAGCGGCTGGACAAGCTGCAGAACGCGAGCTGAGCCGAAGCAGGCACACCCGGGCCACCGGGATCCGAGCCGCCTTCCGCCCCGCGGAAGGCGGCTTCGTGCTGTGCGGGGCGGTGCCGACGCGGCCGCCACGGGTGTCCGCGCACCGCGCGGACACCCGTGGCGGCCGCCGCGCCCACCGGCGGACATTAGCGTAGGGGCTGTGGACTTCACCGACCTGCGACTACCCCTGTGGGACGATCCCGACCAGCGCGGCGAACTGCACTCCTGGGTCGAGGCGCGCCTGGCCGAGCGCGGCGAGCGGCTGCTGCCCGACCCGCCGCGGGTGAGAGTGCGCCCCTGGTCGACGACGGCGCGGTTCTCCTCCACAGCGGGGCCGGTCTGGTTCAAGGCGAACGCGCCCGGCGGCGAGTTCGAGGCGGCGCTGCACGGCGCGTTGTACACCTGGGTGCCGGGACGGGTCCTCACCCCCTTCGGGGTCGACGTCCAGCGCGGCTGGTCGCTGCTACCCGACGCGGGCCGTGTGCTGCGCGATCAGATGGCCTCGATCGACGATTTCGCGGTGTGGGAGGCCATGCTCGGCGCCTACAGCGAGATGCAGCGCACCCTCGCCGAGCATGCCCGCGACCTGGTCGCGCTCGATGTCCCCGACCTGCGTCCGGCCGCGCTGGGACGGCTGCTCGACGGGTTCCTCGCCGACCCCGGATTGAACGCGGCGCTGGGCGAGGGCGCCGACCTGCTGATGCGCCATCGCTCCGCCTTCGACGCCGACTGCAAGGCACTCGACGACTCGGGCGTGCCGCCGTCGCTGGACCACTCCGACCTGCACGTGGGCAACGCCTTCGTGCTCGACGGCAGGTACCGCTTCGCCGACTGGGGCGACGCGGCGGTGGCCCACCCCTTCTTCAGCCTCCTGGTACCGCTGCGCATCGCCGTACGCGACCTCGGCGCCGATTCCCGCACCGAGCAGCGCCTGCGCGACGCCTACCTGGAACCCTGGACGGCTTCCTACCCGGCCTCCACCCTGCGCGCGGCGGTCCCCCGAGCCACCGCCTCGCGAAACTGAGCAGGTCCCTCGCCTGGAGCCGCACGTTCCCCGAACTCCGCCCGGCGGTCTCCCCCGACCAGACCCGTGAGATCGCGTCCCTGCTGGACGCCTTGACCACCGAGATCACCGCCGCAGACCCCGCCAACCCCGACGGAGGCGACGGGATCCGCTAAAGGCGGTGGCGGCGCTCCAGCCGGCGAGCCCGCGCACCCTTTCGTCATATGGCGGTAGCCGCCCAGGTCCCGGGGTCAGGCGGCCCTGCTTCCCAGGCCGGAAGGGCGCCGGTTTTCCACAGCCGGGAAATCGGGGCGGACGGCCGGTGGTGCCGCTTTCTATCGTCATAGACATGTCGCCTGCGCGTTCCCGCCGTCCGCCCGCCGCTCCGCCCTCCGACTCGATCACCGCCTTGCGGCGGCTCCAAGCCCTCTCCGACCGGTCCTCAACCGGCCCGGAGCCGGAGACCGCCCCCGATCCCGACCGCGATCCGGCCGGCACCGACCGAACACGTTTCCCGCCATCACCCTCTCCAGCAGAGGCGGCACCATCCACACCCGGCGGCCCGCACACAGACGCGCCGCAGACGCCGGATCCGCACCGCGGTCCCACCGGTGAGGGGGCCTCTTCGGAATCCGAGGCCGCCGAAGCTGCCGAGTCGGTACCTCCCCCGCCCTACGCTCTCTACCGCCGAACGAGCCCGTCAGCGCCGATTCCGTCCCGGCACAGCCCGCCCGGACCAGGAATCGCCGTCCGGGCGGCGCCGCCGAAGGAAGCAATGCCTTTGCCCCGGGAGGCGGCCTTGCCCCTGCCGCCTCCCGCCGGGCCGGGAGCGGAAGGCAGCGGTCCACAAGGGCCCCAGAGGTCGCGCCGACAGCCCCGCGACGTCGCGGACGTGTCCCGGCCGACCGCGACGACTGCGCCAGGCGCCGCCCCTTCGGGCCCCAGCGGCCCGTCGGCGCCCGACGACGCCTCCTCCCCCGGGCACCCTTCGACATCCCGCACCTGCGGGGAATCCCGCCCCGGTCGCCACAGGCGCGCCGCGGCCCCGACGAGCGAGGCCCCGCAGAGCGGCGGCACCGATCGGCGCGACCGACCGCTCCGGGCGTCTCGGCACCACGGAGGGCACGCACGCATCAGCCAGGACACCGCAGGCGGTGCCCGCAGCCGCCGCGAAGGGCAGCCGCCTGCGGCCCCGACGGCGACAGCTCCGGCGACCACCGCATCCCACCCTCGACCGAGCCGTGGTCCAACCGCCGATGCGCAGCCGCCTACCGGCCACCCCCGTTGCGCGGAGGCCCGACCGCCGCACCGCCCGGCCCCGCCCGCCTCCGAGCCGCATCCCCGCGCCGAGCGTCGTCCCTCGCCGCCCCCGACGGACGACGGCTCCACTGACCGCCCGCATCCGCCGAGCGAGCGGCCGCAGCCCTCAGCCGACCCGTCGGGTGGACACCGTCCCCCTCCCCCGACGCCTCCGCGAGGGTACGAAGAGGTCGGCCCCGAACTGCTGCGCGGGCGGCGGTGGTCGGCGCTCGTGGAGCGCCTGCTTCCCGGACTCGCCGACCAGCCGCGGCTGGGCCGCGCCGGCTTGCGGGCGCTCATCGGGGTGTGCGTGTTGGCAGCCCTCGCCACCGGCTGGTTCCTGCTCCAGGCCCGTCCCGAACCCGAGCCCCCGCCGACCCTGCAGGCGCAGGCTTCACCCGTGCCTGCGGCCGCGGGTGCCGATCCCGCACCGTCCCCACGTACGGCGGCCGCCAGCCCGGCTCCCGATGTCACCGTGCACGTCGGCGGGGACGTCCGGAGTCCCGGGCTCGTCACGCTCCCCGCCGGCTCGCGCGTCGCCGACGCCGTCGAGGAGGCGGGTGGCCTGACCCGCGACGCCGAACCGGGCACCCTCAACCTCGCACGTCCCCTCGTCGACGGCGAACAGGTCCTTGTCGGGGCACCCGCCCCGGCGCCGCCCGCAGCGGGCCCCGCTCCCGGCGGAGCCCCCGGCCCCGCCGGGGCGCCCGGCACCCCCATCGACCTGAACACCGCCACCGTCGGCCAACTCCAGGAACTGCCCGGCGTGGGCCCCGTGCTGGCCGAACGCATCGCCGCCCACCGCACCGAGAACGGCGGTTTCTCCGCCGTCGAGCAGTTGCGCGACGTCAGCGGAATCGGTGAGCAGCGGTACGCCGACATCGCCGAACTCGTCCATGTGGCCGGGACGCCCGGGAGGGCGTAGGAACGGCGACGGATCGTGTCGTCCGCCACTGCGCCTCGGCACGGCGTCGCGGCGTCTTCGCTCTCGGCGGGCTCTGTGGGCGACGCCGCCCGCGCCGGCCGCCGGGGCGCTCGCGCTCACGGAGGTACCGCCGCGGCGAGCACCCCCGCACCCCCGCGCCGCAAATGCGCCCCTGTCCGCTCCCCGAGCAGGTGTCCATGGTCTACCTGGGAACCGACGCCCCCGACTACTCCGCCGTACCGGATCTGCGGCTGGTCCCCGCCGCAGTGGGAACCTGGGGCTGCACGGCGGTGCTGCTGGGCGCGGGGCCGGGGGTCGCGTTCGCCGCAGCGGGCGTACTGGCGCTGGGCGCCGGGGCTGTGTGGACGCTCACGCGGCGCTGGTCGAGCGGCGGTGTGGCGGCGGTGGTCGTCGCCGTGCTGGTCTGCATGGCAGCGGGTGCGCTGGCGACCGGCGGGCGGCTGGCCGCCGTCGCCGGCAGCCCCGTGCCCGAACTGGCCCGCGAGCGGGAGTACGCCGAAGTCGAACTCGTGGTCACCGCGGACCCCCGTCACCGCAGCGGTCCGCCCGCGCCCGGCCGGGCCCGGCTCGTCATCGAGGCGCGCGCCGAAGCCGTGCGCGCCCGCGGCCTCAGCGCGGACAGCGGTGCCTCCGGCAACGGCGGGCGCGTACGCACCCGGGTACCGGTCGTGGTGCTGGCCTCGGGCGAAAGCTGGCGGCGACTGCTGCCCAGCCAGCGCGTGCACGCTTCGGGCACACTGTTCCCGGCCGATGGCGGGCTTGTCGGCGGCCTGCTGGTGGTACGCGGACCGCCTACGAGCGTCCGCCCGCCGTCGCCGTGGCAGGAATGGGCCGGCGGCGCACGGGATCGGCTGCGCGAAGCTTCGGCGGGCCTGCCCGAGCCCGCCGCCGCACTGCTGCCGGCGCTCGTCGTGGGAGACACCTCCGGGCTGCGTCCGCCGACCGTCGCCGCCTTCGAGGACAGCGGGCTGACCCACCTGCTGGCGGTCAGCGGGTCGAACCTCGCCATCATGACGGGCGTGGCGCTGGCGGTGTGCCGCGGCCTGGGGCGGCCGGGCTGGACGGCGGCGGTGGCGGGCGCGGTCACCATCGGGGTGTTCGTGCTGCTGGCACGCGCGGAACCGAGTGTGCTGCGCGCCGCTTTCATGGCCTCCATCGCGCTGGCGGCCCTGGCGCTGGGGCGCCGGCGCGTCGGTCTGACGGCGCTGGCGGCATCGGTCCTGGGGCTGCTGCTGTTCGCCCCCGGACTCGCGCGCTCGTTCGGGTTCGCCCTGTCGGCGCTGGCCACCGGCGGGATCATGGTCCTGACGCCGCGCTGGCGCGAATGCCGACCGGCGTACGTGCCCCGCTGGATCGCCGAGGCGGTGGCCGTAGCCCTCGCCGCGCACGTGGCGTGCCTGCCGCTGCTGGTCGTCCTGTCCGCGGAGGTCAACTGGGTGGCCGTGCCCGCCAACGTGCTTGCGGCTCCGGCCGTGCCGGTGGCGACGATCGGCGGGTTCGCGGTCGCGGGAATCGCCCAGGTGTGGCCGCCGCTGGCGGCCGCCGCGGCGTGGATACCGGGTGCGGCCGTGCTCTGGATCGGCGCGGTGGCCGGTACCGCGTCGCGGCTGCCCGGGCGTGCGCTGCCCTGGCCCGACACGTTAGCCGGTGCCGCGGCCGTCGCCGCCGTCCTGGTGGTGCTGCTGGTCCTGCGCGGCCGCGTCCGGCGGGTGGTCTGCGCGGTCGGGCTGGCGGCGGCCCTGACTGCACTCACCGTGCACTGGGTCGCACCGGCCTGGCCGCCGGCGGGGTGGGCGATGGTGGCGTGCCGCGTAGGCCAAGGCGACGCGTTGGTGCTGCGCGCCGGTGCGCAGCGGGCGATCGTGGTCGACACCGGCCCCGATCCCGTGGCGGTGTCCCGGTGCCTGACGGAACTGCGCATCGACGCGATCGCCCTGCTGGTGATCACGCACGGCGACATCGACCACGCGGGCGGCACCGCGGGGGCGCTGTCGGGGCGGACCGTGGGGGCTGTCCTGCTGCCGCCCCGCTTCGACCATCCCCCGACCGCGCGCCTGCTGCGCAGCGCGGACGTCCCTGTGCGCACCGCGGTGTCGGGCCAGCGCTGGAATCTCGCCCCGTGGACGCTCGACGTGCTCTGGCCCCGCCGCGACTCCCCCGGCGGCAACGACGGCAGTGTCGTGCTGCTGGCCCGTCGGTCGCCCACCGCGCAGGACGGCGCCTCGCCGATGCGGGTACTGCTGACGGGCGACATCGAGGAGCCCGCGCAACGTGCACTGCTGCGCAGCACGCACGCCGTCCGCGGAGTCGACGTCCTCAAGGTCCCCCACCACGGCGCCGGCTCCCAGGAACCCGCATTCATCGCCGCCACCCGCCCCTCCGTCACACTGACCTCGGTCGGCGCGGACAACGCCTACGGCCATCCGGAACCGGCCACCTGGTCCCTGCTGCAGTCGGTCTCCGCAGCGAACTACCGTACGGACCTGCACGGTGACATCGCCGTCGTCCCCGGCCCCGCGAACCCCGCCGTCGTCTGCCGCGACCCCGGTCCCCGCCGGACCCCGCGCCGCCGCAGACGGCCGTCCCCACCGCGTCCCGCTCGGCGGCTACCGCGCAGAACGGTCTGCACGGCATGGCATGCTGCAGCTATGGCCTCCACGTCCGCGCCTCCGCTGTCCGTCGTCGTCGGCGACGAGGAACTGCTCGTCGACCGCGCCGTCGCCGGGATCGTCGCCGCGGCACGGGCCGACGATCCCGGTGTCGACGTGCACGACCTGATGCCCTCCGAGGTCACCGCAGGCCGACTGGCCGAGGTCACCTCGCCGTCGCTGTTCGGGGAACGGCGCGTGGTGGTGCTGCGATCGGCGCAGGACCTGACGAAGGACCCGGCCGCCGCGGTGACCTCCCTGCTGCAGGATCTCGCCGACGACGTCGTCCTGGTGCTGGTCCACGCCGGCGGCGCCAAGGGCAAGACCCTGCTGGAGGCGGCGGTCAAGGCCGGTGCCCACCGGGTCGACTGCGCGAAGCCCACCAAGGCGAACGAGCGCCTCCAGTTCATCAAGGGCGAGTTCTCCCGGGGCGGCCGCCAGGTCACCGGCGACGCCGCCCAGGCGCTCCTCGACGCGGTCGGGAACGACCTGCGCGAACTCGCCGCCGCATGCACCCAGCTGATGTCCGATACCGAGGGCCGCGTCGACGCGGCCGCGGTGGCCCGCTACCACAGCGGAAAGGCCGAAGCCTCGGGGTTCACGGTCGCCGACCGCGCCGTGGAGGGCCGCCTGCCCGAAGCGCTGGAGCAGCTGCGCTGGTGCCTTGCGGTGGGCACCGCACCGGTGCTGATCAACAGCGCGCTGGCGGGGGCGGTGCGCGGTCTGGCGGTGGTCGCCCAGCCGCAGCGCGGCGCGGCCGACGCCGATCTGGCCAAGCGCGCCAAGATCCCGCCGTGGAAGCTCAAGACACTGCGGCAGCAGGCGCGCGGCTGGTCGCCGCAGGGCGTCGCGCGCGCGATGGCGGTGGTGGCCGAGACCGACGCCCTGATCAAGGGCGCGGGCCGCGACCCCGCCTATGCGCTCGAACGTGCCGTCATCGAGATCGCGAGCGCCCGCGGCCGGAACTGATAGGCGTGCGGAGGCGTCGCCGCCGCATCGAGCGCGGCCGCGCCGCCGCGGACACCGTGCCGACGCCGGCATCCGGCGTCCACCGCGAGGAAGAAGGCTGGGGAGGACGCACGGTGATGCCGCCGTCTGAGGTCGCCGCCCCGGAGACGGTGCGTGGGCTGCAGGAGCGAGCGGCACGGGCGCTTCCGGCGCGCGAGGCCGTCGACGTCGCGGGATGGGTGCTGCGCGACGCGCCGGGCTGCGCCTGGTGGGTGGGCACCGCGCAACCGCACGGCGACACGGATGGCCCGGGCGAGTTGGCACGCCGGCTCGCGGAGGCGGAGAAGTTCTACGCCGCCCGCGGCACGGCCGCCGGTTTCCAGATCAGCCCCGGCGCCTGCCCGCAAGCGCTGGACGGCGTGCTGGCGCAGCGCGGCTACCGTCGCCACGGTTCGCTTTCGCTGCAGGCGGCGCCTACCGACCGAGTCGTGTCCGCCGGATCCGCGGCGCCGCTGCGCGTACACGTCGACGATCGCCCGAGCCGCGCCTGGTTCGACACCTGGCTGGCCGTCCAGGGGCCGACCGCGGACCAGCGCGCAGAGCGGGAACTACTCGACCGCGTTCCGGGCCCCTCGGCCTACGCCTGCGCGGTGCTCGGTGACGACGTCGTAGCGGTGGGCCGCGCGGTTGCAGATACCGGCTGGGCGGGGGTGTTCGGTATGTCCGCACTCCCCCGGGCGCGCGGCCTGGGCGCGGGCCGCGCAGTGCTCGCCGCACTCGCCGACTGGGCCAGGACGCAGGCGGCCGAGCGCATGTACCTCCAAGTCCTGCGCGACAACACCCCGGCCCTTCGCCTCTACGAGCGGTCCGGGTTCAGCGAAGTCTGCCATTACCACTACCGCCGAGCGGACTGACCCGGCATGGCGCGCGCCGCCAACCAGAGCCACCCGGTTCGCCTTCCCACTGGGTTCGTCCCCCGCGGTAGTGCGGATGGAGTGGACGTCCGTGCAAGATGCTCGCCGGTGACGCGCCCGAGGGGGGCGAAGAGACCGCGGGGTGGCGCCCGCGCCCAACGGGCCGGGTGCCCGCCGGTGACGGCGGCCGACGAGGCGGCGGGTCGGGTCCGCTGGGCGGCCTTGCCGGTCTGCCGGGTGGCGGGTGGCCTGCACGGAACGCGGCGCCGAGGGCGGCGCAGGGCTGGGCCCGCGGGCATCGGATCGGGTGCTCGCCGGTGGCGCACCCGGCGGAGGGCGGCGTTCGGCTGCCGCGGGCCGCTGTCTGATCGAAACCCTGCAATAGGTAGCACCGGTCCCATCGAGTCTGTCTGCAGGGTTGGATTCGGCGTCGAATCCAACCCTGCAGACAGACTCGGCGCGGCTTGGCCCGTCTATCGCGAACTTATGGTCGCAGGTAAGCGTATTCCGCGGCCATAAGTTCGCGATCATCGCCGGATGGACCGGCATAGGGGACCTACCGGCGCCGGTGCGCCGGCTGGGTGTCGCCGTGTCCCCTGCCGGGACCGCACAGGGCGGAGGCAGCGCGGCGGGGCGCGGTCGCGGGCGCCCGCGTGGCCCGGGAGTGCGCCGGATCGGGGCCCGGGGGCGACGACGCGTCGCTCGTGGCGCCCCGGCGTCGCCGCCGGGAGCTCCACCGCCCGATGGGGTGGGCTTTTGGGGGTCTATGCCCGTTTTGCGGGTGGCCTCGGCGGGCGCAGTGGCCACGAGGCGCACGAAAAGTTGATGTCGGGGCTGTTTTCGCGCCATTCGGCGCGCCTCGTGGGCCGTCGCCGTCGCGGCGCGGGGGCGGGCCTACCGGAAATTCGGGCATTGGTGGACGAAACGCCCCGTGTTGTTTCGTGTCGCGGAATGACAGGGTGAGGGCGTCGCCTCGGGGCGACACCGAGGCCGATACCGCCGCACGTACGTGCATCTCGTGCCCCCACCCGGCTGCCACCGCCCCGACCATCCCAGGCCCGGCCCCGGCCGGCGTCCTCGCCGCCCCCGTCGGATGCCCAACCGGCGAGCACCCGAACCGATGGGTGCGGGCTGGGCCATCCGCTACCGTCGCCGCTGGTTTTCCGAGGTCACCCGCATCCAGGCAGCCAACAAGGCCGCCCAGCAAACCGAGGCGGCCCCCACCAACCCCACCGCCCCCACCGACGCCAGCGCCGCGTGCCGAACGATTGCGGACACCGCCCGTCCGGCTCGCTCATCCGACACGCGGGAGTGCGGAGGTGACGATCGCTACTAGCGGATCGTCTCGCCGCCGCGCCAGACGCGGATGGTGTTGAGGCCGTAGGACCAGGCGAAAGCGCCTTCGTGGTCGGCGTCCCACTGGACGATGTCGGCGTACTGCCCCGGCGCCAGGACGCCGCGGTCACTCAGTCCCAGCGCGTAGGAGCCGCCGACAGTGGCGGCGCGAAGAGCCTCCAGGACGCTCATGTTGAACATGGAAACGGCCATGGAGATCGCCAGCGGCAGCGACATGGTGCCCGACTGGCCGGGGTTGTGGTCGGTGCCCAGGCCGACCGGAACCCCGTGGTCCAGCAGCGACCGCACCGGCGGTGTGCGGCGTTCGTGCAGCGAGGTGGTGGGGCAGACGACCACCGGCGTGGAGGTCTTGGCCAGCGCGAGGACGTCGTCCTCGTCGGTCTCGTGCAGCAGGTCGACGGAGGAGCACTGCATGTCGGCGCCCATGCGCACCGCGCCGTGGCGGGGTTTGGCGCAGGCGTGCATGTGGGTGGTCAGCCCCACCCCGCGCCCCGCCGACAGCAGGCGGGCTGCGTCTTCGGTGGTGAACTGGTGGTTGTCGCAGTACACGTCGACCCCGTCGGCACCGGCCTGGGCGGCGTCGCTCAGCCAGGAGGCCACCGCGCCGACGTAGTCGCGGGGGCGGCCGAAGTACTCCGGCGGCACGGCGTGGGCGGCGAAGAAGGTCGCCTGCAGGCGCGGCATGCCCGGCTCCTCCTCCAGGGCCCGCAGCAGCCGCACGTCGGCGAGCTCGCCGTCTCGGGTGAGGTGATAGCCGGTCTTCGCCTCGACGGTGGTGCAGCCCGAAAGCACCCAGTGCCGCAACCGCTCGCGCACCGCGTTGCACAGTGTCCACGGATCGGTGCCGCGGGTCACGGTGACCGTCGAGGCCACGCCTCCGCCCGCGCCTGTGATCTCGGACTTGGACGCGCCGCTGGCCCGCATGGCGACCTCGGCGTAGCGGTTGCCGGCGTAGACCGGGTGGCAGTGGGCGTCGATCAGCCCGGGGGTGACCAGACCGCCGCCGATGTTGTCGACCTCGTCGACGTCGACGATGTCCTCGATGACGCCGGGCAGGCTCTGCGGGAGGTCGGCCGCGGCTCCGACCCAGGCGATGCGGTCGTGGTGGACGAGCATGGCCGCGTTACTGAGCAGATCGGTGCCGGTCCACAGCCGCCCGATGTTGGTCAGCAGTCGTACTGTCATCGTCTCACCGGCCCGCCCCAGTAGTCATGGCCGCCGGATCGCGGGTGCGGACCGGTACACGCGAGCGGACATAGGCGACCTCGATTTCGACTCAACTGGCGGGGGAGGTGGTGCGGCCGGGGAGGCAGGCGACTCACGGGTCTCGTGCCAGTGGCAAAAACCGTAGTTCATCCGCCGACGCCGTGTACACCTCTTCGACCGCTCATTCGGCGCCTGGCGATACAACGGCGGAACCCCGCCCGGGGTTCCGCCGTGTAGCGTATCCGCGGTGTTGTGTGGCGCGGGGTCGCCTCAGAGAGCGGCGTAGGCGTCCAGCTTGCCCGCGAGCAGCCCGGGCACGAATGCGTGCAGCCGGGTGCCGTCGCAGGTGTGCTCCTCCTCGACGATGCGGCCCTCCTCATGGACGCGGGACAGCAGGTCGCCCCGGCCGTAGGGCAGCATGACCCGCACTTCGCTGCCCGGGCTGGGCAGCGCCCCGGCCACGGCGTCGATCAGTTCTTCGACGCCCGCGCCGGTGCGCGCGGAGACCTCGATGGCGTCGGGCTCCTTGACCCGCAGCTGCTTGATTACGAGCGGGTCCGCCGCGTCGGTCTTGTTCAGCACCACGACTTCGGGCACGCTGCCGGCGCCGATCTCGCCGAAGACCTCGCGCACGGAGGACAGCTGCTGCTCGGGGTCGGGGTGCGAGGCGTCGACGACGTGCAGCACCAGGTCGGCGTCGGCGACCTCCTCCAGGGTGGACCGGAACGCCTCGACCAGCTCGTGGGGCAGGTGGCGGACGAATCCGACCGTGTCGCTGAGCGTGAACGCCCGGCCGTCGGGCGTGCGCGCCTGCCGCACGGTGGGGTCGAGGGTGGCGAACAGGGCGTCCTCGACCAGTACGCCGGCGTTGGTGAGCCGGTTGAGCAGGCTGGACTTGCCGGCGTTGGTGTATCCCGCGATGGACACGGCCGGCACTCGGCGTACCTGGCGCTTGTCGCGCTTGACGTCGCGGGAGGTCTCCATGTGGCTGAGCTGGCGCCGGAGCTTGGCCATTTTGGCGTTGATGCGCCGCCGGTCGGTCTCGATCTTGGTCTCGCCGGGGCCGCGCAGACCCACACCGCCGTTGCCGCCTCCGGCACGGCCGCCGGCCTGGCGGGAGAGCGTGGTGCCCCAGCCGCGCAGGCGCGGCAGGAGGTAGCTGAGCTGGGCGAGTTCGACCTGGGCCTTGCCTTCGCGGCTACGCGCGTGCTGGGCGAAAATGTCCAGGATGAGCGCGGTGCGGTCGATGACCTTGACCTTGACGATGTCTTCCAGCTGGCGCAGCTGGCCGGGCGCGAGTTCGCCGTCGCAGACCACGGTGTCGGCGCCGGTGCTCTCGACGATCTCGCGCAGCTCCTCGGCCTTGCCGCGGCCGATGTAGGTGGCGGGATCGGGCTTGCGGCGCCGCTGGGTGACGCCTTCGAGAACGGCCGCCCCGGCGGTCTCGGCGAGCTGCTTCAACTCGGTGAGCGAGTTGTCCGCGTCCTGCTGGGTGCCGCTGGTCCACACGCCCATCAGCACGACGCGCTCCAGGCGCAGCGACCGGTTCTCGACCTCGGTCACATCGGTCAGCTCGGTGGAGAGCCCTTCGACCCGGCGCAGCGCATGGCGCTCGGCGAGTTCCAGCTCGCCCTGCTCGGGCCGGTCGAAACCGGCGACGCCCTCAGTGGTGTGCGGCCGGGCCCCGGCCGCCGAGCCCGCGTGCTCCGCGCCCCGGTGCGGGGCGGGGCCGAGCGGACTGCTGTCAACGAAAGTATTCATATCCCTCCAGTTGATGGAACGCCGGGACCGCGGGAACTTGTTCCCGCCGATCGATGGTGGCACGCCGCGCGCCGGCGAGCACCCGCTTTTCTTCCGGCCACGCCGCGGAAAAAGCGGCCGACCTTTCCACCTGGGCAAAGAGTGGCCGGCCGCCCGGCCCGGCCTCCGTTGACCGTGATCGAACCCGACAGTAACGTCAATTCCACATACCAGAAGTTGTTTTCGCTTCGTGGAAGGATTCCGATGGCCGCCACCACCGGGGTCGAGATCACCGGCCCCATGCACGAACGCTACGACCAGATCCTCACCGACGACGCGCTGGCGCTGGTCGCCGAGCTGCACCGGCGGTTCGAGGGGCGCCGCCAGGAACTGCTGGCCGCCCGCGCCCGCCGCCAGGAGCAGATCTCCGCGGGCGCCGATCTGGACTTCCCGCCGGAGACCCGCCACATCCGCGAGGACCCCTCGTGGCAGGTCGCCCCGCCCGCGCCCGGCATCACCGACCGCCGCATGGAGATCACCGGCCCCACCGACCGCAAGATGACGGTCAATGCGCTCAACTCCGGCGCGAAGGTTTGGCTGGCCGACTTCGAGGACGCCAACACCCCGCTGTGGGAGAACATGATCGGCGGCCAGCTCAACCTGCGCGACGCGCTGGACCGCACGATCGACTTCACCACCCCCGAAGGCAAGTCCTACGCCCTCAAGGACGACGCCGAACTCGCCTCGATCATCGTGCGCCCCCGCGGCTGGCACCTCGACGAGAAGCACATCCTCGTCGACGGCCGGCGCGCCGCCGGCGGCATCGTCGACTTCGCGCTCTACCTCTTCCACTGCGCACAGCGCCAGCTCGACAAGGGCAAGGGCCCCTACTTCTACCTGCCCAAGCTGGAGAGCCACCTCGAAGCGCGACTGTGGAACGACATCTTCACCGCCGCCCAGGAGCACCTGGGCATCCCCCGCGGCACCATCCGCGCCACCGTGCTGATCGAGACGATCCCCGCCGCCTTCGAGATGGAGGAGATCCTCTACGAGCTGCGCGAACACTCCTCCGGGCTCAACGCCGGGCGCTGGGACTACCTCTTCAGCATCATCAAGGTCCACCGCACCCGCGGCCGCGCCTTCCTGCTGCCCGAGCGCAACGCCGTCACCATGACCGCGCCGTTCATGCGCGCCTACACCGAACTCCTGGTGCGCACCTGCCACAAGCGCGGCGCCCACGCCATCGGCGGCATGGCCGCGTTCATCCCCAGCCGCCGCGACCCCGAGGTCAACGAGCGCGCCCTGGCCAAGGTCCGCGACGACAAGGCCCGCGAGTCCGGCGACGGCTTCGACGGCTCCTGGGTGGCCCACCCCGACCTGGTTCCGGTGGCCAAAGAGGTCTTCGACGGCGTGCTCGGCGACGCGCCCAACCAGCTCGGACGCCTGCGCGAAGACGTGTCGGTCAAGGCCCAGGACCTGCTCGCCGTCGACTCCGCCGAAGGCGGCATCACCGAGGCCGGCCTGCGCGGCAACATCAACGTCGCCCTGCAGTACCTGTCGGCGTGGCTGGGCGGCAACGGGGCGGTGGCCGTGCACAACCTGATGGAAGACGCCGCCACCGCCGAGATCTCCCGCTCCCAGATCTGGCAGTGGCTGCACAACGACGTCACCCTCGACGACGGCCCGAAGGTCACCCGCGACCTGGTCCGCCGCCTCATCGACGAGGAGTCGCAGGCAATCCGCGAGCAGCACGGCGAGGCCTTCGACCCCGACCTCTTCGCCCGCGCAATGGAGCTGTTCACCGAGGTCTCGCTCGCCGACGACTACGTGGAGTTCCTGACGCTGCCCGCCTACGAGCGCATGCCCTGACACGCAGCGGCGCGGTCGGCGCGCGGGAGGAACCGCGCACGCCGACCGCGCCGGGTTGGCCTTGCCCCCGCGCGGGAAGTGGGGGAGAGTACGGACCTACCGCGGCCGATCCGCCGGGGTGCCGAGAACGGGGAGGGCGAGCCCCACATGCCGCGACCGCTCACCGCGCTGATCCCGCGACTGCGTGAGATCTGCGGCGACGACGGCGTCATCACCGACCCCCACCGCCGCCGCACCTACGAAAGCGACGGCCTGACCTACCACGCCAACACGCCCGGCGTGGTGGTGCTGCCCACCAGCACCGAGCAGGTCGCGGCCGTGGTGCGGCTGTGCGCCGAAGCCGGCGTGCCGTTCGTGCCGCGCGGCGCGGGCACCGGGCTGTCCGCGGGCGCGCTGCCCGACAGCGACGGCGTCCTCGTCGTCACCTCCCGGATGCGCCGCATCGTCGAGATCGACCCCGCCGACGAGCGCGCCGTCGTCCAACCCGGCGTCGCCAACCTGGAGGTCACCCGCGCCGCGGCGCCGCACGGCTACTACTACGCCCCCGACCCCTCCAGTCAGCAGGTGTGCTCCGTGGGCGGCAACATCGCCGAGAACTCCGGCGGCGCGCACTGCCTGAAGTACGGGTTCACCGTCAACCACGTGCTCGGCCTGGAGGTCGTCACCCCGCAGGGGGAGGTCGTGCGGATTGGCGGCAAGGCCGCCGACGCCCCCGGATACGACCTGCTGGGGGCCTTCGTCGGCTCCGAGGGCACCCTGGGCATCGCCACCGAGATCACCGTGCGGCTACTGCGCGCTCCGCAGAAGGTGCGCACCCTCCTGGCGGCCTTCGAGACCATGGACGCCGGAGGCTCGGCGGTCTCCTCCATCATCTCCGCCGGTGTGCTGCCCGCCGCCGTGGAGATGATGGACGCGCTGTCCATCGAGGCCGCCGAAGCGGCAGTGGCCTGCGGCTACCCGCCCGGCGCCGGTGCGGTGCTGATCGTCGAGCTGGACGGTCCCGCCGCCGACGTCGACGCCCAGTTCGAGCACGCCACCCGGCTGTGCCGCGAGGCCGGCGCCTTCGAGGTCCGCACCGCCGACGAGCCCGCCGAACGCGCCCGCATCTGGAAGGGCCGCAAGTCCGCCTTCGCCGCCGTGGGCCGCATCAGCCCCGCCTACATCGTCCAGGACGGCGTCGTGCCGCGCACCGCACTGCCCGAGGTACTGGGCCGCATCGCCGAACTGTCGGCCGACTCCGGCATCCGCGTGGCCAACGTCTTCCACGCCGGCGACGGCAACCTGCACCCCCTGGTCCTGTTCGACGACGCCGAGCCCGGCGCCTCCGAGCGCGCCGCCGAGGTCTCCGGCAAGATCCTGGATTTGTGCATCGAGCACGGCGGCTCCATCACCGGCGAGCACGGCGTCGGCGTCGACAAGGCGTGCCAGATGCCGGAGATGTTCTCCCCCGCCGACCTGGAGACCATGGACCTCTTCCGCTCCGCCTTCGACCCCGCGGGGCTGGCCAACCCCGACAAGCTGCTGCCTACCCCGCGGCTGTGCGGGGAGCGGCCCGGTATCCGCAAGGGCGTGCACCCGCTGGTGGCCGAAGGCGCCGCGGAGCAGTTCTGAGGCCCCGACGAGCAGCGAAAGGCAGACCAGGCAGATGAGCACCGCCGACATCCGCCGCAGACCGGGGCGCCGCGGGCGGCCGAGGCGGTCGGGCCCGACCGCGGCCGCGGGACGCCGCCCCGGCCAGACGTTCCACGAGGCGGGAGCACACCGGTGACACAGGAGGACACGGTCGCGAACCCCGAAACCGAGGCGCTCGCCGAAGGCGGCGCGGTGGTGCGCGAGGGCACCCCCGGCGACGCGGCCGCCGGACGCGCCCCCCGCTACGTCGCCCGGCCACCCGACACGGCCGCGGCGTCGGCGCTGCTGGCCGCCGCCCACCGGCGCGGCCTGACCACCGTGATGCGCGGACACGGCACGGCGTCCGACTGGGGCGCCCCGCCCGAACGCTGCGACGTCGTGCTGGAGACCACGGCGCTGAACGGCGTCGAGCACGCCGCCGGCGACCTCGTCGTCCAGGTCGGCGCCGGCACCCCGCTCGCGGACCTGCAGGCCGAGCTCGCCGCCGCCGGCCAGCGGCTCACCCTCGACGCGCTGGTTCCCGGCGGCACCGTCGGCGGAGCGGTGGCCACGGGGCTCTCCGGTCCGCGGCGACTGCTGCACGGGCCGCTGCGCGACCTCATCATCGGGATGACCGCCATCCGCGCCGACGGCGTGGCGGCCTCCTCCGGCGGCCGCGTCGTCAAGAACGTCGCAGGCTACGACCTGGGCAAACTACACACCGGGGCGTTCGGCACACTCGGCCTGATCACCTCGGTCACCTTCCGGCTGCATCCGCTGCCCGAGGCGCTGCGCACCGTCGGCGCCACCGCCCCAAACCCAGAGACGGCCCAACAGTGGACCCGCGACGTGCTGGCGTCGGGCACCGTGCCGGCGGCGGTCGAACTCGACTGGCCCGAGACCGGGCCGCTGACGCTGCGCGTACTGCTGGAGGGCGCCGAAGGCGGCATCGACGCCCGCGCCCGCGCCGTCGCCGACCTGATGGCGGGCTCCGGTATCACCGAAGGCCGCCCCGCCCACTGGGGAGTGCTGCCCGGTGAGGACGAGGACACCCTTCTCAAGGTCGCCGTGCCCATCAGCGAGGTCGCCGAGGCCGCCCGCCTGCTGCACGAGGCGGCCCAGCGGCAGCACACCACCGCCGCCATCAGCGGGTCGGCCGGGGCCGGTGTGCTCTTCGCCGCGCTGCCGGCCTCCGCGCACGCGGAGTCGGTCGATGCCGTGGCCCGCAGTGTGCGCGCGGCAGTGGACGGCAGCCTCACCGTCGCCCGTCCCGCGCCCGCCCTCGCCGACGCCGACCTGGACCGGTGGGGCGAGGTGCCCGGGCTGGAGCTGATGCGCTCCGTCAAGCAGCGGTTCGACCCCCACCGCCTGCTGGCCCCCGGCCGTTTCGCCGGCGGGATCTGAACAACCGTGCCAGGCCGAGTCGACACCGTGCGGAAAGGCAGGACGCCGTGACCGACAGCGAAACAGCCTCCGGCTCCCGCGAAGGCTCCCGCTCCTTCGACGACCTCCTCGCAGACTGCGTCCACTGCGGATTCTGCCTGCCGACCTGCCCCACCTATGTGCTGTGGGGCGAGGAGACGGACTCCCCGCGCGGACGCATCCACCTGATGGGCCAGACCCGCGAAGACGACGTACTCAGCGAGGCGGCGGTCAACGCCTTCGACAACTGCCTGGGCTGCCTCGCCTGCGTCAGCTCCTGCCCCTCGGGGGTGGCCTACGACGCGCTGATCGAGTCCACCCGCGCCGAGGTCGAGCAGGAGTACCGGCGCCCGGTGAGCGAACGGGTGCTGCGCGCGGCGATCTTCGCGCTGTTCCCCTACCGCCGGCGGCTGGAGCTGATGCGCTCCCCGCTGAAGGCGTACCAGGCCAGCGGGATGGCGAACCTGGTGCGCCGGTCCGGGCTGCTGGAGCGCATCTCGCCGACGCTGGCGACTATGGAACGCATCGCTCCGCCGATGACGGGCTCGGTGCCGCGCCTTCCGGAGGTCGTCCCGGCACGGGGGCGGCGCCGCGCCGTGGTGGGCATGCTCACCGGCTGCGTGCAAGGGGCGTTCTTTCCGCAGGTCAACACCGCCACGGCACGGGTACTGGCCAGTGAGGGCTGCGACGTCGTCATTCCCCGCGAGCAGGGCTGCTGCGGTGCACTGTCGTCCCACACCGGCCGCGCGGCCGAGGCCGCCGGCTTCGCCCGCGCCACCGTCGCCGCGTTCACCGCAGCCGGTGTCGATGTGGTGGTGGTCAACTCCGCCGGGTGCGGCGGCACGATGAAGCACTACGGGCGGCTGCTGGAGGAGGCCGGCGCAGACGCCGACGAGGTGCGCCGCGCCGAGCAGCTGTCCGCGCGGGTGGTGGACCTGGCCGAGTACCTGGCTTCGCTGGTCCCGCGGGCGAAACGCCACCCCCTGCCGGTGCGCGCCGCCTACCACGACGCCTGCCACCTCTCCCACGGCCAGCAGATCACCGCCCAGCCGCGCGAGTTGCTGCGCGCGATCCCCGAACTGGAGGTGGCCGACCTGCCCAACCCGGAGATCTGCTGCGGCTCGGCCGGCGTCTACAACCTGCTGCGCCCGCAGGCGGCTTCGGACCTGGGCGAACGCAAGAGCGAGGACGTCCGCTCAACCGGCGCCGACCTGCTCGTGGCGGGCAACCCCGGCTGCTCGCTGCAGATCGCCTCGGCCATGGAACGCGCCGGCACACCCATCTCGGTTGCCCACACGGCCCAGGTGCTCGACGCCTCGATCCGCGGCCTCGACGCGGGGGCGCTGTTGGGCCGCTGAAAACCGGTGGAACCGCGCCACTCCCGGTTTCGGTCGGTCCCGCGGTCACGGCCGTCGCTGCCCGCCGCGCGGAGCACGCGCGCCGGGCCGGTCGGCTGTAGTGAGATCTGCGCAGGTCACGATGGCGAACGTAGATGACGCGACCGCCGAGGCGTCCTTGCGCAGCGTCATGGCGACATCTCGACGAGTATCGGGCACGTTCGGTAACCAACCGCACCCCCGAATCCCGAGGAAATTCCCGGAAACCGCGGTGGACCTGGGCGGGTGTCGGTAACTTTCCGCTATGCCCAGCACAGATCACGAGATGCCGCTGGAGTTCCTGCGCAACCGCCCCGAGATGGCGGCCCGGCTGCTGGAGTCCTTCGGCTTCGACGTCCCCGAGCACGACCGGGCCGAGGTGTCGGCGGCCGAATGCACCGACATCCAGCCCAGGGACTACCGCGCCGACGGTGTGGTGACCTTCTCGCGAGGGGACACCGTGCGCATGGCGGTGGTGGTGGAGGTGCAGCGAAAGCCGAGCACCCGCAAGCGCTACTCCTGGCCCGTCTACGTGGCCACCGTCCGCGCGCGCCTGGAGTGCCCCACGGTGCTCCTGGTGATCTGCGAGGACAAGGCTACGGCCGAATGGGCGGCAGAACCGATCCCCTTGGGAAACCCGGACTCCTACCTGGTGCCGTTGGTGCTCGGGCCTGACCAGGTACCGGTGATCACCTCCGCGGAGGAGGCGCGGGGCATGCCGGAGATCGCGGTACTGTCAGCGCTCGCGCATGCCGAAGAGAACGTGAAGACCATGCTGGCCTGCATGGAGTCCCTTGAGATGCTGCGTGAGGACACCGCCAGACTCTACTATGACTTCATAATCTCAGCGGTGCCAGCAACGGCCCTACGCAACTGGGAGGAATCGATGGGGACAACCGCCGACAAGTACCGCAGTGAATTCGCTCGCAGCTACGTCAGCGAAGGAGAGGCGCGCGGCGAGGCGCGCGGCGAGGCACGCGGCGAGGCACGCGGCGAGGCACGCGGCAAAGCCGATGCGATCATCCAGATACTCGAAGATCGCAACATCGAGGTGCCACCCGACGAGCGCAGCCGGATCCTGGCATGCACCTGCGAAGAGACGCTGCGCTCTTGGCTGACCCGCGCCGTCACTGCCACATCGACCAGCCAACTGTTCCGGTGAATCGGCCCGATGATGTTGGAGCGCTGACGAGGTCTGCCGACATCCCATACCGCAGCGACTTCGCCCGCAAGCACTACGCCGAAGGCGAAGCCAAGGCTATTCTCCAGGTACTCGATGAGCGCAACATCGAGGTGCCACCCGGGGAACGCAGCCGGATCCTGGCCTGCACATGCGAGGAAACACTCACGTCCTGGCTCACCCGCGCCCTCACCGCCACATCCACCGACCAACTCTTCCGTTGATGCCGTCCGACGACGACGGAGCGCTGATAAGTGCTCCTGAGAACAAGTACCGCAGTGAATTCGCTCGCAGTTGCGTCAGCGAAGGAGAGGCGCGCGGCGAGGCACGGGGCCTAGCCAACGCGATCATCCAGATACTCGAAGATCGCAACATCGATGTATCACCCGACGAGCGCAGCCGGATCCTGGCATGCTCGTGCAAGGAAACACTGACGTCCTGGGTCGGACACGCAGTCACCGCCGATGTCGCCGACCGGCTCTTCGACTGAGAACCCGGTGTTCGAGTCCGGTCGGGCTGTCAGACCTCCAGGTCCATCAGCACTTCCCCCTCGGCGACGATGGCCGCCGGGCCTCGTAGGCGGGCGCCGTCGGCGTCGAGGTAGACGACGCACTCGCCGCCGGGGACCCGCACGCGCCAAGTGGCGCCCTCGCCGGGCGGGGTGGCCGCGGCCGCGACTGCGACGATGCCGGTGCCGCAGGAGCGGGTCTCGCCGGAACCGCGCTCGTTGACGCGCATCTCCAGCGTCCCCGGCGCCGCGACGGAGAACACCTCGACGTTGGCGCCCTCGGGGAACTCTTCGGCGTCCAACTCCGGCTGCCCGCTCAGATCCACCGCCGCGGGGCTGTGGTCCAGTCGGCAGGCCAGGTGCGGATTGCCCACCCATACCCGGATGCCCGCCATCTTGCCGCCGGGTAGCACCGCGCTGCCTTCGCCCCGCAGCTCAGGACGGCCCATGTCCACCGTCACGTCCCCGTTGTCCTCCAGCACCACGCGGCGCTCCCCGGCGCGGGTGCCCACCGACACTTCCCGGCCCGCGACCATGCCGCGCTCGGCGAGGTAGCGCGCGAACACGCGCACGCCGTTGCCGCACATCTCGGCGATGCTTCCGTCGGCGTTGCGGTAGTCCATGAACCACTCGCACTCGGTGGAGGAGGCGGCGGCGCCGGACAGCGGCTCGCCCAGGGCGGCGGTGCGCACGACGCGTAGCACCCCGTCACCGCCGATGCCGGCGCGGCGGTCGCACAGCGCGGCCACCGCGGTGGGGCGCAGATCCAGCGCGCCGTCCGGATCGGGAAGGATCACGAAGTCGTTCTCGGTGCCGTGGCCCTTGGCGAATCGCATGCGCCTCATCCTATGGCGGCACCGCCGGTTGCGCGTGCGGTACCGGACGCGCCCGGCGCGGTCGGTGCGCCGCCGCTGCCACACTGGAAACGGGCACCGGCAGCGGCCGGGCCGACGCGCGCGAACGACACGAACGAGGAGGCGGGTCCGTGGCAGGGCGGCAGGACGGTGGACAGCATCCGGTGGTCGCCGTCGTCGGCGCCACCGCCGCCGGCAAGTCCGACCTGGCGGTGGAACTGGCGCTGCGCCTGGGCGCGGAGTCCGGCGGCGCCGAGATCGTCAACGCCGACTCCATGCAGCTCTACCGCGGCATGGACATCGGTACCGCCAAGCTCGGGCCCGAGGAGCGCCGCGGCGTGCCCCACCACCTGCTCGACATCTGGGACGTCACCCGGACCGCCAACGTCGCCGAATACCAGCGGCTGGCGCGCGAACGCATCGACGGACTGCGCAGCCGAGGGGCGGCGCCGGTCCTGGTGGGCGGCTCGGGGCTGTACGTGCGCGGCGCCTTGGACGAGCTGGACTTCCCCGGTACCGACCCGCGGATCCGGGCCCGCCTGGAGTCCGAGCTGGAGGAGCGCGGCCCCGCCCCCCTGCACGAACGGCTGGCCGAGCGCGACCCGCGCGCCGCCGAGGCCATCCTGTCCGGGAACGGCCGCCGCATCGTGCGGGCCCTGGAGGTCATCGAGCTGACCGGGCGGCCGTTCACGGCGACGCTGCCCGAGCACACCTCGCGCTACCCGTGCGTGCAGATCGGGGTGCACGTGCCGCGCACGCTGCTCGACGCCCGCATCACCGAGCGCGTGGACCGGATGTGGCAGGCCGGCCTCGTCGAGGAAGTGCGCCGGCTGCTCCAACACGGCCTCGCCGAGGGGCGCACCGCCTCGCGGGCGCTGGGCTATGCACAAGTGCTGCGTTACCTGGAGGGATCCCGCACGGAGGAGGAGGCGCGGACGGAGACCGTGCGCCAGACGCGCCGCTTCGCCCGCCGCCAGGAGTCGTGGTTCCGCCGCGATCCCCGCGTGCACTGGCTCGACCACGACGATCCCGCGCTGGTCGAGCAGGCACTGGAACTGGTCCGCACCGCAGCCGTGGCCGCGCACACCGGCTGACACCGCACCCGCAGGAACCCGCGGACCCGCGCAGCCGAAGAGGACACCGCCGAAGGCCGCGGGCTCTCCAGGCGCTCCAGGTCGCTACGGCGCGGGGACCGCACCGAACGCGGCGGCCGCTCGGCTCCTCCGCATCAGCCGCCGACTCCGCCCGCGGCCCCCTCTTGGGACGAACCACCCTGAATGCGCCTTTGCGAACACGGGTACGCCCCCGCCATGGCGACTGCGGTGGAGTACCCGGCGGGGGCACCCTGCTGGATGGAGATGTCGGTGCCCGATCTGGGCCTCGCCAAGGATTTCTACGCCGGATTGTTCGGTTGGGAGTTTGACGACCTGCCCTACACCATGGCCCGCCTCGGCCGACGGCGGGTCGCCGGGCTCAGCGAGCGGTGGGGCTCCGATGCCGACACCGGCGATTCCGCCGCGTGGACGGTGTTCCTGGCCACCCGCGACCTCGACGTCGCCGTGCACACCCTCGCCGGAGCCGGCGGACGGCTGTGCGGGGCGCGCCAAGACATCGGCGACCTCGGCGCGATGGCGCTCGTCGGCGACCCGACCGGCGCCGCGTTCGGGCTGTGGGAGCCGGGCACGCTGCGCGGCTGCGAAGCGTCGGGCGTTGCCGGTGCGCCGGTATGGAGCGAGGTCACCAGCTCCGACATCCTCACCACCAGCTCGTTCCTGGTGCGGCTTTTCGGCGTGGAGCCCGAAACCGTCGAGGGATTCGACTTCATCACGCTCTACAGCGGCGGTACGCCCGTCTGCGGCGTCTACGGCGGCGACGGCCGCCCCTCCCAGGGCGACGCGGCCTGGCTCACCTACTTCGCGGTGGACAGCGCCGACACCGCGGCCGCGTATGCGCTCGACACCGGCGGCGGCGTCGTGCGGCCCGCCGCCGACTCCCCCTACGGCCGCTGGTGCCTGCTGGCCGACCCGTTCGGCGCGCGCTTCGCAGCCGTCGAACCGGCCGAAGCCGCCTGACCCCCTCACCCCGGCGGTTCCCCGATCACCGCCACAGCGCGGTGAAGTAGCCCACGCCGTAGGGCGCTTCGTGGGCCAGCAACTCGCCGCGCAGGCCCGCGCCGTTGGCCGCGCCCGCCAGCACCTGCCAGGCCCCGCGGCCCGCCGCCATCAGTTCCGCAGCCGACTCCGGGTCGACACGCTCGAGCGCGGCCGTATCGGCCTCGGCCAGCGCCCGCGCCACCGTGCTGTCGAACCCTGCGGCACGCGGATCGGGGCGACCCGGGGCGTGTTCGCCGCGGCGGGCACTGCCGTCGCCCATCACCAGCAGCGCCACCCGATCGGCGCTCGCGGCCAGCGCCGCACCGCGCTCGACACACTCCGCCACCTCCGCCTGCTCGGCCACCTCCACGTAGCGGTCGGGCCGCATCCCGGACCGCTCGCAGAGCCACCGCCCCACCGTCAGCGACAGGGGCAGCTCCGGCGGCCCGGAGCCGATCCGCACCTGCACGCCGTAGCCGCCGAGGTCACCGGCTGCGTCGGGGCCGTACTCGCGGTTCCGCGACCCGCACCCGGCGACCGCGACCGCATCGGGGCCGGATGCGGCCAGCGCCTGCACGGCCCGGTCGCAGGCGGCGCGCAGCGCGGCCAACTCCTCGGCGGCACCCCGCGCGACCTGCGGAATCAGCAGCGGCGGATGAGGGCACACGGCCGCGGAGATCAGCACACGGGCGAGGCTACCGCGCGGCGGGCCGACCTCGCCGCACTCGGGGAGCCGGCCGAACCACCGAGGCACCCTCGACTGGACCACAGCGGGCCGCGACCTTCGAAGACTGCGGCGATGAGGCCCGAACCGCAGTGCGTGCGCCCGCCTGCCGCCGCGACTCTGCGGCGGCCACCCGTGGTGGTTCCCGGAGAGCCCCTTTCCCGCGCGAGGAAAAGGATCCGATGCCCGGCCCCCTTGCGCTTTCCGGTGGCGGTGCTAGCGCCAGGGGCGTGACCGGATTTCAAATCCAGTCACGCGGTCAAACGCAAAACCGCCCGCAACGACATTCGAGGAGCCGAACAACCGTGGCACCGCCCGCGCCCGACGAGCGGCCGACCGTCCGACAGACCGATCAGGCCGAAGCCGAACGGGACGCGCGCGCCGAGCGCATCCTCGACGCCGCGACCGAAACACTCGTCGCCCTGGGGTACCGCCGCGTCACCGTCGACGACGTCGCCAAACGCGCCGGCGTCGGCAAAGGCACCGTCTACCTGCACTTCCACACCAAGGAACTGCTCTTCATCACCGTGCTGATGCGCGCCCAGGCGGCGATGGTGCGGCGGCACATCGACGCGATGCGCGCCGACCCGGAGCAGGTGCGCCCCAGCGCGCTCGCCTACTCCAACTACCTGATGGTCGAGGAAGCCCCCATCACCCGGGCGATGCTCACCGGCGACAGCGAGATCCTCGGTTCCCTCGCGCAAATCGGCACCCGCGAACTCGCCGACTTCGCGCGGGCCCGGATCGCCTTCATGACCGACTACTTCACGACCCTTCGGGAGAACGGCGTGGTGCGCACCGACGCCGCCGTGGAACCGCAACTTCACGCCTACTTCCGCATCTTCTACGGCTACATCGCGGCCGAGCCCGTGACCCAGTCCCTGCGCACCGACACTCCCGAGTCCCGCACCGCATCAGACGCCGCAATGCTCGCCCACGTCGTGCGGGCGGCCTTCGAGACATCCTCCGACGACCCCGCACTCGCCCGCGCCGCCGCCCCGCGGATCATCGAGCTGTTCAGGCGGCTGCTCACCCGCGTAACCGAAGAGATCGACAACCAGAAGCGGACCTGAGGCCCCCACCGGGGCGGGCGATCCGCTGACGACCGGAACGGCCGCCCGGCCGCAGCTTCGGCCGGGCCGGGACCGTCCGGCGACCCGCAACCGCCAGGAACGCCCGAAGGAGGGCACCGCCATGAGCACTCCCGCCCCCGACGAGTCCGCGACCCCGGACACAGGCGCCGACACCGTCGACCCGCTGGACCGCGACCTGCTCCTCGACCCCTACACCGGCTTCGGCCGCATCCGCGAACAGGCGCCGGTGGCCCGGGCACGCAACTTCGACGGGTCGCGTATCTGGCTCGTCACCCGCCACGACGACGTGCGCGCGGTACTGGACGACCCGCGCTTCGCCAACGACCCCACGAGCGTTCCGGGCATCGACACCGACAAGCGCGCCGAAATGCTGGTCCAGCTAGGGCTGCCCCGGGAGTACGTCCGCTACCTCGCCGACTCGATCCTGGACACCGACCGGCCCGACCACACCCGGCTGCGCAAACTCGTCTCGCGCACCTTCACCGTGCGCCGCGTGCACGAGCTGCTGCCCCGGGTCGAGGAGATCACCGCCGAACTGCTCGACACACTGCCTGAGCACGCCGACAGCGACGGCGTGGTGGACCTCCTCGAGCACTTCGCCTACCCGCTGCCCATCACCGTCATCTGCGAGATGGTCGGCGTGCCCGAGGAGGACCGCCCGCTGTGGCGCCAGTGGGGGAACGACCTGGTCCGGATGGAGTCGCCGGAGGAGATGAGCGAGGCCACCGTGGCGATGGTCGAGCACATCCGCGCGCTGATCGCGGAGCGGCGCGAGAACCCCGCCGGGCACCTGCTCGACGCGCTCATCGGCGTGCGCGACGAGGACGGCGACCGGCTCAGCGAGGCCGAACTCATCACCATGGTGCTCACGCTGGTCATCGCCGGCCATGAGACCACCGCCCACCTCATCGGCAACGGCACCGCCGCCCTGCTCACCCACCCCGACCAGCTCGCCCAGCTGCGGAGCGATCCCGGGCTGGCGCCGCGCGCCGTCCACGAACTGATGCGCTGGTGCGGCCCGATCCTGGTCACCCGGCCGAGGTGGGCCACCGAGGACATCGCCCTCGCCGACACGGTGATCCCCCGGGGCGAGTCCGTCCAGCCGATCCTCACCTCGGCCAACCGCGACCCGCGCCGCTTCGACGACCCCGCCCGCCTCGACATCACCCGCGCCTACGACACCCGCGGCGAACAGCACACCGGGTTCGGCCACGGCCTGCACTACTGCCTGGGTGCCGCCCTGGCCCGCCAAGAGGGGGAGGTGGCCTTCACCCGACTCTTCGAGCGCTACCCCGGCCTCGCGCTGGCGGTGCACGAACAGGACCTGGAGTGGATGCCGCGCCCGGGGATGCGGCGGCTGATCAAGCTGCCACTGCGCCTGGGACACGGCTGACGCGCACCCGGCGGGGTACGGCGCCGCCGGGGCGGGCAGGCGCGATGCCTCCACCGCCCGCGCGCGGCGCCGGGACCCGCGTACGCTCAGCCTGCCGCGCAACCCCCGGAGGCCGCGGGCAGCGGCTCGGGCGCCCCCACCGAGGGCATGCCCAGCAGCACCTTGGGCTCGGCGGGCGCGCGGCCGTTGCGCGCCGCCCACGCGTCGCCCGCCCGCGTGGCCCGCACCGTGCGCACACCGGAGTCCGCCACCAGGTGGTGCGGCGCGGCGTAGGTGATCTCGACGGTGGCGAAGTCGCCCGGACGGAGCTCGGCCGCGGTGTCGTCGTCGACCGAGAAGTGCACCAGCCGGTTGTCGGGCGCGCGCCCCGACAACCGGCGCCGCTCGCCGTTCTTGCGGCCCTCGCCCTCGGCCACCAGCAGCTCGACCTCGCTGCCGACCAGCCGCCGGTTCTCCTCGGCGGAGATCTGCTCCTGCAGGGCCACCAGGCGCTCGTAGCGCTCCTGGACGACCTCCTTGGGCAGCTGGCCCTCCATCTCGGCGGCGGGCGTGCCCGGCCGCTTGGAGTACTGGAAGGTGAACGCGGCGGCGAAACGGGACTCCCGCACCACGTGCAGAGTCTCCTGGAAGTCCTCCTCGGTCTCGCCGGGGAAGCCCACGATGATGTCGGTGGTGATCGCGGCCTCGGGCATGGCCTCGCGCACCTTGCGCACGATGTTCAGATAGCGCTCCTGGCGGTAGGAGCGCCGCATCGACTTCAGCACCCGGCTGGAGCCCGACTGCAGCGGCATGTGCAGCTGCGGCATCACGTTCGGGGTCTCGGCCATGGCCTCGATGACGTCGTCGGTGAAGTCGCGCGGATGCGGCGAGGTGAACCGGACCCGCTCCAACCCCTCGACTCCGCCGCAGGCCCGCAGCAGCTTGGAGAACGCCTGGCGGTCGCCGAACTCGCTGCCGTAGGCGTTGACGTTCTGCCCCAGCAGGGTGACCTCGGCGACACCCTCGTCCACCAGCGCCCGCACCTCGGCGAGCACATCGCCGGGGCGGCGGTCCTTCTCCTTGCCGCGCAGTGCGGGCACGATGCAGAACGTGCAGGTGTTGTTGCAGCCCACCGAAACCGACACCCACGCGGCGTAGGCCGACTCGCGGCGGCTCGGCAGTGTGGAGGGGAAGGTCTCCAGCGACTCCTCGATCTCCACCTGGGCCTCGCGCTGAACCCGGGCGCGCTCCAGCAGCACCGGCAGCGACCCGATGTTGTGCGTGCCGAAGACCACGTCCACCCACGGCGCGCGGCGCACGATCTCGCCGCGGTCCTTCTGCGCCAGGCACCCGCCCACGGCGATCTGCATACCGGGGTGTGCGTCCTTGACCGGGCGCAGATGGCCGAGATTGCCGTAGAGGCGGTTGTCCGCATTCTCCCGGACCGCGCAGGTGTTGAACACGACGACGTCGGCGGTGGTGTCCTCGGCTGCACGCTCGTAGCCCGCGTCCTCCAGCAGGCCGGACAGGCGCTCGGAGTCGTGGACGTTCATCTGGCAGCCGTAGGTCCGCACTTGGTAGGTACGACTCTGGCTCACGCCCCCAGGCTAGTCCCTGTGCCCACCTTGCGGCGTCCCGCCCGCCCGTCCCTGTGGACGGCCGCGGCCGGGCGAATGCCCCACCCCCTGCGCGACCGGCGCGGACTCCGGTGGGACCCGTCGTAGGCCCCGGGGCGATCCGCACGGTGCCGCAGAACACGACCTTTCGGCGCGGCCGCGCAACCGCGCCGCGACCCGCCGGCCTCCACCGCGTTCGCCGGGGCGGGCGGCCGCCGCCCGCCCCGGCGAACGACAGGCGGCGACCCCTCGACCGCCTAGGGCGCCGCCGCGGCTCCGGGGCTCAGCTCGTCCCGGCCGCCGCCGTTGCGCGCCGCCCAGTACTGCACACCCAGCACCGCCGCCGCGACCAGCAGGCCGACCAGATCGCTCGCCCAGCCCGAATGCAGCATCGCCAGCCCGGCGACGCCCAACAGCAGACGCAGCGACCAGTGCAGACCCCGCTGCACATAGCCGACCACCGCGATACCCACCAGCCACACGCCCACCAGCGACGTCGCCACCACCCAGGCGCCCGTCAGCCACGTGACGTCCTGCAGCAGCAACTCCGGGGAGAACACGAACATGTAAGGCACCAGGAACCCCGACACCGCAATGCGCACCGAGTGCACACCCGTCATGATCGGGCTGCCGCCGGAGATACCCGATGCGGCGTACGCCGCCAGGCACACCGGCGGGGTGATGTCGGCCATCACACCGAAGTAGTACACGAACATGTGCGCCATCAGCAGCACCGCGACGGTGTTCTCGTCCACGCCCGGCTCCAGGATCGCCATGATCGCCGGGGCCGCCAGGGTCGCGGTGATGACGTAGTTGGCCGTGGTGGGCACCCCGATGCCCAGGATCAGGCACGCCAGCATCGTCAGCACCAGCGTGCACACCAGCAGCCCCGTCGAGGGGTCCAGCAAGCCGAAGGTGACCGCCTGCAGCGCCGGCGCCAGCGCGTTCTGCGCCACGCCCACCAGACCGTCGCTGAGCTTGTTGCCCAGCCCCGTCAGCGTGATGACGCCGGCGATCATGCCCGCCGCGGCGCAGGCCACGATGATCGGCAGCGCCACCCGCGCCGCGTCGACCAGCCCGTCGACCAGACTCCACGGCGTCAACCGGTCCTCCATGCCGCGCCAGCGCCGCAGCGCGAACATGACCAGCTGGGTCAGCAGGTTGACTCCCACAGTCAGCCCGATCGCGCCCATCGCCGAGAAGATCGGCGAATAGCCCATCGACAGCAGCGCGAACAACCCGACGATGGGCACCAGCAAGTAGCCGCGGGTGGCCATCAGCAGCCGCACGTTCGGCAGCACACTGCGCGGCATACCGCGGATGCCCATCTTCTTGGCGTCGTAGTGCACCACCACGAACTGCGCCACGAAGAACAGCACCGCCGGGATGATCGCCGCCTGCAGAATCTGCAGGTAGGGGATGCCGGTGAACTCGATCATGATGAAGGCGGCCGCACCCATGATCGGCGGTGCGATCTGCCCGCCCGTCGACGACGCCGCCTCGACCGCGCCCGCGTAGTTCGCCGGATAACCCGACCGCTTCATCATCGGGATCGTGAACGCACCGTTGCTGACGGTGTTGGCCACCGAGCTCCCCGTGATCGTCCCCGAGAACGCGCTCGTGACGATCCCGACCTTGGCCGTGCCGCCCGTCGCGCCGCCGGTCAAACCCAGCGCCAGATCGGTGAAGAACCGCTCCATGCCCGTGCGCGTCAGCATCGCCGCGAAGATCAAAAACAGGAAGATGAACGTCGAGGAGATGCCCAGCGGGGTGCCGAACACGCCCTCGGTGCCCAGGAACAACTCGGTGACGATGCGGTCGATCGTGAAACCCGGGTGGTACAGGAAACCCGGCAGGATCGGCCCGAAGAACGCGTAGGCCACCATCAGCCCCGACAGCACCACCAGCGCCGCGCCCAGCGTCCGCTGGGCCGCCACCAGCACCAGCAGGATGCCGACCGTGCCCACCGCCACGTGACCGGGATCGATAATGCCCTGCGTGCGCACGATGTCCTCGTAGAACACGAACAGGTACAGCCCCGAGCCCAAGCCCAGCACCGCCAGCACCGCGTCGGCCGCGGGAACGCCCAGCGGCCGCAGCGGCACATAGCGCGCCGCCTGCACCAGCGCCAGGATCGCCACCGCCGGGGTTAGCACATACCAGTCGGCGATGCCCTCGACGATCGTGTACACCACGATCCCCAGCCCGCCGGCCGTCAGCGCCCAGCCGTACCACTGCTGGCGACGCGTCTCCTGCGGAGTGTGCGGGTAGAGCAGGAACACCATGCCCAACCCCAGCGCCAAGTGGAACGCCCGCTGCTGCAGGCCCGGGAACGTGCCGAAATACCCGGTGTAGAGGTGGAACAGGCTCAGCACCAGCCCGATGCCGAAAACCGTCCACCGCCACAGCGGCCGCATGTCCCGCCGTGTCCCGGCGGTCTGCGCGGTAACGTTGTGCTGTTCGAGTTCGGCGACCTCCTTCTGCGCGTCGATATCGCTGAAGTCGGCGCCCTCACCCGGCGGCGCCGCCGACCGCGAGTCGCTCGTCATCGCCCATCCCCTTCTTGATCCGTCGGGCGGCCGACCGCTTCGGGCCGCACCGCCCCCCGTCAGGGCAGGCTCCGCGGCCCGCCCTCGACGCTCCACTCCAGCCGCGTGCCGTACTCGGCGACATCCAGCAACCGCACCCGCCGGCCCCCCGGCAGCGTCAGCACCTGCCCGGAGCGGGAACTGTTGACCATCAACTGCACCTCGCCCAGCACCCGCCCGTGGTGCAGCACCCGGTAGCCGTCCTCCTCACGCAGGAACGTGGTCGTTGTCGAACCGATCCGCTCCGGCCCCACCGGCAGATTCGCCCCGAACGTGTCGAAGCGCATCTCGTCCATCGCCAGCCGACCCGGCGCCGCGACGGCGAACTCCTCCTCCACCGGCCGCTTGCTCACCGAATGGGTATAGCGCAGCGTCAGGTGGTCGCCCACCGCCACGGGTGCGGACAGCACCACGCGGCCCCGTTCGACATCGGTGACCACAAACCGCAGGCGCCGACCCGCAGCCCCCGAGCCTGCCGCGAGCCCGCCGACCAGCACCCCGGCCAGCGCGCCCCCGGCCGCACGCAGCGCGCGGCGGCGCGCGAGCACCGGCCCGCGCGCCGCCGCCTCGGAAAGCCGCTCGGGCGGCCCTGCGGCGCCCCTATCCGCCGAGGACGCCCTCTTCCTCGTAGTAGCGCTGCGCCCCGGGGTGGAGCTCGATGGGCCCCCGGCCCTGCGTCGCGGTGTCGAGCTCGATCTGCTCGCCGACGTCGTGTCCGATCTCCCCGGCACGCTCGTACATCTCCTTGACCAGGTTGTACGCCGTGTCCTCGCCGAGGTCGGCCGTGGAGTAGAGCGTCGCCCAGTTGGTGACGGTCTCAGCGGCCTCCTCCTGGCCGTTGTAGGTGCCGGCCTCGATCGTCAGCGGGCTGTAGCTGGGGTTGTCGGTGGTGAGCTGGTCCAGGCCGTCGCCGGTGATGTCGACCAGCTGGACGTCGCTGGTCGTGGCGACCTGCTCGATGCTGCCCGCCGGCAGCGCCAGGATCGCGAAAGCGGCGTCGGTCTGGCCGTCGCTGAGCTTGGTGGCGGCGTCCTCGAAGGTGCTGTTGAACACCTCGATGTCGTCCATGCTCATGCCGTAGGACTTGATGATCTGCTCGGCGGCCACAGCCGTGCCGCTACCGGGCGGACCGATGTCCACCCGCTTGCCCTCCAGGTCCGCGATGGTCTCGATGCCGGAGTCCGCGGTCGCCACGACCTGCAGCACCTCGGGGTAGACGTTGCCCAGCATGCGCACGTCGCCCGGGTTGGACAGCGGCTCCTCGGAGAAGTCGGCCGCGCCGTCGACCGCGTTGGCCGCCACCCCGTTGATCGCCATGACCAGCTCGTTCTCGCCCTGGTCGAGCAGGCGCATGTTCTCCACGGAGGCTCCGCTGGACTGGGTGCCGACGTTGACGCCCTCGATGTTGTCCGACCAGATCTGAGCGATCTCGCTGCCGAGGGGGTAGTACGTACCGCCCGTGCTACCGGTGGCCATGGTCAGTTCGCCGCCCGCGCCGGCGTCGCCGACGCCGCAGCCCGCGAGCGCGATGACCCCTGCGGCGGTAGCCGCGGTCAAGCCCGCAAGTCGCCCGGTCGTGAGTCCCGTCCTCATTGCGCGAGTCCTCCTCGAAGAGTGGGCTGCGGCGGTGCTGTAGCACCGGCGCCAGCCCCTGAAGTGCCTAGCGTGGTTACCGGCCTTGAACATTGGCTGGACTATAGACAGCACCGTGACACACCGTCGCGCCCTGCGGATTACAACTGGAAAACGAATGAGCGGCCCCGGTAGCCGGATCCGCACCCCCGCGCGACGCGGCGCGCGCATGTCCTCCCGGTTCTACTGCATGGGCGCGCTTATACCACTAAGGTCGACATGTCATTCCCAGAGCCCACAGAGTGCAAAGTTTCCACATGACCGACCGCGTGACGGCCCCTTACGGCGCCTGGCCATCGCCGATCGCTGCGAGCGACGTCGCCCGAGGAGAACGGCGGCTGGGCTTCCCCAGCGTCGTGGGCGAGGAGATCTGGTGGGAGGAGTCGCGCCCCGACGAGGGCGGACGAACCACCGTCATGCACCGCGACGCCGAAGGCACGCTCACCGAGCTGCTCGGCGCCACCTGGGACGTGCGCACACGCGTCCACGAGTACGGCGGACGCTCCTACCTGCCCGTACCGCGCCGCGACGACAAGGCCGCCGCCCGCTACGGCATCGTCTTCGCCAACCGCGGCGACCAGCGGCTCTACCTGCTGGAGAAGGACGCCCCCGCCCCCGTCCCCCTCAGCCCGCAGCCCGAGGCGCCCGGCGGGCTGCGCTACGCCGACCTCGCCCTCAGCCCCGACGGCGAACGCGTCATCTGCGTACAGGAACGCCACCCCGCCGCCGCAGAGGACGGCGGAGACGAGCAGGAGGCGCGCCCCGTCCGCTCCATCGTGACACTGCCGCTGTCCGGCCGCGCCGCAAGCGACCCCGCCGCCGTCACCGAACTGGTCAGCGGAGCCGACTTCTACGCCTCCCCCGTGCCCGCACCCGACGGCAACCACCTGGCCTGGGTCTCCTGGAACCATCCCCGCATGCCCTGGGACGGCACCGAACTGCGGGTGGGCGCCCTGGAGGGCGACACCGTCACCGGCGCCTACACGCTCAAAGGCGGCGTCACCGAGTCGGTGCTCTCCCCACTCTGGCGCGACGAGCACACCGTCGTGTTCCTGTCCGACTGGTCGGGCTGGTGGAACCTCTACGAGATCGGGCTCACCGGCCCGGCCATCGCGCTGTATCCCGCCGAGGAGGAGTTCACCCACGGCTTCTCCCTGGGCCTGCGCCCCTACGTCCGACTCGACGACGGCCGCCTCGTCGCCCTCCACGGCCACGCCGACCTCACTCCCGGCGTCTGCGACCCCTCGACCGCCGAATTCGCGCCCCTGGACACCGGGCTGGAAAGCTGGCAGACGCTCGCCAGCGACGGCGACAGCGTCGTCGGCCTCGCCGCCGGCACCCGCACCCCGCAGAGCCTCGTCCGGCTCAACCCCGACACCGGCGCCGTCGACGTCCTGCGGCGCTCACGTGCGGACCCGCCCCCGGCCGACTACCTGCCCACCCCCCGCACCACCACCTTCAGCGGCCGCTACGGCGGCACCGTCCACGCCACCGTCTACCCGCCCGCCAACCCCGACGCCGAAGGGCACGGGCCCGCCCCTTATGCAGTGTGGGTCCACGGCGGGCCGGTCGCCAAGGCCCTCAGCTCACTCGACCTGGCCAAGGCGTACTTCACCAGCCGCGGCATCGGCATCGTCGACGTCAACTACGGCGGCTCCATCGGCTTCGGCCGCACCTACCGCGAGCGGCTGCACGGGCAATGGGGCGTCGTCGACGTCGAGGACGCCACCGCGGCCGCGAACGCCCTCGTCGACGAAGGCGCGGCCGACCCCGAGCGGCTGGCCGTCCGCGGCGGCAGCGCCGGCGGGCTCACCACCCTGCTGGCGCTGTGCGGCGACACCTTCGCCTGCGGCACCTCCTCCTGGGGCGTCACCGACCTGCTGCGGCTCGCCGCCGAAACCCACGACTTCGAGTCGCGGTTCCTCGACGGGCTCGTCGGCCCCCTGCCGGGCTACGCCGCCACCTACCGCGAACGCTCGCCCATCAACCGCGCCGACGAACTCTCGGCCCCCGTACTGATCCTGCAGGGCACCGACGACCCCGTCGTCCCACCGGGCCAGGCCCACGCGCTGGCGGCGAGCCTCGCCGAGCGCGGCATCCGCCACGCCCTGGTGGAGTTCGAGGGCGAAGGGCACGGCCTGCGCGTCGCTGAGAACCAGCAGCGCGCGCTGGAGGCGGAGCTCGCGTTCTACGGCCAGGTCTTCGGATTCGACCCGCCCGATGTGCCGCCGATCGAACTCGCCACCGAGTACACCCCGGCGCAGCCCGAAGAGCGACCCGAACCCTCCGACGAGCAGTCGGCGGCCCCGCAAGCCGACGAGTCCGATGCCGACACCGGCACGGACGCGGACTACGACGGCGACC
Source organism: Streptomonospora litoralis (assembly GCF_004323735.1). Classification (GTDB taxonomy): domain Bacteria; phylum Actinomycetota; class Actinomycetes; order Streptosporangiales; family Streptosporangiaceae; genus Streptomonospora; species Streptomonospora litoralis. The sequence goes on along the minus strand of NZ_CP036455.1, from coordinate 1,706,799 downwards.
TGGTCGCCGAGCCGCTACCTTCCCTGGAGGAACGCGGCGAGACGGCCGGCGAACAGACGGACCAGCAGGCGCGGCACGGCTGAAACGCCGGCCACGGCGGCGCCCCCGGCCGAGGCGGGCGGAGGGCGCCGCAACGGGACCGCACCTGGCCGCAACCGGCCACCCGGCAGGCGTTGCACACACGGCGATCCGGCCAAGGCGAAACCCGGTCCACTGACCTCCGCTCCACGAACCAAACCCACCGAAAGGACGATCCCACGTCTCCCCCGGCCAGCCCACCGGCACCGCGCCGACGCCGACCCGCTCGACCGGAAAACGCTGTCAACCCCGACCCCACCCCCGGCGCACAGCGGACGCCACCGCCACTTGTGGCCGACCCTCCCCGTCCGTAACGTCACCGACGCTGTCGCGTGTCGCCCACCATCCCCCTTCACGCGACGGCTGGGATAACGCGGTACCCGCCCCGCGGCCCCGCCACAGCCCTCGGCGGAGCCGCGGGGCACACGAGTAGGCAGCCCGGAGAAGACGACCGCCGGGAGCCCGATGAACATACTCGTGCCGGTGGCCGCGGTCGGCACTGGGGAAAGGCGGTCAGCCGCCGCGGGCGCGGTCCTCTGCATCGCGGCGCTTGCGGCCATCATCGCCGCGTAAGTTCCCGGTGCTCGCCCCCGACCACCGCCGGTGAAAGGACCACCCCGATGCCCGTCACACGGCTCATGACCGCCGGCGACGCCCCCGAACTGGCGGAGCGGCTGCGGCAGAACCGCGCGTTCCTCGCCCCCTGGGAACCCGCTCGCGAAGAGCGATACTTCACCGACGCCGTCCAGCACGGGCTCATCGAGCGCGCCCTGCGGGAACACGCCGAAGGCCGAACGCTCCCGCTGGTCATCCTGGACGACGCCCAGCACATCGCCGGACGCATCACCGTCAACGGCATCGTCCGCGGCGCCTTCCAATCCGCGAGCATCGGCTACTGGGTCGGCGAAGCCCACAACGGCCGCGGCCTCGCCACCAAAGCCGTCGCCGAAACCGTGCAGACCGCCTTCACCGGCCTCGGCCTCCACCGCCTCCAGGCCGAGACGCTGCCGCACAACACCGCCTCGCAGCGCGTTCTGCTGCGCAACGGCTTCGCCGCCTACGGCCGGGCACCGCAGTACCTGCGCATCGCCGGCGAATGGCAGGAGCACATCCTCTACCAGCTGATCAACCCCAGCTGACGGCCGGAGCGCGCCACGCACGCCGGGCGCAACGGCGGTTCACCCCACCTCGCCGACCTCCGCGAGCCGCTCCAACACGTCGTCGGCCATACTTCGCGCCGTCAACTTGGGCGAATCGAACGTATCGGTCCGCTTGCCGTAGACCGTCGCCTCGACGACCACATTGCGGGTACTGAACACCGCCGTGGCGTGGCTCTTGCCGTCATCGGTGGGAATCCACTCCCGGTAGTCCGACTCCCGGTGCTCGGGAGGGCTGTACAGAGCGACGAAGCCGCCGTCGCCGACGTCCAGGTCTTCCAGCTCCGCCGTACCGAATGTCGAGAAGGGGCCATCGGCTACACGACCGCGCTCGAACCCGCGAACCAGGCCGACCAGCTCCTGTGCTCCTATGGCCACCTCCGGTCCGAACCACGTGAACGTGACAGAGAGCCGACCGGCCCCGGTGTCGATGCACTTGCGGACCGCGTCGGGATCCTCCGTCAGCGGCGAACCCGAATGACCGGGGGCGAACTCGCCCTCCTCCATACGAACGCCCTCGAAAGGCAGACCGCCGACGAACCCGTCGCCGAACAGCTCCGCACAGTCCCCGACATCCGTGTACGGCGGCTCCGGCGCGAGCCACACCGGCAGGATGAGCGCCGCGGCGACTCCCGCCACGACTGCACCGGCGATCACCGGGACCTTGTACCGCGCGAAGACACCGCCCGACCCGGCGGAGTCTGCGTCGGCACCCGCGAAGGACGGTTGGAGGATGGGGGAGCCTGCAGAGTGCTCCTCGGGCGAACCTCCCGGCGACGACTCGGACACGGCCATACCTCTATTCACCGATGGGGGAACCGAGAAGCTTAACGATCCCCTAGCCGCCGCGCCATCCCCGGCGCCGCCGACTGTCACAAGCGCGCGCTCAGCATCCGTTCCCCGACAGCACGCCGCTGCGCAACGACGACCGGCACCCACGCGCCGCAATCGCCATCAGCGACGTGCGGCGTCACTCTGCAACCTCCGTGCGCGACAGCTGAAGAGGAGTGGACAGCCCGAAGCCCGCCACGCCGGAAAAGCGCCTCACCGACCACCCGCTACTCCAGCTCCGGATCCGGAAGGTCCACCTCGGCGCCCTCGGACTCCAGCTCCTCGCGGACCACCCGGTAGGCCAGCCCGGCCGAGTATCCCTTGCGGGCCAGCATCCCCAACGCTCGCCGCGCACGAGCGGCGGAGTCCTGCCCGCGTGACGCACCGAGTTTGCGCCGCGCCAGGCGGCGGGCCATCTCCTCCTCGTCGTCGGCGTCGAGCTCGTCGACGGCATCCCGGACCGTGTCCTCAGCCACCCCGCGCCGACGCAGCTCCGCAGCAAGCGCCTTGCGCCCCAGCCCGCGCCCCATGTGCCGGGAATCGACCCAGGCGCCGGCGAACGCGGCGTCGTCGATCAGCCCGACCTCGCTGAACCGGCCCAGCACTGACTCCGCCACATCGTCGTCCACGCCCCGTTGCCCCAGCGCCTGGGCGAGCTGGGCCCGCGTGCGCGGAGCCGAGGTCAGCAAGCGCAAGCAGATGCCGCGCGCCACCGCCTCGGGATCCTCGCCGTCCGCGGGCCCGCCCACCCGGGAATCCGGATCGTCGGCCTCAGGCACGTCGTCGCCGGAGAACTCCTGCGGATCAAGCATCCGCAGGCGGGGTGGACTTGGTCCTGCTCGCCCGCTTGGCCGGCGCGGCGGCGGTGGCGGCCGAGTCGGACTCCTTGCCCGCGGTGTCCTTGGCGCCGGCCTCCTTGGCACCGGCCTCCTTCGCCGACGCGGTCTTGGCGTCGGGAGCGGCCTTGGTGTCCGCAGCCTTCGCCCCGGTGGCGTCCGAGGAATCCGAGGAATCGTCGCCGGCGCCCGGAACGCCCAGCTTCTCCTTGATCTTCTTCTCGACCTCGTTGGCCATGTCGACGTTCTCGCGCAGGAAGTTGCGCGCGTTCTCCTTGCCCTGGCCGAGCTGGGTGCCCTCGTAGGTGTACCAGGCGCCCGACTTGCGCACCACGCCCTGCTCCACCCCGAGGTCGATCAGCCCGCCCTCGCGCGAGATGCCGACCCCGTAGAGGATGTCGAACTCCGCCTGCTTGAACGGCGGCGCCACCTTGTTCTTCACGACCTTGACCCGCGTCCGGTTCCCGACCGCGTCCTGCCCGTCCTTCAACGTCTCGATCCGCCGCACGTCCAGCCGCACAGACGAGTAGAACTTCAGCGCCCGCCCGCCGGTGGTCGTCTCAGGGCTGTTGTGCACCATCACACCGTCGGCGAAGTAGTTGTGGCTGCCTTCGACTTCGATGTCGTAGCGGCCGGTACGTCCAGCGGTCGGCGCCTTCGGAGTGATGGACCGCACGACTGCCGGGCTAGGCCGCAGGACGGGGTCGGACAGCACAGGCTCGATGTCGAAGTGTCCGCGCATGCCTGGAAGGAGCTTGTAGTCCATCGAAGGATGCACGTACGGCGCGATGAGCTCTAGGAACTTCTTAGAAGATTCTGCAGTGAACGTCAAGAAAGCGACTTTTCGAGCGCCTCGCTGAGACAGCTTGACGTCAAATTCAAAGGTATCCCGAAGGTAATCAGCAATGCGCTGCCGCGATCCAGGACTCATGGCCTCAAGGCAAATTTCGATACGCCCGCTACCTCCTTCGGTGCGAGCTTGCCGACCTTCGGTTCGCAAATCAAACGAACCATCGTCCATGTACCACACAGCAAGGGCCAGTGGAGTTAGGCTCTTCAAATAGTCCCAGGTGATGTGTTTCTTTCCGTCTCCCAGGTACACCGTTTGACGAAGCTCACCCAATTCCGCCAGCGGAGTGAAGTCAGCGAAGACGGCGCCCTTCGTATTGGACGTCAGCGAGTGGGGTATATTCTCCAACATCGCGACTTTCCACTTAAGGTACTCCTCCTGCTTGGCACCGTGCCCCAGGCGGAACCGTGAACTCTCGGAGTCTTTCCTCACCGGCGCAGACAGACACCCGTCGCCAAGCAGGGAGCCCAGCACCATCTGCTTCTGAGTATCGTTCAAGTAGTAGTGCTGGGCGAGCATGACACGATCTCCCGGCATCATGTCACCGGCCTCCCGCCAACCGCCCGGGGTCCGCACCAGGTGGTTCGGGGTGAGTTCCAGGTTGGCACACCCATTCCCACTTCCGCCACCGGCACGCTCTACCTTGAAGTGGAGAAACTCCTCCGTGCGACCATTATTGAACCAATTCGTGACGCGCCGGGGAACAACCTCGTCAAGCTCAGCGTCATAAGAAAGGACTTCAACATCCATCTTTTGGTTGACGATTTTCCCAATACGCTCCCGAGTTCCATCGGAAAGCGTGACCCAAGTATCCCAAGATGCACATCCGAACATGACACCGACCTTTTCGCGAAGTTGGTTGATGAAAAGGGCGGTTGTCCCGGTTTGGTGCAATGCACCCGCTATTTTTCGCAGGGCCTGGGACATCAGGCGGGCTTGGAGGCCCACGTGGCTGTCGCCCATTTCGCCCTCGATCTCGGCGCGGGGGACCAGGGCGGCCACGGAGTCGACGACCAGGATGGAGACGGCGCCGGAGCGGATGAGCATGTCGGCGATCTCCAGTGCCTGCTCCCCCGTGTCGGGCTGGGAGAGCAGAAGATCGTCGGTGTTGACGCCGATCTTCTTCGCGTAGTCGGGGTCGAGTGCGTGCTCGGCGTCGACGAACGCCGCGATGCCGCCCGCCTGCTGCGCGCCGGCGACGGCGTGCAGGGCGACGGTCGTGTTGTGCGAGAGGATCCCCTCCGCCACGAAGCTGTGGGTGTCGGGGAGCATGAGGTCGAACGTGGGCTGGAGTCCGCCGTCCTCGATTGCGGCGACCGCCTCGTAGGTGTAGGGCGTGGCGGCGAGGTGGCGCAGGTGGTCCAGGACCGGGCGGATGGACGGGCCGATCAGGTGCGGGCGGTCGTCCGCCCAGCGGATGATGTTGCGCAGGGTCTCGCGGCCGCAGGGGAGGTCCATGTCGGTGCGGAACAGGTCGCCGGCGATCTCGTCGAAGTACCGGTCGCCGCCGATCGCGTCGCGCAGGCTGCGCACCAGGCCGCTCAGATGCGGAATGCTCTCCGGGCGGGCGTTGTGCAGCGTCGGCCGGAAATTGCGCTCGACCTGGGCGGCACGGCGCGCGGAGCGGAAACCGACCTCGTCGAGGAAGCGGTGGGTGACCGTCGGATCGACGACGACGCTCCAGTAGGTCCGCTCGTATTCGGTGTTGTACTTGCCGTCGAGCGCTGCGGGGATGCCCAGTCCGTAGAGCATCAACTGGACGTCGCGGGCGAGCTGCGCCGAGGCCGTGCCGAGGCCCACCGTGGAACCGGTGTCGATCCGGCCGTCGCCCTCGAACAGTGCCGAGAGGAAGGCGCGCTGGGCCTTGTCGCCGGCGGTCCGGACGCAGTACGGAACGGTCTTCGCAGCCGCACCGCAATAGTCCAGGCCGTAGGTCTCGGCCACGTGCTCGCGTGTCGACTTACCGGGGATCACGTACTCGGTGCAATCGCTGCCGGCGTATTCGCGGATGTCGGAATCGAGCAGCCAGCGGGCGATCGTGGAGAATTCGGCGCCGACTTCGGGATCGCCGCTGGTGAACCGCAGGGAATGTTTGTCGCCCAGGGTCCCTTCGGCGAGCAGGTAGCCGAGGAATACGGCTTCGTCCTCACTGAGCCCGTCGCCCGATGCGGCCTCCTTGGCCCCGAACCGGGCTGATACGACCGTGTCTCCGGGAGAGATTTCGCCTGCCTTGCGCCAGACGATGTGTCCGTCGGTGTTGATGATGCGGAGCGGGTGGTTGCGGGTGACCGAGACGCGGCGGCCGGATTCCAGGGTGATGCGCAGGACGGGTTTGCGGTTGTTGTGGGTGAGAGCTGCGACGGTTTCGAGTTCGCCGCGCTCGTTGACGGCGCGGATGCCCTGTTCGCGGATGTCGGTGATCCTGCTGGTGCAGGTGGCGCGCTGACCGGCCCGTTCGAACAGTTCCTCGACGGTCTCCAGCCCGCGGTCGGTCCACACGCGGGTATCGGCGACCAGACACTTCCCCGACGATTCCGGCCCGTATACCTCCACAATACGGCCGCGCGGAATTCCGCCGATTCCCAGTGCGACGTCGAGAGAGATGGATCCGGTGGGAATGGATTCGATCGGTGGGCGGTCGTCGTCGCCTAGGCGCATGACGGAGCCCTTGCCGAACTGGCGCTCGATCTGTGCGAGCGCGGTTTCGAGAGCCTTCTCTCGATCAGCAGCAGCCACGGGGAACCCCTGTTGGGTCGACGTCTTCTTGTTCATCTTGGTGGCGACGCTACGCGGTGGCGAGGACAATCCTCGACCGCGTCGGTGCGCCTGTGGACGAGCGCGGCGGCGGCCCTGTGGCGGCCGCCGGGGGCGAGCCCACTCGCAGACGCCCGCCCGAGGGGCGTCGTGGTCCGCCGTGGGCCGACGTGGCACCACACCGGCCCCGGATACACCGCCAGTCTACCCGAACCTCTGTTCGAGCGCCCGCCGTCCCCAGGGTGCCCGGCGCGTCGGCCCGGCGGCGGGCGGTCGCCGAGGCGCACGTCTTGTGCGGGGCTTCGGTGCAGGTCGCGCCGGTCGGCGCGGGCGCGTTCGGGATGGTCGGTGCATGGTCAGCGTGCGGTGGCGGGGAGGTCGAAGGCGTCGCAGACGGCCCGCCACACCTCCTTCGCGCTGATGCCGTCGGCCAGCGCCTGTTCGACCGTGCGCGACCCGAGCGCCTCGATGACGTGGTCGCGGGCGAGGCTCTCGGCGTAGCCTTCGCCGAACTGGTCGTACATGCGCTCCCAGAAGTGCGAAAGTCTCATCGCCACCAGTATCGGTCGCCGCGGCGGCGCTGTCACCTCCGCCGACGCCGCCGGGGTCGGGCTGCGGCGGCGCGGGCCGCAGGCGTTCGGTTTCGTCGGTGCCGCGTTGCAGACTGGTGGACATGTCCTCGGTTGGTGATTCCGCATCCGCCGGCGGTGACGGCGCAGATCCGCTGGCCCGGTTCTCCTCGGCGACGCGAACGTGGTTCGCAGGGGCGTTTCCCGCGGGGGCCACGCCTGCGCAGCGCGGGGCGTGGGATGCGATCTCCCGCGGCGAGAACACGCTGGTGGTGGCGCCCACGGGTTCGGGCAAGACGCTGTCGGCGTTCCTGTGGGCGTTGGACGGTCTGGCGTCGGCTCCGGTGCCCGAGGAGCGGGTGCGGCGCTGCCGGGTGCTGTACGTGTCGCCGCTGAAGGCGCTGGCGGCCGATATCGAGCGCAATCTGCGGGTGCCGCTGTCGGGCATCCGGCGTGCGGCCGAGGCGGCGGGTGCGGAGGTGCCGCGGCTGTCGGTGGGGGTGCGTACAGGCGATACGCCGTCGTCGGAGCGGCGGGGGCTGGCCACGTCGCCGCCGGACGTGCTGATCACCACTCCGGAGTCGCTGTTTCTGGTGCTGACGTCGCAGGCGCGGGCGGGGCTTGCGGGGGTCGAGACGGTGATCGTGGACGAGGTGCACGCGCTGGCGGGAACGAAGCGCGGCGCTCATCTGGCGCTGAGTCTGGAGCGGTTGGACGAGCTGCTGGAGGCGCCGGCGCAGCGGATCGGGCTGTCGGCGACAGTGCGCCCGGCGGAGGAGGTGGCGGCGTTTCTGGGCGGGCGGCGTCCGGCTTCTGTGGTGGCGCCGCCGAATTCGCCGTCGCTGGATGTGCGGATCGTGGTGCCGGTCGAGGACATGAACGAGTTGGAGGGCTCGGTCGCGGCGGGGAGGGCGGATGACCGCGCGTCGAAGGCGCGCACGTCGATCTGGCCGCATGTCGAGGAGCGGGTGCTGGATCTGGTGGAGCGGAACCGGTCTTCGATTGTGTTCTGCAATTCGCGGCGGGTGGCGGAGCGGTTGTGTGCCCGGTTGAACGAGTTGGCCGATGAGCGTCGTGGTTTCGGCGGCGACGGGGCGGCTGCTGCGGGCGGTTCGGCGGGGTCCGGGCCCGGCGCGTCTTCCCTCGCGCCGGGCGGTTCGGGGCCGCGGTTGTCTCCGGCCGAGGTGATGGCGGAGGCGGGGCAGGCGTACGGGGCCGAGGCGGCTGTGGTGGCGCGGGCGCACCACGGTTCGGTGTCCAAGGACGAGCGTGCGGTGATCGAGTCGGATCTGAAGGAGGGGCGGCTGCCGTGCGTGGTGGCGACGTCCAGTCTGGAGCTGGGCATCGACATGGGTGCGGTGGATCTGGTGGTGCAGGTGGAGTCGCCGCCGTCGGTTGCGAGTGGGTTGCAGCGGGTGGGCCGGGCGGGCCATCACGTGGGCGAGGTTTCGCGGGGGGTGGTGTTTCCGAAGTTCCGGGGTGATCTGCTGACGGCTTCGGTGGTGGTGGAGCGGATGCGGCAGGGGCGGATCGAGGAGTTGCGGATGCCGCAGAATCCGCTGGATGTGCTGGCGCAGCAGGTGGTGGCGATGGCGGCGATGGACGAGTGGGAGGTGGCGGCGCTGGGTGGGGTGGTGCGCCGGGCGGCTCCGTTCGTGTCGCTGCCGGATTCGGCGCTGTCGGGGGTGCTGGACATGTTGTCGGGGCGGTATCCCTCGGACGAGTTCGCGGAGTTGCGGCCGCGTCTGGTGTGGGATCGCGACGGCGGTGGTGCGGGTTCGGGCGGCGTGGTGTCGGGGCGTCCGGGTGCGCAGCGGTTGGCGGTGACCAGCGGCGGGACGATTCCGGATCGGGGGATGTATGCGGTGCATCTGGCCGGTGGCGGCGGGCCCACGCGGGTGGGTGAGTTGGACGAGGAGATGGTCTACGAGTCGCGGGTCGGCGACGTGTTCGTGCTGGGGGCGAGTGCGTGGCGGATCGAGCGGATCGATGCGGACCGGGTGACGGTGTCGCCGGCTCCGGGGCGTCCGGGGCGGTTGCCGTTCTGGAAAGCGGATACGCAGGGGCGGCCGGCGGAGCTGGGGCGGGCCATCGGGGTGATGGCGCGTGAGTTGAGCGGTTCGGCGGAGTCGGAGGCGGTGGAGCGGGCCCGCGGTGCGGGGTTGGACGAGTGGGCGGCGGCCAATCTGGTGGGGTATCTGGCGGAGCAGGCGGAGGCGACGGGGCGGGTGCCCGACGAGCGCACGATCGTGGTGGAGCGGTTCCGCGACGAGTTGGGCGATTGGCGGGCGGTGGTGCATTCGCCGCTGGGTGCGCGGGTGCATGCGCCGTGGGCGCTGGTGATCGGCGCGCGGTTGCGGGAGCGCTTCGGGTTGGATGCGCAGGTGGTGCACGGCGACGACGGGATCGTGGTGCGGTTGCCGGATGTGGAGGAGGACTCCGGCGGCGGTGCGCGGGGGCGTTCGGGTTCGGCTGGTGTCGGTTTGGCGGAGTCGCTGGTGGTGGCTCCGGAGGAGGTCGAGGACGCGGTCACGGCGGAGCTCGGCGGTTCGGCGCTGTTCGCGGCGCGGTTTCGGGAGTGCGCTGCGCGGGCGCTGCTGCTGCCGCGGCGGCGTCCGGGGCGGCGCATGCCGTTGTGGCAGCAGCGGCAGCGTTCGGCGCAGCTGTTGTCGGTGGCGGGGCGGTTCGGGTCGTTTCCGATCGTGTTGGAGGCGGTGCGGGAGTGCCTTCGCGACGTGTTCGACGTGGGTGGCCTGGCGGAGCTGATGGCGGATGTGCGGGCGCGGCGGGTGCGGGTGGTGGAGGTGGAGACGCAGCGGGCGTCGCCGTTCGCGCAGTCGTTGTTGATGGGGTATACGGCGGCGTTTCTGTATGAGGGGGACGCGCCGCTGGCGGAGTTGCGGGCGCAGGCGCTGACGTTGGACTCGGGGCTGCTGGCGGATCTGCTGGGGCAGGCGGATCTGCGGGAGTTGCTGGACGGCGAGGTGGTGGCGGAGTACGACGCGTGGTTGCAGCGGTTGGTGCCGGAGCGTCGGCCGGCTCCCGACTCGGGGCGTGAGGGGGCGGCGGATCTGCTGCGGGAGCTGGGGCCGCTGACCGTGGAGGAGGCTGCCGAGCGGGGAGTGGGCGCGGAGTCGCTGGAGGAGTTGGGCGGGGCAAGGCGGGCTGTGCGGGTCCGGTTGGCCGGCGAGTGGCGGTGGGCGGCGGTGGAGGACGCCGCCCGGTTGCGTGACGGGGCGGGTGTGGAGCTGCCGGAGTGGTTGGCGGGGGCGGGTTCCGCCGAGGGGGAGCCGGAGGCGTTCGCGGGGACGGCTGCGGCGTTCACCGCGCCGGTGGATGATCCGCTTGGCGATCTGGTGTCGCGGTATGCGCGCACGCACGGTCCGTTCACCGCCGCGGACGCGGCGTCGCGGTTGGGTGTGGACCGGGGCGCGGTGGTGGAGGTGCTGCGCCGGTTGGCGGGCGGCGGTCGGCTCGTGGAGGGCGAGTTCCGGCCGGGCGGGCAGGGCACGGAGTGGTGTGACGCGGATGTGCTGCGGGCGCTGCGGCGGCGGTCGATCGCGCGGTTGCGGCGCGAGGTGGAGCCGGTGCCGCAGCGGGCGCTGGGGCGGTTCGTGCCGGCGTGGCAGCATGTCGGCCCGGTGGGTGCGGCGGTGGGGGCCGGGCCGGCGGCGGGGCGGCGGCTGAGGGGGCCTGACGGGGTGTTCTCGGCGGTGGAGTCGCTGCGCGGGGCGCCGGTGCCGGCGTCGGCGCTGGAGTCGCTGGTCCTTCCGGCGCGGGTGGAGGGGTATGCGCCGGCGTTGCTGGACGAGTTGACCCATGCCGGTGAGGTGCTGTGGGCGGGTGCGGGGCCGTTGGCGGGCAACGACGGCTGGGTGTGCCTGGTTCCGGCGGATGAGGCCGAGGTGCTGCTGCCGGAGCCGGCTGCGGAGGATGCGCGGGAGTCGCGGGCGCATGCGGCGGTGCTGGGGGCGCTGCGCGAGGGCGGTGCGCTGTTCTTCCGCGACATCGCCGACCGGGTGACGCGTGCCGAGGGGGCGGCGGGGGTTTCGGATGCGGCGATCGTCGGGGCGCTGTGGGATCTGGTGTGGGCGGGCCGGGTGAGCAACGATTCGCTGGCGCCGCTGCGTGCGCTGCTGGGCGCGGGTGGTACGGCGCATCGGAGCAGGTCGCGGCGGCCGGTGATGCCGAGCCGGACGGGGCCGCCGACCGCGGCGGGGCGGTGGTGGCTGCTGCCGGAGCGCGAGGACGATCCGACGCGGCGGCTGGCGGCGGGCACGGCGGCGCTGTTGGACCGCTACGGGGTGGTGACGCGTGGTCCGGTGGTGGCCGAGCAGGTGCGGCGGGGTGATCGCCGTTCGGGCGGGCGCGGTGCCGGGGGTTTCAGTGCGGTGTATCCGGTGCTGCGCGGTTTCGAGGAGGCGGGGCGCGCGCGGCGCGGGTACTTCGTGGACGGGTTGGGTGCGGCCCAGTTCGCGTTGCCGGGCGCGGTGGACCGGTTGCGGTCGGTCGCCGATGAGGGCGGCGGGGCTCCGTTGGTCTTGGCGGCGGCCGATCCGGCGAACGTCTACGGTGCGGCTCTGCCGTGGCCGGCGGTGGCGGAGTCGGCGGGGCGCCCGGGGCGCAAGGCGGGCGCTTTGGTGGTGCTGGACGAGGGCGCGCCGACGCTGTATTTGGAGCGCGGCGGCCGTTCGGCGCTGACGTTCGGTTCGGGATCGGGGGAGCTGGAGCGCGCAGCGCATGCGGTGGCGGCGCTGGTGCACGCGGGCGTGCTGGATTCGCTGACGGTGGAGCGCTGCGACGGGGCGGAGGTTTTCGGCACCGCACTGGACGCGGCCCTGGTCGGCGCGGGTTTTCACGCTACGCCGAAGGCGTTGCGGTTGCGCCGTTGATAGATGTGTGGGACCGATGTCTTCGGTCACCGGAGGCGGCTCGGATCCGCTGGGCGGCCTTGTTGGTCTGCCGGGTGGTGGGTGATCTGGTGGGAAGGCGGCGGCAAGGGCACCGGATGGCCGGGCCCGCGCCCACCGGACAGGACGCCCGCCGGTGGCGCGCCGAGACCGGCTCCAGGAACGGATTCGACGCCGAAACCGGCTCCAGAGACAGTCTCGGTGAGGGCCGGGCGCCCGCGCGTCCGTTGTGCCGGGTTTCGCGGAAGCCAGCGCGCGGAAACAACCAAGGATCGGCCGGTTATTTCCGCGCGTTGGCTGCCGACCGGGCGGGCCGGGGCGCCGGTCATGGCCACAGGGGCGAGATCAGCGCTGGGAGCCTTGAGTACGAGGTGTCAGGAGCCGGTGGAGTGTTTCGACCGCTTGCACTTGCTGCATATCGGGTTGCTCATTGGATTGGCCATACCGCAGTAGTTGCAGAACCACTCGTCGGCCTTGTGCCGCCCTTGCAATACGTCGTCGAGCAGAACCCACTCGACGTGTACTTCCTGTCGCGAGTTGAACCGACGGGGCAGCTGCCGTCCGCAGTTCCAGCAGTCGGCGAGGAAGCCTCGGTCGGCGTTCACCGTCGCCTGGCAGTTGGGGCAGTAGGCGAACCAAAGCAGGGCGTGGCCGTCGTCTCCGGCAGGCACGGCGACACGGACACCGTGGACCGCACGACCTCGCTCGACGTTGTCCATGGCACCAGAGCCTACACTCTCCTTGCCGCCCCTTCAGCGTATCCGCTGGTCTCCATCTGGTTTCGCGTGACGCGGCGACCGCATGAGCTACTCCGATGGCGCGGGATCGGGGTCGGATGCTGAACGGCTCGCGTGCGGGGCGCGGCGGCGCGAAAATGGTGGCCTTCCGCTGCTTCCTTCCGCTTGCTGCGAGGTCGTCCGATGTCTGCTACTCCGGATGCCGGGATCAGGTTGATGTGTGCGTCCGATGCGGAGGCGCTGGTGGAGGTGAGCCGGGCAGCTGAGGCGCTGTTCGCCGAGGTGGGGCTGGCGCTGCCGCCGGATGATCCGCGCGAGATGCTGGCGGCTGCGTGCTGGGTGCTGGTGGCGGCCGGTCCGGTGCGGGGGTTCGCTGCGGTGGGCGTGCTGGACGGGGCGGCGCATCTGGAGGAGTTGGCGGTGCATCCCGACCATGGGCGGCGAGGTGTGGGCGGGGCGCTGCTGGAGGCCGCCTGCGGTCGGGCCCGCGCCGAGGGCTTCGCGGCGATGACGCTGACGACTTTCCGCGATGTGGCGTGGAACGCGCCGTGGTACGCGCGGCGGGGGTTCGCCCAGTTGGCTCCGAATGCCTGGGGGCCCGAACTGCGGGAGCAGTGGACGCGAGAGGAGGCGGCGGGCATCGCGGTGGCGCCGCGGATCGCGATGCGCCGCCGATTCGGCGGGCTGGGGCCCTCGGGTGGCTGATTCGCCCGGTCGGCGCGGCGGCCGCCCCCGCCCCTCACTCCACCGTGGAGTCGAAGACGTCCTCCCTCGCGTGCTGTAGCGCCCACAGCAGGGCCCCGCGCAGTACGGGCGACTGGACGCGGCCGACGCTGACGTGGGGGGCGTTGGGTCCGATGCGGTCGGCGGCGCGGGCGACGCGGTGGGCGAGGTCGTCGCCGCCGCTTTCGGCGACTTCGCCGCCGAGGACGACGAGGCCGGGGTCGAGGACGACGCACACGGCGGCGACGCCGCGGGCGATGCGTTCGGCGAGTTCGTCGAGGAGGGCGTCGCCGGCGGGTCCGGCTTCCGCGGCGGCGGTGAGGATATCGCCGACGGTTTTGCCGGTGAATCCGTGGGATTCGCCGAGGGCGCGGATCTCCTGGGCTCCGACGAGGGCTTGGAAGCCGTGGGCGATGTTGGGGTGTTCGGGTGTGCGGCGCAGGGACTGGTAGCCGCCGGGCAGGCCGACGTCGCCGGGGAGCGGGGCGCCGGGGACGGGCAGGTAGCCGATTTCGCCTGCGCCGCCGGTGACGCCCCAGTGGATGCGGTCGTTGAGCATGATCGCCATGCCGACGCCGCCGCCTCCGCCGAGCCAGATGAGGACGAAGTCGGAGACGTCTTCGGCGGATCCTTCGGCGTGTTCGGCGAGGGCGGCGAGGTTGACGTCGTTCTCGATGCGGACGACGGGCCCCAGGTCGGTGCGCAGCGCTTGGAAGGCGCCTTCCAGCCAGGTGTGCAGGTCGAAGGAGAAGCGCACGTCGCCGGTGCGGGGGTCGACGACGCCGGGGGTGCCGATGGTGCAGGCGCTGAGGCGGTCGAGGGGGACCTCGCAGGTCTGCAGCAGCCGCATGACGGCGCGGCGGACCTGTTCGACGGGGTCGCCGGTGTCGGAGGGGTCGAGGGTGAACTCGCCGACGACCTGGCCGGTGATGTCGGAGAGGGCCCCGGTGACTTCGGCGGCGCGGATGTCGAGGGCGAGGGCGTAGGCGCTTGAGGGGACGACGGCGTAGAGGGCGGCGTTGGGTCCGCGTCCGCCGGCTTGGCTGCCGACCACGTGCACGAGCTGGCGTTCCTCCAGCCGGGCGAGCAGCTGCGAGGCGGTGACCTTGGACAGGCCGGTTTCGGCGCCGAGCTGGGTGCGTGTCAGCGGACCCGACGCCAGCAGGAGCTCCAGCGCGGCCCGGTCGTTGAGTTGGCGCAGCAGGCGCGGAGTTCCCGGACGTCGAGACATAACCGTGACACCCCGTTCTCTATTCATTAGGAAAGTTTCTTGTTAGTTTAACGCCCAATCCGAGGTCACGCCTCACCGGCGTCTCCTCCCAGGCCCTTCGCGGCACCGGCCGGGCTGGGCGAACCGAACACACAGTGCTATCCCAGCACACCTCTCGAACCGACGACGAAGCCCGCATCGCGCTTGCAGGCCAGAGATGTCCGGGGGCGTCTTCTCGACGCAACGTCGCGCGTGGCAACGCGTGAAGGGAGAAACCAGGCATGAGATCCCTGAAAACCGCAGCCCTGTCCACGGCGGTGCTGCTCGCCGCCACCGCCTGCGGCGGAGGCGAATCCGAAAGCGGCTCCTCCGAGGCGCCCGGCAGCCTGACCGTGTGGGTCATGGGCACCGCTCAGGACCCCATCGAGAAGTACTTCGACAACGTCGAGAAGCGGTACCAGCAGGACTACCCCGACACCAAGGTCGAGGTCGAGTTCATCCCCTGGCCCGACGCCCAGCAGTCCATCAACAACGCGCTGGCCGGCGGCGACGCCCCGGACGTGCTGGAGGTCGGCAACGACCAGGTCGCCAACTGGGCCTCCCAGGGCGCCATCATGGACATCACCTCCCGCACCGAGTCGTGGGACGCGGTGGCCGACATGGACCAGGCCGCGGTCGACTACGGCAAGTACGACGGGTCCCAGTACGGCATCCCGTGGTTCTCCGGCGTGCGCACGCTCTACTACCGCGCGGACTGGCTGGAAGGGCTCGGCATGGAGGCGCCCACGACCTGGGACGAGCTGGTCGAGGTCGCCAAGGCCATCGAGGAGGAGCACGGCGTCCCCGGCTTCGCCGCGCCCACCGACTTCACCAACGGCATCGCCAGCTTCATCTGGAGCAACGGCGGCGAGATCGCCGTCCAGCAGGGAGGCGAATGGCAGGGGCAGCTGACCTCCGCCGAGACGCAGGAGGCCATCGAGTTCTACGCCGGGCTGACCACCGAGGAGAAGGTCTCCCCGCAGTCCTACGTGGGTGAGAACGAACTGGTCCCGCTGGCCGACATGGCCAACGGCGAGGTCGGCATGTACATCGACGGCGGCTGGGCGCTGACCTCCATGGAGGAGCAGGCCTCGGACCCGGCGGTGCTCGACGAGATCATGGCCGCGCCGATCCCCGGCGCCGACGGCATCGCCCCCGCCTTCGCCGGCGGGTCGGCGCTGACGCTGTTCTCCACCACCGAGCACCCCGACGCCGCGTTCGACCTGCTCAAGGTCATGGGCGACAAGGAGGGCGGCAAGGGCTACGCCGACGCGGCGGGCTACTTCCCGGCCTACCCGGAGATGCTCGACAACGAGGAATACCAGTCCGACCCGCTCACCGCGGCCGCCGCCGAGCAGATGAAGAAGACCAAGTTCTTCCCGAGCACGCCGAACTGGAACGCCGCCGACCAGGACGGCAAGATCATCCCGGGCGCCGTGCTGGAGATCGTCAAGGGCGGGGATCCCGACAAGGTGCTGGAAGAGGCGAACAAGGAACTGACCGAGACCTTGAACAAGCCGGTCGCCTGACAGTCCTCTCCCCTCGGTAGGCGCCGGGGCGGCGGTCTCTCTCCTCCCGCCGCCCCGGCCCTCGACCTGATTGCGAAGTCCCCATGGCACAGACCGCCGAAGCCGTGCGGGCCGAGACCCCGCCGGAACCGCCGCCCAAGGGCGGCAGCGGACCAGACGGCCCGCGCCGCCGCCGCACGATCCCCACGCCCTACCTGCTCATCGCCCCGGCGCTGGTCATCCTCACGCTGGTGCTGGTGTGGCCGGTGGTGCAGATGGTGTGGAACTCCCTGCACTCCTACACGATCCGGAACCTGCTGCCCAACGCCCCGGCACCGCAGTGGAACGACTTCGGCCACTACCGCCGACTGCTGAGCGACCCGGAGTTCTGGACCATCCTGCGCAACACCGTGGTGGTGTGCGTGCTGATGGTCGGGGTCACCATGGTGCTGGGCACCCTGGTGGGAATCCTGCTGCACAAGCTGCCGCGCTGGTTCTCGGTCACGGTGTCGGTGGGCATGATGCTGGCCTGGGCCACCCCCGCCATCAGCGCCTCTCTGGTCTTCCGGTGGCTGTTCCTGCCCGAACGCGGCCTGGTCAACGTGGCGCTGGACCGCCTGCCGGACTGGCTCGTGGGCTCGGGCTGGCTGAACTACAACTGGTTCCTGGAACCGCTGTCGCTGTTCAGCGTACTGATCTCGGTGATCGTGTGGCAGTCGTTCCCGTTCATCGCCGTCTCGGTGCTGGCCGGGCTCAAGAGCATCCCCTACGAGCTCTACGAGGCCGTCCGCGTCGACGGCGCCGGCGGCTGGCGCTCGTTCTGGAGCGTCACCTTCCCGATGCTGCGCCCGCTGTTCGCGCTGCTGCTGGTGCTGCAGATCATCTGGGACCTGCGGGTGTTCACCCAGCTCTACATCCTGGCGAACAGCTTCCAGAACAAAGAGATCTACCTGCTCTCGTATTACATCTACCAGCAGGGCTTCTCGGCCAGCCCGGCCAACTACGGCATGGGCTCGGCGATCGCCGTGGTGATGACCCTGATGATCCTCGGTGTCACCGCCTACTACCTGCGCATCATGATCCGCCAGGGGGAGACCCGATGACCGCGACAACGGGGGCGGCCCCGGCCACGCCCACCACTTACCGCCGCCGGCGCCGGCCGTCGCTGCCGGTGCTGCTGAACCGGGCCGGGCTGTACGCCGCAGGAGCCGCGGTCTTCCTCTTCGCGGTGTTCCCCGTCTACTGGATGGTGGCCACCGCCTTCAAACCGGTCGGCGAGATCTTCTCCAAGGACACGCGGCTCTTCCCGGGCACGCTGACCCTGGAGCACTTCGACCGGGTGATCAACGGCGAACTGATCCCGGGCGTGAACTTCTGGGAGTTCCTGGTCAACAGCCTCATCGTCACCCTGGGCGCGGTCGCCGCCGGCGCGGTGCTGTCGCTGCTGGCCGCGGTGGCGGTGGCGAGGTTCCGGTTCCGGATGCGCAGCGCTTTCATCATCCTGCTGATGGTGATCCAGATGGTGCCGGCGGAAGCGCTGATCATCTCGATCTTCATCAACTTCCGCCGCTTCCAGGACGCCACCGGCATCCAGATGCTGGGCAACCTCTCGGGCATCCTCGTGGTCTACACCGCGGTCTCGCTGCCGATCACGATCATGATGCTGCGCGGATTCGTGGCCGCGGTGCCCAAGGAGCTGGAGGAGGCGGCGGCCATCGACGGCGCCAGCCCGTGGACGGTGTTCTGGCGGATCCTCATGCCGCTGGTCGCGCCGGGGCTGGTCGCCGCCAGCATCTTCGCCTTCATCACCGCCTGGAACGAGTTCATCGTCGCGCTGACGTTCCTGGGCCGCAGCACCGAGGAGTACACGCTGCCCCTGTCGCTGTCCTACTACTTCGGCCGCTTCGGCACCGAATGGGGCTCGATCATGGCCGCCTCCACGCTGCTGACCCTGCCGGTGATGGCGTTCTTCCTGTTCGTCCAGCGCCGCATGGTGTCGGGCCTGACCATGGGCGCGGTCAAGGGCTGACCGCGCCCGCGCAGCGGTGCCGCGCCGTTCGGGGGCGCGGCACCCGCCCCTGCTGCGCGCGCCCGCACCGCCTTCCTCCCCTCTCTGAACGGAGTCCCCATGCCCGCAGATCCAGGCCTGGATCGCCTCGCCAACGCCACACTGCTGGTGCCGTTCGAGTCCTATGACGCGCCGCGGTGGGTGCTCGACGGCCTCGCCGACGGTATGGCCGGCGTCTGCCTGTTCCACAACAACATCGCCGACCCCGAGCAGGTGGCGCGGCTGAACAGACGCCTGTCCGAGGCCGCCGAGTCGCCGCTGGTCTCTTTGGACGAGGAAGGCGGCGACGTCACCCGGATCGGGCAGCGCCAGGGCAGCGGTTACCCCGGCAACGCCGCGCTGGGCCAGGTCGACGACACCGACTTGACGCGGGCGGTGCACCGCTCGCTGGGCGCCGAGCTGCGTGAGCTGGGCTTCACCCTGGACCTGGCGCCCTCGGCCGATGTGAACACCGTGGCGGAGAATCCGGGGATCGGCACCCGCTCCTTCGGTGCCGACGCCGCTCTGGTCTCCCGCCACACCGCGGCCGCGGTTACGGGGCTGCAGGAGGGCGGCGTGGCGGCGTGCGCCAAGCACTTCCCCGGCCACGGGGCCACCCACCAGGACTCCCATCTGGAGCTGCCCGAGATCGGCGCCGACCGCGAGCTGCTGTTCGAGCGGGAGTTGAAACCGTTCCAGGCCGCCATCGAAGCGGGTGTCCAAAGCATCCTGACCGCACACATCCGGCTGCCGGAGCTGGGCCTGACCGGGCCGGCGACGCTGGCGCCGAGTGTGGTGACGGGCCTGCTGCGCAGCGAGCTGGGTTTCGACGGCACCATCGTCACCGACGCGATCGAGATGGACGGTGTCAGCGCCCGCATCGGCATCCCCGAGGCCGCGGTGCAGGCCCTCATCGCCGGGTGCGACCTGCTGTGCCTGGGCCGGTTCGTCTACGCCGACCAGGTTGAGCGGATTCGCGCCGCCATCACCGGCGCCGTGGCCGAGGGGCGGTTGAGCGCCGAGCGGCTGGAGGAGGCGGCGTGGCGCACGTCGCGGTTGCGCGCCTGGACGGCGGACCGGCCCACTGCCGAGGTGGTCGAGCGGATCGGGCTGGACTCGGCGCGGCGGGCGGTGCGCGTGGACGGCGAGTTGGGCACGCTCCGCGACCCGGTGGTGGTGGAGATCGACGCGCCGCCCGGCATCGCGGTGGGCGAGGTGCCCTGGGGGCTGTCGCCGTGGTTCCCGGGCACCGAGCGGGTCGACGCCGACTCCGCACGCTCCGACGACGTGCTGGCCGCGGCCCGGGACCGCGACCTGGTCGTGGTGGTGCGCGACGCGCACCGCTACCCGGCGACCCGCACGCTGGTGTCCGAACTGTGCCGGGCGCGGCCGGAGCTGGTGGTGGTGGAGATGGGGCTGCCGGCGTGGCGGCCGCAGTGCCGGGTGCACATCAGCACTTTCGGCGCGGCCCGGGTCAACGGGCAGAGCGCCGCCGAGGTGCTGGGCGCGCGCGCCGAGGCGTCGGTAGGGTGAAGGTGGCGGACCGTACCCGGCGCGTGCGCCGCCGCTGCGATCCCGCGCCGAGGAGAACGACAGATGCTGGTCACGACCGCCCGCTCACCACACGTGTGCCCCGCTGGCGCGCGGGCCCCGGCTTTCGCGGCATAATCGCAGCATGCGCCTTTCTGCCCGGGTCGATTACGCGTTGCGTGCCGCGGCCGAGCTCGCCGCCGCCAGTGGCGGCCCGGTGACGGCTGAACAGCTGGCGCGCGCCCAGGCCATACCCGGCAAGTTCCTGGAGAACATCCTCACCCAGCTGCGCCGCGCCGGCCTCGTGCGCAGCCAGCGCGGGCCCGTGGGCGGCTACTGGTTGGCCCGCTCCCCCGCCGACATCTCGCTGGCCGACGTGATCCGGGCGGTGGACGGCCCGCTGGCCAATGTCCGCGGGGAACGACCCGAGCACGTCGGCTACGAGGGGGCGGCCCGCAGCCTGCAGCAGGTGTGGATCGCGCTGCGCGCCAGCGAGCGCTCCATTCTGGAGAGCGTGACGTTGGAGGACGTCTCCTCGGGCAAGTTGCCGCCGACGGTGCGCACTCTCTCGGAGGACCCCGACGCCTGGGCCAGCTGAGGCGATTCCGTCTCGGTCGGCGGGGGTTCTTCGGGGCTCGGGGCTTCGGAAAGACGACGGCGTCGGCGGTGCGCACCGCCGACGCCGCAGTGCAGTGTGATCCGTGCGCTGATCAGCGCATGGCCTCGAACATCCAGTGCTGCTGCTCCAGCTCCTCGGCCGCGGCGATGAGCAGGTCCTGGCTGACGAGGTCGGTGTCGTCGGTGGCGCGGATGCGCTCGCGGAAGCGCGATACCACTCCGCTGAGTACGTCGGTGGCCACCGCGATCACCTTGTCGTCCTGCAGGTAGCCGGGATCGGGCTGCGAAAGCCGGGTGTCGCCGGCGACCTTCACCGAGCGGCCGTCGGGGTTGACGCCGATCGCGACGGCCCGCTCGGCCAATTCGTCGGTGTGCTTGCGCGCGATGTCGACGAGTTCGTCCAACTGGAGGTGGACCGAGCGGAACGAGCGTCCGGTCACGTTCCAGTGGCACTGCTTGGCCACGAGCGAGAGATCGATGAGGTCCACGACCGAGGCCTGCAGCGCTTCGCCGGTGGTCTTGCGCTCGTTGTCCTCAAGCGGTCCGTGAATCTTCGCCATGACGATCATCCCCCGATGCGACGTCGGTTGTCTCCACGGGTTCAGCTGCCCTGTGCCTGACACCGGGAAACGCTTAGAGCGGCGATCGGTGCGCCGACCGGCGGCGCTTCCGCCGACCGACGAGCGGCCCGGCCCGGCCGGACGCGAAAAGGCGCCGACCGCCAGGTGGCGGCCGGCGCCTTCGCCGTTCGCGCGCCGTGGGGCCACGGTGCGGTGAGTACAGGGTCAGGCGGGCGTCACACGCCCACCATGTCGACGACGTCGGGAACGCGGTCGGGCACCGAGTCGATGCCGAGGTGGTCGGGGGAGGGAACGGAGTCGGCCGGGACCGAACCGCTGAGCAGCGCGGCCTCTTGCAGCTCTGCGAGGGCGAGCTGGTCGGCCACCTCGCGCAGCACCTGGGAGAGCGGCACACCCAGGGCGCCGCAGATCGACGAGAGCAGTTCGGAGGAGGCCTCCTTCTGCCCGCGCTCGACCTCGGACAAGTACCCCAACGAGACTCGAGCATCGGCCGACACCTCGCGGAGGGTGCGGCCCTGTCGCTGCCGTAGCCGCCGTAGCACGTCACCAGTCAGGTGACGAAGCAGGACCATCATTCGCGCTCCCTCCCACCGGTAGCGACCTTCATGAAAAACACCGTACCTGTCTCTCGCCCGATCGTCGCACCTCACGGCTTCCTGTTCGCTGCGGGGATAACACGATCTTGGTGACGTTTTGTTCCCCTGAAAGGGCCGTTGGAACGGCCTGCGGGCCGTTATTTGCCCGTGACAACGGCCACTTCGGCGGCCAGTAGACGAAGTGCCTGATCAGCGGTTGCGGCGCGGATGTGCGCCCGGTCACCGGTGAGACCGAACTCGCTGACGCGACACCCGCCGCCGGGCCCGCAGACGGCGGCGAAGACGGTGCCCGCGGGCTTTCCGTCCTGGGGGTCGGGGCCGGCGACGCCGGTGACGGCGAGGCCGAAGTCGGCCGCGAGGGCGGTGCGGACTCCCTGCGCCATGGCGCGGGCGACATCGGGGTCGACGGCGCCGCGGGCCTCCAGCAGGTCGTAAGGGACTTCGAGCAGGCGGGCCTTGAGGTCGGTGGCGTAGACGGCGACCCCGCCGCGGTACACGGCCGAGGCGCCGGGAACACCGGTCAGCGCCGCGCCGATGAGCCCTCCCGTCAGCGACTCCGCGGTAGCCAGGGTGGCGCCGGCCGCCTTGAGTCCGCGCAGCGCCGAGGCGGCCGCCTCGGCGCCGGGGATCGGCGCGCGCCCCGCGTCGTTCATCCCGACGCGGCTCCGGGAGTGCGATTGCCCCGCAGCCGCACCGCCTGGACGACGTAGTCGGCGCCGGTCCACAGGGTCACCACCAGTGCGGCGCCCATGGCGACGGGACCGAGGATCGCCAGCGGCTCGGGCAGGGGGAACAGGTAGATCGAGATCGCCACGACCTGCAGCACGGTCTTGAGCTTGCCGCCGCGGCTTGCGGGGATCACCCCGTGGCGGATCACGGCGAAGCGCAGCAGCGTGATGCCCAGCTCGCGCACCAGGATCGCGACGGTCACCCACCACCACAGCTCCCCGAGCAGGGACAGCACGATGAGGGCGGCCCCGGTGAGCGCCTTGTCGGCGATGGGGTCGGCGACCTTGCCGAAGTCGGTGACGAGGTTGCGCCGCCGGGCGATCTCACCGTCGACGTGGTCGGTCACCGCGGCGATCACGAACACCGCGAAGGCGGCGAACCGCCAGCCGGTGTCCTCCAGGAACATGAACACCACGAACAGCGGGACCATCACCAGTCGGCTCGCGGTGAGCACGTTGGCGATGTTCCACAGCGGAACCGGGCCCGGCTCGGGCCGGGGGGCGGGGCCGGCGCCGCTCATCGCGGTGCCGGACCGTGCGCGGAGGCGTCGGCGACGAGATCGGCACCCGCGGCCTCGGTGACCGTGGCCCTGACGAGGTCGCCGACGGCCAGCCCGCTGCCGTGCACGACGGTGCTGCCGTCGACCTCGGGCGCCTGGTGGGCGGCGCGCCCCTCGTAGGTTCCGTCGTCCAGCTCCGCTTCGATGAGGACCTCGACGGTGGAGCCGACGCGCTCCTCGGAACGTTGGGCCATGAGTTCCTCCGCTAGCCGGTTGAGCCGGTCGGCCCGTTCGGTGATGGTCTCGTCGGGGAGCTTGCCGTCGTGGTCGGCGGCCTCGGTCCCCTCTTCGTCGGAGTAGCCGAACACGCCCACGGCGTCCAGCCGGGCCTCTTGCAGAAACGCGGTCAGCTCGGCGAGGTCGGCGTCGCTTTCGCCGGGGAAGCCCACGATGAAGTTGGAGCGCACCCCGGCCTCGGGGGCCGCGGCGCGGACGGTGGCCAGCAGTTCCAGGAAGCGCTCGCGGGAGCCGAAGCGGCGCATCCGGCGCAGCAGCGGCTCGCTGGCGTGCTGGAAGGAGAGGTCGAAGTAGGGGACGACGCCGGGCGTGGAGGTCAGCACCTCGATCAGGCCGGGCCGGATCTCGGCGGGCTGGAGGTAGCTCACCCGGACCCGCTCGATGCCCTCGACGGCGGCCAGCCGCGGCAGCAGGCCCTCCAGTGCGCGCAGGTCGCCCAGGTCCTTGCCGTAGGAGGTGGAGTTCTCGCTGACCAGGAACAGTTCGCGCACGCCCTGTCCGGCCAGCCACTCGGCCTCGCGGACGACGTCGTCGGGGTGGCGCGAGATGTAGGCACCGCGGAAGGCGGGGATGGCGCAGAAGGTGCAGCGGCGGTCGCAACCCGAGGCGATCTTGAGGTTGGCGACCGGTCCCCCGGCCAGGCGGCGGCGCGGGATGTGCGGCCCGCTCGCCGGTGCCACGCCCTCCGGCAGCGGGTCGAGTGTGTCGAAGGAGGCGTGTCCGGGAACGTGGGCGTGGGCGCCCTCGGGCCGCTCGACCGGGGAGATCGGCAGCAGTGTGCGGCGGTCGCGCGGGTCGTGGGGAGTGAGGCTGCGGCCGGCGAGGACGTCGTCGAGGCGCTCGGAGATGCCGGAGTAGTCGTCGAAGCCGATGACCTGGGCTTCGGGAAGCTCCTTGGCGAGTTCGGAGCCGTAGCGCTCGGCCATGCAGCCTGCGGCGACGACTTTGGCGCCGCCTTCGGCCGAGGAGAGCAGGGCGTCGATGGAGTCCTGCTTGGCCGCGTCGATGAAGCCGCAGGTGTTGACGACCACCACATCGGCGTCCTCACCGCTGCCGGAGTCGACGAGGTCCCATCCGTCCGATTCGAGACGTCCGGCGAGCTCTTCGGAATCCACCTCGTTCCGGGCGCAGCCGAGGGTGACGAGCGAGACTTTGCGGCGCGATGACATGGTTTCCAAGGTTAGGGGAGCGATTCACGGGCGGCGGGACTCCCCGCCCCTCCCAGGGTAGGTCCTTTTCGCCGGGGTTCGGCCGCCGAGTGCCCCTGTTCGGGCGCGAGCCGCCGCCGCGGCGCCCCTCGGCGGGCGGCTGCGGCGGCGGGGCGCGTTTCGGGCGGTCCTAGGCCAGATCGGTGGCGGAGTAGGTCAGGTGGGCGACACGGGCGTCGGCGGCCGGTGCGCCGCGGTGCTCTCCGTTGACGGTGACGCGCACGGCGGAGGCCTTGCCCAGGTGCAGCCGCAGCTCGTCGGGGTGGTTCCAGGCGCGTTCGGTGCCCTTGTCCAAGACTCCGGTGAAGCGGTTGTCGCCTTCGGCGTCGGTGACCCGCAGCCACACCCGCTCGGTGGCGGTGACGCTGAGGCGGACCTCCTCCGCTTTGCGCTCAGGGGTCGTCACGCTGCTCAGGCCGATGCCGTAGCTCGGCTCGGGCGCGGGTTCCGGGCTGGGTGCCGCGGACCGAGCGTGCTCGGGTGTGGGCGCGGGAGCGGCGTCGGCGGCCGGTTCGCGCTGGAGGAGGCGGCCGGCGTCGGCACTCTGCCCGGAGGGCCCGTCGGGCCAGGAGGCGACGGCGGCGGCCACGGCCGCTCCGCCGATGGCGGCGATCACCAGCAGCGGCCAGGTGCGCCGAGCGGCGGCTATGGTCGCCGCCAGCAGCGAGGATTTGCGTTCGCGCCGCTGCTTGGGCACCTGCCGGGTGGCGCGGGGGTCGCCCCCCGCGCCGGTGTCATGCGCGGGGGCGCCCGCCCCGGTGCGGCTGTCGTCGTCGCGGCGGGCCGCCTCGCCGTGCTCCTCCCCGGGCGCGGGCTTGCCGTGCTTGCCGCGGCGGGCGGGCGGCGCGGCGGCCGCCGGCTCGGGGCCGCGGGCGCGGGGAACGGCTGCGGCCACCGGCTGCGCGGCCTCCTCGGAGCCGGCGGTGGTCCGCGGCGCGGTGCGACCGCCGGAGCCGCGCGCCCGGTCGGCGGCGGGGTCGCCGCCCCGGGTACCGGTTTCGCGCGGTCCGGAGTCCTCGCGGCGGTCGCGCTCCGCCTGCTGCGCCGCGTGCATCCCGGCGGTGACGGCCTTGCCGGTGAAGGCGGGGACGCTGCGCTCGTGGGCGTACTCGCTGTCGAAGCGCCGGAGCAGATCGCCGGAGTCGATGCCCAGTTCGCGGCACACGGCGCGGATGTGGCCGCGGGCGTAGAAGTCGCCGCCGCAGGGGCCGAAGTCGTCGGCCTCGATGCCGGCGAGCACCGGCCGGCGGATGCAGGTGCGCGCGCTCAGGTCGGCGAGGGAGTGACCGGCGCTTTCGCGGGCAGCGGCGATTGTCTGGCCGATCGTCGTCATGTCCGCCCCCTTCCGAGGGTGAGGGTACGGTCGCGGTGCGTCCCGCGTCGGCGCACCTCGGCCGCGCCTCGGCGCGCGGCCGTACCCCACTGCGCAAAATCGCAGAGTAGGTCTTCCACCACTTTGCGTGTCCGAGCGCGCGATGGCACTCTGACACACCCCATGAAGCGGTTAAAACTACGTCAACCCGGCAGAGGCCCCCAACACGGCAGAGGTAGCGGACCTCGCCGACAGGGTGGTCACTCGGGTGGGCCGTCGCCGCGCACCCGGGCGAGCACGCCCGCCAGGTCGTCGGGCTGGACCAGCACGTCGCGGGCCTTCGAGCCCTCGCTCGGCCCGACCACGTCGCGGCTCTCCATCAGGTCCATCAGCCGGCCGGCTTTGGCGAAGCCGACCCGCAGCTTGCGCTGCAGCATCGAGGTGGAGCCGAACTGGGTGGTGACGACGAGCTCGATGGCCTGCAGCAGCAGGTCGAGGTCCTCGCCGATCTCCTCGTCGATCTCCTTCTTCTTGGCCTCGGCGGTGCCCACGTCCTCGCGGTAGCGCGGTTCGGCCTGCTTCTTGCAGTGGTCGACGACCGCGCGGATCTCCTTCTCGGTGACCCAGGCGTTCTGCAGCCGGATGGGTTTTCCGGCGCCCATCGGCAGGAACATCGCGTCGCCCTTGCCGACGAGCTTCTCGGCGCCGGGCTGGTCGAGGATGACGCGGCTGTCGGACAGGCTGGAGGTGGCGAAGGCCAGCCGCGAGGGCACGTTGGCCTTGATCAGCCCGGTGACCACGTCGACGCTGGGGCGCTGGGTGGCCAGCACCAGGTGGATTCCGGCGGCGCGAGCCAGCTGGGTGATGCGCACGATGGCGTCCTCGACGTCGCGGGGTGCGACCATCATGAGGTCGGCCAGCTCGTCGACGATGACGACGAGGTAGGGGTAGGGCTCGTAGACGCGTTCGCTGCCGGGCGGGGCGGTGAGGTCGCCGGCGCGCACCGCGGCGTTGAAGTCGTCGATGTGGCGGTAGCCCGAGGCGGCCAGGTCGTCGTAGCGGCGGTCCATCTCGCCCACGACCCACTGCAGGGCGTCGGCGGCCTTCTTCGGGCTGGTGATGATCGGCGTGATCAGGTGCGGGATGCCCTCGTACATGGTCAGCTCGACCCGCTTGGGGTCGACCAGGATCAGCCTAACCTCGTCCGGGGTGGCGCGCATCATGACGGAGGTGATCAGGCCGTTGATGCAGGTCGACTTGCCCGCTCCGGTGGCGCCGGCCACCAGCACGTGCGGCATCTTGGCGAGATTGGCCACCACGGTGGCGCCCTCGATGTCCTTGCCCAGGCCCACCAGCAGGGGATGCTCGTCGGAGGTGGCCGGCGAGGACCGCAGGATGTCGCCGAGGCTGACGATGTCCTTGTCGGAGTTGGGGATCTCCACACCGATGGCCGACTTGCCGGGGATGGGCGACTGGATGCGCACGTCGGCACTCTTGACGGCCAGCGAGATGTTCTTGGTCAGCGCGGTGACCTTCTCGACCTTCACTGCCGGGCCCAGCTCGATCTCGTAGCGGGTGACGGTGGGCCCGCGGGTGAACCCGGTGATCTCGGCGTCGATGTTGAACTGCTCCATCACGCCGTTGAGGGCCTCGACAACGGTGTCGTTGGCCTTCGTGCGCGGCTTGGGCGGCGTGCCCGGCTTGAGCGTGGGCGGCGGCGGCAGCTCGTAGTCGCCGTCGACGACGCGCGGCGGGATGGACAGCTGTTCGGCGGACTCGGGGGGCGGCGTGTGGTCGGGCGCGGGGGCGGGGTCGGGGGCCTTGTCGGTGGTGGCCACGACGGGGGTGTCGTAGGGGCGCTCGTTGGCACCGGCCACACCGGCGCCGCCGGAGTCGGCGGTCTCGGCGCCGGACGACTCGCGCGGCTTCCGCTTGCGTTTGGGCCGCTCGGGCTGCTCCTCCTCGCCCGGGGAGTCGAGGATGCCCATTCCGGCGTCGGGACCGCCCTCGCGTTCCATGAGTCCGCCGAACAGGCTGCGCATGCGCTCGGGGATGCGGTGGACGGGGGTGGCGGTGACCACCAGCAGACCGAAGACCAGCAGCAGGCCCAGCAGGACACCGGTGACCCAGGGCGTGATGAGCAGGCTGAGCGGACCGGATGCGGCGAAGCCGATGATGCCGCCGGCGCGCCGCACCGCCTCGGGGCCGTCGGCGGGCCAGGGGACGCCGTGGCCGATGTGGATGAGCCCGAGCAGGCCCACCAGCAGGGCGGTGGAGCCGATGAACAGCCGGCCCACGTCGGTCTCGCCGCTGCCGGGCGTGCGCATCAGCCGCCAGGCGAAGGGCAGGCACAGCAGCGGCAGCACCGGCGAGAAGGTGCCGAAGGCGCCCACGACGACGGTGCGGGTGGCCTCCAGTAGCGGGCCTTCGGTGTCCCACCAGACCGCGGCCGCGATTAGCAGACCCAGCGCCAGCAGCACCAGTCCCAGTCCGTCGCGGCGCAGGTCGGGGTCGAGGTCGCGCGCGCTGCGCCCGGCGGCGCGGGCCAGCCCGCCGACAGTGTGCGCCAGCAGGCGCCACACCAGCATCAGCCCCTTGCCCGCCCACACGAACAGCAGGGCGATGGGGCCTTCGTCGGCGGGTTTGCGCTTGGCCGCCGAGGAGCGGGGGCGCTGCGAGGAGGCGCCCGAGGATCGGCGCTGCGGCGCCTTCTTCTTGGGGGAACCGCCGGACCCGCCGCTCCGGGACGCTCCGCCGCCGGATCCTTGGGGGGTCTTGGGCGCACGGGTGGCCATGGTGGGCAGCCTACAGCCGCAGCGGGCGGTGCGGCGGACCACGGCACCGGCGTGTCGCCGCCCCGCTGAGGAGAGCCCGGCCGGGGCGAGGGGCGCTCGCCCCGGCCGGCGGGTCAGATCTCCACGATCACCGGGACGATCATGGGTCGGCGCCGGTAGGTCTCGTTGACCCAGCGGCCGATCCCCCGGCGCACCAGCTGGCGCAGTTGGGTGGGATCGGTGATGCCGTCGGAGGCAGCCTTTTCCAGGGACTCCTGGATCTTGGGGATGACCTCGTCGTAGGCTTCGACGTCGATCCCGGCGCCGCGGGTGTGGATCTCGGGCTCGCCGACGATCTTGCCGGAGGTGGAGTCGACGGCGACGATGACCGAGATGAACCCCTCCTCACCGAGGATGCGCCGGTCCTTGAGCGCGGACTCGGTGACGTCGCCCACCGACGCGCCGTCGACGTAGACGTAGCCCGCCTGGACCTTGCCGGTTATACGCGCCCGGCCCTTGTGCAGGTCGACCACGACCCCGTCCTCGGCCAGGCAGATGCGCTCCTCGTCCAGCCCCGCCAGGGCCGCCACGCGGGCGTGGGCGCGCATGTGCCGCCACTCGCCGTGCACCGGCATGAAGTTGCGCGGGCGCACCATGTTGTGCACGTACAGGAGTTCGCCCGCGGGGGCGTGGCCGGAGACGTGCACCAGCGCGTTGCCCTTGTGCACCACCTTCGCGCCCCAGCGGGTCAGGCCGTTGATGACGCGGTTGACCGAGTTCTCGTTGCCGGGGATGAGCGAGGAGGCCAGTAGGACCGTGTCGCCCTCCTCGATGCGGATCTGGTGGTCGCGGTTGGCCATGCGGGTCAGCGCCGACATCGGCTCGCCCTGGGATCCCGTCGAGACCAGCACGGCCTCGTCGGGGCGCAGGTCGTCGAGCTGCTTGACGTCGACCAGCAGGTCACCGGGCACGGTGAGGTAGCCCAGGTCGCGCGCGATGTTCATGTTGCGCACCATGGAGCGGCCGACGAAGGCGACCTTGCGGCCGTGGGACTTGGCCGAGTCGAGGACCTGCTGCACGCGGTGCACGTGGGAGGCGAAGCAGGCGACGATGATGCGCTGGTCGGCCTCGTCGAAGACCTTGTCGATGACCGGCGAGATGTCGCGCTCGCTGGTGACGAAACCGGGCACCTCGGCGTTGGTGGAGTCGGCCAGCAGCAGGTCGACGCCTTCGTCGCCCAGCCGGGCGAACCCGGCCAGGTCGGTCAGCCGCCCGTCCAGCGGGAGCTGGTCCATCTTGAAGTCGCCGGTGTGCAGCAGGGTGCCGGCAGTGGTGCGCACGGCGACCGCGAGCGCGTCGGGGATCGAGTGGTTGACGGCGAGGAACTCCAGGTCGAAAGGCCCGAACGAGCGCCGGTCGTCCTCCCCGACCTGCACGGTCTCGGGCTTGATGCGGTGCTCGCCGAGTTTGGCCGACAGCAGCGCCAGCGTCAGCCGGGAACCCACCAGCGGGATGTCGGGGCGCTCGCGCAGCAGGAACGGCACAGCCCCGATGTGGTCCTCGTGGCCGTGGGTGAGAACGAGGGCCTCGACGTCGTCGAGCCGGTCCCGGATGTAGTCGAAGTCGGGCAGGATCAGATCGACTCCGGGCTGCTCCTCCTCGGGGAAGAGCACACCGCAGTCGACGATCAGCAGCTTGCCGCGATACTCGAAGACGGTCATGTTGCGGCCGATCTCGCCGAGGCCGCCCAGCGCCACGACCCGCAGGGTGTCGGGGTCGGGCGGGGGCGGCGGTCCGAGTTCGGGGTGGGGATGACTCATGCGGATCCCTCCGTCAGCCGTTCGACCCCCACGACGCTGGCCGGCACCGCCTGGTGGGGGGCCAGTCCTATCGGTCCCTTCACGCCGGCCGCTGCGAGGTCCTCGCGCAGCAGGGCCTGCAGCTCGGGCGAGGCGTCGGCCAGCGGCGTGCGCACCGGGCCTCCGGGCAGGCCGAACATGTTGAGCACCGCCTTGGTGGTGATGACGCCCTGCGTGCGGAAGATCCCGGTGTAGACCGGGGTCAGCCGGCGGTGGATGGCCAGGGCGTGCGCGACGTCGCCGCTCTGGTAGGCGTCGAGCATGTCGTGCAGGTCGGAGCCGACGATGTGGCCGACGACGCTGACGAACCCGGAGGCGCCCACCGACAACAGCGGCAGGTTGAGGATGTCGGTGCCGCAGTAGAAGGCGAGGTCGGTGCGCTCCATCACCCACGAGCTGGCGCCCAGGTCGTCCTTGGCGTCCTTGTTGGCGACGATGCGCGGGTTCTCGGCGAGGCGCACCAGGGTCTCCGAGGCGATCGGGGTACCGGTGCGCTGCGGGATGTCGTAGAGCATGACCGGCAGTTCGGTGGAGTCGGCGATGGCGCCGAAATGCCGGATCAGCCCCTCCTGCGGGGGCTTGTTGTAGTACGGGGTGACCAGGAGCAGCCCGTGCGCGCCGGCCCGTTCGGCGTTCTGGGCGAGCCTGATGCTGTGGCGGGTGTCGTTGGTACCGACCCCGGCCACGACCGTGGCCCGGTCGCCGACGGCATCCAGCACGGCGCGCAGCAACCGGTCCTTCTCCTCGTCACTGGTAGTCGGCGACTCTCCAGTGGTACCGCTGATGATGAGGCCGTCATTGCGCTGCTCGTCGACCAGGTAGGTGGCGAGGCGGGCGGCGCCGTCGTAGTCGACGTCGCCGTTCTCCTGCATGGGCGTGACCATGGCGGTCAACATCTGGCCGAAAGGCGCGCTCGGCGAAGTGCTGCCTGACATAGGGAAAACGTACCGCGCCACGACGCCACCTGCGGCCATGCGACCCCCACCGAAGTGGATTTTCCGGTCGTTCACCCATGATCCGACCTATCGAGGGCGGGGTGTGTCCGGGGCCTGCGGGCCGTGTGCGCCGGCGGTCGGGGATGGCCGCGGCGTCGGTGTCCGACACGTTCCGCGCCGGACCGCCGCCGCGCGGACGTGCGGAGGCGGCGGCCCGGGGATCGCCCGGGCCGCCGCGTGCTCTGCGCAGCGAGCGGCCTCAGTCGTCGTCGCCGGGCAGCAGCAGGCTCAGCAGCCAGCTCACGATCGCGACGACGATGGCGCCGAAGAAGGCCGGCCAGAAGCCGTCGATGGTGAAGGGCAGGCCGACGATCCCGGCGATCCACGCGGTGAGCAGGAGCAGCAGGGCGTTGACGACCAGGGAGATCAGGCCCAGGGTGAGCACGTAGAACGCGCATCCGACCGTCTTCACGATCGGCTTGATCACCGCGTTGACCACACCGAAGATGACGCCGAGGGCGAGATAGACGATGATCATCTCGCCGGTCGACGAGGTGTCGACGTCGAGCCCGTCGATCAGGAAGACCGCCGCGGCGAGGGCGGCGGCGTTGACGAGGATTCTGATGATGATGCTCACGCCCACGATGCTGCCATGTTCGTGCCGCCCGGTGAACGCGGCCGAGCGGTATTGCGGGTAGAACGAGGGGCGTCCCCGAGCCCGGATCAGGGGCGCCGCGCGGGTTTTGCCGGGGCCGCCGCGTGCTGAAACGATGCTGGGCGCGGCGCGGCCGACCGCGCGCCGGGACACAGACGACGACGGGATCGAGGACGCAGCGGTGTCGACGGAGCGCTTTGTCAGGACCGCCCGCGAGGCCGACATCGGCACCGTGGTCGATGTGCAGGTCGCCGCGTGGCGGTCGATGTACAGTCCGCTGCTGCCGGACTCGGCGCTGGCGGAGATCGACAGCGAGGAGGCCGCCGAGCGGTTCCGCGTGCAGTGGCGCGATTCGCTGGTCAACCCGCCGACGTCGCGGCACCGGCTGCTGGTGGCTACCGACCGGCGGGAGGTGGTGGGCTTCGCGGCGCTCGGACCGGCGGGCGACCCCGACTGCTGGCCCGGCACCGACGCCGAGGTCTACGCGCTGCACGTGCACCCCGACCGCGTGCGCGACGGCCACGGCAGCCGGCTGCTCAACGCGGCGGTGGACCATCTGATCGACGACGGTTTCCACACCGCGCTGCTGTGGGTGCTGGAAAGCCCCAACCCGCTGCGGTCGTTCGCCGAGGCGGCGGGGTGGCGCTTCGACGGCGCAACGCGGGAACTGAACCTCGGCTCGCCGCTGCCGATGGTCCGGCTGCACGCCGCCGTCGGCGGCTGAGCCCGCCCCAGCGGCGGCCGCCGGTCCCGCACCCGCCGCTGCGGCGTCCGCACGCGGCGCTAACGTGGACTCCCGGCCCTGAGCGCACCGCTCGGGGCGGGTGTCCGAGGAGGAAGGGCCGACGCGTGGCCACGGTCAGCGAGTGGGTGGCGGGGGCGCGTCCCCGCACGTTGCCGAATTCGATCGTGCCGGTGCTGGTGGGCACCGGCGTGGCGGTGGGCGCCGGCTCCGCCGTGTGGTGGAAGGCGCTGCTGGCGGCCGGGGTGGCGCTGGCGCTGCAGGTGGGGGTGAACTACGCCAACGACTTCAGCGACGGTGTCCGCGGCACCGACACCGAGGAGCGCGTGGGCCCGACCAGGCTGACCGCCGCCCGGCTGGCGGCGCCGCGCCAGGTGTTCTCGGCGGCGTGGGCCTGCTTCGCGGTGGCTGCCGTACTGGGCCTGGTCCTGGCGTTGTCCACCGCGTGGTGGCTGGTGCTGGTGGGCGCGGTCGCGATCGTGGCGGCCTGGTTCTACACCGGTGGGCGGCGGCCGTACGGATACCGTGCCCTGGGCGAGTTGTCGGTGTTCGTGTTCTTCGGCCTGGTGGCCGTGGTGGGCACGGTATTCGTGCAGATGGAGACCGTCCCCTGGCAGGGCTGGGTGGCCGCGGTCCCCGTCGGTCTGCTGTCCTGCTCGGTGCTGGTGATCAACAACCTGCGCGACATCGGCACCGACGCGCAGACCGGAAAGCACACCCTCGCGGTGCGGCTGGGCGAGGCGAACACCCGCCGGCTGTACACGGGCTGCGTTGTCGGCGCCTTCGTGTGTGCTCTGGCGACTGCGCCGGTGAGCTGGTGGGCGGCGCTGGTGCTGCTGGCCGTGCCGCCGGCGGTACCGCCGGTGCGGCGGGTCGCGGGCGGCCAGGCCGGCCGCGACCTGGTGCTCGGTCTGGGCGAGACGGGCCGGCTGCAGCTGGCCTTCGGCGGCCTGTTCACACTGGGGCTGGCGCTGGGCGCGCTGGGCTGAGGGCCTTGGCGGGCCCTACCGCGGTCTGCCCGGCCAGGGCGGGGCGGGCTCGGCGCCGATGCCGTCCAGGTAGGAGGCGCCGACCATCACCCGCAGCACGTCGTCGATCATCCGATGGATGTCGGCCTCGGCGCGGATCGCCTGTACCGGGACGCCGTCCTCCTCCTGGAGGATCGCCAGGAACAGGTGCTCGACCCCGACGACGGGGACGGCGCCGGTGGGCGCCCCCGCCGCCTCCCGGTGCCGACGCGCGATGTGCGCTGCGGCCTGCAGGACGTGCCGACTGCGCGGGGTGAGGTCGATCCCAGTGGTGTCCATGGCACGACGCTACCCCCGTGCCACCTGCCATAGGGGCGGCCGGATCACCTCGGGACGTGCGGCCGACCGACCCGCAGCCGTGCGTCGGCGCGGCCCGGGTGTGTGGCGCCGTTTGCCGATCACGGAAGGCGGAAATGCCTACTGCGTCGGTTTCCTCGCCGGAATCGCGACGAATTCCGCGACAATCGTTGACATCGAATGTGACCTGAATCACACTCTTTGCAGCGTTTCACACCGCCCCCATCGGTTGCGGAAGCGCTGCCCGGCCGCGGGGCGGCCACCACACCGCCTCGCTGCCGATTCCGCGTCCCACCAGGTCGCGGCGGCGTCACGGCGGAGGTCCACATGATTTACCTGGCCGAATTCGTCGGAACTGCGATCCTGACGCTGCTGGGTTGCGGCGTCGTCGCCGGAGTCACGCTCGCCAATTCAAAGGCCGCCGGTGGCGGCTGGATCGTCATCACGTTCGGCTGGGGCCTGGCCGTGGCCATGGCCGTCTACACCGTCGGGCAGTACAGCGGCGCCCACATCAACCCGGCCGTGACCCTGGGTCTTGCCTCGATCGGCGAACTGCCCTGGCTCCAGGTGCCCGGTTACATCGCCGCGCAGGTCGCGGGCGGCCTGTTCGGCTCGGTGCTGGTCTACCTCGCTTACTTCCGGCACTGGCGGGAGACCCCCGACGCCGAGACCAAACTGGGCGTCTTCAGCACCATCCCCGCGGTGCGCAGCATCCCGGCCAACTTCGTCACCGAGGTCATCGGGACGTTCATGTTGATCTTCGGCATCCTGGGCATCAACGCCAACATGAACCCGCTGGGCGAGGCCGGCAACGGCACGCTCGCCGACCTGTTCGGTACCGGTGTCGCTCCCCTGCTCGTGGGATTTTTGGTGCTGGCCATCGGCCTGTCGCTGGGCGGGCCGACCGGCTACGCCATCAACCCGGCGCGCGACCTGGGCCCGCGCATCGCCCACGCACTGCTGCCGATCCCCGGCAAGGGCGGCTCGGACTGGTCCTATGCCTGGGTACCGATCGTGGCCCCGATCGTCGGCGGGGTGCTTGCCGCGCAGACGTTCGTACTGCTCGGGTTCCAGGTCTAGAGGACATCCATCTATCGCGCGGAAATCACCACACACAGGCCCGGATGTGGTGATTTCCGCGCAATAGATTCAGCGGAAACCGGCATAACCGACATTACGACACCGGCGGCGAGGGCGCCGGATGGCTGGGCCTGCGGTCACCGGGCCGGGCGCTCGCTACCGGTTGCGCGTCTAGCGGGGCGGGTCAGGTCCGCTGGGCGGCCTTACCGACCTGCCGAGCGGCGGGTGACCTGACGGAAAAGCGGCGGCGACGGTGACAGCGCGGCCGGCCATGCGGTTGTCGGGCCGGGTGCTCGCCGGTGGCGGTGGCCGACGAGGGGCGGCGTTCGGCTGCCGCAGGCGGGCCGGCGCATCCAACGCGTGTTTTTCCCCGTTTTCCGGCCGCTGTCCGGTCGAAACCCTGCGTTGAGTGGCACCGGTACCGCCGAGTCTGTCTGTGGGGCCGGATTCGGCGCCGAATCCGGCCCCACAGACAGACTCGGCGCGGCTGTTCCCGATAATCTTGCTCTCCAAGCCACGGAAATCGTTTTCCCATAGCTAAAAGTACAAGATCATCGCCGGGTGAACCGGCATACCGGGCATATCGGCGCCGGGGCGCCGTCGCACGCGCCACCACCCGCGAACAGGGCCGGTGCCCGGCGCCCCGTCGGCTGCCCCCTCCCGTCGCGCGCCCAACTGGCGGGCACCCCACCCGCTAACCGCGGGCCGAACCCTCCGCTGTCCTCGCCGCCGCTTTTCAGTGAAGACCACCCGCCACCCGGCAGACCGACAAGACCGCACAGCAGACCCGAGCCGCCCCCGCCGCAACCGCCACCGGCGAGCACCCGACCCGGTGTCCGCGGGCCGAACCATCCGCCACCGTCGCCGCCGCCTTTTTTCGAGGCTGCCCGTTTCCCGGCAGACCCACAAGACCGCACAGCAGACCCGAGCCGCCCCCGCCAGGTGGCCGACCGGCGGGACTCGCACCGGCCCGCGTCCGACAGGCACGGGCCACGCGGGGTGCGCCGGGCCGGGCGGGTCAGGCGAGGCCGAGCAGCGGCTCCAGGCCGACGGTGATGCGGTCGGGCAGCTCGCCGACGCGGCGCACGCCCAGCAGTACGCCGGGCATGAACGATTCGCGGTTCATCGAGTCGTGCCGGATGCGCAGCGTCTCCCCGTGGGTGCCGAAGACGACCTCCTGGTGGGCGATCATCCCGGTCATGCGCAGCGCGTGCACCCGTACGCCCTCGACGTCGGCGCCGCGGGCGCCGGGGATCTCGGAGGTGGTGGCGTCGGGCATCGGCTCGGCCCCGGTTCCTTCGCGTGCGCGGGCGACCA
The DNA here is from genome assembly GCF_004323735.1 of Streptomonospora litoralis. GTDB lineage: Bacteria > Actinomycetota > Actinomycetes > Streptosporangiales > Streptosporangiaceae > Streptomonospora > Streptomonospora litoralis. The sequence goes on along the minus strand of NZ_CP036455.1, from coordinate 1,670,493 downwards.
GCTCGGCGGTGCGGTAGGCGGTGCCGCTGGGGGCGTCGGCCTTGTTCGGGTGGTGCAGCTCGACGATCTCGGTGGACTCGAAGTACGGCGCCGCCTTGGCGGCGAAGTTCATCATCAGCACGGCCGCGATGCCGAAATTGGGGGCGATCAGCGCATTGGGGCCGGGGTTGGCGGCCAGGACCTCCCGCAACTCGGTCAGGCGGGCCTCGTCGAAGCCGCTGGTGCCCACCACGGCGTGCACGCCGTTCTCGGCGAGCCAGCGCAGGTTGCCCATGACCTCGTCGGGGTGGGTGAAGTCGACGACGACATCGGCGCCGCGCACCCGCTCGCGCTCGGCCGCGTCGTCGACGGCGGCGACCAGCTCGGTGTCGGCGGACTGCTCGACCGCCTTGACGACTTCGGACCCCATGCGCCCGCGGGCGCCGAAAACTCCTACCTTGATCACGGCCTTACGGTACCGGAGCGCTTGGCCGCCTCCGGAACCCCGGCGCGCCCGCCGCCCGGCCCGCCGCGGCGGGCCGGGCGGCGGGCACAGGCGGCGCCTCGGCCTCAAGGGCGGGCCAGCAGCACCGCGAAGTCGCCGGCGGGGTCGGTCCACCAGGCGTCCAGGGCGAACCCGGCCGCGTTGAGTTCCGCCTCGATGCCTTCGCGGCGGAACTTGGCCGATATCTCGGTGCGCATCTGCTCGCCGGCGGCGAACTCGACGTCCATCTCCAGGGCCGCGACGCGGACCCGCTGGGCGATGCGCGAGCGCAGCCGCATCTCGATCCACTCGTTGCCGGCGTCCCACACCGCCAGGTGATCGAATGCGGCCGGGTCGAAGCCGGCACCGAGTTCGCGGTTGAGCACCTGCAGCACGTTGCGGTTGAACTCGGCGGTCACCCCGCGCGCGTCGTCGTAGGCGGCGACCAGCCGCTGCGGGTCCTTGACCAGGTCGACGCCCAGCAGCAGCGTGTCGTCCGCGGTGAACCCGCTGCGCAGGTCGGTGAGGAAGGACCGCCGCCCGGCGGGGGCCTGGTTGCCCAGGGTCGAGCCGAGCACCGCGACCAGCCGCCGCCCGCCCGCGGGCAGCAGGTGCATGTGGCGCTCGAAGTCGGCGACGACCGCGTGCACCTCCAACCCGGGGTAGGCGGCGCCGATCGCGGCGGCCGCCTCGCCGAGGAAGTCGCCGCTGACGTCGACGGGCACGAACCTGCGCAGCGTTTCGGCGCCGAGCAGGGCGTCCAGCAGCAGCCGCGTCTTCTCACCGGAGCCGGCTCCCAGCTCGACCAGCGTGTCGGCGCCGGCGATCCGGGCGATCTCGGGTGTGCGCCGCTGCAGGATCGCCCGCTCGGCGCCGGTCGGATAGTACTCCTGAAGCCGGGTGATCTCCTCGAACAGGACGCTGCCGCGCTCGTCGTAGAACCACTTGGGCGGCAGCGCCTTCGGACGTGACGACAACCCCTCCACCGCGTCGGCGCGCAGCGTCTTGGCGAGGTCGTCGGCGGTCAGGTGGTGGTCGATGTGCAGCATGGGCGCTCCGTCTCAGGCAGCCGCGTCGATCGGGCTGATGTGCAGACCCCGGGCATCGGCGATGGCCAGGGATCCGTCGGGAACCCGCTGCCAGGCGGGGTCGTCGTCGAGGGGTTCGGAGGCCAGCCAGACGCCCTGGGCGCCGTGGCGGGCGTAGAGGGTGTCGCCGTCGGCGGTGGCGGCCAGGCGGATGCCGTCGGCGGCGAGCAGGTTGTAGCGGCCGGGCGAGCACGCGCGCGCCTCGACCACGACCCGGGCCAGCGCCTCCCCCAGGCCGGCGCCCGCCCGCCAGAGCCGCAGCGCTGCGGCGAACAGCGGCGCGGAGTCCACGGGCGTGCGCGCGTCCAGTGCGCCGGGCGGCGCGGGCGCGCCCAGCCGCGCGGACAGGGCTTCGTCGTCCTTTGCGGCGCCGTTGTGCGAGAACAGCCGACCGTCCCCGCGGAAAGGCTGTGCGCAGGACTCGTCGCTGCCGAACCCGGGCGTGGCGTCGCGTACCGCTGCGACGGCGCAGGCGGCGGTGACGGCCTGGGCGACATCGGCGAAGGAGGAGTCGGCCCAGATCGGCATCGCGCGGCGGTAGCGCAGCGGCTCGGGCCGCTCGGCGGTGTACCAGCCCGCGCCGAAGCCGTCGGCGTTGACGGTGCCGTGGCGCTGCTCGCGCGGCGCGTACGACTGGGTGTGCAGCGAGTGGGTGTCGGCGTAGAGCAGGTCGTAGAGGGTGCGGGGCGGCCCCAGGTAGGCCAGGTGGCGGCACATCAGCGCACCACCGCCCGGCCCCGGCCGCGTTCGGCGGCGCGCATCATCGCGGGCCCCCGCCGCCTGGGGCGGTCTCGCCGGCGTCGCGGGCCAGCCGGAACCCGCTGAAGATCTGCCGCCGGAGGGGGTGGTCCCAGTTGCGGAAGGTGGCGCGCATGGCGGTGGGGTGGGTGGCCCAGGAGCCGCCGCGCAGCACCTTGTAGTCCCCGCCGAAGAACACCTCGGAGTACTCCCGGTACGGGAAGGCGGAGAAGCCGGGGTAGCCGGTGAAGTCGGAGGAGGTCCACTCCCACACGTCGCCGAGCATCTGCAGGGCGCCGCAGGGGGCCGTCCCCGCCGGGTGGGTGCCCGCCGGGGCGGGCCGCAGCAGCCGCTGGCCCAGGTTGGCGTGCTCGGGGCGGGGCTCTTCCTCGCCCCACGGGAAGCGGTGGGAAGAGCCGGTGGCGGGGTCGTGGCGCGCCGCCTTCTCCCACTCCGCCTCGGTGGGCAGCCGCTTGCCGGCCCATCGGGCGTAGGCGTCGGCCTCGAAGAAGCACACGTGCTGCACCGGCTCGTCGGGCGGCAGGGGCTCGACGCGGCCCAGGCGGCGGCGTAGCGGTGTGCCGCCGTCGTCGCCGACCCAGAACGCGGGTGTGCGCTTGCCCGAGCGGGTGCGCCACTCCCAGCCGCGCCGGCTCCACCAGCGGGGATCGTCGTAGCCGCCGTCGGCGACGAAGTCCAGGTACTGGGCGTTGGTGACCGCGCGGGTGTCGATCCAGTACGCGGGCAGGTCGACGGTGTGGGCGGGGCGCTCGTTGTCGTAGGACCAGGGGTCGGCGGTGGTGCCCATGGTGAAGGGGCCCGCTTCCACCAGCACCTCGGCGGGGCCGGTGAACTCCGGCGCCCGCGGCGGGGCGGCGGTCTCGGCCAGTACGGGCCCACCCTCGCGCAGCTGGTGGGTGGCGAGCATGGTCTCGTCGTGCTGGTGCTCGTGCTGGATGACCATGTGGTAGACGAATCCGCCGTCGAGCAGCGGGGATCCGGAATCGAAGGCGGCGCCATCCAACGAGTCCAGCACGCGGGCGCGCACGGCGGCGTTGTAGTCCTCGGCTTCGCTCGGCGAGAGCAGCGGAAGGCTGACGCGTTCGGCGCGCGGGTTCTCGAACGCGTCGTAGAGGGTGTCGATGTCGGGGCGCAGCGCTTCGCCTCCGGCGGCGGTGCGCAGCAGCCACTGCTCCTCGTAGTTGCCGACGTGGGCGAGGTCCCAGACCAGGGGGGACATCAGCGGCGAATGCTGCGCGACGAGGTCGGCCTCGTCCAGAGCCTCCAGCGTCAGGCCGACGCTGCGCGCCCGCCCGGTGTCGAGTTCGGCGGCGATGCGCCGCCGCAGCCGCTCCGCGGCGGCGCGGTCGCCGGTCGCGCCGGTGGTGTGCTCGGTCATGTCGTCTCCTCCTCGCTCGCCGCGGGCGCGGCCGATTCCGGGCACGCGCCGCCCGCGGCGGTCGCCGAAGTGATGGGTGTCTATGCCGCCTTGTCCAGGCTCTGCAGGTCGGCGGGGCAGCGCCCGCGCTCGACGAAGTGCTCGCGGTAGTCGTCGACGACGTCCGCCAGCTCGGCGGAGTCCAGGCGCCCCAGCGCCTCGGCGGCCGCGGTGAAGCAGGTGCGCGCGCACGCCGCCAGGGCGGGGTCGGTCAGTGCGGCGCGGGCGGCGCGGGCCCACAGGACGCGGTCGGGCTCGGCGCCCCGGCCGAGTCGATCGAGGGCCTCCTCCGCGGTCGCGGCGGCCACCGGGTCGTCCACCAGGGCGGCGGCGACGGCTATGGGCACCGGCCACCAGCGCTCGGGCAGCGCGTCGATCATCCGGAACTCCAGCCAGCCGCGCGGCCGCACCGGCGGGAACAGGGTGCTCAGGTGGTAGACGAGGTCGTCGCGGGTGGGCGGGCGCGGCACGCCCTCGGACAGCCATTGGCCGAAGGCGATACCGGGGTCGACCACCCACGGGCGGTCGTCGTCGCGGATGGTCATGAGCTTGGCCCGCAGCGCGTAGCCGGTCCAGGCGGTGACGGGGTCGCCGCAGGCGACCGGGCTGGTGCGCGTGGGGTCGATCGCGTCCCAGATGGCCCAGCGCGTGGACCGCCAGCCGGTACTGCGGCCCCGGTGGATGGGCGAGTTGGCGAAGGCGGCGACGAACAGCGGACCGAGCCGGTTGGCGAGGCGCCAGCGGCGGGCGGCGTCCTCGGCGTCGGCGCCGATGTCCAGGCACACCTGCAGCGACGCGGTGCTGCACATCATCAGCGGCCCGGTGCGGCAGCCGGCGGAGTGGAAGTAGTCCTCCATCGCGGTGTAGCGCGGGAGGGAGAGTTGGCGGACCGGGGGCCTGCGCGGGTCGAGGCCGTTTCCGTCCAGGGCCAGCCCGGCGGCGTGCAGCCGGTCGCGGATCAGGGTGAGGTCGGCGGCGAGGGCGGCGTGTGCGGCCCCGGGGCCGGGGAGGGGCGGCGAGCTGAGCTCAAGCTGCCCTCCGGGTTCGTAGGTGACGGTGCTGTCGCCGGGCAGTGGCCCGACCTGGTCGACGATCGGTTTCAGCCGATCCAGTGGAACGGGTTCGCGCGGCCGGAGCGGGTCGCGGACGAGCCATTCCGTCTCTGCTCCCACGCGCCCGGGCGGGCCGGTCTTGAAACAGATGCCGTTGATGTAGTCCTGCACGTCGTTCTCGGTGAGGTAGGCCAACGCTGACTCCTCGTGTCTCGGACGTAGCACTATCCCTGCCCCGGCCGGATCGGTTTGCAACATCGGCGGCGCGGCGGGCCGCGGAAAGCGCAGGAGAACTTCGCCCGACGCCGATCCGAACACCCGGCGGCGGCGCCGAGGCGCCGGCGCGGGCGGGCCGGGCGGTTCAGGTCTGGGGGTCCGCTGGGCGGCCTTGCGGCCTGCCGGGCGACGGCCGACCTGGGGGAATGCGGCAGCGAGAGCGGGAGCGGGGCCAGGCCCGCGCCCATCAGGGTGCCCGCCGGTGGCGCGCCCGACGCCGCGCTGAAACCGACTCCAGAGACAGTCTCGGTGAAGACCGGGCGTCCGCGTGTCCGCTGGCACCCGCCCGGAAACAAGGCCGCACAGCGCATCGTGGGCGCCGCCGTAAACAGCACGGAGCCGACCGGATAGGTACACGGAAATCAGGCACCCGACGAAGTACTACTAACGTTCCGGGGAAGCGGGCCATACGACGGTGGACGAGCTCCGATCAGGTTCGACAAGGCCCCGACCGGACAAGGGGGACCGCATGACGGCAGCCGACGAGCGCCCGACCTATCCGCCCGAGCTGCGCACACTGCTGGACGGCCGCTGGCGGCACATCCGCGACCTCGCGCGGGAGCAGCTGCGCGGCGAGCGGTTCGCGCCGGTGGCCGATCTGAGCACCGAGGAGCACCGCGAACGGGTACTCGGTCAGCTCAAGACGATCGCGGCCACGGAGATGTCCAGCTACGGCTTCTCCGCCGACTACGGCGGCCAGGACGACGTGGGCGGTTCGGTGGTCGCCTTCGAGATGCTGGTGTGCGACCTGTCGCTGATGGTCAAGGTCGGCGTGCAGTGGGGCCTGTTCGGCGGCGCGATCCAGGCGCTGGGCACCCAGCGCCACCACGCGGCCTACCTGCACCGCCTGATGTCGCTGGATCTGCCGGGCTGCTTCGCCATGACCGAGACCGGGCACGGCTCCGACGTCCAAGGGCTGCGTACCACCGCCGAGTACGACCCCGGAACCGAGGAGTTCGTCGTCACCACCCCCGACGAAGCCGCCCGCAAGGACTACATCGGCAACGCCGCGCGCGACGGGCGGATGGCGGTCGTCTTCGCCCGACTGATCACTCAGGGCACCGACCACGGCGTGCACGCCCTGCTAGTCCCCATCCGCACCGCCGACGACAGCCCCGCGCCCGGCGTGCGGATCGGCGACTGCGGCCGCAAGGCCGGACTGAACGGCGTGGACAACGGCCGGCTGTGGTTCGACGGCGTGCGCGTGCCCCGCGAGGCGCTGCTCAACCGCTACGGCGACGTCGCCCCCGACGGCACCTACTCCAGTCCCATCGAGAGCGACAACCGCCGCTTCTTCACCATGCTGGGCACCCTGGTGCGCGGTCGCATCAGCGTCGCCGGCGGGGCGGGCAGCGCCACCAAGGCCGCCCTGGCGATCGCGGTCAAGTACGCGCAGGTCCGCCGCCAGTTCGACCGCCCCGACACCGGCGAGGAGGTCGCGCTGCTGGACTACCGCGCGCATCAGCGCCGGCTGCTGCCCGCGCTGGCCCGCACCTACGCCCTGCACTTCGCCCAGGAGGAGCTCGTCGGCACCCTCCACGAGCGGCACAGCGGCGAACCCGCGGGCGACGAGCGCGGCCAGCGCGAACTGGAGGCACGCGCCGCGGGGCTCAAGGCGCTGGCCACCTGGCACGCCACCGACACCATCCAGACCTGCCGCGAAGCCTGCGGCGGGGCCGGCTACCTGGAGGAGAACCGGCTGCCCCAGCTCAAGGCCGACACCGACGTCTTCACCACCTTCGAGGGCGACAACACGGTGCTGCTGCAACTGGTCGCCCGGGGTCTGATCACCAACTACCGCCAGGAGTTCGGCGAACTGGACCCGTTGGGCATGGCGCGCTTCGCCGCCGGGCAGTTCCTCGGCGCGGTGATCGAGCGCACCGCGGCGCGCTCGCTGATCGAACGGCTGGTCAGTGCCGCCCCGGGCCGCGGTGACGAGTCCGACCTCTACGACCGCGGATGGCAGTTGGAGCTGCTGGAGGACCGGGAGAAGCACGTGCTGGACGGGCTGGCGCGGCGGCTGCGCCGGGCCGGCTCCTCGGGTTCCGAGGCCTTCGACGCCTTCAACGACGCCCAGGACCACGTGCTGGCGGCCGGACGGGCGCACATGGAGCGCGTCGTGCTGGAGGCGTTCGTCGCCGCCATCGACCGGTGCACCGACCAGGAGACCCGCAGGCTGCTGGACCGGGTGTGCGATCTGTTCGTGCTCTCGGCGGTCGAGGAGGACCGCGCCTGGTTCCTGGAGCACGAGCGGCTCACCGCCACCCGCGCCAAGACCGTCACCCAGCAGGTGAACCGGCTGTGCGCCGAACTGCGGCCGCACGCCGAGGCGCTCGTCGACACGTTCGGCTTTCCCGACGAGTGGCTGGCGGCGCCCATCGCGCTGGGGGCCGAGGCGGAGCGCCGGCGCGAGCAGCGCGCCGCCGCGCAGGGCTGAGCCCCGCGCCGGCGGCAGCCCCGGGGCCCGGGGCTGCCGCCGGCGCGGACGCGGCCTCTTACGCGGCGCGGACGCGGCGCCCTAAGCGGCGCCGGCGGCCGCTGTCACGACGACCAGGTCCAGTCCCGGATGTCGGGCGCGTCGTCGCCGTACTCGCGGGTGTGGGCGCGGCAGCGCAGCCGCTCGTTCTGCATCCGCTGGCGCAGGTGCGCGGCGCTGACGCCCAGTCCCGGCATGTTGTCGATGACGTCGCAGACCAGGTGGAAGCGGTCGAGGTCGTTGAGCATCACCATGTCGAAGGGCGTGGTGGTGGTGCCTTCCTCCTTGTAGCCGCGCACGTGCAGGTTGCCGTGCCCGTTGCGGCGGTAAGTCAGCCGGTGGATCAGCCACGGGTAGCCGTGGAAGGCGAAGATGATCGGCTTGTCGGTGGTGAAGATCGCGTCGAACGCCTTCTGGCTCAGCCCGTGCGGATGCTCCTCCTCCGGCTGCAGCCGCATCAGGTCGACCACGTTGACCACGCGCACCCGCAAATCGGGCAGGTGTTCGCGGAGCAGCTTGGCGGCGGCCAGCGTCTCGACCGTGGGGACGTCGCCGGCGCAGGCCAGCACGACGTCGGGTTCGACGCCGGCGTCGGTGCTCGCCCACTCCCAGATGCCCAGGCCGTGCGTGCAGTGGGCGATGGCGTCTTCCATCGACATGTAGTTCAAGGTCGGCTGCTTGCCGGCGATGACCACGTTGACGTAGTCGCGCGAGCGCAAGCAGTGTTCGGCCGTCGACAGCAGCGTGTTGGCGTCCGGCGGCAGGTACACCCGGATGATCTCGGGCTTCTTGTTGACCACGTGGTCGATGAAGCCCGGGTCCTGGTGGCTGAAACCGTTGTGGTCCTGGCGCCACACATGCGAGCTGAGCAGGTAGTTCAGTGAGGCGATCGGGCGGCGCCAGGGCAGGTCCCGGGTGACCTTGAGCCACTTGGCGTGCTGGTTGAACATCGAGTCGACGATGTGGATGAACGCCTCGTAGCTGTTGAACAGGCCGTGCCGCCCGGTGAGCAGGTAGCCCTCCAGCCAGCCTTGGCAGAGGTGCTCGCTGAGCGTCTCCATGACACGGCCGTCGGGCGCGAGGTTGCGGTCGGTGGGCAGCGTGGCCATGTTCCAGGCGCGGCCGGTCTCCTCGAAAACGGCGTCGAGCCGGTTGGACGCCGTCTCGTCGGGGCCCACGATGCGGAAGGTGCGCGGGTTGGCTCTGACGACGTCGCGCAGGAATCCGCCGAGCACCCGGGTGGCCTCGGACCGCACCGCGCCGGGTGCGGGTACCTCGACCGCGTGTTCGCGGAAGTCGGGCATCGTGAGGTCCTTGAGCAGCAGCCCGCCGTTGGCGTGCGGGTTGCCGCTGATGCGCCGCTCGATGTCGTCCGGCACGACCGCGGTGCTCTCGGCGACGGGCGCGCCGTCGGCGTCGAAGAGCTCCTCGGGCCGGTAGGAGCGCATCCACTCCTCCAACTGGCGCAGGTGGTCGGGGTCGGTGCGCACGGCGGCCAGCGGCACCTGGTGGGAGCGCCAGGTGTTCTCGACCGGCTGGCCGTCGACTTCGGCCGGGCCGGTCCAGCCCTTGGGGGTGCGCAGCACGACCATCGGCCAGCGCACGCCGCCGCGGGCGGCTCCGCGGCCGGCGCCCTCCTTGATCTCGGCGATCTCGTCGAGCACGCGGTCGAAGGTGGCGGCCATCGTCCGGTGCATTTCAGCGGGGTCGTCGCCGGCGACGATGTGGGGCCGGTAGCCGAAACCCTCCAGCATGGAGACCAGGTCGCTCTCCGGCATGCGGGCCAGCATGGTGGGCCCGGCGATCTTGTAGCCGTTCAGGTGCAGGATGGGGAGCACCGTGCCGTCACGGCGGGGGTCGGTGAAGTGGTGAGCGGTCCAGCTGCCGGCCAGCGGCCCGGTCTCGGCTTCGCCGTCGCCGACGACCGCGGCGACCACCAGGTCGGGATTGTCGAAGGCGGCGCCGTAGGCGTGGGACAGCGAATAACCCAGCTCGCCGCCCTCGTGGATGGAGCCCGGAGTCTCGGGGGCTACGTGGCTCGGCACGCCGCCGGGGAAGGAGAACTGCCGGAACAGCTTGCGCATGCCCGCGGCGTCCTGGGTGACCTCCGGGTAGACGTCGGTGTAGGTGCCGTCGAGCCAGGAGGTGGCCACCGCCGACGGCCCGCCGTGGCCGGGTCCCACGATCCACATCATGTCGGTGCCGCGGCGCTTCACCTGGCGGGAGAGGTGGGCGTAGACGAAGTTCAGTCCGGGCACGGTGCCCCAGTGGCCCAGTAGTCGCGGCTTGATGTGCTCGGCCTGCAGCGGCTCGCGCAGCAGCGGGTTGTCCAGCAGGTAGATCTGGCCGATCGAGAGGTAGTTGGCCGCTCGGAAGTAGAGGTCGGCCTGGCGCAGTCCGGCGTCGCCGAGCGCCCGCCCGGCGGCCGTATCGGCTCGTTCCGTGGTGTCCGTCATCGTCGATCCCCCTGTGCCGCGTTTCGGGTCGGCGGAGTCGTTGGCGCGGCCCCCGTCCGCTTCCCGCGTCCGCGTTTGTCTCACCTACCCGCGGCGGCGCTGCTAAGTCGGGCCGGAGGTCATGTTCGGTTCATGCCCGCCGGCGGACGAAACGCTTGCGCCGTTCCGGCGCGGCTCCCACCGCCGAAGTCCGGCCCGACGTAGGTTGACCTCGATGAACACGCCATCGAACAGGGACGACGAATCCGGCGGCCCGGGGCGCGAACCCGAGCGGGACCGCCCCGACGCCGAAGCGCATGAGCCGGACAGCGCGGCGGCAGGGGCCACGCGCAGGGAACGCGCGCAGCAGGAGGGCGACCCGCTGGAGGCAGCCGAGAGCGATGACGAGCGGCCGCTGGAGGCCGAGGAGCCCCGCACCTCCGGCGCCGCTACGCGGTCCCAGTTGGGATTGCTCAACGGAGTGTTCGTCGCGGAGACCTTCGCCGTCACCGCGGTGATCACGATCGCGGCGGCACTGGTGGGGCCGCGGCTGGTGCAGATGCTCTCCAGCGTGACCGCCCAGGACCAGGTCTCGGCCGTGGCCGGGATGATCCTCGGAGACGCCGTGGTCGCGCTGCTGGGCGTGGTGCTGGGCCTGGTGGCGCTGTGGCTGGCCGGGGAGTCCGGCCGCCCGTGGACGCGCTGGACCGCGGGGGCGACCGTGCTGATCGGCCTGGCGTTCCTGGTGGTCTCGCTGGTGGCCTTCCTGCTCGTGCCGCCCCCGACGCCGACTGCGCCGCCGATGTAGGTTCCGGGCGCGCCGGGGCCGGTCTCAGTCGGCGGGCTTCACCACCGGCCGGTGGACCACCTCGTCGATGACGGTCAGCGTCTGGGTGGAGGTGACGCCGGGCAGCGCCTGGAGGCGGGTGAGGATCAGGTCGCGCAACTGGTCGGTGTCGGCGACGCGCACCAGCAGCACGATGTCGGCCGAGCCCACGACGTACCAGCAGTACTCGATCTCGGGGTAGGAGGACAGCACCTCGCGGTTGGCCCGCCAGTCGGGCTGGCTGCCCGAGATCAGCACGAGCGCGGTGACGCCCAGCCCCATTCGGGCGTGGTCGGCGACCACGGAGTAGCCGCGGATGACGCCGTCGTCGGTGAGCCGCTTGATGCGGTTGTAGGCGGTCGCCCGCGACACGTTGGCCATGGCCGCGATCTCGGTGATGCCGGTGCGGGCGTCGTCGGCCAGCGCGCCGATGATGACCTCGTCGGTGGCGTCGGGCAGCCGCGAGTCGCGCCGCTTGGGCCGCGGCCCGTCCTCCCCCGCGGCGGCGGCCCGCAGGGGCCTGCTTCGTTCGGGCTCCGCGGTCTCCGGTGCGCGCCCGTGTTCCTGCCGTTGCCGGCCGTCGGCCATTCCCCTACTCCTGGGATGTCGGTCGGGCGACGGCCGGGCGGGCGACCATCGACGTGCGGTCATTGCGGTCAATTATCGGGAGCCGGGCGGCGCTTCCGCCACCCGCGCCGCGGATTCGGCCTTCGGCGGCGGGCGGGGGCGCTTCTACCATGGTGCCAGGACGCGCGGCGCACACGTGCGGTGACCGCAAGGAGGCACGATGCCCATCTCCCCCCGTATCCGCGAGCGAGCGCGCGGCTTCCTTCCGGCCGGAGCCGAGATCCGCTACATCTTCCCCGCCTCGTGGAACGAGTCGCAGTTCTTCGTCTTCGTGGTGACCGAAGCGACGGTGACCGTCCTGGTGAACCGGTTCTGGAGCCGCACCCGCCCGAAGGGCATCTGGCACGTCTTTCCCCGGGGTGTGCGCATCGGCCCGGTCGAGACCCACCTGATCCCGGCGTTCCACCTCGGTGGCCACACCTTCGAGGTCGACGACGAGTACGTCTCGGTGATCAACGCCTGCGACGCCGAACTGGAGGGCAGGGCTTCGCTGCCGCCCGACCCGCTGCCCGACCTCTGAGTGCCGCGGGGCGGCCGGGCCGCAGCCGCGACGGACCCGGCGCCACCCGCTCGCGACGGCGCCCCGCGCAGAGGCGCACGGCGCGGTGCACCGGGTTCGAACCACTGTCGGCGACGTCAACGGACACCACTCCCCCGAGGCCACCCATGATCACTTGAGTTAGACGATTGCGGACCATTTAACCACTATCGTCCTCTGTTGTATGCAGTTTGCGCGAATCTCTAGCGCATCTGTCGATCCTCGGCACACAATCGAACTGTGGATGCGGCGGGCACCGCGCCACCGTTTTCGACCGCCGAACCGCCGCCGAGGAGACGCCCCCATGCCGACCCGCGAGCCGCCAGAGGCCCGGCAGGGCACAGGCCCCGCCCTGCCCGCCGAGCAGGCGCGCCGGATGTACCGCACCATGCTCACCGCGCGCCTGCTCGACACCGAGGCCGTGGCGCTGCAGCGCCAGGGCGTCTTTCCCGCCTACGTCTCGCTGCGCGGCCAGGAGGCCGCCCAGGTCGGCAGCGCAGCGGCCATGGACCCCGACCGCGACTTCGCCTTCCCCACCTACCGCGAGATGGCGGTCGCGCTGACACTGGGCGTCGACATGGTCGGCTACATGGCCAGCCACCGCGCCCTGTGGCACGGCGGCCTCTACGACCCCATGGCTTCGCGCTTCGCCCCCGTCAACGCGGTCGTGGGCGGGCCCGTACCGCACGCCGTGGGTTGGGCTTTGGGCGAGAAGCTGGCCGGGCGCGGCGGCTGCGCGATCTCCTACTTCGGCGACGGCGCCAGCTCCGAGGGCGACGTGCACGAGGCCATGAACCTCGCCGGCGTCATGGGCGCACCCGTGGTGTTCGTCTGCCAGAACAACCGCTGGGCGCTGTCGGTGCCCAACGAAGGCCAGATCGCCGGCGGGTCGGTGGCCGCCCGCGCCGCCGGCTACGGCATGCCCGGCGCGGCCGTCGACGGCGACGACGCCGCGGCCGTCTACACCGCCGTGCGCGAGGCTCTGGAACGCGCCCGCTCCGGCGGCGGCCCCAGCCTCGTCGAGGCACTGACCTACCGGGCGGCGCCGCATTCCACCTCCGACGACACCTCCCGCTACCGCGATCCCGCGGAGGAGCGGGCCTGGGCCGCACGCGACCCGCTGCCGCGGGCCCGCGCCGCGCTGGAGGCCGCCGGACACGCCGACGCCGCGTTCTTCGAGCGGGCCGAAGCCGAGGGCCGCGCCGAGGCCGAGCGCATCCGCGACGCGGTCGGCGCCGCCGCGGAACCGTCCGGCTCGGACCTGTTCACGCACGTCTTCGCCGAACCCACCGAGGAGTTGGCCCGCCAGCGGCGGGTCTGGCAGGAGGAGGTCGGATGAGCCCGACTGCGACCGGCGCGCCCGGGACCGCCGAGGCGCCCGCGCACGCGTCCACACTGCGCGAGGCGCTGAACCGCGCGCTGGACGAGGCGTTGACCGAGGACCCCGCGGTCCTGGTCTTCGGTGAGGACGTGGGCCGGCTGGGCGGCGTCTTCCGCGTGACCGACGGCCTGCAGCGGCGCCACGGCGAGCACCGCGTCTTCGACACTCCGCTGGCGGAGTCGGGCATCGTCGGCATGGCCGTGGGCCTGGCCATGAACGGCTGGCGCCCCGTGCCCGAGCTGCAGTTCGACGGGTTCGCGTATCCCGCCCTGGACCAGATCGTCAATCAGGTGGCGCGGATGCGCTACCGCTCGCGCGGCACCGCCCCCATGCCCGTCACGCTGCGGGTACCCAGCTTCGGCGGCATCCAGGCGCCGGAGCACCACGGCGAGAGCCTGGAGGCGCTGTTCGCCCACGTGCCCGGCCTGAAGGTGGCCGCGCCCAGCGAGGCGGCCGACGCCTACAGCCTGCTGCTGCAGTCGGTGCGCTCCGACGACCCCGTGGTGTTCATGGAGCCCAAGGCGCGCTACTGGGACCGCCGCCCCGCGCCTGAGGACGGCGATGCGCCTGCGGAGCTGCCGGTGGGCGCGAGCCGCGTGGTGCGGCCGGGTCGGCACGCCACCCTGGTGGCCTGGGGGGCGATGGTGCAGCGCTGCCTTCAGGCCGCCGAGTTCGCCGCCGAGGACGGCGTGGAGCTGGAGGTGCTGGACCTGCGCTGGCTCAAGCCCCTCGACGCCGAAGGGCTGGTGGAGTCGGTGCGGCGCACCCGGCGCGCGGTGGTGGTGCACGAGGCGCCGCTGACGGCGGGACTGGGCGGCGAGGTCGGCGCGCTGATCACGGAGGGGGCGTTCTCCCGGCTCGCCGCACCCGTGCAGCGGGTGACCGGATTCGACGTGCCCTATCCGGCCGGACCGCTGGAGCCGCAGTACCTGCCCACCGTCGACCGCATCCTGTACGCGGTGCAGCGGACGTTCGGCGCTTGAGAGGATTCGACGAGGACATGGCGCAGCAGAACGAGAAGACGTTCCACCTGCCGGACCTGGGCGAGGGCCTGGTCGAGGCCACGGTGCTGGAGTGGCTGGCGGGCCCGGGCGAGCGGGTCGAACGCAACGGGCCGCTCGTCGAGGTCGAGACCACCAAGTCCGCGGCGGAGATCCCCTCGCCGCACGCCGGGGTGGTCCGCAGGCTGCACGCCGAGGAGGGCGACGTGGTGGAGGTCGGCGCGCCGCTGGTGACCTTCGAGGTGGAGGCCGAGGAGGACGGCGCCGGGATCGTGGGCACGGTCCCCGCCGGCGAGCCGCCCCGCCGCCGGGTCCGGCTCACACCGCCCGAGGACGACTGAGGGCCGCTCCACGCTGGCCATTCGACGGGAAACGGGACCGCCATGACCGAATACACCCTGCCCGCGCAGGTGCCGCTGCGCTACAGTGCCCCCGACCCCGCTGCCGCGGGCGTACCGGTGCTGCTGGTGCACGGTTTCGGCTCCGACTTCGAACTGAACTGGGTGCGCACCGGCTGGACCCGCGCGCTCGCCGAACTCCCGGTGTTCGGCTGCGACCTGAGGGGCCACGGCGGCAGCGGAAAGCCGCACGACCCCGCCGCCTACACCCCGGCTCGGTTCACCGCCGACCTGCTGGGGCTGCTGGACGCGCTGGAGATCGAGCGGGTCGACGTCGTGGGCTACTCGCTGGGCGCGCGCCTCGCCTGGGAGACGGCGCTGGCCCGTCCCGACCGGGTGCGCCGCGGCGTGCTGGCCGGATTCGGGCCGCGCGACGCGTTCGCCGGCACCGATTCGGACGACCTGGACGCCGACGAGTCCCCCTTCGGCGCTGTCTACCGCGCCGCCGCACAGCTGCCGGGGGGCGACCCGGCGGCGCTGGCGGCCTGCGCGCGCGGGCAGGCCGCCCACCCTTTCAGCCCCGAGCCGGCCCCCGAGGTGCCGATGCTGCTGATGGCCGGTGAACGCGACGGCCTGGCCGCCGGCATGGAGGACCTCGCCCGGCAGGTGGGCGGTACCGCCCTGCGCGCGCCGGGCCGCGACCACCGCACGGCCGTCTCGGCGCAGCGCCTGAAGAAGAGCGCTGTGGAATTCCTCACCGCCGAGCCCGCCGCGCTTTCGCGAAACTGAGGAACGGCGGGCGGCACGGCGCGCCGGTCACCCCTTCGCTACTCAACGACACGGCCGGACTTGGGCGAGAATTGCCCTTGCGCGGGCGGCGGCGACCTGGTGAGACGAGCGATCCGCCCAGCGGCGGAACGGCGAATCGGTAACGTCCGTTTCGCTCTGCTCTCGCCTTTATAACAACCGTTCCCGGTGGATTGGTGACATTTCCCGGAACGGCTATCGTCCGGCAGCAGAACCCGGCGAGCCCACCCACAAGCGTGGGCCGCTTCAGGGCTGAAGGGGAGTGAAGATTGAACAAGCGTGCCGCCAAGCTCGCCGCCGCCACAGCGGCAGGCGTGCTTACCCTGGCCTT
The DNA here is from genome assembly GCF_004323735.1 of Streptomonospora litoralis. GTDB lineage: Bacteria > Actinomycetota > Actinomycetes > Streptosporangiales > Streptosporangiaceae > Streptomonospora > Streptomonospora litoralis. The sequence continues at coordinate 1,654,678 of NZ_CP036455.1, read as the reverse complement.
GACGGCCTGTGACAACCCCCAGGGCGGGAACGCCGGCGGGGGCGACGGCGAAGGCGGAGGAGGCGACGACGGGATCCGCGTCGGCCTCGCCTACGACGTCGGCGGCCGAGGGGACAAGTCGTTCAACGACTCGGCCTACCGCGGGCTCCAGCGCGTCGAGGAAGAGCTGGGGATCAGCGGGGACGACATCCAGGACTTCGAGCCCAGCGAGGGCGAGTCGGACGTCGACAAAGAAGAACGTCTGAAGAACATGGCCGACCAGGGCTTCGACGTGATCATCGGGGTGGGCTTCGCCTACACGCAGCCGATGATCAACGTCGCGAGCAACGAGGCCTACTCCGACGTCAACTTCGCCATCGTCGACTCGGAGATCACCGACCAGGACAACGTCACCAGCCTCGTCTTCACCGAGGAGCAGGCGTCCTACCTGGTGGGCGCGGCGGCCGCGCTCAAGACGGAGGAGGACCACATCGGCTTCGTCGGCGGCGTGGAGACACCGCTGATCAAGAAGTTCGAGGCCGGTTACATCGCCGGGGCGCAGAAGATCAACCCCGACATCGAGATCGAGACCTCCTACCTCACCCAGCCGCCGGACATGAGCGGTTTCTCCGACCCGGCGACCGGCCGATCCACCGCCGAAGGCCAGCTCGACCAGGGCGCCGACGTCATTTACCACGCGGCCGGAGCCTCGGGCAACGGCGTGCTGGAGGCCGTGGCCGCAGCGGATCAGCTGTTCATCGGTGTGGACAGCGACCAGTACAAGACCGCGCCCGAGGACCAGAAGCAGTATGTGCTCACCTCGGCGATCAAGCGCGTGGACACCGCGGTGTTCGAGTTCGTGCAGTCGGCGCAGCAGGGCGACGTCGAATCGGGCATCCGGCGCTTCGACCTGGCCAGCGGCGGTGTCGGCTACTCCAAGTCCAACGAGGAGCTGATCTCCGACATCGAGGGGCAGCTCGACGAGCTGAAGCAGCAGATCATCGACGGCGAGATCGAGGTCCCGACCGAGCCGTAGCCGGGTGCGGCCCGCGCAGGCGGGCCCAGCCCCGGCGCGGTCGCCGCGGTACCGGGGCCGGGGAGAGTGCCCCGGCCCCGGTACCGCGGTCCGCCCTCCCCCAGCTCCGCCGCCGGCGGACCGGCGCCGCCGGTGCCGGGAACCGGCGGCCCCACGTATCGAGGAGTCGGATGAGCAGCGCACCATCCGGCGGCGGGGAGGCACCTCCCGCCGTCGAGCTGCGCGGGATCACCAAGAGGTTCCCGGGGGTCGTGGCCAACCACGACATCGACATCGCGGTGCGGCCCGGTACCGTCCACGCCATCGTGGGCGAGAACGGGGCCGGCAAGTCCACCCTGATGAAGACGCTTTACGGCATGCACCGACAGGACGAGGGCACCATCGCGGTCAAGGGTGCCACGGTGCGGCTGAACTCCCCCTCCGACGCCATCAAGCACGGCATCGGCATGGTGCACCAGCACTTCATGCTCGCCGACAACCTCACCGTGCTGGAGAACGTCGTGCTGGGCGCCGAGGGCCGCGTCGGCATCGGCCGCAACGCGCGGGCGCGGATCACCTCGCTCTCCGAGCAGTACGGGCTGGGTGTCGAACCCGACCGGCTGATGGAGGAGCTGGGCGTGGGCCAGCGCCAGCGCGTGGAGATCCTCAAAGTCCTCTACCGGGGCGCCGATATCGTCATCCTGGACGAGCCGACCGCGGTGCTGGTGCCCCAGGAGGTCGACGAGCTGTTCGACAACCTGCGCGAGCTCAAGCGGGAGGGCCTGACGGTCATCTTCATCTCGCACAAGCTCGACGAGGTGCTGTCGGTCGCCGACACCATCACCGTGATCCGCCGCGGCACCACCGTGGCCACCGTCGATCCCGCCGCCACCAGCGCCCGGGAACTGGCCACGCTGATGGTCGGCGGCGAACTGCCCGTGCCCGAACTGCGCGAGTCCACGGTGACCGACCGCCCGATGCTGGAGATCAGCGGCCTGCGGGTGAGCGAGCCCGGCGGACGCCCGGTGGTCGACGACGTGTCCCTGACCATGCGCGAGGGCGAGATCGTCGGTATCGCGGGCGTGGAGGGCAACGGCCAGTCCGAGCTGATCGAGGCCGTAATGGGTATGCGCCCCGTCCAGCAGGGCACCGTCCGCCTGGACGGGCGCGACATCACCGGCTGGGGCACCCTGGACATCCGCGAGGCCGGGGTCGGCTACATCCCCGAGGACCGCACCCGCCACGGCGTGCTGCTGGAGTCGTCGCTGTGGGAGAACCGCATCCTCGGCCACCAGGGGGAGGCGCCCAACGCCCGGGGCATCTGGATCGACCGGGCGGGCGCGCGCGCCGACACCGAGCGGATCGTGGCCGACTACGACGTGCGCACGCCCGGTATCGACGTGATCGCCGAGGCGCTGAGCGGCGGCAACCAGCAGAAGCTGATCGTCGGCCGGGAGATGCGCGGCCGACCCAAGGTACTCGTGGCCGCCCACCCCACGCGCGGGGTCGACGTGGGCGCGCAGGCGGCGATCTGGGAGCATCTGCGCCGGGCGCGCGGCGAAGGGCTGGCGGTGCTGCTGGTTTCGGCCGATCTGGATGAGCTGATCGGCATGTCCGACACGCTGCACGTCATCCTGCGCGGCCGGCTGGTGGCCGAGGCGGACCCGATGACGGTGACCCCTGAGGAGCTCGGCGCGGCGATGACCGGCGCCGGGCTGGACAGCCGGACCGGCACGGGCGAAGGCGAGGACGGCGCATGAGGACCTCCATCCCCATCTGGGCGGCGGTGGCCCTCGCAGCCGTTCTGGGCGCGGGTGTGACCGCCGCGGCCGACCGGGGCCTGCTGGCTCCCGCGGCGGCCGCGATCGGCGTCGCGCTGGCGTTCGCGCTGGTCGTGGCGCTCACCCGGCCCACCACCGAGGACGCCGACACCCGCCTGCACCGGCTGCTGGTGACGCCGATCGCGCTGCTGCTGTCGGTGACCGCGGGCCTGCTCGGCGGCGGGATCATCGACTGGTGGCTGATCGAGCCGGTGGCCTACCCGCTCGGCGCCCTGATCGGCTCGGCGGCCGCCTTCCTGCTCTACCGGCGGCTGGCCACCACGCTGGCGCTGTCGTTCGGCGCGGTGGTGGCCGCGGGGGCGCTGGCTCTGGCGGTGACCGCGCTGGTGCTGCGGGTCAGCGGTGTGCAGCCCTTCCACGCCTTCGGCCGGATGCTGGAGTTCGGGCTGCAGCCCGACAGTCTGGTGCTCGTCGTCAACTCCGGCACCACGTTCTACCTCTCCGCCGTGGCGGTGGCGATCGGCTTCAAGATGAAGCTGTTCAACATCGGCGTGGACGGCCAGTACCGACTGGCGGCGCTGCTGGCGGCGGCGGTGGGCGGCGCCTGGGTGCTGCCGCCGGTCATCCACCAGATCGTCATCATCGCGGTGGCGGTGGCCGTCGGCGGCTTCTGGGCCGGGATCGCCGGCTACCTGAAGGTGGCCCGCGGGGTCTCCGAGGTGATCTCCACGATCATGCTGAACTCGGTTGCCACCGGCATCACCGCCTACCTGCTCAACACCGACCGGCTGGCGGTGCAGATCAGCACGAACAACATCGGCACCCGCGAGATCGCCGAAACGGGCTGGGTGCCGGGCATCCCCGCCGGGTTCATGGGCGCCGACCGCGAGATTTTCGGCCTGGTGCTGCTGGCGATGGCGGTCGGTGTCGGCTACTGGCTGATGCTCAACCGCACCCGGTTCGGTTTCGACCTGCGCGCCACCGGCCAGTCCCCGACGGCGGCGCGGGCCAGCGGGATCGACATCAAGCGCATGGTGCTGCTGTCGATGGTGATCTCGGGGATGGTCGCCGGGCTGGTCGGCGTACCGCAGCTGCTCGGCCAGTCGCACTACTACGCGCTGGACTTCCCCACCGGGCTGGGCTTCACCGGCATCGCCATCGCCCTGCTGGGGCGCAACCACCCCGTCGGCATCGCGTTCGCCGCGCTGTTCTGGGCCTTTCTGGACCAGTCCAGCCAGATCCTGGATTTCGAAGGCATTCCCAAGGAGATCGCCGTGGTCACCCAGGCCACCATCGTGCTGACCGTGGTCGTGGTGTACGAGGTGGTGCACCGCTGGGGTCTGCGCTACCAGCAGCAGCAGGTCGGCCGGGAGCTGGCCCGCGGCGAGCGTGAGGAGGCGGCGGCGTCATGAGCCAGGATCTGAGCGTCTCCCCGGCATCCGCCGCCCCGGCCGGGCGGCAGCGCGGCGCCCGCTCGCGGTGGCGCTTCGTCAGCATCGCGGTCGCGGCGTTCGTGGCCCTGGCCGGTGTGCGGGCCATCACCGGCCAGCCGATGCTGACCAGCGCCGGCACCATCCAGGCGACACTGGCGTTCGCCGTGCCCATCGGCCTCGCCGGGCTCGGCGGCCTGTGGGCCGAGCGCGCCGGGATCATCAACATCGGCCTCGAAGGCATGATGGTGCTGGGCACCTGGTTCGGCGCGTACTTCGCGTGGAGCTTCGAGAGCCCGTGGGCGGGGCTGCTCGCCGGGGTGCTGGGCGGCATGGCCGGCGGGCTGATCCATGCGGTGGCGACCGTGACCTTCGGCGTCGACCACATCGTCTCGGGCGTGGCGATCAACATCCTCGCGGTAGGCGCGATGCGCTACCTGTCCCTGCTGTTCTTCCAGGGCGCACCGGGGGGCGGTGCGGCGCAGTCGCCGCAGCTTCCGGAGTTCCCGCGGATCGGGCTGCCGTTCGTGGCGGACGCGCTGGCGCCGGCCCGGGAGTCGGGGATCTTCCTGGTGGCCGACACCGCTTCGCTGATCGTCGGTACCACGACGGGGATGTCGGTGGTGACGCTGCTGGCGATCCTGCTGGCGCCGCTGACGTTCCTGGTGCTGTGGCACACCCCGTTCGGGCTGCGGCTGCGGTCGTGCGGGGAGAACCCCGACGCCGCGGAGTCGCTGGGCGTGCCCGTCTACACCTACAAGTTCACCGCGGTCGTGCTCTCCGGCGGCTTCGCGGGCATGGGCGGAGTCTTCCTCGCGATGGTGGCCTCCTCCGTCTACCAGGAGGGCCAGACCGGCGGGCGGGGCTACATCGGACTGGCGGCGATGATCTTCGGCAACTGGCGACCGGGCGGGCTGGCCATGGGCGCCGGGCTGTTCGGATTCACCGACGCGCTGCAGGTACGCGGCGGCGGAGGCGCGGTGCATGCGCTGCTGCTGCTGATCGCCGCGGCGCTGCTGGTCGCCGCCGTGCTGATGCTGGCCGCGGCTCTCCGGCGCACGCGGGGAACGAGCGCCTTCACCGCCACGGCGGGCCTCTGCGCGGTGTTCGCGGGCGGCGCGGCCGTGGCCGCCCTCGGCGGCGCGGTCGCGGTCACCGGCGGTGCCGCCTGGTGGTGGGCCGTCACCGCGCTCGGGGCGGCCGCGGCTGCGGCCGCCGCCCTCCAGACGGTGCGCACCTGGCCGGAGGCGGCCGGGAGCCTCCCGGCCTCCGCGCTGGTCGCGGCACCCGCCGGAGTCGTCGTGCTGCTGTGGTACCTGGGCACCGACTCGCTGCCGGGCCAACTGGTCACCTACAGCCCGCACATCGCCACCCTGCTCGTGCTGGCCCTGGCATCCCAGCGCCTCCGCCCGCCGGCGAACGTGGGCCGCCAGTGGCGCCGGGGACACGCGTGAGCGCCCGGCGCCGGGCGGGCGGCCGCATCGGCGGCACCCGGCCCGTCTCCTGCGAGATGCGGGGTCCGCAGCGGCGCAGACGGCTCGCGGGAGGCAGCTGCGCCCGTCTCCCGGAACCGTTCCGCGGGCGGTTTCCGCGGCGCTGCCGGCACTGCTCGGACGGGGGCGCGGCGTGACCGGGCATGCGGGCGCCGAGCGGGACGGCGTCGACTGGGCGGCGCTGCGGGCACAGGCCGCGCGCGCCATGGAGCGCGCGTACGCGCCTTACTCCGGCTTCCCCGTCGGGGCGGCCGCGCTGGTCGACGACGGACGCACGGTCGTGGGCTGCAACGTGGAGAACGCGTCCTACGGCCTCGCTCTGTGCGCCGAGTGCGGCCTGGTGTCGGCCCTGCACGCCACCGGCGGCGGCCGCCTGCGCGCGTTCGCCTGCGTCGACCGCGCCGGCTCCGCGCTGATGCCGTGCGGTCGCTGCCGCCAACTCCTCTACGAGCACGGCGGGCCGGCGCTGCTGGTGGACACCCCCGAGGGGATACGCACCCTGGATGCGCTGCTTCCGCAGGCGTTCGGCCCGCGCGATCTGGACCCGGGTGAGCCGCAGGCCGGCGGCGAGCCGGGCCGCGGGTGGGGACCCCCTATTCCATGATGCCGCAGTCGGCCCGGCGGCGCCGCCGCCGGCGCCGGGTTGTGCACGACGGAGCACGCTCGCCTACCACCGCCGACAGGAGGATCAGATGGAGGCCATCGACGTCATCACCGCCAAACGCGACGGCGGCGAGCTCACCCGGGACCAGATCAGGTGGGTCGTCGACGCCTACACGCGCGGCGAAGTCGCCGAGGAGCAGATGGCGGCGCTGAGCATGGCCGTGGTGTGGCGGGGCATGACGCGCGCCGAGGTGAGCGAGTGGACGCGGGCCATGCTGGACTCCGGGCAGCGGCTGGACTTCACCGGGCTGGCCCGGCCGACCACCGATAAGCACTCCACCGGCGGCGTCGGCGACAAGATCACCCTGCCGCTGACACCGACCGTCGCCGCCTGCGGTGCCGCGGTGCCGCAGCTGTCGGGGCGCGGCCTGGGGCACACCGGCGGAACCCTGGACAAGCTGGAGTCCGTCCCCGGCTGGCGTGCCGACCTCACCCCGGAGCAGATGCTGGAGCAGCTCGTCACCGCGGGCTGCGCCGTGTGCGCCGCCGGGCCGGATCTGGCACCCGCCGACCGCAAGCTCTACGCACTGCGCGACGTGACCGGCACGGTGGAGTCGATTCCGCTGATCGCCGCGTCGATCATGTCCAAGAAGCTCGCCGAGGGCACCTCCTCGCTGGTGCTGGACGTCAAGGTCGGCTCGGGGGCGTTCATGAAGGACGCCGCCTCCGCCCGGGAGCTCGCCGAGACCATGGTGGCCATCGGCACCGACCACGGGGTACGCACGCGTGCGCTGCTCACCGCGATGGACACCCCGCTGGGCCGCCGTGTCGGCAACGCCCTGGAGGTGGCCGAGGCCGTCGAGGTGCTCTCCGGCGGGGGCCCCGACGACGTGGTGGAGCTGACGGTCGAACTGGCGCGGGAGATGCTGCGGGCAGCCGGTCTCAGCGGCGGTACCGACCCGGCCGACGCGCTGCGCGACGGCTCGGCGATGGAGTCCTGGCGGCGGATGGTCGCGGCACAGGGCGGAGACCCCGACGCCGCGCTGCCGGTGGCCGCAGAGCAGCGCGACATCCTCTCCCCCGCGACCGGGACGCTCACCCGCCTCGACGCCTACGCGGTGGGCTTCGCGGCGTGGCGCCTCGGTGCGGGCCGCGCCCGCAAGGAGGACGCGGTCTCGCCGGGCGCCGGTGTCGAACTGCACGCCAAGCCGGGCGAGCCGGTCCGCGCCGGGCGTCCGCTGTTCACCCTGCACACCGACGACCCGGCACGGTTCGACCGAGCGGCCGAGGTGCTCGCCGACTCTTTCTCCCTCGACGGACCGGAGCGGCGCCTACCGCTCGTCGTCGACCGGATCGGGTAGGAGGCAACCGAGCGGGTCCGGTTTCCGCGCGGGCCACCCGCACCCGGCCGATCAGCAAGGCCGCCCAGCGGACCGTTGTTGCCCGCGACCTCGAAGGTCCGGCCACCAGCTCGCTACCGCGCTGTCCGCGACCCCCGACAACCGTGTCCGCTTCGTTCTGCCCGCGCTCTCAAGCGCGGGGCGCGTACTCGCCGCTACGCGGACGTCTGCGGAAACAGCGCCTCCACCTCGCGGGCCAGTTCCGCCAGCTGGGCCTCCGCGGCGGCGCGGACGTCGGCGACGTCGTCCTCCACCGGCAGCACGACCTCCAGGTACGCCTTCAGCTTGGGTTCGGTCCCCGACGGGCGCAGGGTGAGGCGGCCGCCCGCGGGGCCGTCCGCTTCCGCCGCGCTCTCAGGGCCGACCAGGAGGTAGCGCAGCGCGTCGGTCGCGGGCAGGTCGGCGTGTCCCGCGGAGAAGTCCTCGACCGCCTCCACCCGCAGGGCGCCGAATGCGCGCGGCGGCTCGGCGCGCAGCCGCTCCATGGTCGCCGGGATGGCGGCGAGGTCGCTCACACGCACCGACACCTGGCGCGTGGCGTGCAGGCCGTAGCGGCGTGCCTGGTCGTCCAGCAGGTCGAGCAGGGTACGTCCCTCGCGCTTGGCCTCGGCCGCGAGCGCCGACACCGCCAGCGCCGCTCCGATGCCGTCCTTGTCGGCCACCGGCCGCCCCGCGTCGCCGCCCAGGCAGTAGCCCAGCGCCTCCTCGTAGGCGAATACGCACCGCTCGCCGGGCCCGGCGGCGCGCGCCAGCCACTTGAAGCCCGTCAGCGTCTCGGCGCAGCGCACCCCGTGCGCGGCGGCGATCTTGGGCAGCAGCCCGGCGGAGACGATGGTGGTCGCCACCATCCGGTCGGCCCCGCTGGTGCGGCCCAGCACGTACTCGGCGAGCAGTCCGCCCACCTGGTCGCCGGTGAGCAGCCCGTGGCCGGGTACGGCCACCGCCAGTCGGTCGGCGTCGGGGTCGTTGGCCAGGATGATGTCGGTGCCCTCGTCGCGCCCGGTCGCCAGCGCCAGATCCATGGCGCCGGGCTCCTCGGGGTTGGGGAATTGGACCGTGGGGAAATCGGGATCGGGCCGGTTCTGCTCGGTCACCGTGCGCGGCGGCGGGAATCCCGCCCAGGAGAACGCGGCGGCCAGAATCCGGCCGCCGACGCCGTGCAGCGGGGTGTAGGTGGTGGTGATGTCGCGGTCGGTGCCCAGCGGCAGTCTGCACACGGCGGCGAGGTAGCGCTCGACGGTCTCCTCGCCCAGCAGGTGCCAGTCCTGCGACAGCGGCAGCCGGTCGACCGGTCCGGCCGCCGCGATGGCGGCGGAGATGTCGGTGTCGGCGGGCGGAACGATCTGGCTGCCCGCGTCGTCACCGGTTCCGGCGGTTGCGGTGCCTGTGAAGACCTTGTAGCCGTTGTCCTCGGGCGGGTTGTGGCTGGCGGTGACCATGATCCCGGCGTCGGCGCCCAGGTCGCGTACCGCGAACGCCAGCACCGGCGTGGGCAGGGCACGGGGCAGCAGCAGCGCGGTGCAGCCGGCCCCGGCCAGCACGGCGGCGGAGTCGCGGGCGAAGTCGGCGGAGCGGTGGCGCGCGTCGTAGCCGATGACCACGGTGCCGCCGGCGCCGGTCCAGTGGGCCACGCCCGCGGCGGCGCGCATGACCGTCACCCGGTTCATCCGGTTGGGACCGGCGCCCAGCCTGCCCCGCAGCCCGGCGGTACCGAACTCCAGGCGCGCGCCGAACCGGTCGGCCAAGGCGGCGTCGTCACCGGAGTCGAGCAGGGCGGCCAACTCCTCGCGGGTCACCGGATCGGGGTCCTGGTCGAGCCACGCCTGCGCGAGCGTGCGATAGGAGTCGGCCATCGGTCGCGCCGTCCCTTTCGTCTCGTCTGGTCCCCCGGTTCCGTCGTCTGCTCTACCCGGCCCCGCCGCGTGCGCCCCTTCCGCGGCGCCGGTGCCCGTGTCGCTACGCGCCGGCGCCGGCCCCCTGGGAGGGCGCGTCGAGGCGCTCGACCACGGAGGCCAGCAACGCGCCGACGTCGGTCGCGGAGTCCCTACCGGCGGCCAGGACCTCTTCGTGGTCCAGGGGCTGGCCCGACAGGCCCGCGGCGATGTTGGTCACCAGGGACAGGCCCAGTACCGAGGCGCCGGCCTCGCGTGCGGCGATCGCCTCCAGAGCCGTGGACATGCCCACCAGGTCGGCGCCCATGGCGCGCAGCATGCGGATCTCTGCGGGAGTCTCGAAGTGCGGACCGGGCATGGCCGCGTATACGCCCTCGGGCAGCGACGGGTCGACCTCCTTGGCGATCGCGCGCAGCACCGCCGAGTAGGTGTCGGTGAGATCGACGAAGGTGGCGCCGCGCAGTGGCGACTGGCCGGTGAGGTTGATGTGGTCGGCGATGAGGACCGGCGATCCCACGCCCAGGTCGGGATCGAGCGATCCGGCCGCGTTGGTGAGGATCACGGTGGAGGCGCCCGCGGCGACGGCCGTGCGGACGCCGTGGGCGACCGGATCGGCGCCGTGCCCTTCGTAGAGGTGGGTGCGGCCGAGGAAGACGAGCAGGTCGCGGTCTCCGCTGCGCACGCTGCGGACGGTGCCGCTGTGCCCTTCGACGGCCGGCGGCAGAAATCCCGTCAGCTCGCTGGTCGGCAGCTCGGTCCCGCCGGCACCGAGTGTGTCGGCGGCGGGCGCCCACCCCGATCCCATGACCAGGGCGACGTCGTAGGAGTCGACGCCGGTACGGGAGCGCAGCTCTTCGGCCGCCTTCGTGGCGGTGGTGTGCGGATCGGTGGTCACTGGGGCTTACCTCCAGGGTCATGGCTGTCGCGGTCGGGCCCGCGCAGTGATCTTGGCGCGCGCTCCCCCGCCCTGGCAACGGCGAACCGCCGGTATACGGCAGACCGTCCGCTGCACCCGCTCACGCCACCTCCTTGCGCAGCACCGTCTGCTGTCCGGCGGTTGCGCTGGTCAGGCGCGTTCCCGTGGGGAGGAAGCCGCCGGCGCGGTAGGCGCGCACGGCGGCCCGGTTGGCCTCGCCGACGATGACGAACGCCGCGTCGGCGTGCGGGTGCACGCTGCGTACGAGGGGGGCGAGGGCGGCGCATGCCGCGCGCCCGATACCGCGCCCCTGGTGTTCCGGGGCGAGGTAGAAGGCACGCAGCAGGACGGCACGCGCTGTGTCTGCGGCGATGCCGGACAGCTCGGCCAGGGCGCCGCCCCGGTCGATGATGCCGTACCCGGCGGGTTGCGCATCCACCAGTACCGCGAAGGGAGTGCGGTCGGGGTCGGCGTCGGCGCGGGGCAGGGTCTCGACCGCCTCGGTGACGAGGCCGCGCTGGCCGGGCGCCACACGCAGCCGCAGGACGGCCGTGCGCAGGCGCTCGACCTGCGGGCCGGGCCGGTCGAGGCGCACCAGGTCGACCGCGGAGCGCAGTGCCGCGGCACCCGTGTCTTCGGCCAAGCCGATCACCTCCCTCTGCTCCGGGTCGGCGCCGGGGCGCGCTGTCGTCTCGACGCGTTGGTCCGGGGCCCGAGGTCTCAGGTCCCGACGGGGTGCCAGACCGTCTTCGTCTCCAGAAAGGGGGTCATCCGCGCGGTGCCCGGGGTGGCGAGCCAGTCCTCGCGGCCGGCGGGGCGCAGAACCCGCTTGAGGGTGTCGGCGGCGCTGCGTTCCAGCTCTGCGGCGGAATCGGGGCCGGCGCCGGTGAGGTCGAGTCCGTCGACGTCGGCGTGGGATGCCAGGTGCGGTGCCAGGTCGGCCGCCTTGCCGGTGAGGATGTTGACGACGCCGCCGGGGAGGTCGGAGACGGCCAGCGCCTCGGCGAGGGTGACGGCGGGCAGGGGCGCGCGCTCACTGGCGAGCACGACGGCGGTGTTGCCCGTGGCGATCACCGGGGCGACGACCGACACCAGCCCCAGCAGCGGACCCATGGGCGGAGCGAGGACGGCCACAACGCCGGCGGGCTCGGGCTTGGACAGGTTGAAGTAGGGGCCCGAGACCGGGTTGGCAGCGCCGAGGACCTGGGCGATCTTGTCGGGCCACCCGGCGTAGTAGACCCACCGGTCGATCGCCGCGGAGACCAGCTCGTCGGCCTTCTCGGCGCCGATGCCGTCGGCCTCGGCGATCTCGGCGGCGAACTGGGCGCGGCGGCCCTCCATCACCTCGGCGATGCGGTAAAGAATCTGGCCGCGGTTGTAGGCGGTGCGGCCGGACCAGCCGGAGAACGCCTTGCGCGCGGCCACCACGGCGTCGCGGGCGTCCTTTCGCGAGGCGAGCGCGGCGTTGGCGAGGTGGCCGCCGTCGGATGCGGTCACGGGGTAGCACCTGCCTGACTCGGAGCGGGGAAAGGCTCCGCCCACGTAGAGCTTGTAGGTCTTGCGCACCGGGATGCGCCCGGCGGCGGGTGCGCCGAGGGGGACGTCGGCGCCCGCCCGGGCGGCGCCGGCGGGTGCTGTCGGCCGGGTGGCCTCGGCGCCCTCGACCGGTTCGGCGAGCTCGGCCGGCTCGGCGTGTACTTCGGGGCGGGCCGACGCACCGCCGGGCTCGCGGCCGGCGGACTCGGGCCGCCCGTCGGCGGCGCCGGGCCCGTCGGTCTGTGCGCCCGGGGCGGAGGCGGGTTCGGGGTGTTCAGGCGGCGTGGACAAGGTATGCCTCCAGTCCGTGGCGGCCGCCCTCCCGGCCGTAGCCGGACTCCTTGTACCCGCCGAAGGGGCTGGCCGGGTCGAGCTTGTTGAACGTGTTGGACCAGACGACGCCCGCGCGCAGCTGCTCGGCGGTCCACAGCATGCGCGAACCCTTCTCGGTCCACACCCCCGCCGAAAGCCCGTAGGGGGTGTTGTTGGCCTTGGCCACCGCTTCGTCGGGGGTGCGGAACGTCAGCACCGAGAGGACGGGGCCGAAGATCTCCTCGCGGGCGATGCGGTGGGCCTGGGTGACACCGGTGAACACGGTGGGGGCGAACCAGTAGCCGCGCTCGGGCAGCGGGCACTGCGGCGACCAGCTCTGGGCGCCCTCCTCGGCCCCCGCTCGGTACAGCTCGCGGATGCGCTCCAGCTGCTCGGCGGAGTTGATGGCGCCGATGTCGGTGTTCTTGTCCAGCGGGTCGCCCAACCGCAGCCGCTCGATGCGGGCGCGCAGCCGGGCCAGCACCTCCTCGGCGACCGACTCCTGCACCAGCAGCCGGGATCCGGCGCAGCACACGTGGCCCTGGTTGAAGAAGATTCCGGAGACGATGCCTTCGACGGCCTGGTCCAGTGCCGCGTCGTCGTAGACGATGTTGGCGCCCTTGCCGCCCAACTCCAGGGTGAGGCGCTTGCCGGTGCCCGCCACCGAGCGCGCGATCTCGCGGCCGACGGCGGTGGATCCGGTGAAGGCGACCTTGTCGGCGCCGGGGTGGCCTACCAGGGTCCGCCCGGTCTCGCCGGCGCCGGTGACGATGTTGACGACGCCGGGCGGGAGATCGGCCTCCTGGCAGATCTCGGCGAAGACCAGCGCCGTCAGCGGGGTGGTCTCGGCGGGCTTGAGCACCACGGTGTTGCCGGCGGCCAGCGCGGGCGCGATCTTCCACGCCAGCATCAGCAGCGGGAAGTTCCACGGGATGACTTGGGCGGCCACGCCGACCGGGCGCGGCGCGGGACCCAGTCCCGCGTGGTCGAGCTTGTCGGCCCAGCCCGCGTGGTAGAAGAAGTGCGCGGCGGCCAGCGGAAGGTCGACGTCGCGGGTCTCTTTGACGGGCTTGCCGTTGTCCAGGGTCTCCAGCACGGCGAGTTCGCGGGAGCGCTCCTGGAGAATGCGGGCGATCCGGAACAGGTACTTGCCCCGTTCGGCGCCCGGCATCGCCCCCCATGCGCCTTCGAACGCGCGCCGGGCCGCTGCGATCGCGCGGTCCACGTCGGTCTCGCCGGCGACCGAGACGTGGGCCAGGTGCTCCTCGTCGGCGGGGTTGGCCGTAGCCATGTGCTCGCCGGACTTGGCGGGCACGAACCCGCCGTCGATGAACAGTTCGTAGGAAGGGCGCAGCCGCACCGCGGAGCGCGACTCCGGGGCGGGCGCGTACTCGAGGATCCGCTCGGCCTGTTCTGCCACTGGTCGGCCTCTCAGTCCAGGGTGTAGTAGTCGGGGCCGGAGTAGGTGCCCGTGGAGAGCCGGGTCCGCTGCATGAGCAGGTCGTTGAGCAGGCTGGACGCGCCGAGGCGGAAGTAGGCGGGGTCCAGCCAGCCGTCTCCGGCGACCTCGTTCACCAGGACCAGGTACTTCATGGCGTCCTTGGCGGTGCGGATACCGCCGGCGGGCTTGACGCCGACGCGGTGGCCGGTGGCGGCGTGGTGGTCGCGCACCGCCTCCAGCATGACCAGGGTGACGGGGAGCGTCGCGGCGGGCGCCACCTTGCCCGTGGAGGTCTTGATGAAGTCGGCTCCGGCGAGGATGGCCAGCCACGAGGCGCGGCGGACGTTGTCGTAGGTGGCGAGTTCGCCGGTCTCCAGGATCACCTTGAGGTGGGCGGCGCCGCAGGCCTGTTTGACCGCGGTGATCTCGTCGTAAACGGCGCGGTAGTCGCCAGCGAGGAACGCGCCCCGGTCGATGACCATGTCGATCTCGGCTGCGCCGTCGGCGACCGCGCGGCGGGTGTCGGCGAGTTTGGCCTCCAGTGGCGCCCGGCCCGCGGGGAACGCGGTGGCGACCGAGGCCACGCCGACTCCGGAGCCGGTCAGCGTCTCGGCGGCCGCGGCGACGAGGTCGGAGTAGACGCACACGGCGGCGACCGGGGGCACAGTCGGGTCGGTCGGGTCGGGGCGCACGGCCTTGGCCGAGAGCGCCCGGACCTTGCCGGGAGTGTCGGCGCCCTCCAGGGTGGTGAGGTCGATCATGCTGATCGCGAGGTCGATCGCCCGCGCCTTGGCGGTGGTCTTGATGGAGCGGGTGGAGAGGTCTGCCGCGCGCGCCTGCGCGCCGACCTCGTCGACGCCGGGCAGGCCGTGCAGCAGCGCCCGCAACGAAGTGTTCGACAACTCCGCCGCCGGATCGGGCGGAAGGGCGGTTTCGGGCACTGGCACCTCACGGATGTCGCTGGTCGCGGATGTCGCACCGGGGGCTTGTGGCACCGGGTGCAACGCCCCCCATAGTGCCACGCCACCACCCGGCGGCGGCGCCCGGCAAGAGCGCTTGTGGACGAGTGGTCGGAGCGGCGCGCCGCGTCCGGCGCCCTGAGACGACCGCGGAATCGCGGCACGACAGCGCGGGGGCTCCGGGGGAACCTCTTATTTCAAGTCAAGCGCATCAGCCCCGCCCCGCACCACACCCGTCCGCCGCTTGTGGAGAACCGGCGCATCGGACGCCGCCCGCTGTCGGGCATGATGGGGCGGGAAGGGTTCACCGTGACGCGGGTGGCCGCGCAGTGCGCGGGCGCGCGGGGAGGGCGGCGAGTGTGGCCGAGTTTCGCATCGTCTCCGAGGGCGGGGAGCTGGATCTGCGCCGGCTGGCCGCCGACCTGGTGGAGTCCCAGGGCTGGCCGCGCGACCAGGTGAGCATCTGGGAGAACCGGGGCGGCGGCGATGTTCTGGTGACCGTCGACCCCGCCCTGCTTGCGGATTCGAAGCCCGATCCGCTCTCGGCGACGGTGCACACCCGCAGCGACGTGCACCGCGCCTGCGAGACGCTGCGCCGCAGCGATCCGTCGCTGCGCGGCGTCGACTTCGCGGAACTGCGCGACGAGGCCGCCCGGTTCTTCGCCGCGGGCTGGACGGTGGGCGACCTGCTGCACGCGCTGGGCCACCGCCACGACGGGACGCCGTGGGAGCAGGGACCGGGCTACGAAGGCGTCGAGTGGCTGCAGCACCGGTTGCGCAACTGGAAATCCGAGACGGGCGACATCCGCCCTTCGGTGTCGCAGGAGGGCGCGCAGATGCGCATCGTGGGGCGTATCGGCCTGCCCGGCGGCCTCGGCCTGCCCGAGGAAGGGGCCCAGGCGGGGCGGCGGGCCGCCTCACCCCAGGCGGCGCGCGCCGCCGCCGACGACGCGCGCCGCCTGATGCGCGCCCAATCCCCCACCACCAGCGACTCCCTGGAGCACCGCGACCGCACCGCCGCCCACATCACCCGCCGCAGGCACTGACGCGCGGCGACACCGGGCGAGCGGAGGGGCGCACGCCGGCCGCTGCCCGCGCGGGGCCGCGGCGACCGCGCACGACCGCGCGTTCCGAGGTGCGCGGGCAGCTGCCGACCCGCTGGTATGTTCGCTGTCCATGGGGTCAGATTCGCGCTCGGACGGCCGCCGCAAACGCACCTTCATCGAGGAGGCCCGGCGCGCGCAGATCGTCTCCGCTGCCATCGGCACCGTCGCCGAGGCGGGCTATGCCGGCGCCTCGCTGTCGCGCATCGCGCAGCGGGCCGGTATCAGCAAGGGCGTCATCTCCTACCACTTCTCCGGCAAGGACGAGCTGATGGAGCGGGCCGTCGAGCAGGTCTACTCCGACATCGCGGAGTTCGTGCTGCCCCGCGCCGCGGAGGCGGCCGACGAGCGCTCCTCCTTGCGGACCCACATCCTGGCCGTGGGCGAGTACATGCGCGGGCACCGCGAGCAGCTGCTGGCCCTGGCCGGCATCTTCAGCGGCACGCAGACCCCTGAGGGCACGCCGCGCTACCGCATCCGGGCGACCGAGTCGATCTACCAGGGCTATTCGGAGCTGCTGCGCGCCGGCCAGGACCGGGGCGTCTTCCGCGCCTTCGACACGCGGGTCATGGCGGTGTCCGTGCAGGCATTGATCGACGGGATGTTCCAGTACTGGGTGGCCTATCCGGACCACGACCTGGAGGCCCACGCCGCCGAAGTGGCCGAGCTGGTCGACCGCGCCACGCGGGCCGACTCCCCCGCCTGACCCGCCCCGCCGGCGCGCGCTCCGGCGGCGCCCGCAAGCGGACGCGTAGTCGGTCCCGCCGCTTTCCGTCTGCGCTCGACCGGTCTCAACGGCGGCTCAGGGATCCGTGATGGAGGCCACCGACTCTCTTCTGCCCACTTGACTAAAAAACTGGCCGTTCGGACAAAAATCAGTACGCTTGGACAGAAGTCACCCCGTCTCGCCCCGGATCGGAGATCGTCCATGGCATCGAACCGGACCACCGCCTCCCCACCTGCGGACGGGGCCGCAGCACCGACCCGCCCGCGGCTGTACTACCTGGACAACCTGCGCGTCGCGCTGACGGTGCTGGTGGTGCTGCACCACGCCGCCATCGCCTACGGCAACATCGCGATGTGGTACTACGTCGAACCGGCCGACGACCCCAGCGGCCTCCTGCTGGACGTCTTCAACGCCCTCAACCAGACGTTCTTCATGGGGTTCTTCTTCATGATCGCCGGGTTCTTCACGCCCGGCTCCCACGACCGCAAAGGCGCCCGCGGCTTCATCGGCGGCAGGCTGGTGCGGCTGGGGGTGCCGCTGCTGCTCTTCGTGGTGCTGTTCCGCCCTCTGCTCGGCCTTGGGGACTACCTGGCCGATCCCGGCGGGACACCCTTCTGGCGCTACGCCGTGGCGAATATGGACCCCGGCCCCATGTGGTTCGTCGCCACGCTCCTGGTGTTCGCCCTGGCATACGTGCTGATCAGGCGGTTCGCTCCCGAGCGCGAGGCCGCGGCCGCGCCGGCGGCGCAGGTGGTCCCGGCCGGACCGGCCGGCGCTATCGGACCACTGGCCGTCACCGGCTCCGTGGCCCTGCTGATAGCGGTCACCTACCTGTGGCGCATCATGGTGCCCAGCGGCACCTCCATCGCAGGCGTACTGCCCACTCCCGCCTACATGCCGCAGTACGTGCTGCTCTTCGCCGCGGGGGTACTGGCCTTCCGCAAGGGCTGGTTCGACGCCGTACCGCGCTGGGCGGGCTGGGGCGGAGCGGCAGCCGCCCTATTCATGGTGCCGGTCTACGTGCTCGTGATAACCGTGCTGGGTGACCCGGCGGCCCTCCAGCCCGGCAGTTGGCAGACGCTCGCGGTGGCGGCGACGGAGAGCACCCTCGCCGCGGGCACCGTGCTGGCGCTGTCGGCGCTGTTCCAGCGACGGTTCAACCGCCGTTCGGCCGTCGGGAGGTTCCTCTCCGACCACGCCTACGCGGTCTACTTTCTGCACCCTGCGGTGCTGGTCGGGCTGAACCACGCCTTCTCGGAGTGGGAGGCGCCGGCCGTCGCCAAGTTCGCTGCCGTGGGCGCGCTCGCGCTGCCGCTGTGCTGGGGCGCGGCCTACCTGCTGCGCTCACTCCCCCGAGCCGACCGCGTGTTCTAGACCCTGTTCAACAACGCCGGTCTGCTGGGCGGCCTCGTCGGTCTGCCTGGTGAAGGGGTGGTCTAAAGCGGCGCCGAGGACGGCGGAGGACCGGGCCCGCGCCCAACAGGCCGGGTGCTCGCCGGTGGCGGCGGCCGGCCGGAGCCGGCCGCGGAAGACGTGGCGATCGTGGCCGAATTCCCAAAAAACGCCGCTGGATCTCGTCATACGGCCACGATCGCCACGCTGCCCTGCGACATAACGGGCCCTTGAGCGCCTCCCGGCTCCGCGGCCTCCTTGCCGCCCCCGCCGGGCGCGCCTGCGACCGCCGCGGTCCCATGTCCGCCCTCGCGTGTCAGAAGACCTCGACGAGCCGACCGATCGGGGTGACCTCGCGGTAGCGGTCGTGGGACGCGGGCGGCTCGGCGTGTTCGAGGACCCAGGTGGCCGGGTGCGGCACGAGGACGGCGCCCATGCCCGCCTCCAGCGCGGGGAGGACGTCGGACTTCACCGAGTTGCCGATCATCCAGGTGTGCTCGGGGTCGAGCCCGTGCGTCCGCCCGAAGTCGCGGTAGGCCTGCGGCTCCTTCTCCGGGACGATTCCGATGCCGTCGAACAGCGAGGCCAGCCCCGAGCCGTCGATCTTGAGCTGCTGGTGCTCGGGATCGCCCTTGGTCAGCAGGTACAGGGGGTGCCGGTCGCGCAGCGCGTGGAGGGTCTCCAGCACGCCTTCGAGCAGGATGATCTCGCCTTCGACGATCCGCCGGCACAGCCCGTGGAGGTAGGCGCGGTCGGCGTCGTCCACCCTTCCGCCGGGCCGCAACCGCGCCAGGCAGTCACCCAAGCTGCGCTCGAAGACGCGGGCGCCGTAGCCGTAGCGGGCGCTGTTCTCCCGTTCGATCCCGGTCAGCACCGCGCGGATCTGCGCGCGGGAGAGCGCGGGATGCCCGACGTAGTCGACGAACTCCTCGATCGCCTGCTCGAAGAGGACGTTGCACTCCCACAGGGTGTCGTCGGCGTCGAAGATCAGGTTCATCGGGCGCAGCATCCGTCTATCCGTATCCCTTCGCGCTCGTCCGCCGCTGCGGCGGCGGTTCCCGATCCCGGGGAGCGTACCCGCGCGCATACCTGCACGACACCGAACCGTGCCCTACGTTACATTCGTGCGATCACGACCTAGCGTGAGAGCGCGGCCCGTAGCGGGAGTGATCCCGCAGCGCACGCGGCGGGCCGGGTCCACCTTCGGGAGGCACCATGCAGGAACCGTCGCTGTCGCGGCTGCTGCCGGTCGACGCCATCGTCACCGGCATCGAGGCCGAGGACTGGCGTGCGGCGATCAGAGCCGCCGGCGAACTCCTGGTCGCCACGGGCGCGACCGCGGACGACTACATCGGCGAGATGCAGCAGGCGGTCGAGGAGTACGGGCCCTACATCGTGATCGCCCCCGGCCTGGCGCTCGCCCACTCCCGCCCCTCCCCCGCCGTGCTGCACACGGGGCTGTCCTGGGCGGGGCTGGCGGAGCCGGTCGAGTTCGGCCATACCAGCAACGACCCGGTCCGGCTGGTGATCGGCCTCGCCGCCGTCGACCACGACGGCCACTCCTCGGCGCTTTCGCGGCTGGCCCGGCTGCTGGCCGACCCCGATCGGCTGGCCCGGCTCACCGCCGCCACCAGCGCGGCGGACATCCACGGCACCATCAGCGAGTACGAATCGAGCGAAGAGCAATGAAGATCCTCGCGGTATGCGGCATGGGCATCGGCACCAGCGTTCTACTCAAGAGCAACGCCGAGAAGGCCGCGAACGACCTCGGCCTGGACGCCGACGTGGAGATCGCCGACATCGGCACCGCCCGCGGAGCCGCGGCGACCGCCGACGTGGTGCTGACCTCCGGCGAACTCGCGGCAGAACTGGGCGACGTGGGCATTCCCGTGGTCGTCGTGGACAACTTCGTCGACGGCGGGGAGATCCGCGAGAAACTCGGCGCCGCCGTGGGCCGGTAGCGGTCCGGCCGGCTCGTGTAGACCCTGCACACTCCCGCCGCGGCGGCCCGAGCGGGCGCCGCATCCGCCGACCCGCGCCGGCGGCGCGCCGCGGCGGTGGAACGAATCCCTGTTGCCAGGAGCGGCCCTATGGATCAGCTCGTCGCAGTCGCGCAGTTCATCGTCAACGAGGTCCTGAGCATCCCGGCCTACATGGTCGGCCTGATCACCGCCGTGGGCCTGATCGCCCTGCGCAAGTCGGTCGGCCAGATCGTGGGCGGCGGCCTCAAAGCGGTACTCGGCTTCCTGCTGATCGGGGCCGGCGCCGACATCGTCGTAACGGCCCTGGACCCGCTGGGCGTGATGATCCAGGGCGCCGCCGGAGCCCAGGGCGTCGTGCCCACCAACGAGGCGATCGTGGCGATCGCCCAGGACCGGTTCGGCGCCCAGGTCGCCTGGATCATGATCGCGGGATTCGCGCTGAGCCTGGTGCTGGCCCGGTTCACCCCGCTGCACTACGTCTTCCTCACCGGCCACCACATCCTCTTCATGGCCACGCTGCTGACGATGGTGCTGGCCACCACCGCGCTGCCCACCGCCGTCTCGGTGGCGCTGGGCGCGGTGCTGCTCGCGGTGGTGATGGTGGCGCTGCCGGCGCTGTCCCAGCCGTGGACACGCAGGGTCGGCGGCGACGGCAAGATCGCCATCGGCCACTTCGGCACGCTGGGCTATGTGGCCGCCGGCGCCACCGGGCAGCTCGTCGGCCGCACCAGCCGCAGCACCGAGGATCTGAAACTGCCCGAAGGGCTGCGCTTCCTGCGCGACTCGATGGTGGCCACGGCGCTGTCGATGGTGCTCATCTACGTCGCCGTGGCGCTGGTCTTCTGGGCCCGCCAGGGCACGGCGGCCGCGCTGGAGATGTTCCCGCCGGCCGAAGGCATCGAGCCCACCATCGGGCACTTCATCATGCAGTCGGTGATGCAGGGCCTGCAGTTCGGCATCGGGGTCGCGGTGATCCTCTACGGCGTGCGGACCATCCTGGGCGAGCTGGTGCCGGCGTTCCAGGGCATCGCCGACCGCGTGGTGCCGGGCGCGGTTCCCGCGCTGGACGCGCCGATCGTGTTCCCCTTCGCGCAGAACGCGGTTCTGGTGGGGTTCCTCTCCAGCTTCGTCGGCGGGCTGGTGACGCTGGCGGTGATGGCCGTGGCGCTCAATCCGGTATTCGGGCTGGCGCTGATCCTGCCGGGGCTGGTGCCGCACTTCTTCACCGGGGGTGCCGCCGGGGTGTTCGGCAACGCGACGGGTGGCCGGCGCGGCGCTGTCGCGGGGGCCTTCGTCAACGGCGTGCTGATCACCTTGCTGCCCGCTTTCCTGCTCGGCGTGCTCGGCGACTTCGGCACGGCCAACACCACCTTCGGCGACGCCGACTTCGGCTGGTTCGGCATCGCGATCGGCTACGCGTTCCGCACGGGCGACGTGGGCGGTGTCGTGCTCGCGCTGGTGCTGGCGGCCGCCCTGCTCGCGGGGGCGATCGTGGTGCAGAAGCGCGCCGTCGAACGCGGCTGGGACCCCGGAGCCCGCCACGAGGCGGCGCTGGCGGAGCGGGCCGAGACCGAGCCGGAGGAGGGCGACTCCTCGACGACAGACTCCTCCGGCGGCGGCACCCGACGCCCCGAACGCGGCGAGTGATGCCGGAGCTGCTGCCGGGCTGTCCGGCCGGTTCATCCGCTCCGTGTGCAAGCCTGGAATCGCCCTCATGCGGCCGGTCGCTCCGCGAGCCGCCGGGGCGGCGCCGATGCCCGTCCCGCGGCGCGCTCCCCTACAGCGCGGCGCCGCCGCGGCGTAGCGTCGGGCCATGAACGAAGAAGCCGTCAGCGAAGAACCCGTCCTCGTCGAGCGGGACGGTCGGGTCGCGACCATCACCATGAACCGGCCCGAGCGCCGGAACGCCCTCTCCCTGGAGCACATGCACCGGCTCACCGCCGCGTTCGAGGAGGTCGGCGCGTCCGACGCCACGGGTGTGATCCTGGCCGGCAACGGGCCGGTCTTCAGCGCCGGGCACGACTTCGCCGACGTGGCCGAGGCCGACCTCGACGGCGCTCGGGAACTGCTGCGCACCTGCGTCCACTTGGTGGAGACCATCCAGTCGGTGCCTCAAGTGGTGGTCGCGCGCGTGCACGGGCTGGCGACCGCCGCCGGATGCCAACTGGTGGCCGACTGCGACCTCGCCGTGGCCGGCAACAACGCCGGCTTCGCGGCCCCAGGCGGCAAGGGCGGCTGGTTCTGCCACACGCCGATGGTGGCGATCTCGCGCTGCATCGGGCGCAAGCGCGCTCTGCAGATGGCCCTGACCGGAGACACCATCGACGCGCCGACCGCCACCGAGTGGGGGCTGGTCAACATGGCGGTACCCGACGCCGATCTGGACGAGATGTCCCACGACCTGCTGGAGCGGGCCACCCGCGGGGCGCCGCGCAGCACCGCGCTGGGCAAGCAGGCTCTTTACGCCCAGTTCGACCGGCCCGAACGCGACGCCTACACCTACGCGGTGGAGGTCATGGCCGCGAGCAGCCAGACACCCGAGGCGCGGGAGGGCATCGCCGCATTCCTGGAGAAGCGCTCGCCGCAGTGGCCCCGGTAGCACCCGGCCATCCGCCGCGGTCCGGACGCGTCCCCTTCAGCGCCCGGACCCCGGCGGAGGGGCGCCCCCGCCGCCCTCCAGCGGCGGCCCGGTGGCGGTCACCAGCTCCGCGACGACGTCCCCGGCGGAGCCGAGGGCGCGCTCCAGCGGGCCGCGCCCCAGCGTCAGCCGCCACAAGGTGGCGAAGACCAGCGCGCCCAGCACGAACGCTCCCAGCCGGAAGGGTGCGTCGTCCTGGAAGGAGAACCCCAGCGCCGCGATCACCAGGATGTGGCCGGTGTAGATGGTCAGCGCCATCGACCCGGCTGCGGCAAGCGGGTACAGCGGTGCGGCAGCGACGTCCGCGGCGGCCATGCAGGCGACCAGCACCAGCAGCGCGGTGCCCACGGCACCGGCGATCTCGAAGCCGGTACCGCTGTGCGGAGTGGCCACCACCAGGTACCACAGGGAGTCGGTGGGCACTTGGCCGTGCAGGTCGTTCAGCTCGCCCGAGACCACACTGCGCATCTGGCCGCTCACCAGGGTGTCGGCGCCGACGGAGTCGGTGGCGCCGCCCAGCCGGTCCCGCACGAGCCGGTCGAGCCCTCCCAGGGGGTATAGCAGCAGCCAGGAGCCGCCGTAGCCCGCCAGCGCGAGACCGGCCCCGGTGGCCGCCATCGTCAGCCGCACCCGCACCGCGAAGAGGTCCAGCCGCCCCAACGCCATGCCGGCCGCGACGAAGGCCATGAAGGTCGCCGCGGGATAGTAGCCCGTGAGCAGGAAGTCGGTGACGCCGCCGATGGAGGAGACCCGGGGCGAGGGCTCGACCGGCCCGGCGCGCAGCAGGAAGGACACCACCGGGCCGAGCACGGCGACGGCGGCCGCGATCGCGCCCAGCGCGAGGGCGCGCAGCCGCAGCAGGGGCAGCGCCAGCAGGAAGAATCCGCCGTAGTAGGTGAGGATGACCGCGATCGGCGCGCCGGTGAGGTCGAGCATGATCCCCAGCAGCGCCAGGACCAGGGCGCGCACCAGGATGCGGGCACGCGCCCGCTGCAGCGCCGTGCCCTCCAGCGGCACCGTGCGCCCCGTCATCAGCGACAGGGACACTCCGGCCAGGAAGGCGAACAGCGCGGAGGAGCGGCCGCGGGCCAACTGGTGCACGGTTTCCGAGGCGGACTCGCCGAACGGGTCGCCGCCGAAGACGCCGATGGCCCCCACACCGAGGTGGACGGTGAACATCCCGAAGACCGCGAGCGCGCGGGCGACGTCGATACCGGCGATGCGCCCGCCGCGGGCGTCGACGGCGTCCGGGGTCCCCTGGTGGGGAATCTGCTGCGACACGCGCACCACACTAGGCGGGTCCGCGGGTACTTGTCCCATCCGCCCGATCCCGCAGGAGCGGTGCGACGGGAGCGGGCGCCGCGCGGCGCGCGGGTACGGCGGCGCGCGGTCCCGAGAGGGCCGCGCGCCGCCGCGGGTCAGGCGCCGCCGGGCTGTTCGGCGGCCAGCCGGGTGAAGTAGTCCAGAGCTTGCGGGTTGGCCAGGGAGTCGCGGCTGGCGACGCGTTCGGCGGCCTCGCCCATCAGGATGCGTTTGACCGGGACCTCCAGCACCTTGCCGGAGAGCGTGCGCGGCACCTCGCCGATCGCGCGGACCGCGTCGGGTACGTGCCGCGGCGAGCAGTCCTCGCGGATGCGCCGCGCCAAACGCGAGGTGAGGTCGTCGTCCAACGCCGCGTCTTCGCGCACCACCACGAACAGCTCGATGCGCGAGCCGCCCTCGGGCTGGGGCACGTCGACCACCAGGGCGTCGGTGACCTCGTCGAGTGCCAGCACGGCCCGGTAGATCTCGCTGGTGCCCATGCGGATTCCGCCGCGGTTGATGGTGGAGTCGGAGCGCCCGTAGATCACCGCCGTGCCGCGCTCGGTGATCTCGATCCAGTCGCCGTGGCGCCACACGCCGGAATAGACGGAGAAGTAGCTGTCGTGCAGCCGCTCACCGTCGGGGTCGTTCCAGAGGTAGAGCGGCATCGACGGCGCCGGCTGGGTGACGACGAGCTCGCCCACCTCGCCGATCAGCTCGTTGCCGTCGGGATCCCACGCGGCGACGGCCATGCCCAGCGACCGGGCCTGGATCTCGCCCTCGTAGACGGGCAGTGTGGGCACGCCGCCGACCAGGCAGCTGCAGATGTCGGTGCCGCCGCTGGTGGAGAACAGCCACAGCCCGTCGCCGAGTTCGCGGTAGCACCATTCGAACCCCTCCGGGCTGAGCGGCGCCCCGGTGGAGCCGACCGCGTGCAGCCGGGAGAGGTCGCGCCCGCGGGACGGGTGGACGTCCTCCTTCATGCAGGAGGAGAGGAACCCGGCGCTGGTTCCGAAGATGGTGACCTGCGCCCGCTCGGCGAGGTCCCACAGCGCGCCGAGGTCGGGATAGCCGGGGCTGCCGTCGTAGAGGACGATGGAGGCGTCCGTCAGCAGCACGCTGACCAGGAAGTTCCACATCATCCAGCCGGTGGTGGTGTACCAGAAGACGCGGTCGCCGTCCTGGGCGTCCAGGTGCAGGTGCAGGTTCTTCAGCTGCTCCAGCAGGATGCCGCCGTGGCCGTGCACGATGGCCTTGGGCAGGCCGGTGGTGCCCGAGGAGTACAGCACCCACAGCGGATGGTCGAAGGGGACCTCGGCGAAGGCGAGCTCGGCGCCCGCGCCGGCCGACTCCAGCTCCTCCCAGGCCAGGGCGCCTTCGACGGGGACGTCGCGCAGGTAGTTCAGCACCACGGTGTGCTCGACGGTGGGCAGCTGCTCGCGCAGCTCGGCGACGACGTCGGTGCGGTCGAAGTCCTTGCCGCCGTAGCGGTAGCCGTCGACGGCCAGCAGCACCTTGGGCTCGATCTGGGCGAAGCGGTCGACGACGCTGCGCACGCCGAAGTCGGGCGAGCAGGAGGACCATACGGCGCCGATGGAGGCGCAGGCGTAGAAGGCGGCCACCGTCTCGGCGATGTTGGGCAGGTAGGCCACGACGCGGTCGCCGGGACGGACGCCGAGGTGGCGCAGCCCTTGGGCGATCGCGGCGGTGCGGGCGCGCAGCTCGCCCCAGGTCCACTCGCCCATCATGCGCAGTTCGGAGGCGTGGCGGATGGCCACGGCGTCGTCGTCGCGGTCCGCGAAGATGTGCCTGGCGTAGTTCAGCCGGGATCCGGTGAACCACCGGGCGCCGGGCATGGAGGCGTCGACGAGCACCCGCTCGTAAGGGGTTTCGGCGCTGACGCCGTAGTACTCCCAGATCGCCGACCAGAATCCGTCCAGATCGGTGACCGACCACCGCCACAGCGCGTCGTAGTCCTCGGCGTCGACTCCGCGGTGCTCGCGCACCCACCGGGTGAAGGGGGTGATGTTCGCACGCTCGCGCCGGTCGTGATCCGGCTTCCACAGCAGCGGCGGCGCTGTCGGCATATCCGGCTTCCTCCTTCGGGCTGCACGCCGGCGCGCAGGTCCGGCAGGCGGGTGTGACGCCCATCATCTAACTACAGGCTCCGGCACCGGCACACGGCCGGGTCGCCGCGGCGCGCGCCACCGGCCGCCCAGCGGGGGCGCCAGGGCAGCCTGCGCGACCTCGGCGAACGCCCGCGGCCGGCAGGCCGGCGCCCCTTCGGGCAGGGCCCCCAGCAGCGGCAGGCCCGACACCTCCGGCAGATCGGCGAGGTTGCAGCGTACCGCCAGGTCGGGCCGGACGCCCAGGTTGCCGATCACCGTACCCGCGCAGGCCAGGCCGCGCGCGGCGACGGCTTCGGCGGCCAGGGCGGTGTCGTTGAGCGTGCCCAGCCCTGCGCGGACCACCAGCAGCACCGGGGCGCCCAGTTCGGCCGCGACGTCGGCGAGGGTGTCGCCGGCGGCGTGCAACCGCACCAGCAGGCCGCCGGCGCCCTCCACCAGCACCAGGTCGTTCTCGCGGGCGAGGGCGCGCGCAGCGTCGGCCGCGTCGGCGGCGCGCACCCCCGCGCGGCCGACGCGCCGGGCGGCGGTGGCCG
Organism: Streptomonospora litoralis; assembly: GCF_004323735.1. Lineage (GTDB taxonomy): Bacteria > Actinomycetota > Actinomycetes > Streptosporangiales > Streptosporangiaceae > Streptomonospora > Streptomonospora litoralis. Next base: position 1,628,115 of record NZ_CP036455.1, on the reverse strand, counting down.
GTGCGAGCGGGTCGGGATAGCGGGCGAGTTCGCACACCGCGGTGCCGGGGACCAGGTGCGCCACCTCGTCGGCGTCGCCCGCCTCGCCGGGCACCGCGCCGGTCTGCGCGGGTTTGAGGACGGCGGTGCGGCCGCGGTGCGCAGCGGCGACGGCGGCGGTGACCGCGGTCTTGCCGACACCGGTGCCCGTCCCGGCGACGACGAGGATCACCGCGCGGCCTCCCCGGGCCCGCACGCGCGGGCGGCGGCGACCATCGCCCCGGTGATACGGGCGGTGTCGGCGGAGTCGCAGATGTAGGGCGGCATCGTATAGAGCATGTCGCGGAACGGCCGCAGCCACACCCCGGCGTCCATCGCGGCCGCGGTGGCGGCGCGCACGTCCACGGGGCCGTCGAGCTGCACGACGCCGATCGCGCCGAGCACCCGCACATCGGCGACCCCCGGCACCTCCCGGGCCGGGGCCAGCCCCGCCTCCAGCTCCCGGGCGATGCGGTCGACGCGGCCCCGCCAGTCGCCCGTGGTCAGCAGACCGACGGAGGCCGAGGCCACCGCGCAGGCCAGGGGGTTGCCCATGAACGTGGGGCCGTGCGCCAGCACCGGGACCTCGCCGCGCGCGATGCCCTCGGCGACCCGGGTGGTGCACAGCGTCGCCGCCAGCGTCAGGTACCCGCCGGTCAGCGCCTTGCCCAGGCACATCACGTCGGGGGCGACGCCGGCGTGGTCGGCGGCGAACAGCTCACCGGTGCGGCCGAAGCCGGTGGCGATCTCGTCGAAGACCAGCAGCACGTCGTGCCGTTCGGTGATCCGGCGCAGTTCGGCGAGGTAGCCGGGGCTGTGGAAGCGCATCCCGCCGGCGCCCTGCACGACGGGTTCGACGATGACGGCGGCCAGCTCGTCGGCGTGCTCGGCCACCAGCGCCTCCAGGTGCGCGGTGTAGGCCGGGTCGGGGGCGGCGCCGAAACCGGGCGGCGGCTGCTCGGCGAAGACCTGGCGGGGCAGCACGTCGCCCCACAGCGCGTGCATGCCGCCCTCGGGGTCGCACACGGACATGGCGTGGAAGGTGTCGCCGTGGTAGCCGCCGCGCCAGGTGAGGACGCGCCGCTTGGCGGGGCGCCCGGCCGAGCGCCAGTACTGCAGGCACATCTTCAGCGCCACCTCCACCGACACCGATCCCGAGTCGGCGAGGAAGACGTGGCGCAGCGGCTCCGGGGACAGTTCGACCAGGGTTCGCGCGAGGCGGGCGGCGGGGCCGTGGGTGAGGCCGCCGAACATGACGTGGCTGAAGGCGCCTGCCTGGTTCGCCACCGCCTCGTCCAGCACGGGGTGGGCATAGCCGTGGATCGCCGACCACCACGACGACATGGCGTCGACGACCTCGTGCTCGGCGCCGCCTTCGGCCGCGGCCAGCCGCAGCCGCGTGCCCGATGCGCCCACGACGACGAACGGCGGATCGGCGGGCCCGATCGCGGAGTAGGGATGCCACAGGTGCTCGCGGTCGACGCGGGCCGTCCACGCCGGATCGGGGTCGGAGTGGGGAGTCGTCGCAAGAGACTCGCTCGGCCGATGGTTCACCGCCCTCGCCTGCCTTTCTCGGCGACTTCGACGGCCTCAGCAGCGCTGGTCATACCCGGTGATCCTGCCAACGGGCCGCGCCCGTCGAGTAGGGCGGGCCGCCCAGTTTTCCGGGGCCGAATTTTGTCGCTTCCCGCACATCCGCTCGGGCTGTGCGGATGTGACAGTGGCACAGGCCCCGCCTCGGACGCCCGGTAGCCGGCCGGGCGGACGCGGGGAAGGGGCGCGCTTCCCTGGTGCGGGGCCCTTCTCACGTACCGGCCGCCGCGGCGACGGTGGCGCGGCGGCCGGGCGAGTCGGGCACCGCGGGAGCGGCCGTCTGCGCGGTCACACGCCGGAGCACAGGCGGGTACGGCGGGTCGGCGGACCGACCCCTCCGGTGACCTCTCCCCTGTGGTACCGAGTCCGCGACGGCGGCATGCCGACGGCAGGCGCGTCCGCGCCGCACCGGAGCCAGTGAACGAGCCGACGAGGAGGAGGTATGGCGACCCGGAGCCCCGCTCCGTTCGACCGGCTCGCCGACGCGGCCCGCGAGCGCGCGTCCGCGGGCCTGACCCGGCGGTTGCGTCCCCGGTCCGCGGACCCCGGCGCGGGCACCGTCGACCTGGCGGGCAACGACTACCTCGCATTCGCCCGCCACCCCGACGTGACCGCGGCGGCCGCGGCCGCCGCGCGCCGCTGGGGCGCCGGCGCCACCGGGTCCCGCCTGGTCACCGGCGACACGATGCTCCACCGCGAACTCGAAGACGAGCTCGCCGACTTCTGCGGCACAGAGGCGGCTCTGGTGTTCTCGTCCGGCTACACCGCCAACCTCGGCATGGTCACCTCCCTGTCCGGCCCGTCGGCGGCGCTGGTCTGCGACCGCAACAACCACGCCTCCCTCATCGACGCCGCGCGGCTGGCCAAGGCGGCGGGCACGCGCGTGCTGCTGTTCGACCACGCCGACACCGCCGCGGCCGAGGCGGCCCTGGCCGACGCGGGGCGCGAGCACCGGATGCTGCTCACCGACACCGTGTTCTCCGTGGACGGGGACCTGACCGACACCGCGGCCCTGGCTCGCGCCTGCGCCGAGGACGGCGCCGCGCTGCTGCTGGACGATGCGCACGGGCTCGGCGTCGTCGGAGAAGGCGGCGCGGGCGCGCTGACCGCGGCGGGACTGCGCGGTGCGCCGGGCGCGGCGGCGGCGGTCACGCTGTCGAAGTCGCTGGGCGCGCAGGGCGGAGCCGTCCTGGGACCGGGCGCCCTCGTCCGGCATCTGGTGGAGACGGCCCGCAGCTTCGTCTTCGACACCGGGCTGGCGCCGCCCGCCGCCGGCGGCGCGCTGGCCGCGTTGCGGCTGCTGCGGGCCGAACCGGAGCGTCCCGGCCGGCTGCGGTCTGTCGCGCTCAGACTCTCCGCAGGGCTGAACGCGGCCGGGCTGGACGCGACCCGGCCGGATGCCGCCGTCGTCTCGGTCGCCGCCCCCTCCCGCGGGGAGGCCGTGGCCTGGGCCGAGCGCTGCCGCGCCGCCGGCGTCGCTGTGGGCTGCTTCCGGCCGCCGTCGGTGCCCGACGGCCGCTCCCGGATCCGGCTCACGGCGCATGCGGACCTGACGGATGTGCAGGTGGAGCGGGCGGTGGAAGTGATCGCCGCGACGGGGCCGACCGGCGGCGCGCGCTGAGGCGTCCCCGCACCGGGCGCGGCCGTCCGCGCCTGTCGAGGGCCGCTCCCGCCCCCTTCCGCGGTGCCCGGCATGCGCCTTCGCCACTGTGGGGTTTTCGCCCTCCGGGTAGCCTGCATGCTGTGGACGGTGGTCCCGAAGCCTCGCCTCGCGGCGTGGGCCCCGGGACCGCACGGCCGCGGAAGCGCTGAGAACGGGAGGCAGATCGAACGGTGCGCATCCCCGATACCAGCCGGCGGACTCGGCTTGTCAGCGCCGCGGTGGCCTCCGCGGTTCTGGTGTGCGTCGCCGTCATGCTGGTACCGGTGACCCGCGAGGGTGTGCTCGACGCCTGGTGCGAGGTCACCGGCCAGGGCTGCTCGCGCCTGGAGGACCCCCGCCGCGACTACGACGGCGCATCGGGCTGGCGCGAGCGCCTGACCCCCGAGGAGGCGGCCACCTGGGGCAACTACATCGCCTTGGGCGACTCGTACTCCTCGGGCGAGGGCGCGGGCGAGTACGCCGAGGGCACGGCCGCCTCGGGCGGATGCCGGCGCTCGGCCAACGCCTACCCCGAGCGCGTGGCGGACTCCTTCGACTTCTCCGGTCAGCTGGGGTTCTTCGCGTGCAGCCGCCAGCGCGGCGAAGCCATGCTGCAGTCGCTGGGCGAGACGAAGTCGCAGATCGGGCGGGTGACCGCGCACACTTCGCTGGTCACCATCGGCATCGGCGGCAACGACCTCGGGTTCACCACGATCCTGAAGAAGTGCATGCTGCGCGTGCCGCTGATGGAGACCACCGCGTGCAGCGACCAGGAGGAGCGCATCGAGCGGAATATGCGGGCGTTCGACTCCACCTTCGAGGACATCGTCGACGAGATCCGCGAGCGCGCGCCCGACGCGCGCATCCTGGTTGTGGGCTATCCGCGGCTCTTCCCCACCGATCCCGAGGGGATGTACTACACCCTGGCGCCCCACGACCAGGAGTGGTTGAACCACATGCTCAAGCGGTTCAACAAGCAGGTGCGGCAGAGCACGGCCGAGCTGGACGCCGGGATCGTCGAGGACCGCCAGACCGGCAGTGTGGAGTACGTGCGGATGTACGACGCGTTGAAGGGGCACGAGATCGGCTCCGAGAAGCCGTGGCTCAACGGTGTGCTGCTGGGCGACTTCGCCGACGGCGTCCGGGTCGACCACGGCACCTTCCACCCCAACGCCCGCGGGCACAGGGCGTTCTCCGAGCAGGTCCTGCAGCGGTTGGAGGAGGGACCGGACCGGGCGCTGTACGCCGCGCAGGAGACTCTGGACAACGCCAGCCCGGAGGTACTGGCGGGCGAACTGGACTGAGGCCCGCACCGGTGCCGTCCCCGTGCCGACCGGGCGGCGGCCGGCAGGGGGACGGCAGGCCGGATCCCGGCGGGATCAGGCGCGCGTCGCGCCCAGGTCGTGCAGCACCGCGGCAACCTGGTCGAGTGCCCGGTTCAGGTCGTCCTCGGAGATCACCAGCGGCGGCGACAACCGGATCGTGGAGCCGTGGGTGTCCTTGACGAGGACGCCGCGCTCGGCCAGCAGCTCGCACATCCGCCGCCCGGTGGCCAGCTCCGGCGCAACGTCGACGCCCGCCCACAGGCCGATGCAGCGGGTGGCGACGGCGCCGCTGCCCTCCAGCTCCTTGAGCCGGGTGCGCAGCACCTCGCCCAGCCGCCGCGCGTCGCCGAGGTAGGGGCCCTCACGCAGCATCCGCACCACCTCGGAACCCATGGCGCAGGCCATGGGGTTGCCGCCGAAGGTGCTGCCGTGCTGGCCGGGTTTGACGACACCCAGCACGTCCTCGTCGGCGACCATCGCCGACACCGGCAGGATGCCGCCGCCCAGCGCTTTGCCGAAGAGGTAGGCGTCGGGGACCACCCCGGTGTGCTCGCAGGCGCGCACGGTTCCGGTGCGGCCCAGGCCCGACTGGATCTCGTCGGCGATGAGCAGTACGCGGTTGCGGTCGCAGAGCTCGCGCAGCCGCGGCAGGTAGTCGGGCGGCGGCACGATCACACCGGCCTCGCCCTGTACCGGCTCCACGAGCACGGCCGCGGTGGTGGAGTCGACGGCCTCGGCGACCGCGTCGGCGTCGCCGTAGGGGACGGAGCGGAACCCGGGGGTGTAGGGGCCGTAGCCGCCGTAGGCGTCGGGATCGTCGGAGAAGGAGACGATGGTGGTGGTGCGTCCGTGGAAGTTGCCGCCGGCGACGACGATGGTGGCCTGGTCGGCAGGCACGCCCTTGACGTCGTAGGCCCATCGGCGGGCGACCTTGACGGCGGTCTCCACCGCCTCGGCGCCGGAGTTCATCGGCAGCACCCGGCCCTTGCCGGCGAGCCCGGCCAGGGCGGCGGCGAACGGCGCGAAGCGGTCGTGGTAGAAGGCTCGGCTGGTCAGTGTGACGCGGTCCAGCTGGCGCTTGGCGGCCGCGACGAGTTCGGGGTTGCGGTGGCCGAAGTTCACGGCGGAGTATCCGGCCAGGCAGTCGAGGTAGCTTCGGCCCTCGACGTCGGTCACCCAGGCGCCCTCGCCTTCGGCGATGACGACGGGCAGGGGGGCGTAGTTGTGTGCGGAGTGGGTCTCGGCCAGCCGGATGTGCTCGGCGGTCGAGTCGACTGCACCGGCGGGATCTCCGCCGGCCTCCTGCGGTCCCAGAGCGCGGGTCTCGCTCATCCAGGTTCCTCCGATCACCCTTGATCGATTAGCCGCTCGATGGATACCCGCTCTCCGCGAGCGTGAAGCGCTCACAGCGGTGGCTCGTGAGCCGGGCGGGACCCGTGGGAGCCCGTCCGCGGGGGCGGGCGGGCGGTCGGCCGATCCGGGCCGGCGGCGCAACCCCACCCCCGGCCTGCTGTGATGCGTCCCATAGGGGCATGATCGGTCGCCATGGCATTTCACGGGTAAGCCGCCGATCTGGGGGACCCATGACGGAGACAGCCGAGCGCACACCACGGGCCCGCCGTTCCGCGGCCGCTCCGGGCGGGCGCGGGCGGGCCGACATCCGCCCGGGCGCCGGTGAGCGGCGCCTCACGCTCGCGGGGCTGCTGCGGGCCGTCGCCGCGGCCGTGCCGGAGCGCACCGCCCTCGTGGGCGGCGGGCGGCGCCGCACCTATGCCGAACTCGACGCCCGCGCCGACCGGCTGGCCGGGCACCTGCTCGCCGCGGGCACCGCGCCGGGTGCCCGTGTCGCACTGCTGAGCCGCAACCGGGTCGAGTGGCTGGAGGCGTTCTTCGGCGTGCTGCGGGCCGGCGCGGTACCGGTCAACCTCAATCAGCGCTACATCCGCTCGGAACTGGAGTACGTGCTCGCCGACTCCGGCTGCGCCGCCCTGGTCGCCGAGCGGGCGCACGCCGCCCGCCTGCTGGACGAAGGCGGCGGTGCCGACCTGCCCGCCTTGGGGCACGTCGTGCTCGTCGACGACGGTACCGCTGCGGCCGCGTGGGAGACCCGGGCCGCCGGGTCCGCACCGCGCGCCGCCGATTACACCGCTGCGGCCGCGGGGGCGGGCGGCGCCGCCGCTCCCCTGCCGGCGAGCGGCGGTGAAGCGCACTACCTGCTCTACACCGGAGGAACCACGGGGCTGCCCAAGGGGGTGGTCTGGCGCCAGGCGGACCTGTTCCGCGCGGCCCTGGAGCGGCGCGGCCGCGGCCGTCCGCGGGCCGCGAGCCCGGAGGAGGTCGCCCGGCGCGCACGAGAGCGGCGGCCGAGGCGGATGCTGGTGCTGGGGCCGCTGATGCACGCCGCCGGCCAGTGGAACGCGCTGTCCGCCCTCTTCGCCGGCGGCACCGTGGTGCTGTCCGCCGATCGCGAGTTCGACGCCGAGCGGGTCCTGGCCCTGGCCGAGGCCGAGCGTGTGCACACGATCCAGGTGGTCGGCGACACGATGGCCCGCCCGCTGGCGCGCCGACTGGCCGGCACGCCCGAGCGCTGCCCCGACCTGGCCGCCCTGACCTCCGGCGGAACCCCGCTGACGCCGCAGGTGCAACAGATGTGGCGGAACTGGCGGCCGCGGATCGCGGTCAACGACAGCTACGGCGGCTCGGAGACCGGCGTGTGCGGGGCGGCGGACGCGCCCGAGTCCCGAGCGGCCCGGTTCGCGATGGGCGGGAGCGTGGCGGTGCTGGACGAGCACCTGCGGCCCCTGCCGCCGGGTTCCCGGTGCATCGGCCGGATCGCGCGGACCGGCCGCATCCCGTTGGGCTACCACAACGACCCGGAGTTGACCGCGCGCACCTTTCCGGTTGATCCCGACGGGCGACGCTGGGTGCTCTCCGGCGACTACGGCACCGTCGCCCAAGACGGCACCGTCACGCTGCTGGGTCGCGGCTCGGCGGTCGTCAACACCGGCGGCGAGAAGGTCTTCGCCGAGGAGGTGGAGGCGGTCGTGAAGTCCCACCCCGGCGTCGCCGACGCCATCGTGGTGGGCGCCCCCGACGAGGCGCTGGGCCGCCGGGTCGCGGCCATCGTGGCGCCCGCCGCGTGCGGCGCCCCCGGCGCCGAGGAGCTGCGCGAGTACTGCCGGGAGCACCTGGCGGGCTTCAAGATCCCCCGCGCCCTGCACGTCGTCGAGCATGTCCGCCGCACCGCGGTGGGCAAGCAGGACTACCGCTGGGCGGCGGAGGTGGTGCGCACCCCCGCCGCGCCTTCCGCCGAACCCGACGGCACGATGCGGCACCCGCCGTCCGCCTGAGGGCGCCGGTTCCGCGGCGCACCGGTCGCGCACCGACCTCGACCTGCGCACATACGCCGCTGCGTGCGCGGAGACCGCATGCCGTGTCCAACCGGTAATACGCGGGCGATCCACACCGGAGCCCGGCGAACGCTAAGGTCTGTGGACATGGCCCCCCAGGTACTCGCCGACCGCTACCGCTTGCTCGAACCGATCGGCCACGGCGGCATGGGCACCGTTTGGCGCGCCGAGGACGGCCTGCTGCACCGGCTGGTGGCCGTAAAGGAGGTGCGGGTCGCCCCCGAACTGGAGGACGGCAAGCGCGAGGAGCTGCTCGCCCGCACGATGCGGGAGGCGCGGATCTGCGCCGGGCTCAGCACCCACCCCGGCATCGTGACGATCCACGACGTCGTCCGCGAGGGCGGGCGCCCGTGGATCGTCATGGAGCTCGTCTGCGGCCGCGGGCTGGACCAGGTCGTGGCCGAGGAGGGGCCGCTGTCGCCGCGGCGCACCGCCGAGATCGGCCGCCAGATCTTCGCCGCGCTGGACACCGCGCACCGCGACGGCGTCGTGCACCGGGACGTGAAGCCGGCCAACGTGATGCTGCTGCCGGACGGGCGCGCCATGCTCTCCGACTTCGGTATCGCGGTCTCGGACTCCGAGGACAAACTGACACTCACCGGCCGACTGCCGGGCTCGCCCGGCTACGTCGCGCCGGAGCGGCTGCGCAGCAACGTCATGTCCGCGGCGGCCGACGTCTGGTCGCTGGGGGCGACGCTCTACTTCGCGGTCGAGGGCCGCTCGGCGTTCGAGCGTGCGACCACGGCCGCCCGGCTGGCGGCACCGCTCGAAGACCCGCCCGACCCGCCGCAGCGCGCCGGTGGCCTGCGGCCCGTCCTCAACGGGATGCTGCAGTCCGACCCGGAGCACCGGCTCGGCGGGCCCGCCCTGGACGCGGCGCTGGCGCGGGTGATCAGCGGGTCGGGCACCGACGACCTGACCCCCACCCAGCTCGACGTCTCGGGCGGGCTTTCGCCGGTCGGAGTGATCCCCACTCCACCCGGCGGCCGCCTCTCGGCGGCGGCTCCCGCCCATATGGCCGCCTCGGGAGGGCTGTCGCCGGACGCCAAGCACTTCGGGCGCGGCTGGGTGCGGATCCTGGTGTCGCTCGTCATCGGGCTGATAACGCTGATCGTCGCCCCGCTGCTGGTGGAGTACCTCTCCAGCGTGCTCATCGAGGACGAGCCCGCTCCCGGACCCACCGCCGAGAACGCCTCCGCCGCGGACCGCGCCGGCGCCGCGCAGCTGCCGGGCGGCGGTGCGCCCGCGGGCTCGGCCGGATTCGGCGGCGCCGGGTCCGGCTCCGCTGCCGCGCCGGAGTGGACCGCAGCGGCCGCACCCGCCGTCGGCGATCCCGCGCCGCTGTCCGTGCGGGACTGAGCGGCCGCGGGCGCCCGCCACCGCCTCCGGTCGCGGGCCCCGTCGGGCGGCACGGCCGCCCGAGAAGGCCCGATCGTCGGCTTCACGGCACTTTTCGCGGCTGCTCACCGCCGCACGCCGCTGCCGAGGCGCCCTAGACTCGAACCACTCCCAGCCGATCACCCGGATGCACCCGGCGCCTTCGGCTGCCGCAGCCCCCCGCACCTCGACCAGACGAAACCGGAGTCATGGCCAAGACAGTCGGTACGCACATAGTGAACGTCGTCCGCGGCGCCCTGATCGGCACTGCCGAAGCGGTGCCCGGTGTCAGCGGCGGCACCATCGCGCTCATCGTGGGCATTTACACGACCCTGATCACCTCCGCCGGCCACGCCGTCAGCGGGGTGCGCCTGGGTGCCGTGGACGTGGTGAAGGGCCGCGGTCTTCTCCGCGCCCGCACCGAATTCGCCAAGGCGGACTGGCCGGCGGTCATCGCGGTGCTCGTCGGCATGGTCTGCGCCGCTCTGCTCGCGGCGTCGTTCCTGGCCCCCGTCGTCGAAGCCGAGGAGCAGCTCTCCTACGCGTTCTTCTTCGGGCTGGTGCTGGCGTCGCTGTGGGTGCCCTACACCGCCTCCGGCCGCTCGTGGAAAGCCGGGCACTACCTGCTGGCGCTGGCGGCCGCGGCGGCCGCCTTCGTGCTGACCGGCCTGCCGCCGGCCCACGTCGAGCCCAATCCGCTGATCATCATGGCGGCCGCCGCCGTGGCGATCTGCGCGCTGGTGCTGCCGGGCGTCTCCGGCTCGTTCATCCTGCTCACCCTGGGCCTGTACACCTCCACCATGAGCGCGGTCTCCGAACGCGACTTCGGCTACCTGGGCCTGTTCCTGGCGGGCGCGGTCATCGGTCTGGCGTTCTTCGTCAAGCTGCTGCAGCTGCTGCTGGAGCGCCACCACCACATCACGCTGGTGGTGCTCACCGGGCTGCTGGCGGGGTCGCTGCGGGCCCTGTGGCCGTGGCAGGACGAGGACCGCACCCTCCTCGCCCCCGAGGGCGACGTCGCGGTGACGACGGCCCTGATGGCCGGGGGCTTCGCGACGGTCGTCGCGGTGATCCTGATCGAGCGGGCGGTGCGCGCCCGCACCGGTGCCTCGGACGGGCAGGGCACGGCGCCGGACTCGGCGCCCGCGTCCGGGCCCGGCGGGCGGATGTGACCTCGGAGCCGACGGATCGTGATGTGATCGGGTCCGTTTCTGGGCCGGAGCAGCATGTGGGAGGCGCGCAGGCGGGTACGACCCGGGACGGGAGCGCGGCCGGGCGCCGCGTTTCCGGCCGCCGCGCGCCGGCTCCCACGCGGCGCGTGGAGGACCGCCGGCGGCCCGCGCACCCGACCGGCCCGTAGCAGCGAAGGAACGCACGTGAGCACCTGCAACATCCTGTCCATCGCCGGCAGCGACCCCAGCGGCGGAGCCGGTGTCCAGGCGGACCTCAAGACGTTCTCGGCCCTGGGCGGCTACGGGATGACCGTCATCACCGCGCTGACCGCCCAGTCGACCGTCGGCGTGGCGGGTGTGCAGGAGGTCCCGCCGGAGTTCGTCAGCCGCCAGCTCGACACGCTGCTGACCGACGCCCGGGTGGACGCGGTCAAGATCGGCATGCTGGCCGACACCGGGGTGATCCGGGCCGTGGTCAAGGCCCTGGACGCCCACGAGCTGCCGCATGTGGTGCTGGACCCGGTGATGGTGGCCAAGAGCGGCGACCGGCTGCTTGCGGCCGAGGCCGTCGACGCGGTCCGGGCCGACCTGGTGCCGCGCGCCGACCTCATCACGCCGAACCTGCCCGAGGCCGCCGCGCTGCTCGACGAGAACGAGCGCCACGACCTCTCCTCCATGCGCGAGCAGGCCGAGCGGCTGATGGAGCTGGGCGCCAAGCGCGTCCTGCTCAAGGGCGGCCACCTCAGCGGGCAGAGCAGCACCGACCTGCTGGTGGGCACCGACGGCGTGACCGAGACGTTCTCCGCCGAGCGCATCGCCACCCGCAACACCCACGGCACCGGCTGCACCCTGTCCTCCGCGATCGCGGCGCTGCGCCCGCAGCGGCGCAACTACTCCGAGGCCGTGCGCGACGCCAAGGACTACCTGACCGAGGCGCTGCGCCACGCCGACGAGCTCGACGCCGGCCGCGGCAAGGGCCCCGTGCACCACTTCCACCACTGGTGGGGCGACGGCGCACGCGACGCCTAGGAGCCCGCCAGACCACGAGCAAGGGGGGCTTCCCGCCGCGGCGGGAAGCCCCCCTTCACATCGTCGGCGCCGTCGCCGAAGCGGGGCTGGGGCCAGGCGCACCCGGCCCCCCGCGGGCTCAGGTCTCCGACTCGTAGACCTTCGGCAGCTGCGCCTCGGGGTTCTTCCAGTCGGGGTTGGCGAAGTACCGCTTCGTCTCGGCGACCACCACGCCCGACAGCAGCAGCAGCCCCACGAGGTTGGGCAGCGCCATGAGGCCGTTGGCGATGTCGCTGAAGGACCAGATCAGGTCCAGCGGCACGGTCGCGCCCACGAACACCACCGCGACGAAGACGATGCGGAACGGCAGCACGCCCTTGCGCCCGATCAGGAAGTCGATGCAGCGCTCGCCGTAGTAGGACCAGCCCACGATGGTGGTGAAGGCGAAGACCGCCACGGCGATGGCGATGCTGTAGGCGCCGACGGGGGCCAGCGCCGGGGAGAGCGTCGACAGGCCGTCCGAGACCGCCTGCGAGGTCAGCAGCGAGCCGTCCTCGGCGTCCTGGGCCTGCCAGGCGCCGGTGACGATGATGACCATGCAGGTCATGGTGACGACGATGATGGTGTCGATGAAGGTCTGGGTCATCGAGACCATGGCCTGGCGCACGGGCTGGTCGGTCTTGGCCGAGGCGGCGGCGATACCGCCGGTGCCCAGGCCGGACTCGTTGGAGAAGATGCCGCGCGCCACGCCCTGCTGGATGGCGAACAGCAGCGCCGACCCGAGCAGGCCGCCGGCCGCGGAGGCCCCGGTGAACGCTTCGGTGAACACCAGCGCAAGGGCGCCGGGCAGCGCGCCGGCGTTGACCACCAGCACCAGCAGCGTGAGGGCGATGTACAGGACGACCATGATCGGCACCACGGCCGCGGCGAACCGGCCGATGCTCTTGATGCCGCCGATGATCACGGCGCCGGCGAGGACGACGAGGAGCAGCCCGGTCACCCAGTCGGGAACCGCCCACACCGACTCGAGCTGCTGCGCGACCGTGTTGGCCTGGGTGCCGTTGCCGATACCGAAGGAGGCGATGGCGCCGAAGACGGCGAAGGCGCCGCCCAGCACCAGGCCGAGTCCGCCGGGCAGGCCGCGGCGCAGGTAGAACATCGGTCCGCCGCTCTGCTCGCCGTGCGCGTCCTTGCGGCGGAACTTCACACCCAGCAGCGCCTCGCTGTACTTGGTGGCCATGCCGACCAGGCCGACCACCCACATCCAGAACAGCGCGCCGGGGCCGCCCGCGCCGATCGCCAGCGCGGCACCCGCGATGTTGCCCACACCGACGGTCGCGGCGAGCGCCGTGCTCAGTGCCTGGTAATGCGAGATGTCGCCCTCGGAGGAGCGGAACTCCTTGCGGCGGAACAGCGCGAGCCAGAGTGCGTGGAACAGCACCCGGAACTGCAGCAGCCGCAGCCGCACCGTCAAGAAGACGCCTGTGAACAGCAGCAGCGGGATGAGGACGAACGGCCCCCACACCACCGAGGAGATTTGACCCAGGATGTCCTGGAGGGCTGACATGAAGGACTCCCTATCGATCGGATCCGGGAACGCTGCCCGCCGCTACGTATCCCGCCGTGTGCGGCGCGGCGACGGCGGCAGGTGGCGCGGCGCGGTTGCGCGAACGTGAATCAGCGCAGAGACAGAGTCACACCGTTTCGTCACGTCGGCATCACGGTTGCTCCACACAGTGGTTGCGCCTGCACCGTGTTTCAGTGATATGACCTGCGAGTATCAGCCGTCCTCGGAGGATCCGTCGGCGTGCTCGCGGGCCAGCGCCGCCAGCGCCGACGCCGCCTGGGCGGGATCGGCGCCCCGGCCCACCGCGATGCCGAGCAGGTAGGTGGTCAGCGGGGCCGCGGGCCGGGCCACCGAGTGGGCGGCGTCCTTAGCGAGGTCGAGGATGCGGTCGACGTCGGCCTTGCCGATCTCGTCGTTCAACTCCAGTTCGGCGCAGACCTGCTGCGCCCATTCGACCAGGGTCATCGCGGCTCCTCTGCAGGGGTTCGGGGCGACAGTGGCAGATCATACGGCGGTGGACGGCTGAGCGCAGGCGGCGCGTCGCATTCCCGGCGGCTGAGTGTCGACCGGTCGTTCGCCTGCGGTCCGCACGGGTTCACGCGCCGTGCCTACCGTGCTGCTCAGGAGCAGTCCCGAAACCGGGAGAGCCGCATGCATCCGCTGTACCCATCCCCCAGTTCCGCCCCCGCCCGCCCGTTGCGCGTGGCGCTCGTGACCGAGTCCTTCCTGCCCCAGGTCAACGGCGTGACCAACTCGGTCTGCCGCGTGGCCGACCACTTGCGCGCACGCGGCCACGAGGCCCTCATCCTCGCGCCCGGGACGGGGCCGGCCACCTACGCGGGCTTCCCCGTGGTGCGGCTGCCCAGCGTGCCGCTGCCCGGGTACCGCACGTTCGCGGTGGGCCTGCCCTCGCGGCGGCTGGTGATGGCCGCCCTGCGGGCCTTCGCCCCCGATGTCGTGCACCTGGCTTCGCCCGTACTGCTGGGCAACGCCGCCGTCGAGGTCGCCCGCCCGCTGGCGCTGCCCACGGTGGCGGTCTACCAGACCGACCTGCCGGGCTTCGCCGCTCGGCACGGGGTGCCCGGCGCGGAGGCCCTCTGGCCGCTGCTGCGCCAGATCCACGCCGCCGTCGACCGCACTCTTGTGCCCTCCTCCGCAACCCGGCGCGCGCTCGCCGGACACGGTTTCCCCCGGCTGAGCCTGTGGCAGCGCGGTGTGGACACCGAGCGGTTCCATCCGCGCCACCGCGACGAGGAGCTGCGCCGGCGGCTGGCCCCCGACGGCGAGGTGCTGGTCGGCTACATCGGCCGGTTGTCCAAGGACAAGCGCGTGGACCTGCTGGCCCATGCGGCTCGGCTGCGCGGCGCGCGGCTGGTGGTCGTCGGCGACGGTCCCGACCGTGCACGCCTGCGCCGCAGGATCCCCTCTGCGGTGTTCACCGGCCAGCGCACCGGCACGGACCTCTCCCGCCTCTACGCGGCGCTGGACGTGTTTGTACACACCGGCGCCGACGAGACCTTCTGCCAGGCGATCCAGGAGGCCCTGGCCTCGGGGGTGCCGGTGGTGGCTCCGGCGGCGGGCGGGCCGCTGGACCTGGTCGAGCACGAGGGCAACGGGCTGCTGTTCGACCCGGCCTCCGTGCGTGAACTGCGCGTCGCGCTGGGCCGACTGATCCACAACGGCGCGCTGCGAAGGCGCATGGCCGCCGCCGCCCGGCCCGCGGTGGAGTCGCGGACCTGGGAGGTCGTCGGCGATCAGCTGCTGGACCACTACCGTTCGGTGATCGCGCCCCAACAGGTGGAGCCCCGGGTTCCGGTGCGCAACTGAGGCGGCGTTACGCTGTCCCGCGGCGGGGTGCGGGCCCGGCCCTTCCGCAACGACCGGGGCCCCGCTCCCCGCCCGTCGCGCGCGCACACGCCCGAGGTGTGCGCGCGCACAGGCTGCGGCGGTCGCTCAGTCGCACCGCGCCGCGGCGGTCGGCGGCCCGGCACCGTCCTCGGGGGCCTCGCGCGGCCCCACCAGTTCCAGAACCTCGCTGAGCCGGTCGAGGTGGTCGGCGATCCAGGGCAGCGCGAGCGGGTCGTCGGACTCCAGGGCGGTGGCGCGCTGGTCCTCGGTCTCGCCGTAGAGCAGGCTCGTGGCGACCCGCATGCGCAGGGCGTGCGGACTGTCGCCGAACTCCGATCCGGGCAGCACGCCCACGCCGTACTCCTCCAGCAGCAGCCCGGTCAGTTCGGCGCCGGTGGTGACGCCGTGCCGGCGGGCCAGATGATCGCGCCACGCCTCCAGGTCGGGATAGGAGTAGAAGGCGGCCTGAGGGGCCGCGGCCATGGCGCCCGCCGCGGCGAAGCGGTCGGCCGCGGCGCGCGCGACCGTGCCGTGCAGCCGGGCGCTGCGGCGGATGTGCGCGGTGAGTTCGCGGGGCTCGGTGAAGGCGTAGGCCGCCGCCTGCTGGATGGGGGCTGCGGGGCTGGACCAGATCTCGCTGGCGACCCCGAGGAGGTCGGCGCGCAGGGAGCGGCCGAGGTCGCTGTCGGGCAGCCGGACGACGCCCAGCCGCCAGCCGCCCAGCGCCAGGTTCTTGCTGAGGCCGGTGGAGACCACGGTGCGTTCGGGGGCGAACTCGGCGGCGCTGTGGACGCGTTCGCCGTCGTTGTGGACGAGGTCGCGATAGATCTCGTCGGAGATGACGACCAGGCCCAGCTCGCGGGCCGTCTCGGCGAGGCGGCGCACCGTCGCCTCGGAGGCCAGCGTCCCGGTGGGGTTGTCGGGGGCGGTCACGATCACCGAGCGCACGTCGCGGCCCTGGGCGCGTGCCCGGCCCACCGCCGCGGCCAGCAACTCCGGCTGGGGTACCCCGCCCTGAGCGGGAGCCGTGGGGATCTGCAGGCACCGGTAGCCGGCCAGGTGCGCCTGGGCGGCGTAGCTGACCCAGCTCGGCGCGGCGGCGGCGGTGTCGCCGCCCAGGCTCAGCAGCAGGCTGTAGAGGAGCGGCTTGCTGCCGGGTCCGGCCACCACCAGGTCGGGGTCGGTGGGCAGGCCGCGGCGCTGCCAGTATCCGGCGGCGGCGTCGCGCAGTTCGGCGGCTCCGGCGACGGGCCCGTAGGCGTTCTTGTCACCTCCCGCGGCCAGGGCCTCCCGCATGGCGGGGTGTACGGGTAATCCCGCCTCGCCGAATCCCAGCGGCAGTACGGGAAGCCCGCGGCGCCGCTTCTCGGCGAGTGCCTCGTTAACGGCGAGGGTCGCGGACACGGTGACAGACATGAAGTGATCAGCTCCGCATAGGTGCGAGTCGCGTAAGTGGGTGCCGTGGTGCGTGTGCACCCGGTTCCACAGTTCACCCTGCCCACTTCCGTCCATCACCACAAGCGGCTCTTTGCGATGCAGAGAGTAAGATGTCCTTATGCTTGATCTGCGGAGGCTGCAACTACTCAAGGAGTTCGCGGAGCAGGGCACCATCGCCGGCACCGCCGAGGCCCTGGGCTACACGCCTTCGGCGGTCTCGCAGCAGCTGTCGGCACTGGAGCGCCAAGCGGGAACGCCGCTGCTGGACCGTACCGCGCGCAGCGCCGAGCTGACCGACAGCGGCCGCCTGCTGGTCGTGCACGCCGAGCAGATCCTGGCCATGGTCGAGGCCGCGGAGTCGGTGCTGGCGGCGCAGAGCGACGTCGCCGTGGGGACGGTCACCGTGACGGCGTTCCCCACGGCCGCGGTCGCGTTCGCCCCCCTGCTGGCGCAGAGCCTGCGCCGGCACGAGGGCATGCAGCTGGTGCTGCGGCAGAGCGTCGGTGAGGCCGGAGCACGCCAGGTCTCCTCCGCGGAGGTGGACATCGCGGTGATCGACGACTGGTCGGGGCGCCGCCCCGAAAGCGGGGCGGGCAAGCTCCGCCACCTGCACCTGCTACACGATCCCCTCGTCCTGGCACTGCCGACCGACCATCCGCTGGCCGACACCCGGCGGCCGGTCGAACTGCACCGGCTGCTGGACGAGCCCTGGATCGCCGCGCCGAGCGGAGAGCCCTCGCGCATCGGCACCGACAAGCTGTTCGCCGCCTTGGGCGGGGCTCCCGCGGCCGCCTGGGAGTTCCAGGGCCAGGGCACCATCCTCAGCCTGGTGGCACGGGGGATCGGTATCGCCGCGGTGCCCGCGCTCGCGCTGGGGGCCGGCACGTCGGGGCTCACCTTCCGGCGCCTGCCCGAGGCCCCGGCGCGCGAGGTACGCGCCGTGGTGCGCGCCACCAGCATGCGCCGCCCGGCGATCGAGGCCACGCTGCGCGCGCTCCAAGAGGCCGCGACCCGGGTGCAGTGGACGCTCGACGACGCTCTGGGCGGCGCCGAGGCGGTGTGAGGAGGTGCGGGGCCGTCCTCAGTCGCCGACGCAGCCGTCGAAGGGGCGCAGGCGGCGGTGCAGACGCTGCAGCCGCCGACGCAGCCGCCGGGAAACGTGGCGGGCGCGGTCGCGCTGTTCGCGGGTGGTCCAGAAACGCTCGTAGGCGTCGATCCGCCGGCGGCGCAGCTCCTCCAGCTCGGCCTCGGTCTCCTCCACCCGGCGCTGGATGTCGGCATGGGCGCGCTCCAGGCCGACGAGTGCGGCCTCGCACTCGTCGGCCTCGCGCTGGACCCGCCGCAGCCGGGCGGCCACACCGTGGATGTGTGCCGCACCGTTGGACCGGCCTGTCCCGACGAACCACACATCAGGGGGTCTATCCGTCGCCCGACGCGGTATCACCGCTATGTGCTGCAAAGAATGCGGAAAGTCACCTACTGCAGTCAAACCGCACCGTTGGAGCGCTTCGCGTCGATTGCGCACATCTCGAAGTGTGCGGGAATCGGCGGTTGGACCCGCCGATCGAGCCGGACGCGCTCCGTGTTGGGTCAGGCGGCGATGACGGGGCGGCGCGTCCGCTGCCGCGGAGGGCTCAGCGGCGCACGGGAGCGGCGCAGGCCGCCGAGACCGCGGGGGCGGACGTCGCCGTAGATCTCGGTGAACCGGTCCAGCGAGCGGCGGTGGTCGTGCCGCCGGGCGATCTCGCGGCTTGCGGCCCCCATTTCGGTGCGGGCGCGCTCGGGCTCCAGCACCGCCAGCAGGCGCTCGGCCAGCGTCGCGATGTCGCCGGGCGTGTACAGGTATCCGTTGTGCCCGGCAGAGACCAGGTGCGGCAGCGCGAGCGCGTCGGCGGCCACGACCGGAAGGCCTGTCGACATGGCCTCCAGGGTGGCGATGCTCTGCAGTTCGGCGACGCTGCCGATGGCGAACAGGTCGGCCGCGACATAGACCTGCGGGAGGTCGGCGTCGGGCACGAACCCGAGGAAGTGCACCCGGTCGGCCACCCCGAGTTCGGCGGCGAGGCGGCGCAGCTCCTGCTCGCGCTGGCCGATGCCGACGAGGGCCAGCTGCGCGTCGCGGCGCTCCGCCACCCGCGCCAGCGCCCGGATGAGGTCGTCGATGCGCTTCTCCTCGTCGAGCCGCCCGACGAAGGCCACGGTGTCGCGGTCGGGCAGTCCGAAGCGCTCGCGGGCGGCGGCGCGTTCGGCCGGACGGGGGTGGAACCGCTCCAGGTCGATGCCGCAGGAGACGGCTTCTACCGGGCGGCCGAAGCCCTTCTCCGTCAGCAGATCGGCCGCGCGCCGGGTGGGCGTGGTGACGTAGTCGGCGGCGTGGGCCACCCGCACCATGTCGCGCCAGGCCAGCTCGCCCACCAGGCTGTGCAGCCGCGCGGGAACGTGGGCGTGGGCGAACAGGTTGTCCGGCATGAAGTGGTTGGTCAGCACGACGGGGACGCCCGCCATGCGGGCGCGAGACATGGCCGCGCGGCTGGCGGTGAAGTGGCTCTGGGCGTGCACGACGTGCGGACGCAGCCGGTCGATCAACCGGGTCAGGTGACCGTTGATACCCATCGGCACAGTGGTGCGCATGGTCTCGTGCACCAGCACCGAGGCCGAGCGCAGGTGGTGCATCGTCACGCCGTCGCGCACGCTGACGCCCGGCTCGCCCACCGGGGACGCGCAGACCACGTGGACGTCGTGCCCTCGGGCGGCCAGGCCCGTGGCCAGGCGGTAGGTGAAGTAGGCGGCGCCGTTGACGTCGGGCGGGTAGGTGTCGGCCGCGATCAGGACGCGGAGCCGGTCGTGGCCGTCGGCCTCCTCCCGGGCGCCGGTACGGAGCGGTGCGCGTTGGCTCAAGGGGGTCATCGGGACTCTCCTGAGGTCGTGGTCGTGGATGCCCGGGTGCCCGCGGCCGCGGGATCGGGCTTTGCTGCGGGAGGTTCTTCGGCCGAGGCCGGCTGCATCGCCTCGGGGTTGCGGTTGCGGGCCAGCGCCAGGACGACGGTGCCGCCGATGGCCAGCAGCGCCGCGGCGGTGGCCAGCAGCTGTGCGACGGGCGTGGCGGGCAGCCCTTCGCCCAGCAGCAGCGCACCGATCCCCGCGCCGGTGATCGGGTCGACGACCAGCAGGGTGGCGTAGGCGGCGGCGAAGTGGCCGGTGCGATAGGCGTTCTGCTGGAACAGCCCGCCGAAGACGGCGATCAGCACGCACAGCGGTGTCAGCCAGGTGAGCAGCGCCGCCGCGTCGGCCGCCGTGTTGGCGGCCACCACCCGTGCCAGCGCCGAGGTCGTCCCCAGAGCGACCCCGCCGACGGTGGCCAGCAGCAGCACCCGCGGAGTGGGCGGAAGCCAGTGGGCCCCCAGATAGGCGGCGCAGCCCAGCGCAAGCACGCTGCCGGTCAGGATCAGGCCGGTGCCCGTCGACATCTGCGGCGTCTGCGCGCTGTGCGGGAACAGCAGCAGCAGTCCGGTCAGCCCGACCATCACGGCCGCGCCGGCGGCGATCTGGTTGGGCCGCACCCGGCGGCGGTTGAACAGGGCGGAGAGCACGATCGCGAACAGCAGGCCGGTCACGCCGATGGGCTGGATGATCGTGAGCGGGGCTCCGCTGAGCGCCACCAGGTGCAGCGCGACGCCCGCACCCGCGCCCACGGTGCCCAGCACCCAGCGCGGGCGCCGCGCGAGATGCACGAGGAAGCCGACGGGGGCCACGCTGCGGCCCGGTGCGCGCACGGCGTCGCGCTCCTGCAGCGCCGACCCCAGTGCCATGCAGAACGCACCTGCCAGGGCGACGAGTACGGACCAGACGATCACGCTCGCTGCGCCTCCCCATTCGTCGAGGGCTCCTCGGGCGCCGCTGGGACGCCTCCTGTCCTACCGCCAAGCCAAGTACAAAGCCTGCGGCGAAGCGAGGAAGTCACCACCCGGATGCGGGTAGTGCCATCCCTACCGCTCTGTTCGGGTGCGCCTTTGCGCCTCCCTCCGCCGCATTCGCGTCCCGACCGCGCCGAAGCACCGGCCCGATCGGATCCCGTCGGAGCCGAACCGGCTCGCCGCCCGCCGCGACGGGCCCTCTCCCCCTGGATACCGCCTTGATCTGTCCTGTCCCCCGCGGGGCGGGTAATCGGGGGAAACATCCGGTCAAGAGTCGGTGACCGCACTCGGCCTCGAAGTGGCCCCTACCCGGACGAGCGGTTGTCAAGTCCGCCACCGCGACGAGGCGCCGCTTCCCCGCCCCGGGGGCGCTCCGACGAGAGCACCGGGCGGGACAATCGGGAGAAGCGAGGGAGGTTCCGTGAACGCTGCAAGCACGCTCCAGCTCGACACCGTGGACGCCGCGATCGTGCACGAACTCCGCGCCGACGGCAGGCTGGCCTTCGAGGCACTGGCCGGGCGCGTGGGCCTTTCGCGCGCGGCCGCCCGGCTGCGGGTGCGGCGGCTGCTGGACAGCGGCGCCCTGCGCGTGGTCGGCGTGCTGCATCCCGCCGTGCGCGGTGTGGGCGCGTCCGCGCACCTGTCGATCGGCGTGCGCGGCACCGCCGCCGACGCCGCCGCGGCCGTGGCGGCCCTGCCCGCGGTAGCGTCCGTGTCGGTCACCACCGGGCGCCACCCCGTCAGCGCCGAAGTGCGGGCCGGCGACCTGGAGCGGCTGAGCGCCGCGGTCGAAGGCGTGCGCGCACTGCCGCGGGTGAGTACGGCGGCGGCAGCGGTGCACACCCGGACGCTGAAGGACCCCTACCTCGGTTCGGCCCCGCCGCCGCGCATCTCACCGGACGAGACCGACCGGCGGCTGCTCGGTCTGCTGGAGTCCGACGGGCGGTCGTCCTTCGCCGAGATGGCCGGACGCGTCGGGCTCTCCGCCGGAGCGGTGCGCAGCAGGGTGAAGCGGCTGCTGGAGAGCGGAGCGGTACGCGTGACCGCCCTGCTGGACCCCGCGGCCGCGGGCATGGCGGTGCACGGCGGCTTCGCCGCCCGGCTGGAGAACGACGCCGACGCGGCGGCCGAGAGCGTCGCCCAGACCGACGACGTCCGCTTCCTGGCCCGCTGCCTAGGCCCGGCGGACGCGATCGGCACGATCGCGGCGGCCTCGCCGACCACCCTGCACGAGGCCTTCGACCGCCTGCGCGGCCTCCCCGGCGTCCGCCTCACCCGGACGTGGCTGCACCTGGCCCACGTCAAGGATTACTACGACGCCTGATTCCGGCGGTGCGCCGCCGGGCGCGCCGATCCGCTGAGCGACCCGGCCCGGTGGCCGGATCCGGCCGCTTCGAGGCCGTGCGTCCGGGGCGCCCGCGGGCGCGGGCCCGGGGCATGGCACCATGGTCGGGCTATTGGTCTAGACCGGATGGAGCGCTCCCGTGCCCGCTGAATCGCTGGTGCCGCGGCCGGCCGAACTGTCGACCGGCTCCTATGACGGCCTCGTGCTGACCGCGTCGACGAGGATCGACGCCGACTTCGCGGCTCGCGGCACCGAGGCGTGGCTGCGCGCGGAGCTGGGCGCGGCCACCGGTTTCCCGCTGGCCCGCGGCGACGGGCAGAACGCGCAGATCCGGCTGAGTGTGGACCCCTCGGCCGGTCTGGGGAGCGAGGGCTACCGGCTCATCGTCGACGGCGAGGGCGCGCTGGTCGTCGGCCACGACCCCGCCGGGGTCTTCTACGGTGCGCAGACCCTGCGCCAGCTGCTGCCCCCGGCCGCCTACCGCCGCGCGCCGCTGACCGCCGAGACGCGGTGGACGCTGCCCAGCGTGCGCATCACCGACCGGCCGCGCTTCGGCTGGCGCGGATGCATGCTCGACGTGGGCCGGCACTTCATGCCCAAGCACGACGTGCTCCGGTTCGTCGACCTGATCGCCGCGCACAAGCTCAACGTGCTGCACCTGCACCTGACCGACGACCAGGGCTGGCGCGTGGAGATCCGGCGCTACCCCCGCCTGACGGAGGTCGGCGCCTGGCGCGAGGAGAGCCAGATCGGTGCCGCGCGGCCGCCCGCCTTCGACGGCCGCCCCCACGGCGGCTTCTACACCCAGGACGACATCCGCGAGATCGTCGCCTACGCCGCCGCCCGGCACATCACCGTCGTCCCCGAGATCGACGTTCCCGGCCACTCGCAGGCCGCCATCGCCGCCTACCCCGAACTGGGCGAGGGCGATCCGGTCGGGGTCGCCCGGCACTGGGGGATCATCGAGAACGTCCTCAACGTCGCCGATTCGACGCTGGACTTCTACCGCGGCGTGTTCGACGAGATCCTGGAGCTGTTCCCGAGCACGTACGTGTGCGTGGGCGGCGACGAGTGCCCCAAGGAGCAGTGGCGGGCCAGCGAGACCGCCCGGCAGCGCATCCGCGAGGAGGGCCTGGCCGACGAGGACGAGCTGCAGAGCTGGTTCATCCGGCAGTTCGACGCCTACCTCGCCGAACGCGGCCGGCGCCTGCTGGGCTGGGACGAGATCCTGGAGGGCGGCCTGGCGTCCGGGGCGACGGTGATGTCGTGGCGCGGCACCGAGGGCGGAATCGCCGCCGCGCGGGCGGGCCACGACGTGGTGATGTGCCCGACCGACACCTCCTACCTGGACTACCGCCAGGCGTCCGGCGACGACGAGCCCGTTCCGGTCGGCACCGTGCTGAGTACCGCCGACGTGTATGCGAGCGAGCCCGTCCCGGCCGAGCTGGCCGGCGCCGAGGCCGAGCGGGTCCTCGGCGCCCAGGTCAACGTCTGGACCGAGCACATGGACAGTCCGCGCGCGGTGGACTACATGGTCTTCCCGCGGCTGTCGGCCTTCGCCGAGCAGGTATGGTCGTCCGGCCCGCGGGACTACGCGGAGTTCCTGCCGCGCCTGGAGGGCCACCTGGCGCGCCTGGACGCGCTGGGTGTGGAGTACCGCCCGCCGACCGGACCCCGACCGT
This sequence comes from Streptomonospora litoralis, assembly GCF_004323735.1. Taxonomy (GTDB): domain Bacteria; phylum Actinomycetota; class Actinomycetes; order Streptosporangiales; family Streptosporangiaceae; genus Streptomonospora; species Streptomonospora litoralis. The sequence goes on along the minus strand of NZ_CP036455.1, from coordinate 1,604,777 downwards.
GGCAGCGCCGCCCGGGAGTGGCCGGGCGGCCCGCGTAGCCGGGTCCGGGCGGTCCCGGAGCTTCAGGAGCTTCCGGCGGCGTTGAGGGGCATGGGGTAGGCGAGCCGGATGTTCGCCTCGTCGAAGTCGCGCTTGAGGTGGCCGCGCAGGTCGCGGCCCAGCGCCCACTGGTCGCCGGGCTTGGTCTTGGCTATGACGCGGATGGTGACGGCGCCGTTGGCGATGCCGACCACACCGTTGGAGTCGGGGCGCTCCAGCAGCTTCTCGGACTGCTCGGGGAGCTCGGCGAACGCGTCCAGGCTGCGCTCGACGACCGCGGTGGCGTGCCCCATGTCCACCGATGCGTCCAGCGGGATCTCCACGACCGCGTTGGCCCAGTCCTGGTTCATGTTGCACACCCGCACGATCTCGCCGTTGCGGACGTACCACAGGCCGCCGTTGAGGTCGCGGATCTTGGTGATGCGAAGGGTGACCTCCTCCACGGTGCCCACCGCGTCGCCGACGTCCACGACGTCGCCGACGCCGTACTGGTCCTCCATCAGCATGAACACACCGGAGAGGAAGTCCTGCACGAGGCTCTGCGCGCCGAAACCGATCGCCAGGCCGAGCACGCCCGCGCTCATCAGGATGGGGCCGAGGTTGATGCCCAGCTCACCCAGGACCATGACGACCGCGACGCCGATGATCACCACCGAGGCGACACTGCGCAGCACCGAGCTGATCGTGTCGGCCCGCTGCTGCTGGCGCTCGTTCTTGGAGCCGTTGGCCTTGGCCAGCACCCCCTTGCCCAGCCGACCGCTGCCGATGCGCTGGTGAGAGGCCATCATCCGCTTGATGGCGTGGTCGATGAGCCGCCCGGCGACCGCTCGCAGGATCAGGGCGATGACCAGGACCAGCACGATCTGGATCGCGCCGGAGATGAAGGCTCCCGAGTTCGCCGAGAGCCACTCGACGACGGGGCCGCCCTGCGCCATCAGGACAGGGGACTCCGAACCGCCGACCGGCGGCGGCACCGCCGCCTCTGCCGCGCGCACGCCTGCCATGCTCACTCCTTCGCATTCGGTGGTCGAGGGCCACGCGCCGGCGCCGATCGTCTTCGCGCGGCGCCGCGGGCGGTGGCCGACTCCTGGCCGCTTCCGGCAACGCCTACCGGCGCGGCTGTGCCAGAGGTCCCTTGACATCGTGCCATAGGGGCATCTAGCAGCCAAAAGAAAGCCAAGAAAGGGCAAGAGCGATACCCCAGGCCAGCGGCCGTTCCCACAGTCCGGTCGGCGCTGGTCCGGCCGGCGCCGGGCGGCTCGGGTCCGCTGTGCGGTCTTCTCGGTCTGCCGGGTGGCGGGTGGCCTCACGGGAAGGCGGCGGCGAAGGCGGCGCAGGGCCGGGCCTGCGCCCACCGGGCCGGATGCTCGCCGGTGGCGGCGGCCGACGAAGGCGGCGAGGGCACTGCGGGGTGGCGCCTGCGCCCACCGGGCCGGGTGCTCGCCGGTGACGGCGGCCGACGAAGGGCGGCGACGACGCCGACGGCGCCGGGCCTAAGGTGGTCGGGGCGGTGGCCACCGGCCCCGGCCGCGTGTGGTCGAGCCCGGCGCGCCACCGCCCGGTTGTCGGCGGGGCCTGATGCGGGGCTCCCGGCGGCGGTCATGCGGCCGGATCGGGGCCACGAGATGCACGTACGTGCGACGGCACCCGCCTCGGCGCCACCCCGAGGCACCACCCTCGCACCGTCATTCCACGATACGAAAAACTGCGGGGTGTTTTGCCCGCCAACGCCCGAATTCCCGGTGGGCCCGCACTCGCGCCGCGGCGGCGACGGCACACGAAGCGCGCCGAATGGCGCGAAAACAGCCCCGAAGTCAACTTTTCGTGCGTCTCGTGGCCGCCGCGCCCGCCGAGGCCGCCCGCAAAACGGGCATAGGCCCCCAAAAGTCCACCCCATCGGCGGGTGCAGCACCCGGAGGCGACGCCCGGGCGCAACGAGCGACGCGTCGTCGCCCCCGACCCCCGATCCGGCGCACCACCGAGGGCGTGCGAGCGCCCGCGACCGCGCCCCGCCGCGCGGCCTCCGGCCGGCGCGGGCCCGGCCGGAACACGGCGGCGGCACCTGCCAGTCCCCGCGCCCGCTATGTCCGACGTGCCGAAGTCGGCCGCGGAGGTCGTGGCGATCGTGGCCGAATTCCCAAAGAACGCCGCTGGATCTCGTCATACGGGCACGATCGTCGCGCCGCCCTGCGCCATAACGGGCCCGCGAGCACCTCCCGGCACCCCCGCGCCCTCGCCGCCCCCGTCGGCCGCCGCCACCGGCGGGCACCGGACCCGACGCCCGCGGGCCCAGCCCTTCGCCGCCCTCGCCGCCCCGCCGGGCGGGCCACCGGCGAGCACCCGACCCGTTGGGCACGGGCCCAGCCCTTCGCCGTCCTCGCCGCCGCTTTTCCGTAAGACCACCCGCACCCCGGCAGACCAATAAGGCCGCACAGCAGACCCGACCATGCCCCGCCGGCCGCCGCCACCGGCGAGCACCCGACCCGACGACCGCGGGCCCGGCCACCCGCCGCCCTCGCCGCCGCTTTTCCGCAAGACCGCCCGCACCCCGGCAGACCAACAAGGCCGCACAGCAGACCCATGCCGCCCTCGTCACAGCGGACCGCTCCCAGCCTCCCCCACCGCCGGAACACCGCTGACCGGCCTATCCCAATCGCGGACGGTTGCCGCCGGATGTCGCGGAAGCCGCCCATGGGCGAGGCGTCGCGAAACTCACCTGCGCGGCACAGCGCACGGATATGACGCACCCGACACGCCTACTACACATTGTGAGCGAATGATCACCCGATGTGCGACTTTATTGAGTGGTGGCCTCTGGATCGGCGCCAGATCCACCGGACATGTGCCTGGTAGTTGGATGGAGGAGGTCGGAGCATGCGCAAGCACCAGAAGCGATGGATCGCCCTCGCCGGTGCCGCCACCGTGTCCGCCGCCGTGCTGGTGGCGACCGGGGGCCCGGCGGCGGCGGACGGCAGACACCACGACAGACCCGACGACGGACCGCTCGCCTGGCCGCAGGTCCGGCAGCAGGCGTCCACCTACTCGATCGACGGTTTCGAGATCGACTACCTGCCGCCGGGTCTCGACCGGTTCGGCATCCACGCCCGGTCCAACACCGGCAGCGGCGGGGAGCGCGCCTCGCAGATCTCCTGGGTCCAGGGGACCGACGCGGTCTACGGACGGATCACGGTCGTCCGCTCTGCGGAGATCACCGGCCTCGGCGACCTGCGGGAGTCCCGGTTCGACCACCTGGGCGACGAAGCGCTGCAGAAGACCGAGAACAACGGGTCCGCGGCCTACCTGTCGGAGAAGACCGGCGACCTGTTCTGGACGCCCGAGCGCGGCGTGGGCGTCGCCGCCTACCTCCAGCCCGACCGCTGGGAGTCCGACGAGCTGGTCGCCTTCGCCGAGGGAGTGCAGCAGCGCGCGGCGGCCGGGGAGTCCGAAGGCTCCGGGACGTCTGAAGGCTCCGGGGATGCCGGCGAGACCGGAGGCTCCGGGCAGCCGGGCGGTGAGGACACCGCCGAGCAGGAGGAGTCCGCCGGTTCCGAGGCCGCGGCCGGGGATGCCGAGCAGCCGGCCCAGGAGAACCCCGAGGCTCCTGAGGCCCCCGCCGGAGCCGAGCCCGTCGGCCAGCAGCAGGGCTCGGAGGACGCCGGTACGCCCGGCCAGGGCCCGCAGCAGGGGCAGGAGAGCGCGGAAGACCCCGCCCCCGACGCCGGGAACGGCGTCCCGGAGGAGGTCCCCGGCGCGGGTACCGACGTTCCCGAGGAGGTGCCGGGGACCGGCGAGGAGCAGGGCGGCACTCCCGGGGAGTCCGGGGAGACCGGGGAGACCGGGGAGACCGGGGAGACCGGGGAGACCGCCGGCACCTCGGGTGCCGAGGTGCCCGGCGGCCTCGGCGGGAGCGTCCCGGAGGCCGAGGACGCCCTGAGTACCGAGGGCAGCTTCGTGCCGGGCGTGTCGCTGATGGACGTACGCACCTGCCTGGCGGAGGAGCTGCGGCCGCAGGAATCCGCGGAAAAGCCCGCATCGATCGCCGAGGACGGCGACGAACTGCTCGAACTGTGGCGGAGCGTCGGCACCGACACCCGCGGGGAGGCGGCCCGCATCTGCGCCGCCCGCTTCGAGGTCCAGCCGAGCCGGGTCGAACGGATGATGGCCGAGCTGCAGGAGCGCTCCGATGCCTCCGATGCCTCCGGCGAGGCCGGCGCCCAGCAGCAGGTGCCGCAGCAGCAGTCCGACGGCGCCGGGGACTCGGACACCGGCGGCGCCGGGGACGGAACCCGTGACGGCGGGACCGAGGAAGCCGACGGCTCCGGCGAGGGTGCGCCGGGCCTGTGGGAGACGCTCCCATGGGTGCTGCCGGACCTCTCGGTGCGCAGGTAGGGCCGACATGTAGGGCCGGTCAGGTCCGATCGCCGGGGCTTGAACGCGTCCCGGGGAAACCGGCGGCCACCGGGCATCCGGCCCGGCGGCCGCCGTCCGAGCGGCGGGGGTCCCCGCCGCCGGCGCTTGCGAGTCCGCTCGCCCGCGGGCACAGCGCTGCCCGGCCTGCCGGTCAGCCGGCCCACCGGTCAGCCGGCCGCGGGGCGCAGCGGGGCGCCGACCTCGCCCAGCCGGATGAGTCCGCCGCCCATCCCCCGCGCCCAGGCGCCCACGTCGACCCTGTCGCCGTCGGCGATGGAGGAGCGCACGGATCCGTCGGCCAGCCGCAGCGGCTCCTTGCCGCCTGCGGTCAGCTCCAGCAGGCTGCCGCCCTCCCCGGGCTCGCCGCCCGAGACGGCGCCCGACGTGAACAGGTCCCCCGTGCGCAGCGCCGCGCCGTTGCCGGTGAGGTGGGCGAGCAGCTGGTCGGGCGTCCAGTACAGCAGCGCGCCCGGCGGCCGCGAGACGATCCCGCCGTTGACGGCGAACTCCAGCCCGATCCGCAGCCCCCAGTCGGCCGCCCTCCTCAGGTGCGCCATCGGTTCCGGCGCCTGCTCGCGGCCGGAGAACCGCGCCGCGCCCAACGCGTCCGTCGGCACCACCCAGGGCGAGACGGAGGCGGCGAACGAGGCCCCGGCGAGCGGGCCGAGCGGAGCGCTCTCCCACTCCTCGATGTCGCGGGCACTCCAGTCCTGTACTAGCACAACGCCGAACACGTGCTCGGCGAAGTCGCCGACGGGCACGGTGCGCCCCGGCGACGTCGGCACCCCCACCACGAAGCCCAGCTGCGCCTCCACGTCCACCCACTCGCTGCACCCGAGGACCGGGTCCTCTCCGGGCGCCGCGAGCTGCCCGACCGGGCGCCTGATCCCGGTACCGGAGACCGCCACCGCTCCCGCCCTGCCGTGCCGGCCGGCGGGCTGGAGGTACCACGCCTCGGGCAGCGCGGCCCCCGGCCTGAGCAGGGAGTATTCACAGGCGGCGTGCTCCGCGGCCCCCTGGAACACGACGTAGTCGGCGACGTCGAACGGCTGCAGCAGCTCGACCCGGGACAACGGGACCAGGTGGGGTTCGGCCGCCGCACGGCCCTTCTCGGCTCCCAGCATCCCGCTCACCTTCGCCCGGGTGGCGCGCCAGGCCGTGGAGCCGCGCGCCATGAAGGGGCTCAGGGTCGGCGCGTCGAACGCCGGGTCGCCCAGTGCACCGGCGAGGTCGAGCACCCATTCGCCGACGCGCACACCCACCCGCGGCGGGGAACCGGGAGGCGCGAACACGCCGTAGGGCAGGTTGTCTGCTCCGTAGCCCGAAGCGTCGGCTCCGGGCACCCAGGTCGTCTGCACGGTCCTCCTCGTCCCTCGCCGCGGACGCGCCGGGGCCGCCGCTGCCGCGAGTGCCACGGCGGCTCGCGGGTTCACACCTCCCAGGCGCCCAGCAGCCCCAGGGCGGCCGCTTCGCGGAGCGGGTCGCCGGTGCTGCGCGAGGCGTAGCCGACGAGCAGCTCCCGGGTCCGCAGCGCAGTCACCGGATGCAGGCGCTGCGCCAACCGCGCGAGCTGCTCGGCGTCGGTGCAGGAGAGCAGGTCGGCGACGTCGTCGTGGTCGCCCTCGACGACGGCTGCGGTGGCCAGCAGCAGGTTCAGATACCCGTACCGGGGCGCTCGCGTAAGCGGATCGGTGTCGCCCGCCGCCTGGTGCAGCCCGGCCGTGACGACGAAGGGGACGTCGCGCTCCACGCAGGCGGTGATGAAGGCGCCGATCTCGCGGACTCCGGGGACGAGTTCGAACCGCGGACCGCCGCAGCGGAGCTTGGCGCCCAGGGGGCGGGCGCCGCTGAGGATGTCGACGGCGTCGAGCCAGCCGGGTTCGCGGGCGGGCTCGAAGTAGACGACTCTGCCCGCCACCCCGATGTCGCCGCTGCGGAAGAGTTCGGCCACCAGGCGCAGGTCGTCGGGGCGCGCCCGGGTCTCGTAGTGGGCCACCCGCACGCGCGGGTCGCGTTCGGGGAGCTCGCCCGCGCGCCCGGCGTCGGTGTCCAGCAGGAGCGCCACATCGACGGGCCAGCTGCCGTCGAGCCGCCGGAGCAGGTCGGGCCACCGGCTGGCCGGGCAGAGCAGGCGGTGCGCCAGCATGGGGTGGCCCACGATGCGGTCCGAGCGGTGCCGTTCGACCGCCTGCACCATGCGCAGGGGCCGGGCGTCCGGCGATGCGGAACCCGCCGAGCGCACGTGCCGGGCGCCGGGCGGGCACAGGCCCGCGTCGTCGACGAGGCCGCGCAGCAGGATCTGCGCGGCCGTCTCCTCCTCGGTCAGCGCCAGGGCGCCGTAGCCGCCGTCCGCCGCGTCGTAGGCGCGGTAGGCCCCGCACGCGCCGGTGCCGCTCGGCCAGACCCCGTCAGGGCGTTCCCCCGCGCCCCGCCCGCGCAGGGGCGGCCCGGCCGCCGATGCGCCGCAGGAGCGCCGCGGTACCGTGTCCTCGGGCCTTCCGCCGTACAGCTCCATCGCCCCTCCTCCCGTGCGGTGCGACCGTGCGGTCCCGCTCCCCGCTGCCCCCACCCCTGCCGGATATGGGCATCGGCCGCGCCTGTACCGCTACTCCTACCCACCTTCGACGGCGAAGTGTCCGTCTGGCGCATTAAGGGCGAAATACCCTTGAAATGCAGTTTTTTCGCGCCGGTTACGGGCTCAGGCGGTGCTGAACTCGGCTCTTGCCAAAACGGCCGGGCACTGCTTACCTTGATCCGGAAGTCGATGGCGGCCGCAGCAATTCACCGCCGTCGTACATATGGGCCACAGGCAGGGCTGGTTTCGCTGGCTCCCCCTCCCTCAGTGACTTGCCCTGCGCCCTCTCCTGTGGAGCCCAGCCACCCCCTCCCGGCTGGTCTCGACCGACAGGAGCGAAGGGGCGGTGCCGGCGCGGCGCCGCCCCTTCATCGTTTCCGGACACCGCGGGTGGACGGATGGAAACGGTCCGCACAGCGCCGCAGCGGACCGCTGCGGGGCCGACCGCCTCAGGCCCCGACGGGGGACCACCCCCGAAGCGCCCCCGCGCACGCACACGGCGGCTCAGTGCCGCACCGCGGGCGGCGCACGGCCGGGGCACAGGCACCGCGGCCGGAACGCCCGGCAGCGCCGCGCCGCGAGGGCCGTGGGCGGTCCCGGTGTCAGCCGTGGACGCGGACGACGCCGGCCATGTTGTCGAAGCGGACGTCGGTGGTACGCACGTCCAGTCCGGTCCGGGGCGACTCCAGCATGCGCCCGTCGCCCAGGTAGATGGCGACGTGGGAGATGTAGTCGGGCGCCGTCGGGTCGTTGCGCCAGAAGATCAGGTCGCCGCGGCGCGCCTGGGAGTAGTCGAGCTGCTCGCCGGCGAACCACTGGTCGTGGGTGACGCGCGGAATCGACACGCCCGCCTGCTTGAAGGCCCACTGCACGAGCCCGGAGCAGTCGTAGCCGCCCTCGGCCATCGACTCGCCGCCCCACACGTAGGGCACGCCGATGCGGGTCTTGGCGGCCTCGATCGCGGTCTCGACCGTGGAGGAGCCCACCTCCTCGCCCGGGGCTCCGGAGGGCCGCGGCTCGGGGTCCTCGGCGAGGAGCTGCAGCGACGCGTCGTCGCCCAGCGCCTCCTGCAGGTCGTCCTGCAGTTCCCACATGTCGGCGTCGGGCGCCGAGACGATGATCGCGTTGCCGCGCGGGAAACCCAGCTCCTCGGCCAGGCCCCGGGAGATGAGCGCGTCGATCCCGGCGACGCCGGAGGTGGCGTGCGTCCACACCTCCCGGGTGAGCTCGCCCTTGGCCCCGGCCAGGTCGACGCGGCTGCCCACGTCGATCTCGCGCTGCTTGCCGGCCTCGTCGGAGAGGGCGACGCGGCCCTCGGCGATGCCCTGCCAGATCTCGTCGGACTTCGCGGACGGCTCGGGGGCGTAGTTGCGGAATTCGGCGGGGTCGACGCCGAGGACTGCGGTGCTCTCGCCGTCGACGCCCACCTGCGCCGCGTCGACGACCTCGACCGACTCGACACGGTCGAGCCCGCGGACCTTGTCGATGCTCTTGCGCGGGATGGATTCGGGCATCACCGCGAAGTACTCGCGGGAGCGCGCCTCGTCGAAGCCGGCGACCTGCACGTCGCCTGCCAGCTCACCGGTGTCGCCCACCGGCGGGGACGAGGACTCGTCGGCCGCCGGGGAGGATTCGCCGGCCGCGGACTCACCTGTCGAGGCGGACGCGGGCCGGCTCTGCTGCGGCGCGGCGGCAGCGTCGGCGTCGGCCATCTGCTCGGCGATGGGCGGACGCGCCTGGACGTCGGGCGAGGGCGCGGCCCAGGCCGGAGGGGCTCCGAAAGCGGTGAACGCCACCGCGAACGCCGCGGTCGTCCCAGCGCACGATCTCCACCGATGACGCACGTATACCCCGCTCTCCTGCTGTGGCGCACTGACCCTGGGTTGCGCCGACCCTTCGATCGGCTACAAGCATGATGTTCCCCCGGTGCCGATTTCAAGCGTCCGAAACGTGAACGGCGCGTGTGTCCGAGCCTTCCGGGAGGTCAGCGCCGCACAAGGACCGCACAACGATTTCCGCGGCGTTTCGCCGACCCGCGCGGGCGGCTCAGGCGTCGGCGTAGCGGTCGACGACGGCGATGTCGAGCGGGAAGCGCACCGGGGTGCCGCCGAACATCAGCGCCGCGGCCTCGTCGGCGGCGCCGCGCAGGATCGCGGTGACGTCTCCGGCGAGCGCGCGGGGCACGTGCAGCACGAGTTCGTCGTGCTGGAAGAACACCATGCGCGCCGACCCCCGCGAGGTGTCGAGACCCGCCAGGCCGCGGCGCACGGCGGCCATGAGCACCAGCGCCCATTCGGCGGCCGTGGCCTGGATGACGAAGTTCCGGGTGAACCGGCCGCGGTCGCGCGCTGCGCGCTCGCTGCGGTCCCCGCCGTCGTCCGCGGGGTCCGGGGACCAGGCCGGGGGCGGGCAGGTGCGCCCCAACCAGGAGCGGACGAGCCGCCCCTCCTCGCCCGCGCGTGCGGCGGCGTCGACGTAGCCGACCGCGCGCGGGTAGTGGCGGCGCATCCGCGGCAGCAGCGCCGCGGCGTCGCCGCTGGTCTGCCCGTACATGGCGGCGAGCAGGGCGATCTTCGCGCGGCCGCGGTCGCCGCCGAACGAGCCGGCCAGGCGGGCGTAGAGGTCGTCGCTGCCGGCCGCCGCGGCCAATCCGGAGTCGCCGGAGACCGCGGCCAGGATGCGCGGCTCCAGCTGCCCGGCGTCGGCGCAGACGAGGGTCCAGTCGGGGTCGGCGACCACGGCGCGGCGCACCGCTTTGGGAATCTGCAGGGCACCGCCTCCGCGGGTGGCCCAGCGGCCCGAGACGACGCCGCCCACGACGTAGTCCGGCCGGAACCGGCCGCGGGAGACCCAGGTGTCCAGCCAGGCCCATCCGTGTGCCGAGTGCAGCCGCGCAAGCTCCTTGTAGCGCAGCAGCAGCGGCACCCCGGGGTGGTCGACGCGCTGCAGCACCCAGGAGCGGGTGGAGGGCACGGGGTGGCCGACGGCCTCGAACGCCCGCAGCAGCTGCGCCGGGGAGTCGGGGTTGACGCTGCGGCCGAAGGCCGCGGAGATCTGCTCGGCGAGGTCGGCCAGCACGGGCGGGCGGGTACCGGCGGGCGGCCGGGGACCGAGGTGCTCGGTGAGGACCGCGTCGTGGACGTCGGCGCGCCAGGGCACCCCGGCCTGGGCCATCTCGGCCGCGGCCAGCGCACCGGCGGACTCCACCGCCGCCAGCAGCGCGAAGCGCCCGGGGTGGGGCAGTGCGGCGATGCGGTGCTGCTGGTCGGCGTAGACCTCGGCGAGCGCGTCGAGCGGGTCGGCGTCGGGCGGCAGGGTGGAGCGGTCGGGTTCGAACAGTGCGGGCTGCGGCTCGGCGCCCTCGCCCGACGCGGGTGCGGGGTCGGCCGGGACGTCGCGGCCGTGCAGGCGCGCCCAGGCCGCTCCCAGCGCGTGCGGCTCGCCGAAGCGGCCCGCGTGGGCCATCAGCAGCGCCTCGACCAGCGTGGTGTCGTGGCAGCGGGCGATGCGCACGCCGCGGTCCAGCAGCGCCGGGTAGATCTCGGCGGTGTCGGCGAAGATCCAGCGGCGGGGCTCCGCCTGCGGGCCGTGTTCGCCGCGGTGCTCGTGGTCGGCCACGGCCCCGGCGAGGTCGCCCACCCGCCACACGGCGCCGCGGGAGCGCGGGCCCTCCTCAGCGAGTTCGCGCAGGCGCCCGCCGCCTTCGGCCTCAGCTACCGCCGCGATGCGCATACCTGCAGTCTGCTCTACGGCAGGGACGTTTCCCACTCGACGTGCGCCCGTCGGAGCCGGTAGGTGCGGCGCCGCGGGGGATTGCGCACGCCGCGCCAGCTCTTTTCCGGATAGGCAGGACCCACCACGGGGGCGCCCACGGGGACTCAGTCTCCGGAGCGCACCACGTTGGCCAGCGGCTCGCCGGCGGCCCAGCGCCGCAGCTGCTCGTCGACGAACCGGCGGGCGCGCGGGTAGAAGGTGTCGGATCCGCCGGCGACGTGCGGAGTGATGTAGACGCCGGGGGCCTCCCACAGCGGGTGGCCGGCGGGCAGCGGCTCGGGGTCGGTGACGTCCAGGGCGGCACGCACGCGCCCCTTCTCCGCCAGCAGCGCGGCGGTGTCGAGCAGCGGCCCGCGGCCCACGTTGACCACCAGGGCGTCGTCGGGCAGCAGCGCCAGCTCAGCGGCACCGATCAGGCCCTCGGTCTCGGGCGTGTGCGGCGCGGTCAGCACCACGATCGAGGCGCCGGGCAGCAGGTCGTGCAGCTTGCCGATGCCGTGGACCCCCTGCTCGGGGCGTGCCGTGCGGGCCACGCGCACCACGTCGCACTCGTTGGGCACCAGCCGCGCCTCCAGGGCCTCGCCGATGCTGCCGTAGCCCGCGATCAGCACCCGCGAGTCCGCCAGCGAGCGCGTGTAGTGGGGCTCCCAGCGGTGCGCGGCCTGGTCGCCGGCCCAGCGCGGCAGTTCGCGCTGCGCGGCGAGGACGAGCGCCAAGGCGTGTTCGGCGGTGCTCGCGTCGTGCAAGCCGCGGCCGTTGCACAGTTCGACACCCGGGGGCAGGTGGTCCAGCGCCCGCTCGTAACCGGCGGTCAGCAACTGGACGGCGCGCAGGCCCGGCATGTGCTCCATCAGCTCCAGGCGCTGGCCGCGACCGTAGGGGACCACGTAGAAGCCGACCCGGGACAGGTCGGCGGCGGGTTCTCCGTCACCCGCGAAGACGTCTCCGGCGATCCCCGCCGGCGCGTTCTCCAGGTTCTGCGCCCAGGGCACCAGCACGCGGTCGGCCATGTCTCGCCCTCTTCTCTTTCGTCCGATTCCCGTCCGTCGTCCGGTTCGCGGGTCCGCATCTCCGGCGGCCGGTCACCCCCGCAGCCCACTTGTAGCACCCGCACCTCCGCGGGCGGCGGCGCGGGGCCCGGCCCACCGGACCGGCTCACCCGCCCGTCGGCGGCCGCACCAGCTCGTAGCAGGCGATGGCGGCGGCCGCGGTGACGTTGAGGGAGTCGACCTCGCGTCCGGCCATCGGGATGCGCACGCCGGAGTCGGCCTGCTCCAGCCAGTGCGAGGACAGGCCGTCGCCCTCGCTGCCGAACATCAGCGCCACCGGTGCGGAGCCGATGCGGGCGAGCGCGTCCGGCAGCGGTTCGGCGGCGGCGCCGGGGGTGAGCGCGAGCAGCTGGAACCCTCGCTCGCGCAGCGCTTCGAGGCCGCCGTACCAGTCGTCGAGGCGGCTGTAGGGCTGGGCGAACACCGCGCCCATGGAGACCTTGACCGACCGGCGGTAGAGGGGGTCGGCGCAGCGGGGGGCGAGGAGTACGGCGTCGAGGCCCAGACCCGCTGCGCTGCGGAAGATCGCGCCGACGTTGGTGTGGTCGAGCACGTCCTCCAGCACGACGACGCGGCGGGCGCCGCGCAGCACCTCCTCGACCGCGGGCAGCGGGCGGCGGTGGAAGGAGGCGAGCGCGCCGCGGTGCACGTCGAAGCCGGTCAGCTGCTCGGCCACCGCGTCGTCGACGACGTAGACGGGGGCGTCGACGGCCGCGGCGAGGCCGGATAGGGCCTCCAGGCGGCGCCGGGTCAGCAGCAGCGAGCGGGGGCTGTAGCCGGCGTGCAGGGCTCGCCGGATGACCTTCTCGCCCTCGGCCATGAACAGCCCGTGCTCGGTCTCGATGCTCTTGCGCAGGTTGACGTCGCGCAGCCGGAAGTAGTCGGCCAGGCGCGCGTCGCCGGGATCGGGCACCTCGATGACGTCCATGTGCACCGATTATCGGAGCACGGCGCCGGTGCCTTCGCCGCCGGCTGGCCGCGGCGGGGTCAGCCCAGGGGCGCTGTCACCGGGCGCAGGCGCTGCCAGCGCGCCTCCTGGCAGGAGTCGGACCGGTCCACCCGCGTGTCGATCGTCTCGCCCTCCCAGGTTCCGGTGATGACCGCCTCCTGGGGACCGTACTCCCTCTCCGTGCACACCGCGTTCTCGGCGACCTCGGCGAAGGGGTTGTCGGAGGCGCCCGCGCCGCCCCACTCGACGGCCGCCTCGGCGATCTCGGCGCAGGCGGCGGGGTCGGTGCCGGGGTCGCCCTCGCAGGTGAGGTTCTGCACGTAGGCGCGGCCCTGGTCGACGACGTGGATGCGGAGCCGGCCCACGGGCGCGTCCGGCGAGGAGTCGACGCCGCTGACCGCGTTGACCGCGGATTCCGCCGTCGGCGCGGGCTCGGGGGCCAGCAGGGAGCCTCCGACGGCGACGCCGTAGGAAAGGGCTCCGCCGAGGCAGAGGGAGCCGAGGACCGCGGTTCCGATCGAACCGAGCAGGCCCCGGCGGGGGTTCACCTTCACCATAGCCGCCACTCTAGGAAGTCGACTTACTACGCAGAGCTACGACGGGAAAAGATTCCTCGCCGTCCCTGATTTCCGCGATACCCCCGATAGCGCCCTTCGCACCGGGGATGCGGCATCCCGGCGCCTCGGCGACCCACAGGGATCCGGCCGCACAGGTGCGCATACCGGAAGATACCGGTCTGGATCGAGTACGCATACTAGCCATGCCCGGTATGAGTGGCGACGACGGGCGTTCGGTTCGATCCCTCCTGGAACGTGGCACTTCTCACCCGCGTTACCTACCAGTAGGGTCACGGCCAAGCCACCCGCTGCACCCCCCGGAGACCACGTGCCCAACGGCCGACACCGCCTGCCCTCGCGCACCCGCACCGCACTGCGCTCCCCGCTGGGGTTCACCGCCGCGGCCCTCGTGCTGATCGCCCTGGTCAGCGTGGCGGTCCCGGTCGCCGTGCGCTTCTCCGGCTGCGGCGAGACGCGCTACCTGCGCGTCGCCGCGGCGCTGAGCATAGCGCCGGTGCTGCAGCAGGCCGCCGACCGGTTCAACGAAGACACCCGCGAGTACGCGGGGGACTGCGTCTTCGCCCAGGCCGCCGAGGTGCCGCCGCACCGCGTGATGACCGAGCTCTCGGGCGGGCGTACCGGCGGTTCCGCGGTCGCGCCCGACGTGTGGGTGCCAGAGTCCTCGGCGTGGATCGAACTGGCCCGCGTCTCCGAGGCGGGGGCGCGCACGATCGAGACCGACCCGCGCTCGCTGGCCTCCACACCCGTCGTCATCGCCGCACCGCGGGACACCCCCGGGCTGCCCGAGCCCTCCGCCGCGCACTGGGAGATGCTGATGCCCGAAGAGCGCCCCGGCGAGCGTCCGCTGGTGATGGTCGATCCCAACCGCGGCGCCGCCGGCATGGCGGTGATGCACGCGATCCGCAGCCACCTGGGCACGGGCGACGCCGCCGATACCGCCATGACCGGGTTCGTGCGCGACGCCCAGCCCGACACGGCCTTCGGCGAGGTCGATCCCGCGGCGGTCTATCCGGTGCCCGCCGGCCCCGCACCCCTTTCCGTGCTGCCCGAGCAGGCCGTGTTCGCCTATAACGACGCCGGTCCCGCCACTTCGCTGCAGGCGCTGTATCCCCGGGAGGGAACGGTGAGCCTGGACTACCCCTTCGTGGCGACCAGCGACGATCCCGGCATGCGCAGCGCGGCCGAGGACCTGTGGCGGATCCTGCGCACCGACCCCTACCGCGAGCGGCTGCGCGAGATGGGCTTCCGCGAGCCCGGCGGTTCGGCCCCGGCCGCGCTGCGCGCGGGCACCGGTGTCGTCGCCGAGCGGCCCGAGACCCACGGGGAGCTGACCGGCGACGCGCTGCTGTCCTCGGTCGAGGACTGGAACCGGCTGTCCATGCCTTCGCGCTCGCTCGTGCTCGCCGACGTGTCGGCGCCCATGCGGGCCGGCATCGACGGCGGCGGCACCCGCCTGGAGGTCACCCGTGACGCCGCCATGCTGGGGCTGTCGCTGTTCCCCGACAACACCGACCTCGGACTGTGGCTGCTCTCCACCGAGTTGGGCGAGTCGGGGCGCGAGGAGGTCGAGGGTATGGCGGAGCTGGGCAGCGCCGACAACGGCAGCGGCACCACCCGCCGCGAGGAGCTGCAGGAGATCGCCGAGGGCATCGAGGTCGAGGGCGGCCGGTCACGGCTCTACGACAACATCCTCGCCGCCTACGACACCGTCTCCGACACCTACCGCGAGGATCACATCAACAGCGTGATCGTGCTGACCGCGGGCCGCGACGGCGGCTCCAGCGAGATCTCGCGCGAGGAGCTGGTGGCCGAGCTGCAGGACCGGTTCGATCCCGAGCGGCCGGTGACACTGTTCATCATCGCCTTCGGCGACCAGGTCGAGCGCGGCGCCCTGGCGGACATCGCCGCGGCTACCAGCGGTACGCTTTCGGTCACCGACGACCCCGGCGAGATCGGCGACATCTTTCTCAGCTCGATCTCCCGTCGGCTGTGCGTCCCCGACTGCGAACGATGACCCCCCGGTGAACCCCGAGAGGCGCCGGAGTAACGTGTCCGGCGATCACGATCGGATAACTGTACCCCGCGCGGCACATGACCGGAACTTTGCGCCGGATCAAACCGCGCCGGGGACGCGAACCCCTTGCCCACTGGGCTTTCCCGACCGGAACCATGATCATCGGGCACCCGAAATGCGACTCCACACCCTTTAGATGCTCTTTAACCCTTGATGTGGAGTTCAGTACCGTTCGATCCATGCCCCCCGCCAGGTAACAGACCCCCGTGAGGAACACTTTGGGACGCCACCGCGGAAACAACGACGACGGCGCGGACCGCTGGGACCGCGCAGACCGCCACGACCGCCGCGCCTCGGGCCGCAGTCGGCGGCGCCGTCGCCGCGGCCGCGGTTTCACCGCTCTCGCGGCCGCCTTCGCCATCATCATCGGCCTGGGTGTCACCGGCTGGTACGTCCTCGACACCAGCGGAGGGTGCGGCGGGCAGGACGTCGAACTCGGCATCGCGGCCAGCCCGGAGATCACCCCCGCCCTCAAGGAGATCGCCGCCGATTTCAACGCCGACAACGATGGTGTCGACGGCCGCTGTGTGCAGGCCGAGGTCCGCGCGGCGGAATCGGCCAACATCACCTACGGCATCACCGGCTCGGGTCCCGCCTCCGGCGAGACCGAGTCCGACGTCTGGATCCCCGACTCCTCGCTGTGGTCCAACCTGGTCAAGGACGACTCGGGCGATTCGGCCTTCACCGACACCGGCACCTCGGTGGCCTCCTCCCCGCTGGTGCTCGCCCGCCCGGCCGAGGCCGAATCCTCCGGCGACCAGCCGTCATGGGAGGCGCTGGTGCCCACAGCGGCGCCCTCCTCGGGTTCCGAGGGCTCCCAGGTGCAGCTGGTCGACCCCATCCGCAGTTCGTCGGGCATGGCGACGCTGGCGCTGGTCGCCGGCGCCATCGGCCAGGAGGACGAGCAGGGCCGGCCCCAGCTCGTAGCGGCGCTGCAGGCCCTGCAGCGCAACGTCGCCGCCGACCAGGAGGCGGCCTTCACCACGCTCGCCGAGAACCCCGAGTCCTCCGGCGTGCTGGTCCTCTCCGAGCAGGCCGCCTGGCGGTACAACCAGGACCACGGCGACGCCCCCGCGCAGATCGGCTACCCGCAGGGCGGCACCTACCGGCTGGACTACCCCTACATCGACCGCAGCACCGACCCGGTGGTCTCCCAGGCGGCCGAGCTCTTCCGCGAGGAGCTCACCCGCAAGGCGGCGCAGCGGGTCCTGCTCAAGGACGGGTTCCGCACCCCCGCCGGCAAGGCCGACCCGCAGGTGCTCGCCGCGGACGCCGGCTTCAAGGAGTCCGCACCCGAGGACCTGCCCACCCCTTCCACCCAGGACGTGCAGCGGCTCACCCAGGCGTGGAACCGGCTCAAGCTCGACTCCCGGCTCCTGACCATCGCCGACGTCTCCGGTTCGATGCTGGAGCCGGTGCCCGGCACCGGCATGAACCGGATGCAGATCACCGCCGCGGCCGCGATCCAGGGCCTCGACCTGTTCCCCGAAGGCTCCGAACTCGGCATGTGGCGCTTCTCGGTGGGCATCAACGACGGCCTCGACTACGAGGAGATGATGCCCATCCGCGAGCTCAGCGCGGAGGTCGAAGGCGGCGTGACGCAGAAGGAGGCCCTCGTCTCCCAGTGGAACTCCCTGCAGCCCGTGCCCGACGGTGACACCGGCCTGTACGACACCTACCTCGCCGCCTACCGGCAGATGTCGCGCACCTACAAGGCCGACCGGGTCAACGCCATCCTGATGCTGACCGACGGCAACAACGACGACTCCGAAAGCATCAGCCTGGACAAGCTGCTGTCCACCATCGAGGAGGAGTCCTCGCCGGTGCGTCCCATCCCGGTCTTCACCATCGCCTTCGGCCCCGACATCGACCCGGAGCCGCTGCAGAAGATCGCCGAGGCCACCGGCGGTGCGTCCTACACCACCGAGGACCCCACGGAGATCGGCGACATCTTCCTGCAGGCGTTCTCCCACCGGCTGGAGCCCGCGGCCCAGGGCGGCTGATCCCGCCTGCGCACGAGCGGCCGGATCGAACTGGACGGATAGATCACCCTTTCCCACAACGCACCCCTATGGACTTAGCCCTCCACTTCACGTACTCAAAGGGGGTCGGTATGCGCGGGAGTGGTGAGAGGTGGCTGCTGTGGTCAACGCATGGATGCCGGGCGCCAGACGAGTCCCCTGCACAAGCCCGCGAGGCGCCCATTTGAAAGGCGGTGCGCCGCGCGCCGTGTGGCTCACGACCGAGTCGGACCCCGCATCGCTGACGGCCCAAGCCGTGGCCCGGCGCCTCGTCGGCGACGGCCGCTGCGGACACCTGGTGTGGAATCCCCGCACCGGCGAGACCGTGCAGATGCTGCCGGCCACCGCGCCGGCCGGCGGCGAGCTCACCGCGGCCGCGCCCGACCGGGCATGCGAGGGACGCGTCTGCGTCATCATTCGAGTGATCGGATGGTCCCATGCTCCCTTCACCGACTTACCACTGTGCGACCTGGACCCGATCCTGAGTTGGCTGGACTCCTGGGAGGTCCCCCGGCGCTGGCCGGCCGGGGCACCTCCCTCGGGGCTGCAGGCGCCGCATCCGCGCTCGTCGAGTGAGCGGTTATGGGCGCGCGGAGGCCACTTCGGCCATTCCCAGGTACCCGGTGCGCAGGCGAGCGCACCCGGCGCGGTCTGCCCGCAGCGCCTCCTCGCCCAAGCCCGGCCGCCGAACCCGCCCCGCGCCCTCACCGCGCCGGCTCCGCTGCCTCCGATCGAGCGCGCGGCCGACGGGCAGCGCCACTACGCCGGCGCGGTGAGCGGCTGAGCGCCCCCGGCGGAGGTGGCCGCGACCGGAGCGAACCCTGTGGACGAGCGGTCGGGGCGCCTGCGCGCACCCTTTAGTCTGTCCGCCATGGGTGGATCGATCGAGCCAGGCTGGTACGCGGATCCGCACGGCGGTGAGGACCGGCTGCGCTGGTGGAACGGCGACGAGTGGACGCAGCACGTACGCTCCCTCTCCGAACTTCGGGCCGAGGCCGGCGCGGCCTCGGGCGAGGACGACGAGGCCACCGCCGACCTCGGCGGCGCGGGCGCCTCCGACGACGAGGCCACCGCCCCCGACATCGGCGGATCCGGACCTTCGATCGGCGACGAGCCCGGCACCGTCCGGCTGGACCCCGGCCAGTGGCCCGGCTCGCAGGCCGGCGCGCCCGCCGACACCGACACTGCCCTGCCCGGCTCCGCTGTCGGCGGCGAACCCGGCACGATCCGTATGGATCCCGGTCAGTGGCCGGGGTCGCAGCGGGCCGAGGACGGCGAGGAGCCCACGGCCGACCTGTCCGGCGGCGGATCGACGATGCGGATCGACCCTCCGGCCGCATCCGGCCAATCCGGCGCCGGTGGTGCGGCCCCCGGCCGCGACGACGAGCCGACCGCGGACCTGGGCGACAGTGGCGACGAGCCGACCGACGACCTCCGGGGCGGCCGGACCGCGGACGCGACCGCGCGCTTCGACCCGCATGCCCGCGGCGGGTCCGCTGCGGGCCCCTCTGCGGACGAGGAGCCCACCGACGACGTGACGGGCGGCCAGGCGGCCGGCTCGACCATGCGCATCGACCCGTTCCAGGACAACGACGAGCCCACCGACGACCTGAACAGCGGCGGCCGAGGCACCGGGCAGGGCGGCGGCGCCCCGCAGACCGCGGTCTTCGACCCCGGCGACCCCGGTATGACCCTGGGAGCGAACGCGGCGGGAACCGCGGGTGCCGGCGGCGCGGCGGGCGCGGACGATGACGACGACAAGAAGAAGTTCAGTCTGAACAGGTTCCTCGGCGACCTCAAAGAGGGCTGGTCGGAGATCTCCGAGGAGCGCAGACAGCGCCAGGAGGAGCAGCGCAAGCAGGCCGCCGAGGAGGCCCGCAAGCGCGCCGAGCAGGAGAACGCCCGGCGCGCCGCCGAAGCGCAGCAGGCGGCGCAGCGGCCCTCGCCCGGGGCGGCCCACGATCCGGGTGCCGAATCCGGCGGCGCACCCGGACAGCCCCGGTCGGGCCCGGCGCCCTTCGAGCCGCCTCAGTCGGGGCCGCAGCAGCCGCCGTCCGGCCCGCCGCCGCAGCCCTACGACCCGGCCGGCGGGCAGCGCTCCCCCGCCGGCGAGCGGCCCGCCCCCGCGAACCCGCCGCCCCACCCGCAGCAGCCTTCGGGCCCCCCGCAGGGCTACGGGCCGCAGCCTCCCGCCTACCCCGGCCCTTCCGGTCCCCAGCAGGGCTACGGTGCCGCCGGGCCGGGTGCACCGCCGCCGCAGGGGCCGCCGCCCGGCTACCCGCCCTACGGTCACCAGCCGCCTCCCCCGGCACCGCCCGCCAAGCGCCGCGGCCGCGAGGGCCGCGCCGAACCGCCGATGCCGCAGGGCTACCCGGGGCCGCCCGGCCCCCACGGAGCCCAGCCCGGCGGCTACCCGCCGCACGCGGCCCAGCCGCCGCAGGGGCCGGGCGGCTACCAGTCGGGCGGGCGCCAGCCGTGGGGCGGGGCCTCCGGCGGTCAGGCGCCCTGGGGCCCTGCCGGACCGCCGCCCCAGCAGCCGCAGCAGCCGCCTCGGCGCAAGAAGAAGAAAAGCGGCTGCGGCGGCTGCCTGGGCTGCTTCATGTTCCTGCTGCTGGCGGTAATCGCGGTGGTCGTCCTCGCCGTCTACCTGGACTTCTCCGGCACCTACGACATTTTGGACGAACTCCTCGGCGTGGACCTGTGAGCCGCTCCGGTCGATGCGGGCGCCGCCCGCGTCGACCGGATCCCGGCATCCGCGCAGACCTCCGTCGGCCGCGTTTCGCCCGCGGCATCGACACGGCATCGGTCACCGGGCACTTTCCGTATCCGCTTCGATGCGCTTCGCAGCGGCGATGTGCCGCCGGGCCCTGTGACGAGCGGAGCTGGGCGGCCGGGCACAGGTGAAACGGCTTAAGCTGGCCGGTATGAATGACTGCTTGGTGTGGATCGACTGCGAGATGACGGGGCTCGACCTCGAAAACGATGCGCTGATCGAGGTCGCCTGTCTGATCACCGACGGCGAGCTCAACCAGCTCGACGAGGGAGTCGACGTCGTCATCAAGCCGCCGCAGGCCGCCCTGGACCAGATGGGCGAGTTCGTGACGCAGATGCACACGACCTCGGGACTGCTCGATGCGCTCGACAGCGGAGTGACGCTGCAGGAGGCCGAAGACCTCGTCCTGGAGCACATGCGGCGCTATGTCTCCGAGCCGCAGAAGGCGCCGCTGTGCGGCAACTCCATCGCGACCGACAGGGTCTTCCTCGCCCGGGACATGCCCCGGATCGACGAGTTCCTGCACTACCGCATGGTCGACGTCTCCAGCATCAAGGAGCTGCTGCGCCGCTGGTACCCCCGGATCTACTACGCCAGCCCGGAGAAGCACGGCGGCCACCGGGCCCTCGCCGACATCACCGAGAGCATCCGCGAGCTGCGCTACTACCGCGCCGCGGCCTTCGTGCCGCCGCCCGGCCCCGACAGCGCGACCGCGCGCTCGGTGGCCGCCGACGTCGTCAAAGGCGGGGCCGGCCGCACCCGGCAGCAGGCGGCCTCCGATGCCGGCGGGACGGAAAACTGATCGGAGCACTCCCGGACATCCGCTAGACTCGTCTTCGGACGCAGGCACGGGAGCATCCCCGGTCGGCGCTCATGGTGGGTGTAGCTCAGTCGGCAGAGCACTTGGTTGTGGTCCAAGAAGTCGGGGGTTCAAGTCCCCTCACTCACCCCACGGCGAAGGCCCCGGTCACCGGAACGGAGACCGGGGCCTTTCGTGTGTGCCGCGGACCGTCACAGGTCGAGTGCCTCGTTCAGCCCCCGGGCCAGTTCCGACCGATCGCGCGCCGGGTAGCGGATCCACGCGATCTCGCCACGCGCGTCGGCGGCAGCTTGCTCGGCAAGGAGCCGCCGGTCCCTGTCGCGGCGCAACTCCTGCAGCTCGGCGTAGGTTTCCACGGAGACCAGCACACCCGCCGCACATCCGTCCCGGGTGATCCGGACGGATTCGCCGGTGCGGGCGGCGCGAGCGATCAGACTCCCGAGACGTGCTCCGGCGTCCTGCAGGGTGACCTCGTTCATGGCGACCACGCTAGCGGTTCGAAGGACCCCGGCGCCGCGCCGTATGTGGCTACCGGTGATGCCTCTGCACGTAGGCGGCGAACGGTGTGCAGCGTCGATGAGGCCGAATCACCGCCCGGAATGGCGAAAGCGCGGCGCGGACCCGCTCGCTTCGCCTTTTCGATCACCCGCCGGGGAATGAAATGACCGGGAATGGAATCGAATCCGGTCCTTCGTTGAACTTTCCGCTACACCGGCCGCCTCGGCGGCGGGGAGGCCGCCGACTGTCCGTGATCATCGGTGCTGTCGGCAATCCACAGGAGAGTGGACTCTAACCCCATTGATCGGAGTCACACCGTTACCATATGGCGGGACAGTGACACACGCCCCTCCACTGTCGCGTATGCAGAAAAGCCGATCTTTCGCCCGCCAGACGCCCGCACCCCCGGGAGCCCGCCACGTGACCCATGACCAGACCAGGTCCGCAAGCGTCGTCGCCCTCCTCGCCGACATCCCGAGCACGGGACACCTCGGCGGGTCTCAGGCGCAGCGCTTCACCCTGGACGGTCATGACCTCGCCGAGCAGTCCGGTGCCTTCGTCGACTACGCCCGCTATCACGCTGCCGGCGGGGTCCGGGTCGTGGCGCTGTACCCGCGCTGGCGCGCCGAGCGTGCGCGGCGGGCCGTGGCCTTCGCCCGCGGGGCGATGCGCGAGGACACGGTGGCGGCCGTCGGCGTCGACCTGTCACCGCTCGCGCTGTCGCTGATCGCCGACCAGTTGGCGTACCTCTGCCCTTACCTCCCGGCCGGCATCATCGCGGGCCTGGCCGACGAACTCCCGCGCCACACCCTGGCCGGCGGGTGGCTGCGCAACGTCGCCAACCTCGCGACCATCCCCATCTCCGTGCCCCAGCACCTGGGCTCCTTCGCGCCGGGCGTCACCTATCTCGCGCTGTGCTCACCGGTGCCGCAGGTGACGCGGGTCGCCAAGGGCGAGACGGCGTCAGTGTCCCAGCTGCCCTTCCGCCCGCAGGAGCCCGTGCAGGTGCTGCACTCCAGCGGCGCGAACTTCGACACCGCGGCGTTCGAGGAGCAGTTCCTGCCTTCCCTGCAGGCCGTCGCGGCGCGCCGCCTGCCCGCGCAGCCGCTGGGACCCCTCTACTGGGGCTCGCCCAAGTACGTCGAATTCGTGGCTTTCAGCGCCCACCCCCGCGCGCTGACCGAACCCGCCCGCGCGGTGCGGCCGACCCGGTGCACCTGGTGCGGCGAACCCACCGTTTGGGCGGTATGCCGGTTCTGCGGCGCCGCCAACAGCGTGCCCGCCCAGAACCCCCGCACCGGCGGCCGGCCCTCAGCGCCGGCTCCCGCCCCCGGCCCCCAGCACAGCGCCCCGCCTGCGGCGCCCGCCGGGTCCGGGCAGCCACCGTCTGCGCCACCCGCACAGCCCCGGCCTGCCGCTCCGGCTCCGCCCGCTCCCACCCCCGGCTCCTCTCCGCAGCCGACCGCCCCGCGGCGGCCGCACCCGCCCGAACCGGTGGAGGAGGACGACATCCCTGTGCCGCAGGCGCTTCCGCCGCTGCCCGAGGGACCGGGGGCCGCCCCGCCCGGTGCCTCGCCGCCCACGGCCGCCGCTCCCCCCGCCGCGGACCCGACCGAGTCGGCGCCGTCCGCGTTCCGCCTGCAGACGGCGCCCGAACTCGGCGCGCGGCCGCTGTCACCTCTCCCGCCGGCCAGCGGCGGCGGCGACGCACGTCCGCACTCCGGCCCCGCCGACGACCGCGCCCCCGGCCGCCCGGCGGATCCCGGACCGCGCGACCCCGGTCCGCCCGACGACGGCACCGGCGATCCGCGGTGGGCGCAGGGTGTCTCCGCCCCCCGTGCCCCGAAGTGAGCGCCCGCGGGCTGCCCCGCCCCGGCGCCGAGCCCCCCAGCGGGCCTTTGACCCCCCGTCCGCCTAGAAACGGAGCGCCATGAACCCTCGTCAACGGCGCGGCATCCTGCTCATGATCGTCGCCGCCATCGGCGGTGTCGCCGTGTTCTTCACGGTCGTGTCCTATGTGGGCACCCTCAACAGCGAACTGGGCAGCTACCGCACGGCGCTGCGGCTGACCCAGGACGTGCAGCCCTATGAGGAGATCACCCCCGAGATGCTGGAGGAGTACGAGGTCCCCGCGCGCTTCTTCGACTCCGACCACTTCATCGGCGACTTCGCCCAGATCAGCGAGGAGGTCGGGCGGCTTCCCGTAGCCTCCAGCGCACTGCGCGAGGGCGAGCTGCTGCAGCGCAGCATGGTCATCGCCGCTCCCGACCTCCAAGAGGGCGAACGCGAGATCGCGATCATGGTCGACGCCGAGACCGGCGTTGCCGGCAAGGTGGGGCGCCAGTCGCGGGTGGACGTCTACGCCACCTTCAACCCCGGCGAGGGCCAGCAGCAGGCGTGCGCCTACCGGGTGCTGACCAACATCGAGATCCTCGACATCGGCGACGTCGGCTCGACCATCGACGAGACCACCGGCGGCACCAACAGCGTCGTCCCGGTCACCTTCCGGCTCACCCCGGACCAGGCGCTGAACCTCACCTACGCCGAGGCGTTCGCCTCCAGCCTGCGCCTGGCGGCCGTCAGCCCCCAGGGCGGGGGCGACCCGGGAAGCCTGGAGTTCTGCGCCGAGGACCAGCTCGACCGGATCGAGTCCCAGTCCGGGGGCTCGCAGACGGCAGGCGACGCACCGACCGGCCAGTCCGGGCAGCAGGCCGAGGGCGAGTGATGAGCGACTACCAGGTGATGCTCGGCCTCCCATCGGCCGAACTGGAGGACGCGCTGCGCGCGCGCTTCGACGAACTGCTCGACACCGAGGTGGTGGGCGTGCACCACACCTCCCCGGAGATCGCCGACGGCGTCGGCCAGGTGCCCACTCTCGACGTCGTCCTCGTCCACGAGCGGCTCGGACCGCTCCCGGTCTTCGACCTGATCCGCGACCTCTCCCGCAATCGCCCCCAACTCGCCGTCATCCTCGTCGTCGACGAGGTCGACGCCGACACCTTCACCAACGCCATGGAGGCCGGTGCCCGCAGCGTGCTGCCCGCCGGCGCCACCGTCGAGCAGCTCGGCCAGCGCGTTGCGACGGCCGCCGAATGGTCGCGCACGCTGCGCCGCCACCTGGAGGCGGCCTCGCTTGACGTGCCGATGGACGGCCGCAAGGGCTCCATCGTCACCTTCAGCGGCGCGAAGGGCGGCGTGGGCACCACCACCAGCGCGATCCACCTGGCCCGCGCCGCCGCCCGGTCGGGACGCATGGTCTGCCTGGTCGACCTCGATCTGCAGTCCGGCGACATCCCGGGCTACTTCGACATCAAGCATCGGCGCAGCATCGCCGACCTGGTCGAGGCCGCCGCCGACATCAGCGCCTCCATGCTCGCCGACACGCTGTACGTCCACCCGGAGGGCCTGCACATCCTCCTCGCTCCGCACGACGGCGAACGCGGCGAGGACGTCACCGGCCGCGCCGCCCGCCAGATCCTGGGGGCGCTGCGCTCGCGCTACGACCTGGTCCTGGTCGACTGCGGCACCGCCACCACCGAGGCCACTGCGATGGCGGTCGAGCTGGCCGACACCGCCACGCTGCTGGTCACGCCCGACCTCCCCGCCCTGCGGGCGGCCCAGCGGGTCGTGGCGATGTGGGGGCGGCTGCAGATCCGCGACTCCCGCAGCGTCACCGCGCTGCTGATGCGGCACAGCCGCAAGAACGAGATCCAGCCCGACTTCGCCCGCAAGCTGCTGGCCACACCGATACTGCGCACCGCCGTCCCGGCCGCCTACCGCGCGGTCGAGGAGGCGTCCAACACCGGTGACCCGGGGCGCATCACCGACGAGACCCTGCTGCGCTCCTTCGGCCAGATCGCGGGCGAACTGGGACTGCTGCACAGCCCGGAGCCCGCCCACGACGGCACCGGCGCCGAGCACGGCCACCCCGCACCGTCCGGCGCTTTCGACCCGGCCGGCGAGCCCTCCGGGGCGCGGGACCGGCGGGCGTGGGCCCGGCGGCGGCGGGGCGACTCCGGCGCGCTGTTCGTGGAGTTCGCCTCGACGCTGCCGTTCGTCGGGTTGGCACTGCTGCTGACCTGGCAGATCCTGCTGGTCGGGCTGACGGGCATGTTCGCCTCCCACGCCGCCAACGAGGGCGCGCGCCAGGCCGCCATCGACCCCTCCGACCACGAGGCCATCGCCGAGGAGGCCGCCAAGCGCGTCAGTCCGCCGTGGAACGCCGACGGCACCTTCTCGGCGGAGGTCGTCGGCACGGATTCCGGGCAGGCGGTGCGGGTCAGCATCGCCACACCCGTGTTCCTGCCCGGCCTCGACGGCCCGTGGGACATCAGCAGCCAGGCGCTGATCATCCCGGAGGACTCCGGCGAGCCGGCGCAGCAGGAGGCGCCGCCCGTACCACCGGAGGACGACGATGCGTGAGCGCAGACGGCCGCCCGTGCACCGCAGCGAGGGTGAGCCGCGGCGGAGCCCCCGCGGGTCGCGGCGCCGGCGCGGACGGGGCGACCGCGGTTCGCAACTGCTGGAGTTCGCCGCCTACTTCCCGCTGTTCCTGCTGGTCGCGACGATCGCGCTGGAGACCTTCTTCGCGTTCGTCGCCGCGGAGCGGATGGAGCACGCGGCGCGCGCCGCCGCCCGCGCCGCCGGGACGCGCGGGACGGCCGCCGCCGAGTCCACCGCCCGCGCCGCGCTGCCGTCCTGGCTGGCGGGGGCCGACGTCGCGGTGGGCTCTGATGGCCGGGGCGGGTACTACACCGAGATCACCGCCGCGTTCCCGCTGATGTTCCCCACCCCCGGCTTCGACCTCGACCTCTCCCGGCGCGTGGAGATGCCGCTGTGACCCCCGCACCCCGCCGACCCCCCGCACCACCCCCCGAACGCAGGTAGCGCCCATGGGACTCAAAGACCGCCTCACCGACGACCACGTCGGCGAGCACCAGACGGACCAGATCGCGCACTGGCGCCAGCGGCTGCTGCGCGAGGTCAACCTCGACGACATGGCGATGCTGACGCTGGAGCAGCGCCGCACCCGGCTGGAGAAGGTCGTCGGCCACATCATCTCCCGCGAGGGTCCCGTCCTCAGCGACCGCGAACGCAGCGGGCTCGTCCGCCGCGTGGTGGACGAGGCCCTGGGCCTGGGCGTGCTGGAGCCGCTGCTGGCCGACGAGAGCATCACCGAGATCATGGTGAACGGCCCCGACAACGTCTATGTGGAGCAGCGGGGCCGCGTGCACCGCATCGACACGGCCTTCACCAGCGAAGAGCAGCTGATGCAGACGATCGACCGGATCGTCTCCCAGGTGAACCGCCGCATCGACGAGTCGAGCCCGATGGTCGACGCGCGGCTGCCCAGCGGCGAACGCGTCAACGTCATCATCCCGCCACTCTCGCTGAGCGGGCCGGTCATCACCATCCGGCGCTTCCCCAAGCCGTTCACCGTCGAGGAACTGGTGGCCAAGGGCAGTGTCGACGGCACCACCGCGGTACTGCTGGCCTCGCTGGTGCGGGCCCGGTTCAACGTGATCATCTCCGGCGGTACCGGCACCGGGAAGACCACGTTCCTCAACGCGTTGTCCAGCTTCGTGCCGGCCGACGAGCGCGTGGTCACCATCGAGGACTCCGCAGAGCTGCAGCTGCAGCAGGAGCACGTGATCCGGCTGGAGGCCCGCCCGCCCAACATCGAAGGCGCCGGCCAGGTCACCATCCGCGACCTGGTGCGCAACTCGCTGCGCATGCGGCCGGACCGGATCATCGTCGGCGAGGTCCGCGGCTGGGAGACGCTGGACATGATGCAGGCGATGAACACCGGCCACGACGGCTCGCTGGCCACGGTGCACGCGAACTCCGCCGAGGACGCCGTCTACCGGCTGCTGACGCTGGCGTCGATGTCGGAGGTGAAGATCCCCTTCGAGGCGCTGCGCGACCAGATCAACGCGGCGGTGGACGTGATCGTGCACCTGAGCCGCTATCCGGACGGCTCGCGGCGGGTCTCGCAGGTCGGCGTCGTCTCCTCGCAGCGCGACGAGGAGTTCCGGCTGGAGCCGCTGCTGCGCTTCGCGCCCTACCCGAGCGACGGCAGCGGCTGGGTCAAGGGCGAGTTCCGCCGCTACCCGCTGCCGCGCCACGTCGCCGCGCGCATCCACGGGGCGGGCGAGAGCGTGCCCTCGGCGTTCGGCGTGCAGGCGGGCAACGGCCACCGCCCCCACCACTCCCCCGGTTCCTCCCCGCTCCCGCCGGAGGCCCCCCTGTGATCTACACGACGGTCATCCTGGCGTCTTCGTTCGCGGTGATCAGCCTGTTCGTCGTCGGGCTGGTCCTCTACATCGACGGCGCGATGCAGCGGCGCCGGCTCGCCTCCCGCAGCGCCCTGCTGGAGGTCGAACGCCGCGCGAACACCCCGCTCGCCCGTCTGGACGTGCTGCTGCGGCGCACCGAACCGGGGCAGCGCATCGAGTACCGGCTCGCCCGCGCCGGGGTGAAGGTCAAGGTCTCGACGTTCGTGGTGCTGATGGCGGGGGCCGCGCTGCTGGCGGTGGTCTTCGTCTGGCAGGCGCTGGCGCCGGTGTTCGGCGTCGCGGCGGCGGTCGGCGTCGGCTTCGCGTTCTTCGCCTACCTCAAGCGCCAGGAGGAGCGGCGCAAGGAGGCGTTCACCGCCCAGCTGCCGGAGCTCGCGCGGGTGCTGTCCAACGCCACCCAGGCGGGGCTGGCGCTGCCCACCGCGGTCGACATGGCCGCCGACGAACTCGACGAGCCCGCCGGATCGGAGCTGCGCCGCGCGGCGGAGTCGATGAAGCTGGGCCTGCCGTTCGAGGAGGCGATGGGCGAGCTGCGGGAGCGCATGCCCTCCCGCGAGATCGGCGTGCTGATCTCGACGCTGCTGGTCTCGGCGCGGTCGGGTGGTGCGCTGGTGTCGGCGCTGCGGTCGATCTCGCAGACGCTGGAGGAGCGCAAGGAGTCCCGCCGCGAGGTGCACACCATCCTCACCGAGACCACCTCGACGGCGTGGGCGCTGCTCGCGATGGGGGTCGGGGCGCTGTTCCTCGTCAACATGATGCAGCCCGACGCCATCCGCACGATGACCCAGAGCGCGGCCGGAACCCTGGTGCTGGCCCTGTCGTGCGGCCTGTTCCTCGCGGGGTTCGTCCTCGTCCGCCGGATCACCACCCGCATCGACTTCTGAGCCGGGAGCCCTGATGATGCATCCGCTCGTCCTCGCGCTCGGCCTCGGCGGCGCCGCCGTCGTCGCGCTCTTCTGCTGGGGGCTGTACCTGTTCACCAGGCGCAGCGAGGTGGCCGGCGACATAACGGCGGCGCCGCCGAAGCGCAAACGGGAGTCGACGTTCATCCTGAACCGCGTCACCGAGCTGATCGGCCGCCCGTTCCTGGGCGCGGTGCGCGACCTCGTCGGCGAGGAGCGCCAGGAGGGCATCCGCCTGCGCATCGATGCGGCGGGGCGGCCGGAGAGCCTCACCGTCGACCGCTATCTGCAGCGCAAAACCGGCGAGATCCTGCTCTACAGCAGCGCCGCGCTACTGCTACTCACCCGCGGGCAGACCGCGCTGGCGCTGATCGCCCTCTGCTTCGTCCTCCTCACCGACGCCGACCTGCTGCTCAAGACCAGGCAGCGCCAAGACGACATCCAGCGCCAACTGCCGGACTTCCTGGACGTCCTGGCGGTCAGCGTGGGCGCCGGCCTGGCCTTCCGCCAGGCCCTCGCCCGAGTCGCCGACGCGATGCCGGGCACCCTGGCCGACGAGTTCCGCGTCGTCCTGCGCCAGATGGACCTGGGCACCAGCCGAAAGGACGCTTTCCAGGCGTTGCGCCAGCGCAACTCCAACGAGTCGCTGGGCAAATTCGTCACCGCCATCCAACAATCCGAGGAACTGGGCGCCCCGCTCTCGCACACCCTGCTCAACATCGGCCAGGACATGCGCCGCCAGGACGCCCAGTACATGCGCCGCAAGGCCCAGCGCCTCAACCCCCGAGTCACGGCGATCACTGCGGCGACGATGCTACCGGGGCTGCTCCTGCTGGTGGGAGGGGCGATGATCTTGGGTTCGGGGGTCGACTTCGGAGGTGTCTTCACGGGGTGAGTCCGAGAACAGCCGCCGACGACTTGTCCACAGACAGTCCGGCCCCCTACACAACGAGCAGCAACGCCCGTAACTTATAAACAGTCGCCAGGGTCCCCAGCCCCCACGGGACCCGCCCGGGAGGGATGAATGCGCAATCAACTGCTGTATCTGTTCTTGTACGCCGGAACAATGATCACGACGACCGCGAAGCGCCTCACGCCTAGCAGGAGCGAGCGGGAGAGGGGCGCGAGCATACTGGAGTATGCGGCGGTGATCATCCTGGTGGGTGGTGTCGCTGTTGCGTTGATGCAGCTTGAGGTTTTTAACGATATTCCTACGACCGTATCGCGAGCAATCCAGAATGTCCTGGACCCGCCCGAATAGACTCCCTGATACCGATGTTCATTCGTTCGCGTAGGCCTTCCAACAGGGATCTTGGTCAAGCAAACCTGTTTATGCTCGTTGGTCTAACGGTAGCGCTTCTCGCGATAATGCTGCTTTTCGTCCGCCTCGGAAGCGCCAACAACTTCCGAAGCGATGCGCAGACCGCTGCTGATGCCGCCGCCTTGGCTGCTGCTGGGGTGGCTCGCGACAACGCAGCGCGGTCACTCGCCAATGCCGAGCCGCCGTACAGCCGCCTCTATGATGCA
Organism: Streptomonospora litoralis; assembly: GCF_004323735.1. Lineage (GTDB taxonomy): Bacteria > Actinomycetota > Actinomycetes > Streptosporangiales > Streptosporangiaceae > Streptomonospora > Streptomonospora litoralis. The sequence goes on along the minus strand of NZ_CP036455.1, from coordinate 1,574,492 downwards.
GCTAAAGGCCGGGCAGCGGCGGAGCGCTATGCCGAGACAAATGGGGCAATCCTTAAAAACATTCGGGCAAGCGATGACAGCCAGGGAAACCTAGGAAATATCGTTCGCGTAGAGATCCAGACTTCGAATTGTCAGCGCGAACTTCAGGAAGATAGAAGCAGACATTGGTCGAATATCACCTGCGGCCAGGAGAACGCAGAGGAAGAAGGATCGACACACACAGGAAATGCGGCAGCAATCGCCGAGGTTGTTGTTCCCGATTGCCGGTATGTTCTTGACGGAATTGATGTCGTAGCACTGTCCTGCGCTGGCGAACGCGTTGAGAGCTTTGCCCACGCTCAACAATTGATCGATGTGCGACTGACCGACTCAGAAGGTCAGTACATATACAAACCGACAGGGGACGACTTGGCATTTGCTCCACCTCAAAGAGAAACGCCGTCATGAAGAAACAGGAATCGCGAGCAGGCAATCGCCCTCTTCGCCCCCTCCGAACTCGATTCCCCCTGTTTCCAAGCGTACTGATACTCGTAATTGCGCTGCTTACCTCGTGCGTGACAAGCGGTGACGAGAGAGGCACCGATGAAAACCACGAGCAGCCCACTTCTCCGCCTTTGCAATCCGGAGCTCCACCCAGCCCCTCCAGAAATCCGATCGTTGGCAGCACGACCACGACTTCGACGGCGGCCGGCGATAGCATGCGCATTGACATACACGGATTAAATCGACAGAAGAATACTGCGGTTGTACTTGAGCTATCGATAAGAAACCTCGGCTCCGAGGAGGCAGGAATCCCCAATCCTCCTCGCGAAGGCGAGGGCTCTGCCGATTTTCAACCCTTCTTCCTGATCGATGGAAAAAACAGGAAGAAGCACCTTCCGATGCTGTACGCCAATGGCGAGTGTTACTGCAGCAATTGGGAGAAATTGGAATTGGATGGCGGCGAGACTTTGAGTGCTTGGGTCGCATTCCCTGCTCCTCCGGATAAGGTCGATTCAATGATCTTTGGGTCCGCCATAGCTCCACCGATCCTCGACATTCCCGTCAAGCAGCGGACGGCAAGGTCTGAGCATTCGGCTACGAGCGACCTAGCTCCCTCGAAGATTTGGAACCTTCGTTCCATCGAGAACGAACTGGCAGACGGCACAGTTCGTGAAGAGACCGGGGACGAGGTATCGATTTCGCTATCCACAGACGTGTTGTTTGACCTCAATGAAGCTACTCTCAGCACTACAGCGAGAGAGAAATTGAAGCAAGTTGCAAACGAGATTGACGATGCGTCCGATAGTTCAATAAAAATTGACGGCCATACTGACAGCAGCGGCACTGACTCGATCAATAATCCCCTCTCGCATGAGCGAGCAAGCGCGGTCGAGGAATCACTCGCCTCTTTGGTCAGCCGATCAAACGTAGAGTTTGAGGTTGAAGGGCATGGATCAGATCAACCAATCGCCACAAACGAGACAAAAGAGGGAAGAAAGAAGAACCGGCGCGTGACAATCACATTTGCCCGATAGGAGCTATGGAGTGCAAAAACGTGTCGTTCACGCCTTGACGGTGACGCTGGTATTTACGTCGGTCTTTTGCGCTTGGCTTCCTTTGTCTCGCGACAGCCTGGCAGATACAAAAGGCGCGAAGGAATCGGAGGTTCCGAGTCCAATCTCGTCACCATCGCCCGTCGGAAGCGCGCAAAGTAATGGCAAGGAAGAGTTCGAGGACGCAACCGCGGAAGTACTTCAATTGGATAAATCAGAATCCAGCGGGTTTGCGTCGATCACCCTAAGAATAACGAACAACCAGACAGACGAAGATATTCACTACACCCAATTTGAAAACTCTACTTTCCTATACAGAGAGGCGATGTTCAGTGGAATCACACTTGCAACCCAAAATATCCAATACCTCCCGTTGATGGACAAACAAAACTATTGCACTTGTTCAGGATATGCGCCCAGAATTCCCTATTCCGCTTTCGTTCGGCCTGGGGAATCGTTGGACTATTGGGCCATGTACCACATCCCCGACGTAGAAACCGTCGACGTCGAAATCCCCGGATTCGACCCCATCAAAAACGTCCCCGTCAGCTGATCCCCATCTACCCCGAGGAGGATGATCCGGTGACGGGGCCGAAGAGGATACTCGCCCGCTTTCACGGCAACGGGAGCGATCGTGGCGCCTCGATTCTGGAGAGTGCCGCACTTATCGGTATCGCTGCTGTCATCGTCGTCGGCCTGTCGATGTCGTCGATCGGCGATACCCTCCATGACGCCACGCGGAAGTACGTCTGCCGCGTCGAGGGCCCCGACTGCGGTGAGGAGACCTGGGTCGAGCGGGAGCGTCCGGAAAAGCCTGAAGAGTACACCTGGACTCTTGCCAGCGCCTGGGACGGGGAAGTCCGCGGCGAAGGCAGCGCGAAAGTAGCTATCGAATTCGCGTTGGCGCAGCGCGGGAAGCCTTACCAGTGGGGTGCGCGCGGGCGGCAGTCCTATGACTGCTCCTCGTTGATGATGGAATCCTGGCGGGAAGCCGGAGTCTCCATCCCGCGGACGACATGGACGCAGATCAACTCCCTTCAGCGCATCCCCAAGAGTGACCTCAAACCGGGCGACCTGATCTTCTTCCACACCATGGAGGGCTATCCGCCCCCGACCCACGTGGGCATGTACATCGGCGGCGGGCAGATGGTGCACGCCGGCGATCCCGTTCAAGTGGTGCAGGTCATCGGCAATTCCCACTGGGAGTCCATCTGGTACGGCCAGGCGCGGGTCCCCCAGGGATGAGCGACGGCAATCGGCTTCGAAAGCAGGTGAGTGTGCGAGCGCAGCCATCGGGCTTCGGCAACGGCGCGCGGCGTCGGTCCGCCGTGCCAGCGGTGACAGCACTCAAGCTGCCCGTGGCGGTCCTCCTGCTGACACCCCTGCTGGCCTCCTGCGTCGGCTCCCCCGGAGCATCGGCCGATCCCGATTCGGTACCCACGCCCGGTGACGCCCGCAGCCGTGCGGAACTCGCCGAAGTGCTGCCCGAAGCCCTCGACACCGCCGAATCCGCCTCCTGGCAGCTGCTCAGCTTCGACAGCAGCGGCCTGGTGACGGTCAACACCGGACGGCTCAGCTGCGACGGCGACGGCTCGGGCGCCTACGCCGTCGACGGCGGCGCGACGCAGTCGATGCCCGAGGGCGCCTTCGTCCCGGGACGCGACTACGACGACGGCGAACTCTCCCCCGCACAGACGCAGACCGCGGGCTCCATCGCCACCGACGACGGCCTGCACGCGAACAGCGGCGGCGACTTCTGGCCGCTGGACTCCACCGATGTCCCCACCGACTACTCCGAGGATCTCGCGGCCGCGCGCGGCGCCAACTGCTCGCACATCACCGCCACCGTCGCCGACGGCTCCGATCTGCGGCTGGAAGGCGCCGTCGAGATCGACGGAGAACCGGTGTCCCACTGGAAAGGCACCGCCTACATCGACGACCTGCATGAAAACGCGGTCGGTTACGCCCGCCGGGAGTACGCGACGCTGACGGCGATGAACCTCGGCGAGGCCGCCGTGGACGTCGAACTGTGGGTGGACGACGAGAACCGCCCGGTCGCCTACTTCCAGCACCTCCCGCCCGACCGCACCGGCCTGCAGCCCCGCTGGTTCGCGCTGTCCCTGCGCGATTGGAACGACGTCACGCCGGTGACCGCGCCCGCCGGATGACGCGCTGATGCCGGAAGCCGGCGACGCAACGCCCCGACTCCGCCCCCGACCGTCCTCCCGCCCCCGAGGCCGCCCCACCTGAGCAGACGCCGCCCGATTCCCGAGCCCACCCAAACCCGCCCCGTTCGGGTGCCGACCCGCCTCTTCCGTGCCGCAGCCGCCGCGCCCCCGCATGGACGACGCCGCCCCGCCCCGCCGCCCCGGGTACCCCGTGTCCCGCTGCGAGGCCGACCATGGCTGCCTGTCCACTCCGCCCCCACCGCCCCTCTCACTGCCCGCACTCCCCTTGCCACCGCCGGCGCGCGTGCTCGACTGCCGACGACCACGGCGCCGCCGCTGTCGGTTACGCCGGTGTCGTCGTCCTCGCCTGCGCACTGGGCGTCGCCCTCTTCGGGACCACCGACCACGGCCGCCGGCTGCTGGCCGAACTGGAGCGCGCCGTCTGCATCGCGCTGGATCTCGGCGACTGCGCATCCGGTCGGCGAGGGAATAACGACCTCCTCCCGAAGCCGTGCACGACGGACACCCACCGGATCACGGCGTCGACGGGCCTGTCGGTCGCCGCCAGTCCCAGCGGGCGGGTGCGCATCGGCGAGCGCGTCAACTCGAACGGCACGGCAGAGGTCGCCTTGACCCGCACGCTGGACGGCTCGGCCGACGCGCCGAGCCCATTCCGCTGGGGCTTCCAGGCCGGTCCGGTCGCCGAGGCCGAACTGGGTATCAGCGCGGGTGTGCACGGCGGTGTCGCGGAAACGCGTGTGTGGACCTTCGCCTCGCGGGATGAGGCCCGTCGGTTCCGCGAACGCGTCGCCCGCGCCGAGCACCTGCAGAACCTCGGTCAGGACAGCGGCGCCTTCGACGCGCTGGGCGCGCAGATCGTCGGCAAGGCCGCAGAGGTCTTCGGTGACGGTACGGCAGCGGACACCCTGCCACCTCCCGACCGCCGCGAGACCTCTACCAGCGCCGGTGCCCATCTGACCGGTGAAGCCGGGGTGAAGGTCGCCACGCCCGACCGCAGGCCCCGCCCACCTCCCGACGCCGACCCGGAGGGCGAGCGCGCCGAGTCCGACGACGTCCCCGGCGCGGACCCCGGCGCCCCCGGCTCCAGCTCCGACTCGGGCCCCGACCCCGATGCTGGACGCTCCCCGAACCGCCGTCCCCCCGACGGCCGGTCGGAACCGCGCGGGGAATCCGGCGAACCACACCGCAGGGACGACTTCGCCGCCGGCTTCGACCTCCTGCACCTCGTGTCGGCCGGTGCCGAGGGCAGCGCCGTTTTCACCCGTGGCGTCGACCACCGCCGCGGCACCACCTCCCGCACCGTCGCCTTCGAGTTCGCCGAGTCGGGCGACGTCGGCCCCTTGGCACCGAGGTCGGTGCTCGGCTCGCAGCAGGCGCGCAACCGGCTCACCAGGGCCGCCCTGACCACCACGCGCAACCGCCGCACAGGCGAACTGACCGGGATCCGCATCGAGACGGTTCGCGCCGACGAGGCGCACGGGCACGTCGTCGGCACGGCCCGCCTCGCCGTGACCGACGCGAACAGGGGCACCGTCCGCCGCTGGCTGGCCGAACGCGAGCCGGTGCTCGCCCTGTCGTTCCTCGGCACCACCGGCCGCCCGAAGGACGCCACCTCCCCGCGGGCACGGTCTCCAGGCGCCGTGACCCCCTTCGACCGCCTGCTGTTCGATGAGGGCACCTACAGCACCGTCCGCTACGCCGCCGAATCGAACGGCCGCGAGTTCGCGGCCGAAGCCACTCTGGCCGGTCTGTCGTTCGGCAGCACCACGGGGTGGGAGTCTGCGACGCTCACGGCCACGGGCGCCCGCTACCTCGCCCCGCCCGGTCCGCGGGGCCGCCGCGAACTGGTCCCGTTCGGGGAGTGTGCGGGGTGACTCCCCGAACGCCGACTGTCGTGGGGCCTGCAAAGTCCGAGGGGCTCGCCCGATGGGCAGCACCGTCCCGCCGAGCGGCCGACCGGCGAGCACCCGACCTCGGCGCACTACCGGAAACGGAACCCCACCATGGACCTCCTTCGCGCCTGGACAGCCGGTGCCGCCGTATGGGTGGCCTGGGCTGTGGCAAGCGTCCTGCTGCATCTTTGGCTGCTGCCGTTGGGCGCCCTCGCTCTGCCGCACGTCCGGCTGCTTTGGGCCACCGCCACCACGCTGACCGGGTACGCCCTCGTGGCCCTCGTCGCCGGACTCGCTCACCCACACCCCCACAACCGGACCCGCCCCGTCCGCCACTGGGCGGCGACGTGGACCCTGCCGGCGCTTGGTGCGCCGTTGGAGGCCGCAGCAATCCTCCGCGGCCCCACCTCGGCGGCCGACGCCGCCGCGCTCCTCGCGGCGCTGGCCGCCCTCGCCTCCGGTGCCGCGCTCGGCGGCTGCGCCGCCCGGCTGGTCCGCGCCGGCCCCGGCCAACGGACTTGACCTTCAGGCCGACTCGAAGGTCTACCGTCGCGGATGTGGACACCATGCGCATCTCGCAGCTGGCCGCACGCTCGGGCGTCGCGGCTTCCACGCTGCGCTACTACGACGAGCGCGGGCTGCTGCCCGCCCGGCGCACCGCGGCCGGCTACCGGGTATACGACGGCGTCGATTTGCAGCGCCTGGGCCTCATCACCGCCGCGAAGCGGCTCGGTCTGCCGCTGGACGAGATCGCCGAGCTTATCGAGACATGGCGGGACGGAGTCTGCGCGCAGGTGAAATCCTCACTGCGGCCGCGTCTCGCCGCGCGGCTCGCCGCCGCGCAGGGGCGCGCCGCCGACCTCGCCACGTTCACCGACACCCTGCGCAGCACCCTCGACCGCCTGGACGCGCTGCCGGACACGCAGGACCCGTGCGGCCCCGACTGCCGGCTGCCCGATCACCGTCCGCTGTTGGACGACGAGGCACACTCGCCGGTCGGTAGGGCCGACGAGGGCGAGTCGGACATCGCATGCTCGCTGGACTCCGCGGAGATGGCAGACCGCTCCGAGGAGTGGCGCGCCGTGCTGCGCGGCTCGCGGCGCGAGGAGATCCCCGGCGGCCTGCGCGCCGTGCTCCCGGCGGAGCGCGCGCCCCAGGCCGCCCGACTGGCGGCCGCCGAACAGCGCTGCTGCCCGTTCATCTCCTTCACTCTGCTCTTCGCCTACGGCTCGGTGAGCCTGGAGGTCCGCGCGCCCGCCGAGGCCCGCCCGATGCTCGGCGACGTCTTCGGGGCCGCGGGCGACGGCGGGGGGTGGCGCGAGGGCGAGGCAGTCTGAGCTTGTACACCCGGCGGGCGGATGGGGGCGCGACTCGCGCTGCGAGCAAGCGGGCCTGCCGCCGAGCCAAGCGTGGCCCCGCAGAGGGCCGCGGCGTGCGCTCGGCGGCAAGCCGGCGCACAGCGCTTCGCGCATCGTGCCCCATTGCCGCAACCCGATGGCCGCGATCGGCGGTTGCGTCCTACACGCGGGCGCTCACTCGTCCTCCTTGCCGAGCATGCTCTCCATCCGCCGCTGGATTTCCAGCGCGGTCTCGCGGACCTGACCCAGCCAGAACACCCGGTCCTCGGTAGCCGAGACAAGCTCGTCGACCAGGCCCCGCAGCTTGGCGCGTTCGTCGTCGGTGAGCGGGGACTCCACCCGCTGCCGAGGGATCAGCCCGCCTGCCTCGTCGGAACTCATCGCCCCACCCCTGCCAGTGCGGAGAGTGCCGGTGAGTTGTCGCATCCGCTTTCCCGCAACAGTGAGGCGATATCCGCGTCAACGACCGCGCACGGATTCGTCTCGCGTGCGCCCGCGGCAACCACATAAGGACGGACGCGGTTCACCGCCATCTGAGGCGGGGTGGCCACTTGGGCTGAAGCGGCGACCGCGACCGGTGTCGGCGCGTAGGCGCGTACCCGCGCGGCAAGCCGCATGGGAAGGCCGCGCCCGCGCAGTTGCCCGGACACGGGGACAGGCGCACGCGAGGCGGTTACCCACCGCAGCACCCACTCGATAAAGTCGGTCATGTCATCAGCTCCTATTCAGCTGGTGGCCATGCCCCGGGGCCGTGGTCGCGGTCGCCGGGGTCTTTCAATACACAGGGTAGCCGTCAGTGATGCAGTTGTCTATAGACGTTCTGCATACGTCCGCTGGTATGTGCATCTATGCATCGGTTCGTCTGGATAACTATGGTTCGGTAGGTGGACTACGACCCGACCCGACCGAAGTGGCAGCAGATCGCGGAAGTCCTGCGCGAGCGCATCGACTCGGGCACCTATCCGCCCCATCACAAGTTCTCCGAAGTGCAGCTTGAGAGCGAGTTCGATGTCGCGCGCGTAACAGTACGCAAAGCGATCAAGGCACTACGTGAAGAGGGTCGAGTCGTGACCTCGCATGGCATGGGTTCGTTCGTGGCCGACACGGACTCCCGGAAGTAGCCCGCCATGCAACAGGCATCGCCGCAGATTCCCCCCGGATACGGCCCTGACGACGAGATCGACCACGAGGCGCCCGACCCCGTCTACCTTCAGCTGTGCGCCATCCTGCTGGCCCGGATAGCTGTGCGGACTTGTCGGTCTGCCGGGTGTCGGGTCGTCTGACGGGGAACAGCGGGCAGCGAGGGCGGCGGTGGGCCGGGGTCTGCGGTCGACGAGTCGGGGGCTCGCCGGTGGCCCGCGCGGCGGGGCGGCCCCGGTCCGCTGGGCGGCCTTGCTGGTCAGCCGGGAAGCGGGTCACCTGACGGGGAACAGCGGGCACTGAGGACGGCGCTGGGCCGGGGCCTGCAGTCGACGAGTCGGGGGCTCACCGGTGGCGGTGGTCGGCGGGGGGCGGCGTTCGGCTGCCGCAGGCCGGTCGGCGCATCTATTGCGCGGTTTCTGCTAAATTCCGGCCGCTGTCTGGTCGAAACCCCGCAATAGGTGGCACCGGTCCCGCCGAGTCTGTCTGTGGGGCTAGATTCGGCGCCGAACCTAGCCCCACAGACAGACTCGGCGCGGCTTCTCGGATCGGGGGCCGGGGGCGAGGTGCCTGGCCCCGCCGACGTCGTCGCCGCCCCCGTCGGGCGCGCCACCCGCGAGCCCCCGACCCGGTGACTGCGGGCCTGATCCACTGGCATCCTCGCCGCGGCTTTCCAGTGAAGACCGCCCGCCGCCCGGCAGACCAACAAGACCGCCCGGCAGACCCGAGCCGCTCTCGTCGGCCGCGTCCTACACCGCCAACGCGACGATCTGCGTCACCTGGGAGTCGCTGAAGTTGTCGTCGCTGACCAGCAGCAGCGTGCGCTCGCCGCTGGGCAGGTCGGGTCCCCAGGTCATGCCCTCGACGTTGTCCACGTGGTCGAGTCCCGTCTCGCCGAGGTCGACCAGCAGGCGCTTACTCATCGGCGTGACGTCCTCCGCGTCCGCCAAGGATTCGGTCCGCGATACGTCGGTGGCCCCGCCGGTGTCGGCCGTGAAGATCCGCACCGTGTTGCCGACGCCCTCCACGTAGGAGCGCTCCAGCACGAGGTACCGGTCGGCGCGGCCCGCGTCCAGGGCGAGGATGTCGGTGACCCCGTTGTCGTAGTAGCCGCCGGCCGGTTCGGGCTCGGCGGGGACCGGTTCCAGCGGGTAGGCGTACTGATCGCGCACCCACCCGCCGCGGTTCTGCACCGTCACCCGGGTCAGCGTCCCGGATTCGGGTGTGGGCAGGTCGCCGTCCTGCAGCAGCGGGCCTTCCATGGCCGTCACGATCAGCCTGCCGTGGTCGGCGAAGGCGAATCCTTCGGCGGTCAGGTTCCGGCGCGGTCCCGTATCGCCGTCGTCCATGCGCAGGTTGGACGGGGTGCGCAGGTGGCCGCGGAACCGGCCCGCGTCGTCGGTCGCGCGCACCAGGGGGTCCAGCAGGACGGTGCGCGTGTCGCCGACGCTGCGCTCCCCCTCGGTGCTCCACCACACCCGGTGGCCCCGCGGATCGAAGCGGACGGCCTCCGGATCGACGGGTCCCCGCAGGTCGCAGTACCCGCCGGCGTGGGCGCACCAGCGCGGCGGGTGCCAGTCCTCAAGCGCGGGGAAGGGCGTCCGGTCGAAGCGCCGCAGTGCGGTGGCGCCGGTGAGCGCGACGCCGCCGATACCGCCGCCGGAGAGCCCGATCTCGGCGGAGTAGTAGCGCGCCGGGCCGTGCTCCGAGCGGTCGTCGCTGATCAGCACGTACTCGCCGCTGTCGGGGTCGTAGTCGATACCGGACAGTCCGCCGACGGTCGTCCCGCGGTAGTCCAGTCCGTGTTCGAGTACGTGGACGCCGAGCAGGCGGGCGGTCGCGGAACCCGCGGTGTCGGCGTGGGAGAGCGCGGGGGCGGACAGGCCGGCGAGAAGGAGGGAGGCGGCTGTACCGAGGGCGGCAGCGGATCTCATGGCGCCACCACACCAGTCCCGGGTTAGCCGGACATGTCGCCGGGGTGGCCCCCAGGCTTCGTCATCGTGCTTCGCGCGGGGAGGTGCCCGGCCCCGCCGGGACTTTCGCCGAGTCCGCCCCACTATGTCGGCGGAACGTGCGTAACAGCCGCCGCCGCCCTCCTACGCTGGCCCCATGTCGAAGAAGCGCACCAAGAAGGGCAAGCAGCGCGGCGGCGCGCAGTTGAGCGGGAATCCGCAGCGCCGCGCCGAGCAGCTGGCCGAACGCGAAGCCCGGCGGCCGGCGCCGGAGGACGCCCTCTGGGCGCACGAGCCGCCCGTACCCGATTGGCAGGGTATGTTCCCCGGCCTGGTCGACGACGGCGGGCCTTTCCAGGGATGGGTCGAGTCGCACGAGGACGTTCTCGACCGGGTCCGCAAGCTGGAGATTCCCGAGAGTCCGCTCTCGATCGACTCCACCACCTGCGAACTCGTCGGCGGCGTCTACGCGGATGCCCTGCTGAAGGCTGACGAGGAATTCTACGAACGCCTGGAGGCCGGCGAGATCGGTGACTTCGACTCGTTGGGCGACATCGCCGGGTTCGACCCGTCCCGGCCCGCGGGATGGCTGGTCGAGCTCGCCGAGGCGGCGGCGCGGGAGATCACCGATCACCCGAAGGACGTCGTCGCGTGGCAGGGGCCGTGGCTGCTGCTGCGCGGCATGGCGGCCTGGTCCAACAGCGGTCCGGGTGAAGAACCCGGCCCGTTCGAGGCGGTCGGCGAAGCGTTCTCCTCAGCCGGTGCGGCGCTGGCGGAAGAAGGGTGCATCTCCGAAGCTCCTTCCCCTGACTCGGACCTGCGGCCGCATCCCACCGCCTGGCCGCGGGTGCTGCACGACGCCTACGGCAGCCGCACGGCGCTGCTCGCGCCCTTCGGCTACGGCGTGGAACAACGCGATCCGCACTGGTACTGCTGGGACATCGACAACTGCTGCATCGGCGACGTGGCCGGCGCCGGGGTCTTCGCTTCGGCCGAGGATGCGGCGGCGGAGTGGCGCCGGGCCGTGGGCGACAGCGCGCCGACCGCTGCCGAGCCGCGGCCCTGCACCGCCGAGGAGGCGGCCGAGCTGCTGGTGATCCCGTGGAGCGCCCAACTCGTCTCCGGCATGCGGATCGGCACCGAGCACCGCGAACTGCTCGTCGAGCAGTTCCGGTTGGCGAGCCGCGCCGAGCTAGTCATCGGCCACTTCCGCGAGCAGCTGAGCCACGAACCGGAACCCCGAACCGAAGGCGTCGTCGAGGACTTCCGCCGCTGGTACGCCGAACGCAACGGCGCCGAGCCCGACTTGGACGACGCCTCGACGCTGGCCGACGAGTGGGGGCCGCCCCACTGCACTCCGCCCCTGCTCTACTCCTGCTCACCGCACCGCATCCGGCAGGCCGCCGTCATCATCGCCGATTCCTACCAGCCCGAATACGTGCCGGGCATCCTCGCGCTCATGCCCGAATGGGTGGACTGGTGCATCGAGCGTTCCGGTGTCGTGGGAGAACCCGCCGAGGCGGCCCGCGCCGCCGCGCGCGATGTCGTCCGCGAGGCTCAGCACGGCGTACCGGAGTGGGATCCCCCCTTCCGCTACCGCGAACTGTAGGCCGAAGAAGAGGCCCCGAAACCGTGCGCTGGGCGGACGCCGTTCGGCGATAGTGCGCAGAATCCGAGAACCGCCGCTGAACTTCGTCATACGAGCACGACCGCCGCGCCGCCCTGCAACCTGGCGGACACGGCGCACAGAGCAGCCCGGATCGCCGCCGCAGGAGGCGGCGGTCCGGGCTGATCGACGTGCGGAATCGCGGCACGCAACGAAGGACTACCGGAAAGCGCTGCGCGTGCCGGGCTCCTGCGGCCGGTCGGTGTCGGCGGCCGCCTCCTGCTGCTGCTCGTGCTGCTCGTCCTTTGGATCCTGCTGCCCGTCCGCACCCTCTCCGTCCGCACCACCGCCGGCCTCTCCGGTTTCCTCGGCGCGGTCCCAGTACGTCTTGGGGACGCGGATGCGTTCGCCGGTCTCCGCTTCGGTCACCCGACCGCTTTGCAGGCGGCGCATCAGCAGGAAGCCGAGAACCGCGCCGACCAGGGCGATCCCCGTCCAACCGCCGTACAGCGCCCAGTTGATCTCGGCGCCCAGCAGCAGCCGCGCCGTGTCGACGACCGTGCCCGCGGCCGGCGCGGCGAGGACCGCCGCTGCGTTGCGGCCGAACCGATGGCGATCGGGTGCGCGGTGCACCAGGGCCGCGGCGACGGCCGAGAGGAAGTAGGCGGAGAACCCGATGGCGCCCAGCCACACCAGTGCCCAGCCGAAGCTGCGCGTGTGCTCGGCGGGCGCCGCCAGGTGGAACACGAGGGTGCCGAGGTTGGTCAGCAGGAACCACGCCACGGCGCCGATGACCCACGCCCGTATGTACTCCACCATCGCCTCTCCGCCGATCCGTGTCGGGACGCCGCCGTGCTGGTCGGTGTGCCGACCGACGTGCCGCTCGGGCGCCCGCGCCGCGGCGCCCCGGCGCGCCTGCGGCCGCGGCCGCGATGCCGTCACCGAACGGCGCCGACCGGAAGCGCCGTGCGGCGGCCCTGAGTCTAGACCCCGCCCCCGGGTGATCGGCAGTCCTTGCGAGCCGCGGAATCCCCCGCGGCACCGGCGTCCCAGGCCGCCGCGCGCGGGCGCTTTCCCGCGCCCCTGTCCGGCCCCGAAGAAACAGCGCTGCCCCCGGCCCGCCGGAGCGGACGGGGGCAGCGCGGGCGGCGCGTTCGGCGCCGGTGCGGCCGGCGCCGCCGGACACCGGTCGGGTGCGGCGCCGATGTCCGGCGGCGCTGGGGCCGCGTCCCCGGCCGAGGGCTCGGATCCCGGCCGGGGACCGCCGGAGGGCTGCGGCCGTGTTCCCGGCCGCCTACCGGGCTATTGAGTGAAGCCGATGTCCTCGTAGTGGATCGAGGCCAGGGCGTTGGCGCCCCAGTTGGCGACCTTGGGGTCGACCGCGTAGAGGCCGGGACGCTGGAACAGCGGCACCGCCATGCTCTGCTCCCAGAGCATCCGGTCGATCTCGTTGGCCTTGGCCGCGTACTCCTCGGGGTCGGTCAGCGTCGACAGTTCGGCGAACGCCGCGTTGATCTCGTCGGTGCTGAACTTGTGCAGGTTGTTGCCCCAGTTGGGCTCGCCGCTCTCGGTCTCGCCCACCGGGCCGGTGAAGTTCTCCGCGAAGTACCCGGCGTAGGGGTTGGTGCTGGAGTAGACGAAGGTCGTGGCGTCGTACTTGCCCGGAACGATGTACTCGGGGAAGAACGAGTTCGCCGGCACGGTGTTGATGTTGACGCCGACGCCGACCTCCTTGAGCTGCGCCTTGGCGATCTCCGCCTCGTCCGCGGTGTTCTGGATGTCGGCGGGGATAACCCAGTTCAGTTCCAGCTTCTCGCCGTCCTTGGTGCGGACCGCGCCTTCGGACTCCTGGGTCCAGCCGGCCTCGTCCAGCATCTTGGCGGCCTTCTCCGGGTCGTACTCGCCGTAGCCCTCGCTGTTGTCCTTGAACCCGGTCTGCTTGGAGCGGATGAGCCGGTTGACCGTGGGGTCGGTGGGCCAGTTGACGCCGCTCAGCGTCGCCGAGGCCATCTGCGCCCGATCGATGGCGTGCACGAGGGCGTTGCGGACCTTCGTCTCTTCGAGGAGGCTCCCCTTGCCGCCGTTGAAGGTCATGTGCCGGTAGGCGTTGTCGATGGCCTTGGTGAACCGGACTCCGTCGGCGTCCTTGAGCTGGTCGTAGGCCGCCGCGTCGTAGCCGAGGTAGTAGCCGTCGATCTCCCCGTTGTTCATCACGCCCGGCAGCGCGTCGTTGCCGTAGGTGTGGTAAACGATGGAGTCCAGCTTGGCGGGGTCGCCCCACCAGTCCTCGTCGCGGTTGACGGTGACCGTCTGGGCGGTCTCGTCGAACTCGACGTCGCCGAAGGGCCCGGCGGTGACCGGGAACGCCTTCTGGTAGCCCTCGTTGAACTTCTTCGGGTCCTCCATGTACTCCTTGGGGTACACGGCGTCGAAGAGGCGCGGCCACTCGGCGAAGGGCTTGCTGAAGGTGAAGACCACCTCGAACTTGTCCTCGCCCTGTTCGACCTCGCTGATGCGCTCGTAGCCGGAGGTGTCGCCGACGTTGAACTCGTCGGAATTCTCGCGGTGCCCGCCGACGGTCTGCACCACGGCGGCGTAGTCCTCCCAGGTGATGGGCTCGCCGTTGGACCACACCGCGTCCGGGTTGAGCTCGTAGGTCAGCGTCGTGCTGTCCTCGCTCATCTCGGTGGAGAGGACGTAGTCCTTGTCGACGTGGGGCTCACCGTTCTTGTCGAAGTAGTGCGCCTGGGGCAGTACGGCCGAGGCGATGCGCTCGGCGTTGGCCAGGTTCCCCTGGGTGTGGTGGACCTGGTACTGCGGCGGGAACTCGTTGATCCCCCAGTGGAACGTACCGCCGTCCTGCAGTTCGGAGCGGTCGGTCTTGTTGATGTCGATGGCGGGGATGTCGGCGAGGGTCTCCTCGTTGTTGTTGCTCTCCTCGCCGCCACCGCCGCAGGCGCTCGCCATAAGGGCCAGAGCCGCGATCGGGGCGCCGAATTTAGCGGCGCGTCTGATTCGCACGGGATTCTCCTCACTGGTCTGTTTCGGGGGATCGAGAGGTGGGGCGGGACGGGCCCGCGGGCGGTCAGGGCAGTTCGCGGGCATCCGCGTAGTGGCAGGCGGCGGCCTGGTCGTCCGCCCCCTCCACACGGTGCAGCAGTTCCGGTTCTCGTTCCCGGCAGGCGGTCCGGTCCTCCTCGCTGAGGACGGCGAACTTCTGGCACCGGGTACGGAACCGGCACCCCGACGGCGGGTCCGCCGGGTTGGGCAGGTCCCCCTGCAGCACGATGTGGGACCGCTGCCGCTCCTTCTCCGGGTCGGGCAGCGGGATCGCCGAAAGCAGCGCCTTGGTGTAGGGATGGGTCGGGCGCCGGTAGATCGACTCGACGTCGCCGATCTCGACGATCTTGCCCAGGTACATCACCGCCACGCGGTCGGCGATGTGGCGCACCACGGAGAGGTCGTGCGCCACGAACAGATAGGAGAGCCCAAGCCGTGCCTTGAGCTCCTCCAGCAGGTTGATCACGCCGGCCTGGATGGAGACGTCCAGCGCCGACACCGGCTCGTCGAGCACCAGCAGCCGCGGCTCCAGCGCCAGTGCGCGGGCGATGCCGATGCGCTGCCGCTGCCCGCCGGAGAACTCCGCCGGCGAGCGCGTGACCGCCGCGGGGTCCAGCCCCACCAGCTCCATCAGCTCCAGCACCCGCGAGCGGGTCCGCTCCTGGGAGTAGCCGTGGGTGCGCAGCGGCTCGGCGATGATCTCGAAGACACGCATGCGCGGGTCCAGCGAGCTCATCGGATCCTGGAAGACCACCTGCACGTCGCGGCGCACGTCCATGCGCTCGCGCTTGGACGCCTTGCCCGAGCGCTTGCCCAGCACCTCGACCGAGCCGCCCTGCGGCTCGTCCAGGCTGAGGATCTCCATCAGGGTGCTGGACTTGCCGCACCCGGACTCGCCCACCAGGCCGAGCGTCTCGCCCTCGCGGATGTCGAAGCCGACCCCGTCGACGGCGTAGACGGTGCCCACCCGCCGCTTGAACAGCGCACCGCGCATCAGCGGGTGGTGCTTGGTCAGCCCTTCGACTTGCAGCACCACGTCGCGGTCGACCCGCGGCACGCGGGAGGCGGGACTCTGCTCGACCTCGGTCACCGGGTAGACGTCGTGGGCCGTCCACGCGTTGGCCTCGATCTCGCCGGAGCGGATGCACGCGGCCCGGTGCCCTTCGCCGCCGACACGCTCCAGCGGCGGTTCGGCGGCGTCGCACTCGCCGATCGCGATGGGGCAGCGCGGCGCGAAGGGGCAACCGGGGGGCATGTCGGTGAGGCTGGGCGGGTTGCCCTTGATCGGGATGAGGGAGGTCTTCTCCTCCTCGTCCAGGCGCGGCACCGCCCCCAGCAGGCCCATGGTGTAGGGCATGCGGGTGCGGTAGTAGACGTCGTCGACCTTGCCGGTCTCGACCAGTCGCCCCGCGTACATCACCTGGACGCGGTCCACCAGCCCCGCCACGACGCCCAGGTCGTGGGTGATCATCAGCACGGCGGCGCCGGTCTCGCGCTGGGCCGCCTTGAGCACCTCCAGGATCTGGGCCTGGATGGTGACGTCGAGCGCCGTGGTCGGCTCGTCGCAGATGATGACGTCGGGGTCGTTGGCGATCGCGATCGCGATCATCACGCGCTGGCGCATCCCGCCGGAGAACTCGTGCGGGAAGGACCGCTGCCGACGCTCGGCGTCGGGGATGCCCACCAAGGCGAGCAGCTCGACGGCACGCTGCTGCGCGGCCGAGCGCGACATCTGCGGGTTGTGCACCCGCACCGCCTCGGCGACCTGGTCGCCGACGGTGTAGACGGGCGTCAGCCCCGACAGCGGGTCCTGGAAGACCATGGAGATGGCGCGGCCGCGCTTGCGCGCCATGGTCCGGTCGTCCAGCCCGAGCAGCTCCTCGCCGTGCAGCTTGATGGAGCCGCTGACCCGCGCGTAGTCGGGCAGCAGCCCCATGGCCGCCATCGACGAGACCGACTTGCCCGATCCCGACTCGCCGACGATGCCCAGGATCTCGCCGCGGCGCACCTCGTAGCTGACCCCGCGCACCGCGGTGACGTCGGGGTTGCCGCGGCCGCCGGGGAAACCCACCTGCAGGTCGCGGACTTCGAGGACGGGGACCTCGGGGCTGTTCGGCCCCGGCTCGGCGCCCGTCAGCTCCTCGGCCGCGGCGGCCGTACCACTGGTTGCGGTCATGGCGTCGTCCCCCTCTAGGTCCTGCTCTTGGAGTGCGGGTCAAGGGCGTCGCGCAGCCCGTCGCCGACGAGGTTGACGGCCAGGACGAGCACGATGAGCAGCCCGGTGCAGAACCAGAACGTCCACGGGAAGGCCAGGGCCTGGCGCGACCCCTCGGCGATCAGCGAGCCGAGGGTGACGTCGGGCGGCTGGACGCCGAATCCGAAGTAGGACAGCGCGGTCTCCAGGATGATGGCGGAACTGACGTTGATCGTCGCGTCCACGATAAGCAGCGACGACATGTTGGGCAGGATGTGGCGCAGGATGATCCGGCGGTTGCTGACACCCATGAACCGGGCGGCGAGTACGTACTCGCGCTCCTTGAGCGAGATCGTCATGCCGCGCACCATCTTCGCGGTGACCATCCACATCAGGCACGCGAGCAGCAGCACGAAGACGATCCAGCCCTGGTCGCGCAGCACCGGGTAGAGGATGGCCAGGATCAGAAACTGCGGCAGCACCAGGAACAAGTCGGTGACCCACATCAGCGCGCGGTCGGTGAAGCCCAGGTAGTACCCCGCGAACGCGCCCACCAGCGCGGCGATGACGGTCGTGGCCAGGGCCGCGCACAGGCCGATCAGGATGGACTTCTGCAGCCCGACCATGGTCAGGTGGAAGATGTCGCGGCCGGTGGTGCCGGTACCGAACCAGTGGTCGGCCGAGGGCGGGCTGCGGAACGCGGTGAAGTCGCGCTCACCGAACCCCCACGGGCTGAACAGCGGCCCCAGCCACGCCATGGCGACGAGCAGGATGAGGACGGCCAGTCCCACCACGACGCGGCGGGTGGCCAGCAGCTCCTTGGCCAAGGACATCCAGCGGCCCGAGATCTCCATCCCGGTGGATTCGGGACCGGCCGCCTCGCGCTCGGCTGCCATGCTCATAGGGTCTCCTCCAACGCTGCGCGCAGGGGTCGGGCCGATGCCGGTCGCAGGACGCGCCCGGCGCTCTGACGGGTGGCGGCCATGCTCAGCTCACCCGGACCCGGGGGTCGAGCCACGCGTAGAGCACGTCGGACAGGAACGACGCGGCCATGACGCACACCGCCATGAAGCAGGTGACGGCGGCGACCGCGTTCACGTCGTTGGTGACGATCGAGTCCACCACCCAGGCGCCCATGCCGTGCCAGCCGAAGATCTTCTCGGTGAAGGTGGCGTTGGCCATCAGGATGCCGACCGTGAAGGTGAAGTAGGTGATGGTCGGGATCAGCGCCGTGCGCAGAGCGTGCTTGAGCATCGCCGCCCGGCGGGTGAGGCCCTTGGCCATGGCCGTGCGCACGAAGTCCGATCCCAGCACGTCGAGCATCATGTTGCGCTGGTAGCGGCTGAAGACGGCGAACAGCGACAGCGACAGCGCGAGCGTCGGCAGGATCCCGTGCTGGATGCGGTCGAGGAGGTGGCCCCAGAATCCGGCTTCGAGATTGGCGCTGTATTCGCCGCCGTACTCCAGTAACCGGTAGCCGGCGGCGTCGTTGATCATCACCGCGCCCACCTGCAGTGTGACGGCCACGACCACGGCGGGCACCGCCATCAGGAAGAACGCCGCGACTGTGGCGCTGCGGTCGAACCTGCCGTACTGGCGCACGGCCGAATACGCGCCGACCGCCACGCCCACGGTCGCGCCGATCAGCGTGCCGGCGGTGATCAGCCGCAGCGTGACCCCGGCTTTGCGGGCGACCGCCTCGTTGACGCTCTCGTTGGTGATGGTCCGCCCGAAATCGCCCACGACGACGCCGGAGACCCAGGTGGCGTAACGCTCGGCCAGCGGGGTGTCGGGGTTGAGGTTGAGCTGCTCCAGCTGCTGCTCGATCGCCTGTTCGCTGGGCGGGGGCTGCTGCTGCCGGAAGTAGCTGCTCGGGCTGAGCGTCGTCGCGGCGATCAGGTAGGCGATGCTCGACGCCAGAAAGATCAGGACGAGGTAGCTGAGCAACCGCCTGATCAAGAACTTCGCCAACTGATGCCCCTACTGACTGTGGTCCGGATGGACATGCCTCGGAACAACCGCGGTGAATCGGCGCGATCCCGCAGGCCCGGGGTGACAACGCGTACACGCCCGGACACAGTCGGCGCAAGTGAGGGCACGTCGCTGCGCCGGAGGGTCGGCTCTCGGCGACGGCGGCAACCCGCTTACATCCGATTCACGATCAGTGATCCGAATTCCCACGAGTTTGGGCCGGTTCCGGACACTGCGGGGTTACCGGCGCATCAAGAAAAGACAACGAGCGAAGCTTTCCTGCGTGTTGCTGCACTTCACAGAAGAATAGTACCGGCAACGCGAACGCTACGTGTTCGTTCGGTCACATTCGGCGGGACGCCTTGCGGATTCCGCACTTGCCAAGCGGGGAACTGCGAGGCACCTCCGGGAATCAATGGACGGCCGCCAACCCGCAAGCCGCGGCCCGTCGCGGTTCCCGGAGGTCCGGGCCTCCGGTTCGCGAACGGGAGGCTAGCGGTCGCTGGACGGCTTCCAGATGTTGACCCCCAGGTCGACGGCGTGCCGGTCGATCTCGGCGATCTCGTCCTCGCTCAGCGCCGGGCCGCGCACAGCCGCCAGGCTGTCCTCCAGCTGCCCGACACTGCTCGCGCCGATCAGCGCCGAGGTGACCCGCCGGTCGCGCAGCACCCAGCTGATCGCCAGCTGCGCGAGCGTCTGCCCGCGCTGCTGCGCCACCGCATTCAACGCCCGCACCCGCTCCAGGTTGCCCTCGGCCAGCCACTCCCGCGAGAACGACCCGCCGCGCTCGGCCCGCGACCCCTCGGGGACACCCTGCAGGTACCGGCCGGTCAGCAGACCCTGCGCCAGGGGCGAGAACACGATGCAGCCCGCGCCGACCTCCTCCAGGGTGTCGAGCAGACCCTGGTCCTCGATCCACCGGTTGACCATCGAGTACGACGGCTGGTGGATGAGCAGCGGTACGCCCATCTCCCGGAGCAGAGCCGCGGCCTCGGCGGTGCGCTCGGCGGAGTAGGAGGAGATCCCGGCATACAGCGCCCGGCCCGAGTGCACGGCCGTGGCCAGCGCACCCATCGTCTCCTCCAGCGGTGTGTCGGGATCGAAGCGGTGGCTGTAGAAGACGTCGACGTAGTCCAGCCCCATCCGCGCCAGCGACTGGTCCAGGCTGGCCAGCAGGTACTTGCGGGAGCCGCCGCCGCTGCCGTAGGGGCCGGGCCACATCTCATAGCCCGCCTTGGTGGAGATCACCAGCTCGTCGCGGTAGGCGCGGAAGTCCTCGCGCAGGATGCGGCCGAAGTTCAGCTCGGCCGCGCCCGGGGGCGGCCCGTAGTTGTTGGCCAGGTCGAAGTGGGTCACGCCGAGGTCGAAGGCGCGCCGCAGGATCGCGCGCTGGGTCTCCAGCGCGTTCGCGTCGCCGAAGTTCTGCCACAGGCCCAGCGAGACCTCGGGCAGGCCCAGACCGCTGCGCCCGGTGCGCCGGTAGGGCATCCGCCCGTCGTAGCGGTCGGCCTCGGCCAGGTGTACGCCCGCGCTGGGGGCGTCGAGTCGGGGTATGTCGTTTTCTCGCACCATGGGTCCCATCGTCCCACCCCTGCAGCGCAGCGAGCGTCGCCGCGGCGGCGCCGGCGTCCCGAGGAACCACCGGTAACGCGGGCACGCCGCTGGAGCAGGGCTGCTGCAACTGGGCTCGACCGCGCGAAGCGACTGCGGCCCCGTTGCCGCAACGTCCGAGGTGACCCTCCGGGACGGTTCCCGGAGGGTTCCCGTTTCGGCGCCGCGCTTCAGCGCGCGGTGTGCGGTGTCGAGAAGCGGTGCCTAGTCGCTGCCGATGTCCTTGCCGCGGCGGTGCCAGATCGACACCACCGACGGGCGCGGGAACTCGCCGTCGGGCCAGGTGCTCTGCGGCTCCTCGATCGTGCCGCCGTCACCGGGGTGCTGCGGGGCGATGAAGACCGTCTTCTGGTCCTCGGTGATCAGCGGGCCGCAGCACTCGGCGCCCATCGGGACGCGGGCGAACATCTTGAGCTGCCCCTTGTGCCTGCCCTCCACCGGAACGGCGAACAGCCCGTCGTTGCCCCAGGCCATGCCGTCGGTGGAGATCCACAGGTTGCCCGCCTCGTCGAACGTCAGGTTGTCCGGCGAGGAGATCGGCGACACCTTGTCCTTGTCGTAGCCCGCGAAGTAGGTGCTCGGGTCCTCGGGGTCGCCGCACACGATCGGCACGTCCCAGCGGAAGCGGGTGGCGCCGGCGTCGTTGTGGCGCTCGGTGATCTCCAGGATGTGGCCGTAGCGGTTCGGGCCGCGCGGGTTGGGCTCGTCGGCCTGGCCCGGCTCGCGCGCGGAGTTGTTGGTGAGCGCGCAGTAGACCTTGCCGGTGGCGGGGCTGGCCTCGAAGTCCTCGGGGCGGTCCATCTTGGTGGCGCCGGCCTTGTCGGCGGCCAGGCGGGTGTGCACGAGCACCTCGGCGACCGTGAAGCCGTCCACGAAGCTCTCCGAGTCGCTGCACAGCGGGATCCACTGGCCCCAGCCGTCGAACGCGCCGTCGGAGGGCAGTTCGCCGGAGCCGTCGAACTCCCCCGCCGGGCTGTCGCCGGTCAGCTTGGCGACGTAGAGCGTGCCGGAGTCGAGCAGGCGGCTGTTGCCGCGGCGCGAGCCCTTGCGGTAGCGGCGCTCGCTGACGAACTTGTACATGTAGTCGAAGCGCTCGTCGTCGCCCATGTACACGGCGAGGCGGCCGTCGCGCGTGACGCGGCAGTTGGCGCCCTCGTGCTTGATGCGGCCGAGCATGGTGCGCTTCTTGGGCGCGGAGTCGGGGTCGTAGGGGTCGATCTCGACGACGTAGCCGAAGCGGTTGGCCTCGTTGGGGTGGCGGGAGAGGTCGAAGCGCTCCTCGACGCGGTCGAAGCGGCGGTTGCCCGAGCGGGTATCGCCCTCGACGGGCAGACCGTAGCGGGCCAGCGCCGCCTTCTTCTCCTCGGGGACGCCCTCGCCGCCCACGAAGTACTGGTGGAAGTTCTCCTCGCAGGTGAGGATGGTGCCCCAAGGCGTCATACCGCCCGCGCAGTTGTTCAGCATCCCCAGCACGCGGGTGCCCTCGGGGTCGGCCTCGGTGCGCAGCAGCTCGTCGCCGGCGGCGGGGCCGGTGAGCTCCATCGGCGTCGACGCGGTGACGCGGCGGTTGAACCGGCGGCGGCCGCGGGAGAGCCGCCAGGCGCCGCTGCGCTTGCCGCGGCCCCAGTGGCCGCGGCCGCGACCCCGGCCCCAGCCGTGACCCCAGCCGTGGCCCCACCCGTGGTCGTCGCCATCGTCGTCCTCGCGGCGGATCTCCACCACCGAGCCGCCGTGGGCGGCCATGGCGATCTTGATCTGCTCCAGGTCCGCGCTGCCGCCGTCGGTGTAGCCGCGGAACATCAGGTTCTCGTTGGTGTACTCGTGGTTGACCCACAGCAGCCCGCGGTCGCGGCCCAGGGGCTGGAACCCGACGTAGTCGCAGTTGTAGCCGAACTGCTTGGCCTGCGCGTCGGCGGTCTGGTTGTCGAAGTCGAACGCGGGGGCGCCGGGCAGGACGGGGTCGCCCCAGCGGACGACGACGCGCTGCTTGTAGTTGCGGGGGATCTCGACCGTGTCGCTCGATCCGGGCTGGATGCCCTCGAACTCCAGGCGCGGATTGCCGCGGCCGCGGCCGCGGCCGTGATCGCGGTCGGCCAAGGCGGGCGCCATCCCGCCCAGGCCGGCGACAGCGGTGGCTCCGGCGCCCACGGCCGTGGCGCGCAGCACGTTGCGGCGCGAGAGCGCGGCGGCGGCGATGTCGCCGAAGTAGGCGTTGTCGCTCTTGTTCGGCGCTTCGTGGAAGCAGGCGTCGCCGCAGCGGAAACGGCAGGTCTGCCTGGACCGGCCACCGCCGACCTGGCCGATCAGCGGCAGGGAGCGGCGGTGGGGCGCGAATTGCGGCACTGGGTCCTCCTATGGCTCGCGGGGATCACCGCCGGCCGGACGCGGCGCATTCGCGGGGGCCGCGCACGGCCGGAAGGCGTTCGGGCCGGTAGGGGTGCCCGAACCTCCATGACCATGGCGGAGCCGTCGTTCGGCGGAGTGAATCCACCGTGAATGGCCCGCCAATTTCATCGGCACGCAAGCGCCCCCTCCGCACCGCCGGCACCGTCTGCGACCGAGCCGCCCCGGGATCGCCCGGCCCGTCGACCGGGGCCGAGGCGGCACCCGCGAGGTGCTCGCGACCCGCGCGCAACCGGGCCTCGCCGACCGCATCCGGCCACGTTCACTCCTGCCTTCTTCCACTACCCGGCGCGGGCGCCGCGGATCGCACCGCCGCCCCGCCGAACTGGTTGCAGTCCCCACTGTGACGGCGTGCGTGCATTCCGTATCCAGGGACATACCACCCCCACCTGGCTCACCAGAAGTCAACCCGCGTATTGTGAGCGTGGATGTGACCTCAGCGGCTGTGAGGTCCGGCTCCACGAACCCCGCACACTGCACGTCAACGATCCGAGAGCGATCCCCCGCGTCCGTGCCTGTGCGTCGTGACCCGCGACGGGCACGAACGCCTTCGGCTCGGCGCCGCTCAACGTCACCGCGGCACCTCCGCGGCGTGGCGCAGTACAACGTCACAGGGGAGTGAGACCCGCATGCCCGACACCCCTCAAGCGGGAGCGCAAGGCAGCGTCGGCCTGCGCAATCCGCTCGTCGTCGCGGGCCGAAACCATTTGTCCACCGATCCGGCCAACATTATGGATGAGCGCCAACCGCCACCTGACACCGAGGTTCGCGGGCCGCTCGCGCGGCGCCGGTTCCCCGGTCTCGCCAGTCAGATCCAATACGCGCGCCGCTTCGTCGAACGCATGCTGGCGCCTTCTCCCGAAACGACCACCGCGACCCTGCTGACCAGCGAGGTCGCGACCAACGCCGTCAGACACAGCTCGTCGGGCATGCCCGGCGGGAAGTTCGAGGTGACGGTCGACCTGGCTCCGGGTTGGGCGCGAGTGGAGGTCCGCGACCTCGGCAGCCCCGAACAGCCCCGCGCCCAGCACCGCGATCCCTACGACACCAGCGAGCACGGGCGGGGGCTGGACCTGGTCGAGGCCCTGGCCGCGAAGTGGGGCAGCGAGTCCCGCCCCGACGGGCTGGGCAGGCTGGTGTGGTTCGAGCTGGTGTGGGAGGCCCAGGCCGGGGAGGAGAGCCCCGCTCAGTTGGCGGAGTGAGACCGCCCGCCGCGCCGCCGGGCGGTACGCGGTGAGACAGCGCCCCTTTCGGATACGCCCGCCGGCCGGGCACCGCCGAAGGGCAGCGCAGAGCGCCGGCACGGGCAGCGGCCCGGCCGGCGCCCGTACCGCTGCGCTCGGGGAGCACGTTCACCCGCGGTGAATGCTCCCGGGCATGACGAAGGGCCTCCCGCTCGGGGAGACCCCGGTGAATGTGGGCGTGGTCGGGAGGTCGAGCGGTCCGCTGGGCGAACGCCCATGCACTAGGCGTCCTCCTCGGTGTCGGGAGGGGTGCTGGGCAGGCGGTACTTCTCGTAGAGCTCGCGCGCGTAGTCCTTGGCTTCCTGGGAGGGCTCGTCGCCGAGTTCCTCGCGGACGAGCTCGTCGAGTTCGTTGTCCTTGCTTTCCATGACTGCAGCTTGCCTGCCGTGGGGGTCCGATCACAAATCAGCGCACCGGCGGTGCGCCGCGGGGTGCCTTTGGCCGGGCCGGGGTGAGGGGCATAGGCCCGCAGCGGGGTGGCGGCGGTCGGCCACCCGGAATACCAGGTGGCGGTGCCCGGCGAGCGCCCCGGGCCGCGGGCCGCGGGGGTACGCGAAACGGCGGCCGCCGCGGGTGGCTCCCGCGGCGGCCGCCGTTGTCACGGATCTACTCGGGGATCAGCCCGCGCGCCTCAGCCGCGCGAGCCGCCGCCGACGTCGGCGCCCTGCTGGGTCGCTTCATCGTCGGACCCCGTCTGCACCTTGCCGGCCCCCTTCTCACGGGCCTTCTGCAGCGCCGCCTCGCGCTTGATGCGGCGCCGCTCGGCACGGCGCTCCTTGCGGCCCTCGGCCATGGTGTAGAGCACCGGCACCAGCACCAGCGTGAGCAGCGTCGAGGTGATCAGACCGCCGATGACCACGATGGCCAGCGGCTGCGAGATGAACGCCCCGCCGCCGGTGATGCCCAGCGACATCGGGGTCAGCGCGCCGATGGTGGCCAGCGCCGTCATCAGGATGGGCCGCAGCCGGTGGCGCGATCCCTCGACGACCGCCTCGCGCAGCTCCATGCCGTCGTCGCGGTACTGGTTGATCAGGTCGATGAGCACGATGGCGTTGGTGACGACGATGCCGATCAGCATCAGCATGCCGATCATCGCCGCCAGGCCCATGGGCTGACCGGTGATCAGCAGCAGCCCGATCGAGCCGGTGGCCGCGAACGGGATCGACACCAGCAGGATCAGCGGCTGCATCAGGCTCTTGAACGTCGCCACCATGATCAGGTAGACGATGGCGATCGCGGACAGCATGGCGACGCCCAGCTGGGTGAACGCCTCGGTCTGGTCGGAGCTGACACCGCCCAGCGAGGCGGATGCGCCCTCGGGCAGGTCCAGCTCGTTCAGCGCCTGGGTCAGCTCGGCGCTGACCGCGCCCAGGTCGTCGGCGGTCGGCGAGGCCGACACGGTCGCGCTGCGCACGCCGTCGGAGCGGGTCAGCTCCGGCGCCTGCATGACCTCCTCGACGTCGGCCACCGCACCCAGCCGGATCTCGTCGCCGGTGCCGGAGGTCAGCTTCAGGTCCTCCAGGTCGTCGACGCTGGACGGCTTGGAGATGTCGCGCACCACCATGTCGTGCTGGGTGCCGTCGATGGTGGCGGTGCCGACCTGGGAGCCGCGGAACGCCTGCGAGACGGCCTGGCCGATCGCACCCTCGCTGAGGCCCTCCTCGGCGGCCTTCTCCCCGTCGACGTCGACCTCCAGAGCGGGCTGCGAGGCGGCGATGCTGTTCTCCACGTCGGCGGCGCCGGGGATGTCCCGCATCTCCTCCTCGACCATGGTCGCGGCCTCGTTCAGGGTCTCGCGGTCGTCGGCGCGGACGTCGACCTCCAGCGAGGTGCCGCCCATCGCGCCGGCCGCGGACATCCGCAGCTCGGAGTCGGTGTCGACGTCGGCCATCGCCTCGCGCAGCCGCTCCTGGAGCACCTCCTGGTCCCCTTCGGGGTCGGCGGTGATGGTGTAGGTGACGCTGTTGGCGCCGCCGCCCATCATCGCGGCCATTCCGCCGCCTCCGCCGCCGCTGATGGAGGTCTGGTAGGACTCCACCCACGACATGCCCTCAAGGGTGTCCTCGACCTTCTGCGCCTCTTCGTCGGCGGCGTTCAGCGAGGTGCCCCGGGGCAGCTCCTGGGTGACGGCGTAGGTGTTCTGCCCCTGGTTGCCCAGGAAGCTGGTCTGCAGGCCGCCCGCGGCGACGACGGTGCCGATGAGGATGAGCACCGAGGCCGCCAGCGTGAGGATGCGGTGGCGCGTCGACCAGCGGATGACCGGCAGGTACATGCGCTGCAGCGGAGTACGCAGCTCGCGCCGGTGCTCCTCGGCCTTGATGCGCTCCAACTCCTCGGGCGGAACCACGCGCGGGCGCATGAACCAGTACGCCAGCACCGGGATGATCGTCAGCGACACCAGCAGCGAGGCGCCCAGCGCGAGGCTGACGGTCACGGCGAAGGGCCGGAACAGCTCGCCGGTCTGGCCGCCGACGAAGCCGATCGGCAGGAACACCGCCATGGTGGTCAGGGTGGCGGAGGTGATGGCCGTGGCCACCTCCCGCACACCGGTGAAGACCGCGGTGAACTTCTCCTCGCCGTAGGCCATGTGCCGCTTGATGTTCTCCAGCACGACGATGGAGTCGTCGACGACACGCCCGACCGCGACCGTGAGCGCGCCCAGGGTCAGCAGGTTGAGCGAGTAGCCGAACGCCTGGATGCCGATCATCGCCACCAGCAGCGAGACCGGGATGGACACCGCGGTGACGAGCGTGGAGCGGATCGACAGCAGGAACACCAGGATGACGATGATCGCGAAGGCCAGCCCGAGGCCGCCTTCCTCGGCCATCGCGACGATGGAGTCGTTGATGAAGGGCGCCTGGTCGAAGACCACGGTGACCTCGGCGTTCTCGCCGAGCATCGGCTCGATGTCGTCGATCGCGGCCTGTACGGCCTCGGAGATCTCGACGGTGTTGCCGTCCGGCGTCTTGGTGATCATCACGCCGAGGCTGGGGTCGCCGTTGGTGCGGGTGATGCTGGACGCCTCGGCCGTGCGCAGTTCGACGTTTGCGATCTCGCTCAGCCGCACGGGCTCGGGGGCACTCTGCTGGGCGCCGGGCATGCCCGCGGCGGCGCCCGCACCGGCGCCGGCACCGGCTCCCGGGGCGCCGCCGGCGGCCGCGCCGCCCGATGCCGCGCCCGCGCCGCCCGCGGTCACCCAGACGTCCTTCACGGCGTCGACCGACTGCAGCTTGCCGCCGGTGGTGACGGTCAGCGTCTCGCCGTCCTGGGTGATGTCGCCGCCGGGGGTGAGGGTGCCGCTGGCCTGCAGGGCGCTGGTCACGTCCCCGACGCTGAAGCCCTCGTCCTCCAGCTTGTCGTCCTTGGGCGTGATGACGACCGAGGACTCCCGGATGCCGGTGACCTGCGCGGCGCGCACGCCGTCGATGGACTCCAGCTCGGGAACGACCTGCTCTTGAAGCGGGTCGGCGAGCGCCTGCTCGTCCCCGTCCCCGGCACCCGCCGCCAGCATGACGACGGGGATGTCGTCGGTGCCGAAGGCCATGACGTTGGGGTCGACGTCCTCGGGCAGCAGGGCTTCGGCCTGGTCGACGGCCTGCTGGACGTCGCGCACGACCGCGTCGCTGCTGTCGCCGTAGTCGAACTCGGCGGTCACCTGGACCGAGCCGGTGCTGGAGGTGGAGGTGTAGCTGACGACGCCGGGGACGCCCTGCACCGCCTGCTCCAGCGGCTCGGCGACCTCGGTCTCGACGACCTCGGGAGACGCGCCCTGGTACTGGGCGCTGACATTGACCATCGGTACTTCGATGGTGGGCATCAGCGCGCGCTGGGTGTTCACCGTCGCCAGCACACCGAAGACCACGGCCGCGAGAGTGATGAGCAGGATAAGGGCCCTGTTGCCCAGGGAGATTCTGGCCAGCCGGTTCACGTCGTCCCCCTGGACCGCTGCGCGCCCGCTCGTAGGAAGGGGCCGGATGGGACGCCAAGAGGGAACTTGGCAGATTGGGACATGAGAGTCGTTACTCCTCGAAAAGACTTCTCGCGCTGCAAACGGCACCGCTGCGACGAGCGGTAGACGATCGATGGTCCGCGCGGGCATCAGAACGGGGCCGCGCGGGTACTGCCGGGCACGCAGCAACCACGATACTTCGCGACATCGCCGGATTTCACCGTGAGTGAGCCGACATCAGGTGGCTGTCAGGGAGCTGTCAGGGCCGTATCAGGGTCGCCCTGAGGCCCTTGAGCGGCGGGGACGCTGTCGACCCTCCGCGACGGCGGCCCGGCGTGCGGTACCGGGGCGGGCCGTTACCGGCCACGCTCCGCCGGGGCCGCGCCGAAGCGTGGCTCACCGAACACGGTACGCGGGGCATCCTCCGCGAACCATGCGCACGCCGCCACCACGAGGCCGCGGCAAGGGGCCGCTTTGCTCTGCGGTTCATGTCCCGTCTCCGCCGAAGGAGACTTCCGTGGGCCGCGCGTTCCGGCTCAGCCGGTCGGCACCGGCGTGTTCTCCCCCGGCGGCACGTGCTCGTCGGCGACGCCCCAGACGACGCGCAGCAGGTCGTCCAAGGCGTGGGTGAGGGAGTCGTCGACGAGCTTGTAGCTGACCTGGCGGCCGCGCGCGGTAGTGGCCACCAGGCCGCATTCGCGCAGGCAGGCCAGGTGGTTGGACACGTTCTGCCGGGTAAGACCCAAGTGCTCGGCGAGGTGGGCGGGGTAGTCGGGGCCGTCGAGGAGGGCGAGCAGGAGACGGCAGCGGGTGGGATCGGCGAGTGCCCGGCCCAGACGCTGGATCGCGGCTAGGCGCTGCTCGGAAGTCAACATGAAAACCATTTTACAGTATTTGCTGTATCGACAGCCGAGCCTGTATAAACAGTTGTGGCTGAACAATCGTCCCCGCCCTCGCGGCGGCGCGGACGCCGGAG
This sequence comes from Streptomonospora litoralis, assembly GCF_004323735.1. Taxonomy (GTDB): domain Bacteria; phylum Actinomycetota; class Actinomycetes; order Streptosporangiales; family Streptosporangiaceae; genus Streptomonospora; species Streptomonospora litoralis. Next base: position 1,545,412 of record NZ_CP036455.1, on the reverse strand, counting down.
CCGTACGCGCAGGAGGAGACGGCATGGGCCACGGACACAAGCACGGCCACGGGCACGCCACCGCCGCGGGCGCCAACCGCGGCCGCCTGGTGATCGCGCTGGTGCTGATGCTCTCGGTGGCCGTGGTGCAGGTGATCGGTGCGGCGATGTCGGGCAGCCTGGCGCTGCTGGCCGACGCCGGCCATACCGTCACCGACTCCTTCGGCGTCCTCCTCGCCCTGACCGCGGTGTGGATCGCCAACCGCCCGCCCAACGCCGACCGCACGTTCGGCATGCAGCGGGCGGAGGTCCTGGCCGCCGCGGTCAACGCGCTGACCCTGTTCGCGCTGTGCGGTTTCGTGGGCTACGAGGCCGTGCGGCGGCTGCTCGACCCCCAACCGGTGGCCGGCCCGTGGATGATGGCCGTCGCGGGCGTGGGCCTGGTCGCCAACGTCGTCGCGCTGCTGGTGCTGCGCGGCGGCCAGCGCGAGAGCCTGAACGTGCGCGGCGCCTACCTGGAGGTGATGGGCGACGCGCTCGCCTCGGTCGGGGTCCTCGTCGGCGGCGCGGTCATCTGGCTGACCGGCTGGGAACGGGCCGACTCGCTGATCTCGCTGGGCATCGCGGCCTTCATCGTGCCCCGCGCCTGGAGCCTGCTGCGCGAGGCGGTGCACGTCCTGCTGGAGTCCACGCCGCGCCACGTGGATCTGGAGGAGGTGCGCGAGCACATGATGCGCCAGCCGGGCGTCATCGACGTGCACGATCTGCACGCGTGGACGATCACCTCCGGCATCCCGGTGATGTCGGCGCACGTCGTGATCGAGGAGCACCGCCTCGCCGACGCCGGCCGCGTGCTCGACGACCTCCACGCGTGTCTGTCCGGGCATTTCGACGTCGAGCACTCCACACTGCAGCTGGAGCCCGACGGCCATGTCGACCACGAGGGCGCCCGACATGCGTGATGTGAATCACGCACTCCGCCACGAGGGGCGCAACGGGGTTCACACCGACTCCCCCGAACCGGATCTACCGCCCCTGACCTGGACATAACGCCATAATGTCTGGCAGAGTCATCGCTCGGGCTTGGACGATCCTGATCGTGCGCCTCATGACTCGACAGCACCGATCTTGGGCATCGTGAGTGTGCCGGGGCCTCCGATCGGCGGCTGGCGGTCGCACTCGGCGCACCGAAAGGTTCGAACCTGCCTGTGGGGGAGACACGACACATGACCAACAGACGCAGCCTGAGCGGAATCGCCGACGCCCTCCGCGAAGACGTGGTCAGCGGATTCCTCCTCATCGCCGGCGCCGTGGTCGCCCTGCTGTGGGCCAACTCCCCCTGGAACCACTCCTACGAGGCCATCCGCGCATTCACCTTCGGCCCCGAGAGCCTCCACCTGCACCTGTCGGTCGAGGAATGGGCCGCCGACGGGCTGCTGGCCGTGTTCTTCTTCGTCGTCGGCAACGAGCTCAAGCAGGAGTTCGTGCACGGCGAGCTGCGCAATCCCCGCCGGGCGATGCTGCCGATCGTCGCGGCGCTGTGCGGCATGGTCGTGCCTGCGGCCGTCTACGCCGGGATCAACTTCGGCCAGGGCGACGCGCTACGCGGCTGGGGCATCCCCATGGCCACCGACATCGCCTTCGCGGTGGCCATCCTGGCGGTCGTCGGGCGGTTCCTGCCTCCGGCCCTGCGGACGTTCCTGCTGACTCTGGCGATCGTGGACGACCTCGGCGCCATCGTCGTCATCGCCGTCTTCTACACCGACCATCTGGCCTTCGCACCGCTGATCGCGGCCATCGCGCTGCTCGCCGTCTTCGGCTACCTCCAGCGCGGCCGGGGCCTCGCCGCCGCGCTCGACCGCTCCCGTGTGCCCAACTGGATCGTCTACGTGCCGCTGGCCGCGGCCATCTGGGCGCTGATGCACGCCAGCGGCGTGCACGCCACCATCGCCGGCGTCGCCATGGGCATGCTGATGCGCACCAGGAGCCTGCCCGGTGAGGAGGGCGACCCCAGCCACCGTGCGGAGCACATCATCCGGCCCTGGTCCTCGGGCCTGGTGCTGCCGTTCTTCGCGCTGATGTCGGCGGGCGTGGTCTTCACCGGGCTCGGCACGATCTTCACCGACACCGCGGCGCTGGGCATCATCGTCGGCCTGGTCGGCGGCAAGCTGCTCGGCATCTTCGGCGGGGCGTGGGTCACCACCAAGGTCACCAGCGCCGAATTGAACCCGTCACTGCGCTGGGTCGACATCTGCGGCATGTCGCTGCTGGCGGGGATCGGATTCACCGTCTCGCTGCTGATCACCGAACTCTCCTTCGCCGACCATCCGCAGATGCTGGAGGACGCCAAGGCCGGTGTGCTCTTCGCGTCCCTGCTGGCCACCGTGCTGGCGGCCGGCGTGCTCGGCGTGCGCAGCGCCCAGTACCGCAAGCAGGGCCCCCCTCCCCGGTCCCGCGACTCATCGGGGCACGGGGCGCGCTGAGGCCGGCCCGGGCGCGCGCCCGAGTGCCCGCACGACACGCCACCGCCCTCCCGCGTAGGCGGCCGCGCGGCCGACACGGTTTCATGGGACGCGGCACCGGCCCGCCGCGTCCCCGTGCGGGGCACCGGCCGGCCCCGTTCCAAGGCCCCCCGCGTGACCGAAGGCGATAATCAGGACCACGATGCAAGTGAAGATGCCTGCGCGCCGCTCGCGCCTACGCAGCCTCGTTTCCCGCAGGCTGCAGCGACTGGCGCGCCCGCGGGTGCGGCTGGATCTGCGGCGACTGGTGTGGGGCAGCCCCGCGCGGCTGTTCGTGGTCCTGTTCGTCGTGGTGGACCTGGCCGGCGCGGCCGTTCTGCTGCTGCCCGCCGCCCATGCCGAGGGCACCGGGCTCTCTGCCGTCGAGGCGCTGTTCACCTCGACGACGGCACTGGCGGTGTGCGGGCTGAGTGTGATCGGCATCGGCTCGGAGCTGACCGTCTTCGGGCACATCGTGGTGGCCGTGCTGATCCAGGTCGGCGGCATCGGCATCATGACCCTGGCCTCGGTGCTGGGCGTCGTGGTGATCCACCGCTTCGGGCTGCGCATGCAGCTGGGTGTCCAGGCGGAGACTCGCAGCCTGAGTATGGGCGACGTGCGCGGCATCGTCGGCCGCGTCGTGCGCGCCAGCCTGGTGTGCGAGGCCGTGCTCGCCGCGGTGCTCGTGCCGGCGATGTGGCTGGGCCACGACATCCCGCTGGGCCGGGCGTTCTACAGCGGCGCCTTCCACGCGGTGTCGGCCTTCAACAACGCCGGGCTCTCCCTCTACGACGACAGCCTCACGCGCTTCTCCGGCGACCCGGTCATCCTGCTGCCGGTCGCGGTGGCCACGATCCTGGGCGGCCTGGGGTTCCCCGTGCTGCTGGAGCTGCGCCGCCACGTGCGCTCCCCGCGCGCCTGGAGCCTGCACACCAAGCTCACGGTCAGCACGACGGTGCTGCTGTTCCTGGCGAGCATCGTGGCGATACCGGCCCTGGAGTGGACCAACCCGGGCACGCTGGGCCCACTGGGCACCGGGGCCAAGCTCGTCGACGGCGCCTTCCACGGCATCATGCCGCGCAGCGGCGGCTTCAACGTCGTCGACGTCGGCGCGATGGACCAGTCCACGCTGCTGGTCACCATCATGCTGATGTTCGTGGGCAACGGCAGCGCGGGCACGGCCGGCGGGATCAAGGTCGCGACGCTGGCCGTGATCTTCCTGATCGTCTGGGCCGAGATCCGCGGGCACCCGCACGTGCACGTCTTCGGGCGCCGACTGACACCCGGGGTGATCCGCGAGGCGCTGAGCCTGCTGTTCCTGTCCATGACGGTGGTGGTGGCCTCCACCGTCGGCCTGCTCGTGGCCACGCCTTTCCAGCTCGACCAGGTGCTCTTCGAGGTAGTCTCGGCTTCCGGGGTCGTGGGGCTCTCGACCGGGATCACCGCCGATCTTCCGGATGCGGCCCAACTGCTGCTCGTCGTGCTCATGCTGGCCGGGCGCATCGGGCCCATCACGTTCGCCTCCGCACTGGCGCTGCGCGAACACACACGGCGCTACGACCTCGCAGAGTCGCGGCCGATCATCGGCTGAGGCCGCCCCTCGCCGCGGGGGAGCAACCGAGGAGACGGAGAAGACAGTGCAGCGCAGCAGGCCCCACGACAAGCGAGTGCTGGTGATCGGCCTGGGACGGTTCGGCAGCTCACTGGCTCTGGAGCTGGTCGCCCACGGCTGGGAGGTCCTGGGCATGGACTCCAACCCCCGGCTTGTGCAGGCGTTCTCCGAGTCGCTGACCCACACCGTCGTCGCCGACGGGACCGACGACGAGGCACTGCGCCAGATCGGGGCGCACGAGTTCACCCGCGCGGTGGTGGCCATCGGCACCCACCTGGAGGAGAGCATCCTGGCGGCCTCCCTGCTGGTGGACATGGGCGTACCGCACATCTGGGCCAAGGCCACCAGTCGCCGGCACGGGCGCATCCTGCAGCAGATCGGCGCCCATCACGTCGTCCTGCCCGAGCACGACATGGGCGAGCGGGTCGCGCACCTGGTGTCGGGGCGCATGCTCGACTACGTCGAGATCGAGGAGGACTTCGCCCTGGGCAAGACGCGTGCCCCGAGGGAGATGATCGGCCGCAAGCTCGGCGAGACCAAGGTGCGGACCAAGCACGGCATCACGGTCGTCTGCATCAAGCGGCACGGCGAGCAGTTCACCTACGCCACCGCCGAGACCATCCCGCAGAAGGGCGACGTGATCGTGGTGGCCGGGAAGACCGACGACGTGGAGAAGTTCGCCGAGATCGCCTGACCGGTGCGGCGCAAGTGACCGTGCGGCGCAGGGCGGCGCTGCCGACACCGCGGCACTGCGGCACCGCGGGACGGCCTCTCGGGCGGGCGTCGTGCCGCCGCTGGCTGCTGTCCAAGCCTCTACCCAGGGGAACCGGACGTATCTCCCGAACCGACCAATGTCCCCCAAGTCACCCCCAAGACCGCCTTGCCATGAATTGACAATCATTTTCATTTTCCTCATCATGAGGGCATGCGAGGACGGATCGATATCAAGCTGACCGCGGTCTGCGCGGCGGCGGTGCTCACGGCCGCGGGATGCGGCGACGGCGGGCAGGCGGCGGGCGAGGCTTCCGGGAAGCTGAGCGTCGTCACCGGCGTGTACCCGCTGCAGTGGCTGGCCGAGCAGGTCGGCGGCGACCACGTCGACGTCGCCAACCTGACCGAGCCGGGCGCCGGACCCCACGACCTGGAGCTCACCCCGCGCCAGATCGGCCAGGTCGGCGAGGCCGACGTCGCCTTCTACGTCGCCGGCCTGCAGCCGGCGGTGGACGACGCCGTCGAGTCCCAGGGCGGCGGCAACGCGCTCGACGTCGCCGAGCTGGTCGACCTGCGCACGCTGGAGGCCAACGCGGAGGCCGCCGAGGGCGGCCACGACCACGGCGCGCAGGAGGGCGGCGACCATGAGCACGGCGGGGAGGCATCCACCGACGACGCGCAAGAGGGCGGCGACCACGACCACGACCACGGCGAAGAGGGCGCACACGGCCACGGGGCGCTCGACCCGCACATGTGGCTCGACACCGAGCGCTTCGCCGAGGCGGCCTCCGGTCTGGCCGACCGGCTCGCCGAACTCGACCCCGACCACTCCGCGGACTACGCCGCCAACGCCGAGTCGGTGGACGGTCTGCTCGGCGAGATCGGCACCGAGTACACCGAGGGCCTAGCCGAGTGCGAGAGCCGCGACATCGTCGTCAGCCACAGCGCCTTCGGCTACCTCGCCGCGCGCTTCGACCTGCACCAGATCAGCCCCGCCGGGCTGGACCCGCACTCCGAGCCGTCGCCCGCCCGACTGGCCGAGGTCGCCGCGACCGTCCGCGAGCACGACATCACCACGGTGTTCACCGAGCCGTTGAGCGACTCCGGCGCCGCCCGGACCATCGCCGCCGAGGCGGACGCCGAGACCGCGATCCTCGACCCCATCGAGGGAATCACCGACCGCTCCCCCGGCGACGACTATCCCTCCATCATGCGCGCCAACCTCGACACCCTCACCGAGGCCCTGCGCTGCTCCTAAGCCGTGTTTAGGAAGTGCTGGATCGGTCCGGCTCGCATGGGCGGCCGGGCCGTACGGCTCCCATCCGCTACGCGGACTTGCCCGAACTTGCCCGGCCTTGCCCCCGGCCGGGCGGCCGGCTGATCGACGGGGAGCAGCGGGCACCGCGGACGGCGGCGGGCCGGGGCCCGCAGTCGAGGGAGCGGGCACCGCCGATGGCGGCGGCCGGCGGGGGGCGGCTCGGGTCTGCTGGGCGGCCTTGTCGGTCTGCCGGGCGGCGGGTGGCCTGACGGGGAACGACGGGCGCCGAGGACGGCGGTGGGTCCGGTCCGCGGTTGTCGGGTCGGGGGCTCGCCGGTGGCGGTGGTCGGCGAGGGGCGGCGACGGCAGCAATGGGGCCGGGCCCGCGGGCGTCGGTTCCGGTGCCCGCCGGTGGCCCACCCGACGGGATCGGCGAGGAAGCCGGGGAGCCGGGAGGCGCTCGCGGGCCCGTTATGTCGCAGGGCGGCGCGGCGATCGTGCCCGGATGACGAAATCCAGCGGCGTTTCTTGGGAATTCGGCCACGATCGCTACGACTTCCGCGGCCGGCTCCGGCACGCCGGACATAGCGGGCGCCGGGTCGGCAGGCGCCGCCGCCGTGTTCCGACCGGGCCCGGGCGCCGGCATCGGAGGCCCCGCGCGGTGTGGCGCGGTCGCGGGTGCCCGCACGGCGCCCGCGCCGGATCGGGGGCCGGGGGCGACGACACGTCGCTCGTGGCGCCCGGGCGCGGCCGCCGGGGCCCCGCCGCCCGATGGGGTCGGCTTTTGGGGGTCTATGCCCGTTTTGCGGGCGGCGTCGGCGGACGCGGTGGCCACGAGGTGCACGAAAAGTCGACGCCGGGGGCGTTTTCGCGCCATTCGGCGCGCTTCGTGGGCCGTCGCCGCCGCAGGGCGGGCGCGGGTCCACTGGTGATTCGGGCATTGGCGGGCAAACCACCCCGTGTTGTTCCGTATCGCGGAATTACGCTGCGGGGGTCGCACACCGAGGCGGATGGGGCCGCACCTACGTGCAACCCGTGGCCCTGATCCGGCTGCATGATCGCCGCCGGGAGCCCCGCATCAGACCCGCACCGAGCGGGCGGCGCCCTCGGGGCTCGCCCACCCGCGGCCGGGACCGGTGACCGCCGCCCCGACTCCCGCGGGCCCGGCCCCGCCGGCGTCGTCGCCGCCTCGTCGGCCGCCCCACCGGCGGGCACCGGTACCGGCGGGCGCGGGCCCAGCCGTCCGCCGCCGTCCTCGCCGCCGCTTTTCCAGTGAAGACCACCTGCAACCCGGCAGACCGCAGCCGCCCTCCATCGGCCGCCGCCACCGGCGAGCACCCGAACCGGTGGCCGCAGGCCCAGCCATCCGCCGCCGTCGCCGCCGCTTTTCAGCCAAGTCCGCCCGACACCCGGCAGACCGACAAGGCCGCCCAGCAGACCGCAGCCGCCCTCCATCGGCCGCCGCCACCGGCGAGCACCCGAACCGGTGGCCGCAGGCCCAGCCGTCCGCCGCCGTCGCCGCGGCTTTCCGGTGAAGTCCGCCCGACACCCGGCAGACCGACAAGCCCCGACAAGGCCGCCCAGCAGACCGGCGTTCTTGAACACGGCGTAGACCTACGGACGCCGCAGGCGGCACATCCCGCCGAGGCCCGGGGACCCGCGAATGGGAGTTCCCGGGCCCCCGTCGTTCCGGCGGTCTGCGTTCCTGCCGATAAAGCTGCGAAAGGGGAGGACAGCGCGATGCACGTGCGCTATCCTGCTCAAAGTACGGTGCTAATGCACGTGCATACGATAGTGCATCGTGCTGTGCACCATATAGCTCCCCAAAGAGAACAGGAGTTTTCCATGAGCGCCTACAACGGCATCTCGGCTACCGAACTCCAGGACGTCAGCTGGCAGAAGAGCCGGCGCAGCAACTCGCAGGGCGCGTGCGTCGAGATGGCCCGCCTGGGCGACGGCTCCATCGCGATGCGCAACTCCCGTTTCCCCGACGGCCCCGCCCTCGTCTACACCCAGGCCGAGATCGACGCCCTCATCCACGGCGCCAAGGACGGAGACTTCGACAACCTGCTCGGCTGAAGCAGCCCTTCAGCGCACCCGGCGGCGCCGCGACACCCCCGCGGCGCCGCCGACGGCACACACCCGCAGAGCCAACGCAGCCCCGCGGAGCGCCGGCCGCTCAGGCCGCAGCGCCGCGGGGCTCTGCTCGTTCGCCGGGCCCGTTGCTACGACGACTGCAGGTCGTCGATCATGCTCCGCAGGATGTCCTTGGTGCGGTCGGGCGGTTGAGCGATGACGCTCAGCCGCTCCATCGCCATGGTGTAGGCGTCGATCTCCGGGCGGCGGTCCAGGCACATGGAGCCGGTGAGCTGCTCCAGGTAGATGATGTCGGACAGGCCGAAGTCGGGGTAGCGCAGGATGGTGAACGACCCGGCCTCGGCGGCGTGCGCACCCGCGCTGAAGGGGATGATCTGCAGTGTGATGTTGGCGCGCTCGTTCAGCTTGATCAGCCGCTCCAGCTGCCCGCGCATGACGTCGGGCCCGCCGACGGGGCGGCGCACCGCGGCTTCGTCGATGATCGCCCACAGCTTGCAGCCGCCGTCGCCCTCGATGTGGCGCTGGCGCCGCATTCGCACCGCCACCCGGTCTTCGGCCTTGGGGTCGGCGATGGGGCGCCCCGCCGCGATGACCGCGCGGGCGTACTCCTCGGTCTGCAGCATGCCGGGCACGAACTGCGCCTCGTAGACGCGGATTCGCGTGGCGGCCTCCTCAAGGCCGACGTAGACCTGGAACCAGTTGGGCAGCGCGTCGCCGTACTCCTGCCACCAGCCCGGCTTCTTGGAGTCGCGCGCCAGGCGGACCATGGTCTGCACCTGGTCCTTGTCGGTAACGCCGTACAACTTCAGCAGGTCCTCGACGTCGCGGACCTTGAAGCCGACCCGTCCCAGTTCCATCCGGCTGATCTTGGACTCCGAACCGCGGATGTAGTGGCCCGCCTCGCCGCGGGACATCCCACGGGCCTCGCGGTACTTGCGCAGTTCGGATCCGAGCAGCATACGGCGGACTGTGGGACCGCTCCCCCGCTTCAGACGAGCTATGTCCACAGCCGCTGCCTCCCTACTCGTCGCTCCCCGCGGCCCGACCTGTGTGCAGGGGCCGCCGCGCCGCGCGGAACACCCACGCGCACCCCACGATATCGCCGATCCTGCCGATAGCTCGATGGCCGCAGCACGGAAACCCCGCCGATTGCGGAATTCCGCCGGTGCGCGGTCGCCGCCGGCCCGTGTTCGCGGGGTCGGCGAACGGAGCAGGTCACCCGAAACGTGCCCAGACGTGCTTTCCGGAGGGCAGGGTAGGCAGAACCCCCCACCCGCTGCAGAAACAGGACACAAGGTGCAGACCCCGGCCGCTCTCGAACCGGAGGCCGGGCTCGCGCCGTTCGGGCATCCGGTCGCTGCGGTCGCGGACGGCGCAGACGAGTTCGGAGCCGCGCCGGAGCAGACTCATCTGAATGGGGTCGTCGGCCTCCGCACCGTGCAGACCCGCACCCGCCGTCGTGCGGACGCGGCGTCCGTGCCGCAGGGCGTTGGTGACGAGCTCGGAGACGACCAGTTCGACGTCGGGGGCGCGAGCCGCCATCTCCCACTGCCCGAGCACTCCGGCGCAGACCTCCCGAGCAACGGCCGCCGCTCCGGTATCGGCCTCCAGGTTCCAACAGAGCGCCTCGAGGCGGGCGTGGCACGTGGCGGCGGCCGCGTCCAGCGGCCCGCTCAGCAGCGCCGACGACCACCACGCTCTGGGTGAGGGAGCCCCGACCGGCCTCGGACGCTCCCCGTTGCCGACTCTTCCTGTTGATTCGCGGGCTGGTTGTCCGGTCACCGCGATCCCCTCGCAGTCGTCTCGGTCGGGTTCCGAAAACCGGAATTCCGGCGCACGGAACCTCCTTGCGTGCCCACGCGCAAGAGCCATATGCACGTGCATTCTCCGCTTGCACGCATCCTAGGGCACCGATGGGCCGGACTTCAGAGAAAGCGAGTAGTTCGCCGCAGACTTTTCGGCGGGGATTCGCGGCGACGCGCTCATCGGCTGAAACGCGGGTAGCGGCGGACGGCCGGAAATACCGTTCTGCCGCGGAACCGCCGGATCCGAAGGCGCCGCGCGGCTGTCTGCGATCTGGTGCCGACGGCCGCCGGAAGCCCGGATCCGCTGCGCGCGGGCGCGTGATCCGGGTGGCGGTGCCCTCAGGCGGCGAGCAGCGTGCTGTGGACGCGGTCGGGATAGTCGGTGATGATCCCGTCGACGCCGTCGCGGATCAGCCGGCGGATGGCCTGGTGGTTGTTGGCGGTCCAGCCGAACATCGACAGACCCTGGGCGTGGGCGTGGCGCACGTAGGGCGCCGATACCCGCAGGTGGTGCGGGTTGATCAGGCGGGCGTACTGGGCGATCCGGCGCAGGCCGTAGCGGCCGTAGGTCTTGCCCAGGGCCGCGGTGTGCAGCCCCGGGACGTCGCCGGCCATGCCCCGCAGGGTGACCCAGTCGAAGCTCTGCAGGATGAGCCGCCCCTCCGAGCCCGCCTCGCGCCAGTGGCGGTCGGCGCGGATCTCCTCGGCGAGGCGCCGCGCCATCGCGCGATCGCGGCGCTGCACCTTCAGTTCCACCAGCGCGCCCAGACCTTCGTCGCGCAATACCTGCAGGCACTCCTGCAGGGTGGGGACGCGCTCGCCGGCGAACTCCGCGCCGAACCAGGCTCCGGCGTCGAGTCGGCGGAGCTCGGCGAGCGTGAAGTCGCGGACGTTCCAGCTGCGGCGCTGCGCAAACACCTCGGCGACGTCCGTGGTGCGCCGCAGCGAGGCGTCGTGGAGCACGACGAGGGCGCCGTCGGCGGTCTGGCGCACGTCGATCTCGGCCATGTCGGCGCCGCGCTCGCGCGCCATGCGCAAGGCGGCCAGGGTGTTCTCGGGGGCGTGGCCGGAGGCCCCCCGGTGGGCCACGACGATCACCGCCGCCACCCCCGCGGGGTGCGCCCGAAGCCGACTGCCGCGGTCCCGGCGGCCGCCCTGTGGCGTACGGCCGAGTCGGGCGTGTTGCGCGTCGGGGTGCCGGCGAGCGACATGGCCACTGCCTCTTTCCACTCGGTCCTGATGGGCCCGTCTTCCAGGCTCACCGCTCCTGGCCAACATCGGGTTGACGAGGAGTGATCGCCCGGTGGAGCGCGCCGGGCGGTTGCCCGGTTGCGGAAGTGGGGCCGGTCACGGGCAGCGCGGGCGGATTCACAGCGTCACGATACCGCCGAATCGACGAGGAATTCCGCTACGGCGAGTAGTGGCCGGTAGACCCTACCAGAACGGTGGTGCCACCACCTCGGCACAGCGGGTGCCATCCCCACCGGGCGCCTCGGCGGCCGCGGCGCGGCGCGCCCGCACCCACGCGGCGCGTCCGCGCGGATGCGCTGCGCGACCGCGTCCGCGGCCACCGCCTCTGCCCGGCGCGCGCGGCCGGGCGCGCCCGTCACCGTGCGCGACCGCGCGTGGCGCCCGCCCTCACCGCAGTCCGGACACCGACAGGCCGTAGAAGTCGCGGGCGTTGGCGCTGAGCGCCGCCTCGGCATGGCGCGGGCCCAGCGCCTCGGCGACGAGGTCCAGATCATCCGGAGCGAAGGGACGCGGAGCGCGCGTACTGGGCAGGTCGGTACCGGCCATCAGCGCGCCGGGGTTGACCTCCGCGATGGCGCGCAGGGCGGCGGGCACGTCGAGGTCGCCGCGGCCGAATCCGGTCGCCTTGACGCGCGCGCCCGAGCCAACCATCGCCAGCAGTGCGGGCAGACCTTCCCGCGAGAGCCCGAGGTGGTCGACGCTGACCCGCGGCAGCGGCGCGATGCGGGGGGCGAGCGCGCTCAGCTCGCGGGAGTCGACGTAGATCTCGGTGGGCCAGCCGAGCAGTTCGGCCGCGCGCCTGCCGAGCTGCACCATGGAGTCCAGGTCGTCGACCCCGCTGCGGTGGAGGTTCAGCCGCAGGGCGCGCACGCCCGCCGCGTGCAGGTCGCGCAGGTGGGAGTCGGAGGTGTCGGGGGCCAGTTGCGCCACGCCCACGAACGCGGGTCCCAGCTCGCGCAGCGCCGCCACCAGGTAGTCCTGGTCGGTGCCGTTGAAGGACCCCGCCACGACGGCGCCGCCGGTGACGTCCAGCGCCCGGACCCGGTCGCGGTAGTCCGCGACGGTGAAGGGGTCGGCGCGATACCCGGCATTGCCGGGCTGGGGGAAGCGGGGATCGATGATGTGGAGGTGGGCGTCGAACAACGCCAGTGCCTCGATTCGGCCGGGAGCATGGACGCACCGCACAGGTGGAGTCGGGCTCGAGCATCCTGTGCGGTCCGCTCGGCCCGGGCGACCACGGTAGTGCCTTCCGCTCGCCGCGTCGTCAGGGTCTTACGGTCCCACTGTGGCCATGGAAGATTTTCGACACGAGCCGCCGTCCCTCCGCGCCTTCTCAACTGCTGTGACCCACATACCACCCGGTCGGTATGAAGCGGATAGGATCGGCCCGATGTGTCCCGGACCACCGAATCGAAGGAGCCACATGTCAGAGACCCCACGTGTCGCAATCGTCACCGGCGCCGCCCGCGGCATCGGCGCGGCGACGGCGCGCAGGCTGGCCGCCGACGGGCGCGCCGTCGCCGTCATCGACCTCAAGGAGGATGACGCGCAGGCGACCGCCGACCGGATCGCCACCGACGGCGGCACCGCGATCGCCGTAGGGGCCGACGTCAGCGACGCCGACCGGGTCGCGTCGGCCGTCGCCCAGGTGGCCGAGCGCCTCGGCCCGCCGCAGATCCTGGTCAACAACGCCGGCGTGATCCGGGACAACATGCTGTTCAAGATGTCCGAGGACGACTGGGACACGGTGATGAACGTCCACCTGCGCGGCAGCTTTCTGATGTCGCGCGCCGCCCAGGAGCACATGACGTCGCAAGGCTGGGGCCGCATCGTCTCGCTGTCGAGCACCTCGGCCCTGGGCAACCGCGGCCAGGCGAACTACTCCACCGCGAAGGCCGGGCTGCAGGGCCTGACCAAAACGCTGGCCATCGAGCTCGGCAAGTACGGGGTCACCGCCAACGCCGTGGCCCCCGGCTTCATCGAGACCGACATGACCAAGGCGACCGCCGAGCGCGTGGGTATGGACTTCGAGGAGTTCAAGGCTGCCGCCGCGGCCCAGATCCCGGTGCGCCGTCCCGGACTGCCCGAGGACATCGCGGCCACGGTCTCCTTCCTCGCCGGCGAGGAGTCCGGTTTCGTCTCCGGCCAGGTCGTCTACGTCGCCGGCGGTCCCCGCGACTGACACCCCACCCCCACACCGGCTCCACCTGCTTCATTCGGAGGTTCCATGACAACGGCTCCGGCGGGGGCGTCGCTCGACGCACCCGCGCTGCGCCAGCGGGTCGCCGACTTCGTCGCCGAACACGATCCCGCGACCACCGATCAGCGCGAGTTCCTCGCGGCGCGTTTCGACGCCGGACTGGCCTGGGTGCACTTCCCCGAGGGCGAAGGCGGCCTGGGCGCACCGCGGGCTCTGCAGTCCGTCGTCGACGAGGAGTTCGAACGCCTGGGCTACACCCCCGTCGGCCGTGAAGGGCTGGTCATCGGCCTGGGCATGGCCGCCCCCACCATCCTGGCCTTCGGCACGTCCGAGCAGCGCGCCCGCTACCTCAAGCCCCTCTACACCGGCGAAGAGGTCTGGTGCCAGCTGTTCAGCGAGCCCGGCGCCGGCTCCGACCTGGCGGCGCTGGGCACCCGCGCGGTGCGCGACGGCGACGGCTGGACGGTCACCGGCCAGAAGGTGTGGACCTCGCTGGCCCACCGCGCCGATTTCGCCATCCTGGTCGCCCGCACCGACCCCGACGTGCCCAAGCACAAGGGCATCACCTACTTCATCTGCGACATGAGCACCGACGGCGTGGACGTCCGGGCGCTGCGCCAGATCACCGGCGAGGCCGAGTTCAACGAGGTCTACCTGAACGACGTGCGCATCCCCGACACCCAGCGCCTCGGCGACGAGGGCGAGGGCTGGCGCGTCGCCCAGACCACGCTGATGAACGAGCGCGTCTCCATCGGCGGCTATCCCGAGCCGCGCGAGGGCGGGCTCATCGCGGTCGTGTCCCACATCTGGCGGACGCGCCCCGAGTTGCGCACTCCGGGCCTGCACGACGCCCTGATGCGGCTGTGGGTGGACGCCGAGGCCGCCCGGTTGACCAAGGAGCGGCTGCGCCAGCAGTTGGCGATCGGCCAGCCCGGCCCGGAGGGGTCGGCGGCCAAGTTCTCCTTCTCCCGGCTCAACCAGGAGATCTCCGGGCTGGAGCTGGAGATGCTCGGCGGCGAGGGGCTGACCTACGACGACTGGACGTTCCGCCGCCCCGAGGGCGTGGAGATGGCCAAGCGCTCGGCGGGCTTTCGCTACCTGCGCAGCAAGGGGAACTCGATCGAGGGCGGCACCTCGGAGATCCTGCGCAACATCATCGCCGAGCGCGTCCTGGGCCTGCCGGCCGAGCCCCGCGTGGACAAGGACGTGGCATGGAAGGACCTGCCCAAGTGAGCGGCGCACGACTCGGCCGGAGCCCGGCCGCGACGCGGGCGGGCGGCAATCGGAAGACGGCGGCGCGCTCGGAGCGCGCGGACTAGGGAGCGCGATGAGCGAGAAGCAGCTCGACCTGCTCTACAGCGAGGTCGAAGAGGAGCTCCGGGCGAGTGTCCGGGCGCTGTTGGAGGACAAGAGCCCGGCGTCGTCGGTACTGGCACGGGTGGAGACCGACCAGGTCACCGACACCGCCCTGTGGAAGGAGCTGGCCGACGTCGGCGCCGCCGGCCTGCCGGTTCCCGAGGAGCTGGGCGGCGCGGGCGCGAGCCTGCGCGAGAGCGCGGTGGTCGCCGAGGAACTGGGCCGGGCGGTGGCTCCGGTGCCGTTTCTGGGCAGCGCTGTGCTGGCCACGGCCGCGCTGCAGGCGTGCGGGACCGAGGCGGCCGCGGAGCTGGAGGCGCTCGCCGCGGGCGAGTCCACCGCGGCGCTGACCGTCCCGCTGGCGGCGATGCCCGGTGCCGCGTTCCCCGAGGACGTGCGCGCGCGGGACGGCAGGCTGGAGGGCACGGTGCGCAACGTCGCCGACGCGCTCACGGCCGACACCCTGGTCGTCGCGGCGTCGGGGCCGGATGGGCCGGGCCTCTACGTGGTCGCGGCGGACGAGGCGCGCATCACCCCCGTCGTCACGCTGGACCTGACCCGCCCGCTGGCCGAGGTCTCGCTGGAGGGCGCCGCGGGCCGGCGTGTGGCCGCGGGGGCCGACGCCGAGAAGGCGCTCCGCCGCGCGCTGGTGGCCGGGGCGGCGGTGTTGTCGGCCGAGCAGCTGGGCGTGGCCCAGTGGGCGCTGGACGCCACGGTGGACTACGTCAAGACCCGCACCCAGTTCGGCCGCCCGATCGGGTCGTTCCAGGCGATCAAGCACCGGCTGGCCGACCTGTGGGTGGCGGTCTCCCAGTCCCGCGCCGTGGTGCGCAGCGCCGCCAGCGCGGTGGCGGCCGCGCAGGAGCCGGGGGCCGGGGACGCGGAGCGAACCGAGGCCGAGGTCAACGCCTCCCTGGCGCAGGCGTTCGTCTCGGGCGTGGCGGTCACGGCGGCCGAGGAGGCGGTGCAGCTGCACGGCGGCATCGGCTTCACCTGGGAGCACCCGGTGCACCTGTACCTCAAGCGGGCCAAGAGTGACGCGCTCGCGCTGGGCACCGCCGACCGGCACCGCCTCGCCCTGTCGGGGCTGGTCGACCTCCCGGCGCCGACCGCCTGAACCCGGCGGGAGGACACCAGCCGGGGCGCCGACCGGCCATCGAGCCGGTCGGCGCCCCGCCTCACCGCCGCGACCCCCGCAGTAATCCGCCCCCGGGGGGGGCGACAGGGTTCCTGCACAGCCCGCAGCCGCAAGCCCGCGTCGACGATCTCAGCCAGCGGCCGCGGTCTTGGCGACGGCCTCGGCGGCGGTGTCGATGTCGGTGTCGGAGATGTCCAGGTGGACGACCAGGCGCAGGCGGTTCTCCCCCAGCGGTACGCAGCCGATGCCCTCGCGAGCGAGCAGGTCGGCGAAGTCGCGCGCCCGTCCGGCGGGGGTGGACACGACGACCATGTTGGTGCGCGCCTCCGCGGAGAGCGACGGCGACTGGGCGATACTCTCCGCCAGGCGCCGCGCCCGCGCGTGGTCCTCGGCGAGGCGGTCGATGTGGTTGCGCAGCGCATACAGCGCACCGGCCGCGACGATCCCGGCCTGGCGCATGCCGCCGCCCAGCAGCTTGCGCGCCCGCCGGGCCTCGGCGATCGCCTCGGTGCCGCCGGCCAGGGCCGAGCCCACCGGCGCCCCCAGCCCTTTGGAGAAGCACACCGACACCGTGTCGGCCCCTTCCGCGATGCGTGCGGGCGTCTCCCCCAGTGCCACGGCGGCGTTCCACATCCGGGCGCCGTCCAAGTGCAGCAGCATGCCGTGCTCGCGGGCGAAGGCGGCGACGCGGCGCTGCTCGCTCGGCGGGACGATGCGCCCGGTGAAGGTGTTCTCCAAGCAGATCAGGCGCGGTCGGGCGCGGTGCACGTCGCCGGCGCCGCGGGCCCACGCGGCCAGTAGGCCCTCCTCGGGGTAGCCCAACTCGGAGTCGTAGGTGCGCGGCAGCACGCGCGCCAGCACCGAGGTGCCGCCCTGCTCGTTGGCCACCACGTGTCCCTCGCGGTGCGTCCAGACCTCGTCACCCGATCGGGTGGACACGTAGACGGCGATCTGGTTGGACATGTGTCCCGAGGGCACGTACAGCGCCGCCTCCGTGCCCAGCAGTGCGGCGGTCTCCTCCTCCAGCGCCCGGACGGTGGGGTCCTCCCCGAAGACGTCGTCGCCCACCTCGGCCTCGGCCATGGCCCGCCGCATCGCCGGGGTGGGACGGGTAACGGTGTCCGAACGTAGGTCGATCATGCGGTGCGCTCCGTTCCGCGAGTGCCGAGTACCCCTTTTCTCCTGGTGCGGGGCCCGGAAACGCCAGCCTAGCGACCCCGGCCGCCCGCAGCGGACGGCGGGCACGGGCGGCATGGCACACAGAGCCGCGCAGCGGCCGTCCCCGCACACCTGCGGGCAGCGGCAGGCTCAGTCCAGGGCCCGCTCCATCGCGGTGACGGCCAGCTTGGCGGCGCTTTCGACGCCGTCGACGCCGGTGCCGTAGTCGGCGTTGCGGTCGGAGAGGACCGCGACCAGGTACTCCCGTTCGCCGCGCACGATGCGGCCGGTGCTGTTGACGATCCACAGCCCGCCGTCGCTCTTCGCCGGCGACCAGCCGTTCTTGAGCTGCGCGGAACCGGCGGGCTCGGCGGCGGCGCTGATCCCCCACGACTGCTCCGGCGCCACGGTGGCCATGAGGGAGCGCACGTACTGACGGCTGCGCTCGCTGAGCGGGCTCGCCGGGGTGAAGACGGTGCGCAGCAACCGGAGCCGGTCCTCGGTGGTGGTCTTGGTGGCTCCCCAGACGCCGCGCGGGTTCGGGCGGGTGGCGAGCATCCCCAGACGCCGGCCGGCCGCGGTGAAACCCGCGGTGAAACCGTTGTGCCGGTAGGCGGTGTCGGCCGCGTCGTTGTCGCTGTAGCGGATCATCTCCTCGGCGATTGCGGTCTCGTGGTCGGTGAGGAAGCGGTTTTCCTCCTCGGCGCGCAGCAGCATGTGCACGAGGAGGTCGAGCTTGACGACGCTGGCGGTGCTGAACCCGGTGTCGGCGGCATAACCGAAGGCCGCGCCGGTACGCAACTCCTGCACGGAGAGCGCGAGGCGTCCCGGCCGGTCCGCGAGGTGCTCGTCGAGCCGCCGGGTGAGGCGCGCGCGTTCCCGCGGGGACAGCGCAGCCGCCGTCTCGATCGCGGCGGAGCCTGTGGGCGGCGCGGGTTCGCCGACGACGCCGACGGCGCGCGGGTGGCCGCCGGTGGGCCAGAGCGAGGCGAGGGCCGTACTGGCGAGAATGGCGCCGATCAGTGCCGCGACCGCCCCGAGGCGACCCCGCCGCCGGCGGACGCCGTCGCGGGTCCCCGGCCGCGCCGCGGGGTGTGTGCGAGTCCGCAGGTGCCCCAGCAACCGCGCCGCGAGCACTCCCGGATGAGCGGCCGCGTCGCCTGGCCGCCCGGCGATGAGCCGCCGTGGCACCGCTGGTCCTCCACCGTCGCTCGGGCGCCGTGCGGTAGGGCGTCGGCGGTGGCGCCTGTGGCTGCGCGCGCCGCGGAGAGGGCCGCCCCGGCCGCCTGGGATGTACCGAATATGCCATTACGGGCTGGGGCGGCGCCAGTGAGAATCAGTCGATTCCGCGGGCGGTGAGGGCCTCGCCCAGCGATTCCGCGGAGCGCAGCAGGCCCACCATCACCGGCACCACCATGGCGTCGGGACGTCCGCGCAGCCCGCGCGCGATGTAGGCCTCGCGGGAGGCCCGCCAGCACGAGGCGACGAGCGGGATGCAGCGGATCGTCAGCGCGAGCACCAGCGCCACCCGCCGCGGGTCGGCACCCGCATACGCCAGCGGGCGGGCCAAGCGCTCGAACAGCGCCAGCATCTCGCTGACCCGGGTCGACGCGGTCACCAGGCCCGCCAGCAGCGCCGCGGTCACCAGCTGCCCGCACACCCGGGCGGCCGCCTCCAGGTCCCCCGCAAGCCATTGGAAGGCCGTTACCGCGGCCAGGAACACCGATAAGGCCCGCAGGGTGCGCCAAACCGGGGCCACGCCCAGCCCGCACAGCGGATGCAGCAGTGCGGCGGCGGCCGCGGCGGTCAGCGCCAGGGGCGCGCTGGCGGCGGCCACCACGGCGCCGACGGCGAGGACGAGCGCGAGCAGCTTGGCGCCGGCCGGGGCCCGGTGCAGCACCGCGCGCCGCGACCGCGGCGGGACGTAGAGGCCGACCGCTGTCACGGCCGCCCGCCGCGAGGCGCCGGGGATTCGGAGCCGGTGCTCATGAGCGCGGTGTAGTGCGTGACGGCTGCCTCGGGTGCGCCGTCGAAGACCACCCGCCCCTCGTCCATGACCAGGACCCGGTCGAACCCGGAGAGGGTGTCGAGGTGGTGGGTGAGCAGCACGACCTGCTGGGGCAGCTCGCGCAGCGTCCGCTCGATCACCGCGGTATTGCGCAGGTCGAGCAGGGTGGTGGGCTCGTCGCACACCAGCACCTCCGGCTCGGTGACCAGCACCGATGCCAGCGCGAGCATCTGCCGCTGGCCGCCGGATAGCAGGTGGGCGGGATGGTCCCGGTGCTCCGAGAGCCCGTGGCGGTGCAGGACGGCGTCCACCCGGGCGTCGATCTCGGCGCGGCGCAGGCCGCTGCGGCGCAGTCCGACGGCCACGTCCTCTGCCACGGTGGGCATGACGATCTGGGCCGAGGCGTCGGAGAAGACGAAGCCCACGCGACGCCGGATCCGGCGGGCGTGGCGGCGGGTGTCCAACCCGTCCAGCAGCACGCGCCCGGAGTCGGGCAGGACGAGGCCGTTGAGCGTGCGGGCCAGGGTGGACTTGCCCGATCCGTTGGCGCCGATGACGCCGATCCGATGCTCGGCCAGCTCCGCCGAAACGTCGCGCAGCACCGGGCGCCCGTCGTAGGCGTGGGACACCCGCTCCAGCCGCAGCGTCATGGCGAAGCGTCCCCCGGCCCCGGCTCTGCCACCCCGGCGTCGTCGGCGGCCGACGGGTCGCCGGAGTCGGCCTCCCCGGCCGGCTCGGGGGCCTTGTCCGAGACCGGTCGCCCCGCGGGCGGCACCGGGTAGGCCCGGTGCACGGCGGTGGCGATGGCGGCGGCCAGCGCCGCCTTGGCCAGGTCGCCGGGCAGGAACACGCCGACGCCGAGGATCGCGGCCAGCAGTTGGTCTCCGAGGGCGATCGCACTCCACGGCACCCCGACCAGGTATACGACCCCGATGCCGCCGACGATGTTGGCCGCGAAGCCCGGGAGGAAGCGGTAGCGCGGCAGCATCAGATGCACCAGCAGACCGATGACGAGCGCGCCGGCGACCCAGCCCAGCATGTATCCGCCGGTGGGCCCGACGAAGGGAGCCGGTCCGCCGCGCCCGCCCGGCAGCAGCGGCAGCCCGGCCACCACCAGGGCGAGGAAGGTCAGCACGGCCAGCGTCCCGCGCTTGGCGCCGAGCAGACTGGGGGCCAGCATCACACCGAGCGTCTGCAGCGTGATCGGCACGGGCCCGACCGGGACTTGGAAGCCCATGCTCAGCACGGCCAGAAGCGCCGCGAAGACGCCGATGAGGGCGATGTCGCGGGCGGTCAGCCCGCGGTAGCGGACGCGGTTCGCGGGGGATCGGGGCATGGGTGGGTCGTCCTCTCCGTGCGCATGCTGACGGCGGCCACCCCCCATTGTCGGCTATGCCGGAAAGCGCCCACCGCACGGCTCCCACCGGAGAGCGAGTGCCCTCGACTACCGGCGCGGTCGCGTCGAGTCCGATGTGCGGCTTGTTGGGCCTCGTTGGCCCCTCCGGGCCTGGCGGGCCTGGCGGGCCTCGATGCGGCATGCCCGGTGGCGGTCACCCACCCGGCGAAAGCGGCCGGGGTCCGCTGAGCGGCCTTGTAGCCTGCCGGGCGGCGGGACGCCTGAACGGAAAAGCAGCACCAACGGCGCCGGAGGGCCGAGCCCGCACGAAACGGGCCGGGTGCTCGCCGGTGGCGCGCCCGACGAGGGCGGCCAAGGTCCGCTGAGCGGCCTTGTGGTCTGCCGGGTGGCGGGTGGACTTGACTGAAATGCGGCGGCGACGGCGGATGGTTGGGCCTGGCCCGGCGACCGCGCCACACCGCGCGATCTCCTGCCGGTGCTGGCCAGGTCGGAACACGGGGATACCACGCCAGCCAACCGGCGCCGGTATGTCCGGTATGCCGGTTCACCCGGCCTCTATCGTGAACTTATGGCCGCCGGAATGCGCATTCCGCGACCATAAGTTCGCGATAGTCGGGAGAAGCCTCGATGGCACCGGTGCCGCCCAACGCAGGATTTCGACCAGACAGCGGCCGCGGGTTCAGGGGTGAGTGCAACACCGGCTCCGCACGGAGGTGTTGTGATGAATACCCACCCCGGGGGACGGCCCCCACTGCCCGCCGAACACGAGCACCGCTTCTGGAGAGCGCCCGGCGCGGTGGGCGCGGGCCGGACCCTTCGCGGTCCTCGCCGCCCGTCGTTCCCCGTCAGGCCACCCGCCTCCCGGCCGACCAACAAGGCCGCACAGCGGACCCGAGCCGCCCCGCCGACACGGCCACCGGCGAGCACCCGACCCGACAACCGCAGGCCCAGCCCTTCACCGCCCTCGCCGCCTCGCCGGGCGCTCAACCGGCGGGCACCCTGTCCGGTGGGCACGGGCCCAGCCCCATGCCGCCGTTGCCGCCGCCTTTTGCGTCCAGGACACCTTGCACCCGCCCGGTGCCAAGGCCGCACAGCCCACCGCAGGCGGCAGCAAGCCGAGCGGAGCCGAGCGGCACGCGGAACTCAGGAACCCAGGACCTCAAGAACCCAGCAACCCACCCAAGTTCTACCAGGCTCCCGGATACCCGACCCGCGTCCAAGCCCGATACCTGCTGGCCGGAACAGCGGCTCAGTGGTCCAGCGCAGGGTCGGAGAAGCGCAGGATCGCGCCGATTCCGTCCTCGGCCGTCGAATCGTTCTGAGGCACCATGATCAGCTGCGCCGACGTCGCTGCGGCCGCGCGCAGTATCGCGGGCCCGGCCAGTTCGGTGGCGGGCTCGTCCACGCCCATCTCGCGCAACTCCTGCTCGTCGAGGGCGATCTCCTCGCCTGAAGGCCCGATCCACACCTGTATGTCCGTCTCGGCGAGGCCGGTGGACCATAGCAGCGTGTCGACCTGGCCGCGCTGGAGGGCGCGCACAACGGCGGCGAAGCCCTCCACCGCCCGGTCGCGGTTGGCCTTGCCCTGCTGGAAGGACTCCTGCACCTCGGCCACCTGCGACTGCGCGCGCTCCTCCAGGTGTCGGCGCAGCTCCTCCTCCAGAGGCGACTTCTCGGAGCCCGAAGCACGCGAGCCCGACTCCAGGTCCAGCGCGCGCGGTTCCAGCCAGTCCGGCAGCCG
The DNA here is from genome assembly GCF_004323735.1 of Streptomonospora litoralis. Classification (GTDB taxonomy): domain Bacteria; phylum Actinomycetota; class Actinomycetes; order Streptosporangiales; family Streptosporangiaceae; genus Streptomonospora; species Streptomonospora litoralis. The sequence continues at coordinate 1,523,240 of NZ_CP036455.1, read as the reverse complement.
GTCGCGCAGCTCGCCGCGCACCTGGACCTCGCCGGCGATCGCCACGACCTCGGCGTTGTTGCGTTTGGCCTCCTGCGCTGCGGCCCCGGCGACCCGCCCGGCGTTCTCGGCTACCTGGTTGTCGACGTTGCGCTGCATCTGGTTGTGGTGGTAACCGCCCTCGCGAACCTTGTTGACGGGCCAGTTCTCGCCCTCCACGCGGTGGTGGACCGTGCGGCCGTCACCGTAGACGGTGCGGACGTCCCCGCCCTGGCTGTCGACGACGGCGAGCACGTAGGGGATGCGCGTGCGCTGGCTGTAGATGTAGAGCAGCGGGTCGGGCAGCGGTCCGACGCGGGCCAGGTAGTCCTGCGGCGGTTCGGAGACCACCGTGTCCAGCAGCACCCTGCCGTCGGCGGCGAAGATCACCTGGCCATGCGCTCCGGCCACGCTGCCGGTCTGCCCGACGATCCCGTCCATGGCGCCGAGGGTCGACTCGTCGGCGCCCTGAGACCGGAGGTCCTCGCGCGCCTTCTGCCACCGGACGTGGACTTCGTGGTCGGCGTCCTCGGCGTCGCGCGAGTTGTTGATGTTCAGCGAGGCGATCGGCCCCGAGGTGCCCTCTACGGATGTCAGAAAGCTGAGGTCCATGGTTTGCTCCGCTCCAGGCGTCGTTCGCGGCCCGTCCGCCCGGACGGCGGCGGGGAGACTGGGGAAACCGGTGCCGGCGTCAACCCTGCGGCGTTCCGGGAGCTCCGACGAACAGTGTCGACAGGTCCTTGGGGAGCTGGGCGAGCGTATTATCGGTCTCCTCGTGGGGAAGCCATTCTCGGACTGTGTTGAGCACAGCGCTCACCAACTGTTCGGTCTCGGCCGCGTCGGTGGTCGCGACTCCCCCGCTCACCTTGTCCAGGAACGCGCCTTTGTCGAAGGCGACCGCCTGCCCGGACGCCTCGCGCTCGGGCTGCAGCGCGGGCGGCAGGTTGCGCGCGAGGTCGTTGAACTGCCCGCCGCTGAGGCTGCGCTGCAGTGCGGCCAGGGTCGACTCGGTCAGGCGCTGCGCCTCGCCGCGGGATGCGAGTCCGCCGTGCTGCTGCACGCGGCCGAGGAACGCGTCGGCGGCGTCGCCTGTCTGGTGCTGGACCACGAGCGGCCTCCTGTGACGTCGGAAAACTGTCGTAGGGATTCCTCTGTCACACAGCGCCACCGGTAAACATGCCGACCGCTCCAGGCCCTGTGACCTGCATCAAACCGTGTCCCCGCGGTCACCCCCGGCTTCCTTCCGAGGTCGTGTTCGGCGCTCGGTATGGCCACAGCACCGGAATCGACAGCGGCCCCGCCGAACCGGATCGCGTCCGTGCGCCCGCGCCGCGCCCGGAGGCGGCGACCGCGCTAAGCCGGGAGCACGCAGGCCGGGTCGCTCACGGTGAGCCGGTGGCCGGTGTCGGCGGGGATTCCGTCGGCGTCCAGGCGCAGCGACGACAGCTGTGCCGACTTCTGGGCGGCGACCACGATGTGGCCCTCGGCCAGCGCGAAGTGCCGCGGCCACGCGCCGCCGCAGGGGGTCTCGGCGATGCGGCGCAGCCCCGCGCCGCCGGCGGTGACCTCGAAAGCGGCGATGGTGTCGGCCCCGCGGTTGGAGACGTAGACCCGCGTGCCGTCGGGCGAGAGCGCGATCTCACCGGGATGGTTGGGGCCGTCGTGGCCGCTGGCCGCGGCCTCGGCGACGGGTACCGCCTGAGCCGAGGCGGCGTCCCAGGCGAGCACGTGCACGCGGGAGTCGAGCTCACCGGCGACGTAGATGTATCCGCTGGGGTGCACGGCCAAGTGGCGCGGCCCGGTTCCCGGTGCCAGCCGGGCGGCGACGGAGAGCGGGCCCACCGGCTCGGGTGCGGACGCATCGAAGGTGTGGCAGCGCAACTCGTCGGCGCCCAGGTCGGCCACCAGGATGTGGCGCCCGCCGGGGGCGATCGCAACGGAGTGGGCGTGCGGGCCTTCCTGGCGCGCCGGGTTGGGGCCGTGCCCGGTGTGCTGCAGCACCGCCGCCGCCTCCCGCGGCGCGCCGGAGTCGGCCAGCGGGTGCACGCTGACGCGGCCGTCGGCGTAGTTGGCGGTGATCACGTGGCGTCCCTCGGGGTGGACCAGCACGTGGCACGGCGAGGCCCCGCCGGTCGGCACGCCGCCGATACCGGACAGCTCCGGCACCCCGTCGCGCTCGGCGACGGCGAACCCGGAGACGGTTCCCTGCTCGCACTCGCCGACCGCGTACAGCAGACCGCCGCGCGGGTGCGCGGCCAGGAACGAGGGGCCGCTCGCGCCCGAGGCCGCCTCGCCTCCGCTCAGCGCACCGGTTTCGGGGTCCAGCCAGGCGCGGTGGATGCCCGATCCGGCGGCTTCGGGATCGGAATCGGGAGTGTAGGTCCCGATCCACAGCAGGCGCGGTGCGGTCATTCGTGCCCTTCCTTCGGATCGCGGATGCCGGGGCGCGCCAGGACCGCCGTCGCGGGTGTTCGCCCCGAGCGACCATTATGCCCAACCGCTCCGGTGCGCCTCCGGGCCGCCTCGTCCGCCCGGCACGGCTCGCGCCTCAGCCCCGGGCCGCCTCGATCGCCTTGAGGATGCGCTTCTCCGAGACCGGGTATGCGGCCCCGATCTCCTGCGCGAACAGGCTCACCCGGAACTCCTCCAGCATCCAGCCGATCTCGCGCACGTCGGCGTCGAGGCCGCGGCCGGGCCCAAGCTCGCCGAGCAGCTTGTCGCGGGCCTGGCGCATCTGCTCGACCTTGGACATGTTCACCTGGTCGCGGCGCGGGTTCTCGGGCAGTTTGGCCAGCCGGTACTCCACCGCCCGCAGGTAGCGGTGCACGTGGGCGAGCCGGGCCAGTCCGGCCTCGGTGACGAATCCGGGGTGGACGAGCCCGGAGATCTGGCCCTGGATGTCGTTCAGCGACGGCAGCACGGCCAGGCTTGTGCTGCCCTTGAGTCTGCGGCCCAACTCGTGTGCGCTCTGCAGCACGCGCGCCGCTTGCGCCACCGCCTCGTCGAGGGTGTCGGCGAGCTCGGCGCGTACGTGTTCGCGCAGGCGGGCGAACGCCGCGGGGTCCCACGCGTCGCCGCCGGGCGCGGTGAGGGCGTCCAAGCCGCCGCGGGCGCCCATCAGCGCGTCGGTCGCGCATTCCAGGCAGTCCTGGAACAGGGCCGGCACGCTGCCGTGCGGGTTGTGGCTCAGTGCCAGCTTGGTGCGGTTGTCCAGGCCGCGCTGGACGACCGCCGCCGGCGAGGGCACCTGGAGCAGCAGGAGCCGCCGGGCGCCGCGCCACATGGCGTGGCGCTGCTCGGTCTCGGTGTCGAAGAGGCGTACCGCGACGCTCTCGCCCTCGTCGACCAGGGCGGGGTAGCCCTTGACGGCGGCACCGGCGGACTTGCGCTCGAAGACGCGCGGCAGCGGGTCGGTGTCCCAGTCGGTCAGACCGGTGCGCTCGATTCCGCGGGCCTCGGCGGAGATGGCCTGCTGCAGCCGCGGTTTGAGCCGGGACCGCAGCGCGTCGAGGTCCTTCTCCTCGGCGAGGGTGTGCTGCTCGGCGTCGACGGCGCGGAAGGTGATGCGCAGGTGGTCGGGGACCCGCTCCCAGTCGAAGTCCTGCGCTGAGATGCGTTCGCCGCTCATGGCGCCCAGCTCGCGGCTGAGCGCCTGGGTCAGCGGCTCGGTGTAGGGGGTGAGGCGTCCCAGGACGGTGCGGGCGGTGTCGGGCACCGGGACGAAGTTGCGCCGCAGCGGTTTGGGCAGGGAGCGGATCAGGGCGGTGACCAGCTCCTCGCGCAGCCCGGGGATCTGCCAGTCGAAGCCGTCGTCGGCCACCTGGTTGAGCACGGTCAGCGGGACGGTGGCGGTAACGCCGTCGGCGTCGGCGCCGGGGTCGAACTGGTAGCTCAGCGGGAAGGCGAGTTCGCCTTGGCCCCACCCGTCGGGGTAGTCCTGCTCGCTTACGCGGGCCGTGTTCTCGTTGATCAGCATCGACCGCTCGAAGTCGAGCAGGTCGGGCTGCTTGCGCCGCACCCGCTTCCACCAGGTGTCGAAGTGGGCTGCGGAGACGGCCTCGGCGCCCACCCGCTCGTCGTAGAACCGGAACAGGGTCTCGTCGTCGACCAGGATGTCGCGCCGGCGGGCGCGGTGCTCCAGGTCCTCGACCTCCTCCAGCAGGCGCCGGTTCTGGTGGAAGAAGCGGTGGCGGGTGTTCCAGTCGCCTTCGACCAGCGCGTGGCGGATGAACAGCTCGCGGGAGAGCTCGGGGTCGACGGAGCCGTAGGCGACCTTGCGCTGGGCGATCAGCGGAACGCCGTAGAGGGTGACGCGCTCGTAGGCCATCACGGCGCCGCGGTTCTTCTCCCAGTGCGGTTCGCTGTAGGTGCGCTTGACGAGGTGGGAGCCCAACCGCTCGGCCCACTCCGGCTCGATCCGGGCGACCATGCGCGCCCACAGCCGCGAGGTCTCGACCAGTTCGGCGGCCATGACGTAGCGGGGCTGCTTCTTGAACAGCGAGGAGCCGGGGAAGATGGCGAAGCGGGCGCCGCGGCCGCCGAGGTACTCGTGCTTCTCCGGGTCCTTGAGCCCCACGTGCGACAGCAGCCCCGACAGCAGCGAGACGTGGATCTGCTGCGGCTGGGGATCGCTGGTGTTGAGCGTGGCGCCCGTCTGCTTGGCGACCTGCTTGAGCTGGCCGTAGATGTCCTGCCACTCGCGCACCCGCAGGTAGTTCAGGAACTCCTCGCGGCACATGCGGCGGAACGCGTTGCCCGACAGCTCCCGCTGCTTCTCCTGCAGGTGGTTCCACAGGTTCAGGTAGGCCAGGAAGTCGGAGTCCTTGTCGGCGAAGCGGGCGTGCTGCTCGTCGGCGGCCTGCTGCTTGTCGGCGGGGCGCTCGCGCGGATCCTGGATGGACAGCGCCGCGGCGATGATCATGACCTCGCGCAGGCAGCCGTTCTCCTCCGCCTCCAGCACCATGCGGCCCAGCCGCGGGTCCACGGGCAGCTGCGAGAGGCGCCGGCCGACAGAGGTGAGGCTCTTTCCTGGATCGTCCTCGCCGGGATCGAGCGCCCCCAGCTCCTGCAGCAGGTGCACCCCGTCCTTGATCTGCCTGCGGTCGGGGCCCTCGACGAAGGGGAACGCGGCGACGTCGCCCAGGCCCAGCGCGGCCATCTGCAGGATGACCGAGGCGAGGTTGGTGCGCAGGATCTCGGGATCGGTGAACTCCGGCCGGGAGAGGAAGTCCTCCTCGGAGTAGAGCCGGATGCAGATGCCCTCGGCCACCCGGCCGCAGCGGCCCTTGCGCTGGTTGGCCGACGCCTGGGAGACCGGTTCGATCGGCAGCCGCTGCACCTTGGTGCGGTGGCTGTAGCGGGAGATGCGGGCGGTACCGGGATCGACGACGTAGCGGATGCCGGGCACGGTCAGGGAGGTCTCGGCCACGTTGGTGGCCAGCACGATGCGCCGCCCGCTGTGCGGTGCGAACACCCGGTGCTGCTCGGCGGCCGAGAGGCGGGCGAACAGCGGCAGCACCTCGGTGTCGCGCATGCGCTGCTTGTTCAGGGCGTCGGCGGTGTCGCGGATCTCGCGCTCGCCGCTGAGGAACACCAGGATGTCGCCGGGTCCTTCGCTGCGCAGCTCGTCCACCGCGGCGCAGACGGCCTGGGTCTGGTCGTCCTGCTCGGACTCCTCCTCGACGGGGCGGTAGCGGACCTCGACCGGGTAGGTGCGCCCGGAGACCTCCACGATCGGGGCGTCGCCGAAGTGGCGGGAGAAGCGCTCGGGGTCGATGGTTGCCGAGGTGATGATGACCTTCAGCTCGGGCCGGCGCGGCAGCAGCTGCTTGATGTAGCCGAGCAGGAAGTCGATGTTCAGGCTGCGCTCGTGCGCCTCGTCGATGATGAGCGTGTCGTAGCGGCGCAGCATGCGGTCCTGCTGGATCTCGGCCAGCAGGATGCCGTCGGTCATCAGCTTGACGTGGGTGTCCTCGCCCGAGCGGTCGGTGAAGCGGACCTTGTAGCCCACGGCGTCGCCCAGAGAGGTGTCCAGCTCCTCGGCGATGCGCTCGGCGACGGTGCGTGCGGCCAGCCGGCGCGGCTGGGTGTGGCCGATGGTGCCCTGTACGCCGCGGCCCAGCTCCATGCAGATCTTGGGCAGCTGGGTGGTCTTACCGGAGCCGGTCTCGCCGGCGACGATGACGACCTGGTTGTCGCGCACGGCAGCGGCGATGTCGTCCTTCTTCTGGCTGACCGGCAGCGCCTCGGGGTACTCGATCCGGGGCACGGCGGCGGCGCGGGATTCGACCCGGGTCTGCGCGGTGTCGATGTCGGCCGCGATCTCGGCGGCGATGCGGGCGCGCTTGTCGTCGTCGCGGACCTTCTGCAGTCCGTCGATACGGCGACGCAGCCGATGCTTGTCGGCGAGCATCAGCGGTGAGAGGCGCCGGCGCAGGTCGCGGATCTCGCGGTGCTGGGAGCCGGAACTGGAGCCGGGAGGGGCCGCGGACGAGGTCTTCATACCGCCGTCCAGGATATGCGGCGGCACAAGCGGGTTTTCGCCGCGGTCGGCGGCGCCGGGTTCGCCGCGGCGGCTCAAGGGGTCAAGAGGGGAACTTCGGCTGACCGCGCGCCTCGCGGGCGGCCTCGGCGACCGCTGAGAGGGCGCCGCCGGTGGCCGCGGTGACGGCGGCGGCCACCGCGCCCTCCACGAACGGGGCGTCCACCACCAGCGCGTCGGCGCGGTCGAGGTCTTCGAGCACCATCCGCGCCGTGAGAACCGCGCTGCCGATGTCGGGCAGCACCACCACGCCCGCTCCGGCGTCGGCGGCCGCGACGGCCTCGCTCACGCGGTCGTAGGAGGTGCCGATGCCGTCGTCGTCGGTCCCGCCCGCGCAGAACACGCGCCCGCCCGCCGAGCCGAGCTGGGCGACGAGATCGCGGAGCCCTTCGGCGAGTTTCCGGCTGTGCGACACGAGCACGATTCCGACAGTGGAGTCACCGGTGTCCATGGGCACCTAGGCTACTTACCGGAACGCGCCGTGTGGCGCATGTCACCTGTTACCGCCGAGTCACCGCCGAGGCCATCGCGGGAGCGACGAACATGAAGAAGTTCATCAACACAGCCGACACCTACCTCACCGACGCGCTGACCGGTTTCGCGGCCGCCCATCCGCAGCTGTCCGTGAACCTGGAGTCGGGAGTGGTCACCCGCGCCCGCGGGCCCGTGTCCGGCAAGGTCGGCCTGGTTTCGGGCGGCGGGTCCGGGCACGAGCCGCTGCACACCGGATTCGTGGGCGAGGGCATGCTCGACGCCGCCTGCCCCGGCGAGATCTTCACCTCACCCGTGCCCGACCAGGTGACCGAGGCCCTGCGTGCGGTCGACAGCGGCGAGGGCACCGTGCTGATCGTGAAGAACTACACCGGCGACGTGATGAACTTCGAACTGGCCGCCGAACTCGCCGGCGAGGAGGACCTGCGTGTGGAGTCGGTGCTGGTCAACGACGACGTCGCCGTCGAGGACTCCACGTTCACCGCGGGCCGGCGCGGCACCGGCGCCACCGTGCTGGTGGAGAAGATCGCGGGCGCGGCGGCGGCGCGCGGCGACTCCCTGGGCGCCGTGGCCGATGTGGGACGGCGGGTCAACGCGGCCTCGCGCTCGTTCGCGGTCGCGTTGACCGCCTGCACCACGCCTTCGGCCGGACGGCCCGGCTTCGACCTGCCCGAGGACGAGATCGAGGTCGGCGTGGGCATCCACGGCGAGCCCGGTCGGCGCCGCGAGAAGCTGCGTTCGGCGAGCGAGATCGTTTCGGACATGGTCGACGCCATCCTCGACGACCGCCCGCTGGAGCGCGGCTCCCAGGTCGTCGTGTGCGTGAACGGCCTCGGCGGCACCCCGCTCAGCGAGCTCTACCTGGTTTACGGCGAGGTCGCCGCGCTGCTGGAGGAGCGCGGAATCGCCATCGCCCGCAACCTGGTCGGCGACTACGTGACGAGCCTCGATATGGCCGGGTGTTCGATCACCCTGTGCGAGGCGGAGGAGGAGTTCCTGGCGCTGTGGGACGCGCCGGTGGACACGCCGGGGCTGCGGTGGGGCCTCTGAGCCCGACCCGCGGTCGCTCCGGTCGCCGGGTCGGCGGCCCGAGCGCACTCGGGCATGCTGTGGTGGGTAGTGCCGAAGAGACGACGATCGGGAGCCGCGCAGTGGACATCGAACTCGCCCGCGCCTGGGTGCGGGGCATCGCCGAGGCCGTCGAACGCGACCGGGAGCGGCTGGGTGAACTGGACGCGGCCATCGGCGACGGCGACCACGGCGAGAACATGCACCGCGGGTTCGCCGCGGCCGTCGAGGCCGTGGACAAGCTCACCGCGGAGACCGTCGGCCAGGTGCTGACCAAGACCGGCACCACCCTGGTCTCGCGGGTCGGCGGCGCCTCCGGCCCGCTGTACGGCTCCGCCTTCCGCGCCGCGGGCAAGGCGCTGGCCGCCGAGAGCGCCGAGCCCGAGGACGTGGGCGCCGCCCTGTCCGCGGCGCTGGAGGAGGTGCGCCGTCTCGGCGGCGCGCAGGCCGGGGACAAGACGATGGTCGACGCGTTCGCGCCCGCGGTCGAGGCGTTCGAGAGCACGGACACTGCCGCCTCGGGGGAGGGGGCGGCCGATGCGGCCGAGGAGGGTCTGCGCGCCACCGAGCCGATGCAGGCCCGCAAGGGTCGCGCGTCCTACCTGGGCGAACGCAGCATCGGCCACCTGGACCCGGGCGCCGCGTCGACGGCGCTGATCTTCCGGGCACTGGCCGAGGCGGAGCAGGGATAAGCGAGGCTCGGCCGCGGTCTGCGCCCCGCCGAGCGGCACGGCCCGGCGCGGAGCCGTATGGGGGTCGGGCGCCCGACCGTCCGCGGAGAAGCTCGAAGACCACCCGCCCAGGCACCACCCGTTACTCGGCGGCCGGCTTTTCGGGCTCGCCCGCCTCGGCGGTTTCCCCGGCCCGATGCGGCCGGCGGGCGAAGGGGGCCGCCAGGGCGATCAGCGCGGGCAGCACGGCCAGCGCGTACACAGCCGGCAGGTAGGAGTCGGCCACGTCGTGGCCCAGCGACAGCAGCAGCGGCGCCACTGCTGTGGACGAGACCGCCACCGACTGGGTGAATCCGCGCAGCGTGCCCAGGCTCGCGGTGCCGTAGTAGTAGGGGAAGGCGGCCGCCTCCACCGACCGCGCTCCCGCTGCCGCCGCGCCGAGCGTCATGCCGTAGGCCACGGCGGTGGCGCCGGGGCCCACGAACGGCAGCATGCACAGCCCGGCCACCTGCATCAGCATGCACAGCAGGATCAGCAGTTTGGGCGGGAACCGGTCGGTGGCCGAACTGAAGGCGAAGGAGGCCAGCAGTCCGGCCACGGTCTGCGGCAGGAAGTTCGCCGCCGCCTGGGTCGGGGTCAGGCCCTGCTCGCCGAGGATCGCGATCTGGTGGAAGAACACCGCCGTGGTCACCAGGCCGCTGCAGGCGACGGCGCTGGTGATCAGCCAGAACATCGACGTCCGCACGATGGCGCGAAGGGGCCAGGCGGGCTCGGATGCACCGCCGTCCTGCGCGGAGCCGTCGCCCCCCTCGTCGGAACCGGCGCCCTCCGGCTGTTCCTTGGCCGCCTCCCGGCCGCCGCGCACCCCGCGCAGGCCCCACACCGCGATCGGCAGCACGACCGCCCACACGACCAGAGCCTCGCCGAAGACGGCCGTGCGCCAACCGAACTCGGCGATGACGCGCTCGGCCAGCACGGGTACCAGCGAGATGCCGGCGGTGCCCGCCGCGGTGGTGATGCCGATGGCCGTGCCGCGCTTGCGGGTCACGGCGATGGCGACAGCGGTGGTGGCCACCAGCGTCATGCCGCCCTGACCCATGGCGCGGGCCCCGACGAAGGCCACGGTCAGCCCGACGATGCCCTGGACCAGCGAGAGCAGGGTGAGGAACGCGCCGAAGGTGAGCGCGACGCCCGCGAGGACGGGCCGCACCCCGAACCGGTCCACGGCGCGCCCGATCCAGGGCAGCGCGAAGGCGCCGCCCAGCGTGCCGATGAGATAGGCGGTGGAGACGGCCGATCGGCTCACCCCCAGGTCGGCGATGAAGTGGTCGATCAGCACGGACATCCCGGCGGTCTGGCCGGGCCCGCTCAGCGCGAGCACGGTCCCGCACAGCGCGACCGCCGCGGCCGAGCCGGTCTTCTCCCCGCCGCGCGGGGCGGGACGGCGGCCGGAGCCGGGAGCGGGATCGGCCGGGGGTCCGGTCCGGGGTTGCGAAGTCAGCGGGGACACCTGCTTTCGGGGGCGCGGCTGGAACCGGGGCGGAATCGGGGGCGGCACGGCGGCGGTACACGGTCCGGACATGGGGCGATCGGACGTGTTCACGCGATCTTCGGAATCCGACACGCGGCCCGACCGGACACACCCGTATGCGGCCCGTACCCGAGCCGTTCACTCTGCGGCCACAGGGCGAAACGCTACTCCACCGCCCGCACGCCGCCGCGGCCGCCCCGCGGCCGCCTCGCCGCCGCGGAGCCCGCCTCAGGGCACCAGGCCGGCGTGGGCGAGGGCCTGGCGCAGCAGCACCCCCTGGCCGCCGCTCATCTCCTGCTGCACGCTGTCGCCGGCGGCCTCCTCCGGCGAGAACCACACCAGGTCGAGTGCGTCCTGGCGGGGGCGGCAGTCGCCGGTGACCGGCACCACGTAGGCCAGCGAAACCGCGTGCTGGCGGGGATCGTGGAAGGGGGTGATACCGGGGGTCGGGAAGTACTCGGCCACGGTGAAGGGCTGCGGCGACGCGGGAACGTGCGGCAGGGCAACCGGTCCCAGGTCCTTCTCCAGGTGGCGCAGCAGGGCGTCGCGGATGCGCTCGTGGTAGAGCACGCGTCCCGAGACCAGCGACCGGCTGATGGTCTCGTCGGGCGCGACGCCCAGCAGCAGTCCCACGCTGGTCACCGCGCCGGAATCGTCGACCCGAACCGGAACGGCGTTGACGTAGACGATGGGCAGCCGTCCGCGCGCGTCCTCGATCTCGGTGCGGGAGAGCCAACCGGGAGAGGTGTCCGTCGTTTCGGTCATGCTGCGTTTCTACCCGATAGGCCCCGCGGGTCGCTCGGGCACCGCGCATCCCGCCTGCATCCGCTCCGGAAACGGTGGTGGACGCGGTGGGGGCGACTGGCCACCATGGCCTACAGGAGCGGTGCGCGCCGGGTGCGCGCCGTCCGCTCCCGGTTATCGGGCGGCAAGGAAAGAGGGCAGGGCTCCATGACGCAGGAAGTGCGCGGGGTGGTCTCGCGGACCAAGGACGCACCCGTCGAGATCGAGACGGTCATCATCCCCGACCCCGGCCCGGGGGAGGCCGTAGTGCGCGTGCAGGCGTGCGGTGTCTGCCACACCGACCTGCACTACAAACTGGGCGGCATCAGCGACGACTTCCCCTTCCTGCTCGGCCACGAGGCCGCGGGCACGGTGGAGTCGGTGGGCGCCGGGGTCACCGACGTGAAGCCCGGCGACTTCGTGGTGCTGAACTGGCGGGCGGTGTGCGGGCAGTGCCGCGCGTGCAAGCGCGGTCGGCCCTGGTACTGCTTCGACACCCACAACGCCGCCCAGCCGATGACGCTGGCCGACGGCACGCCCCTCTCCCCCGCCCTCGGGATCGGCGCCTTCGCCGAGGCGACCCTGGTCGCCGCGGGCCAGTGCACCAAGGTGGACCCGCAGGCGGCGCCGAGCGTCGCCGGACTCCTGGGATGCGGGGTGATGGCCGGTATCGGTGCGGCGATCAACACCGGCGGCGTGGGCCGCGGCGACAGCGTCGCCGTGATCGGCTGCGGCGGCGTCGGCGCGGCCGCGGTCGCCGGCGCGCGCCTGGCCGGGGCCGCCCGCATCGTCGCGGTGGACATCGACCGGCGCAAGCTCGACACCGCCCTCGGCCTGGGCGCCACCCACACCGTCGACGCCGCGGAGCGCGACCCGGTGGAGGCGGTGCGCGAGTTGACCGGCGGTTTCGGCGCCGACGTGGTCGTCGAGGCGGTGGGCCGTCCCGAGACCTACCGGCAGGCGTTCTACGCGCGCGACCTCGCCGGCACGCTGGTGCTGGTGGGCGTACCCACCCCGGAGATGACTCTGGAGCTGCCGATGCTGGACGTCTTCGGCCGCGGGGGCGCGCTGAAGTCGTCCTGGTACGGCGACTGCCTGCCCAGCCGCGACTTCCCGATGCTGATCGACCTCTACCTGCAGGGCCGGCTCGATCTGGGGGCGTTCGTCTCCGAGACGATCCCGCTGGAGGGCGTCGAGGGCGCGTTCTCCAAGATGCACCACGGCGACGTGCTGCGCTCGGTCGTGCTGCTGTGAGGCGACGGCCGCGCCTTCCGCGCGGCATCGCCGCGACGGCGTGACGCGGGGCCGGGCGCTCAGGCGGAGCGCTCGGCCCCGGTGCCCACCGCCGCGGCGATGCCGGTGACCAGCTGCCGCAGGATCGGCCGCGGGGTGGCGAAGTTCAGCCGGGCGAACCCGCGCCCGGGCTCACCGCAGTCGGGGCCGTCGACCAGTACGATCCCCGCCCGTTCGTGCAGCACCCGGCCGGGGTGGTCGCCCAGTCCCCGGCGGCGGAAGTCCAGCCAAGCCAGATAGGTGCCTTCGGGCTGGGTGTAGCCCACGCCCGGCAGGTGCTCGGCCACCAGTTCGCCCAGCTCCCGGCGGTTGCCGTCGAGGTAGTCCAGCACCTCCGCGAGCCACGGGCCGCCCCGGGTGTAGGCGGCGGTGGCCGCGGCCACGCCGAGATTGCCCGCGCCGTGGGCGAGGACGGGGCCGATCTCGGCCAGGGCCGCGGCGTCGGCGCGGTTGCTCACGACCAGCTGGGCGCATTTCAGCCCGGGCACGTTCCAGGCTTTCGACGCCGAGGTGGCGGTCACCGCCTGGCGTGCGGCGGCCGGTGAAACCGACGCGTAGGGCACGTGCCGGTGGCCCGGGTAGGTCAGCGGCGCGTGGATCTCGTCGGCGAAGACGCGGCCGCCGTGCCGCTCGACGACCTCGCTGAGGCCGATCAGCTCCTCGGCCGTGAAGACCCGTCCCAGCGGGTTGTAGGGGTTGCACAGGGTGAGCAGGTTCCCGCCGGCGGCAAAGGCCCGGTCGATCGCATCGAGGTCGAAGACGTGGCGGCGGCCGTCGAAGGCCATCGGCACCTCGATGATCTCGCGGCCGAGGGCGCGGGGCACGGTCAGAAACGGCATGTAGGCCGGGGTCGGCAGGATGACGGGGCTGCCGGGGCGGGAGAGGTGCTCGATGGCGGTCTCGAAGCCCTTGACCACGTCGGCGATCGGGTGGACGTCGGCGGGATCGACGTCCCAGCCGTAGCGCTCGCGCTGCCAGTCGGCGCACGCCTGCGCCATGGTCGCGACGGCGCGGGGCGGCAGATAGCCGAAGTCCATGCCGTCGACGGCGGCGTGCAGAGCCTCGGTGATCGGCGGGGCGGTGCCGAAGTCCATCTCCGCGATGAACGCACCCAGGGTGTCGCCGCCGTGCAGCGTCCACTTGATTCCGCCGCGCGAGCGGAGGCTGCCGATCGTCACCGCGTCGAACGCACTCGCCAGACTCACTGGGCCGTCCTTTCTGGGCAGGTGCGCTCGCGGCCGCACCGACTCGGCCCGCGGGCGCCTCGGGCAAGGGTCAAGGTCGAGGCGGCGTCCCCGGGGACGCCGCCCGCCTCCTCGACCGACTCTAGGGCGCCCGCCCGCACGCCGCCGCGGCCGCCCCCGCTGTGCAGTGGCGGCCGCCGCCGGCGCCGCCCGAGGCCGTCTCGCCGAACCGCGTGCGAGACCGCCGCTCGACCCGCCCAGGGGCGCGAGGAATCCCTGGACAGCCCGCGGCCGTCCAGGGAGACCCCCGTGCCCGGAGTCGGCTCAAGCCGCGGCGTCGGGGTTCTTGCCGGTCGTGCGCACCAGGTCGCTGAACAGCTCCTCCCACATCGGGTGGACCGTCTGCGGGCCGTAGCTCTCGGCCGTCTTCAGCGCCTCGGCGCCCATGGCCGACCGCAGCTCGCGGTCGGCCATCATCTTGGAGATCGCCTCGGCCAGGGCGTCGATGTTCTTGGGCGGTACCAGCAGCCCGTCCTTGCCATCGGTGATGACGTCGGCCGGGCCGGTGGGGCAGTCGAAACTGACCACCGGCAGCGCGTGGGCCATGGCCTCGATGACCACCATCGGCAGTCCCTCGAACCGCGAACTGAGGATGTAGAAGGACGACTTGGCCAGCTCGTCGTCCATGTGGTCGGTGTGACCCATCAGCAGGACGTGGTTGTAGAGGTGGTGCTTCTCGATGAGCGCGCGCAGCTCGTCCCTCTTCTTGCCGGTGCCGAAGATGCGCAGCTGCCAGTCCGGGTGGCGCTCGACGACCTTCTTGAAGGCCGGGATGAGCATGTCGAAGCCCTTCTGAGGGCCCAGCCGGCCCGCCGCGAGGGCGATCTTGCTGCTGTGGTCGGAGGGCTTCTGCTCCAGCGAGTGCACGGCGTTGGGAATGCGCACCAGGCGCGTGCCCGGCAGCAGCTTCTCGTAGTCCTCGCGGTCGCGGTTGGTGAGTACCGCGACCGCGTCGAAGCGCGGGTAGTACTTCTTGACCGCCTCCTGCACGTCCGGGCGGTGGGTGCCCAGGTTCATGTGCTCCTGGGCCACCCGGATCAGCCGCGGGTCGGCGTAGCGCGCGGCCAGGATGTTCAGCCCCGGCCGCGTCGTGACCAGGATGCCGTCGTGCACGCCTTTGAGGTAGCGGATCACCTCGCGTTCGACGTGGCGGGTGAACGCATCGGCGGCGAACTCACCGGCGGGCACGACCGAACCGGCGAGCTTGCGCAGCCGGGCGCGCTCCCACAGGCGGTAGCGCTGGGCCAGCCCGGAGCGGGAGCGGTCGGCGCCCTTCTCCGAGCGCTGGTCGACGATGGTGCTCAGCCCGATCCGCTCGTCGAGTGCGAAGTTCGGCTCGTCCTTGTGCTGCGTGACACTGATGATCTCGACCTGGTTTCCCAGCCCCACCATCGTGTTGGCCTGGTTGAACACGGTGCGGATGGTGCCGCCGGTGCCGAAGGCGTTGAGCAGCAGGTAACGGATCCTCATGGCGATTCCTTGCCGAATGGGGCGGACGAGCCGGGCCTCGCGCCGACGGAGAGGTTGT
Source organism: Streptomonospora litoralis (assembly GCF_004323735.1). Lineage (GTDB taxonomy): Bacteria > Actinomycetota > Actinomycetes > Streptosporangiales > Streptosporangiaceae > Streptomonospora > Streptomonospora litoralis. The sequence continues at coordinate 1,508,071 of NZ_CP036455.1, read as the reverse complement.
CGTTGACGGTGTAGAAGGGCCGCACCGACATGTACGCGCCGTCGGACTCGACCTCTTGGACCGGGAAGACCATGATCTTCTTCTTGTCCCGGACGTCGTCGAGGTGCCGGCCGAGGCGCAGCCAGTCGTCGGTGTCGGTCGATTCCAACCGCTCCTCGGGAGAGGCGAAGAGGTCCCAGGCGGCGCCTTCGGCCTGCAGCGAGAAGTCGGCGGGCACGAAGTCCTCCGCCGGCACCGAAGCGTCGAAGCGGTCGCCGTTCACTGTCATTCCGTACTGCATGCGGACAGCGGAGTCGCGCAGCGCGACCACCAGGTACCAGCGGCCGGAGGCGGTTTCGGCGAGACCGTGGAGGTCGCCGACGACCCGCACGGCGCCGTCGCGCGGCCAGATTTCGGCGACCTCCGCGTGCGGGTTTCGGGGGCGGGCGTTCACGTGGCGGCCGCCCCTTCCCGGTCGCCGGTCGCGGTCCGGTCGCCGGCCTTCTCGTCGAGGTAGCCCCACGTGCGGCTGATGTCGTGCAGAAGCTCGGGGATCTCGTCCGCGCCGGGCAGCGTGCGGCCGGGCTGGACACTCCCGGAGCGGATCTTGTCCTTCCAGTCGCCCAGCCCCTTGGTCAGCCCGCCCTCGGCACCGCCGTATTCCAGCATCCGCGGCTCGAACTCCAGGTCCAGGTGGTCGCAGATGCGCTGCAGTTCGCCCGCCGGGTCGGCGGTGAGGTCCTCGTAGCGCACGGTGTGGGAGGAGGGCAGCCCTTCGCGGGCGCGCTGTACGGCGTTCATGTAGCGCAGCGCGTCCTCGGCGGCCTGCTCGGCGGTGCGCTTCTCGGGGTCGGCCTCGTGCCAGGACTTGGCGATGGAGGCCGGGTGGCGCAGCAGGCAGATGAAGCGGGCGTCGGGCCAGCAGGCGGCGATGCGCTTCCAGACGAAGGCGTTGCTGGGGGTCTTCTCGACGATGAAGTCCTTGTCGGCGCGCACGAGTTCGCGGTGCAGCACCCGGTCCCAGAGCAGGTGCTCGATGTCGCCGCGCTGCAGTCCGCAGGCATCCATCGCGCGCTGGGAGAGCTTGGTGCGGAAGTGCACCTCCAGGCGGCGGATGTGCAGCTCGTGCGGAGCGTGCAGCTGCGAGTGGCCGTTGAGCAGCAGCCGCAGCAGCGTCGAGCCCGACCGGACCGGGGAGATGACGAAGATCGGGCGGTCCAGCAGGCGGTCGACCGCGGGATTCTCCGGCGGGCGGAAGGCGACGTCCCGCTTCTTCGGCTTCTTCTGGACCGTCGACGTGGCCGCAGACGCCGGCCGCTTGCGGACTCTGCGCAGTTCAAGGCCAGTGGTCGCGCCGAGCGCCGAGTTCATCTTGCGGAGAAGATCCATGCTCATGGAACGTATGGCTCTTTTCGACTGGGAGCAAAGGGAACGGACTGTCTTCGTTAACGCCGCAGCCGACCGCCGTCCACTGCGGCGCCACCTCGTTCCGGAATCGTGCCCGGATAAGGCGCGCCCCCGTCGGGGCGGTCGCGCGGAATATGCCTCGCACGCGAGGGGGCACGTACGCAGACATCTCCCGTAGCCCGAGTCCGCATCGGCGGCCGAAGCCGGGGGGCACCGCGAACCGGAGCAGCAGGAAGCGGGCCGGCGCCCGCTTCGACGCGTTCGCCGTATGCCGCCGGGCCGTGACTCGATGACACGGCCACTGACACGATAACCGCCGCCAGACAGCCGATCGAGCAACCGCCCGCCCGTATCGGGCCGCGATTCAACCCATGATGGGCTCGCCGCCCGCACTGCCTGCACACGAACACATATAGCACACGGCTACTCACTTTACGCATCGACGTGCGCACGGGCAGCACAGCGACCTTCGATCGGGTCCGCCACCGAGGACCGCCTGGGACCGGCCACAGCGCGGCGATCGCCCCTGAAGGAGAACTGTCAGACTTTGACAACATACTGTCTTTTCGACAATATGTTGTCATTAGTACGGCAACAGTCCATCTGGCGGTTTACGACACCCTCGCCGACTGGGAGTACGGCCACGCGGTCGCCCGAATCCGCAGCGGCGGCTCCCGGGAGAGCCGCGACTTCAGCGTCGCCACGGTCGGCCCGACCGGCGAGCCCGTCACGACCATGGGCGGAGTGCGGATACTGCCCGACTTCGCACTCGCCGACCTCGACCCCGGTACCAGCGCCATGCTGATCCTTCCGGGCGCCGCGCTGTGGGACACCGACCCGGCGGCGCTCGCGCCCTACGCCCGCGCCGCCGGCGCGTTCCTCGCCGCCGGGGTGCCGGTGGCGGCCATCTGCGGGGCCACAGCCGGCCTGGCGCGCGAGGGACTGCTCGACGACCGCCCGCACACATCGGCCGTCGCCGAGTACCTCGCCGCCACCGGCTACGCGGGCTCCGCCCACTACCGCGACGAACCCGCGGTGAACGCCGGCGGCCTCATCACCGCCGGGCCCACCGATCCCCTCGCCTTCGCCCGCGAGATCTTCGCCGAACTGGAGCTGTACGGCCCCGAGGCGCTGGACGCCTGGTACCGCCTGCACGCCTTCAGCGACCCCGACGCCTACGAGGTGCTGATGTCGTCGTGAGCGTCCCGCATCCCGACGACGGAGCCACAGCAGCAAGCGAGGACGACGCACAGGCGCTGCTCTCGGCTGCAGCGCTGGCGTCCTTCCGGCTCAACGGGCGGTTCCTGGCCGCGGCCGAGGAGTTGGCGCGCCCGGCGGGACTGACAGCGGCCTGGTGGCAGGTGCTGGGTGCGGTTCTGCACGAGCCGCTGCCGGTGGCCGATATCGCCCGGGCGATGGGGATGACCCGCCAAGGCGTGCAGCGCGTCGCCCACCTGCTGGTCGAGCACGGCCTGGCCGAGTACCTACCCAACCCCGCCCACCGGCGCGCCAAACTGCTGCGCCCCACCACCGAGGGCTACGCCGCCGTCCGCCGCATCCACCCCGCCCACCGCGCCCTGGCCCTCCGCCTGAGCGCCGAGATGGGCCCCGACCGGCTGGCGTCAGCGGTGGAGGCGCTGCACGGGCTGAACAGGGCGCTGGACGACATCGCGGCCGAGGAGACCACAGCTCCCGGCGTCGCGTCGCCGGGCCGACTACCATGATCACCGTGGCGGATCGGCAAACTCGACACGTGTCTCCGGAGCACCGGGTCTACCGCGAGGCCGTGGTCCTGGGTGCGGCGGCGTACGCGATCCTGTTGCAGATCGCCCACCCCGGGGTGGGCCGCGGCGTCCGTGAGCACAGCGACTTCGCGCAGCGGCCGGTCGACCGGCTGCGCGGGACGCTGGTGTTCGTCTACGGGCTGATGTTCGGCACCGCCGAGGAGGCCGAGCGGGTCTCCGCGATCGTGCGCGCGATCCACAAGCGGGTCGTGGGCCCGGGCTACGACGCGCGGGACCCCGACCTGCAGGTGTGGGTGGCCGCCACGCTCTACGCCTGCGACATGCACGTCTACGAACTCGTCTGCGGCCCGATGGCCCCAAAGGACAAGGACGAGGTGTACGCCGGGGCGGCGGTCTTCGCCACGTCGCTGGGCTGCCCGCGCGAGTACTGGCCCGCCACCCGCGCCGACTTCGACCGGTACTGGGCGGACATGGTCGCCTCCATCGAGGTCGACGACACGGCCCGCGCCATCGCCCGCGACCTGTTCCACCCCGCCCACCCGGTCGTGCGGGCGCTGGTGCGGGTACAGCGCTTCCTCGCCGCCGGCCTGCTGCCCCCGCACGTGCGCGACGGGTTCGGGCTGGCGTGGGGTCCCGTCCAGCAGCGCCGCTTCGACCGGCTCCTCGCGGTCGTCCGCGCCGTCTACCCGCGCCTGCCGCCGGCGGTGCGCACGCTGCCGCGCGACTTCTACCTGCGCGACATGCGCAAGCGGGCCTCGGGAAGCGGGCGCAACCGGGCCGCCCGCGGGCACAGGCGGCCGATCGGCGGGCGAGGCTAAGCCGTGTTCAAGAACGCCGGTCTGCTGTGCGGCCTTGTTGGTCTGCCGGGTGGCGGGCGGACTTGACTGAAAAGCGGCGGCGACGATGGCGGATGGTCGGGCCTGCGCCTATCGCGTCTATCGTGAACTTATGGTCGCAGGTAAGCGTATTCCGCGGCCATAAGTTCACGATCATCGCCGGATGGACCGGCATAGGGGACCTACCGGCGCCGGTGGGCCGGCTGGGTATCGCCGTGTCCCCTACCGGGCCCGCACACGCCGGAGGCCGCGCGGCGGGGCGCGGCCGCGGGTGGTCGCACGCCCCGGGGGTCCGCCGGATCGGGGGTCGGGGGCGACGACACGTCGCTCGTGGCCCCGATCCGGCCGCATGACCGCCGCCGGGAGCCCCGCATCAGACCCGCACCGACCGGGCGGCAGCCCTCGGGCTCGACCACCCGCGGCCGGGGCGGTGACCACAGGGACCACACCAGGCCCGGCCCCGCCGCCGTCGTCGCCGCCTCGCCGGCCACCGCCACCGCCACCGGCGAGCACCCGAACCGGTAACCGCAGGCCCGACCGTCCGCCGCCCTCACTGCCGCCTTTCCGTGAGGTCGCCCGACTTCCGGCAGACCAACAAGGCCGCACAGCGGACGCGACCCGTCCCGCCGCGTGCCCAACCGGCGGGCAACCGGCCCGTTGGGCACGGGCCCGGCCCCCGCCGCCCTCGGCGCTGCTTTTCCGTAAGATCGCCCGTCATCCGGCAGACCAACAAGGCCGCACAGCAGACCCGAGCCGCCCCCGCCAGACGCGCAACCCGCGCACACCCGACCCGGTGCCCACGGACCCTCCGCTGCCACCGCCGACGCTTTTCCTCCAAGTCAACCGCCACCCGGCAGACCAGCAAGACCGCGCAGCGGATCCGAGATGCACGGCCCGGCCGCCCATGGGAGACGGCCCGATCCAGCGCTTCTTAAACACGGCTTAGCGGACGCGCGCCGGGCCGGGCCCTCGCCCCCCGCGTTCAGACGGAGGGCGCCCGCGACCGCAGCCACTTCGGGTCGATGTCCGCAGGCTCGGGCGCGCCCAGGCTCTCCACCGCGTAGCCGTCGGGGTAGCCCGGATAGGTGCGGTTGCGCGGATCCGCGGTCAGCCGGGAGCGCCGGCGCGGCGGCAGCTGGGTCTCCACGCCCGCCCGCACGCGCAGCGCCGTGCGCACCACCGGTTCCATCCAGCGCGGGGCCGGTGCGAAGCCGAACGCCTCGCGGGTGCGGTCGTCGAGCAGCGTCCGCACGCCCGCGTCGGCCAGCGGCCGCAGCGGAGCGGGGAACCACGCGCGGAAGACGTCCAGCGTCGCCTGGCCGACGCGGGCGTTGGTCTCGGCGTAGCGGAAGTGCTCGCGCTCGTAGTCCTCCTTGAACGCGCGGAAGGAGTCCAGGTCGGCGGGGATGTCGCGGATGTTCATCCGGCGGCCCACCTCGGTGTAGTGGAGCAGGCCCGCCTGGAGCTCGGCTCCGGTCAGCGGGCGCCAGCCGTACGCGGCGATCCAGTCGATCGGTTCGAAGACGAAGGTGGAGAGCACGTAGAGCATGTCGCCGTTGGAGATGTCGTACCGGTTGTGCATCCGGTTGACCGAGCGCAGGCTGCGCCTGCCCCGGTCGGAGTCGGGACCGTGCTCGGAGATCTCGCCCATCAGCAGGGCGGTGTCGTCGTAGCGCCGCTGGCCGCGCCGGCCGAACTCGCCGGTGGCGTCGAGCAGTGCGGAGATGGAGGGCACGCAGTAGGTGCGGTAGAGCGCCAACTCCAGGGCCCGGGTGTAGTCCCACGGGAACTCGTAGCCGGCGGAGATCCGGTAGATCTCGTGGTAGTCGGTCTCCGGATCGAGTTCGGCGATGCGCCGCAGCCAGTGGAATCGGTCGCGCCGGGACGCGGGCGGCGCGAGGGGCGGTCGAGGCATGGCCGGGCTCCTTCGGTTGTGGCGGGCGGGACGAGCGGCGCCGGACGGCGGGCGCCCAAGCGCCTGGTCCGGATACCGACTGTAGAGCGCCGAGCTGCGGACTCGGCGCGCGCCCGGGGAAATGCCGTCGGCGGCGCAGCGAATGGCGAACTGCGGCGGCGATGACGATTCCCCGGAGCTAGCGGACCGAAATTCGGTCAGGACTACACCCGGATTATCCCGTCTACCACAGGCCCCGGGATTGGCCGCAGCCGCCCCGCTTTCCGGGCCGCCGGTGCGGGTCTCCGCATTTCGACCGGCAGCGAAAGGCGACCGCGCCGCGGTCGACCGCGGCAGGGAGCGCCTGTCCCGCCCGATCGCCCGCGGACGCCCGGAACGTCGACGGCGCACCGTGAAGCGGATGACCGAAAACCGGCTGCCCGGTTTGGTCTCGGGAATGTCGGACGTCGTCGATATCCCTCTTGATGGGGATTGCCACATATTCGATGCCGATGCACCTGGATCGTTGCGAATGACTTCCCTACTCTGGGACGAGTCGATCTTCGTCCCCCTCATTAGTGAGGCGCAGCCATGACCATAGTTCCGGACACCCCCGGCATCCCCGACATCGTCTCCGCGGAGTTCCAGGCCGACCCCTATTCCGCGTATCGGATCATGCGCAGCGAGGCACCGCTCATCTGGCACGAGCCGATGCAGAGCTACATCGTCTCCCGCTACGAGGACGTCCAGCGGGCGTTCAAGGACGAAGTGTTCACCACCGCCAACTACGACTGGCAGCTGGAACCCGTCCACGGCCGCACCATCCTCCAGCTCGGCGGCCGCGAACACGCGGTGCGGCGGGCCCTCGTGGCACCGGCCTTCCGCGGCAGCGAGCTGCGCGAGAAGTTCCGCCCGGTGATCGAGCGCAACGCCCGCGAGCTGATCGACGGCTTCCGCGACACCGGATCGGTGGACCTGGTCTCCGAGTTCGCCACGCACTTCCCGATCAACGTCATCGTCGACATGCTGGGCTTGGACAAGTCCGACCACGACCGGTTCCACAAGTGGTACACCAGCATCATCGCGTTCCTGGGCAACCTCTCCCAGGACCCCGACGTCGCCGCCGACGGCCTGCGCACGCGCCAGGAGTTCGCGGACTACATGGTCCCCGTCATCCGCGAGCGCCGGCAGAACCTCGGCGACGACCTGCTCTCCGTGCTGTGCCAGGCCGAGATCGACGGCACGTCGATGAGCGACGAGGACATCAAGGCGTTCTGCAGCCTGCTGCTGGCCGCCGGCGGCGAGACCACCGACAAGGCCATCGCCGCGATGTTCGCCAACCTGCTGACCCACCCCGACCAGCTGGAAGCGGTGCGCGCGGACCGCTCGCTCATCCCCAAGGCGTTCGCCGAGACGCTGCGCTACAGCCCGCCGGTGCACATGATCATGCGCCAGCCCTCCGAAGACGTCACCCTCAGCGGCGGGCAGGTACCGGCCGGGAGCACGGTCACCTGCCTGATCGGCGCGGCCAACCGCGACCCCGAGAAGTACGCCAACCCCGACACCTTCGACGTCTTCCGGGAGGAGCTGGACGCCTCGACGGCTTTCACCGCCGCGGCCGGGCACCTCGCCTTCGCGCTGGGCCGGCACTTCTGCGTCGGCGCCCTGCTCGCCGAGACCGAGGTGGAGGTGGCCGCCAACATGCTGCTCGACGCGATGCCCGACGCCCGCCTCGCCGAGGACTACGTCGCTGAGGACCAGGGCGTGTTCACCCGCGGACCCTCCCGGGTGCCGATGGAGTTCACGCCGCGCACCCCGGTCACCGAGCCGGTCTAACGGCGGGCGATGACCGGTCCGTCCGGTCGGCCCCGCCGCCCGCGTGCGGCGGCGGACTCGGCGGGCGCGGCGCGCCCGCCGAGTCCGCCGGGCCGTGTAGGTGTGGGTGTAGGTGCCGGTGGCGCTACATCGGGCGGTCGTCGGTGGGAACGGCCGGGGTGAACTCCACCGGCAGGGAGTACAGCCCCCGCATCCACACCGACGGCCGCCACTCCAGCTCCTCGGGGCGCACGCTCAGCTCGACGTCGGGCAGCCGGTCCAGCAGCACCTCCACGGCGTTGCGCGCGATCACCTCGGCCAGCTCCGGCGCCGGGAACGGGCAGCCGTGCTCGCCGTGGCCGAAGGACATGTGCGCGCGGTTGGCGCCGGAGTCGAGCTGCTCGCCGGGCTGCACCCGCGGGTCGGAGTTGGCCGCCGCCAGCCCCAGCACCAGCAGGTCACCGCGCTGGATCCGCCGACCGCCCAGCTCGCACGCCTGCACCGCCCAGCGGCCGATGAAGTTCTGGGTCGGGGTGTCGCGCCACAGCACCTCGTTGAGTGCCTGGACGGCGCTGCTGCGGCCGCCCTGCAGGCTCACGGAGAACCGGTCGTCGACGAACATGTGCCGCAGCGTGTTGGCGATCCAGTTGCCGGTGGGCGCCTGCGCCGCGGCCATCATGACCAGCAGGTCGATGACGATCTCGTCGTCGGTGAGCTTGGCCGGGTGCTCCAGCAGCCGGCTGGGCACGTCCTGGCCGGGACGCACGTGGGCGTCGGCGATCAGCCGCTGCATGCGCTCCTGCACGCGCTGGTGCGCCTCGGCGGCGTTGCCCTTGACGTCCAGCGAGTCGAGGATGTCGGTGACGATCGCGGGTACGTCGGGCCGCGGCAGACCGTACAGTTCGGCGATGACGCGCGCCGGGATCTGGTGGGCGTACTGGGACACGACATCGGCGTGTCCGTCGCCGCTGAACTCGTTGATCAGGTCGTCGGCGACGCGCTGGCAGATCAGTGCGAGCTCGGTGCGGTCCACCGCGTCCAGGGCGTCCCCCAGGGCGCCGGCGCGCCGCTGGTGCTCGTTGGACTCGGCGAACATGACCGAGGGGGTCCAGCCGACGTAGGGCATCAGCACCCAGTCGTCGGGGACGTGGTCCCACATGTTCCACCGGCGGCAGTCGCGCGCGAACCACTGCGGGTTGCTGGTGACGTAGTGGACCTCGCGGTAGCCCATCACGAACCAGGCCGGGATGTCGCCGTCGAGCAGGATCGGGGCGACGGGACCGTACCGCCAGCGCATGTCGTGGTACAGCGTGGCGGGATCCTGGGCGATCTGCGGGCCGTAGAACCGGATCGCCTGATCGTGCTCGGGATAGCCGGCCATGGCGGTTGCGCCTGGCGTCGGCGCCGCTTGCGGCGCGGAATCAGGGGAGCTGGAGACGTCGGTCACTGCGTGACCTCCCTGGCGGGCGACGGGGCGTACAGGTCGTTGAGGTGGCGGACCAGGGTGATCAGCACCGACTTGCAGTCGTCCCTGTTCCGCGCGTCGCAGTCGACGAGCGGGACGTCGGGGGACAGCGCGAGCGCGTCGCGCAGCGCGTCCAGGCCCGGTCCCGGCTCGAATCGGTTGACCGCCACGACGAACGGCGTGCCGTGCGCCTCCAACCGGTCGACGGCGTACCACGATTCTTCCAGCCGGCGGGAGTCCACGAGCACGACGGCGCCGAGGCTGCCGGCGAAGAGCTGATCCCACAGGAACCAGAAGCGCTCCTGGCCGGGTGCGCCGAACAGGTAGAGGACCTTGTCGTCGGTGATGGTGATGCGGCCGAAGTCGAAGGCCGCGGTGGTCGTGGTCTTGCTGCGCACGTCCGAGGGGTCGTCGACGCCCACGCTCGCCTCGGTCATGACCTCCTCGGTGCTCAGCGGCCGGATCTCGCTGACCGCTGCCACCATGGTCGTCTTGCCCACGCCGAACCCGCCGACGACGACGATCTTGAGGGCGTCCTGCACGTCGGCTGGCAGCGGCGCGTTCTCCCGGGCGGCGGGGGCTTCAGAGGCGTTGGAGTGCATCGAGCACCTGCTTCAGTGTCTCGGGGGCTGGGGAATGCGCCCGGGCGTCGGACGCCGAGGACGGGTGGCGGACCGTGATCCGCCCGGTGTCCAGCAGGTCGCACAGCAGGATCTTGACCACGCTCACGGGCATGCCGAGACTTGCGGAGATCTCCACGACCGCAGTGGGCCGCCGGCAGATCCGCAGGATCCGCACATGCTCGGACTGCATGCCCTCCTTGGGCTCGCACTCGCTGACGATGAGCGTCACGGTGTCGAAGGCGCTCTCGTGGGCTCGGCTGCGCCCGCCGGTGACGGTGAACAGGCGGTCCGGGTCCTCGCGGTCGATGGGCTTGGGATTCATGAGGCGGGATCACCGCTGTACTGGGGCGTTCGCGGGTCGGCGACGAGGTAGGAGCCGATCTGCTCGACGAGTTCGTTCATGTTGTGGCCGACGATGCCGACGTCGGTGTCCTCCTCGGCGACGACGGCGAGGTGGGCGCCGGCACCTGCGGGGACGATGAGCAGGACGCCGCCGGCGAACTCCACCATCGCCTGGCCCGAGGTGATGGTGTTGCCGAACTCGGCGGAGGCGCTCAGCGACAGGCTCTGGATCCCGGCGGCGATGGCGGCGAGCTGGTCGGCGCGGTCACCGTCCAGCTGGGAGGTGAAGACCATCTTCAAGCCGTCTCTGGACAGCACGAGCGCGTGGCGCGCTCCGGGGGTCTTCGCGAGCAGGTTCTCGAGCAGCCAATCCAGGCCGCGGTCTGCTGTGCTCATGGGATCTGTGCCACTCCTCGTTCAGTGGTCCTGGTCGGGGCATACGGACGGAAACGCCCCGTACTGGTCGGGTAGGCGCTCCGGTACCCGGCCGCCACGCTCCGTGTCGATCGGTGGCGCATCATGCGGCACCGACCGGAGCCGGGCGGGGGGTCGGTGCGTCACCTGGAGAAGTCCTCCGGAGCGGTGTCGCGCTCGCGGGAGGTGCCGGACTGGCGGAAGGCGGCGAAGCGGGAGCCGGCGCCCGCGCTGCCGCGGTCGCGCTTCGGCTCGGGCGGCGGGGCCTGCTGCTGGTGCTGCGCGTTGGCCAGGGTCTGTCCGCGGCGGCGCTTGGGGAGGTTGAAGTCGCCGCCGGTGTCGGCCGCGGCGCCACCGCCCCCGATGGCGGCAGAGGGCGGCGCGGAGGCGCCGACGGCCGCGGGCGCGGACTCCATCGGCGGCGGGGGCGGCGGAGCGGGCATGTCGAGCTCCTGGCGCGGGCGGGTGATCAGGTGCTGGGGTACGAGCACGACCGCCCCGATGCCCCCGCGCGAGGAGGGCCGGAAGCTGACGGTGAGCCCGTACTTGGCGGCGACGCGGCCGACGACCGCGAGGCCCATGCGGCTGCCGGGCAGGTTGGTCAGATCGTGTGGCTCGGACACCAACTGATCGGCGCGGCGCCGCTCGCGCGGGCGCATGCCCAGGCCGCTATCCTCCACGGTGATCATGACGCCGGTGTCCTCCTCCTCGACGTAGACGTGCACCTCGGTGTTGTGCGCGGAGAAGTTGGCGGCGTTGTCCATCAGCTCGGCCAGTGCCTGCATGACGCCTTCGGCGGCGTAGCCGACGACCGCCGCGGTGCTGGTGGAGTGGGTGCGGACGCGGCGGAAGGCGTAGATGCGGCCCATGGCACCGCGCAGGATGGACTCCATGACGATGGGCTTGGTCCAGCGGCGACCCGACCGGCCGCCGCCGAGCAGCGCGAAGCTGTCGGCCATCCGGCCCATCTGGGAGACCTGGTGGTCCAGTTCGAGCAGGTCGCCGAAGATGCCGTCCTGGTCGCCGTAGCGGTCCTCCAGCTCGCGCAGGTGCGCCAGCAGGCTGGTCACCTGCGCCTGGACGCGGGCGGCGGCGCCCGCGCAGGCGGCCATGGCCGCGGCACCGCGCCGCTCCGCCTGGCCCAGGGTCTGGCCGAGCTGGACCAGCAGCGAGCGCAGCGCCTCCTGGGTGGGCTGGGCGGTCTCGCTGATGGCGGCGTCGGTGGTGGCGCCCCGGCGGATGCGGCGGCGGAGGTCGGGGATGCCGTCGTGGGCGAACTGGCGCAGCTCCTGCTCCAGGCCGGCGGTGCGGTGCTCGGCTTGGGCGACGCGCTCCTCGGCGCGAGCCGCGCGCTCGCGGCTGCCGGCGGCCGCGGCGGCGTGGTAGGTGGATACGGCGATGGCTCCGGCCAGCAGCACGCCCATCACCGAGCCTGCCACGATCATCAGCGTCCGGGCGTCGGGGGGCGCGGCGGAGATGATCCAGTACCAGGCCGCGGCGACGACGATGGCCGCGGCGAAGAATGCGAGTACGGCTTGCAGCGCCGGGGAGTTGGGCGAACGCTGCGACTGGTTTCTTTCGGATACACGTGCTGACATCGATCAGGTCCTCGTCGGCGGTTGGAGGCGGGCGGAACCCGGCCCGCATCGAACCCCTGATCCGTTGCACGGCAGGACGATCAGGCCCGGGGCAGCCTGTGCGACGGCCAGTGGGGGTGATCCGGAACTTACCGTAGCCCACTGCAGACACGCAGGGGCAATCGATCGCCAAATCGGCATTCGTCACTGATTCCTGCGATTCAAATCCGACAATCTTCACCTAAGCGACATTCCATCGGTCAATTTCGGATCACCGGAGGTGGGACCTTCCACCTCATTGGCGGGCACAATCGGCGCGAACCACAATGCCGGGCCGTCCGAAAGCGCGCCCGGAATCCCGTCGGCCGCTCGGGGCCGTCGGTGCGGGCCGTGCGCTCTGAGCAGCAAGATCATCGAACGCCGCTTCCGGCACCGACGGGCACCCCGAGCCGCTGCGGCGGCGCGGGGCGCGGCCGGGACGGCGCCGGCGGCGCGTGCGCGCACACGAGGCGGAAGTCGGCTCGTCCGGTATGTGACATCCGTCATGTCGGGTGCTGCCGCCGGTGAGCCCCCGGCGGTGCGGACGTCCCGCTACGCACACGCGCCGAGGGGCGCTCCGGTCAGCGGCGCCGCGGCGGAAGCGGGAAGAACCCGCTGGTGCGGCGCGCGTAGTCGGCCCAACCGGGGCGCTCCCGCATGCGCCGCTCCAGCAGTCGCATGCCCGATCCCACGGTCAGCAGCAGTGTCATCGCCACCGGCGCCGGGAGGGTGAGCAGGCCCCACCAGGAGTCGGCGACCATCAGGAACAGGCCCCACCACACGCAGGCGTCGCCGAAGTAGTTGGGGTGGCGCGTCCACGCCCACAGGCCGCGGTCCATGATCCGGCCGCGGTTGGCGGGGTCGGCCTTGAACCGGGCGAGCTGGGCGTCGCCGACCGCTTCGAAGAGAAAGCCCAGCAGCCACACCGCCACACCCGCGGCCAGCGGCCAGGCGGCGGGACCGGGGAGGTAGCCGGCGGCCTGCACGGGCAGCGAGATCGCCCAGATCAGCGCGCCCTGCAGCAGGTAGACGGTGCGCAGCGCGTAGGCGTCGCGCGAGCCCGGCGCCCGCGCCAGCAGTTCGGCGTAGCGCGGGTCCTCCTCCGCCCCGCGCTGGCGGGAGCCGATGTGCACGGCCAGCCGGACGCCCCACACAGTGGCCAGCCCGGACGCCACCACCGTGCGCACGGGGTCGCCGTAGCCCGCGGACAGCACCACCGTGACCACCGCGACCAGCGCGAACCCGGTGCCCCAGGCGACGTCGACCACGCTGTGGCGGCCCAGCCGCCGCCCGACGAGGAAGAAGGCGCCCATCAGCACGGCCAGCGCCGCCGCGGCGACGGCGAGGTTCACGCCGAACGCGGCCAGGGCGTCGGCGGCGCGGCCGCCGCCGTCCGCAACGACGGCCGACGGCCCCGCCTGCCCGGCGAGTAGCAGCACCGCCATTCAGCCCCCCAGCACGCGCTCGCGGCGGGACGCCGGCATCCCGCTGCCGCCGGAGGCGTCGGGGCGCACAGCGAGGATCTGGTCGACACCCATGCGCCCCTCCTCGAAGGAGAGCGCCCCTCCGGCGAGGTAGAGCCGCCATACCCGCGCGGTCCCCTCGCCGGCCAGCTCGACCGCCTCCGCCCAGCGCCGCTCCAGCTCCGCCGACCAGGCGCGCGCGGTGTGCACGTAGTGCTCGCGCAGGGCGTGCACGTCGCGCACCTCCAGACCGGCGCCCTCCAGGCACGCGACCGTCTCCCCCACCGGGCGCATGTGCATGTCGGGCGCGATGTAGGACTCGATGAACGGGCCGCCGCCGCGGTACCGCCCGCGCCTCGACATCTGCTGCACGAGCAGGCGCGCCTGCGGCGCCAGCAGCGAGCGCAGCCGGGCGGCGAAGGCCCGGTACTCGCGCCGGCCCACGTGCTCGCCCATCTCGACGGCGGCCACCGCGTCGAATGCGCCCTCGCCGATCTCCCGGTAGTCCCCCAGGTGAACGGTCACCAGATCGCCCAGGCCGCGCTCGGCGACCCGGCGGCGCACGAACTCGGCCTGCTGCGCGGAGAGCGTGACGGCGGTGACGCGGGCGCCGTGGCGCTCGGCGGCGTACAGCGCCAGCGAACCCCATCCGCAGCCCACGTCCAGCAGCCGCGATCCCGGCCGCAGCGCGAGCTTGGTGCAGATCAGCTCCAGTTTGGCGTCCTGGGCCTCGGCGAGGGTGGCGTCGGGACCCTCCCAGTAGGCGCACGAGTAGGCCATCGAGGGATCCAGCAGCAGCCGGTAGAGGTCGTTGCCGGCGTCGTAGTGGTGGGAGACCGCGGCGGCGTCGCGGCGCAGCGTGTGGCGCCGCCCGCGCAACCGCGCCTCGGACGCCGGCGGCGGGGGCGGCGGCCCGACCGCTTGCAGCGCGAGGGCGACCCGGGCGGCGCGGGCGAGGGCGGCGGGCGTCGGGCGGAAGGCGCCGCGGTCGCGCCGGCCGCCGTAGACGCGGCGCAGGCCGTCGGCGAGGTCGCCCGCCACGTCGACGTCGCCGCTGACGTAGGCGCGGGCCAGTCCCAGCTCGCCGGGGCGGGCGAGAATCCGGCGCAGCCCCTCCGGGCGGTTCAGCACGACGGTGACCGCGTCGCGGGGGCCGGCCTCGCTGCCGTCCCAGGCACGCACCCGCACCGGGAGCCCGCCGGCGAACAGCCCGTCGAGCGCGGGCACGAGCATATGCGCGGCGCCGCGCGGGCCGGTCGCGGCGTGTTGCGCGCCGGTGCCGGGACGGGCCGCCGACTGCGGGGACTCCGGGGCCTCGGCGGTCGCGGGGTCGGTGGGCACAGTGGTCATGGCTCTAGTCACGCTCCATCACGATCTGCTCGACATCGATCGTTCCCGAGCGGAAGCCCGCTTCGCAGTAAGCCAGGTAGAACGACCACATGGCGCGGAAGACGGCGTCGAAACCGAGCGCCGCGACTTGCTCGTGCGCCGCGTCGAAGGTCTCGCGCCAGATCCGCAGCGTCTCGGCGTAGTCGCCCCCCAAAGCGCGGCGGTCGGTGATCCGCAGGGCCGTGCGCAGCCGCAACTGCTCCTCGATCGCCTCCACGGAGGGGATCAGGCCGCCCGGGAAGATGTACTTGTGCATCCAGGTGTGGCTGCCCCGCGAGGCCCGCATCGTGGCGTGGTCCATCGTGATGGACTGCAGGCCGATGCGCCCGCCCGGTGCGGTGAGGCGATCCAGCGCGGTGAAGTACACCGGCCAGTAGCGCTCGCCGACCGCCTCGACCATCTCGACGCTGATCACGGCGTCGTAGCGTCCGGTGACCTCGCGATAGTCGGCGAGCCGGATGTCGGTACGCTCGGCGACCCCGGCCTCCTGCGCACGCAGCCGGGCCAGGTCGCGCTGCTCGCGGGAGAGGGTCACCGAGGTGACCCGCGCGCCGCGGCGCGCGGCGCGCACCGCCGTCTCACCCCAGCCGGTGCCGATCTCCAGAACGCGGGTGTTCTCGCCCACGCCGACGAGGTCCAGCAGCCGGTCGGTCTTGCGCCGCTGGGCGTCGGCCAGCTCGGCCTGACCGCCGCCCGTACGCCCCTCGAACAGACCCGCCGAGTACGTCATGGTCTCGTCCAGGAACAGCGCGAACAGGTCGTTGGACAGGTCGTAGTGGTGGGCGATGTTGCGGCGCGCGCCGCTACGGGTGTTGCGGAGGCGGCGCGGGCGCCGCGGCAGGGTGACGTGGCGCAGCGGTTGCAGCGGGCGCGGGATCAGGTCGTCGTAGCACTCGGCGAGGGCGGTCAGCAGGCGCACCGGCTCGGGCGCCGACCAGTCCCCCGCCATGCGGGACTCTCCGAACCCGATCAGGCCGCCGGCGGCCAGCCGCCGGTAGAAGTCGGCGGGGCGGTGCAGCTCCAGCAGCGGCGCCTCGGGGCCTCCTGCGCTGGGCAGCGGGCCCTCGGGGGTGGTGACCCGGATGGGCGCGCGCGCGAAGGCGTGCCGGGCCAGCTGCCGCGCGACGCGGCCGCGCAGGCGGTCGCCCGGCACGTGTGCGACGTCGGGCCAGCGGTCCGGGTCGACGGCGGGTGCGCGCGACTCCGCGGCGAAGCGGTCCGAAGCAGGCAGCCGGACGGACTCGGAGGGTGTCCGGAGCGGCCGGGGTTCTCCGCCCCCGGTACGGGGCGGATGCGTCGTGGTCATCGTCGGTCCTCCGCATTCTGCGGTGTCCGTGGTTCGGGTGCTGTCGTGTGCCGGTCGATCCGGTCTGCGGCGGGTCCCGCGCGGCCGGGCGGGCGCGGTTGCATGCGCAGCCCGCGGGCGAGCAGGCGGACGCCCTGCCACCGGATGCGCAGCGCACCGAGCAGCGGGGTCATGGGGTGGCGCAGGGCCAGGCGCAGCAGCGAGCCCGCGGTGGCGGGCCGGCGCCGGCCGTGCAGCGAGGCCGTGAAGGGCGGGCGGCCCTCCCGGTGCAGGCTGACCGCGAGGTCCAGGCGGCGGCCCGGTTCGGGCAGGCTGAGCCGGTAGGTGCCGTCCACGGCGTTGAACGGCGAGACGTAGAACTCCTTGGGCACCTCTGCGCGGCCGCCCTCGTCGGTGCGCAGCAGGTAGCGGTGCCGCTGCCGGTAGGTGTTGTGCACCTCGGCGATCACGCAGGCCGCGGTGCCGTCGGCGGCGCGGCACCAGTAGACGGTGATGGGGTTGAACACGTGGCCGAGTACCCGCGCGTGGGCCAACATCACCACCCGGCCGCCGGTGAGGTCGATGCCGTGGTCGGCGGCGAAGGCGTCGACGTTGCCGCGCAGCGTGCCCCGCGGGTCGCCGCAGTGGTCGGCGACCCGGAACCGGGCCAGCGGGCGCAGCACCCGCGGAAGGACCGGCAGGTCGTCGAGGTCGACGAGCCAGTAGTAGCCGCGGTAGGCGAACACGTTGCGCACCGGCTCGGCGCGGGCGTGGCGCACGGTGGCCTCGTAGAGCGCGGGCGCGGCGGGGCCGCTGCTCACCAGCGGACCCCCAGCAGCTCGGCGGCGCGCACCCCCGAGCGGCACCCGTCCTCGTGGAACCCCCACCCGTGGTGGGCGCCGGCGAAGGCGAGGGTGCCGTCGCTGAGACCGGGCAGCCGGCGCTGAGCCCGGAGGGTCTCGGGGGTGTAGACGGGGTGCTCGTAGACCGTTTCGGCGACGATCCGGGCGGGGTCGACGGCGTCGGCGGCGTTGAGGCTGACAAGGTAGTCGCGGCCCGGGTCGAGGCCCTGCAGCCGGTTCATGTGGTAGGTGACCTGCACCGGCGTGGTCGCCGCGGCGCAGGAGGCCATCCGGTGGTTCCAGCTGGCCCAGGCGTTCGTGCTGCGCGGCATCAGCGAGGCGTCGGTGTGCAGCAGCGTGGGGTTGCGGGAGTAGCCGAAGGCGCCCAGCACGTCGCGCTGCTCCGGGGTGGGGCGTTCCAGCAGGGCGAGGGCGCGGTCGGCGTGTACGGCGACCACGCAGCCGTCGAAGCGCGCGGCGTCGCCGTCGTCGGTGCGGACTTCGACACCGTCGCCGGTGCGGCGCACCGTCCGCACCGGGGTGGACGTGCGCACCGACGACAGCGGTTTCGCGGCCCGCTCGACATAGGCCCGCGAACCGCCGACCACGGTGCGCCAGGCGGGAGAGCCCGTCATGCCGAGCATGCCGTGGTGGTCCAGGAACGTGAACAGGTAGCGCGCGGGATAGTCCAGCGCGGTCCCGGGCGGGCACGACCACACCGCCGAGACGAGCGGCACGAGGTAGTGGGCGATGAAGTAGTCCGAGTGCCCGGCTCCGCGCGCGAACTCGCCGAGGGCGGGTTCGGCGGTCTCGGGCTCCTCGGAGGAGGGCGCGCCGCCGTCCAGCAGTCGGCGCGCGGCGCGATGGAACATCGGGATCTCGGTGAGCATGCGCAGGTAGGCGGTGCGCGCCAGGACGCCGAGGTCGGGCGCCAAGCCGCGGATGCCCCTCGCTCCGGCGTACTCCAGCCCGCAGCCCTCGCACCGCACGGACAGGCTCATCTCGGTGGGCCGGGTGCTGATCTCCAGCTCGCCGAAGAGGCGTGTCAGCTCGGGGTAGGTGCGCCGGTTGTGCACGATGAAGCCGCTGTCGACAGCCGCCGTGGAGCCCCGGGGCCCGGGCACGTCGTGGGTGTGCGCATGCCCGCCCAGCCGGTCGTCGGCCTCGAACAGCGTCACCTCGGCCCCGCCGCGCTGCAGGATGTGTGCAGCGGTCAGTCCGCTGACCCCGCTGCCGACCACCGCCACCCTGCGCGGCGCACCCGCCGCACCCGGCGTAGACGTATGGCTCATCGAACCGCGCCCTCCTTTCCGGTTCCGGCCGCCGACACCGTCGGCGCCACCGTTCATTCGGGGCCGGTAGCCGGAGTGGATTGGTGCGAGCGCCGCGCCACGCGGCGCCGAGGCGGGGGCGGGCGGTTCGGCTGCCCTCAGGCCGCACCCCCGAACGGGTGCGGCGATCGTCGAACCTGTCGCAGCTTCAGCCGCGTGGGCGGTAGACCGTTCACGCCCGCTGCCGGCGAAGCGATCGCATCGGACCGGACTCGGGCGGGCATGGCCGGCACGACCGACACGGCCAACACGGGCAACCCGGATAGCACAAAGCGCGCTGCCCGATCCCCTCGATCGGGGACCGGGCAGCGCGCTCGACTCTTTCTCGGCGCAGGAAGGCCGTACGGCGGTCGGGCCGCCGAGCGGTCGAAACCCGCCGAACCCTCAGCTCTGCAGCGGCATCTGCATCATCGGCTCGCTTGTGGGCTGCTCGGAACCGCCCTCCGGCTCGACCGTGACCGCGATGGCCTGGGTGTCGCCGATGTCGCCCGCCAGCACCGGTCGGACCGCGCCGTCGGGAGCGACCTGCAACAGGCCGGCCGATCGGACGGAGCCCTCGGAGTCGGCGAGCCAGAGCTGGTAGTCCTGCTGTTCGAGCCGCTCCAGGCCCTGTGCGCTGAAGACGAGGTCTCCCCTGCTCTGCGAGGAAACCGCGGTCACGCTCACGCCTTCGGCTGGCTCCGCGCTGGAGACCTCGGCGTCGGGTGCCGACAGCACGGCCGCGATCTGGCGCTGGTTCTGCTGCAGCTCGCCGATCTGGCGCTGCTGCATGAAGGCCACGCCGCCCAGTGCCAGCACCGCCGCCAGGCACGCGGCCAGCGCCAGCCCGCCGCCCCAGCGCAGCCAGCGCGAGGTCTGCGGCGCCGGCGGGGTCTCCCCCTGCGGCGGCAGTTGGCGAGTGCGGGCGACCTCGTCCAGCACGCGCTGACGCAGCCCCTCGGGGGGCGTGCGGGCGGCCGCCGAGCCCAGCAGGGTCGTCGTCTCGGTCATCCCGCGCACCTCTTGGACGCAGGCGTCGCAGCGCGCCAGGTGCTCCTCGAAGCGGCGCCGCTCATCCTCCGGAAGCGCGTTGAGGGCATAGGCGCCGGCGAGGGTGTGCAGGTCTTGGCGCAGTCTCGAAGTCACCACTCCACCCCCAGGCAGTCGCGCAAGCGGATCAGGCCGTCGCGCATCCGCGTCTTGACCGTGCCGAGCGGCGAGGAAAGCAGCTTCGCCACTTCACGATAGGTATATCCGCCGTAGTAGGCCAGGCGCACCGACTGACGCTGCAACTCGGTCAGCGTCTCCAGACAGCGCCTGACGCGCTCTCCTTCCAGATGCGATGTGGCCTCCTCTTCCACTTCGTCGTAAGGCGTACCGCCGCCGGCCGCGGCCGCGCGCACCTCGCGGTCGCTTCCGGCCTGCTCGGCGCGCACCCGGTCCACGGCTCGGCGGTGCGCGAGCGTCATCATCCACGCCTGGGGGCTGCCGCGGTGGTCGTCGTAGCGGCTCGCCGAGCGCCATATCTCGACCATCACCTCCTGGGCGACCTCCTCTGCTTGAGCGGGATCGCGCAGGATGCGGCGGATGAGTCCGTAGACCGGGGCACTCATGGTGTCGTAGACGCGCTCGAAAGCGCGCTCGTCTCCCCGGGCCACGCGGTGCAGCAGCTCGCCGAGCCCTTCCTCGGGCGGCGCGTCGGGGCCGGGTACGCCCGACAGCCGGCGTGCGGAATCCTCGTTCATCGTCCTCGTTCCTGTCCGAAGCCGAACCCGGACGGGTCGCTGTCCACCGCCGACCCGTCCGGGAGCCCGAAGGTACCGGGCTCTCAGCCCTGCGGCATCAGGACACCGTCGATGATGTAGACCGTGGCGTTGGCGGTCTGCACGTTGCCGCAGACCACGCTGGCCGCATCGCCGTTGACCGTGTAGTCCTCGCCGGAACCGGAGGTCTCGACCGTGTCGCCCTGCAGCGACGTGAAGGAGCCGTCCTGCAGCTCGTCGGGGGCGTGCCTGCCCTCGACGACGTGGTAGGTCAGCACCTCGGTGAGCTGCTCCTGGTCCTCCAGCAGCGCGTTCAAGTCCTCCTCGGGAATCTCCTCGAATGCGGAGTTCGCGGGCGCGAAGACGGTGATGTCCTCGGCGTTGTTCAGCGTATCGACCAGATCCGCCTGCGTGACGGCGTCGACGAGGGTGGACAGCGCCGGGTTGTTGGAGGCGGCGGTGGCGACGGGGTCCTCGGCCATGCCGGAGAAGCTGCCGGCGCCCTCGGCGGGCACGTCTGCGCAGGCCGGGCCGAAGGGCTCGGACATCGCCATGTCGGTGCCGCCGGTGGCGGCGGGCGACTCGGTGGCGCCCGAGGTCGCGCCCTCGCCGCCGCCGGTCTCCTCGCCGCCGGCGGCCATGTCGCCGCCCCCGCCGCAGGCGGACAGGCCGAGGGCCAGGGCGGCCACGGCCGAGGCGATGCCGAACTTGTGCATGTGCTTGGCGTTCATGGTGCTCTCCTCTTGGGTTTTCAGGTTGCGCGGTTTCGCTCGTCGGGATCGGGTTAGACGAGCAGTGGTTCGGGGCCTTGAACGATGAGGCGGGGGGCCTCCTTATCGACGTTCTGTTCTGGTCCGACTCCGCCGGGTCACCGGCAAGAGGCGTATAGGGACGGCTTTCGCCCCGGCGAGGGCGTTAACTACAGCCCCGGCGAGGGCGTTCACTCCGCGGTGATCTGCACGGAATGCCAGCCCGTCGCTCCGTCGGGGATCGGTTCGGCGCGTCTGCTGGTCTGGGTGTAGCCGGTGTTGTCCGTGGCACGGACCTCGAAGGTGTGGCGCCCCGGCGACAGGTCGAACTCCGCGCTCCACTGCACCCAGGTGTCGATGCCGGGGACCTCGGCCAGCTCGGCCTCGCGCCAGGCGCCCTCGTCGACGCGGACCTCCACCGCCTCGATGCCGCGCTGCTGGGCCCAGGCGACGCCGGCGACCGTGGCCGCCCCGGCCTGCACCTGCTCCAGCGGGCCGGGGACGTCGATGCGCGACATGGTCTTGATCGGCGCCCGCACCGCCCAGCCGCGCTCGGCCCAGTAGGCGGAGGCGTCCGCGAACCGGGTCAGGCGGATGTCGGTGACCCACTTGGTGGCGCTGACGAACCCGTACAGGCCGGGGACCACCATGCGCACCGGGAACCCGTGCTCCAGGGGAAGCGGTTCGCCGTGCATCGCGATCGCCAGGATGGCGTCGCGCCCGTCGAGGACGGTCTCGGTGGGGGTGCCACAGGTCCAGCCGTCCTGGGAGGTGCTCAGGATCTGGTCGGCGCCGCTGTGCACCCCCGCCTCGCGCAGCAGATCGTCCAGCCGCACGCCCAGCCAGCGCGAGTTGCTGACCAACTCGCCGCCGATCTGGTTGGACACGCAGGTCAGCGTGGTGTCGGTCTCGACCAGTCGGCGCCGCAGCAGCGCGTCGTAGTCCAGCTCCACGGGGTTGTCGACCATGCCGTGGATGCGCAGCCGCCACTGGTCGGGGTCGACGCGCGGCACGGTCAGCGCGGTGTCGATCCGGTAGAAGTCGCTGTTCGGGGTGCTGAAGGGCGACAGCCCGGCGATGTCCAGGTCGACGCCCTCGGGCAGCGGCGGCAGCGGCTCGGCGGCCGAGGGCAGGCTCAGGGCGGAACGCTTCTCGACGACGCCGGCGCCGGTGGCGAGGTAGCGGCCGATCCCCCCGGAACCGGCCGCGACCGCCAGGACCCCGGCGCTGGTGATGAGGAAGCGCCGCCGCGAAGCCCGGTCCCCGTCGGGCCGCTCGGGCTGCTGGAGCCCTTGGAGTCCGCCGGGGGCGGTCGACGCGGCCTGGTCGCGGGGGTCTCCCTCCCCAGAAGGACCTCCCGCCGCCGCAGAAGCCGCAGCCCCGGCGGACCCGTCTTGGCGTGCGCCGCCACCGTCCGCAGTACCGGTCTGCGGCGCACCTTCTGCGAGGCCGTTCCGGATTCCGCCCCTTCCTTCGGAACCCGGAACGGCCCCACCGCCCCCGCGGAGGTCACGAACGGGGGCGGCTTGCTCGACGGGGGCGGCCTCGGCTGCCCGACGCAGCAAAAGCAGCAGCGCCGCCTCTCCGGCGAGCGCACCCGCCACCACCGGGACGACCGCGAACGGCTCGTCGGCGCGGCGGGCGGTCACAGCGAGTACCCCGGCCGCCGCGAACAGCGCGAAACCGATGTAGCCGACGTAGCCGCGCCGCACGGCCGCCGCACCCAACGCCAGGGCCAGCAGCGCGATCACGGCGTACATGCCCACCAGCAGGGCGGCCTTGTCGTAGACGCCGAACAGGGCGATCGCCAAGTCCTTGGCCCAGGACGGGCTGTTGTCGACCACGGCACCGCCGACGCCGATCACCGGGGACGCAGTGCCCATGACGCCGGCGACCAACTCGCCGACGCCCAGGGCGGTCCCGCCCGCCAGCAGGCCGGCGAGGGCTCCCGCGGCGTGCCTGCGGCGCCGCGCGGAACGCGGGCTCACGTCGTGTCCTGTGGTACTCACACCCGGCATTCGACGCCCGGCGCGCGGTGGATTGGGGGTGCGCGGGATTTTTTCCGGCGGGCTCGGCAGCTGCGGAGGCGGCCGCGCCAGCGCGGCCGCCCGGCGGCTGCCCCCGGCCCCCGATCCGGCGCGGCCACCGGGCCGTGCGGGCACCCGCGACCGCGCCACACCCCGCGCCGGCGCGGGCCCGGTCCCTTACGGCGGCACCAAGCCGGTCCACCGGCGCCGGTAGGTCCCCTATGCCGGTCCATCCGGCGATGATCGCGAACTTATGGCCGCGGGATGCGCTTTCCTGCGACCATAAGGTCGCGATAGACGGGCCAAGCCGCGCCGAGTCTGTCTTCAGGGCTGGATTCGGCGCCGAATCCAGCCCTGCATTCAGACTCGATGGGACCGGTGCTACCTATTGCAGGGTTTCGACCGGACAGCGGCCGCAATCCGGTGGAAACCGCGCGTTGGATGCGCCGACCGGCCTGCGGCGCCCTCGCCGCCCGCGCCACCGGCGAGCACCCGACACGACGACCGCAGGCCCGGCCATCCGCCGTGCCCGCTGCCGCCGCCGTCCCGTCGAGTCCGCCCGACACCCGGCAGACCGGCAGGCTGCGACGCTAGCAACGGCCACCGACATTTCCCCTCAAGACGAAGCCAAGCCTTCTTCAGGACCGCGCTCCGCACCCGCGGCGCCGGGTGCGTCGATGTCGAGCGTGAGATGCCCGATCGTGAAGTAGAACGGAGCGGGCACCGGCGGGCGCCGGAGTGCGGCGAGGCTGCGCAGCGCGTAACGGGGCCAGTCGATCGACGCGTGGACCCCGGTGAAGAAGACGTGGCGCCTACCGCCTCCGTCCGCGTCGTCGGCGCACAGGCTGGCGCCGAAGAAGCCGTTGCGCAGCCAGGCCGGTCCGCCGGCGGCGCCGACCAGGAGTCGGGGTTTCGACCAGTCCCGGACGTCGCCGCTCGGCCCGGCCGACGTACTCAGCCAGAGCCCCTGCTCCGGGTAGCGGGACTGGCCGAACACATTGGGGCTCGTGCTGAGCAGCATTTCGCAGCGGTCGGGCCGCTGCAGCACGTAGGCGTGGGCGAAGCTGTGCTCCCGGGAGTGGAACGGCCACGGCGGGCTCCAGGTGATGCCGTCGGTGCTCTCGGTGTAGCGGATCTCGCAGACGGGCTGCTCGCCCTTGGCGGGTTCATGCGGACTGGCCCGGAACCACATCCGCCACTTGCCGTCGGCGAAGACAACCTTGGGGCCGAGGGTGCTGGGGTTCGCGGAATCGCCCGTGACCACGGGGGCGCCGTGGCGCCGCCAGCCGTCGGGTGTGTGCTCCAGGAACCCGATGGCGTAGGGGGTCTCGTTGCCCTGGGCCCTGCGCGAACTGCGGCCCGTGTAGTAGATGCGCCGGCACGGGACCCGCTCGCCGTCGGGGGTCTGCTTCCACCCGCTGACGAAGCAGGGCTCGTGCAGTCCGCGGCGGTCCCATTCGCCCCTGGCCGGCTGCTCGATCAGCGGAGCCGCCCTGCCGGGGCGGGCGGAACCGGTGGTGATCGTCCAGGCCGTCCCGTCACCGAGGCGGGCTCCCGCAGGCAGGTAGGCGCTGAAAAGGTTGTTGGTGAAGTCGCGCTGGAATCCGCCGAAGTACATCCACCACCGGCCGTCGATCCTGTGCACGTTCGGGTCCCCGGCGCCGAGCAGGTTCGTGATGGGCCGGTAGCCGTCGAGCATGCTGAATATCGCTCGCGGCCGTGTGGTCGTCTCCATGGTGCTCCGCCTTCCCGGCTACGGCGTTCCGCTTGGATGGGTACGCTGTACTCAGCGCATGCGTACAACGTACTCACCGGGTTATGCTGAGGCAAGACCGAAAAGGACGGAACCGGGTGAACAGACGACCGCGCACAGCGGCTCCCCTGACCAGGGAGCGCATCGCCGCCGCCGCGATCGACACGGCGGACGAACACGGCTTCGAAGCGGTCTCGATGCGCCGCGTGGCCGAACACCTCGGGTCGGGGACCATGTCGCTGTACCGGCACATCGCAGACAAGGAAGAACTGGTCTCCGCGATGGTCGACCGGGTCGCCGGGCGCTACGCCTATCCCGACCCCGCCGGCATGGACTGGCGGGAGCGCATGCACGCCCTCGCCCGCACCGACTGGCGGATGTTCGTGGAACACCCCTGGATGCTCGCCGCCACCGCCAACCTCTCCCCGCCCTTCGGCGCCGAGTCGCTCGCCGGGATGGAATGGGCACTGGACGCGCTGGAACCCGCCGGCCTGGAGCCGCACCAGGCCGCGCAGGTCGTCATGACCGTCAACCACTACGTCCAGGGGAGCGTCCGCGTCGTCCTCGGCGAGGCGGCGCGCTCGGCCGATACCGACGACCCCGGCGCCAACTGGCGGCAGCGCCTCCACGACGTCGACCTGGAGCGCTTCCCCCGGCTGCACGACCTGGTCCGCCGCCCGCTGCCCCGCACGGAACGGGACTGGTTCGCCGAGGGCCTGGACGTCATCCTCGACGGCGTACAGAGCCGCCTCGCTCCGCGCACGGACGCACCCGGCGACTGAGGGAAGCGCCACGGGACCGGGGCCGGCGCCGGCGCCCCGGTTCGATCCGCTCCGGCGCGGCGGCCGCCGTTTTCGGTACCGTCTCCAGGGTGAGCGGTGACAGCAGCGCGTACCTGATGGTGATCGGCGACCGGGAGGCCCTGGGCTGGATCCTGTCCACCCAGCAGACCGCATTCCCCGCCGCCCGGCGCGGCGAGGCCGCGAAGCTGGCGGCGGGCGACCGGATGCTCGTCTACACGACGCGGGGATGCTTCCACAATCCCACCCGCGACCAGGGCCGGGTGATCGCCGAGGCGGAGGTGCAGGGTCCGGCGGTCCGGGACGACGAGCCGGTGCGCTTCGGCGAGCGCGCGTTCCCGCTGCGCTGCCCGCTGCTAATCACCGAGCTCGCCCCGTTCGGCAGCGGGGTCGTCCTCGCCGACCACGTCGAGAACCTGCACGTGTTCCCGGACACCCGCTCCTGGAGTGTGCGCCTGCGCCGGTCCCCCGTGCCCGTCGACGACCACGACCACCGCTACCTGACCGAGCGCCTGCGAAAGACCACCCGCCCGCTCGCCGAGGCCGTCGAGGACTACACCGCCCGCGCCACACCGGCACCGCCACGCCGGTGAGGCCGGCCGCGGCCCGCGGTGCCGTGCCGCCCCGCCTGCCGTCCGCGGCACGTCCTGCGAACGGAGCGCCGCGACCGAACGGTGGCAACCGGGCATACACGCCGGAAACCGCCGAGTGCCGTATTCAACGCCCTCACCCGGCGGTTTCGCATGTCCGCTTTCGGCCATACGCGCACCCCGAAAAGGAACCGCAGGTGAATTCGCTGAAGCACAAGGAACGGGAAAGATCGCGCCAATGATCAGGAATGTCCGACGCGCCACCTGAGAAACTCGCAAAACCGCGCGCACGCCGGGCACACCCGCTACAATCACACGAGCACAAGCGCGGCACCGTCGGCATTGCGCGCCATCCCATCGCTTGTTACGATTTCGCGAAACGATATAGGAATACCGAGGAGCCCGCATGACGCGCCCCTGGGAAGCAGATCCGGAAGCGCCGTTCGCCCGGCGGCTCGGCAAGACGGCGAAAGAACTGGGCGAGACCAAGGGCAGGAACGGATGCCCGGAAATCTGGCAGCTCGGCAACGGCGACGTCGCCGTCATCGGCCGCGACCTCACCGCCGCCTATGCGCAACGCCTCCCTGAAGGCGTCACGATCGCCCCCGACGAGCGCCTCGTCGTAATCTCGGGCCGGATGCTCGGCAGCGCCAAGCCGGACATCGCCGATGCCTGAGTTCTCCCCTCCCGCACTGCGCCCGGCCGACGGCGTCCGGGTGCCCTCCGGTGCGTTCAGCGGCGAGTTCAACCGCGTCGACCAGGCGATCCGCGACCACGACTCCTGGAAGCTGGAGCGGCAGCAGACCTTCGACGAGGGCGACGACGACAGCTGGCTCGCGTTCTGCCGCGGCGAGTGGCACGAAGCGCTGCGGCTGCACGAAGCCCAGCGCCCGCAACTGGAGGCCGTCGGGCGCGAGGACGCCGCCCGCGGCTCGGTCTTCCACCGCGTCCGCGTCGCCGAGGCGCCGCTGACCCCGTACATGCAGTGGGAGCTGCACGCACTGCGCATCCAGCACGAATCCGGGATGCCGGTGCGGGTGGTGGACGGCGGCGCCGTCGGCCACTACGAGAAGACCGGCCCGCTTCCCGAGGTCGTCGTCCTGGGCGGACGGGTGCTCTACCGCGTCGTGTACACGGATGCGGGCGCCGTCGACGGAGCGGTGCGTTTCGACGACCCGCGAACCGTCCGAGGCTGGGAGGCGTTCATCGCCGGACTCTTCCACCGGGGCGAGGACATGACGACGTACTTCGACCGCGAGGTCGCCCACCTCGCGCCGCCGCAGCCGACCACACCGAGGTAGGGCCATCACCGAGCACACCGGGGACCGCGAACCGCCCGGCACCACCACCCCGGAGGTGACGGGGCCCTCCCGCGACGTGGTCCAGGCCGGCCGGGTCAGCGGGGGCGTGCACATCCACCACGGCGCCGCGGGAGCGGAGGGAACGGGCGCCCGCACCCCTCCGCGCCAACTCCCCGGTGAGCCGCACCGCTTCGTGCACCGCACGGCGGAGCTGGACCGGCTGGACGGCCTGCGCACCGCCGAGGGGGATTACCGCCCCGGCGTCTGCGTCATCGCCGGTACGGCCGGGGCGGGCAAGACGGCGCTCGCGCTGCGCTGGGCGCACCGGTCCCGGGAACGCTTCCCCGACGGTCAGCTGTACGTGAATCTGCGCGGCTACGACCCGGGCGAGCCGCTGCCCCCGCTGGAGGCGCTGCACCGGTTCCTCGGCGCACTCGGGGTTCCCGCCCCCGCGATACCCGCGGAGGCCGAATCGGCGGCGGCCCTGTACCGCTCCGTGCTGGCCGAGCGGGCCATGCTCATCCTGCTGGACAACGCCGGGACCGACGCCCAGGTGCGGCCACTACTGCCCGGGCTCACCCGCAGCCTGGTGCTGGTCACCAGCCGGGACCGGCTGTCGGGGCTGGCCGTCCGCGACGGCGCGCACCGGATCACGCTGGGCACGCTGGCCGAGGCGGAGGCGGTGGAGCTGCTTCGAACCGTGACAGCCGACTACCGCCCCGACGACACCCCGGAGCAGCTAGCCGAGCTGTCCCGGCTGTGCGCGCGGCTGCCACTGGCCCTGCGCATAGCGGCCGAACGCGCCGCGAGCCGACCGCACTTGCGGTTGGACGATCTGATCGCCGACCTGCGCGACGAGTCGGCACTGTGGGAAGCCCTGAGTACGGGCGACGACGAGGAGGCCGACGCCGTGCATTCCGTGTTCGCCTGGTCCTACCGCGCTCTGCCGCCGCAGGCGGCCCGCCTGTTCCGGCTGCTCGGGTTGCATCCGGGCCCCGATTTCGGCCCGGGTGCCGCATCGGCGCTGGCCCAGCTCAGCCTCCGCCGGGCGCGCCACCAATTGGACGTGCTCGTCGGCGCGCACGTGTTGGAGCAGACGGCGCCGGATCGCTACACGTTCCACGACCTGCTGCGGGCCTACTCCGCCGACCAGGCCGGGCACGACGAGCCGGCGGAGCAGCGCACGGCGGCGCTGCGGCGGGTGCTCGACTGGTACCTGCATACCGCGGACGCGGCGCAGGCGTGGATCGAACCGAACGAGGACCGCCTGCACCTCGACCCGCCGGCCGAGGGGGTCGCGCCGCTGACCTTCGCCGAGTACGACCACGCGGTGGACTGGGCCGAGCGGGAGCACGCCAACTTCCTGCCCGCCGTCCGGGCCGCCGAACAGGCGGGGCTGGACCGGCACGCCTGGCAGTTGGCCGCCGTGCTCTACAACGCGCAGTCGCCGTCGGCCGTCGCGGCGGACTGGCTCTCGGTCGGCGGGATCGGCCTGGAGGCCGCGCGCCGGCTGGGTGACCGCCGAGCCCAGGCGCGGCTTCTGGAATCTGTGGGGTTCTGCAACCGGCGCGTCGATCGCCTCGCCGAGGCGTTCGACGCGCACACCGCTTCGCTGGAGATATGGGAGGAGTTGGGCGACCGGCGCGGCCGGGCGGACGCCCACAACGCACTCGGCCTGATCGCGATGCGCAAGAGGGATTTGGACAGCGCGGCGGCGCATCTCACGCGCGCCGTCGCCGGCTTCGACGAGCTCGGTCTGGGGCACTGGTCCGCGGTGTGCCGGTCCAATCTGGCCGAAGTCCACTACCAGGCGGGACGCCTCGACGACGCGGCCGCCGCCGTCGAGGCGGCGCTCGCCGACCACCGCCGGCGCGGGGACGACCGAAGCATCGGCAACGCCCTGCGGATCGCAAGCGACATCCACCTCGACCGCGGGCAGCCCGAGGCCGCGCTGCGGGCGGCCGACGAAGCGCTGGAGATCGCGACCGACCTGCGCGACCACGTCATGGAGGGGTACTGGCTGCTGTCCTCGGGCCGCGCCCAGCAGGCGCTGGGGCGTGCGGCCGAGGCGCAGCCCTCCTACCACCGGTCGGCGGTGCTGCACCGCCGACTGGGCGACCGCAGCCGCGAGGCGCGCGCCTGGCAGGGCACCGCGCAGGTCTACCTGGCCTCCGACCGCACCGCCGACGCGGTCGGCTTCCTGCGCCGCGCCGCCGAGGCGCATCGGACGCTCAACGACCCCTGGCACGAGGCGGCAGCGCTGGAGGCCCTTGCGCAAGCGGTGGAACCCGAGGCACCCGAGGAGGCCGATCGGCACCGCGGTGAGGCGCTGCGACTCCTCGGGCCGTTCGAGGACCCGCGCGCGGCAGGCATCCGCGAACGCATCGAACTTCTCCGCCGCAGCGACGGCGACGGCTGACGGCCCGCGCGGCGCTGTGGCCGCCGGTGCGCGCTCCCGGTGACCGCGCGGGTCGGATGCAGCGCCGGCGGGGCCGAGACGCGACCGAGAATTCGGACTTCCGATTCGCCGAGCGGATGCATACCCGTTTCGTTCGCCGATCGACGCAGTGCGGGCGGATGCGGTGATTTCAGCATGTGCGCAACCAGACTCCGCAAAACTCACACCCGCCCGCCGAGCCCCCGGAGAAGCGGGGCTGATCTGCGCGGAAACCGCAGATGAACCGCTGGAATCAGCGGTATCGAAACCTTTACGCGTCGTGTTTTTGCAGGTCAGGGCGATAGTACAAAGATGCGCCCGGGGTTGCGCAACAGACGCGGCTTTCGCCAGAATTCCCGACGTCGGTGCACGGGCGGGCATCGGCGCGGAACAAACCAAGGCCTGATTCCAGACAGGGGACGGTGCTCACACGCATGCTGGTCAGGCACAGGGGAGCCACCGGGCGGACAATCCCCGGGCTCCCCCGTTCCGAATCGCCGCTCCCCCAGCCCGCCAGAGCAGCGGACGCCGGCCCGGCCGTATCCACTGAGCGGGGCCCACCCTCCGCGCACCCCTCCGGCCGCCGCCTCTGCGCGCGAGATCCGCGCCGCGCGGCACCCGGGCGTCCCCCACCGCCCCGTCCAGGGTTTCTCCCCCACCGCCGGCGGCATCCGGCCCTCGCCCCCGTACGGAGCAGCACGCCATGACCCATCCGATCCAGCACCCGACCGACGCCGTCCGGCTCGACGATCCCGAAGCGCTGCGCGACCTGCCGAAGCTGTGGGACTCGCTCCTGGAGCGCTATCCCAGCGGGCTCGCCCCCGTCTTTCTCACCGAAGGCGTACCGGCCTGGCTCATGCTCAGCGTCGACGTCCACCAGCAGGTCCTGCAGGACCCCGACACCTTCGCCCGCGACGTCGACTGGTGGCGCGACTTCCACAACGGCGTCGTCCCCGCGAACTCGCCCCTGCGGGCGATCTACACGCGGCGGCGCAACGTGTGGAACATGGACGGATCCGACCACCGGTACTACCGGGAGATCACCGTCCGAGCGCTGGCCAGCATCTCGCAGAGCCAGGTCGTCGCCCACATCGACGAGGTCGTGGACCGTGTCATCGACACCTTCTGCGCCGAGGGCCGCGCCGACCTGGTCGCCCGCTACACCAGCATCGTGCCGCTGCTGGTGCTGTGCCGCCTCTACGGCATGGAGGCCCAGGAGGGTGTCGCCGTGTGCACCGCCCAGCGGCGGGTGTGGGACGGCGCCGAGGACGCGCTGCACGTGCACGCCCAACTGCAGCGGCGGATGGGCGACCTGGCCGCGCGCCGCAGGCTGGAGCCCGGCCAGGACCTGGTCTCGGAGTTCATCGCCGCCGGCCTGGACGACGAGGAGATCCGCGACCACCTCACCTTCATCACCGCCGCCGCCCACGAGCCCGCCGCGCACACCATCGCCCACGCACTGCGGCTGCTGCTGGACCGCAAGAGCCGGCTGGTGCAGCTCCACTCGGGCCGCACCGTGCGCGAGGCGATCAACACGAGCCTGTGGCACTCGCCGCCCATGCATACACTCGTCGGCCGCTTCGCGACCCGCGACACCGAACTCGGCGGCTTCCGGGTGGCCGCGGGCGACTGCCTGGTCCAGGGGTTCGGCCCGGCGCAGCAGCTCCTGCGCCGCGACGAGCGGTTGGACACCGAGACCAACCGCTCGTACCTGATCTTCGGTCTGGGGCCGCACGGCTGCCCCAGCGTCGGCCGCGACCTCGCGCTGACGATCGCCGAGACGGCGGTGCAGCGGCTCGACCGCCGCCTGCCGGACATGGTCCTGCAGGACGATGAGTGGCAGGGCGGGTCGTCGACCCTGCTCAGCGACGTGGAATCGCTGCGCGTCGCTTTCACGCCGACCGACCGCCTCTACGAAGGAGTCCCGTGGCAACTCACCGCATCGGCATCGACCCCCGAGACCTCGACAGAGACGCGACCGCGCACGCTCTCCATGCGGCTGGGCCAGTGGCTGAGGTGGATCTGGCAGGGGTGAAGGCGCTGGCCGTCACCCACCACGAGGCGCTGCGCAGCGTGCTGGCCGACCGCACCGACACGTTCGTGCGGGGAGACGCCCAGCGCAACTGGCGGGCGCTGCGCGACGGCGAAGTCGACCCCGACAGCCCGCTGGTGCGGCTGGTCAGCGGCGGCGTCGGCAGCCTGCTCACCAAGAACGGCGCCGAGCACACCCGGCTGCGCAAACCGATGCAGACCCACTTCACCCGGCGGCGGGTGGAGGCGCTGCGGCCGCGGGTGGCGGAACTCGCCGAGCAGCTGCTGGACGATCTGGAGGGCGCGGAAACCGCCGACGTCAAGGACCGCTTCGCCTGGCCGCTGACGGTCGGCGTGCTGGTGGGCCTGCTGGGCGTCTCCGAGGAGGACGCCCCGGTCCTGGGCGACATCGCCCGGCGCCTTTTCGAGCTCACCGATCCGAGCGTCTTCGCCGACGCCCGCCGGTTCCTGGCGGGCCTGGTGGAGCAGCGGCGCGCGGCGCCCGGCGACGACCTGGTAAGCGCGCTGGTCGCCGCCGACGACGCGGCCGACGAAGCCGACCGCATCGGCGACGAGCAGCTCGTCGCCAACCTCTTCCTGCTGGTCATCGCCGGTTTCGAGACCACGATGGGCACCCTGGCCAACGGGGTGCGGGCGCTGCTGGCCCATCCCGGCCAGTTGCGCCGGATCACCGCAGGCGAGGTGGAGTGGAGCGCGGCCGCGGAGGAGATCCTGCGCCGCCACTCCTCGGTCAGCCTGCTGCCGGCGGTCTTCGCCACCCGCGACACCGAACTGGCCGGTGTGGCGGTTCCCGAAGGCGAAATGGTGCTGCTGGCCTACGCCGCCGCGGCGCTCGACGCCGACGCCTGGGAGTCCCCCGACACCTTCGACGTCGGCCGCGACACCCGCGGCCACCTCGCCTTCGGCCACGGGCCCCACCTGTGCCTGGGCGCCCCGCTGGCCCGGCTGGAGCTGAACGTGGCGCTGCCGCGGCTGTTCGAGAGGTTCCCCGAGCTGGCCCTGGACGCCGGGAAGGACGGCACCGCGGCCTCGGCGCCGGTGGAGAGCTGGATGATGGCCCACCCGAAGCAGGTGTGGGTGCGGCCGCAGGGTTCCGGCGACGCGCAACCGGCGGTTGCCGGGTAAGGGCCGAGGACGTCCGACCGGATCGCCGGGGCGGGTGCGCGGCGGCCGAGCAGACCGTCGGGTACCCGCTCCGGCGATCCGGTTCGAGAAAGGGACGTCAGCGGCGCTTCGGCTCGGCCCACCCGCTGATGTTCCCGGGCTGCGTCCAGCACCCCTCGGGCGGCTGCGACGGCTTCGGGGCTTTCGCCCGGATACGGAAGGAAGACGACCGGGTCACCCGGCGCCGCTTGGGCACCTCGGACAGCAGGCGCTTGGGGTCGAGATCGAAGTTGCCCAGATTCATCGGACCACCTCCACACCGGTCACCCGCAACGGACGACGCGGCGCATATAGCAACTGTTCGGGCTTCTCGGACAACAAGGTAGCACCGAGGTGTGCCGATGGCGGGTCCTTCTGGCCCGCGGGTTTACGGACGCCGGACGGCACGCCACCGTCAGCGACAAACGAGGATGCCGAGGGTGCGGCGGCAGTCGCATCCAGGCACGACAACGCCCACCGAGGTCAATCGGCCGCATCGCGACGATCGGTATTCGTGAGCGCATTTATCACTAGAGAACCGAGGCGCGCGTAGCTCTCGGGGACGGAGTCGTCGAACTCGACGCCACCCGAAAGATGCGTTCCGGTGTTTTCGGCGACCCCCTGATCGAGCCAGGACAAGAGCAATCGCCCCGCACCGTAGTGTGCTTCGATTACACGGTGCTGTGAGACCATGCCTAGCGGATCGGCCGCCGCCTCCGCGTAATGTTCGGTCGTTCCGGCCGTAGCCGTGGAGCTGCGCCAAAGCGCGGTGGCAAAGGCTTCGCCCAACAATGCTTCGATTCCCGGTTCCACGGCCATGCTGACTCCCGGAGGAGCTGGTTTTCGAGATGCGTCGCTAAGCAGCGGCTGAAGATATACGGAGTCGCCGGCTAGGCGGAGGAGGCAACTTGCTTGGTGTACCTGGCCGACCCGCACCGGAGGTTCCGCGAATTCACGGACCTCGGAAGAAGTCAACTCGTCCCGTAGGGCGACATCGCGGATGAACACTTTCGGCTCCAGACTCCGCGTCCCCCTCTGGGGCACATAAGCTCCCGGTGATCATCAGGCGACCACGTTCGCCGCGGCTCGGCCGACAGGTCGACTACTGGGCCTGGCGCGCGGTCCCCGGCCGGGTGGCGGGTTGAGCGTGGAGGTGAAGTTCTCCCGGTCGGTCACGGGGGCGGCGAGGGGTGCGCCGGTTTCGGCCATGCGGTCGTAGTCGGCCAGGACCAGTTCTGCGGTGCGGTAGGTGCCGTACCGCGCAGTGTCCTTGCGCCGGACGATGGGGAACGTGCCCAGGATGTACTCCGCGTCGGCGCGGCCGATTCCGTACAGGTGGAGGAACAGGGCGTCCAGCTCCGCTCGGATGGCGCGGCGGCGGTCCTCGTCCCATACGAACGGGGCGCCGGTATCGCCCAGGTCCCGGGCGAACGGCGCCGCCCGGTGCGACGTGTACACCAGCTCCAGCACCCGCGGCTCGATGAAGTGCCGGTGTGCCGCGGCGTCGGCGGGAGGCAGCACCGGCAGTTGGGCGAACTGGAAGAAGTTGAGGTTGGTGCCGCCCAGCTTCTGCCGCAGCACGTAGTCGAACACCAGTGACGCCATGTTCGCGTACAGCACCGCCGGGCTCCCGGCCGCGGGGAACACGAGGTTGCCGGAGTCGCCGAGGCCGCCTTCGGGGAGGACGAAGGCGATCGCCGTCCGCTCGTCGGTCGCGCGGCAGATCTTGCGGAAGCCCAGGCACCACTCGCGGTCCCACGATTGGCCTTTCCGCCGGTTCGCCACCTCGTCGGCGTCCACCCAGTAGCGGGGCAGCGCCTCGACCGAGGGGTCCCGTTTCTCCCCCGCTCCAAGGTCGCGGACTCCGCCGTCGTCCCGGTAGGCGGCCCACCGGTGGTCGTAGAGATGCAGCATCTTCGACTCGTAGAGCGGCAGCATGCGCGCCGCGTCTCTCGCGAATTCGTTCCCCGAGAGCCTCCACCCGTCGGCGAGCAACTCCTCGCGCGTGCGGAACAGGTGTGAGTCGGTGGACATGTCGAACATCCGGTGGAAAGCCGCGCCCCACGGGTTGCCGGCCGGGTCACGCTCGTCGACCAGCACCGGCACCCGCTTGTAGATGTCCAGGACTATCTCGGCGTCGCGGCGCGACCGGAACACCGGGAGCGTCCCGGTATTGGGGTTGAGCAGCGCGATCTCAGCCGGCGCCAGGGTGAAGACCCTGCCGGGCTCGCGCAGCTCGGCGGTGGAGCGCAGGAAGAACGCGAGGGCCGCCGCCGGTTCGCGCGTGCCGCTGCCCACCAGGGACAGGACGCAGAACTTCTGCCGCGAGTCCACAGCGGGGAACAGCCCGGCGCGGTTCTCGAAGTCGTAGAGGGCCGAAATCGCCCCGTTGCGGGCCAGGTCGGCGAAGAAGTGGCGGGTCGTGGCATCGGTGGCGATGCCCGTGGGGACGATCAGCCCGGTCCGGCCCTGCGGTGCGGTCAGCCGGCGGGCGGTCTCGGCGAAGACGGCGTAGGTGTTGATGTCGCCGCGCCCGGTCAGCCGGTAGTGCCCGCTGTTGCGCAGGAAGTGGCTCTGGCTTTCGGATCGGCGCTTGACCTCCGCGAACTCCGCGTGCAGGCCGGCGCGGTCGGGGTCGTGCTCCAGTTCCGCGACGGCGCGCCTGCGGGCGGCGCCGTTGGGTGCGGCGGCGATCGCCGGGTCCCGCTGGGCGAAGAACTCCTGCGCCTGCACCTTGATCCGCTCCCACGGCGGATTGCCCAGCACGCAGCTGAAACCGCCCGCCGAGCCCGTCCCGGTGTCGGCGGGGGCGGCCTCCGCCGGGGCGGCGAACACGTCGGGGAACTCCGGGTGCCAGTGGAAGAACCGGTGCCGCTCGCGCAGCCGGGCGATCTCGGTCCGGGTCTCCTCAGGGGTGCCGGGGCCCGCCGGGTCGCGCTGCAGGGCGCGCAGCATTCCGTCCGTCACGGGGCGGGGAGCGTCGACGGTCTTTCTGCACAGGAACGCGGCGCACCAGGCGTCGGCGGCCCGGACGGCACGGCCGTAGTCGGCGGTGTCAGGCCGTTCCGCGGCATCCGCCGCGAACGCCGTGTCGGCGGACGGGCGCTGCCGTTCGGCACCCGGCCGACTGTCCCGGCTACCGCGTTCTGCGGCGTTGATCCGCGCCAGGGACCTCGCGTGTTTCCTGTCGTCGCCCTCCACCGGCTCGAACGCGGCGTCCGGGATTCCCTCGCGCAGCGACGCCGGGGTGGCTCCGATCAGGGAGTTTCCGCACTTCAGGTGCGCATCGAGAAGCCGCGGCGACCCGGGCCGCGGTGCCTCCAGCCACAGCGCCGCCTTCGCCAGTTCCAGGGCCGTCGGGTTGGCGTCGACCCCGTAGACGCACCGCGCCACGACGTCGGGCAGGGCCCGGCGCACCGCCTCGGGTGTCGGTTCCGAAGTGCCCTCCCGCACTGCCGCGACGCGTCTGGCGATCCGCCGCGCGGCCGCGACCAGGAAGTGCCCCGTTCCGCACGCCGGGTCGCAGACCGTCAGCCGCAGCAGCTCGGCGACGGCGTGGTCGGCCGCGTCGGGGCCATCAGCATCGGCCGCCGCGCTCCGACCGCGCTGCTCCGCCTCGTCTACGACCGGGTCCAGCGTGGTGTCGAGCAGTGTCTCGATCAAGGAAGGCGGCGTGTAGTACGCGCCCGTCGTCTTGCGCACGCTGCCCGCCAGCTCCACCAGTTCCAGGGCCGCGTCCGCCGCGCTGTACTCGGGTACGAACCCCAGCAGCGACTCGTAGACCTCCCCCAGCTCGTCGGCCCCCAGCTCGCGGTAGTCGACCGTCCGCCACCGCCCCGAGACCGGGTCCTCGATCTGTGCCAGGCACCGCACCGCAGCCAGCAGCACCTCGTCGGACAGCTCCGCTCCGGCCAGCGGGGCGTCGGCCGTTGTCCGCTCGAACAGCCCGCCCAGCTCCGGCAGCCCCAGGTCCGGGCGGCCGCCTGTGCGCTGCAGCCCGTCCAGCACCGCAACCAGCCTCCGATGGAGGGCACCCTGCCCGGCATCGCCGCTTCCCCGAAGCGCGAGGTTCCGCAACCGCGCCGCGGAGAAGTGGGCAGCGTAGCGCCGCTCGGCCTGTTCGCCGGTTCCGGGTGGATGCAGGATCCCGCGGTCCTCGGCCACGAAGAGCAGCAGCAGCCGGAACACCAGCCGTAGCAGCGCCCCGTGGAACGCCTGCACGTCCAGATCCCTGCGGAACCGTCCGTTCGCGGGATGCCGCAGGAACCCCGTGCCCAGCACCGCGACGGCCTGCCGCACCCCGCCGCGCAGCGACTCCAGCGCACGCGTCCGCTCGGCGGCCGCCTCGCGCCGCCACTGCTCCAATCGGCACGACGACGGCCCCTGCCCGTCCGCCGCCGCGAACCGGGTGGCGTGCAGCAACCGGTACAGCAGCACGAAGTCGTCGAACAGCCCGCCGCCGAAGATCGCCTCGACGTCGAACTCCACGTAGCCGCCTATCGCCGATGCGCTTGACGCCGCCCTCAGCAGCCGCAGCCGCCGTCCATTTGTCAGCACCGCCCACAGGTGCTCGGAGTTCCGGTTCAGCCACACCTGCACCAGCGAATGCGGCGCCGCCGTGTCGTCCCCGGCCGGACGGTCGTCCAGGTCGTCCCGCCAAGCGGTGATGTGGATCGGCACGCAACCGCTCCCATCAGCACGGATGCCCTCCGGCCCCACCGGCGGAACACTGCCGAACCCCAGCTCGGCGAAAAGCGTCTCGACCCACCGGGTGACCGCTGCGTCCGCCGCGGCGTCGGCGCAAAGCTCCCGCCACACGCTTCGGAGGCGGTGCCAACAGCACTCCGCCTCCTCCCGCACCGCCCGGGAGCCGGAGTTCCCGTAGCCGCCCGGCCGCGACCCGGGCATCTCCGCGCCTTCGCCGAGGCGGACGAGCAGGTCGGCCGGCAGCAGCCCCCCGACGGTGCACACGGCGGAAAGCACCCGGTTTCGGGCTGCTGCGGACATCGGCGTCTCCTCCGGCACGGGCGGGCGTTTTCGATTCCGCCCTATCAGAACCGTGCTGCTTTCCGAGAAGGAGCGGCGCCGCAGCAGCAGCCCCGACCGGATCCGGCGACGCGGCCCCGCAGACCCCCGCAGCAGCCGGTCCCACCCGGGCGTGCCGACACCATCGAAAGTGGGATGGGGACGGTACCCAAGGGCGGTTAGGTCCGCGCGTCCCGCTCCCTAAAGTTGCCGCCGAACCTTTTCGCCTACCGATGGGAAAGGGCGGTATGAGCACAACCGAACCCGGCTCCGCTCCCGTGCTCGAAGCGGTCGATCTGGTCAAACGCTACGGTGCGGGTGAGGCTGCGGTCACGGCCGTCGACCGGATCTCCGTGGGCTTCTCCCGCGGAGGGTTCACCGCTGTCATGGGGCCGTCCGGATCCGGGAAATCCACACTGATGCACCTGCTCGCGGGGCTGGACGCGCCGACAGAGGGGCGGGTGGTGCTGGACGGCGCCGACCTGACCCACATGGACGACCGATCTCGGACCCGAATACGGCGGAATCGGATCGGCTTCATCTTCCAGGCGTTCAACCTGCTGCCGACGTTCACCGCCGAGCAGAACATCCTGCTGCCTCTGAAACTGTCCAAGCGGCGCCCGGACCAGGCGCTGTTCGACCGAATCGTCGCAGATCTCGGGATCGCCGACCGGCTTTCCCACCGGCCCGGTGAGCTGTCCGGCGGCCAGCAGCAGCGCGTCGCGATCGCGCGTGCGCTGCTGACCGAACCGGCGGTGATCTTCGCCGACGAGCCCACCGGCGCCCTGGACATCGCGGCGGGCCGGGAGTTGCTAACGCGGCTGCGTTCCGCCTGTGTGGAAATGGGCCAGACGATCGTCATGGTCACCCACGATCCCGTCGCCGCCACCTACGCCGACCAGGTCCTGATGCTCGCCGACGGCGCGGTCCACGGCCGCATCGAGCAGCCCACCACCGACGGGATCCTCGCATCGATGAAGCAGCTGGAGGAGGTCTGATGCTCGCCTCCGTCTGGGCGCAGATCCGCACCTACCCCGCCCGCCTCGTCGCCATCCTCATCGCCATCACGCTGGGCGTGGCCTTCCTGGCCGCCACCGCCGTGTTCGCCTCCACCTCCTCCGCGGGTCTACGGGCGACCGCGGCGGCGCCGCTGACGCAGGCCGACGTCGTCGTGCAACCGGGCCCCGACGCGCAGGAGGACCCCGACTGGTACCGACCGATCGAGGACGGTTCCACGGTGTCCGCCGTGGCGCCGATGTACGCACGTACCGTGCAGCTGGTGACGTCGGAGCAGCGAGCGACCACCAACGTGTACAGCGTCGCCGACGCCCCCGGGCTGCGGTGGTTCGACCTCGCCCGAGGACGCTGGCCGTCCGCGCCCGACGAAGTCCTCGCCGATACGGGGACCCTGGAGGATGCGGGGTTGTCGGTCGGTTCCCGGGCCGAGGTCGTCGTTTCCGGACAACCGCGGACGGTGCGCGTCGTCGGCGCCGCCGATGTGGGCTTCCGGCCGTTGACCGGTGTGCAGTACCGGTTCTACGCCTCCACGGACTTCTTCACGGGCTCCGCGCCCTCCAACGCCCTTGTCGAGGTCGCCGACCGCGCCTCGATCGACGAGGCGGTCGCGCAACTGGAGTCGGCTCTGCCCGGCGGCTATTCGGTGAACTCCGCCGAGCGGCAGGCCGAGCTGGCCGCCGAACGGTTCGCCGGCGGCTCCCAGCAGCTGGAATACATACTCCTCGCCTTCGCGCTGATCTCCCTGCTGGCGGCCGCGATGGTCATCGGGAACACCTTCACCATCCTGATGGCGCAGCGCCGCCGCGATACCGCACTACTCCGCCTCATCGGGGCCGAGCAGACGCAGGTGCGCCGGCTGGTGCTCACCGAGGCCGCCCTGGTGGGGTCGGTCGGCTCGCTGCTCGGCGTGGCACTCGGTGTGGGCGCGGGCTACCTGGGCGCTTCGCTGATGTCACTCACGGGCGGCGGTCTGCGCGTCGATCCGGTGGCCCTGATTGGCGCGTTCCTGGTGGGAGTGGCGGCCACCATGTGCGCGGCATGGCTGCCCGCACGGCGAGCCGCATCGATCCCGCCCATCGAAGCGATGGCAACCGCCGCGACAGCCGATCCGGGCCGATCGCGGATCGGGCTGCTCGCCGGCGTGGCCGTCGTCGTGCTCGGCGGGGGCACCATGGCGTTCGGCGCCGTGTCGGGGTCGCTGCCGCTCGCGCTGGCCGGCGGCTTCCTTTCCGCGGTCGCACTGCTGTTCGTCCTGAAACCGGTGCTCGCCCGACTGTTCCCGCTCATCGAACGACTGCTGCGCGGCTGGGGCGGTACCGCCGAGTTGGCGGGCGCCAACCTGCGCCGCAACGCCGGGCGGGCGGCGACGACCACGCTCACCCTGGTCCTGGGCACGGCGCTGATCGTCGCGCTCTTCGTCGCCGCGCAGACCGGCCAGGCCACGGTCGACAACGACCTGCGCAACCGCTATCCGGTGGACGTCAGCGCCCGCGCCTCCGACGGCGCGGTATCGGAGAGGATCGTCGAGCAGGTCTCGGGGATCGACGGGCTCGTCCGCGTCGAACCGATCGAGACTGCCCGGTTCTCCTCGCCGGCTCTCGGGGAGATCACCGTGGCGGGTGTCGCGCCGGGCATGCGCGCCGCGGTGGACGTCGAGCCGCTGGGCGCAGCCGGCGGCGGGCCGGTGATGCTGGTTTCCCAGGACACCCTCACCGAGGCGGGCCTGGCGGGCGGCGACAGCGTGTCGGTGTCCGCGGGCGGTGAAACACAGCGGTTCACGGTGCGCGCCTCCAACCTCGCGAGCGTCTCGGGGGCCGGTATCCCGGTCGTGCGCAGTGAGATCCTGGCCGGCCTGGCAACCGACACCCGGCGGCACATGGTCTGGGGCATCGCGGCCGAGGACGCCGACCGCAACGCGTTGGGAACGGCCATGAGCCGCGTGGCCGCGGCGGATGCCGACCTCGTCATCGCCGGCTCGGTGAGCGAGCGCCGCGACATCGCGGAAGTGCTGGACATACTGCTCAACCTGGCGGTGGCGATGCTGCTCATCACCGTGGTGATCGCCGTGATCGGTGTGGTCAACACGCTGGGGCTGTCCGTGCTGGAGCGGCAGCGGGAATCGGCGCTACTGCGAGCTTTGGGACTGACCCGCCGGCGACTGGGCGCGACGCTGGCGATCGAGGCGGTGGTGATCTCCCTGGTGGGGGCGTTGACCGGTCTCGCGCTCGGCCTGCCCTACGGGCTCGTCGGCGTCGACGCGGTCGTCGGTGCGCAGGCCCCCCTCGTGGTGGAGATCCCCTGGGCCCGGTTCGGGATCGTCGTGGCGGTGGCGGTGGTCGCCGGTGTGGCCGCGAGCCTGGTACCGGCCCGGCAGATCGCGAAGACCGCTCCCGCCGAAGGGTTGAGCCGCGCGTGAGCCTACCGGAGCGGCCGGTCGACGCGGCCGGATCCGCCTCCCCCGGGCCCTTCCCGCCGGAAAGGGCCCGGGGGCGAGCCGTCTCAACCGCGCACCGCGTCTGCTGCGAGCATCTGCCGGGACGCCAACTCACGGTAGAGGTCGTTGCGGTCCAGCAGCTCTTCATGGGTTCCGGAGTCGACCACGCGCCCCTGGTCCATGACGATGATCCGGTCCGCGCCCATCACCGTCGCGAGCCTGTGCGCGACGACGATGGTGGTCGTACCGGAGGGGACGTTGTCCAGAGCGTCCTGCAGCAGCCCCTCGGTGCGGGCGTCGACGCTGGCCGTCGGCTCGTCCAGCACGAGCAGTGGGCGTTCCATGAGCAGGGCCCGCGCCCAGGTCAGGCGCTGCCGCTGGCCTCCCGAGAGCAGTGCGCCGCCGTCGCCGACACTGCGTCCGCCCACTTCCCCGCCGGATTCGGCGAACTCGTCGAGACCGGCCCCGCGCAACGCCGCGGCCATCCGTTCGGCGGCGGCGTCCGGTCGCCCCAGCCGCAGGTTGCGGGCGATGGTGCCCGCGATGAGGGGGGCGTCCTGCTCCACGTAGGCGATCTGGGAGCGGATGCTCGAGCGCGGAAGTTCGGCGACGTCGTGCCCGCGGAAGCGGACGGTACCGGAATCCGCGGTGTAGAAGCGCTCGATCAGGGACAGCACGGTCGACTTTCCGGACCCGGAGAGTCCGACGATCGCCACCCGGCTGCCGGCTGCGATGGCCAGGTCGACGTCGCGCAGCGCCGTGACCCCGTTGGGGTAGGTCAGCGTGACCGATGCGAACTCGATCAGCGGCGCGGCGGGTGTGGCGGGCGCGATGGGTCCGCCGCCGGTGCCGGGCTCGTCGGCCGCCTCCTCGGGCAGCTTCAGGATCTCCCGGACGCGGTCGAGCGCCGCCAGGCCCGCCTGCACCTGGGTGTATCCCGACGCCGCTTGGACGACCGGCGTGATCAGCATGAACATGTACATCATGAAGGCCGCGAGGTCGCCCAGCTCCAGGTGCCCCGCGGCGACGCGGTAGCCGCCCAGGACGAGCACCAGCATGAGCCCGATCTGTGCGCTGGTGGCGATCGCCGGGGAGGCCATGGCTTGCAGGGCGGCGATGCGCACCCCGGAGTCGCGCGCCCGCGTCGCGGCGCTGTCGAGCTCGGCGACTTCCCGTTCGGTGCCTTCGCAGGCCCTGATGGTGCGCACGGCCGACAGCGCCCGTTCCATCGCCACCGTCATCAGGCCGACGTTGGTCTGGGCCTGCGTGCTGGCCCTGCGGACGGCCCCGCCCATGCTGAAGACCACTGCGGCACCGATGAGCAGCGAAGCCATGGCGGCCCCGAACAGCACCGGGCTGATGTAGGCCATCAGCACGACCGCGCCGGCGATCGTCAGCCCCGCCGACACCAGGGAGAACATCCCGGAGGTGAGCGCGGAGCGGAGCACCGTGGTGTCGGTACCCAGCCGCGACAGCAGGTCTCCGCTGGACCGTTCGTCGTACTCCGCGGCCCGCAGCCGCAGCAGCCGCCGGTACAGCGCCTTGCGCAGCCCGAGGATGAACTCCTCGCCCGTGCTCTGCAGCAGGTAGGTGCGCCAGGCGCCCAGCAGCGCCCCGCCCAGAGCTGCCGCCACGAGCAGCGCGGCGGGGGGAAGGACGGCGGCACCGGCGTCGGTCAGTGTGCCGACGAGCCGGCTCAGCAGCATGGGCTGGGCGAGCATGAGGGCGCTCGACACGATCGTGAGCACGAGCACCGCGGCCAGCCTCCGCCGGTGCGGCCGCAGGTGGTCCCGCACCCGCCACTCCACCTGATCGCTCATCAGCGGCTCGGCCCCTCGAGGGACAGCACCGACGGAACACTGCGGGGTGCCGCCATGCGCAGCAGTCCGAGGACGAATCCGGCGGATCCCAGCATCAGGCCGGGCGAGTCCGCTTCGGTGCCGGCGATTCCGATGGCCGCCTCCTTGCGTTCGAACCGGTCGAGGATGGTGCTGTTGAGGCCGTCTTCGGCCTCCTGCGCCCGGACGGACCGCTGGGACGCCGCGTGCAGAAGTTCGCGGGCGCCCAGCGTCCCGTGGCAGAGGGAGTCGTTCGGCGGCACCCCCGTCTTCGCAACTGCGGCCACCGCCGCGTCCGCCTCCGCCGCCAGCTCCGCGTCGGGGTGCATGCGGTGGCAGAGTTCGCGGACCAGTCCGATACCGACCGCGCCGTGGCACCACTGGACAGGGAACGCGGACCGGCCGCGCACCTCGCGGCGGAGGTCGGGCCAGCCGCGGCCGGTGTCGAAGCGGTCGGTGTCGAAGGCCAGTGCCCGGTAGCCGGCATCGGTCAGCTCCTCGTCACCGGCAGCGGTGCCGACCTCGATGAGTGCCCAGCCGATACCGGAGGCGCCGTGCGCCATGCCGCCCAGGTGTCCGCCGTCGACGTCGGTCGGCCACGCCAGGGCGCGGCCGTCTGCACGCGCCCGGGAGGCGACGCCCTGCGCCGTGTCGCGTGCGAGGTCGAGCAGGTGTTCGTCGCCGTAGTGGTGGTAGAGCCGCAGGCAGACGAGCGCGGCACCCGCCGCTCCCGCCCCGAGGTCGTGGTAGCTGTCCTGCTCGGCCATGTCCGGGATGAGGCGCACCGACTTGCGGATCAGCGCATCGGTCTCGGGGTCGCCGCCGACGGCCGCCGAGTAGTGCAGCAGGGCGTAGAGAGCGCCGGTGTATCCGCTGTAGGCCCCGACCGGCTCGTTCGGCGGGGTGCTCATCGCACACCGGTCTTCCACGAACGCCGAAACCGGCCGGATGCAGCGGCGTGCGGTGTCGAGGTAGCCGTCGGTTCCCAGAACCGAGGAGGCGTAGGTGTAGGCGAGTGCCATCCCGGCCAGACCCTCGAAGAGCATCGGCGACAGCGGCCGGTACTCGAACCCGGCTCCGTCGAAGGCGGCCGGGCTGATCCCGACCCAGGTGCAGTCGCGACCGTCGGCCCCGTCGAGGCGGGTCGCGTCGAGGTCCCGCAGCACCTCCTCGGCGGCTGCGCGTGCCCGCGGCGCCGTCTCCCGGGGGCTGCGGTCCTGCGCCGATCGGGGGGTGAGGGGCCGAGCCGCCTGGCCGGCGTGGTCGCGCGCGCCGAGTGTGGACATCGACTCGTCGATGATGCGCACATGCCAGGCGCGATCGGCTTCGCC
This sequence comes from Streptomonospora litoralis, assembly GCF_004323735.1. GTDB lineage: Bacteria > Actinomycetota > Actinomycetes > Streptosporangiales > Streptosporangiaceae > Streptomonospora > Streptomonospora litoralis. The sequence continues at coordinate 1,463,386 of NZ_CP036455.1, read as the reverse complement.
CGTCTGCCGCAACCGGTCGTGCACGGCGAAGACGGCCGTCGCGGAGAAGTGGTGCGCATCGACGATCCCGGTTTCGTCCTGCAGCGCGGTGCCATCCACCGGCGCCGTGAATTTCGGGACATCGTGGCGCAGCAGTTGGCGGATCTCCGAGGCCACCCCTGTGGTGAGCTCCGGCTGCCGCAGTGTCGTCGCCCACAGGCGGTCGAACAGGTGCTCGCGGTCCAGGGCGGATTGCAGGTAGCGGGGGTGGCAGCTCTCGTAGAGGAATCTGCCGTAGAGGTGTGTCGGTCTGAGCAGGTGGCGTGTGGGGATTCCGGCGGTGTCGCCGAGGGCGGCGGCGAAACCGTCTCGGTCGGCGGCGATGAGATCGTAGACCTCTCTGAAGCCGTCGGCGATCGCCGGGGCGTGGTCGGCAGGGCGCAGGAAGCCGGGATCGGCGGGCTGGTTGCCGGCCGCCCCCATGCGGCTGCGGCCCCGGCCGACCGCCATCCGGTCGGTGCGGACCTCGGTCAGGATGGGCGCGGCGACCTCGGTGCCGTCGTCCAGGCCGCCGCCGATCACGCTGACGTCCGTCGCCTGCTGATCCTCGCCGTTGCCGGTGCGCATCGGCAGGTAGCCGATACCGAGCACGCTGTTGTTCAACAGGCTCTTCGCCCGGGCGAAAGCGGTCTGTCGGCCGCCGGCGGCCTCCCTGTTCTGCAGCAGGCTCTCCAGGTCGACGATGACGCTGTGCGGCCCGCAGGCCACGGCGTTCTCCATGTGGACGTCACTCGCGCCGAGGAAGTACGCCAGGGCCACAGAGGAGCCCACCGCGCGATAGTAGTCCGGCAACCGGTCCGGGGCGCACTGCCGGTGCTCGACGAATCCGGTCCACCCGTAGCCGTCCCGTTCAAGGACCCGGGGGGCCATGAGGGGCCGGTTCGGGCTGCGGTCGTCGACGAAGGCGACGGCTCGCTCGTAAAGGGCGTCCAGCGCGACCGAGCGCGGCTTGTAGACCAGCCGCCGGCCGTGCTCGAACTCGCAGACGACGACGGAGCGCCCGCCGTCGTGGGTGTCGCCGGAGTCGGCCTGCACCGAGACGAGCGGCGAGTCGGGCGCGTCGATCCATCCCCGTGCGTACAACTCCGGGCGGTCCGTGCGCACGCGGTCGAGGAGTTCGCGGACGTGCCGCACCCATGCGGCGCGGGCCTCGATCAGCAGCCGGCCCAGCACAGGATAGGCGGAGAAGAGCCGGGTGAGGTGGGACGGGCTGTTGAGCAGGCGCTCGTTGTAGTCGGCGTATCGGAGTTCGGGGGTTTCCCCGCGCAGTTCACCCTGCTTGCGGCACCGGTGCAGGTCGGCGATGAGCGCCCGGAATGTGATGCCGGCGAGGCGCGATGCCAGCGACGTTTCGAGTTCGGCGTACAGCCGCGTCTGCGGGCCGGCGTCGCTGCCCGCGTCGGCCGCCGCGTCGCCGACAGCGGCCATGGCGGAGCCGGTGAAGCGGGCGAGGAGTCCGCTGAAAGGGGCGGGGGCGTAGGGGGTGCCGAGGACGACCGCCTCGATGCCCTCGTGTGCGGGAGTCGCGTCCTGCCCGCCGACGACCGCGTTCAGTTCGCGCGCCCACTCCGGGAGGTTTTCCCGGGCGGGCGGGGCACTGTGCAGGACACAGGCCACGGTGGTCTCGGTCGTCCCGTGCGACGCGAGGTAGCGCTCGAAGATCTCGTCGTCCGGAAACGCCGACCGCTTCCATTCGTCCGGGCATCGTGAGGAAGCCGTCCCTGTTCCGGCTGCGCCGGCGCGGATCCGTTCGGACAGGTATTCGGCACGCGCAGCATCCGCCGCGGAGATACCCGGCATGGGAGTCGCCCACCATTCTTCTACGAGGTGCGGCCAAGGTCCGAAGGGTCGGTCATGCAGAATGCGCGGTGCGCACAGTCGGCGGGGCCGGGCCCCGGTGTACGCGCACCGCGCATCCGTCTACACAAACGGGATAGCCGTGTTTACTGGCAGGCGCAGACGAGGGTTCCGCACTCGATCGTCAGGGTGCACACCCAACCGCTGCTGGCGGCGTAGATGTCGTGGCTCTCGGAGATGAGGTTGTCAACGTGCAGGTCGTCGGCGGTGGCACCCGCCGGGTCGATCTCGGTCTCGGTCCGCTCGAGAAGGGCAGTCGACATTATAGTCTCCTCTTAGCAAGATACTCCGGTTCATCTGCCGCGGATTTCCGACGGGTATGCGCATTCCCCGGCGACGCGGCCAGCAATCACTGAGTGACCAGTCGGCAACTTAGGTCGGCACATCCGACCCCGTCAATGTCGAACCTCCATCGAATTCACCGGACCGCCGCCGACGAGCCGGGCGACTAAGGCGCTGTCCAGCGAAATAACACCGGCCACCGAGATCATACGTCCGGCGTGTCCCGATGTGGCCGGACGCCGCCCCTTGACAGGTCACACCACCCCGCAGAAACATGCGGAAAAGGCGCGCTGCAGATGAATGGACCAGCACAGACGCCGTCGGGAACGGTGACCCGAAGGGGCGACGCGAAAAGGTCGGCGAATGTCTCGGATCATCTCCGCCGGCGTGCCCAACGGGCGATCCGGACCGCGTGACTCGAGCGCCCGCCGAAGCCGGACACGACAGAGGAGGACCGGTGCAGCAGGGGCACGAGAGCTCCTACGGACGCATGTTCGCAGGTCACTACGACAAGGTCCGCCCAAGGGACGCGGAAGCCGAGGCGACCGCCGCCATGCTGGCGGATCTGGCGCCAAAGCACGGAAAGATCCTGGAGTTCGGGGTGGGCACCGGGCGCATCGCCGTTCCGCTGGCGAGGATCGCCGGCCCAGTGACCGGAGTCGACTCGTCGCCGGAGATGATCGACGTACTGCACCGGGACGAACACGACGGGGCATCCGACGTTTTCACGGTGTGCTCCGATATGCGTGGATACGATGACGGAGAACGCTACGCCCTGGTCTATTGCGTCGCCGGCACTCTTTCCGCACTGGACACTCCCGAAGAACAACAGAAAACCGTTTTCGAGTGGGCTGGCCTGGTGGCTGACGGCGGCACACTGGTGATCGAGATGCAGAACCCCGAGGCCATCGAACGGATGCACGGCGGACGCATGGTGGACACGGTTTTCAAAGCGCGCCCCGACTCGGATTCCGGGGTACTGGTCTCCCGGGCACTGGCTCCGGACCACTCGGTATGGGAGATTTCAAGCGCGTATTTCGAGAACGGTTCCGTCCGCGTCACGCAGGAGAAATGCCACCTCGCACCGCCGGAACGTTTCGATGCGCCCGCCGCACAAGCGGGCCTGGAACTCGCCGACCGGTTCGGCGATTGGCAGGGCGGCCCCTTGAACGCCGGGTGCGGCACCTACATCTCGGTCTATCGAAGGTCGCGTTCCCCGCACTCGTGAGGACAGTGCCGACGCCCACCCACGGGCACCACGACGCCGGATGAGGGGCGGAGTCCGGAACCACCGACAAATCGTCTTGTGCTTTCAGGGGCAGGGAACGCCCCCGGGGACCGGCTTCGGTGGTCATGGATAGCCGGCGCGGGCCACTGTGGAGCGAATGCAGCCGGGGCGATCGAGGTCAGCCCAAGTGAAGCGGACGATGCGAGTGCCGGGATACAGCGTCTGCAGCGCGTTCTGCCTCCGGCGGTCGCCGGCGAGAACGTCGGGCTGGCGGTGTGGCCCGACCCCGTCGGCCTCACCGATGAGGAGCCGGTCGGCCCACCAGAAATCCGCGACCGCCCAAAGCCGTCCGCGTTCATCGGGGAAGGGATGCTGCAGGTCGGTCGGCGGAAAGGTGACGTCTTCAGGGTCGGTGTCCCAGCTGTGCAAGACGATGCCGGGGACATGTCGCTGGGCGCCCAATGCCGGTATGACCATGTGGATCTCGCGGCCGTCCCAGCGCGGCAAACCTTGCATGCTCCACAACCGTGCGGCGGTTTCGGCTCCCGCGAACGCCACCGGACCGAGTGACAGCTGGGCGGCCATGGCGGCGCTCCACAGCCGGTTCTCCGGCGCTACCTGCCCTTGGAGATCACGGATCGCGTACACCGAGGAATACAACCTCCGCCAATCCCCTCGGCGGAGGAGTCGGCGCACCTCGGCCGCATCGATGCCGCACCCGCGCGCCTGGGCCGAAGTCAGTAGGCCGTACTGGTTGAAAGTCGCCGACTTCGACTCCGGCGGCGCCATCAGGGACAACAAGCACCGGGACCTCGGCGCCCTGCAGTTCCCCTCCGCCGAGTGGCGCGCCTTCCTGTCCGCCATCAAGGACGGGGACATCTGACCGGAACCAGCGCGCCACCCCCTTCACTCCCCCGTCAGCTCACTCGCGCTCTGCCGCTCTCTGCGCTGAGCACCACATCCACCAGCCGGTCGGCGGCGTCCGGGCGCCCGTGCTCCTTGGCCTTCTCCGCCACGGTGGCGCGGTGGTCGGCGTCGGTGAGCAGCGGGTCCAGATTCTCCCGTAGGCGCTCGGGCGACACCTCGTCCACCAGCGCGAGCGCGGCGCCCGCCTCCTGGAGGTGGCGGGCGTTGTGCCGCTGCTCGTCGCCGGCCGACGAAGCCAGCGGGATGAACACGGCGGCCTTGCCCAGCGCGGTCAGCTCGGCGATCGTCCCGGCGCCGCTGCGCGAGACGACGACATCGGCCATCGCCAGCACGTCGGGCAACTCCGCCCCGACGAAAGCGGTCACGTGGTGGCGTGCCGCCAGTGCCGGGTCCAGGTCCCGCGTGGCCGCTCGCAGGTCGTCGACGTTGGCCTCGCCGCACTGGTGCACGACGTTGGCGCGCTCCAGCAGCCACGGCAGCACGCCGCGGACGGTGTCGTTGATCTGCACCGAGCCCTGCGCGCCTCCGGTTACGTAGACGGTGGGCAGGTCGGGGTCGTACCCCTCGAAGCCGAGCCCCGCGGCGCCCTTTTCGGCCTGTCCCTCCAGCACCGCCGGACGCACCGGGTTGCCGGTCACGACCGCCTGCGCGCGGGCCGACTCGGGCAGCAGTTTCAGCGTGGACTCCGAGGTGACCGCCATCCGGGCGCCGGTGCGCGCGAGCACTCTGTTCGCCAGGCCCAGCAGCACCGTCTGCTCGTGCACCACCAGCGGCCGACCGCCCATTCGAGCGGCCAGGCCCACCGGAACGGCGACGTAGCCGCCGGTGGCCAGCACGACGTCCGGCCGGAAGTCGGCGACGACCCGGCGGGACTGGAACACGCCGCGGAACGCCTTGCCCATGTCGCGGATGTTCTCGCCCGAGATCATCTTCAGGGGGTTCTTGGACCGGCGGACCTTGCCCGTGTCCACCGACCGGAAGGGAATCCCGTTCGACCGGGCCACCCGCTTCTCCAGACTGTCCTCGGCGCCGACCCACAGCACCTCCAGCCCGCGCCCTTGCGACTCCAGCCGCGCCCGCAGCGCGTTCACGGCGGTCAGGGCGGGATAGGTATGGCCTCCTGTTCCTCCGCCGGTGACCATCAGTCGCATCGGGGGCAGGGCTTCGGCGTCGCTCACGGTTGTCCTCTCTTACTGGTGCTGTGGCCGCGGTCGTCGTCCACTGTTGGGGTATTCGTGGCGAGCGCTCGCCGAGTTTGTCTCCAGAGTCGGATTCGGCGTCGAGATCGACTGTGGGGACAGGCTCGGTGGCGTATCGGATGACGACGGCGGTTCGTAGGACGCTTCAAAGCGGCCGCCGGTGCCCGGGACGGCGGGGAGAGCCACATCACGCTCGACCACCACGACCGGTTGCCCGGCGGGACCGCGGCGCCGATTATGAGCAGAGGTACAAAACCCACAAGTAGGACCCGAGACAACGGGCACGCGGGCGCCCGTCGGACCCCCACCCGCCGCCGCTGCCGCCTTTCCTGAGGCCGACCGCCGCCCGGCAGACCAACAAGGCCGCCCAGCGGACTGGAGCCGACCGCCTTGGCCACCGGCGACAGGGACCGAGTTGTCGTGCTGACGCTCGTCTATCAAGCCCGGGACAGCCACCGCGCCATGGAGGAGACGCGCCGCCAAGCGATGAGCGAACTGCTGCGGATGGCGATGGAAGACCCCGAGCTGGATGCGTGCTGGGGGCCGGTTCCGCCCGGCGAGGACCCGAAGGGCCGTAAGCAGCAGCTCTACACGAACATGATCGTGTCGCAGTGGTCGAGTGCGTTCGAGACTGGTGCCCTCCCGGAATCGCGGCTGCGTGCAGTCGCGGGCGAAATGTTCCAGGGGGAGTCGGCTACGACTACTGGACAAAGGCACGCGAAGCGGCCTCCATGACCGAAGGCACTCGGCGGGAACGGCGCTTTGTGCAAATCCTCGATGAGGTCTACCGGCAGACATCCGCGCCTGTAGCGCAGGCCGTGGAGTCGGGGACTGAGGCGGAGCCTCAGTCCCCGACTCCACGGCAGCGGCGATGGAAAGGCTATGCGGCGACGGGAGCTGCGGGGACGGCGGCTGGCGCACTGGCGGCAGGAGTGGCGGTCGCTCTGCGGAAGCGTCCGAGTGCGGCGCCGCGGAGTGGCCACCCGCCCCACCTATCCCTCCCCCGCCCCCTGTCCCGTCAGCGACGAGATGGGGATGCTCGCCGCTGACCGTGCCGGGGCGAGGGCGGCGAGGAGGCCGACCGGGATGGCCGCTGCCAGGAACAGGGCGATACGGGCGGCGGGGACCTCGGGGACCATGTCGGGCATCGCCGCCGCGGCGGCCGCGAGGCCGAAGGTGGTGCCTAGCGCCGCTCCGGCGGTCGTGCCCAGCAGGGCCACCAGCAGCGATTCCACCGCCAGCATCCGGCGCAGTTGGCCCGCTGTCAGGCCCAGCGCCCGCAGCAGGGCGAACTCCCGGCGGCGCTCCACTACCGAGAGGGCCAGCGTGTTGGCGATGCCCACGACGGCGATGACCACCGCGACGCTCAGCAACGCGGCCACCACCAGGAAGATCACGTCGAACAGCCGCCCGAACTGGTCGCGCTGCCCCGCCGCGCTGGAGACCTGCACCTCCGGATGGGCCGACGCCACCTCCTCCACCGCCGCCCGTACCTGCGCCGCGGCGGCGCCTTCGGCTCCGGTGACCAGCAGCGAATCGTCCCGCTCGCGGTCGGGGAACAGCTTTGCGAAGTCGGCGGGCGCGAGCGTGAGGCCGGCGGGGAGGTCCGCGTCGGCGGTGACCGCCGCGACTCGCAGCCGCACCTCGGGTCGGGAGCCTGCCGCGGTGTCTCCTGCGTGGCCTCCCGCCGGATCCCGCTCGACGCCTTCCGCTGTGAGGGAAACGGTGTCCCCGAGCCGCAGCCCCAGGCGCTCCGCCTCGCCCTTTGACACCGACATCCGGCCCGGCCCCACATCGCCCAACTCCCCCTGCGGCGTGCCCGCCGCGAGGTCGGCGCCCAGCCGCGCCCCCGGGTAGGCGTTCACCCGTACCGCGCCCGCGCCCACCCCCTCGCCGGTTCCGGAGGCGATGCGCGCCTCGGCACGGCGCACGCGGATCACCTTCCCGACCGCCGGGCGCTCGCGCAGCTCGGCGGCGAGACCGCCGGGCAGCCGCCGCCCGTCGTCGGCGGTTCCGGTGCCCGCTCCCAGCGGGAGCAGGGAGTAGTCCGCCGGCAGTTCGCGGGCCATCAAATGGGCGAGGGTCGCCTGCACCGAGGCGCTGGCGACGGAGTATCCGGTGATCAGCCCCGCGCCCACCGCCAGCGCGATCACGGCGTTGGCGGTGCGGCGGGGCGAGCGGCGCGCACTTTGGGCGGCGAGTCTCCCGGGAACGCCGAGTCCGCGCAACGGGACGGCCGCCGCGCGGGACACCGCGCTCACCAGAGCGGGCGCCGCCGCGAGCACCGCGGCGAAGGCCAACCCGCCGCCGCCCGCGACCACCGCCATCGCGGCGGCCCCCGGCTCGGCCGCCAACCCGAGCGCCGTGACCGCCGCCGAAGCCGCCGCCGAGCCCCCTGACACCACCAGGCGCAGCCGTTGCGCGCGACCGCGCACCCCGGCACCGGCGTCCGGAGCCGCGGCATCACGCAACGCGGCCAAGGGCGCGGTGCGGGTCGCCAGGTAAGCCGGCCGCAGCACCGCGGCGACCGTCATCGCCACCCCGGCGCCCAGACCGAGCAGCACGGATTCGGGCTGCACCACCGGCGACAGCGCGTCGACACCCGGCCCGAACACGGCGGCGGCCTGCGGGACGGCGGCGCCCAGGCGCACCGCACCGATCGCCGCGCCGACGCCCGCGAGTACGCCCAGCGCCGCGGATGCCGCGCCCACGACCAGCGCTTCGGCGACCACACCGGCGAACACCTGCCCGCGTCCCGCGCCCAGGCAGCGAAGCAGCGCGGTCTCGGCCGACCGGCGGTTCACCAGCACGGCGAAGGTGTTGTTGATGACCAGCGCCGCCACGAACAGCGCCACCGCCGCGAAGAGCAGCAGCGCCGTGCCGACGGTCCGCGCCTGCACCCCCGCCTCCTCGGCCTTCATCCGGCCGAACTCCGCACCCGTCATGACCCTGGCGCCGTCGCCCAGTACCCCTGCCACGGCCGCGCGGACGCGTTCGGGTGCGACGCCTTCCGCGGCGCGGACGGCGATCTCGGCGTACCCGTCGGCGCCGGTGACCCGCCGCGCGGTCTGCGGTGCGAACGCCACCGCGCCGCGCCGGGCCGCCTCGGCGTCCAGGCCGAAGTCGACGAGTCCGGTGACGGTTAAGGTGTGCTCGGCGCCTCGGTGGCCGACGACGGATACGGTGTCGCCGATCCGGTAGCCCGCGGCCTCGGCGCTGGTCGTGGCGAGGGCGGCCTCCCCGGAGGCGGTGGGCAGGCGGCCCTCGGCGGCGGGCAGCCGCGTCACCGCGCCGCCCGCCGACAGCGCCAGCGCGGGGGCCCGGCCGAGGGCGTCGCCGTCGCGGTCCAGCAGCACGGCCCGGCCCCGCACGGTTCCGGTGGCAGCGGCCACCTGCTCGGCCTCCCTGACCGCCGCCAGGCGGGACGCGGGGATCGGCTCGCCCGACTCCGCGGACAGCGCCACCGCGTCGACCCGGTCGGCCCCGCCTTCCGCCTGCGCGGCGAAGCGCGCGTCGAGGCTGTCGGTGAAGACGAGGGTCGCGGTGATGAACGCGGCGCCCAGCGCGATGGCCAGCGCCGTGGCGGCGAAGCGGCCCTTGTGCAGGAGCAGCCCGGCGAGCGTGATGCGCAACATGGGCGTCAGCCCTCCAGTTTCAGCAGGTGGTCGAGAACGGTCTCGGGGGTGGGCGCGCGGGTCTCGTCGGCCACGCGTCCGTCGCGCAGGAAGACGACGCGGTCGGCGTAGGAGGCGGCGACGGGGTCGTGGGTGACCATGACGACGGTCTGGCCGAGCTCGCGCGCGGAGTCGGCGAGGAAGCCGAGGACCTCCGCGCCGGATCGGGAGTCGAGGTTGCCGGTGGGCTCGTCGGCATAGACGACCTCTGGTGCGCCCAGCAGCGCACGGGCCACGGCCACGCGCTGCTGCTGGCCGCCGGACAGCTTGGCGGGCAGATGGCCCAGCCGGTCGCCGAGGCCGGTGACCTCCACGACGCGGTCGAACCGGGCGCGGTCGAGCGGCCGCTTCGCGATCTGCGCGGGCAGCAGGATGTTCTGCTCTGCGGTGAGCATCGGCAGCAGGTTGAACGCCTGGAAGACGAACCCGATCCGGTCGCGGCGCAGCAGGGTGAGCTGCCGGTCGCCCAGTCGGGCCAGGTCCGTGCGGCCGATGCGGACGCCGCCCGAGGTGGGGGTGTCCAGGCCCGCGAGGCAGTGCATCAGCGTCGACTTGCCGGAGCCCGAGGGCCCCATGATGGCGGTGAACGCACCCGCGGCGAAGTCGACGCTCACCTCGTCCAAGGCACGCACCTCCGAGTCGCCGGTGCCGTAGGTCTTGGTGAGCGCGCGTGCGGCGACGGCGGGCACGCGGGTGTCCCCGCCGTCGTCTGCTGCCGAGCCGCGGGCGGCTCCGTCCTCGGCGGAGGCGTCATGGCCGCTGGTGGTCGTTCCCATGGGGACCGCCTTCCTCGGTTTCGGTCGGGGGTGGGGCTGGGGTCGGAGGTCGGGTTTCGCCGAGCTTGAGCGGGATGGGGCTCGTCCGGTGCGATCCGCCGACCGGGGCAGCGGGGATTCCACGGGGGTTTCCCCGTGGTGGGCGATGCGGCTGAAGCGCTTGTGCTGCGGACGCGTCGGCCTCGGCATCGCCGATGACGGTAGGCGCGGCGATCGGGCCGCGGCATCGCCCGGCAGGGCCGACGCGGCGGCGCTTTCGTGCGAGACGGAGGCGGCAACCGGCACTTTCGGGGGAGGGAGCCGCCCCGATGCGGTGACTACAGTTCGTGGCATGAAAGCCGATGGACAAGGGCGGCGCGGGTCGTCGGGGCGGGGCGCGCTGCGCGGCCCGTGGCCGGGGCTGCTCCGCGACGCGGGGCTGACCGCGGCACTGGTCTCCTGCGGCGTCGGCGCCGCGGCCACGACCGGAGCCACCGGCCCGGTCTCGGTTTTCCTGCCCCTCCTCGCCCTTGCCGCACTCGCCACCGGCCGCGCCTCGGCGGAGTATCGCCTCGCGCCGCTGTGGCTCGGCGGAACCGTCGTGTGGTTTCTGGCGCGCGCGGCTCTGGAGGCCGAACCGTGGTCGGGGATGGCCGATGCCATCGTCACGGTGATGTTCGGCGTGCTGCCCTGGCTGATCGGCCGCCACCTGCGCCAGCGCAGCGCCTTGCTGCGCGCCGGGTGGCAGCGCGCCGCCTCCCTGGAGCGGGAGCTGGCGGCCGTCTCCGAACAGGAACGGCTGCGCGAGCGTGCGCACATCGCCGAGGAGATGCACGACTCGCTGGGCCACGAGCTGAGCCTGATGGCGGTGCGCGCCGGCGCGCTGGAGGTGGCGCCCGGCCTGGCGGAGGAGGAGTTTCGGCGCGCTGCGGGCGACCTGCGGGAAGGGGCGAACTCGGCGATCGAGGGCCTGCAGGAGATCATCGGCGTGCTCGACGCCACAGACGGCGGGTCTGCGGACATGCCCGGGGCGGGGGCGCAAGGGAGCGCGGCGGCACCGGACGGCGGTCGCGTCCGGGGGGCGGCCGGTGAGGGCGGCACGGGTCCCGCCGGGGACGCCGTTGCCGGCGCGGGAGCCGACGCGGGGGTCGGCTCCCGGGAGAACACCGGGGAGGTGCAGGGGAACGGCGCGCAGCGCTCCGGTGCGGAAGCCCCGGCGGTCCCGGCGGAATCCGCCGACCGCTGCCCGCGCGGCGGTGTCGCCGCCCTGGTGCGGCGGGCCGCGGACGCGGGGATGGAGATCGAGTGGGACGGGCGCGAGCCCGGCGGACCGGAGTCGGTGGCGCGGCTGGCCGAGACCGTGGTGCGCGAGGGGCTGACCAACGCCGCGAAGCATGCGCCGGGGGCGCGCGTGGCGATCACCGTCGAAGCGGGGCCGCGGCGCGGCCGGGCCGTCCTCCGCGGCGCGGCGACGACCGTCGCGGTGGCCAACGAGGCGCCCGGCGGCGCTGCGGCGCCTCCCGCGGCCGGCGGCGGCCGCGGGCTGGCACGGCTCGGCGATCGGGTACGCGATGCCGGCGGCTCGCTGGACGCCGGTCCGCGCGACGACGGTGGCTTCGGTGTCGCGGCGCGCCTGCCGCACCGCTCGGCAGGTGTGTACCCGGCGCGCCGCCGCCCGCGCGAACCGGTGTCGGTGCTGGTGGTGTGCGTCGGTCTGCTGCTGCCGCTGATCGTCGCCTGGTACGCCTACGCCGCCTATCTCGACCGCAACGCCGCGCTCGGCGCCCGGACGTACGCACGGATGACGGTCGGGCAGCAGGAATCCGAGGTCCGCCCCCTGCTGCCCGAGTCGTCGCTGCCCGGCACCGCCCTCATCCCCGGCGCGCTGCGCGGCGCCGTGGGCGGCGACCCGACACCGGCCTGCACCTACTACCGCTCGCGGGTCGGGCCGCCGTGGTCGCCCGCGTTCTACTACCGCGTGTGCTTCCAGGACGGCCGCTTGGTGGCCAAATGCAGCTACAACCGAGCGCGGCTGACCGAGTCCTCCGCGCTGAGCTGCACGGGGTCCGCGGCGTCGCGGGCCACCTCCACCGGCGGCGCCGATACCGGGGACGGCACCGGTGCCGATGCCGGGAAGGGGAATCCATGATCAGGGTGGTGCTGGCCGACGACGAGGCGCTGATCCGGGTGGGTGTGCGCACGATCCTCTCGGCCGACCCCGGCATCGAGGTCGTGGGAGAGGCGGGTACGGGCTCCGCGCTCGTCGCGCTGGTCTCCAAGGAACGCCCCGACGTGGCACTGGTCGACATCCGGATGCCGGGCGGCGACGGCCTCAGCGCGATCGCCGAGTTGCGCCGGGTCTCCCCCGGCACCGCCGTGGCGATGCTGACCACCTTCGGCAAGGACGACTACGTGGTCCGCGCGCTGGGCGAGGGCGCGAGCGGGTTCCTGCTCAAGGCGGGCGACCCGCGCGAGCTGATCGCCGGCGTGCGCACCGTCGCGGCCGGGGGCGCGTGCCTGTCGCCGAAGCTGGCCCGGCGGCTGGCCGACCGCCTGGCCCGGGAACCCGAGCCCGCCGACTCCGCGGCCGCGGCGACCCGCCGCCTGGAGGCGCTCAGCCCCCGCGAACGCGACGTGCTGGCGCTCATCGGCGAAGGGTTGTCCAACGCCGCCATCGCCCGGCGCCTGCATCTGGCCGAGGACACCGTGAAGACCCACGTCAGCTCGGTGCTGACGCGCCTGGACGCCGACAACCGCGTCCAGGCGGCGATAGCGGCCTACCAGGCGGGCCTGGTGCGCGGGTGAGGCGGGCAACGGCGCCGGGGCGGGAACCGTACCCCCACGCCGGCCGGCGCCTGTCCGTGATGCACCCGAGACCCGTGGTAACGCCGATTCGCACGACTGGGGCCCGGCTGTAGCTTGTCCCGACCGGTGGCCGAAGACGGCCGGCGCGGCACAGGAAAGCGAGGTGGGGGCCGATGCGCGGCACCGAGCGGGTGATCGCGGCCGCGGCGGCCGCGGCGGTGCTGTCCATGGCGGGCTGTGCGGACGGCGGCGACGACCCGGGCGGGCCCCCGTCCACCCGGCCGCCCACGCAGGACGCGGGCGGCAGCACCGCGCCCTCGCCCGAGCAGGCGTCCAAGGGCGGCATGAACGGCGTCTGGGAGTCCAGGGTCGCCGACAGCGGGATCTCCACCCTGGTCGTGGAGGGCGACCAGGTGCGCACTGAGGGTGCGACGGCCTGCCCCGGCACCCTCACGCCCGCGGAATCGGGCAGTACCGCGCGGATCCGCCTCGACTGCGACCCGCCCGACCCCGGGCACGAGTCGGGGACGGCCGTGCTGAACGCCGAGGACGACCACCTCATCGTCAACTGGGAGGGCTCCGACGGGATCCCGGAAAGCTTCGCCCGGACTTCGCAGGAGCCGGACATCGACGAGTGAGCGGAGTCCTCGGCCGACCGCGGCCCTTCTACCGCGGTGCCGCCGGCTGTCGGCCTTCCCACTCCAGCAGGCGGCCGCCCTCGACGAGCATCTGCCGGACCGCGCCGACCATCCAGATGATCGTGAACGCGATGACGGTGACGTTCTTGGCGGCCAGCAGCACCGCCCAGTAGGTGTCCTCGGCCGAGGCGGGCAGCCACAGGGGGACGATCCGCTCGGGGATGACGTCGAAGACCACGGTGAAGCCGAGCAGCAGTACGACCTGGATCAGCAGGCTCGGCCACCGACGGGCGAGGAACGCCTTGATGCGGCGTCCGGCGCGCAGGTGGCTCCAGGAGCGGACCCGCTCGTCGCGCAGGATGGCGAGGCGGATGAGGAGGACGACCAGGAGCAATCGCGTGCCTTCGGCGATCACCTCCAGGGCGATGTGCGCGGGTGCGGAGAGTCCCTCACCCCACAGCGCGACGGCGAAACGGGCGGCCGCGGGGATCAGCGAGATCCCCACTACCAGGGCGAGGTGCCGGACGTAGAAGTCCAGTGCCCAGCGCGGGACCTCCAGGGCGAGGCGCGCGTTGGCCGGGGGCTGCGGCCCGGGGGCGGTGTGCTCTGTCATGGGCCCTCCGATCGGGGCTCGTGATCGAGGCGAATTATTTTAGTTCATTAAACTAAATCATTCAGTAAACTAAAGCAATACTCCGGCACTCCGACTCAGAGGGCAGAATCGAGGGGTGATGGACGCCGACACCGAACCCGGCCCCGACCGCGGCAGCGCAGGCGCCGACCTGGGGTGGCGGTTGAGCACGGCCGTCGTGCTCTTCCACGAGGCCGTCGGGCAGCGGTTGGGGCTGCGCGCGCTCGACCACCGCGCACTCGGGCTGATCGAGCGGGAGGGACCGCTCACCGCCGGAGGCTTGGCCGACATGACCGGGCTGACCCCCGGCGCCGTCACCGGGCTCGTGGACCGACTGCGCCGGCACGGGTACGTGCAGCGCACCCCCGACCCCGCCGACCGGCGGCGCATCCTCATCTCGGTGGACACAGCAACGCGCCCCGACTTCGCGGGCGCCTTCACGGGCCTCGCCGGGGCGATGTCGGAGCTGCTGGCCGGGTACGACGACACCGAGCTGGCAGCGATCGAGGACTACGTCCGCAACACCATCGAAATCCTGAACGCCGAGACCCGCCGCCTCGCCGCGCCCGGCGGCGACGGCGCCCCCAGCGGCGACAAGTGAACCGCGACGGCGGGACCGGGTCGTGACGCCGTCCACATCCGCGACGAACCGAGCGCACCGAGCACGCGGCGGCACACGCCGAGCGGAGACGGCCCCGATGCGGCGATTCCGCACCGACGGGCGGCTCAACGTCTACAGCACCGACGTCGATCTGCTCTTCCAGCACTACGGCGTGCTGGCGTCGAGGCTGGGCGCCGCCGGGGTGGCACCGCCCGCCACGGTGCTCGGGGTGGCACGCCTGGCGCTCCCCGGCCTGATGGTCGAGATCGAGGGCACCGCCGTAGCGTGATGCGGCCTCGCCGCCTCTGGCAGGGCTGCCGGAGGCGGCACGGGCAGTGGGCAGCCTCTGAACTCGGCGCCGCCGCAGTGCCGAGTGTTCGGGAATGCCGTGCTCAGAACACCAGCGGTAGCTCCTTGACCCCGGTCATGCTCAGGCTCGGCAGGAACTTGGGCAGCCGGTCCGGGTCTCTGCGCAGGTTCGGGAAGCGGTCCAGCAGGATGTTCAGCGCCACCCTGCCCTCCAGTCTCGCCAGTGGCGCGCCGATGCAGAAGTGTGCTCCGCGGCCGAACGCCAGGTGCGGGTTCGGGTCGCGGGTCGGGTCGAAGATGTCGGGATCGGTGAAGTACTTCGGATCCCGGTTCGCCACGCCGAGGAAGGTCACGACCAAGGCGTCGGCGGGGATGCGCTCGCCGCCGAGTTCGGTCTCGGCCGTGGTGGCCCGCGCCGTGCCCGCGAACGGGCTGTAGTACCGCAGCGCCTCCTCGATCGCCCGGGGGACCATACTCCGGTCCGCGCGGACCCGGGCGAACCACTCCGGATTGGTGTCCAGGGCCAGGATGGAGTTGCCCAGCAGCATCGTGGTGGTGATGTGGCCGGCGATCAGGAGAACGTTGGAGAAGTTCACCGCTTCGTCGTCGCTGAGGTGTTCACCGTCCACTTCAGCCTGAACCAGCTTGGTGATCAGGTCTTCGCGGGGATTCCTCCGGCGGTCCTCGACGTGTTCGCGCAGGTAGTCGGAAAGCTTCGAGACCTTCTGCATCGCCTCCTGGAGCTGCTGCCGCTGGTCTTCGGAGGGGTCGGCGAAGGAGAACTCCTGCGTGCTCTCCATCAGCGCGCTTCCCCACTCCCGGAACTTCTCCCGGTCCGAGCTCGGCACTCCGAGGAGTTCGGCGATGACGATGACCGGAAGCGGATAGGCCAGGTCCTCGACCAACTCCATCCGGTGGCCGTCGACCGCGTCGAGCAGCTCGCCGGTCAGCTCCGCGATGCGCGGTTCCAGGTCCGCCACCACCTTCGGGGTGAAGGCATGGCTGATCAGACCGCGGAGCTTCTTGTGCTCCGGCGCGTCCATCTGGATGAGGTTTCCCTCGCTGAAGTCCTCCTGGCCCTCCAGCATCTCCTGGGGGATGACGCGCTGGGTGTTCGAGGAGAACGTCGCGGGGTTCGCCAAGACGTGCTGGACCTCCTGGTAGCCGTAGACACACCAGATCCCGGCCTCCGGGTCGTAGCTCACCGGGGCTTCCGGCGCCTGGCCGCGTAGCCAGAACTGCGCCTCGTGGACTCCCCAATCGTCGGCTATGGAAGTCACGTATCGTCACCCTTCGCTAGGTCGTAGAGAGATATCCGCTTGCCAGGCGAGAAACCGGGCACGCGGAAATCCGGGGTCGGCCATCGCCTATAAAGCCGATGAATCGCGCGGGACCCTCGCTGCCGCGCGGTAATTAGCACACGGATATTCGGGTCCGTGCGGAAGAGCGCTAGCCCCCGGGCCGCTACGCTCCGGGCTTGCGCGCGGTGACGCGTTCGACGATCCCCAGCTTGAGCCGCTTCTGGTACTCGATGAGGAATCCGGCCTGCTTGACGAGCGGGAGCGGCCTGCGGGTCTGGTAATCGCCGCACTGGCGCAGCATCGACTTTTCGAGCAGGCGCTGCCACAAGAAGATCAGCCGGTGGTGACTGCCCACGTGGTCGAGCAGCAGGAGCTGCCCGCCAGGCCGCAGCACGCGGTACATCTCGGCGATCACCTCCCGTTCGTCGGGCACGCTGCACAGGCCGAGAGTGCAGACGAGCGTGTCGAAGGAGCCGTCCGGAAACGGCAGCGCGTGCGCCTCTCCTTCCCGCAATTCGACCTCTCGGCCCAAGGCCTCCGCACGCTCCCGGGCCTGGTCCAGCATGGCCGGGCTCAGGTCGATCCCGGTCACCGAGACCCCGTCGGGGTAGAACTCCAGATTCCGGCCGGAGCCGATGGCGACCTCAAGGACGTCGCCCTCCTTGACCTGGCCGCACACCCAGGAACGCCCGTCGTCGAGCAGCATGCGTTCGAGCATCGCGATGTCGCGGTCGTAGCGGGGCGCGTATTCCTGCCACAGTCGGCGGAGCCGCTCGTTCGCCTCGGTCACCTCGGTCACGTCGTCTCCCCTCGTCGATCAGCCCTGCGCCCGCTCGGGCCGCAACGCGTCCGCTTACCGCGGGCTCTACGCGCACCGGAGGCGGTTTCATCAGGGCAGCGGACCGGCCGGACCCGCTTCGAGGCAGCAGAGTGCCAGAAAGCCGGGTAAACGACCATGTTCGTACGTCCATATTCGCGACGACTCCGCCGCAAGCGGCCCCTTCGATCGCCTTCTGGCCGATAGCGGACAGGCCGTTTCTCATCGATGTACGTTCGGTCCCCCAGCTTCCTCTTGCCCGGCACGTTTTCCCCGATACGGCACCGACGGCGATCGGAATGTCCAATGCGGACCTCCGTCCCGAGCGACGGTAGCCCGAATTCTTCCCAGCGGAAAGGAAACCCCCTGGCCGCTTCCGGACAAGCTTACTGACCGGTTCCGGCCAGGCCCCTGGCCGTTTCCGGCCAAGCTCGCCGTCGCGCGCGTATTCCTTAGTCCGCGCGGCGGCCCATAAACCCCCGACAGAGCGTCGAACCGCACCCCATTGCGCCCTGCCCAGCGAAAACACAGTTGTGGCGCGGCAATTCACGGTGGGTCGGGACTTTGCTTGACAGCATGATCCCCGTCGGTAAAGATCGGCGGTCGAGAGTCAGCTGTCGTGGATATGTGATTCTCAATTGGGGGGAAGCCATTGCCTGGGGACGTCAGCACGCCTGAGTTACAGCGAATAGCGGACCTGGTCTCTCCGTACGGCCTCGTGTCCCGCACCGCGGGCCTGCCGGTCGCCGACGGGGACCCGGACTTCGCCGTCCGCGTTTCGAGCATCGGCGACCCGTCGAAGGTGCTGGGCGGGCTTCAGGGCTGGAGCGACGACGCTGATGTGGGCAACATCGACGGTGTCGGCAGTGCACTGACCGGTGAGCGGGCCGGACTGGTCTCGATCGCCGAGGCTCTCGAACGCTATTCGAGCTGCTCCTGGCACGACGAGGACTTTCTCGTCGCCGCAGAGGACGACCTCGCCGAGCAGACCGAGGAGTTCGTCTCCCCCGCACGGTGGCCCCGGTGTTCGGCGCGTGAGTTCGCACGTGACGACTGCGGTCTGGTCCCCTACGACCCGGCCGTCCCGATCAGGTGGGTCCGGGCGTGGTCGCTCACCCGGCGGCGCCCCGTCCTCGTGCCGGCCATCGCGGTGTACCTGCACATGGCACCGCAGTCACCGTCGGAACACTTCACCCGGGGGATCACCACGGGAGCGGCCGTTCACTCCGACCTTGGCAGCGCGGTGCTCGGCGGACTCCTCGAAGTCGTGGAGCGGGACGCGCTCTCGCTCGCGTGGTTGCAGCGCCTGCGGCTGCCGCGACTGTCGGTCGATCCCGACGATCTCAAGCCGCTCGCGCGCAGCTACCACGCGAGGGGAACCGCACGTCACCTCGAAGTCCGCCTCTTCGACGCGACGACGGACTTCGGTGTGCCCGTTGTGTATGCCGTGCAGCTCTCGCCCAACGAAGACCGGCTGGCCCAGATCGTCTGCGCGACGTGCGATCTCGATCCGCAGCAGGCGGTGGCCAAGATCTACCGCGAGCTTGCCTCCGTGCGGGTGGCCCTGCGCGATCGCGTCGGCCGCCGGCCCGTGCGGCGACCCGACGACAGAACCGTCAGCGTGACAGGTTCGGCGGCCTACAACGCTTCGGCCGAGCGCCGGGACGCCTTCCGGCACCTGCTGGAAGGCGAGCGGACGCTGCGGGGACTCGACGAGCTGCCCGACCTGTCCGCCGACCCGGACCCGCTGGCGACCGCGGTCTCCAAGGCGGCCGCGCGGGGCGCCGAGGTCCTCGTCGCCGACATCACCACGGACGAGGCGCGCCAGGTCGGCATGCACGCCGTCAAGGTGCTGGTACCCGAGGCCGTCCCCCTCTCGTTCATTCACGGCGAGCGCTACCTCGGTACGCCCAGGCTCTACGCCGCGCCGACGGCGATGGGCTACGAGAGCCACGGCGAAGAGTCACTGAATCCGGAACCGCAGCCGGCTGCGTAGCGGCCGAGTAGATGGGGGATCGAGCACGTGCTGTTCGAGCAGTCGGTGGACTGTCTGTACTTGGTGCGGGACGCGTTCGGCGAGCAGTACGCCGACGCCTACCCGACGGGGGCATCGATCCGGGTCACCGGCAGCGGGCTGCCCGACGACGTCCGGCTGTCGCGCTCCGCGATGATCGCGGCCGTGCACTCCGGGCGGGACGAAGAACTGCGTGACGCGCTGGACGGGCTCGGGTTCGAACGGGGCGTCCCGACCGTGGGGGTCGAGCTACTCCCTACGCGGATCGTGTGCGGTCCGGCCGTGATCCCCGGAGCCACGGCCTGCTACTCCTGCTACCTGCGGCGCATCGAGCAGCACCGGGATGCCGCGCAGGCCGGCGACGTGGGCGAGGCGACTCGCGGCCTGCCGGAGGGATTCGGCCGGATGCACCTCGCCGTCGCGCACGGTCTGCTGACGCTGGCTACGGCCGAGCTCCGCACGGGTCCGGAAGGGATCGGCGGCACGGTACGGACCTACGACCTGGTCTCCGGGGTGCTGACGACCGCGTCGACGGTGGCGGTGGATCGCTGTGCGCGGTGCGGTGCCCGCTGGGACGGACTGCGGAACGGCGTCGGCGCGATGGCCGGTCTCACGTGAGGTTTCCGCTGCGGATGAGGAGTGCAACCGATGGGTGCTGAGCTGAGGGCGGAGACCCTGGGACGGGTCGCGCGCCGGGACAAGCAGATCGCCGTCCCCGTCCGGCCCGCTCTACGCAAGGGCGTTCGGCTTCGCCGATCCGGCGACACCGTGATGCTCGACGGCGCGGACAAACGCCAGGTTTTCACCGGCGAGTTCGCGCGCGAGCGTCTCGGCCGGCTGGCTGCCGCCTGTGACGGAACGGCCACGCATGCCGATCTCGCCGCCGCGACGGAACTCGACGAGGCGGTCGTGCACAAGTCGTTGGCTCTGCTGTGGGCGTCAGGGGCCGTGGAAGAGGGCGCCGGGGCCGACGACCATCCGGCGGCACCACCCGAGCTCGCCTGCCTGCTGTCGCGGCTCGGCAACTCCACCGGAGTGAATCCGTCCTGGACCGACGCCGCGGCGAGACTCGATCGCGCCTGCGTCCTCGTCGCCGGCGACGCCGCCTTGGCGAAGGCCGCGGTCGACTGCCTGGACGGCGTGTGCGAGGTGGTCGACGACATCGATCGGCTGCCGGTCGGCGACGACGCCCTCGTGGTCTTCTTCGAGACCCGGCGGTCCCGGCCCGAGCTGGCCGAGCTGCAGCGCCGCTGCTGGCTGGAGAAGCGGTCCCTGCTGCGTGTCCGGGCCGACGGCACTTCGATGACCCTGGGGCCGTACGTGGACCCCGCCTTCTCCCCGTGCCTGGACTGCGGCGTGTC
Source organism: Streptomonospora litoralis (assembly GCF_004323735.1). GTDB lineage: Bacteria > Actinomycetota > Actinomycetes > Streptosporangiales > Streptosporangiaceae > Streptomonospora > Streptomonospora litoralis. The sequence continues at coordinate 1,442,948 of NZ_CP036455.1, read as the reverse complement.
GGGAGAGGACGAGGTGTCCGACGATCCGCCTCGGCACTCGCACGACCTCGTCGCCGGCCTCGTCGCCCACCACGTGCTCGCGCTCTTCTCGCGGTCGGTCCGGACCTACCTGCCGCTGGACGCGGGCATCGTCGACCTGACCACCCTGTCGACGCGGTACCGCCCGAGCGCCACTCGCCCCGGGTGCCCCACCTGCTCGTTCAGCGAGGGCCCCACGGCGCCCGTGCCGCCGTTCAGCGCGACCTACGAGGCGTCGGTGGCGCTGCCGGTGCGCAGGTTTCTGGATCCCGGAGGGCATCTGGCCCACTTCCAGTCCTCGAACATCAAGCTTCAGCGGGAGTTCCGGGAGTGGCCCAGCTGCCCGCGGGTGGCGCTGCCCGAAGCGGACGTGTCGAGATTGGCCGGAGAGCCGGCGCGGGCCGCGGAGCGGGCGGAGCTCGGTCGGCCCGACGTGGCCCTCATGCTCGCGGTCGCCTTCGGGTTGCGCGAGCAGTCCGAAGGATGGGTGCAGCGGTGGACCGCGGCCGGCGGGAACATCGGTTCAGCGACGGCCTACGTGGTGAGCCGCGACGAGGCCGTGCTGCCCGTGGGCGCCTACGCGTATCGCGAGCAGGACCACCACCTCGCCCGGCTCTCCACCGACCCCCTGCCCGGTGAGAAGCCGGTGCTGCTGGTCGTCACCGCCAACCTCAAGAAGATGGCCGCGAAATACGGCACGTTCGGGCTCCGGCTCGCGTTCTGCGACGGCGGCTGCGCGCTGTCCGCCGCCCGGAGGGTCGCCGACCACCTGAACCTGGACTTCTCCCTCGTCAAGGACTGGGACGACCACTTGCTGAGTGAGTACCTGGGTCTCTCCCCCGCTGAGGAACCCGTCACCGCAGTCATGGAGGTGGGCTGACACATGCGATCCGACTCATCGGTGATGCAGCCGCTGCTCGATACCTTCGCCTCTCGCGTCCGTACGAGCGACGGCCTCGCGGAAGCCCGGTCGCCGGCCCCGTTCGCCGACGCCGTGCCCGTGGCCGTCGAGGAACAGGAGGCGGCGCCCGGCCTGCCTCGCGATCTGCGCGACACGCTGCAGGCGCGCCGGTCGTCCTTGCAGTACGGGGACAGACCCGTGCGCACCGACTTGGTCCTGGGCCTCCTGCAACGGGCGCTGTCACGTGATTCCGGCGACTGGGAACTCGACGACGGCACCGGCCCACTGGAGGCGTTCGTTTTCGCGCTGCGCAGCGAACAGAAGCCGGCCGGGATCTACCGGGTCACCGCTCGGGAGTCGTCCTTCATCGCCGCCGCCTCGGCCGTCGGAGATCCGGAACGCCTGGGTGTCCAGCGCGAGTTCGCGGACGCGGGCGGGATCGTCAGCGTCTGCGCCGACCTCGACCGCGCGGACTCGTGGGGAGGTTCGCACGGCTACCGGCTGTGCGTGGTGCGCGCCTCCATGGCCCTCTACGACTTCCACCTCCGATGCCAGTCGAACGGGCTCGTCGGCACCATGTTCGGCGGATTCATCGGCTCGGCCGTGCGGAACCTGATCCAGAGCGACGGTGTGACCCGGCACCCGCTGCTCGCCGCGACTTATGCCCACCCGGTATCCCGACCGCAGCGCGACGGAAGTGAGTGAGTCGATGTCCAACGAGGGTGAGTCGCCGACCGCCGGCGTCGTCCTCGCTCGCCCGGATGTGTCCGCGCTGCGGACGAAGCACGGAGCGTGGATCGGCGTCGGCGCCGGGTCCTTCACGGTCAAGGGCGCGGCCGCCTACGAGGTGGTCTCGAAGCTGCTGGGCGGCTCGGACGGCAGTCGCACCGGCCCGCAACTGGTGGACGACTTCCCGGCCGGGTCGCGGGCGGCGGTGTCGCGCGTGCTCGACGCGCTCGTCACTCACCGGTGCGTCACCGTCCTCGACGCGCCGATGTCCCACCAGGTCGCTGTCAAAGGCCCGGCGTCGGAGTGGCTGCTCGCGTACTTCGCGCAGCTGACGACCGAACCCGTGCGCGCGCTGGACCGCGTTCTGGCCACCACCCTCCACCTGTACGGCCGCCCCGCCTGGCTCAGCCGCCTGCGCGGACTCCTGGACGCCGCCCCGCTGTTCGGACTGCGGACCGAGTTCCACACGATCTCCGACGAGGACCGGGTGCCGCAGTGGGAGGATGCCGATCTGGTCGTCGTCGATGCGGACGGCCTCTCCTACGAGCGCACCGTGCGGCTCCAGGACGAACTGCTGGAGCGCGGGGTGCCGCACGGCATCGTCGGCGAGGTAGGCGGGCGCCGCTGGATCATCTGGTCCGATGACAGGGTGACCGGCTGCTGGGACTGCCTGAACCGATACGCCCGCACGACCCGGTCGGCCGCTCCGGCCGAAACCGCGCCGACGGCACCGGACGACAGCGCTGCGGCCGCGCTGATACACGCCGTCTACCGACGCAGCGCCGGGCTCGCCGACCACGCGGCGGCAGCGGTATCCGTCTCCCACGAATCGGGCCTGCCGACGGTGAAAACGCATCCGGCGTGGGCGGCCGCGGGCTGCCGCTGCCATCGGGCGGTGGTGCCGCCGGTCACCGGCGACGAGCGCGACGACCAGGGTGACGAGCCGGTCCGCAGGAACATCGTCAGTCCCGAAGACGACAGTCGACTGGACGACGTACACGAGCGGATCATCGGCACCCTGGCCGGCTGGACCGACGGGTTCGCGGGCCCCTTCCGATACCTGGACGGTGGTGACCTGCCCCAAGTCCCCTTCGGACAGGCGCAGGCCACCGTCCTCGTGGGGCTTGCCGAGAAGTGCCGGGTCCGCGAGCTCACCGCCGCCGTGCTGTCGTCCCGGGAGGCCCTGTACCAGGCGGCACTCAACGCTCTGGAGATGTTCGCGGCGCAGCCCGGCGGGCCGCTGCCGGACATAGGCGCCGGATGGACGCTGGACGAGGCGGTCTACCGTGCCCTGCTGCGGCGATCGATGTCGTGGGCCGTCGACGACGCCGAGTGGGTGCGGCTGTCCGAGGACGATCTGGGACACGGCGAATGCGCCGCGTTCAGCCGGTACATCCGGCACTCCGTCGGCCGCTCCCGCGGCGGGGAGGCACCGCAGTGGATCGGCACGCGCCTGGCGAACGGCATCTACCGGGTCCGCGGGCGCGCCGCCGACGGGAGCCTGGTCGCCCACGGGGCGGGCGCCTGCTACGCGGAGGCGGTCTGCACGGCGATGCTCGCTCTGGTCAACGACGCCGACGCCCTGGTCCCGCTCAACCCGCACTTCCGCACCTGGGCCGAGCTGTGGCGGCACGTCGCACGACCGGAGTGTGTCGAGGTGACCGAACGAACGCTGCCCTTCGCACGAGGCGAGGTCCGACTGGTGGAGGTCCCGTGAGTACCCCAACGCAGACGCCGCTCGCCGCCGACCTGGTCTCCGCCCTGGCGGCCGACACCGACGCACCGGCGCCCGCCGAGGTGCTCCTCGGCCCGCTCACCGGCCCCGCGCGGGTTCGGGCCGACGAAAGCGGGGCGGGCCGGGGCTTGGCGGTGCTGTTCTGGTGCGGCAGTGTCCACGTTCTGGCCTACGACGTGGCACACGAACGCGACGGCGGATGCCCGCGGTGCCTGGCCTGGTTCCTCACCAGGAACGTCGACTCCGCCGAAGCGGCGTTCGAGGAGCCGTCCGAGGCCGGATCCGCGGGAGCCGTGCGCAGCCACGCGCTCTGGCAGCAGGTCGGTCCGGCGTTGCGGACGGTCGTCACCCGCACCGCGGCGCTGCTCCTGCGCGAGACCTCCCCCGCCGGCACGCTCGCCACGGTCGACCGGGCCGACGGCGCGGTGCGGCGAGGACACGTACCGCCGAGAACGGGTTGCCCGGCACGCCGGGCCGCGACGGCCAGGACCACGTTGGCGTTCGGCTCCGCACCCGAGCTGCTCGAGAAGTCCGGCACAACGCTGCGGGCCCGGCGTCCGCTGCCCCCGACCATCACGACCGACTACCTGGGGCCGCACTCGCTGTTCCGGGAGCCGCTCGCCGACCTCGACGGCCCGCTGCCCCAGGCGCAGGTTGGCCTGCCGCTGGGAAACGGCGTCCTGGAGCCCGGGATCGGGCGGTCCCGGAGCTTCGCCAAGAGCAGGAGGACCGCGGTGCTGGAGGGCCTGGAGCGCCACACCGGCTTCTGCCACCAACCGGCCGAGGGCACCGTGGAGGCCTCGCTCGCGGAGTTGGGCGACAGGGCCGTCGATCCCCGCACCCTCGGGTATCACTCCGCCGAGCAGTACGCGCGGGACGACTTCCCGTGGGCGCCCTTGGGGCCGGCCGAATCGGTGGAATGGGTTCCAATCACGCCGCTCGGCGACGGCCCTGCCCGCTACCTCCCCGAGGTCGCACTGTCGTGGGTGCGCCGCGCCGGCACCCGCAAGCCGTTCTTCTACGACACGTCGAACGGTTTCGCGCTGGGCCAGAGCCACGAGGAAGCGACCCTGCACGGGCTCTTCGAAATCGTGGAACGGGACGCGTTCCTGCTCACGTGGTACCGCCGGCTGCTCCTGCCCGAGCTCGCGCTGGGACCGGCCGACGGCGACATCAGGGAGCTGATGGAGCGCGTCGAGGTGGTCACCGGATTCCGCGTCCGTCTTTTCTGGGCGACGTTGGACATCGAGGTGCCGGTCGTGCTGGCACTCGCCCAGCGCGACGCGGACTCGGGCCCCTGCACTCTGGTATCGACCGCGGCCGGCCTGTACCCGCGGGCGGCAGCCGAATCGGCCATCTTCGAGGTGTCGGCGCGCGTGGCCTCGATCAGGCACGTGTTCGACGACGACCCGGTGCACCGGGAGCGGCTTGCGAAGGACTTCGACTCGCTGGTCGACATGGACGACCACAGTCTGCTCGGCGCCTTGCCGCAGTCGCGGGAGTGGTTCGCGTTCCTGACGAGTCCGGACAGGCCCGAGATGAGCCTCGCCTCGGCGGCCGCGGAAGCCCCCGAGTTCGACACGCTCGACAAGGATCTGGACTACGTGCGAGCGCAGATCGAGGCCGCCGGAAGTCACGCCTACGCCGCCGATGTCACCACACCGGAGCTGCACCGGAGCGGTCTGGTGTGCACGCGCAGCTTCGTCCCGGGATGCCTGCCGATGACATTCGGGCACGCGACCCGGCGGCTTGAGGGACTGCCGCGGCTCCACAGCGGGGCGCTCCCCTATGCCTCGCAGCTGCTCGCAGGCCAGAGTCCGGCGGACGTTCCGCCCCACCCCTTTGCGTAGTCCGCTGGCAAGAGAAGGAGAGCTTTCGTGCGACGGGATGAGAGTCCGGCGCCTCCGGCCGAGTCCACCGCCAGGGTCAGCCCCTACGTCCTCTTCCGGCGTAGCCGGCTGCCTGTAGCCGAACTCGAGGACCTCCGGTTCGACGAGCCCTGGGCGCGGATCGAGGAGAGCCGCCGCCTGGAGGAGGAATGCGCGCAGCGTGCGGTAGAGGTCTCGGACCGTCTGGCCGGCGTCGTACCGCAGCTGGAGGGGGCGGTGCGTGCCGAACTCGTCCGGCTGCGCCGCGACGTCTACAACCAGCGTACCGATCCCGCGGTGCGGCGGATCGGGGTCGTGGAGCCGCACCTGGACGCGGACACGCTCGCCCGGGTGCGCGAGTGGTTCGACCTCGTCCAGCGGATGCGGCGCTCCGCGGACGAGGCCCGGTCGCTGTTCGACGACAAGGTGGAGTCGGCACGCGCCGGTTTCGGTCGGCTCTTCGAACACGACTCGATGGCGAGGAGCATCCAGCTCTCGGGCGACCAGCTCTACGAGAGCCTGCGCCGGCACACTTCGGGCGAGGGTGGCTCGGTCAAGCCGAGCCGGTTGCGGGTGCTGGAGTCGTCGCTGGTGAACTTCGCCTATCGCGCCGCGCTGAAACCGTCTCCCTTCGGCCGGTTCACCGAGGTCGGCGCCTTCCCGCCCGATCTGTCCGAGACCGTCCGCGGTGCGTCCGAACCACGGACGTACTCGACGTCGACGCTGAACCGGGTGCTGGTGAACTGGCTGTCGGCCGGACTGCGGCGTGTCGACGGCGGCATCGACCTGTGCCGGGTGCTGCTGAACTCGTCGCTGGTCGCGGACGACAAGATGATCGAGTTCATCGGGCTCGTACCCGACGACTCCGAGGCCGGTGTCTCGGAGTCGGTCGTCCGGCTCAAGCGGGACAGGATCGTCGAACGCGTCATGGACGTCCTGTCCGAAGGCACGGCCTCCGTGCCGGAGGTGCTGCGGGCACTGACCGGATTGACCGGCGACGACGGGGCCGCCAGGAAGGCCCTGCGGACGCTGATGCGGATCGAGTTGCTGTATGTCAGCCCCGGCTTCGACGAGCAGGACCCCCACTACTCCGAGAGGCTGGCGGGCATCCTGCGCGCCGGGACGACCCGTCCCGTGTCGGTCCTGGGCGGTCACCTCGACACCCTCCGCGAACTGGAGACGACGCTTTCCGACGCGCCCGCCGAGAAGCGCGGGGAGCTGCTGGGCGCGGCGGACCGGGCGCTCACCGACATCGCCGAGGTCGGCGAGATGGACTCGCCTCCCGCGGAGATCTCCCGGGCGCCGGTGTACGAGGACCTCTGGACGCCGGACCCGCCTGCCACCTGGAACCAGGATTCCGTGGCCGCGAGCGTCCCCGCGCTGGAGAGCCTGTGGCGGCTGTCGTCGATGCTCGATTACGGGCACACGAAGCGGTTGGGGGTGTACGCCTTCGCGGCCGCCACGTTCGGCGACCGCGAGACCGTGCCCTTCCTGACGTTCTTCGACAAGCTCGTGTCGCTGTCGGAGGCCGAACAGGACGCGGTGTTCTGGGGGCACGGCTCCACCGCGGCGGAGACCTTCGTCGCACAGCGCAACGAGGCCCTGCGCGGCATCGGCGAACAGCTGGTTCCCGAGGACGGCGTCGTCCGGCTGTCGCCCGAAGCGCTCAAGGACGCGTGCGCGGGCGTGGAGGACTGCGCCGACCCGGACTCGATCACCTTCCGCGTGCAGTTCGCCGGCGGCACACCCTCGCCCGACGTCGTCGTGAACGGCGTCCTGACCGGATACGGCGTCTACTTCTCGCGCTTCAGCTCGTTCGTCGAGGGATCGGCCGCCGAGGACTGGACACTCCGCTCCGCCGTCCGGGAACACCTGCGCAAGGCCTTCCCGGGGCAGGTGGACCTGAACATGGTCGCCGGGCTCAACTTCAACCTGCACCCGCCGCTCACCGACCGGGTGCTGAACTATCCCGGCACCTGGCCCACCGCACCGGAGATGAAGGCTTACAGCCTCGACAAGCTGATGATCCGGATCGACCACGCCAACCGCGGGCTGCTCCTCTGGGACCCCGAGCTCGACGAGCCGGTGCACCTGACTCCCATGAACTTCCTGCTGCCCATCGTGGTGCCGGTCCTCTACAACCTGCTGGAGGTGCTGAGCCCGACGATCCGGTACAACTACGCGCCGATGGACGACATCGGGCGGGCGATGGGGCACCGCGGGTACCCGGCTTCCTCCCCCCGGCTGATGGTGGGCGACGTCGTCGCCAGCCGCCGGACCTGGACGGTGCCCGCACGCGACATCCCCGACCTGTCCGAGTTGAGCAAGGACTCGTACCCGGCGCTGCTGCGCTTCGACCAGTGGCGGCGCGAACAGGGCCTGCCCCAGCACGCGTTCGTACTGATCCAGCGCCTGGACGAGTACAACCTGCTGTCCGGGCTGGTCGAGGAGATCCCGCGGGACTGGTCCGACTTCAGTCACCTGCAGCGGGCCAGTGTCCACAAGCCGATGTACATCGACTTCCGCAATCCGTTCCTGGTGCGGAGCTTCGCGAAGTCCGCGCTGACGCGGGACGACGTCTACGTGTCCATTCGAGAGTGCATGCCGGCGACCGACGAGTACGGCGGTTCCGGCCCGGCAGCGGCGGAGGAGTTTTTCGTTGAGCTCTACAGGGACTGACCGCGACAGCGAGTGGCGGCCGCTCCACGTCTACCTGCCGATGTCGCGGCAGCCCGCCTTCCTGCGGGATGTGATCCACCCGGTCGTGCGGGACGCCGGAATGCGGGACCGCTTCTGGTACCTGCGGTACTGGCAGGGCGGTCCGCACATCCGCTTCCGACTGCACCGGGCTTCGGAGGAGACGGTCGAGTCGGTGCGCAGCGCACTGGCCGCGGCGGTACAGCCGCTCACCGCCGAGGAGGCCGCCGAGTACGAGGAGCAGTCTGCCAACCAGCCCGGCCTGGCCGGCCTCGAAGGAGCGAAACCCCTGGAGGTCCGGGCGGCGGGCACCGTCGAAGACGCGGTCTACTCGCCCGAGTACGCGAAGTACGGCGGAACCACTGGGCTCCGCATCGCCGAAGAGCTCTTCCGGTCCACGTCGACCGCGGTGCTGGACCTCCTCGCCGACCGCACGGATGCCGAACTCAAGGCGTCGCCGGCGGGACTGGCCATCCGCGTCATGGCCATGTCCCTCAAGGGCTCCGGTCTGGGCATGGAGCAGAGCCGACACTTCCTCAGCTCCTACGAGGAGGATTGGCGCAGATGGGTGCCGCCCGGCTACGACAAGCAATGGGCAGGCATGTACGAAAAGACGCGCAGCAATGTGATGAGACTGTGCGGCGCGGTATGGCGCGACGGTGTGACCGACGTTTTCCACGACACCTACGCCGCGGCTTTGCATTCCACCCGCATGGTGCAGGCCGGATCGGCGGGCGGTGATCTCGCGGAGCTCGCACTCGAGGAAACGCCGTATGCCCACTGCCTGGCCAACTACATTCACACGACCAACAACCGCCTCGGGATCCTGCCGGCGGCCGAGGCATTCCTGGCGTATGTCATCCAGCGCTCGCTGGCCGAACTGCAGGACGAATTCAACGGATGACGTCCGCGGTGGCCGGATTCGGCCGCGGCTTGCCGGACATTTTTCCCCATCGATTCTTGCCATCACTCTCATCCTTTCCGATAGTGTATTCACAACTCACGAAGGGAGGTGATTCAAGTGGACGCCACGAATGAGCTCGACCTGAACGCGCTGGAGATCTCGGACCTGATCGAGGATTCCAGCTACAACGACGAGACCCTGTCGCAGGTGATGGCGGCTTCGTGCACGACCACCGGCTGCACGACCAGCTCGTCCTCGTCTTCCTCGTCCTAACCGGACGCGAAAAGTCGCCGTCGTCGGGCGCCATTCATCGAATGCGCGTCCGACGGCAGCGACTACCCGGATGCATGAAGGGAGGTGATTCAAGTGGATGCCACGAATGAGCTCGACCTGAATGCGCTGGAGATCTCGGATCTGATCGAAGATCTGAACCACAGCGAGGAGACGCTGTCGCAGGTCATGGGGGCGTCGTGTGTCGGCTGCGCTTGCACGTGCAGCTCGACGTCGTCGTCGTCCTGACCGGGACGGGGAAAGCCGCTGCCGTCGGGCGCCGTTCATCGGACGCGCGCCCGCCGGCAGCGGCGCGCCCGGGGCCCGGCACCCCATGAGCGAGGTGTCCCGTGACTATGGAGGTTGGTGTGCACGTCTTTGCGACGGTCCCCCTCGACCGGGGTGGCGCGACGCCGCCGCGGACCATCCGCGGTTTCATCACCGACCTGTTCGGGCCGGGGCGGCCATCCTGGCCGGGCGACTACTACTTCGTGCGCACATGGGACCGGGCGGACGGGCTCGACTGCCTCCAGATCAGCCTCGCGTCCGACACGGCCACCTCCGGCGAGGCGCGTGCGCGAATCCGGGAGGCCGCGGAAGGCCGCGGCCTGCCCTCGACCGCGGCGGAACTCCCGTTGGAGGAGGCCCCCTCGCCGCTGTGGAACGCCGGAGTCGGCGGTGAAGGATTCGACGCCGCCGCCAAGCGCCTCTTCCGCGCCGTGGCACCGGTTCTCGCGCGAACCGCTTCGGCGATCGGCGACGACACCGCCGAGGCGTACCTGCTCGCCCTGCGCCTGATGGTCGCCAACGCCGGAGCCACCGTGCTGGAGTCCGAGCAGCGGCAGCTGTCGTCCCGCGGCTTCGGCGAACTGCTCAGTCTGCGGCTGCTCAGTTACCGCTCACACTACGAAGGCGCCAAGAACGCGCAAGCCAAGGACCCCGATTCCTTCGAGCGCCGTTGCGCCGCCTATTACGACAAACTCGGCGCGCAGGCCCGGGAGTTCGTCCGGAACTGCGCCGAGTCACCGGTGCCGTCCGCCGGCGACGAGCCGGCTCGCGCCTGGGTCGATATCATCCAGCGGCACTTCGGCGCGCTGCGCGAAGAGTGCCGAGCCGGAACCGTCACCCACGACGGGCCCACTCTCGACGACTTCAACGAGGACCGCGACGCCTCGCAGTCACCGAGCAGCTTCCATGCGCGGGACCTGTCCGCGGAGATGTCGGACCTCCTGCACCGGAACCCGGATTTCCTGGCGTACCGAATCCAGACGAGCCTGCTGTACAGCTGTCTCTACACGATGGGATTCAATCTGGCCGAGCGGTTCCTCTTCTGCTACCTCCTCGCTCGCGCCAACGAGGAAGTCTCGGGAAAGTCGACCGAGGAACTGTCGGAGGGGCTCGACGCCGTCGCCAAGGAATTCGCGAGATCAACGTAGGAGAATCATGCACATTGTGCTCGCTAATGTGCCGTGGAGTCCGATCGGGTTTCCATCTCTGGCACTCGGACTACTCAAGAGCCTCACGCTCAAGGAGTTTCCCGACGACCAGGTCGACGTGGTGTACGGAAACCTCGACTTCGTGGACTGGATCACGTCGCGCCTCCCCGACTTCGACTACGAGGACTACCGGTACTACGACCTCGAAAGCTGCTACATCGGGACCGGGGACTGGGTCTTCTCCTCGGCCCTCTACCACGATCCGCAATGGAAGGTGCAGGAGTTCCTGGAGAAGTTCGGCCCCCAGGCGGACGAACCCGGGCAGGAACTCGCACACGGCACGAACCAGGAAAGCCGGACGCAGACCACGCTGTGGCTGCACGAGCACGTCGAGGAGTTCACCGACGAACTCGCCGGGCGCATCGCCGCCGGCGAGCCCGATGTCGTGGGCTTCACCACCACGTTCCAGACCCTCACGGCCTCCCTGGCGGTCGCTCGGCGGCTCAAGGAACTGTCGCCCGGGACGGTGACCGTGTTCGGCGGCGCCAACTGCGAAGGGCCGATGGGAGAGGCGCTGCACCGCAACTTCACCTTCATCGACTACGTGGTCCGCGGCGAAGGAGAGCTGGCCTGGCCGGGGCTGCTGCGCGCGCTGCGCGAGGAGGCAGCCGACTTCGCGGCCGTACCGGGCCTGTGCTGGCGGGACGAGAGCGGCACCTCGGTGTACAACGAGGTGAGCGCCAAGCCGCTGCCGCCGGCCGCGATGGTCCTGCCCCACTACGACGAGTACTTCGAGCAGTTCGCGAAGTCGCACGCCCGGTTCTGGCTGGAGCCCCGGCTGGTCATCGAGAGTTCGCGCGGCTGCTGGTGGGGCGAGAAACACCACTGCACGTTCTGCGGGCTCAACGGCGCCAGCATGATGTTCCGCAGCAAGCGGCCGGACCAGTTCATCGACGATCTCGTGACACTCGCGAAGCGCCACCGGATCCTCGACGTGATGATCGTGGACAACATCCTCGACATGGCCTACCTGGACTCGCTCCTGCCACGGCTCGCCGATGAGGACATCGATCTGCGGCTGATGTATGAGATGAAGGCCAACCTGCGCTACGAGCAGCTTGAGGTCGTCTCGAAGGGGGGTGTGGTCTGCATTCAGCCCGGGGTCGAGAGCTTGAGCAGCAAGGTGCTGAAGATCATGGACAAGGGCGTCTCCGGCTGCCTGAACGTACGCATGCTGCGGGACGCCCAGTCCTTGGGGCTGACCGTCATCTGGGCCTACCTCTACGGCTTCCCCGGCGAGACCGACGAGGACTACGCCCCGATCATCGAGCAGTTCCCGAGG